>CAVPTU010000001.1:0-9448 GCA_963708565.1 uncultured Alphaproteobacteria bacterium
CGTGGGTGGCCGGCGGGGCGGACCGGCCGGTCGCAACCGCGCCGGCAACGACATCCGCCAAGCGGTCGAGATCGATCTGTCCGACGCATTCGCTGGCACCAAGACGAGCGTCCGCGTGCAGACGCGGGTGGTGTGCGACGCCTGCACCGGCACGGGATCCGAGGACAAGAACCACGCCGCCGACACCTGTGCGACCTGCCGCGGCGCCGGCAAGGTCCGCGCCCAGCAGGGCTTCTTCCTGATCGAACGCACCTGTCCGACCTGCGGCGGCCAAGGGCGCGTGATCCGCAGCCCATGCAAGGTCTGCGGCGGCGCCGGCACGGTGGGGCGCGAGCGCACGCTACAGGTGGCGATCCCGCCGGGCGTGGAGGACGGCACACGCATCCGGCTGGCCGGCGAGGGCGAGGCCGCGGGACACGGCGCAGCGCCCGGCGACCTTTATGTGCACGTCGCGATTCGGCCGCATCCGATCTTCCAGCGCGATGGCCAGAACATCTTCATGCGTGTGCCGCTGCGGATGACCCAGGCGGCTCTCGGCGGCGAAGTCGAGGTGCCGGCGATCGACGGCAGCAAGGCGAAGGTGAAGATCCCGCCCGGAACGCAGACCGCCGATCAGTTCAGGCTGCGCGGCAAGGGATTCTCGGTGCTGCGCAGCGCGGTGCGCGGCGATATGTATATCCAGGTCGCGGTGGAGACGCCGCAGCACCTGACACGCCGCCAGCGCGAGCTGCTCGAGGAGTTCGAGGCGGAAGCCGAGGGCCACGGCAAGGGCAGCCCGGAAAGCGAAGGCTTCTTCTCCAAGGTGAAGGAGTTCTTCGAGGGTGGCAGGGGGTAAGGGTGTTCACGCCTTCAGGGTATGCCTCAGCCGAGCGCGGTTATCCGCGTTAGATAGTCGCGCATCGCCAGATCACTGCGAAGCGGCCACTGGACGGCCGTAACGCACGATCGCAGAGTACGTGCAAACGATCTCCATGTGCGAGGAAACGCGATGGCAATCCGCATCGGTATCGCCGGCGTGACAGGACGGATGGGCCACCTGCTGGTCGAGGAGGTGCGGGTCGCCGGAGCCGAACTTGTGGGCGGCATCGGGCGTCGTGGTTCGGACAAGCCCGCGCCTGATGGCGTCGTTCTGCGCGCAGACATAGGCGCTCTCGCCGCCGCGTCCGATGTCGTGGTCGATTTTACCAATGCCGCGACCGCGCAACCCTACGCGGCAGCGCTGGCCGCATCCGGCAAGCCCTGGGTCCTCGGCACGTCTGGCCTCTCTGCCGCCGACGAGGCTTCCGTGGAGGCCGCGGCGCGGCAGATCCCGGTCGTGTATGCGTCCAACTTCTCCACCGGCGTCAACCTGGTGCTGGCATTGGCGGAGCGGATGGGTGCCGCGCTGCCGGCCGACAGCTACGACGCCGAGATCATGGAGATGCATCACCGCCAGAAGGTCGACGCGCCATCCGGCACAGCGATCGGGATGGGCCGGGCGGTCGCCAAGGGCCGCGGCGTGGCACTGTCCGACGTGATGGAGAGCGGTCGGCATGGACATACCGGCGCGAGGAAGACCGGCGCCATCGGCTTTGCCGCATTGCGCGGCGGCCAGGTGGTCGGCGAGCACACGCTGATCTTCGCCGCGGCGACCGAGCACATCGCTCTGACCCATCGCGCCTTCGACCGCCGTGCCTTTGCCACCGGCGCTGTGCGGGCCGCGCTGTGGGCGGCCGGGCGGCGGCCGGGGCTCTATTCGATGATGGACGTGCTGGGAATGGCGTGAACGACGGGGCGGCGCGCTTCGCCGCACGCTATCCGCGGGTCTGGCACGTCATCGAGGCCGACGGCGCCGGTCCGTGGCTGAGCGAGACCGGCCTGCTGCCGGCTGCTGACCTGCGGCCGGGCGGGACCAATCGCGACAGTTTCGACCGCGTCGGGTTGGGGACCGGCCGTATCGCCGTGCTGCGGCCGCAGCAGATGCCGGACCACCGGCTCACGCCGACGCTCGCCGGCAGGTTCGCGGGCCAGCCTGATCTCTGGCGCAGGCATGTCGACAGCCACGTGTTCTTCTGGGCGGAGGCGCGCCGCCGCGACGCCTTCATCCGGGCCTGCGTCCGGCTGCGCGCCCGGCCCGGGCCGCCGCCGGTGACCCTGGCGATCGAAACGGCCGCGCTGCTGGCCCGGCATGGCGCCATCGCGTGGTTCGCCACGATCAATACCGGCTCGACCGTGCGTGGCGGCGCGCGTGCGCGTCGGGATGAGAATACCCTGCGTCCTGTGACCGGCTACCGTTGCGGTCCGGTCGCGGAACTCGCCATACGCGGCCGCGTGGACTTCGCGGCCGTGGCCTTTGGTCCCACTTGACCCATTTTGGGGTTTCCGCCACACCGGCCGCCGGTCAGCCGGCTCCACACCTCTGCCACCGAGAGAACCCATCCATGCGCGATACAGGCGAATTCCTGTTCACCTCCGAATCTGTCTCCGAGGGGCATCCCGACAAGGTGGCCGACCGGCTCAGTGACACGGTGCTGGACGCCTACCTCGCCGCCGATCCCTATTCGCGCGTCGCCTGCGAGACGCTGGTCACCACCAACCGCGTGGTGTTCGCCGGCGAGACCCGCGGTCCCGCGACTGTCACGCCCGACCTGCTGGCGCATCTCGCCCGCATGGCGATCCACGATATCGGCTACGACCAGGCGGGCTTCAGTTGGGACAAGGCGGAGATTTCCTGCCACCTGCATTCGCAGTCATCGGACATCGCTCAGGGCGTCGATGCGGCGGGCAACAAGGACGAGGGCGCCGGCGATCAGGGAATGATGTTCGGCTACGCCTGCCGCGAAACCGACGCGCTGATGCCGGCGCCGATCCACTATGCCCACGCCATCCTGCACCGCATCCGCGAACTGCGGCATATCCGCGACAAGTCGGTCGAGGGTCTGCTGCCTGACGCCAAGAGCCAGGTGACGCTGCGCTACATCGACGGCAAGCCGGTGGGCGCGACCAGCGTGGTTGTCTCGACGCAACACGCCGAGGGCCTCGACCAGGGTGAGATCAAGCGAATGCTCTGGCCGATCGTGACGAGTACGCTGCCAAACGGCTGGATGTGCCCGGAGGCGGATTTCCACGTGAACCCGACCGGCAAGTTCGTCACCGGCGGTCCGGACGGCGATTGCGGCCTGACCGGGCGCAAGATCATCGTCGATACCTATGGCGGCGCGGCGCCGCACGGAGGTGGCGCCTTCAGCGGCAAGGATCCGACCAAGGTCGATCGCTCGGCCGCCTATGCTTGCCGCTATCTGGCCAAGAACGTCGTCGCGTCGGGCCTGGCCGAGCGCTGCACCATCCAGATCAGCTACGCGATCGGCATCGCCCGCCCGCTGTCGGTCTATGTCGATCTACAGAACACCGGCAAGGACGTGGAAGAGACGCGGCTCGAGCGGACCCTGCGCGAGCTGATGAACCTGACCCCGCGGGGCATTCGCGAGCATCTGCATTTGAACCGGCCGATCTATGTGCCCACCTCGGCGTATGGCCATTTCGGCCGCGAGCCGGATGAGGACAAGGGCACGTTCACGTGGGAGAAGACCGACCTGGCGCCGGCGTTGAGGTCAGCCTTCGGGCGATAGCGCCGGATGAGTGCTCAAGGGCGCGCTCATTCCATGCTGTCTCTTTGTTTGTTTCCGTGATTTAGACCTCCGGCGGTGCCGCCTCCGGTCGTCCCGCTCTGAAGCCGCCGCCTGACCGGCTTTACGGCCGCAGCCACGGCCATCGGCTGCGACCGCGGCAGACGCGGCTGCTCGAGGTCACGCTGCCACGCCTTGCCCTCACGCCCGCGCAGGCCGGCGACCCGCTGGCGGCGTTCTCGCCACGGCCGGCGGAGCTGTGGCTGGAGGTGGGCTTCGGCAGCGGTGAGCACGCCCTGGACCAGATCGCCAGACACCCCGAGGCGGGGCTGATCGCCTGCGAGGTATTCGACAACGGCATCTGCTCGCTGTTGTCGCATGTGCTGCCCGAAGGTTGCGAGGCGACCGCGCCACTTCCTGGCAATCTGCGGCTGTGGACCGAGGATGCGCGGACGCTGCTGCGTCTCCTGCCGGACCGATGTCTTGATCGGTTGTTCCTGCTGTTCCCCGACCCCTGGCCGAAGGCACGTCACGCCAAGCGCCGCTTTGTCCATCCGGCGCTGCTGCCCTTGCTCGCCAGGGTGATGCGGCCGGGCGCGGAATGGCGGGTGGCGACAGACGATCCGACCTACCAGGACTGGGTCGCCGAAGTCCTGGCGCATCGGGCGCTGTTCGACGCGCCGCCGCCCGCCATGGAGCGGCCGCCGGGCTGGCCGCCGACTCGCTACGAGGCAAAGGCTCAACGCGAAGGTCGAGCGCCGCGTTACTGGACGTTCATCCGATGCGCCGATTGAGGCACGATCGAGCGGCTCCGCATGGCAAGTGCACGCCCCTGGCGAAGCGCTGGAACCTCGATCCGCTGATGCAGCCACCACGCGGCGAGAACCGGCAGCACGATCGAGCCCGGGATCCAGAGCACCGCGAATAACGGAGCGTCGCCGCGCACCAGCGACGCAAGCGCCAGGCCGAGCAGCCGCTGCACGGGCTCATGCACCAGGTAGACGCAATACGAGACAGCCCCGAGCCAGACGAGCGGCGGCGACTGCAGCAGCGCGGCCAGCCACTCCATCGTCCGCTCTGCGAACGCGAGCACCCGGGCCCATGGCTGCCCAGCGCGCTGCGGAGACGACCAAAGCTGCGCGGCAAGGCACGCCGTCCAGATCAGGGGCGGCAGCAGCTTGTCGACCCCGCCCTGCACGAGGCACAGCGCGAGCACGCAGGCCAGTGCCGTCAGGTAAGTCCTCACCCCGCCCGGCCCCTCGCGAACCACGATCGCGCTGACGACGCCGAGGGCGAAATACTGTGCCTTGTTGGGCAGGAAGGCGCGGCTGAACTGCCATGTCTCCGGCATCGCCGCCCGCCAGACGAGCGCGGCGGCCGCGAGCGACAGAAATAGCGCGGTCATCCGGACCAGGCCGAGCCTGCGGCCGAGCAGCAGCGCCAGCACATAGAATTGCCACTCGGTCGAGAGGCTCCAACCCGTCCCGAGGAAGGCCACCCATGCACCGGGCAGCACGCCGTCCGGAAAGAGCCCGTGTGTCATGGTCAGATGGGTGGCGATGCCGATGCCCCAGTTGGGCGGCCAGCCGCCTGCCCAGAGGTATCGAGCACCGCTGTCCGGTCCGATCCAGGCCATGTCCTCGAATGAGGTCGCCATCGGCTGCACCGCCACCGCAAAGGCGAACACCACCAGGAACACCGGATAGATGCGCGCGACGCGGGCGATCAGGAACGGCAGGGGTCGGTATTCGAAGCTTGCCAGCGACTGCACGATCACCAGCCCGCTGAGGACGAAGAACACGTCCACGGCGGCGCCCCCGTGCTGGAACATCCAGTGCAGCCAGTGCGGCAGCGGGGCGAACGGCAGCGTGTGGCTGAGCATGACGTAGAACGCCAGCACGCCACGCAACCCATCCAGACACACCAGCCGGCGCATAACCAGCAGTATCGCCGACGCGGCTTAACAAGCCGCGAAAGGGTCTAGCAGGCGGCGGCCACCGACTGCCGCGCAAGGAACAAGGAAAACGATGTGATCCAGGTCGTCGATCACGTGCTGTTGCCACACGCCTTGATCGCTCAGTGGTCGAAGCGAAGATGCACCACGGTCTGGCCGTTGCCCGCGGTCGCTTCCATCCGGTCCGCGTAGCGCCGGATCAGGTAGCCGGCGAGGCGGCGATGTCCCTCGTCGGTCTCCAAGATCTCCTCCCTGGTCGGTGGCTGGCTGGGGAATTCCAATGGCGCGCCGGCATAGGTCACGACCGCATCGACCACGAATTCATCGTAGCTGATGTCGAGCCTGATCGGGCCCTTGGCGTCGCACGAGTTGATGATTGCCTCGATGGTCTGCTGGACGGCGAATTCGACCCGGTTGGTGACGTCCCGCCGCGCACCCCAGATGCCGGCGTTGCGTTCGATGAAGTTGGAAATCCCCGCTATGTCGGGCGCGTCGGGATCGACGGTCGCCGCCACCTTTCGGCGAATGCCGATCCGGAACAGCAGATTGAGCGAGAGCGCGACCAGGGTCGCCAGGACCAGCGGCGAGGTCACCAGGGGCTGCGCCCAAAGCGGGGCGCCGGTGAACGCCGCCGGATACACCGAGACAACGAAGAACGCCATCATTCCCATGCCGATGACGAGCGTGCGGCGGCCGTCGAGCACCCGCGTCGAGATGATCTGCACGCCGCTGATCATGATGAAGACAGCGGTGAACAGCATCGTCGCGGCCATCACCGGGCGGGGCATGATCGTGAGCACGCCGATGAACGTGGGCTGCAACGCGGCGACGGCGAGAAGTGCCGCGACCGCGAACGCGATCACGCGGCTGGCGACCCCGGTCGCGGCAACCAGGCCGACATTCGCGCTCGATATCGAAGGACCGCAGGTCCCCAGCAGCCCCGCAACCGTCGCGGCGATCCCGTCGCCGAATACGCCGCGTCCGATCGAGGTCATGTCGGGACGCACCCAATCGGCGTCCGTCAGCCGCTGATAGGTCGTCACCACCGCGGTCGCGTTCATCGCCGCCGCGAGCCCGGTAACCGCGAACGGCACCGCGAGTGACCAACTGAACGCCCAGGAGAGCCCGGAGACGCGGGGAAAAGCGATAAGCGGACGGTACAGCACTTCGCTGAGGTCATTGCTCGTCAGCAGGCCGGCCGCGGTGGAGGCGGCGTATCCCACGACCATCCCGATCAGGATGCAGAACAGCTTCAGCCGGCCCTTGCTCCAGATGTTGAGCGCGGCCATCGCGGCCAGGGCGCAGGCCGTGACGAGACCCTCGCGCGCGGGGAGCATGCCGGATGGACTGCCCTCGAGCAGCACGCGCAATGCGGCGAGCCCGACGATGGCACCGACGAGAAAGACCACGAGGCCAGCCGATTCCGGCGGAATGAAGGGACGCATGCGCGACCAGACGCTTGACAGCGCCATCTCGACGATGCCGGCGAAGATCGTCATGCCCCACACCAGCGGCAGCCCGCCGGCCTTAACGGCAAGCAGGGAAGGCGCGAGATAAACGCCGGTGAAGATCGTCGGTGCCAGCAGGCGGCTGCCGACCGGTCCGCGCGGGAGTGCCTGAAGCAGCGCCGCGATCGCCAGGACCACAAAGCCAAGTTGCAGGATGTTGGTGATCTGCGCCGGCCGCAGTGCGGCCTGGCGCGCGATGATCAGCGGATAGACCATGAAGATCGAACACACACCGACATGCTGGAGCGCGCTGACCCAGGTGACCACCGCGGGCGGCCGTTCCTTCAAGTCCGTAGCTCAGTGCGGCCGGTTTCTTGGGGATCGCGCTGCCGACCGGTGGCCTCAGAAATGCGCCGATCCGTGTCCCTTTCATGAGCTAGCTCTCCCGCCGCACCAACCACACCATGATCAGCGCCAACGCAACTGCGACAGCGACGAAGGTGACCGCGGTCAGCCCGGTGAACCCGGCGGCGCTGAAGATGACCCCCGCCAGCGCCGAACCGACCGAAGCGGCCAGCAAGGTCGCAGCGTTGAACAGGCCGACACTCTCGCCGCGTGCCGTCGGCGCCAGCCGCACCGACAGGGAATTGGCGGCGACCGCAAGCAGGGGCCAGACGAACTGGATCAGCGCGAACCCTGACCAGAACCAGCCAGCCCATCGACCCGGTCGCACCAGTCCAGCGACGACGAGGACGCCAAGCAGCGCAAATCGCGCACCGAACCCGGCCATCAGCATGCGCTCGCCGCCGATCCTGTGCGTCACCGCCCCGACGCGCGCATAGATCAGCAGGCTGGCGGCGACACCCACCGCATAGGCGATCGACGGCATGATCGGGTCCATGCCGAACTCGCGGGTCATGGCCACCGGGAACAGCGTGGCGAAACCGTTCATCGCAGGGTAGGCGATCAGCCAGACCAGCAGGAACCGCCGCAGGGGACGATTGATCACGCTGAGATACTCGCGGAGTTCCTGCCAGGAAACGTGATGGCCGCGGTGATGCGGCCCCGACACGCCGGCGTCGCCGCCCACCATCGGCCGGGGCGCGGGCTTTTCGTCCGGATCGCGCCGCACGCGGCCGGGCGCCGATACAAATGCCAGCGCGCCCGCGACCAGCAATGCCGCACCGGCAAACACGAAACCATCGCCAGGATGGCGGCGGGCGAGCAGCCCGGCCGCGACCAGACCGATCACCTGACCGGCACTGATGTAGCGTTGCAGCAACGCCACGCGCAAGTCCCACTCGGCTTCCGGAAACCCCTGGATGGCGAGCACATTGCCGGCGGTGGTCGTGGCCATGACGCCCAGTCCGGCGCCGGCCGAAAGCACGATCTGCGACCAGGCGCCCGCCGCGCCGAACAGCAGCAGCAGGACGCCCGCGCCGAGCGAGCCCCAGATCAGCAGATCCCGGTGCCGGCCGGTGTGATCGGCCCAAGTGCCCAAGCCGGGGGCGAACAGGCCCAGCAGCGAGAAGGCGGCATAGGTGAGGCCGGCAGCCCCACCATGCGGAGCCACCAGTGGCATCAGCACCGGCACCAGCCCGTTCTGCGTCAGCCCCAGCAGACCGTACGAGACCAACCATGCTTCGATGCGCAACGCGGGATGCTCCGTGGCGAGCGCGCAGATGAATGCGGGATCGCCAGCGGGTCAAACCACCCAGCGCGGGATGAACGCTCAAAGGCGCGCTCATCCCGTGCTATCTCTTTGCTTGATCGCGTGATTCAGACCTCCGGCAATTCCGCCTTCGGTCATCGCGCTCTGGCGCGGGATGAACGCTCAAGGGCGCGCTCATCCCGTGCTTGCTCTTTGTTTGATCGCGTGATTCAGACCTCCGGCAATTCCGCCTTCGGTCATCACGCTCTGGCGCGGGATGAACGCTCAAGGGCGCGCTCATCCCGTGCTTGCTCTTTGTTTGATCGCGTGATTCAGACCTCCGGCAATTCCGCCTTCGGTCATCACGCTTCAGCCGCGCGGCAGCTCAAGGTGAACCGGAACTCAGTCGAGGTCGCGCGCCACTTCCGGCCGATGCAGCAGCCGGTCGATCTCCACGGCATGCTCCAAGGCATGGTCCGGCTGAAACGAGAGTTCCGGCGCGAATCGCAGGCTCAGCGCGCGCGCCACCTGACTGCGCAGGAACGGTGCCGCCCGCTTCAGGGCCGGCAGCAGCGCGCCGATGTCCGTGCGTCCGAGCCGCGACACGAAGACGACGGCATGCTTCAGATCGGGCCCAAGGCGCACCTCGGTCACCGTGACCTGCGCCTCGGCCAGTTCCGGATCGCGGAAGTCCCTTCGTTCGAACAGACCGGCAAGCACGTGGCGGATCTCCTCCGCCACACGCAGTTGCCGCTGCGATGGTTCCCCGCGCGGCTTCTGACCGGCCGCC
>CAVPTU010000002.1:0-28518 GCA_963708565.1 uncultured Alphaproteobacteria bacterium
ACGAGGAACCCAGGCGGCCCTGCCTGGCCGGAGCGGTTCTCGCCTCGCTGTTAAGTCCGCATTAACCCGGATGCGCCCGCAAGCCCCTGAGATCGTTCGGCTTCGGGGGAGAACGAAGTGATCGAGGTAACATCGAGGTATCAGAGGGAGGGGACCGGAACGGGAACGCTTATCGTTCGCGCGCCGGGACGGATCGGGAACCCCGGACGCGGAAGCGCCCCCATGGTCGCCCATGAGGCCGCGCTAGGCGCCGTCCGCCGATCCAGGCGGTAAAGGTCACCCGTCCCGCGTCGGGGCGCCGCCCTCCAGCCACTCTTCGACGAACCGGCGCGCGGCGTCTTCGGCGCCGAAGGTCAGGGTGAGCTCGGGATTGCCGCCGCCCGGTCCGCGGGTCGTGACGTGCATCGTCCGCACGTTGAACCGATACAGGGCGGCCAGCGTCGGCAGTTCGACGGCGTCGATCGTGACCTCGACTGACATTCGTAGCATTCGGTTGCGCTCCTTCTGGAAACGCAACGTTAGTATCGCCAGTGTGGTCAGATGTAAACGCGATTGCATACACGAACGTGTATGCGCGGACCCCCCCGGCCGCGGGGACCGAGGGCCGGGCGGGTCGGCGGAGCGTCGAAGCCTCTTCCAATTGCCCGCAGGACCCACTACTTTAGCCGAAACCCTCAGCGATCGACCCGGTCCAATGATCGCGAGGTGACGAGCGCAAAGCGCGATCGTCTGTCGCGGTAAGGCAAGGCTCTGGCCTGAGAGGGCCAACTAGAAGACGAGCGTGATCGGGGTCTCTCTAGTCGCAAAGCTCTCCTCGGTTTGCGGAGTCATCGTATGCAGTGGATCATCCCACTGTTGTGGATCAGCGTGGCTGTACGCGTCACGGTGTCCATCTCGATCGTCACACGTCGAAAGTAACTACACGTTTTTGGCCCGGCCAGGTAATCCCCTGGCCGGGCTGCACCCCACATCCGCCGGCGGCGGCGGTCCCGCCCCCGATCGTTCCGGCTTCAGCGTCAGTTAGGCATCGGCGGCATCGCCTCGCACTCGAACTTCGCCATTACGGCCAGCACCTCGTCCGCGTCGACGTCGTGCCGCTGGGCGACCATAGACACCAGCAGGCTCAGCATCGCGGCGTGCTGAGGCAGTGGCGCCCCGGAAATGCAGAAGTCCGCATCGGCGCGCCGGGCGAACCACGCGGCGACCGCCGGGGACCGGCGTCAGGCTTAGCAATCTGGTCGCGACGTCCAGGGTCGCCGGGTCGCAGACCAGTGTGAAGCGGACCGCGGCGACGGCCGGTGGTCCCCCCTGGACCGACCAGCGCGCCGGGTCATCGGTCGCGCAGACGGCGCGCGTCTCGGCGGTCGACAGGCGAGATCTGCGTCGGGCAGACGTTGAGGCACCCGAAGGTGGGGATGTTCGCGATCCAGAGGCGACGGGCGGTCCGCATCGCATCGTCGGTGGTTGGCGCGGATCGCGGTCAGTCAGGTACCTGCGGCGACGGATAGTAGCCGCGTGGTGGTGGCGGCGGAGGCGGTGAGTAACGTGGCGGGGGCGGGTGAGGCGTGGTCACCGCTCCGGTGACGGCGCCGACGGCGCCGCCGGCTAACGCTCCTATCGCGGCTCCGTGCCAGCCGGCGGCGGCACCGCCGATAGCCGCGCCCGCGCCCGCGCCGATCGCTCCGCCGGCCAGGGCGCGCTGCCCCGGATCGTACGGATCGGTGCAGGCGGACAGCGCCAGCGCGACGCCGAGCGCGGCGACTGCACGTGTTAGCTGACGCGGCATGACACCTCCTCCGCACCGACAATTCAGAGGTAGTCTCGCGGCGCGTCGGTTGCGACTCCGTTTCGTTCAACAACCGGTGCGAACCGTCCCGCGCCGACCGGTTCGGCCTTGCCGCGCGGACGCGTTCTAGTTACGTTCTCACCCATGCCCTGCCGCTTCCCGCCGCCTTGGACGATCGAGCGCACGGCCGGCGGCTGGCGCGTGAAGGACGCGACCGGCCTGTCGGTCGCCTTCACTTACGGCGCCGACGCGCCGCGGGCGTGGGATCGCGGGCGCTGTCGGTCACGAGGCCCGGCGGATCGCGGCGAACATCGCGAAGCTGCCCGAGCTGCTGAACCGGTCGGCCTAGTAGATAGCGCGTACGAGTTCCCGCCGTAGACGCGGCACGCGTGCTGACTGGTTGATCTATGTCATCCACCTCTCGGCACCTTCCCGGTAAAACACGGCAAGAAGGCCGTCACCAGGGAGAAGGTCGATGTACACCAACATCCTGATACCAACGGACGGGTCGGAGCTCTCCTCGAAGGCTGTCCAGCACGGCGTCGCCTTGGCCAAAAGGATCGGCGCCAGAGTCACCGCGCTGACGGTCCTGCCACCGTTTCACATGCTCACGACCGACCCGCAGATGCTGGAGGACACGCGCGCTCAGTACGAAGCGCGCATGCAGGAGAATGCCGATAGGAACTCTTGACGCCGTCGCCCACGCGGCGAAAGAGCTAGGCGTCGTGTGTGGGCTGATCCACCTCAACCACGAGCATCCCTACCGGGCGATCATCGACACCGCGGAGTCGAAAGGGTGCGACCTCATCGTCATGGCCTCGCACGGCCGTCGCGGCGTCGCCGCGATCGTCCTTGGAAGCGAGACGGTCAAGGTGCTCACGCACTCCAAGATCCCGGTGCTGGTCCATCGGTAAGCGTCGTGCTTGCGGCTAGGACTCCCACTCCGATTGTGCGGGCTTTCTCAATCTCCTCATTCGGAGACGCGGTGGCGCGGCGATAGCGCGCGTTCGTAATTCGTTGATCTATGTCATTCACCGCTCGCCACGCTTCTTTTAGACAGGTCTCCCGCTTCACGTTACGGCTGGTCCAAGAAGCGGCGGAGGAGGACGCCATGCCGATCCCAACCCTTCAAACCTTGATGCTTCCGGTGCTTCGCCATTGCGAGGAGAAGGGCTGGGTCATGCGGGACCTCGTAGCCCGCATCGCCGATGACCTCGGCCTCACCCAGCAGGAGCGCGAGAGACGGATACCTAGCGGAACCGTCATCGCGAGCCGGGTCCACTGGCCAAGACCTCCCCTGAGCGTCATCCACAAAGATCAGCTCGGCCTCGATCGCGTCTACCTCCAGGCAAAGCGCTACGCGCCGGGAAACACGATCGGGCGCCTTTGAGGCAGGAGAAACAGAGGTATGCCGATCGATCTTCAGGTGTTGTGCCGGGACCTTCAGCCAAGCCGGACCATTCTCTTGTTTGGGTCTGGTTCGTCAATTCCGTCGGGCGCTGCGAGCACCCCGGAGCTGTCAAAAGCGATCTGCGAGCAGTTCGGCGTCGACTACGACAGCACGCTGTCGCTCGCTGAAATCACCACCCTCGTCGAGATCAGACGTCCTCGTCGGGAGTTGATCCAGTTCGTCGGTAGCAGGCTTCGCAATTTGACGCCGACCCGGGGACTTCTGAACCTGCCCCTCTACGACTGGAAGGATATCGTCACCACGAACTATGACGATCTGATCGAAAAGTCGTATCAGCGCTCAAGCAGACCTTTGAATGTGAAGGCATCCAATTACGACTTTGGTGACGATAACAACGCGCCTAATCTTTATGAGGTTCATGGCACGCTTGGGCAGGATCGATCGACGGGTCACAGGTCCAGCATGATTTTGACTAATGAGGACTATGACAACGCGACACAATACCGTGAGCAAGTCTTTGACCGCATCATTCACGAGACCAGCCGTAACGATGTGGTTGTGATTGGGCACTCACTCTCCGACCCCGATCTAAACACCGTCCTCAACGAAGCGGCACGCCGGAAACGAAGCGCGGGAGCAGCGGGCAAGCTCTATGCCCTCGTCTACAATCGCGATCCTAATCGTGCCGCTCTTCTGGAACAAAAGGGATATAGCGTCTGCTTTGGCGGCATCGACGAATTCTTTCTTGCACTTAGTGTGGCTGCGCCTTCCCATCATACTGTCTATGCGGACCGTGGCGATGAGCTGGATATCGCGCCCCAACTTAGACCAATCACTATCGACGCGAACCATAGTCTCCACGCGGAAACCCCGGATCCGATAAACCTCTTCAACGGGGGGCCGGCTCAATACGCCGATATCGAAGACGAACTTACGTTCGCCCGCGACCTCACCGCAGTTGTCGAGACACAGCTTGCTGGGAAGGAAAAGCCCCTAGCGTACGTTCTCGGTCCCGCCGGGTTTGGCAAGAGCACACTGGGACGGCAGATCGTGTTGGCCCTCTCAAGACGCGGGTTCAAATGCTGGGAACATAGGTCTGACTATCGATTTGATGGAGAAGCATGGGTCAAGGTTGCGGCCGAGTGTGCTCGGAAGAAGGTCGATGCGGTTCTTTTTGTGGATGACGCCCACATTCACTTGCGGCACCTTGACAAGCTGATCGATGCGATAGAGACGTCAGGGTCACCTCCATATTTGCGGCTTCTCTTGGTATCCTCGCCAGCCCATTGGCACGTACGGACTAAGACACCAAACGTCTATCGAATTGGTATCGAATATACGATACAACGGCTTTCCTATAACGAGATCAATTCGTTGCTGGACCTCTTCGATCGGAAGCGAGAAATCTCGGCTTTGGTTGAGGCTGCATTTTCTGGGTTTTCTCGACAAGACAAGCTTCGCCGCCTCTCCGAACGGTGCCGTTCGGACATGTTCGTATGTCTCAAGAACATTTTCGGCTTCGATAGCCTCGACGATATTATCCTCACTGACTTTGGCGATATGGATTCGGACCTTCAGGACATCTATCGTGTCGTCGCCGCGATGGAGGCATCACGCATCCGCGTGCATCGCCAACTTGTCATGCGGCTGCTCGGCATTAGAGCAGACTTCATTCAGTCGATCGTAACACGTCTGGCTGGTACCATTGTTGAGCGCACGGTGAGTGAAGATGATGGAATCTATGTCTGGCGGGGGCGACATCCGGTGATTTCGGGTATCATCCTCAAATACAAGTACAATACCCAAGACGACCTATTTGACCTCTACAATAAGGTGATTGAGTACATTAACCCGTCCTACGAAATCGAGCGGCTGACCGTCGATGAGCTATGCGACATCCATGACGGCATCGGGCGCATATCGGACATGGACCGACAGAATCACCTCTACCGCAAACTCATGTCAGTGGCTCCAAGCCAGCGGGTTCCTCGACACCGCCTGATCCACAACCTGATTACAGCCGGTGAACTCGAACGCGCATCTAACGAGATACGCATATTCGAAAAGGATTTACGACGCGACGCGCCGATTATCCAATTCAAGGCACAGGTGCAGATTGAACGGGCAAAAAGCGTTTCCGGCCTGATGCTGGAAGACCGCGTCTCGATACTGCGGGAAGCTATCAGCATTGCCAGCGGCGGTTTGTCGAGATGGCCTGCGGACCGTGGTCTTCATGCGGTCCAATGTAGCGCGGGCCTCGAAATCCTCAGGATGTCGGGCCAATGGGATGCGTTCGATGAGGCCATTGGACAGCTCGAAAAGGCCCGTGAGGAATACCTTGATCCCGAAATTCCGAGGATGATCGGCCGCTTCAAATCACAAGCGGAAGAGATCATTCACGTATAGACTGTTGAGCCGAAATGTCCGATCTCGACGCATCCTGGCCCGCAAGCAGATCGGCAGCAACGCCACCCTAAGCGGCCCATTGGCGCCGATGTATCCAATTCCGTATTCCTCACGACCGACACGCAGATGCTGGAAGATACGCGCGCTTGCCATGCCTAATGTCCGGTTCCCGGATCGCCTGGCAGGCCGGACCTGGGTCGCAAGCGAACGTTCCGCATCATTCAGAGACAGGCTTCGAGAGGAAGCCACGCATCGCGCGCGCTACTCGACGAAGCTCCTGATCGCTCTGACCCTGAAGCGCGTCCCGTCGCGCGCCGTGCCGCTGCCGTCGTGCCCGAGCCAGGCGCCGCGGCGACACGCGACGCGGAAGCCTTTAACTTCCGGCGCGGCCCTGCCGGTCGCCGCCTACCGCACGTCGTCCAGGAGGTCCTCGATCAAGCGCGTGCCACTCCGCTGGAACCAGCGCGACAGGGCGAACAGGGACAGCGTCGCGATCGGTCGGGCGGTCATCGTCGCGCCCGCGCCGCCGCCGGTTTCGAGCCGCGTCAGGATGACGGCGACGCCGTTCTCCCACTCGGTCCAGCTACTCTTTCGCTCGATCATCGCGCCGATCACCACGTCCTCGACCAGGAGCGCGCCGCGCTTCGTCGCGTCGGCACTGAATGCGAGCCGAAACGGATGCGGGATCGCCGACCACGCGCGGACGGCGTCGACCGCCATCGCCTCGCGCACGGTGGGCTTGCGGGCGAGCCGCGCCTCGATCGGCGCGACGATCGCCTTCACTGCGGCGATGTACGGTCCGTCGGCTTCCTCCGCCCGGCGCATGACCTCGCGCGCGAGGCCGCGATGCTCGGCCGGGACGAACGCCGGCGGCAGGGCGGGCCACGCTTCGGCAAAGGCTTCGCGGGTGAAGGCCGCGACCTGCGTCACGGTTCCGCCGATGGGTCGGACTTCAGCCGCTCGAACCACGCGGCGGTCCTGCGCTTCACGGCCTCATCGACCGGGGGGCGATCGGCGGCGCGCCTGAGCGATACCCTAACCTTGTCCGACACCGGCAACGCCGTGACGTGGCCGCCCAGGGGGAGGAACGCGCCGGTCATGCTGAGAAGCTCGCCACGGGCTTCGAACACGCGGGCCAAGGCTTCCTCGACGCGGTCGGCGAGGTCGTCCGCGTGCCGGCTGATGATCGCGACGGCCGCCCGGTCGCGGGCGTCGGTCGCGGCGTCGCGATCCTGTCGCGCGCACCACACTTCATCCGACAGCATCGTGACGGCGCGCGAGCACCTCTCGACCTCGTCGCCGGCGCGGACTCTCTCGACCCGGCGCTCCATCATCTCCGGCGGCGGGTCGTCGCGGTGGCCGCGCCGGACCTGAGCGACGGTCCACTCGGTCTCACGTTGCGCGAGGTCGGCGAAACCGGTGAGGTCGGCCTCGGCCGCGGCGAGGCAGCTCTCGCCGGCGGCGAGGGCTTCGGCGGCGACGCTCACGCACCGCTCGTGACGCACCAGGGCGTCGATCGCGGACGCCAGCTCGGCGCGCAGAGCCTCCTCCGACATTCGATCGACACGACGGTGCTCCGCAGCGCGTCGCTCGGCCTCCGCGTTCGCGGCGTCGGTCCGAGCGCGCGCCTCGGCCGAACGCGCGCGCAATCGCTCGGCGAACGCGGCCTCCTCGACGGCCGACGCGTCAAGAAGAGCGATCGAACTCAGGGCTGAGGCCAGCGTCGCGATACAGGGGGTTGCGCCGCCAAGCGGGGAGAGCGTCGATCGACGGGACCGGCTGAACGACGTCGGTCATCCCCAGACCTTCCGGTTCGCCGCGTTGATCGCCTGCACCGGCTTCAGGCCGGCGGCGATGCGCGCGGACGCGGCGCGGCCGGCGGCGAGGCCCGGACGCCGGGCGTCCATCGTCGCCGGGATCGGCCGACCGGTCGGACCCGCGCGGGGGGTCTCGCCGTTCGACGCGGACGCGGCCAGGGACGGGCGGTCGACCCGCCACAGTCTCCACTCCGTTCCCGTATCGTCGAACGCGAAGTAAGAAGTCAGCGCTCGATGGGAAGCGGGCGACCTCACGATCAGCGGCGTCGCTCGCGACGTCGCGCTCCATCACCACGACGGCGTCGCGGATGTGCGCGAGGTAGTGAACGCGCTGTGCGCCCTCGGTTGGCCACGAGCCGACCAGATCGGTGCGGAGGCCGCCGCGGGACGTGCCGCCTTCGGTGGTCGTGTCGGGGTCGCCGGTCGGGCTGCCGGACGGAGAGGATCGCGGCGATGGGGTGCGGGAGGCGCCGGACCGCTCGGGCGGGGCGCCTTCCCACGGTGCACCCTGGGCGTCACCGATGCGGAAAGGCGTGGTGCGGCGGCCGTCGATGTCGTGGAAGCGTATCCGCATCTGTGCGTACTCCTACATGTATCTACAGCCTGGCCCACATCGCGAGCGAGTGAACGCCGGACGCCACGGCGACGAGGGCGCCGGCGGCGACGTTCGCTAAGTCATCGTGCGCACCGGGCATGTGGTCGATAAAGTCACGACCGCCGCGGGCGGTGCGGCGCTCCAGCCCAACGAACTGAGCGGCGAGCCTCGGGTGATCGAGGAGCTCGACGCGGCGCGCGGTCAGCAGGGGGAGACACTCCTGATACAGCTCTGATTTCGTCTTCTCGGACGGCTCGTACGCCACGCCGTGCGCGGCGAAGCGCTCGCGCGGCCACTCGCCACCGTACCTGTCGCCGGTGACGGTCGTGACGTCGTAGGACAAGAGCAGGTCGGAGAAGCGGCGCGCCACGTCCTCGGGCGAGAACGGTGGGCGCTCCTCGCGGATGGCGTCGAGGACGATCAGGTCGCCCTCGGCGTGCGCGATCGCGAGGGTCATGCTGTCGGACGATCCGCCGGACGGGTCGACGAAGCCGGCGTAGCCGCCCGCCATCGCGTTCGCGCGGAGCGGTGGCAGCTCGAAGCGGCCGACCGCGGTGCACCGGTCGATGACGTCCTGGCCGATGTAGCTCTCAATGTCGGTTCGCCACACGCTCATCCATTCCGCGGCGCCGCGGGCGGGGTCGGCGTCGAGTGCGGCTTTGATGACGGACTCAGGCACGGTCGGGTTGAGATCGGTCGTCTTCGCCTGGACCACGAGGACGTCGTCCTCGTCCTTGCCGTAGTATCTTCGCCACTTGCTGTAGGCGAGGCCACGCTTGGCATACACGGTGGAGATGCCGACGATCATCGAACCGGGGAGCGTGACCGTGCCGGGGACTATCGCGTTGTATGTTTCAACGTCGGGGCTGACGCTTCGATCGTCGGCCCAGAAGCACACTTCATCGAAGATGGCGCACGCGATGCTTCGGCCGCGCACGGACCTGTAGTCCGACGTCGCGATGATGATCTCGGCGCCGGTGCTGAGCTCGACGCCGGTTCCAGTCTCGCGCTCGACCAGAGGGGCGAGGAGCGCATTCCGGCTGAAGTACGCAGCGGTGTACTTGTGAACGATGGCCGCCTGCTGGCGATCGACCGCCAGACACATCACGGCCGCCCGCTCGCCGGGTCGCAGCCACTGATGGTAGTTCACGAACGCGCCGGCGTAGCACGCGATGAGAGATGCGACGGAGTCTTTGCCGGCGCGGCGACCGGCGAGCACCCAGAGCTCTTTCACGCGGTGGCGCGGAGGATCGCGGGCGCACAGGGATCGGAACGTCGCGATCTCGGCGTCGGTCATCGGCTGGGCGAATGCGCCCTTGAGGATCGCGCGCCAGGCGTCCCATGACGCGCCGGCGAACCACGCGCCGAGCAGGTTCGGATCGTCAAAGAGCGCGGTGATTGGCGGCGCGATCACGGCGCGGGTGCGAGGGCGGTGGCGAGGCGGGAGATGAACGCGATGGCGCGGGCGCGGTCGAACGGGTCGGTGGCGAGGAGCGCGTCCGCCTCGGTGGCGGCGGCGCTGATGATCGGGCGGTTCCGGGCCGCGGCGCCGACGGCAGGGGATGGACCTGCGAGGACGTGCTTGGCGAGGTGCGCGAACACGGCGATCTCGCGTCTCAGATCGACGTCGGTCAGGGTGCCGTCGTCGATCACGCCACGTCGTCCTCAGGAGGCGCTGAGGACGCGGTCGCGTCGGGCGCCGTTACCGGACGGGGGACGGCGTGCGCGCCGTCTAGGGTCGCATGAGCGGCGAGATACGCGGCTAAGGCGGTCGGCGGGATCGGCGCGGGCGGTTCGGGCGCTTTGTGCGTCTTCAGCTCGCGCATGATCCGCACCAGGCTGTTGTTGAGCGCCGAGTAGACTCGCGCGTTGTGGTACGACATCACCAGGCCGGCCTTCATGTACTCCTTGTCCATGACGTCGAGCTGATGCTTGGTCCGTACGGCGCGGTCGATCAGGGCGCGAACGGGCATCGACGGATCGCCACCGACGTAGTCGAACAGGCCGGCGCGGAACCGCTTCGCGTCCTGCCCCGCCTTGTGGCGGTTCGGGCGCGGCGCCCATTTCCGCATGTCGTGGGGCGATGTCGGCGACTCAGGCTCGAAGGTCAGAGACACGCGTGATCGCCCTCCGCGGCGCGGTTGACGTAATGCGAAATAGAACTGCGTAACGATACGACCGGACCGGGCGGCGCGTACAGGATCCGATTACCCCTATGTTACCTCGGCGACCGGCGCGAGGCGCACGATCCGCCCGGAGCGCGGGCTTCGATGGCGGCGGCGGGTTAACGGTCGATTATCGGACCGGCGCGACGGTCGACAGACCAACGGAAGTATTGCCGGACGGGAAGCATGTCGCAGTGTGACATCGGATCAATTCGCCGAACCGTCGCCCCCTACCTCCCCGACCCCGACCGTTCCCCAAAGGGGACGAACGAACCCCAAACCCGGCCGAAACCGCCACCTTCCCGTACCTCCCGTACCTACCTTACCTAGTGTTCCGATCCTAACGAAAGATTCCCACGGACGCAGCGGCGTGCGACTCTGGTGGCATGAAGAGGACTTCGGCATGCATCTGGCTGTCTCCTGCGGATCGGGCGACGGTGGAAGGTTGGATTTCGGCACGAAATACGCCGCAGAAGCTGGTTTGGCGGAGCCGGATCGTGTTGCTGTCGGCTGACCGTGTGGGGGTGATGGCCACCGCGCGATCGGTGGGTAAGAGCAAGTTGACGGTTTGGCGCTGGCAGGAGCGCTTCCTTGCGGAAGGCCTCGTCGGGCTGCGCCGAGATGCGACGCGACCTGGGCGCAAGCCGCCACTGAGCGCCGAGACGATCGAGCGGGTCGTGCATAAGACCTTGCATGAGAAGCCGGTGGCAGGCACCCACTGGAGCATCCGCAAGATGGCGCGCGCGACTGACCTCAGTTACACCAGCGTGCAGCGCATCTGGAAGGCCCACGAACTCAAGCCGCATCTGGTGAAGACTTTCAAGCTGTCGAATGACAAGCGCTTCGTCGAGAAAGTACAGGATATTGTCGGCCTCTATCTCGACCCGCCGGACAAGGCATTGGTGTTCTCGGTCGACGAAAAAAGCCAGATCCAGGCGCTGGACCGTACGCAGCCCGGCTTGCCGATCAAGAAAGGCCGATGCGGCACTATGACGCACGACTACAAACGCCACGGGACAACGACGTTGTTCGCAGCACTCGATGTCGCCACCGGCAGAGTGATCGGCCAGTGTATGCAGCGACATCGCCATCAGGAATGGCTCAGGTTCTTGCGCCGCATCGAAGCCGAGACGCCGAAGCACCTTGATGTGCACTTGATCGCCGACAACTACGCCACACACAAGCATGCCAGCGTCCGGGTCTGGCTCAAGCGGCACAAGCGGTTCCATATGCACTTCACGCCGACTTCGGCGTCCTGGCTCAATCAGGTCGAGCGCTTCTTCGGCCTGATCACCGAGGACCGCATCCGCTGCGGCGCGTTCAAGAGCGTCACGCAACTCGAAGCCGCCATCCAGGAATACCTCGAAAACCACAATGCCGATCCCAAACCTTTCATCTGGACCGCTTCCGCCACCACAATCCTCAAAAAGGTGGCCCGTGGGAGACAAGCGTTAAAGTCGGTACACTAGGAGGAGGGGGTATCGTTCGGGCGAGGTGCCCCCATTGGGGCACGGAGACGAACCCGATCGCGTAGGTAATTTGCTCGAAGAGGTATAGGTAGGTCCGGGAGGTACGGGTGTCGCCACTGCGCCCCCCATAGGCACAATCCTATTTGGTTGTTTGACTGGGTGTGGCCGGAGCCGCAGCCGATCGTGTAGCGCGCCATTTATTGATCGCGTCATCTACATCATCGAGCGGCAACACATCTGCCAATCCAGAGTTTTCCTGGAACATCACCCGAGGCTGCTTGGTCTGGAGGCTAACGGCGACGTCGTTATACGGTTCGTAGCCGACAACGACGCCAACCAAATAGGCGTTTGTTTGGCTTTTTGTGCCGGCGATTGACATCGCGTCCGGCCGCAGGCCTGTCAGGAATCTTGTGTGAGGGGTCACATTGAGGCCCGTTGAAGGGCTTAGGATGGACCCATGACGATACGAAGCGAGCTTATCGACGAGTTGCTTGCGGGGCAGGACCCTGCATCTGTGATGCGCCCGGACGGGCTGCTGGGAGAGCTCAAGAAGGCTCTGCTGAACCGGATGATGGCGGCGGAGTTTGATCAGCACCTCACCGAGGACCGCGCCTCGAACGAGGGCAAGAACCATCGCAACGGCAGCACCCGCAAGCGTGTCCTTGCTGGTGACGGCCATGTGGAAGTGACCATTCCCCGCGACCGGGAAGCACGCTTCGACCCGGTGCTGATCGGCAAGTACCAGCGCCGTCTGCCCGACTTCGACGACAAGGTGATCTCGATGTATGCGCGCGGCATGAGCACACGCGAGATCCAGGGGCACCTGGAGGAGATCTATGGCGCGGAGGTCTCGCCGCAGCTGATCAGCACGGTTACCGATGCGGTGTCGGCGGAGGTCGCCGAATGGCAGTCGCGGCCGCTGGAGCCGCTGTACCCGGTGATGTTCTTCGACGCGATCCGGGTGAAGGTGCGCGACCAGGGCACGGTGTCCAACAAGGCCGCCTACCTGGCTCTTGGCATCACGCCCGACGGCCGCAAACATGTGCTCGGTCTGTGGATCGATCCAAACGAGGGCGCCAAGTTCTGGTTGCGGATCGTCAACGAGCTACGCAACCGCGGGGTCAAGGACATCCTGATCGCGGTGGTCGACGGTCTGAAGGGGTTCCCCGAGGCGATCAATGCTGCGTTCCCGCAAACCCTTGTGCAGACCTGCGTCGTCCACTTGCTGCGCAACGCACTGGCCTATGTCTCCTGGCAGGACCGCAAGCATGTCGTGACGGCACTGAAGCCGATCTATAAGGCCCCGACAGCCGACGCCGCGCTGCTTGCCCTGGACGACTTCGAGGCCGGCCCTTGGGGCAAGAAATACCCTGCCATCGCGCCGCTTTGGCGACGTCAGTGGGACCAGGTGATCCCGTTCTTTGCCTTCCCCGCGGAAGTGCGGCGGATCATCTACACAACCAATGCAATCGAAAGCCTCAACAGCACTCTGCGCACCGCCATTCGCAGCCGTGGGCACTTCCCCAACGACGAGGCAGCGACAAAGCTACTGTACCTTGCCTTGCGCGGTGTCAGCCGAAAGTGGAAGAATGCTCAACGCGAGTGGACCGCTGCCATGACCCAGTTCGCCATTATGTTCGGCAACAGGTTCAGCGTCGAGTAAAGGCATCAGGTGAAACCGACCCCTCACACAGGATTCCTGACAGGCTCCCGGCCGCAGCACCACGGGGCCACCGCTATTTCCTGGAAAGACAAAGGAATTGTATCATGAATGTCCCAGAGGTGTTGTCTAGAAGGTTGCTTATCCTAGCTATGCTTCCTTGCCTAACGACAACGTAGTTCCTCTGAGCGCCCGCCAAATTCATCGGAAAGCCGAGAACGAACACGCCATCGCCCGCAGACACTTCGAGTTCCTTCAGCCTGCTGCGGTTAGCGACGGCTGCATCATTTGCAAAAAAAGCCACTTGAAGCCCCCGGTCCAAAAGGAATCCTGATTACGCATAAACCTCAGCCAATTTCAGGAGCCGATAGGGCATTGGTGTGGTTCGGACGGCGGCCCATGTGAGACGCGGGATCATGGTCGCCAGATCGTATCGTCGGTTGAAGCGGTATTCGAATTCAGCGAGGTATCGGGGGACATGCTTGCTGTTGATGGCACGGTAAGTTCCAGTGATGGCGGCCTTGATGTTGCCGAGGGCGGTGTTGACCCATTTGAAGGCTGGCGTCCGAGCCGCCTTTGGCCCTGACCCGGTCTTGACGACCTGGTGCGCGCAGCCGGCGTCGGCAACGCTGGTGAAACACTGAAGGCCGTCGCTGACGACAGAGCAGTTTGGATCGAGGCTGCGCTTGGCGAACCCCGCGATCGAGGTTGCACAGAAGCTGGTTACCCGGCGCAGCTTCAGCCGAACCGGCTTTCCCTCTGTGGTCGTCTCGACGGCGGCGACGAACGGCGTTTTGCCAGGGGCCCCGCGGCCTCGCCTTCCACCGGAGCGTTCGCCGCCGAGATAGGCGTCGTCGATCTCAATCCTGCCGGTCAGCCGCTTGCGTGCATCACGCTCGAGCATGACCTGCTTCAGCTTGTGTTTGATCTTCCAGGCGGTGGTCTGCGTCACCCCAAGGCGACGACCCAGTTCGATGCTGGAGATGCCCTGCTTGGTCTGAGTGAGATGATAGATCGCACGAAACCACAACCGCAGCGGCAGATGGGTCGATGCAAAGATCGTCCCGGCGATCGGCGAAGTCTGCCGGCGGCACTTGGTGCACTGGTAGAGATCGCGGGTCGTCACCAGACTATACCGCCTGCCGCCGCATGCCGGGCATTCAAAGCCATGCGGCCAGCGTGACGCAATGACGATCGTCCGGCATTGCTCTTCGCTGCCGTCCTGCTGTTCAAACGCAGGCTCGCTGAGACCCTTCTGGAACTGCACGACGTTACGAGCCATCGGCACAACCTCATGAAATGCCACAAAATCCCTGGCCTGCTACCAGGCGTTTCGTGACTGAGGGAAGTGCGTAATCAGGAAAGGAATTGAAAGTTTACCTGGATCGCCGCGATATCCTCGGCAGCCGGAGCGAAGAACCAACCTCCCTCCCCTGGAGCGGGATGCGATGCCAGTGCAAAACCTTCGGCCTTTGCCGGATCTTTTGAGTTCACTCGAACGAATATGTCGGCCGAGCCCTGCCCAAGATGATCAGCAACTACATGTCGTGCAGTCACTAAATAGGTCTCGTACTTACGCTTTGTTTGATCGGGGTCGTTGTCGGCTAAGAATCCATAGAAGAATCCAGTGCCCTCCGTAATCCAAACCTTCTGCGGCGCGGGACTTTGTGCCGTTGGGTTACGGGGATCGGACTCCGACAGTGTTTCGCCTAATGCGACGACACAATTGAGAGACCATGGGGGCAAAAGCGTAGCGTGCGCGGGCTGTATGCCAGATCGGCCCATGCCGAGGAGAGCTATCACGTAAACTATCAGCGAGATGAGGCGGCCCATGGAGTCCCTCCTTCCGAGAAGGTCGGGGGAGACGACCCATTGCGTCAACCGGAAGTTCGCACTCTATCAAGCTATCCTAGGCCGCCTCAGAAGTCTCCCTCCCCCGTCTCGACCGGGTCCTCGACCCATTCCTCAGGCTCCCCCCAGGTGACCTCCTGGTGGAGCAGCTCGGCGAACGCGGCGCGGCACTCCGCCAGCGGCGGGAACTGGTACACGGGCCCGCTCTCCTCCATCATCCCGCCCCGAAGCGTGTAGGTCCGCTCGACCTTCCGCACGCCGGGTGCGAACTCCCTCAGCCTTGTGCCGATGATCGTCTCGATGCTCCGCCGGCGCGCGCCGATCTTCTGTGCGTGTCGGATGTAGTGGTTGAACAGGAACTTCGCCGGGGTCGCGCCCGCCTCGCCGCATCCGCTCGGCAAGCCGCCACTTTGCAGCACGTCCATCCACCAGGCTTGCTCCGGCGTCAGGCTCGCCAGCTTCTGGCCGAGCAGCGCTTCCGTCTTCGGCACGGATCTTAGGTCGATGCCGGACAGGTCGTAGTGGAGCAGGTAGTGGAGCAGAGCTTCCCGACCGCCGCTGTCCATCTCCTTGGCGATGGCGGCGAAGTAAGCGTGATCTTGCCGGTGAGCTTTGCTCAGCTCGAACACGGCGAACCGCCGACCTTCCATGCTGACCGGGACCACCCACGGCGGGTTGCCGGTGAACAGCAGCCGAACGTAGTTCTTCACGCGGAGCGGTTCGTAACCCTTGAACTCGACCATGTGGTAGTTGCCGGTGATCATGTCCTTCAGCTTCGAAGCGGCGGCGTGATCGCCGGCGAACACCGCTTCGTCGGCGTGCAGCAGCAGGCACGACACGACGTGCGAGTTGAAGCGGCCGGTGATGTAGCGCGGGTCCGACACGAGCAGGTAGTGGTCGATCAAGAGCGACCCGACGTGCTCGCCGATCACCGTCTTGCCGGTGCCCTCTTCGCCGATGAGAGCGAGGCTGGTCCCGCATTTCGCGTCCGGATGCTGCACGATGTCGGCGAACCAGCCCATGACCCAGCGGAAGTGATCGTCGTTGCTTTGGCAGATGTTCTCTCGAACGTGCGCCAGGAACTTCGCGCAGTCGCCCGGCACCGGCCTGACGGAGAAGCCGCGCCACAGGTTGTAGCAGCCCGGCGCTTCGCGGTTCGGCGCGAAGGTGATGCTCTCGTACTGGCGCCGCCCCGGGTGCCGCATCCAGATCTTGTCCACCGGCACCGATCGGTTCTCTATCTTGACCGTCCGGTTGGCGAGCCAGTGCGCCAGCGATCCGGGGCTCATGATCGTGAAGTCGGGGCGGCCGTCCGGCGTCGTGCCCTCCTTCAGCACGCCGACCTTGCCGCCGACGATCACTACGGCGTAGGTGCGGTTCAGCTCAGCGACGACCGGGGGCAAGCGCACTTCCTGCCGCGCATTGCGTGCCTGCCTCAGCGCGTAGGCCGCGGGCTTCCCCTGGTCGAGCACGTGCGCGCTGATGCCGTTCGCCGGATCGGCTATCACCGCCGCGATGTCGGCGTCGCTCCACCCGGCACGTACCAAGGCGCAGCAGACGAACCAGACCGCGCGGGACCGGTCGCCGTTCCACCGGCTGGCATCGCCAGTCGCGATCAGTTCCCGCAGATCGTCCGGCAATGCATCGAAGTTGCCGCTATCCGTGCCGTTGCCGCCCATGGGCGATGCATCGCTCCGCGGCCCATCGTCCATCGCCGCCGCGGGGAACGTCCCGAGGGCGTAGCGGCGTTCCCAGTCCGCCTCGACGACGCGCGCCAGCGCCGGCACGCGACCGCGCGCTTGCTTCGCCGCGTCCGGCAGGTTGATCGTGCCCGGCAGGCGCATAATGCGGTCGATGTTGTGGCAGTGATCGCCGCCCAGCGTCTGGGCGATGCGGAGGTTCCGCGCCTCGATCGGCGTCGGATCGCCCCGGACGTCCGCCTTCTCGGTGAGCCGCCAGTAGCCGCCGTAGCCGCCGCCGGTGTCGACGATCACGGACGGTGGCGGGTCGTGCGCCCGCAGGTCGGCGAGGATGCGCGCCCGCTCCGTCGCGATGTCGTAGCCCGGCCGCGGATCGGCGTCGACGTGCAGCCACTCGGACGACTGCACGTCAGCCTTCTTCGCTTTCGTCGACAGCGCTCGCTTCGGTCGGTTGACCTGGAAGTAGATGTTCCGCACGCCGAGCCATCGCTCGATCCAGATGGCCGGCGCCGCCGGCGCGTCGGTCGTGAACGTCCGTGTCTCGATCTGGCGCGTCTCGGGGTCGATCGCCGTCAGGACCCACGGCCCCTCGGGCACGAACCGGTTCAGGAAGTCGACGGCGGCGGCGATGTCGCCGGCGATGCCGTCATGGTCCTTCCCGTTCGCGCCCGGCGACGCCTGATGCATCGCCGTGTCCGTGGTAGGCTCGGTCTCGGTAGTCCGTTCGTCTCTCTCCGTCTCGCTGCTGCCGCCCGTCACGGACCTTGCATAGCGCTGGACTCCCCTGGTTCCGGTCTCGTTTTGATGTGCGCCGGGTCACCCTCCAGGATGAGCTCGCGGTGAGCCTGAGCGACGAGCCAATCGACCGTCACGTTGTCCATATCACGCTTTCCTTTCTCGAAGAGATTTATGCCCTGGGATAGTTTCATCGGAAACGTCATCATCATCCGATCACACGTCGACCGCTAAGATGCGCTGCCACCACAGGTCGCTCCGGTCACGCAGTCGCTGCTCGCGGCGACCGGTCGTGACGCGTCCGGTGCGGACGTCCATCCTGAACCGCACCTCTCCGGCCATGCCGAGCGCGACCATCAGCCGTGCTGCCTGAAACATCGTGAGGCGTTCGGGCGCCGGTGTCGGAAGGAACGCGCGGTCGAGCGGCGTGAGCTTGTATTTTGGCAGCAGCGCGTCCGGCCGGTAGCGGCGAGGTCGCGGAGCGAAGACGGTGGAAGCGGTGGGCGGCGGCACGACGGAACCTCCTCTGATGATGTGAGGCCCGGTGCGGAACGGGTGGACTTCAGGTGAGCGGATCGGTAGGTCTAGCCACGCTTCTTGGTTCGACGTGACCTACCGATCGCTCGGCGTTTTTCCCCGCGCCGGGCGATCAGCTTCTCTAGAGGGTCAGCGCTTCATCAACTGCCCTTACGATCGTATCTACGCGCTCATTTTCTCCTTCTCTCGCGTCGGGACGGGCGGGCGCGGGCGGTTCTTTCCACCCTTCCTCCGCCCGCTGTGCGGCGACGCCGCGGTCGCTTTCACGAGCTTCGCCGGCGGCGGCGCTTCCCCTTGCCGCGGCTGCGACTCGATGAAGTTCTCGATCTCGGAGAGCCGCCAGAACAGCCGTCCGCCGATGTAGCGGCCAGGGGGGAACCGCCCTTCGCGCACCATCTTCCACACCACGGGGTAGGTGATGCCGCCGAGCCGGGTCAGCATCTCGGTCTTGTCGATGAGGGGATCGAAGTCGCTGCTCAACGGAGCCTCCAGGTCTTACGCTGGAACGTAATATAATCCGTCGCGACCCACTATGTAAATAATGCTTCGCGCGGCGCCAGTAAGCACGCCGGCTACATTAAACAGACCGTTTATACGCTCAGTTTACAACTGACCTAGCTGACCGTTTATACGCTCAGTTTACTTCCGAACCGTCTCTTGCCGTATAGTATACGGAAGCCCGCCACCGACCAGCGCGATGACGTGCGCCGTGACCGCTTCCTGTATCTTCCGGTTCTCGTCGGCGTACGTGTGCCTGTCGTAGACCGAGCCGATGCCGCCATCGATGTGGTTCTGGATGCGGTTCATCGCATCACGGCCGAACCCCAGGGCGCAGACCGTCGTCCCGTGGGTCCGCCGCAGGTCGTGCGGCCGCACCGGCTTCGCGAGGCCCAGCGTCGCGCTGACGTCCCGCATCGCGCCGTCGAGATCACCGACGGGACGCCGGCCGCGGCCGTCGGGCGAGAACGCGAAACCGGTCGGACCGTCGCCCATCTCGGCGATCAGCGCGCGGACCGGCTCGGTCAGCCACACGTCATGGGATCGACCGTTCTTCAGTCCGGGCCAGCCGACTTTCGGGTCGGGCGCGCCCGGCATCCGCCACCACTCGCCGTCGATGTGCTCGCGCCGCATGTGGGCGACCTCCCCTGGCCTCTGGCCGGTGAGAAGGATCGCCCGGAGCGCGGACGCGCGGGCGAGGCCGATGCCGTCCAGGGCGGCCCAGAGCGCGGGGAGCTCGGCGTCCGATGCGACCCGCTCCCGCGACGTCGTCTTGTTGCCCTCGACGCCGCGGCAGGGGTTGACGGTGATCCCGCCGACCTCCTGCGAGATGGCCCACGAGAAGATGGCCGATGCCGCGGCCTTCACCTGGTTGGCGAGGACCGGCGCGGTGTCGAGCGCGTTCATCACCGCGCGGACGTCGGTGCGCGTGATGTTCGCGGCCCGCGTCTTCGCCCACTTCGGCATCAGGTGAGCGTCGATGAGCTTGGCCGCCTGGGTCCACGACCTATTCTTCTTCATCGCGTGCTCGGTCCGATACCGGGTCGCCAGCTCCTCGAACGTCTCGGCCTTCGCGCCGCGATCGCGCTCGGCCGCCGGGTCGGTCCCCCGCGCCACCTGACCGAGCAGGTCGCGGGCGCGGGCGCGGGCCTCGGCGAGGTCGATCGCCTCGATCCGGCCGATCGTGAACACCCGCAGGCGACGGGCAGCGCGGTAGGTGAACCGCCAGGACCGGTGCCCCGACGGCATCACAGCGAGGGCGAGGCCGGGCGCGGCGGCATCCCAGAACAGGAGGCGATCGACGGGGTGAGGCGCGACGGTCCGGGCGAACCGGTCGGTCAGGCGGAGGCGGCGCGGGGCGGCCGAGGGGGCGCCGTCGCGGCGAGGTCGGGGCATAGCGTTTCATCTCCGAGGTAACGTGAGGGTAACACCCGGACGATACCCGACCTTTACATGGATTAACATACGTGATCGCAGCAGAGCGTATAAACGCTCTGTCTACCAGGGGTTCGCGACCGGTTCTTTACTTAAAAGCGACTGCGTTAATAGTGGCTCGCGTTACGTCCGCATTAACCCGTCCCACCGATAGTGGAACACCCCCGACTTTGTTGCTCCATTCAAAGTCGGCTCACTTGTTCCCCGGCGGCCAGTTCGTGCAATTGGGCCCGCCGGGGACTTTTTTTGTCGTCTTGCGCGCGGACAAGCGATGAGCCGCCGGCACGCTGCAATGTCAGGCCATTTTGGCCAATTGAAATCTGCGCCAGTAAACACCCGGCAGCTTAATTTAGGGTTTAGCCGCGGCCGCCGTTGCGCGCCGACGCAGCCGGCGCGCACGGGCCGAGAGAAGCCCTGTGTTGCGGCCGGCGGAACGCCATTCTACATCCGATGCCGAATCACCACTGTGAAAGGCGGCAGGCGCATGGACCTGAAGGAACACATCCGGGGCATCCCGGATTTCCCCAAGCCAGGCATCCTGTTCTACGACATCTCGACCCTGCTGCGGGATGCCGATGCCTGGCAGGTGGCGATGGGCCGCATGGCGAAGGCGGTGCGCGCCTACCAGCCCGACCTGCTCGCCGGAATCGAAAGCCGCGGCTTCCTGATCGCCGCGCCGCTGGCACTGAAGCTCGGTTGCGGCTTCATCATGCTGCGGAAGCGGAACAAGCTGCCCGGCGTGACGGTCGGGCTGAACTACTCGCTGGAATACGGCACCGACCGGGTTGAGGTGCAGGCGGACGCGGTCGAGCCCGGCCAGCGCGTGGTGGTGGTCGATGACCTGCTCGCCACCGGCGGCACAATGTCGGCCGGCATCGCGCTGCTGCGCCGCGTCGGCGCCGTGGTGCCCGCCGCGGCGGCGCTGATCGAACTGACCTTTCTCAACGGCCGTCAGCGGCTCGATGTGCCGTGCGAGGCGCTTGTTGCGTACGACGAATAAGGGGCGCCGGATTTTGCCTCTCGCGAAGTAAGGGGGTAGGAGAGTCATCTTGGGTGAGGGACCAGGATGACCGACCTGCCGCGAACCGGCCGGCGCAGCCTTCTGGCAATGCTGACTGTTCTGCCCGCCACGTTGCGGGCGGGACATTCCGCGGCCGCGCCCGCAGCCAACATCCCCGCGCCGTTCGCCGAAAGTCCCAGGCTGTTTGTCGCGGGGCCAAGCGACGGGACGCTCAACCGCTGGGCCGACGCCCTGCTTCCCACGCTCGAGCAATCGCTGCCCTCCGACGCGCCGATCCATCGGCTGGAGATCGGTAGCGCGGATGGCGTCACCGGCGCCAATCAGTTCGAGGCGCGGGGCGCACCCGACGGGCTGACCGCCATGCTGGCGCCAGGCCAGGCGGCCGTCGCCTGGATGGTCGGCGATCCACGCGCGCAGTTCGACGTGGCGCACTGGGTCCCGGTAATGGCAGGCACGTGCGCCGGCGTCGTTGTCGGCCGGCCGACGGTGCTGGCGAATGGGCGTGCCCGCGTCGCCGCCGCCGGTCCCGCGAACGCCGATCTCGCCGCGTTGCTCGGTGTCCACCTGCTGGGCGCGAAGATGGAACCGGTGTTCGGCCTGGCCGAGCCTGGCGCGGCGCAGAGTGCTTTCTCGCAAGGCGCGGTGGACGCGGTTCTGGTGCGTGGGCACGGCGTGCCCGAGCAGCTTGGCGCACTCGTCGCGGCCGGTGCGCAACCGCTGTTCACTCTCGGCGTGCGCGACGACGCCGGCCGGGTCGGCCGTGATCCGGCCTATCCCGCGGTGCCGCATTTCGCTGAACTGTACACAGCGCGCATCGGCGGCATGCCGAGCGGCCTGCTGTGCATCGCGTGGAGCGCCGTGGCTGCGGCTGCTCAACTGGAATTCGGACTGGTGCTGCCGCAGCTTACGCCGGCGTCCATGGTGGCGCTGTGGCGACGTGCCGGCGTCGACGCGGTTGCCTCGCTGGTGGTGCAGGCGACCGCCGCGACGGTCGATGTGCGGCCACTCGGCGGGCCAGCGGCGACCGCCAATACCGCGGCCCTTGCGGCCAGTGCGCCGGCGTTGCAGGAACTGCGACGCTGGCTCACCAGCCGGTTCGGTTGGCGTCCGGCCTGACGCGCAGGAGGGGTCTGCCATGAAGCTCTGGTATCAGAGCATGTCCCGCCAGGCCGAGTGGGGCGGCTATCCGCGCGTGCTGCGCGCCATCCTCGACAAGGTGCGCGATCAGGAAACGGAAATCCATGTCGCCGGCATCACCGAGATTGGTGGCACCGGCGACCAGTACCGCTACCTGGAGTACCTCGAGACAGGCGAGGTGCTGAAGAACGTGCACCGCGCGGTGCGCGAGGGTTTCGATGCGTTCCTGGTCGGCAACATCGCCGATCCGGGGTTGCAGGAGGCGCGCGAGATCGCCGAGCATCCCGGTGCTCGGCCTGTGCGAGTCGGCACTGCATGTCGCGTGCATGATGGGAGCGAGCTTCTCGCTGGTGACGATCAACGAGAAGTTCACGCCGCGGATCGTGGAGAACGTGCGGCGCTACGGGTTGCGCGACCGGTTGGCGGCGGTGAACCGCATGGAGGTGGAGCGGCTGACCGACCTTGGTGCCGGGTTCGAGCCTGGACCGGCGCGCGACGCGATCGTTGCGCAGTTCAATCGTGCGGCGCAGGCCAATGCCGCGGCAGGCGCGGAGGTGGTGATTGCCGCGGGCGGCGTGGTCATGGCGCTGTTGGCACACGCGGACATCCACGAAGCGGCCGGCATGCCGATCCTGAACGGAATCACCAATCTGGTGAAGCTCGGTGAGATGGCAGTGAAGATGAACCGCCTGATGGGCGGCAGGTTCACCTCGAAGCGCTGCACCTACGCGCCGCCGCCGGCGGACCAGATCGCCGAATTCCGCAAGCATTACGGGGCGGATATCTATCCGACCGTGAGGGAGCGCCAATGACACGGGTTGGCCGCGAATGACGGATCGGCTCATCCTCCGCACCGCGCTCGGCAAATCGCCGCTGGTGCGCGCGATGAAAGAAGGCACTGTGACCTCTGACCGCATCGGCTTCGATTTCGTCGATGTCGATCCGGTCACCCGTGCCTTCCGCCGAATGACGCGCGCGCTGGAATTCGACCTGTGCGAGATTGCGCTGACCACCCACGCCCAGGCGCGGACCTATGGCAAGCCGATCACCGCGCTGCCGGTCGTGCTGTTGCGCGGCCTGCACCATGGCGCACTGATCTGCCGGCGTGATCCCCCGCTGCGTGGGCCTGCCGACCTGGTGGGCAGATGGGTGGGCGTGCGTGCCTGGTCGCAGACCACGGGCGTCTGGGTGCGCGGCATCCTGCACGACGAGTACGGTATCGCACCCGACTCGATGACATGGGTCACCGAGGAAGATGCACACGTGCAGGAGTTCGCCGATCCTCCCTTCGTCCAGCGCATCGCAGCAGGTCAGGACCTGCGCGCGATGTTGCTCGCCGGCGAGATCGATGCAGCCGTTGCGCTGGCGGCGGTGGAGCCGGCGCAGGTGTGCACGGTCATTCCCGACGCCGATGCCGCCGCCGCGGCGTGGTCACGCAAGACCGGCGCCTATCCGATCAACCATGTCGTCGTGGTGAAGGACGCGCTGCTGGCCGAACATCCGTGGCTCGCCGCAGAGCTGATGCGTCTGTTTGAGGCGTCGATGCGGATGGCCGACGAGACTGTGCCGTACGGCATCGCCGCCAACCGCCCTGCCATCGAGCTGCTGATGCGCTATGCTGCCGAACAGGGGCTGATCCCCCGCGCCTACAGTGTCGATGAGCTGTTTGTGACATGATGGCCGGACCTGATCGGGCTTCGCCCGAACCCACCATGTAAGGAGGAGACGATGGCCGACATTCCCCGCCTCAACGGCGCGATCAAGGCACTGGAATCCGGCAAGCCGGCGTTCGTTCCCTTCACCAGCGGCGAGATCAGCAATGCGCTCACCATCTCCGGTGCGCCGTACGATGGCGTGGTGTTCGAGATGGAACACAACCCGTACGACATAAAGGCGCTGCGCGACTGCCTGCAATACATGCTGAACCGCCGCCAGATCGCCAACACTGGCAGCATCGCGCCCGCGGTCACGCCGTTCGTGCGCATTCCACCGAACGGCGGCGAGAACAGCCAGTGGATCGCCAAGCAGGTGCTGGACATCGGCGTCTATGGCATCGTATGGCCGCACGTATCGACGGTGGAGGACGCGCGCAACGCCGTGCAGGCCTGCCGCTATCCGCGCCCGCGCGAGGCCAAGTACTACGATCCGCCAGGCCAACGCGGCGACGCGCCGCGCACCGCCGCCCGCTACTGGGGCCTGACCGACCAGGAATACTATCCGCGCGCCGACACCTGGCCGCTGAACCCGCAGGGCGAGGTCCTGGTGGTGATCATGTGCGAGGAAAAGCGCGCGATCGCCAACCTGCCGAAGATGCTCGAGCAGGTTCCCGGCATCGGCGTCGTGCTGATCGGCGAGGGCGATCTGTCGCAGGACCTCGGCTATCCGCGGCAGTACGAGCACCCAACGGTTGCCTCCGCGATCAACGAGGTGCTGGCGATCTGCCAGCAGTACAACGTGCCGTGCGGGCATCCGCATGTGGACGCGAAGAACGTGGAGAGCCTGATCGAGCAGGGGTTCCGCTGGCTGATGCCCGGGCCGGTGCCGTCATTCGCGGCATTGGAGATCGGGCGGCGGGTGTCGGGAAGAGCATGAGTTAGGCGGCAACGCTCCGCACACACTCCCTCTCCCGCGAAGCGGGGGAGGGTTGGGGAGGGGGCGTTGGTCAGTCCGCCGCCAGCGCTGCCGCAGGCACCATCGCGTCCATCACGCTGCGAATATCCGACACGCTGTCCAGCTCGCGCAGCGTCGCGAGCAGCCGCTCCGCCGCCTCCATCGGCAGCGCACGCGTCGCGCAGTTGAGGAACTTGGCCTCCAGCAACTCCATCGGCAGCGGGTTCTCCGGCCCGCGCCCGAGCGGCCGTGCCACCTGCGCTGCCAGCACCCGCCCATCGGTCAGCGTCACCCGCACCTCTGCGCCGAAATGCTCGGTGCTCGCCATCGACATCTCCGGGTGCGGCGCCGCATGGATGCGCGGCAGCAGCGCGCGGATCGCCGGGTCGCGGAAGCTGTCGCCCTCGAAATGCTCCAGCGACACGCGGCGATCCAGCAGCGCGCGCGCCAGGCAGGTACCTGCACGCTGAACTTGGCATCGAGCTCGCTCTGCGGGTCCGGCCGATTGGTGTGCGCCAGCCGCCGCGGATGCGTCCACGAGTCGACGCGTTCCACCATCGCCGGCGTCAGTCCATGCCCGCGCACCAGCGACAGCATCGCGTCCACCGCCGGGTGCGTGCTGCCACAGCACGGATACTGTTTGATCGCGACACCAGGCCGGACGATGTCCCACGGCTGGCCCCATTCGCCCAGGATCGCGTCCGCGTCGAAATTGCCCTCGCCGTTGAACACGTGCAGGAACCCCTGCCTGTGCTCCAGCGCGCCTGCGTTGGCGGTGAACCCGTCCGCGGCAAGCAGCGCCGCCAGCATTCCGTTGCGTGAACAGTGCCCGACATGCAGCGGCTTGGTCATCGTGCCGAAGTTCGCCTTGACGCCCGATGAGAATGACGCCGCCAGCCCCAGCGCCGTCGCAGTTGACCTCCGGCGTCAGCCCCAGCAGATGGCAGCACGCGGCGGTCGAGCCGAACACGCCGAGCGTTGCCGTCGGATGCCAGCCCTTTTCGTAGTGATGGAAATTGACGCCGCGCGCGATGCGTGTCTCGGTCTCCCAGCCGGCCACGTAAGCCGCGACGAACGACCGTCCATCGATCCTGCGCGTCTCCGCGAGGGCGAACAGGGCAGGCAGGATCGGCGCCGACGGATGCCCACCCAGCGTGTCGCTGCAATCATCAAATCCAGCGCATGCGACGCGGTGCCGTTGATCAGCGCCGCGTCCAGCGCCGCCACCCGCTGAGCGGTGCCGAAGATCAGGCACGGGCCGCCCGACGCGGTCACGCGCGCCACGATGCGCGCGCACGGTTCGGTTGCGCCGGCGAGCGTGCAGCCGACCGTGTCGATGATCGCCGACCGCGCCCAATGCACCGCCTCCTCCGGCAATGCGTCGTAGCGGACGGCGGCGATCCGTTCGGCGAGGGTTTCGGCGATGGTCATGGCCGTCCTCCCGCGCTTGCGTCAGGGTGTCTGCGATGGCATCGGCGTCGGTGGCGGTGGCATCGTCGGTTGCGGCGATACGCCGGCGGCGGCATCGCCTCGGGTGGCGGCATCGCCTCCGATGGGGCCCCGGGTGTCTGCGTCAGCGGCTGCTGCTCCACCGGGGCCTGCACGCTTCCGGCGGCCAGCAGCCAGGAACCCAGCGAGCGCCGCACCTGGAATTCGAATTCGACGTTCATCCTGTCCATCATGCTCTTCGTCATGTCGTAGAGCCGCCCGGGGAGATCGTCGATATCGCCGGTATAGGTGGATGACACGCTCGCCTGGGCATAGGCGGCGCGGGTCGTCGGCGTGTTGTAGATGTCGAGTTGCACAGCGAAATTGCCGGTAATCGTGTCATCGTGTCGCACCAGCGAGGCGTCCTGGATGACGAAGATGGCCAGATCGGCGGCGCCAAGGGCCTGCAGACGGTCCTGCGCCATGTCGCGCAAAGTCTGCACCGGCTGCACGGGGTCGAGCTGGCTGACGTCCGGTGGGATACCTGACGGCACGAAGCGCTGCTCGACCTGGAGCGCCGACGACATTGAGCCGCAACGGCGTCAGGTAGCCATAGCGCAGCGGCAGATATGTGCGTGGCGGGCTGCCGCCGCCGCAGCCGGCGAGCAGCCACGGCATCAGCAGTGACACGCGCCGCCGTGTCAGCATGCCGGGGCACCGCGGCCGCGCACATCCTGCCGCGGGAAGCGGAAGTCGTAGTTGCAGAACTCGCAGGTCATCACGATGTCGCCATCCACCGCCATGTGGTCCAGGTCGTCGGGCGGAAAGCCTTCCAGGATGCCCACCAGTCGCGCGCGCGAGCAGCGGCAGCCGTAGGACAGCGCGCGCGCGCGGTCGGCCGCCACGCCCTCGGTGTGGAACAGCCGGTAGAGCAGTCGTTCCGGCAACAGCGCATCGTCCAGCAGTTCCGCGTCGGTCAGCGTGGCGGCGAGCATCGTCGCGGTGCGCCAGCTTTCCTCCTGCGCGTCGTCATCCAGCGAAGGATCGATGCCGCCCGCGCCGGCGATCTTCTCCAGCACCAGCGCGCCGGCCCGCCAGCCGTCCGCGGTCTCGTCGCAGGCGAGGTGCACGAAGCACCGAAGCTGCTCGCTGGTGCGGAAGTAGTGCAGCGCCATTTCGGCCAGGTTGCCGCCCTCGATGGTCACGATGCCCTGGTGGCGGTTCTGGTCCGGCCCCTGATCGACGGTGAAGGCGAGATAGCCACCGCCCAGCAATTGCTCCGCCGAGGGCGACGGGTCGCCTGCGCAGCAGCTCCTCCAGCTTCTTCGGGTCGGACCGGGCGTAGCCGCGCAGCGCGCCGGTATCGGTGCAGTCGGCCAGCAGCATCGGCACGGCGCCGTCGCCCTTCGCCTGCACGCTGAACGAGCCGCGGAACTTCAGCGCCGTGGACAGCGCCGCGGCCAGCGCCAGCGACTGGCCGGCGAGGCGGGTGACGGCGGGATGGTTGGCGTGCCGGGTCAGCAGCGCCTGCGCCAAGGGCCCGAGCCGGACCAGGCGGCCGCGCACCGGCCGACGGGGAAGGTGGAACGCCGTCACGCCGCGCGGCACAACGATGTCGGGCACCGGCGGGCGCTCGCCGTCCAGGAAGGCAGGGGTTTCGGACATCGCCCCAACATAGGCACAGGCTGCCGCGCGGGCTACCGTCGGCGCCGATGCCGCAAGACACTGCGTTGCGCTCCATGGCGGCAGCGACGACGCCGCCGCGGTGGCGGCGCTGATCCGCGCCGCATTTGCCGCGCAGTCGGTGAAGACCGACCCGCTGCCCTCGGCGCTGCGGGTCACCGAGGCCGATGTGGCGGCGCATCGGCAAACCGGCGGCGGGGTGGTGGCCGAGGTGGAGGCCGGGCTGGTGGGCGCGGCGCTGTGGGTCGAACGGGACGGCGGGCTGTATCTGGCCGGCTGGCCGTGGCCCCGGCCTGGCGAGGCCTGGGCATCGCCAAGGCGCTGGTGGCAGCGGCGGAATCGGCGGCACGGTCGATGGGCCTGCCCCGCATACACCTAAGCACGCGCCTCGTGCTGCTGGACAACCGTCGACTGTTCGCCGCCTGCGGCTTCATCGAGACGACGCGTGAGGCTCATCCCGGCTACGCCGAACCGACCTTCGTGAACATGGAAAAGCTGCTCGTCCCACCCGGAGCGCCCTAGGAATGGGCGCGAGGCCCTGGCTCATTCTTGCGGCCGTGGCGCTGGCCCGCGTC
>CAVPTU010000003.1:0-4902 GCA_963708565.1 uncultured Alphaproteobacteria bacterium
ATCGGAATCGGGATCGCCGGCCCGGACATCGCTATCGACCTATGGTCCCCCACCTTCCTCCGGCTCTCCGGCGTCAGTCAGCAAGCGCAGGTTGCGTGGATTTCGTAGTTCCCAGCGCTGACCAGTCGGAAAGATGTCGCCCTCAATGCTGACCAGTAACTTGTCGTCATGTGCTTTAACAACGAGACTATATTCGCGAGGTTCAAAAGTCGCGCGTAGGCGTCGCGCTCGCCCATCAAGCAGTATCGGAGAGTCGCGGAGCCAGAAGTCTGCTCGGGCGTTCGATCTAAATGAATGACAAAACCCTCCAGCCGCTCGTCGAGCTTCGGCTCATTTCGACGGAACTCCTGGGCAGCAAACTCCAACACTCGCGCCATGTCCCGGGAAAATCTAAATTGGCGTTCGACAGTCGGCGCCGGGCGAACACGAGCCCATGATATCCTGACATCAAGACCACCGCCGTTTGCTGCCAACTGTGCTAGAGCGTCGCACAGGTTTGCATTGACGCCGTGCTCTACGGCGGCCTCGAAAGCTTCGAACCGATCGGTCTCGATCGCTGTGCTGATGGCGGCCGTAGCCGACCGCAGCGCCTGCGAGAGTTTCAGAGTAACAGCGCGAGGGAACGGTTCATCTTCATCATCCCACAACGGAAGTTGCGATGGTGCACGTAGAGCGGGGGCCACCGGTGATCGAACTGTCACTACGTAGCTCCCTCGCTCGGTTTGCCCAAGGCGAATACCCTCGAGGTAGTCTCTCACCTCGGCGATCTTGCGGGGATGATACAACCGCCTTGGCTCGCGTGCCGCGCACGCAGCAGCAAGCATCAGGTTCTCCGCCTCTCGATACATCGCCACGCCCTGTATCAGCTTAATGCTGCCATCATCGTCAGCATGTGGCGCTCGAAGTCGGATAACGTCGGTGCCGGCGGCGCTGAGGTCTGCGAAGACCCCCTGCACATCTCGGGCTTCCACCCTGGCCACCGCATGGATCGCATCTCCCATACGATCGGCATAGTCCGCCACGTCATCCCGGAGAGGCACAAGCACTTCCCATTCGCGCCCGCTGGGGTCCGCATGCGTATATATGGCTGCTTTCCCAGCATAGTCTCCAAGCCGGCGCCAACCTTCGGCATCCAAGTAAGACTTCAAATCAACCCAAGAGAGCGAGGCTAGGGCTGCCGGATCTTCGATGACTGTTTTCACAACGGCACTCCTTGCTCCGCTCGTGTCATCAGGGCGGCCAGTTGGTCGGCGTCAAACACCTGCGAGCGCGGCAGATGCACCGTCACGCTGGTCGTGTTGGTGACATCTGACATGCCAGCTAAGGAGTACCAGTAGCCACAACGTCGAAGGCGCATTTCTCTTTCTGTATGATGCAGCCACCCCCTCTCCTGTTGCGGCATAACAACGACAATCAGCAACCGCGGGACTATCGTATCTGCCCGCAGATCGTCGTAGTTCTTCAGAGGGAGAGGATACGCTACGTGCGTCGCCTTGAGAATCCCTCTGGCTGTGGCCTTTGCCTGGAACTCGATCCGGGGGCGATGGCCCTCGTCCCCCATCAAGCTCCCATCGATGCTATCCTTGTCGATGCGCGGTTGCACAATTTGGTATCCGGCTCGCGCAGCCACGGCGGCTATGCACGCAAGGGAGAAGAGCGCCTTTCTGTCATTGAGATCGATCATAGAGAGCCCAACGGCGCGGGTAGTCTCGCGGAGACCCGTTGATCAAACTTCATCGTGCACCCTTCGCTGACCTTATCCGGGTGAGATCGATGTCGCAACAGAACCTTCGCGTCGGCCCGGCCGTGCCGTTACCCCGTCTGGTTGTGGGGCTGTCGTAATACGGCGGTGAGTTCTGACCGCTCCCTTTCTACCGCAGTGAGATCATAGCCTGCGCTAGTCGCTACGCCTGCCGGTACAGCTTCATCGCGTTGTTGAAGAAGAAGTCGCGCCGCTGCTGCTCGGGCAGCGGCATCGGCAGCACCTGGGTGGGATCGTCGTAGTCCCAGTGCGGATAGTCGGTGGCAAAGATAAGCCGATCCCACCCGATCCAGTCGATCGCGTCCAGCACATGCTCGCGCGGGAGCGGCTCCTCCATCGGCTGGGTGGTCAGCCAAACGCTCTCGCGAATGTACTCGGACGGCGCGCGCTTCAGGTGCGGCGTCTCCTCCTTCAGGCGGTGCCACAGCTTGTCGAGCCGCCAGGCGAGCGGCGGCAACCAGGCGAAGCCGGACTCGATCAGCACCAGCTTGAAATTCGGGATGCGCTCGAACACGCCCTCGATCACCAGGCTGGTGAGGAAGGACTGCGACGACTGGGCGTGGCCGACCATGTCCTCGATGTAGAAGGACGGCCAGCCGCTGCCGGTGACCGGATAGCCGCCGAAGCCGAAGGCGTGCACGCCGACCGGCAGGTTGGCCGCCGCGGCGGCCTCGTAGATCTTCCAGGTACTGCTTCTGCCCCGGCGGGTTCGCGGTGCGCGTCACCATCAGCACCTGGACGAAGCGCGGATCGCCGGCCCAGCGCTCGATCTCGGCCACCGCGGCATCGGCATCCTCGTAGGGCACCACGATGGAGCCCTTCAGGCGCGGCTCGATCAGCCACTCTGCCTCCACCCAGCGGTTCATCGCGCTGGCGACGCCATTGCCGAACTCGCGGTTCTGGAAGCTGGCGCCGTTGTCGCCGGTCGGGTTCAGGATGCCGAGTTGGATGTTGTTCTCGTCCAGGAGCTGCTTCTGCATGAACGGCAGGCTGCTGCCAGGGCGCCCGTTCGGCGGCCAGGCGTCGCGGCGCGAGGCGTTCGGCTGGCCCTTGGGGTAGGCCGGACCGGCCTGGTAGGCCTGGCGCGGGCGCGAGCCGAAGGTCTTCGCCATCTCCACCCAGCGGGCCTCCATGTAGGGGAAGAGGTCCTTGTAGGAGTTGCGCTGCGGATGGATGTCGCCATCGGCGATCGCCAGCTTCGAGGACGTGGCAGGCTGGATGGTCGGATGAGCGATTATCTGGACGTTCATGCGGCGGGCTCCGTCAGGCAAGAGGGGCGTCCCTCATGCGGCATCATCTTGCGGATCGGGATACCAGACAAGCCTTGGCATGCTCGGGGCAACCCGCCGGGCTATTGCTCCCCCAACGCAGCCGCGGTCTCCTTGCCGGGCACCACCGGGACGATCTCGAAGGCGACAAGATCGCTCCATTGCGCGACCCATTGCTGAAGGAGCACCACATCATCGCATTCCATGAGCTGAAAGCAGCGATCCAGGCTCGCCTCCACCCAACTGCCGGCATAGGTGAGGCCTTCGGGTGCGAGCCGGCCCCGTTGCTGGAAACGCTGATACACCGCCTTCGCGTCTTGATCGCGAAATCGCTCTATGATCAGGAACAGCATGTCGCGGTCCTCGGTCAGGCTGGATCAGGGCGCCGCCAGCCTCGGATACGTCGCCCGCGGATTATCAATCATGATCTTGCGCACAAGTTCGCGCGACAGCCCCTCGGGCAGCACCGCGTCGCCGTCGAACTGCCAGTGCGGGTAGTCGGTGGAGAACAGCAGCATCTCGTCCGATCCCATGTGGTCGAGCAGCTTTTGGAACGCCTCGGTGGTCGGCGGCGCGTCACAGGGCTGCGTGGTGAGGCGGACGTTCTCCCGCACGATGTCGGTGGGCGCGCGATCCACCCATGGCACCTCCATGCGCAGACCGCGCCAGAATTTGGTCAGCCGCCACAGATGCGCCGGCAGCCAGGTGAAGCCCAACTCAAGCAGCACGACCTTCAGGTCGGGGAACTTGGTGAACACGCCCTCGCACACCAGCGATGACAGCGCGGCCTGGAAGGCTGACGCCTGCGCGGCATAGTCCTCGGTGTAGTAGGTCGGCCAGCCGAGCGGCGTCACCGGGTGTCGGTAGGCGGACCCGGCATGGATGCCGACCGGCAGCCCGTGCCTCTCGGCGGCCGCGTATATCGGCCAGTAGTGACGCTTGCCCAGCGGATGGTCGTGCATCACCAGCAGCAGGATCTGCACGAAGCGCCGGTCGGGGGCGACGCGGTTGATCTCCTCCACCGCCATTTCCGGGTTCTGCATCGGCACGACGATGGAGGCGCGCAGCCGCGGTTCCTTGTCCAGCCACTCGGCAACGATCCAATCGTTCACCGCGCGTGCGAAGCCGGCGCCCATGTCCTCGGAGAACAGCACCTGGACGCCGTAGAGGCAGTTGCAGATCGCGAGGCTGGTGCCGAACGGGGTGAGCGCGTGGGCGCGCAGCGCGTCGAGGTCGGAGCCGGGCTTGCCGCTGGGCAGCCGCCAGTCGGGACGGGAGGTCAGCGGCGAATTGGCCGGGTAGGCGATCGACTCGAGCTCGTGCACGCCGCGCTGGATGACGACGTCGCGCCAGTGGTCCGAAAGGTAGGGATGCAGGGCGCGCAGGTTGGGCACAGCGGGGTGGATATCGCAGTCGATGCCGCCCGGTTCGATGAGGGACATGAGTTGATGTGTTTCCGAGATTTCTCTGCCGGGAAGCGTAGCGCTGCTGGAGCACTGCGTCCAAATCAGAGGAAGAGGCCTTCAGGCCGCAGCGCCGTCGGGTTGTTCGTCAGGCGCGCTGCAACCAGTTTTCGCTGGCCAAGTCCCTGATGCGCCTGAACTCTGCTGTGTTGTCCGTGACGATCGTGCAGCCAAGCGCCATCCCTTGCGCGGCGATCAACAGGTCGTTGCCGCCGATCGGTCTGCCGCTACGTTCCAGCCGCGCGCGAATCAACCATAGGCCACGTCGGCTGGTGCCTCAAACGGCAGCACATCAAATGCGCCAAGCACCGCTTCCACCTGCCGCGTCAGCCTCGCCGAGCCCTTCTTCGCGGCACCATAACGCAATTCCGCTGCGACGATGATGCTGGTGCATACTTGCGCCTCCCCA
>CAVPTU010000004.1:0-121384 GCA_963708565.1 uncultured Alphaproteobacteria bacterium
CTTCAAGGCATTTAACACGGAGAAGAACCGGAGGGCACAGAGGGCCACGGAGCAAAGCCGGAGCCCCTTCGCGCGAAGCGCACACTAAACACTCCCTCCATGCCCTCCGTGGTCCTCGCCTTGCTTACTCCGCTACGAAAATAGCCCCGGGGTCACGAGGCTTGCATCGCTGCCTCCCCGATCCCGGACGTTGGTGCCTGGGCACCACTGTGACGTCGTAGCCCAGGTGTTCCAGTCGGCGCTTCAAATTCCTCGCGGTGCGCTGTTGATCCAACTGATCGAGCCATGCCTCGCCGAGGTCGCGGTAGTCGACCCGGCGCATCCGCATATCCCAGACTGCGATCAGGATCTTGTGTGCGATCGCCAGTGCAGCCGTTTGGCGGGACGCCTCGCTCAGACGATGATACTTGTCCCGAAAGTAGCTGCCCTTGGTGCGAGAGCCAGACATCGCCGCCTCAAACAGCGCCGTGCGCAGATGTTTGTTGCCATGGCGCACGCCGATGTTCCGGCGTTTGCCGGCGCTTTCATGGCTGGCCGGGCAAACGCCGGCCCAGGCGGACAGATGATGCACACTTAGAAACACCGCCATGTCGATCCCGATCTCGGCGATCACCACGGCCGCGTTCACCCGGTCAACGCCAGGGATCTGCATCAGCAAGGCCATTTCGGCGCGGTACGGTCCAGCCTTTCACCTATGCGCTGGTCGAGTTCTTCGATCTGCTGCTCGGTCTGCTCGACCCGCCGCAACTGCATCCCCAGAAGAATGCGCTGCGTGTCGTCCATCCGGCCCCGCAACGCCTGCGCCAGTTCGGCCCGCTTCGTGCGCAGTCGACCCAACGCCAGGTGGGCCATGGCGTCAGGCCCGTCCTCCCCCTTGATCAGCGCACGCAACATCGCCCGACCGGAAACACCGAGAACGTCAGTGGCGACCGACGCCAGTTTGATGTTGGCGGATTCCAACTGCATCTGCAGCCGATTGCGTTCGGCAGCCTGAAGCTCTGTCAGCTTGCGCCGGTAACGCGTCAGTTCCCGCAATTCCCGCAACGGGCGAGGTGGCACGTAACTGGAACGGATCGCCCGTGCGCCACCAGATCGGCGATCCATTCGGCGTCCTTCACATCCGTCTTGCGACCAGGAACATTGCGGATGTGGCGGGCGTTGCCAACGATCAGGTCCGCGTGTCCTTCCGGTCCAGCATGCACCGGACGCCAATAAACGCTGGTGCTTTCCATGCCGACATGGGTCACGCCGTGTTCGCCGAGCCAGTCGCGCAGGGCCTCCAAATCGTGCGTCATGGTGCCAAACGTGCGCACTTCCCGCCGCGCCCGCTTGCCGCCATCTCTGATCCGCACACATGCCACCACCGTCGCCTGATGCACATCAAGCCCGGCGCAGCGCTCGATCATATCCTCCATCACTGCCTCCTCTGTCGCAGGTGCGATCGAGGCGCCGCTGGTAAAGACAGTATCTGCTACACGTGCTTCCCGTGGCCGGGAGCGACAAAGTGTGGTACCTCAACGCGGCGCGGGCCGGACTGTGTTACGGGGTCTGGCGGCCACCGCGGAGTATCTCAGCCTCGACACGATCCGGCTGAGCATGCGACACGCCGGTCCGCCACTCCACCCAACATTTTCAACCATCGTGGTGGCCACGCGCGGTCAGGCTGGACTGCGTTGAAAAAGATCGTGCGCCACAAGCAGCTACGCCATCACCCGCAAAGGCCCTGCCGGCCGCACCCCGCAAGATACCCGGCCACCGCTCTCTGACGCCGAGTTGTATGCCACTCTCTATCCCGACCGCGCCGCACGCATCCGCACGGAGCGCGGTCTGCCGGCAGGTCTCGATTTCGGCCCGCTCGATGCGATCGTCCATGTCACAAGCCCCGTCCTGTCCGGCCTCGACCGGCACGCGCCGGCCGCCACCGCATAGTGTCTCTCCGCCGGCAACGTCGTCTCGCGGAACGCACCAGTGAGACGCGGTCGGGACGCGGCCCGCGGAAGGTCTACGCGCGCATCTTCCGTCCGGTTCCACGCATCAGGATCTCCGCGAAACTGCCCGTCACCGCGGCGTGGTGAGCCACCGCCGCCGGCGAGAGGTCCGCATCCGGCCGCTGCTCATGCGCGAAGTTGCCGTGCCGGTCGGTGCCCCGCACCAGCGTCGCGCTGTCCGCGCCGCCGGCCACCTGACACACATACGTCGGTATATACCTGATCGCGAAGCCAATGCGCCGGTCGTCCGCCGGGTTGGGATCCGAGCCATGGATCAGCCGCACATGGTGCAGCGACATCTCACCCGCCGCGAACTCCAGCGTCACCGCCTGCCGCTCATCGACATCCACCTCGATCTCCTGCCCGCGCGACAACAGGTTGTCGGCCGCGAAGGTGTCGCGGTGCGGCACCTGATCGAACTGATGGGTGCCCGGGATCACCCGCATTGCGCCGTTCGCCGCAGTGCTGTCGGTGAACGCCACCCAGGCCGTGACGATGTCCGGCGGCTCGAGACCCCAATACGTCGAATCCTGATGCCACGACACATAGCCCAGGTTCCGCGCCTCCTTGATGAAGAACGACGTGCCCCAGCACAGGATGTCAGGACCGATGATGTCCTCCACCGCGTCGAGAATGCGCGGATGGCGGATCAGTTCGTTCAACCAGGTGAACAGCAGATGCGGCTTGTGACGTACCGCTCCCTGCATGCCGTCGCCGCTCGCCTCGAACGCCTCCAGCCTGCGGCGCAGTTCGCCGGCCTCCGCTCGGCTCAGCACCGGAATGGGCGCATAATAGCCAAGTTCGCGATACTGCCGCACGGCGGCGTCGGACAGGGATTTCACTGGCTGATCCTGTTGCGGGTCAAGATGGACAAAGCCGATACTCCCGAGCCACCATCGCCGGCAAGTCAGGGAGGAAGCAACAGCAACGTGGGAGACCCAACATGCGGAGACGCACTTTCCTCGCCGCCTCGGCCGCAACCCTGGCGCTGCCCTCAGTCGCGCGGGCACAGAAACAGCAGGTCCTGAAGTTCATCGCCCAATCCGATCTGGCGATACTCGATCCGATCTGGACCACCGCCTACGTGACCCGCAACCACGGGTTCATGGTGTTCGACACGCTCTACGGCCAGACCGGCCAGAAGGACGGCTTCACGGCAACCCCGCAGATGATCGCCGGCCACGTCATCGACGATGGCGGCAAGACCTGGAAGCTCACGCTGCGCGACGGCCTGATGTTCCACGACGGCGAGCGCGTACTGGCCCGCGACTGCGTCGCCTCGATCAAGCGCTGGGGCGCGCGCGACGCGTTCGGCCAGGCGCTGATGGCGCGCACGGACGAGCTGTCCGCCCCCGACGACAAGACCATCCTGTTCCGCCTGAAACAGCCCTTCGCGCTGCTGCCCAACGCGCTGTGCCACGGTGCCTCGAACATGTGCGCCATGATGCCGCAGCGCATCGCCGAGACCGACCCGTTCAAGGCCTTCACCGAGGTCGTCGGCAGCGGCCCATTCAAGTTCAACACGAACGAACGGGTGCAGGGCTCGCTGTTCGTCTACGACAAGTTCGACAAGTACAAGCCGCGCGAGGATGGTGAGGTCAGCTTCACCGCGGGCCCCAAGATCGTCCATTTCGACCGCGTCGAGTGGCATGTGCAGCCCGATCAGGCCACCAAGGCGGCGGCCATGCAGGCAGGCGAGATGGACTGGTGGGAGAACCCGTCAGCCGACCTGCTGCCGGTGCTGCGCAAGGCCAACATCCAGACGCCGATCACCGACCACACGGGCGCTCCGTACCTGCTGCGGCCGAACCATCTGTACCCGCCGTTCGACAAGCCGGCGGTGCGCCGCGCGCTGATGGGCGCGATCGACCAGAAGGAGTACATGACCGCGATGATGGGCGAGGAGACTTCGCTCTGGTCGGCGCCATGCGGCTTCTTCCCGCCGGTCTCGCCGCTGGCCAGCGATGCCGGCCTGTCCGCCGTCACCGGCAAGCGCGACTACGCCGCGGTGAAGATCGCGCTGGAGAAAGCTGGATACCAGGGCGATAAGATCGTGCTGGTATCCGGCTTTCTCCAGCGCGATCTTCACCGCGGCGTAGTCGCGCTTGCCGGTGCGGCGGAGCAGGCCGGCGTCGCTGGCCAGCGTGAGACCGGCGGGAGAAGCCGGCATGGCGCCGACCAGAGCGAAGTCTCCTCGCCCATCATCGGGGTGATGTACTCGTTCTGGTCGATCGCGCCGATCAGCGCGCGGCGCACCGCCGGCTTGTCGAACGGCGATACAGATGGTTCCGGCCACAGCAACTACGGGCGCCATGTGGTCGTCGGTCAATGGCGTCTGCGATGTTGGCCGTGCGCAGCACCGGCAGCAGGTCGGCGTGCGGCGTTCTCCCACCAGTCCATCTCGCCTGCCTGCATGGCCGCCGGCCATGGTGGCCGTCGATCGGGACTGACGTGCCACTCGACGCGGTCGAAATGGGCGATGTTGCGGCCGGCGGTGCAGCTGGCCTCGCCGTCCTCGCGCGGCTTGTAGCGGTCGAACCGCTCGTAGACGCGCGAGCCCGGCACCCGTTCTTCGTGCTTGAAGCGTGAACGGGCCGCTGCCGACCATCTCGGTCACGGCCTTGAACGGGTCGGTCTGGCCAGGCGCTCCGGCATCATGGCGCAGATGTTGAGGCGACCTTGCCCAGCGCGTCGGGCAGCAGCGCGAAGGGCTGCTTCAGGCGGAACAGGATGGTCTTGTCGTCGGGGGCGGACAGCTCGTCCGTGCGCGCCATCAGCGCCTGGCCGAACGCGTCGCGCGCGCCCCAGCGCTTGATCGTGGCGACGCAGTCGCGGGCCAGCACCGGCTCGCCGTCGTGGAACATCAGGCCGTCGCGCAGCGTGAGCTTCCAGGTCTTGCCGTCGTCCTCGTGCGTGGCCGGCGACCATCTGCGGCGTGGCCTTGAAGCCGTCCTTGGCCGTCTGGCCGTAGAGCGTGTCGAACACCATGAAGCCGTGATTGCGGGTGACATAGGCGGTGGTCCAGATCGGATCGAGTATCGCCAGATCGGATTGCGGAATGAACTTCAGGACCTGCTGTTTCTGTGCCCGCGCGACTGAGGGCAGCGCCAGGGTTGCGGCCGAGGCGGCGAGGAAAGTGCGTCTCCGCATGTTGGGTCTCCCACGTTGCTGTTGCTTCCTCCCTGACTTGCCGGCGATGGTGGCTCGGGAGTATCGGCTTTGTCCATCTTGACCCGCAACAGGATCAGCCAGTGAAATCCCTGTCCGACGCCGCCGTGCGGCAGTATCGCGAACTTGGCTATTATGCGCCCATTCCGGTGCTGAGCCGAGCGGAGGCCGGCGAACTGCGCCGCAGGCTGGAGGCGTTCGAGGCGAGCGGCGACGGCATGCAGGGAGCGGTACGCACAAGCCGCATCTGCTGTTCACCTGGTTGAACGAACTGATCCGCCATCCGCGCATTCTCGACGCGGTGGAGGACATCATCGGTCCTGACATCCTGTGCTGGGGCACGTCGTTCTTCATCAAGGAGGCGCGGAACCTGGGCTATGTGTCGTGGCATCAGGATTCGACGTATTGGGGTCTCGAGCCGCCGGACATCGTCACGGCCTGGGTGGCGTTCACCGACAGCACTGCGGCGAACGGCGCAATGCGGGTGATCCCGGGCACCCATCAGTTCGATCAGGTGCCGCACCGCGACACCTTCGCGGCCGACAACCTGTTGTCGCGCGGGCAGGAGATCGAGGTGGATGTCGATGAGCGGCAGGCGGTGACGCTGGAGTTCGCGGCGGGTGAGATGTCGCTGCACCATGTGCGGCTGATCCATGGCTCGGATCCCAACCCGGCGGACGACCGGCGCATTGGCTTCGCGATCAGGTATATACCGACGTATGTGTGTCAGGTGGCCGGCGGCGCGGACAGCGCGACGCTGGTGCGGGGCACCGACCGGCACGGCAACTTCGCGCATGAGCAGCGGCCGGATGCGGACCTCTCGCCGGCGGCGGTGGCTCACCACGCCGCGGTGACGGGCAGTTTCGCGGAGATCCTGATGCGTGGAACCGGACGGAAGATGCGCGCGTAGACCTTCCGCGGGCCGCGTCCCGACCGCGTCTCACTGGTGCGTTCCGCGAGACGACGTTGCCGGCGGAGAGACACTATGCGGTGGCGGCCGGCGCGTGCCGGTCGAGGCCGGACAGGACGGGGCTTGTGACATGGACGATCGCATCGAGCGGGCCGAAATCGAGACCTGCCGGCAGACCGCGCTCCGTGCGGATGCGTGCGGCGCGGTCGGGATAGAGAGTGGCATACAACTCGGCGTCAGAGAGCGGTGGCCGGGTATCTTGCGGGGTGCGGCCGGCAGGGCCTTTGCGGGTGATGGCGTAGCTGCTTGTGGCGCACGATCTTTTTCAACGCAGTCCAGCCTGACCGCGCGTGGCCACCACGATGGTTGAAAATGTTGGGTGGAGTGGCGGACCGGCGTGTCGCATGCTCAGCCGGATCGTGTCGAGGCTGAGATACTCCGCGGTGGCCGCCAGACCCCCGTAACACAGTCCGGCCCGCGCCGCGTTGAGGTACACACTTTGTCGCTCCCGGCCACGGGAAGCACGTGTAGCAGATACTGTCTTTACCAGCGGCGCCTCGATCGCACCTGCGACAGAGGAGGCAGTGATGGAGGATATGATCGAGCGCTGCGCCGGGCTTGATGTGCATCAGGCGACGGTGGTGGCATGTGTGCGGATCAGAGATGGCGGCAAGCGGGCGCGGCGGGAAGTGCGCACGTTTGGCACCATGACGCACGATTTGGAGGCCCTGCGCGACTGGCTCGGCGAACACGGCGTGACCCATGTCGGCATGGAAAGCACCAGCGTTTATTGGCGTCCGGTGCATGCTGTACTGGAAGGACACGCGGACCTGATCGTTGGCAACGCCCGCCACATCCGCAATGTTCCTGGTCGCAAGACGGATGTGAAGGACGCCGAATGGATCGCCGATCTGGTGGCGCACGGGCTGATCCGTTCCAGTTACGTGCCACCTCGCCCGTTGCGGGAATTGCGGGAACTGACGCGTTACCGGCGCAAGCTGACAGAGCTTCAGGCTGCCGAACGCAATCGGCTGCAGATGCAGTTGGAATCCGCCAACATCAAACTGGCGTCGGTCGCCACTGACGTTCTCGGTGTTTCCGGTCGGGCGATGTTGCGTGCGCTGATCAAGGGGGAGGACGGGCCTGACGCCATGGCCGACCTGGCGTTGGGTCGACTGCGCACGAAGCGGGCCGAACTGGCGCAGGCGTTGCGGGGCCGGATGGACGACACGCAGCGCATTCTTCTGGGGATGCAGTTGCGGCGGGTCGAGCAGACCGAGCAGCAGATCGAAGAACTCGACCAGCGCATAGGTGAAAGGCTGGACCGTCCCGCGCCGAAATGGCCTTGCTGATGCAGATCCCTGGCGTTGACCGGGTGAACGCGGCCGTGGTGATCGCCGAGATCGGGATCGACATGGCGGTGTTTCTAAGTGTGCATCATCTGTCCGCCTGGGCCGGCGTTTGCCCGGCCAGCCATGAAAGCGCCGGCAAACGCCGGAACATCGGCGTGCGCCATGGCAACAAACATCTGCGCACGGCGCTGTTTGAGGCGGCGATGTCTGGCTCTCGCACCAAGGGCAGCTACTTTCGGGACAAGTATCATCGTCTGAAAGCGAGGCGTGGCGCCAAACGCGCTGGACTGGCGATCGCACACAAGATCCTGATCGCAGTCTGGCATATGCTGACGCGCCGGGTCGACTACCGCGACCTCGGCGAGGCATGGCTCGATCAGTTGGATCAACAGCGCACCGCGAGGAATCTCAAGCGCCGACTGGAACACCTGGGCTACGACGTCACAGTGGTGCCCAGGCACCCAACGTCCGGGATCGGGGAGGCAGCGATGCAAGCCTCGTGACCCCGGGGCTATTTTCGTAGCGGAGTAAGCAAGGCGAGGACCACGGAGGGCATGGAGGAAGTGTTTAGTGTGCGCTTCGCGCGAAGGGGCTCCGGCTTTGCTCCGTGGCCCTCTGTGCCCTCCGGTTCTTCTCCGTGTTAAATGCCTTGAAGTGGCGCCAGCAGGCTGCGAACGGCCCAGTCAAGGACGTATTGCGTGCGGCAGCGGGCTCTGTCCTCGTCCTGTCGGACCGCAGCGAAATTCGTGATTTGCAAGGTGGAAGCGGCGCGATGCCGCTATGTGCCGTCGCGAGCCGTCAGGCTGACGAAGCCCGGACCCCGGCTGATCCGCTTCTGGCGCTCCAGCGTTGCCAGTGCGCGATAGACCACCTCCCGAGTCAGGCCGAGTTCATCGGCGACCTGCGTCCATGAGCGGTGCATCGGCACAGAAGGCGGATTGCCGGACGCATGCAGGTGCAGCCAGGCGAGAACCCGCGCGCTCGCAGATCGGATGTTGCGAAGCTCCAGCCTGGCGCGCAAATCCCGCACCTGTGCGGCAAGCGTCAGCGTCAACGCGAGGCATTCGGCCGGATCAGCGGCCAGGGCAGAAAGCAGGTCAGCTTTCGGCAAAGCCAGCACTGCCGCGTCGGTTTCAGCTATGGCATCGCAGTGATAATGCGCCGCCGACAGGGAGGCTTCGGCGAAGCTTTCGCCTGCGTGCGCGACATACAGGATGAGTGACGTGCCATCTGCCTAGGACACGGGCCAAGCGGACACGCCCCGTCTCGATAAGGAACATCGCTGTGGCAGGATCGCCCTGGCGGAAGATGGTCGCGCCGCGGCTGAACCGGTGGCGTGTCACCTGCGATTGATGCAGCGCTGCCAGCAAGCGGGCAGCCAGGCTGCCGGGAGAAAAGGCGGACATGTCTGAGGTCCATATGATCAGGATCATACGGACCTTGTCTCGCGCCAGGCTAGGAAAGCTGTCTTCGGGACTATCAGGAGATCAACATGAAGCCACTGCGCATCGCTGTGTTGGTTCTGGCCATCGCGGCGGCAGCCACCGGTGCCAGCGCTCAGAGCAACCCGCCACCTGCCATGGGGCCGATGGGATCAATGCCGATGCACCATCCGATGGGCGGCGGCATGATGATGCATCGGCCCAGGCCAGCAGGGCGGAATGCCCACGGAACCCGGTCAGGCCGCATTCGGCGCGATCCAGGAGATCGTGCGGAATGCTGCAAGCCGATCCGCAGACGACTGGTCCAAGGTCGACATCGATGCCTTGCGGCAGCATCTGATCGACATGGACGAAGTGACGATGCGAGCGGCAGCGCAGAAGGAGCCGATCGAGAACGGCCTGCGCATCAAGGTGACCGGCAGCGACCGCACGCTGGAGGCGATTCAGCGCATGGTGCCAGCGCATGCCCGGGACATCGACGGAATTAACGGCTGGACCGTGCGGGCGCAGGCGATCTCCGAATGGTGTGGAGCTGACGGTCACCGCCAGCAATCCGGCCGACGTGCAGAAGATCCGCGCCCTGGGCTTCATGGGCATCATGGTGCAAGGGGACACCATCAGATGCATCATCTCGCGATGGCCAAGGGCGAGCCCATGCACATGCAATGACGTTCCGATCCGGCAAGCGGGTAGCCAAGAGTCGGTACCGATCGCCGGTCACACGGGCCGTGCCTGGTCGTAGCGCGCGTGCATATGCAGGATCATCGGTGGTCTAACGCCGACCTGGACGAAGGAAGGCCAGCAATCGGTGAGCCTGGAAACACCCGCCACGCCATCCCGTGCGCATCGTCTGCCGGAGGTCATCAGGTATTTCCTGTGGCTCGGCGTGACTGGTTTCGGCGGCCCGGTCGCGTTGTGCGGGCTGATGGAGAGGGACCTCGTCGAGCGGCGCGGATGGCTCGACAAGCCACAGATGCGCGACGTGATCGCGGTCTGCCAGACAATGCCTGGCCCGCTCGCTGTGCAGGTGGCCATCTTCGTGGGCTACCTGCGCTGCGGCTTCTGGGGTGCTTGGGCGAGTGGCTGGGCACTGATCCTGCCAGCGTCGGTGATGGTGGCACTGCTGGCCACAGCCTATGTCCACCTGCATGGCCTGCCGTGGCTGACCGCGATCATCTATGGCGTAAGCCCGGCGGTCATCGCGCTCATCCTGCAATCCTGGTGGCGGTTGGTCCGGCTGGGAATGGAGGATCGGTTTCAATACGCCGTTGCCACGGTCTCTGTGGTGGCCACGCTCGTGCTGCCCGGCCTTCTCACCGCCGTGTTCCTCGGCGCTGGGCTGCTCGGCATCGGCTGGTATAGCCTGCTAGTCACGACGACAGGATGCCAGCCCGCGATTGCACGATGTCGCGTCGTTCGTGCTGCTCGCCAAAATGGCGTGGTTCTTCCTGGTCACCGGCGCGTTGACCTTCGGCGGCGGCCTCGCCGTGGTCCCGTTGCTGCAAAAGGGGCTGGTGGAGCAAGGACATTGGTTGACTGCCGCCGACTTTCTGACGGCGATAGCTGTCGGCATGGTAACTCCTGGGCCGGTGATGACTGCGGCGACCTTTGCCGGTTATCTCGTGGCCGGAACCTGGGGAGCAGTGGTCTGCACCATCGCCATCTACCTGCCTTCGTTCCTGCTGGTTCAGCTCGCGGCTCCGCCGCTCATGCGTCATCGTGCCAATCCGCTCGTGCAGGGCTTCGTCAAGGGCGTCTATGCGGCCGCCATCGGTGCCATCCTGGCTGCCGCGATCGTCCTTGGCGCGCGCGCAATCGGAGACTGGGTAACGGCAATGATCGCCGTGGCAGCATTGGTGGCGCTGCGCTTTCGCATCAGCGGCCCGATCCTGGTTGGCGTAGCGGCAGCCATCGGTTTAGTGGCGTTCCATTCCGTATACGCAAATTAAGACAAGAGTTGGAATACGAAGACCACGACTAGCATTTTGTTGTTTACAAGAGTCTTGAATTTCATAACGCGTTTCGCTGTGCGTAATATCCCGCCGTTGATCTGGATCAATCAGCCTTGCGTCGTTCGCTGTATGATCCGTCAATCCTCCACTTCCGAGTGGGCGAATTGTCTATGACCATCAAGTGTGCCGACGACGAATCCACTCAGGTGTGCGTCACTGCCGCAACCGCACTTCTTGACAAGATCCGACAGAACCCTCCGCCCGAGAAGTCATCGCTGATCGGATTGATCCCATCAACACGGTCTGCTTGAATTCGGCTCTTGCAATCGTGCTCTGCGGCTGCACAGGTTTCTCGCGTCCGCCCTTGGTGCCGGCTAGAGGCCGCTCTTCGAATGCAAACTGACCTGCATGGATTGACAACCGGCGAAGCCGCGGCCCGTCTGGCAGCCGAAGGTCCCAATGAATTGCCGCGCGTCGGCCAGCGAAGGCTGCCGCGAATTCTTCGGGATGTGCTGACGGAGCCGATGTTTGCACTGCTCATCGGCTCGGGCGTGATCTACCTGCTCCTGGGTGATGCGCTGGAAGCACTGCTCCTGCTTCTTTTTGCTTCACTCTCCGTCGGTATCGCGGTGATGCAGGAAGCGCGTAGCGAGCGCATGCTGGATGCCTTGCGGGATCTCACCAGCCCACGTGCATTGGTCGTGCGCGACGGCGAGCGCCGGCGTATTGCCGGCCGCGAAGTGGTTCGCGGCGATCTCGTGGTGCTGTCGGAAGGAGACCGCGTGCCCGCCGACGGCATGCTGGTCGAAGCGCGCGAGCTGCTCACCGATGAATCTCTTCTAACGGGCGAGTCCGTGCCGGTACGCAAACGTGCAGCGGAAAGCGCAGGTGATGCGCCCGCACAGCCCGGCGGCGATGACTTGCCGCAGGTATTCTCCGGCACGCTGGTGGTGCGGGGGCAGGGCCTTGCGGAAGTGCGTGCGACCGGTCCGAAAAGCGAGATCGGGCGCATCGGTCAGACGCTCGGTGAAATCGAGACCACGCCGCCGCATTTGACCCGCCAGACCGCGCGCCTCGTGCGGCTCGCGGCGGCGGGCGGCCTCGCCTGCTGCCTGCTTGTGGTCCTTCTTTACGGGTTGCTGCGCGGTTCATGGTTGAACGCGCTGCTCGCCGGTATTGCCCTCGGCATGTCGATGCTGCCGGAAGAATTTCCGCTGGTGCTCACCGTCTTCATGGTCATGGGCGCGTGGCGCCTGTCGCAGGCACGCGTGCTCACGCGCCGCGCCGCGGCCATCGAAACACTTGGCGAGGCGACAGTGCTCTGCACCGACAAGACCGGCACCCTCACCGAAAACCGCATGACGGTCGTCGCCTTGCATGCGGCCGGCGAGACCGCGGACCCGAGCGGTGCGGCGGCGCTCGCGCCTGCCTTCCGTCGGCTGGCGGTCACGGCCGCGCTGGCCAGTGCGCCGGATGCCTATGATCCCATGGACCGTGCGTTTCACGATCTGGCCGGCCGCTCAGTCGGTTCGGCGAACGGGTTGATCCTTGCGCGCGTCTATGGGCTGCAGCCCGATCTGCTGGCCGTAACGCAGGTATGGCAAAAGTCGGAGGGCGGGTCCTATTGGGTCGCCGCAAAAGGCGCGCCGGAGGCCATCGCCGGACTGTGCGGCCTCGATGACGCGGCCCGGCAAGTCCTGACAGCCGAAGCCGATCGTCTGGCCGCGGCCGGCATGCGCGTCCTGGCGGTTGCCGAAGCGACGGCCGCAGCTCCGCTGCCGGAAACGCCAAGGGGCTTTTCTTTCACGCTGCTCGGCTTGGCGGGGCTCGCCGATCCGCTGCGCGCCTCCGTTCCCACCGCCATCCGCGAATGCCAGGCGGCGGGCATCCGCGTGGTCATGATCACCGGCGATTACCCTGTCACGGCCCGCGCCATCGCGCGCCAGGCCGGGCTTGAGGACGAGGATGTGCTGGACGGTCCTTCAATTGAGCGCATGAACGAGGCCGAGCTTGCAGCGGCTGTCGCCCGCGTCAGCGTCTTCGCCCGCATCGTGCCGGCGCAGAAGCTGCGCATCGTCCAGGCATTCAAGGCGCATGGCGCTGTCGTTGCGATGACTGGGGACGGCGTGAATGACGCGCCGTCGCTCAAGGCGGCCGATATCGGCATCGCCATGGGAGGACGCGGCACCGATGTGGCACGCGAAGCATCTTCACTTGTGTTGCTGGACGATGATTTCGGCTCGATTGTGCGCACCATCCGTCTCGGCCGCCGCATCTACGACAATCTGCGCAAGGCGATGGCCTACATCATCGCCGTGCATGTGCCGATTGCCGGGCTCGCCTTACTGCCTCTGCTCATGGGCTTGCCGCTGATCTTCGGGCCGGTGCACATCGCCTTTCTGGAAATGGTAATCGATCCGGTCTGTTCCATGGTGTTCGAGGCCGAGGCAGCGGAAGACGACATCATGAAACGCCCGCCGCGCGCCGCGACCAGTCCGTTGTTCTCGCCGGCGCTTATCGCCTGGAGCCTTCTGCAGGGGGCTGTTGCGTTCATTCCCCTCGCCGCCCTTTATGGGCTCGCCATACACCGCGGCCTGCCGGAAACGGACGCGCGGTCGCTCACCTTCGTGTCGCTTGTGCTGGTCGATCTCGGCCTCGTGCTGGTCAATCGCTCCTTCGCGACGTCGCTTGGTGAGCTGATTGGCAAGGCGAACCGGGCGCTCGTTTGGGTCTCTGCTGTCACGGTCACGCTGCTGGCCCTCGTGCTGATCACGCCTTTCGGCCGCGCGCTGTTTCGTTTCGGGCCGCTGCATGCCGACGATCTGACACTCGTCGTCGTTATCGTCGTTGCCATCTTCGCAACGCTGGAATTTCTCAAGCGGTTCTGGCGCGTGCGTCTCATCACCTGACGACGAGCTGACGGAGGGCGGCATTTCGGAAACCGTTTTGAACCTCGTCAGGGATCATCAGGCCTGGGCGCCTGTGATCGTTTTCATTCTCGCCTTCGGTGAATCGCTCGCTTTTGTCTCGCTGCTGCTGCCGGCGACCGCAATCCTGCTTGGCGTCGGCGGGCTTATCGGCGCGGCCGACATCGCGTTTTGGCCGATCTGGTGGGCGACGGCGCTCGGCGCAGCGATGCGCGACTGGTTCTCCTACTGGCTCGGCTGTCGCTACAGCTATGCAATCGCGCACATCTGGCCGCTGTCGCGCCGTCCCGACCTGTTGCCGCGGGGAGAGGCCTTTTTCACGAAATGGGGTACGCTCGGCGTGTTCGTTGGCCGCTTCTTCGGTCCCTTGCGCTCGATCATGCCGCTTGTCGCCGGTATCTGCGCGATGCGGCAGGTGCCTTTTCAAATCGCTAACATCGGTTCCGCCGTCATCTGGGCGACGGGCGTGCTCACGCCGGGCGTCGTGGCCATCGAGTGGCTTCTGTGAGGCACGCCGGCTTTAGCAATGTTACCCAGGCTTGATCTACATCAAGGCTTGGCTATGGGTCCTGGCGTAACGCAAGTCCTGGAAGATCGCCGGGATCATGATCTATGTGTTGGCGTCTCGAACGAACACTGTTCTGGATAACGGTCGGCCTGGTCTCGATCGCGCTGTTGCTGGCCGTCGCCGGGGAGGAAAGTCCCTCGCCCAACGTGCGGACCAGGATCTTGCAATGGCATGAGTGGATCGGGCTGCTCTCTTTGCCTTCCCTTGCCGCAGCTCTGACGGCACGCTGGTTCGATAGACACCACCATCTGTTGGCGTCGCCACACTGGTTGCCCTGGCTTCGCCGTGGTCTTGAGATAAGCCTCTACATCCTTCTTCTACTTCAACCACTATCGGGATGGCTGCTTGCGAGCGATCAGGGAAAGCTCACCTCAATCTTCGGGTGGACCCTCCCGCCCCTTGCTCCGCCGAACGGCCACCTCGTTGATTATGGATATGTATATCATGGTGTTGGTGGCGTCCTCATCTTGCTCATTGCTGCAATTAGCCTTCGCGTAAATCTGACGGCACTCGTAACGAGCTGGGCGCGTTCCGCCCGCAGACATCGCCGGCCTCCCTCAGAGGCTCGAAAACGGGAGCACGGCGGCGGGTTCTAGCGCAGCGGTTCCGCATAATGGCCAACACGACAAGTCAGCTCCGCTCGGCGCGGTGCCGGGCGATGGCAGCCGTCATAGTCGGTGTAGGTCTCGTGTTCTTCAGAAACCGATGCAGGGAACGTCTGACGGTGAATATTGGTATTGTTTTAGTGATCGTGACGTTTTACTTGAGAATTCCCCAGGCACCCGTGACGAGCCATCGCCTGCTTCTGGGGACGGCGGTAGATCGCCGCGCGCGGTCGGTCATACCTTCCGGGCTTTTTCTCTGCTTACGGAATATGGCATAGTATTTGACCGCCATTGACCCGGGGGAAAATCCGTGACCGCCACCGTAGACCTCGATGCCTATTTCCAGCGCATTCATTGGTCCGGTGGCCGAGACCCGACGCTTGAGACATTGGCGGGGCTGATTGAGGCCCATACGGCGCATATCCCGTTTGAGAACCTGGACATACTGCTTGGCCGAACGGTGCGTCTCGACCTTGACGGTCTGCAGAACAAGATTGTCGGTGCTCGCCGCGGCGGTTATTGTTTCGAGCACGCCGCGCTGTTCGCTGCCATGCTCGAAGCGCTCGGCTTTAAGGTCGCCCGTCATGCCGCTCGGGTTATTCTGTTTGGGCCATTGGCCGAAGCGAAGCGGGACCACATGTTCATGACCGTGGCGGTCGGGGGCGCGACCTATGTTGCCGATCCCGGCTTTGGTCCGTTCGCACCCCGCTATCCGGTGCCGCTGGTGGATTCACCTGCGGGTCAGACAACGCACTGGATGCAGCGCGACGGCAACTTCTGGGTATTTCACGTCACGAGGGAGGACAGGCAGCCTGCAGCTGGCTGGGCGTCCACGCTGGAAGTGGAGAACCCTTTGGACTTCGAAGTGTTCAACCACTACATTGCCACCCACCCGAAATCTCCGTTTGTGAACTGGATCTTCCTGAGCGCGGTCACACCCGAGGGACGCGTCAATGTCATGAACCGAAACGTGACGTTTCTCCGCGGGGCTGATCAATCGACCGCAACGGAACTGGCGGATCGTGCGGCTCTGCGTGGACTGCTGGCCGAGCATTTCGGCTTTGATCTGCCCGAGGTTGAGCGCCTGGCCGTTCCGGCAATTCCCGAGTGGACTTGAACGTCGAATGCGCGCGCCGGCCAACGGGCGAAAGTCTTGCTGTAGGGAAGATTGACGATCGTGTGCGCGCGGGGTCCTCCGCGTTTCCATGACTTATGCGCCCAGGCTGCTTGAAGACCCCCAGGTAGGAAGCTGGGGCAATTCATTCCGTGGCGGCGTAGCTCGCCTTCTGCCGGCTCAGCCGTTCAGAGACAGGCTCTCAGTCCAGCGTCTCGCGGTACATGCTGACGGAGATCGCGCCCACCACCACCGCGAACACCAGCATCGGCCATAGATCCGGCCAGATCTGCGGCAGTCCGTTGCCCTTCAGCAGCATCCCGCGGCAGATCCGCAGCGTGTGCGTCAGCGGCACGGCCTCGCCGATAGCGCGCGCCCAACTCGGCATGCCCTGGAACGGGAACATGAAGCCGGACAGCATCATCGACGGCAGCAGCCCGAACTGGGCAAGTTGCTGTGCCTGCATCTGGGTTCGCGCCATGGTGGAGAATGCAAACCCCATCGCCAGGTTGCAGGCGATGAACACGCCGAGCGCCAACAGCAGCAGCGGGATCGACCCGCGCACCGGCACATCGAACACCAGGACCGACACCGTCAGGATCAGCGCGGTCTGCACATAGGCCAGTCCCACATAAGGGATGATCTTGCCCAGCATCACCTCGACCGGACGCACCGGCATCGCCAGCAGGTTCTCCATCGTGCCCAGCTCGCGCTCCTTCGTGATGGCGAGCGATGTCATCACTAGCGTCGATACGGTCAGGATCAGCCCGATCAGCCCGGGCACGATGTTGAGTGCGGTGATCTGCTCGGGGTTGTAGCGTGCATGCAGCACGATCTGGAACGGAGGCTGCGGCGGCTGCACCCGCATTGCCGCCGGCAGATCGCGATTGAGCACGGTCGCGTTCAGCGCCACCACCGCTGCGGTCGCATTGGCGATCGCGGTGGGATCGGTGGCATCGGCATCCATCAGCACCTGCGGCCGTTCGCCGCGATCGATGCGGCGCGAAAAATCGGGCGGAATGTTTAGCACGAACAGCACATCGCCGCGCGCCAGCGCCTCGTCGGCTGCCGCCTCGCTGGCAAACGGGTGGATGTCGAAATACGCGGTGTTCTGCAACGCCGACACCAGAGTCCGCTCATACGTGGAGTGCTCGGCTGTGATCAGCCCGGTCGGCAGATGACGCGGATTGGCGTTGATCGCATAGCCGAACAGGAAGAGCTGAATGAGCGGCAGTGCCACCGTCAGTCCCACCGTGGCGCGGTCGCGCCGCATCTGCACCCACTCCTTGCGCAGCATCGCCACCAGGCGGGCAAACGAGAATCCGTTCATGCCTCGGTGTCCCGCAGCATATGGATGAACACGTCGTCGAGCCGCGGCTCGACCTCCTGCCAGTGCAGGGCGCTCTCGCCCAGACTGTCGATCGCGGCACGCAGCGCGGCGCGATCCATGCCGGCAATCCGCATTGCGCGACCGAACACCGCCGCCGTCTCCACGCCCGGCAGATGCCGCAGTTGCCGCACCGCCTGTTCGATGCCGTCGCCGGTCGCCTCGAACGTCACCAGCCTGGCGGCGCGCACCACCTCATCGGCGGTGCCTTGCACGACCAGCCGCCCGCCCGCCAGATACACCACCCGCTGGCACCGCTCCGCCTCGTCCATGTAGTGGGTGGACACCAGCACGGTCATACCGTCCGCCGCCATCTCGTGGATCATGTCCCAGAACTCGCGGCGCGCCTTGGCATCCACGCCCGCGGTTGGTTCGTCGAGCAGCAGCAGGCGCGGCTGGTGCAGCACGCAGGCGGCGAGCGCCATGCGCTGCTTCCAGCCGCCCGACAGTTCCTGCGCCAACTGATCGGCGCGATCGGCGAGGCCGATGCGCCCCAGCACCGCCGCGATCGCCCGCCTATAATCGGGAAGCTGATACAGCCGTGCGACGAATTCCAGGTTCTCCGCCACCGTCAGATCGCCGTAGAAGCTGAACCGCTGCGTCATGTAGCCGATCTGGAGGTCGAATGCGCGGCGCGTCGCGCAGCAGGTCCATGCCGAGACACGTGCCGCTGCCGGCGTCCGGCCGCAGCAGTCCGCATAGCATCCGGATCGTGGTGGTCTTGCCGCTGCCGTTGCCGCCGAGAAAGCCGCAGATCTCGCCCTCCGGCACCTGGAGGGTCAGTCCGTCGATCACCAGCCGCGAACCGAAACTCTTGCGCAAATCGTGCACGTCGATGGCGAGTGTGGTCATCGCCGCACATCCACCGGCTGCCCCGGCTTCAATTGCATCGCCTGGTCGAGAGGCGGATGCGCCTCGATCAGATACACCAGCTTCTCGCGGTTGGTTTCGCTGTAGATCACCGGCGGCGTGTATTCCGGTTGCGGTGCGATGAACGTGATGCTGGCCGCCAGGCCTGGCGCGCAGCCGTCGCAGCCGAGCCTCAAGCGGTCGCCGACATGCAGCGTGGCCAGTTCGGTCTCGGGAACGAAAAAGCGTACCAGGATGTTCTGTGGCGGCAACAGTTCGACCACCGGATTGCTCGCATCGATGGTCTCGCCGGGGCGCGCATAGGTATCGGACACCAGTGCGGCGACCGGCGCGGCGACATGCCGTTGCGCCACCTGCCACTCCGCCTGCGCCAGTCCTGCCTTTGCCTGTGCCACCATGGCGCGCTGCGCGGCGATTTCGTACTCGCGCCCGGTCGGCGATTCCATCTGCGCAAGCTTCGCATTGGCCGCCTCGACGTGCGCGGCGGCAGACGCAAAATCGGCACGCTGCTGGTCCACCGTCTGGCGGCTGGCGGCGCCGCTGTGCAGCAGCTCCTCGTTGCGCGCGAGGTCCTTGGCGATGCGATCCCTGGTCGCCACCAGATCGGCAAGATCGGCCTTGGCCTGGGCGATCTCGGTGTCGCGGCTTCGGGTCTCCAGGTTCGCCAGCCGCGCCTGCGCTTCCGCGAGTTTGCCCGCCGCCGCATCGCGCGCGCCGACATCGTTCACATCGTCCTGGGTGAACAGCGGAGCACCGGCGGCCACCTGATCGCCGCGTGCGACCGCAAGGCTGGTGATCCGGCCGGTCAGCGTGGGAGACACGCGAACGTACTCGGCATCGACATAGCCCTGCCATGCGTCGGGGTTCGGTGCACGGTCCAGCCACCACCAGCCGGCCCCGCCTGCCACCGCCGCGGCCAGCACCACCGCCGCGAATGTGCGCCTCATGACGCCCCCTCCGCGGCCAAGCCGCGCAGCAGCACGTCGAGATGCGCCTCCGCGACCGCCTGCGACTCGAACGTCAGGTCGGTGTGGCGCCCGAGCGAGTGCTTCCACAACGCCAGCAGCAGGAACGGCGCGGCGAACAGCGGCAGGACGGCGTGGACATCCATCCGGCGGAACTCGCCGCGTTCCATGCCCCGCGTCAGGATGCCCTCCACCAAGGCGAAAGCCCGCCGCAGCACGGTGTCGGCATAGAACTGGGCGATCGCCGGGAAATTGCCGGATTCCGCCACGACCAGCTTGGGGACCGCGGTCAGATCGCTGTCGAGCAGTTGCAGGGACCGCTGAGCGAGCAGCCGCAGCAGGTCGGCGCACGATCCCGAGTGAGAGGCAAACTGCGCCTCGGCCGCCTCGATGTTGGGCAGCACCGCCTGCCGCACGACGGCGCGGAACAGGTCCTCCTTGGTGGGAAAATACAGGTAGATCGTGCCCTTGCTGATCCCGGCGGCGGCCGCGACGTCCTCGAGCTTGGTCGCGGCATAGCCGCGCTCGGCGAACGAGGCGAGGGCGGCGGCGACGATCTCGCCAGGCCGCGCGTCCTTTCGGCGGGAGCGCGTTCTTGCCATCGGCGTTACTTACTGACTGTTCAGTCAGTATTCAAGGACAATCACTTCGGTCGGCGCCGAACCCTACCGGATTGCGAACCGACGCCCGACCGGGCAGCCCGGGCAGCCTGCCCGCATGCAACACGCTGTCCTGCTTGCCGGCGCGGTCCGTTGGCCGGAGACGCTGGCGATGGTCGGTGCAAGCATCATCGGCGGCTATGTCGGCGCGCGGCTCACCCAGTTCCTGCCCGCCCGCGTCGTGCGTGCCTTCGTCGTCACGCTGACGGCAACCGTGACCGTCGTGTTCTTCCTCCCCGCGGTGTGAGTGCGTTGCCCCTCAGTGCATGCTGACAGGACGCTGTCAGGATGACCCTGTTAGCCTGGCCACGAAATGCCCGCCCGTTCGAACTATCTGCACGGCGCCGTCTGCGGCTTTGCCGCGGTATCCATCTGGGCGAGCTGGAGCGTTGTCACCCGACTGGCCGTCACGACCAACCTGGACGCATGGGACATCGCGGCCCTGCGCTTCGGCGTCGCGGGGTTCCTCCTGTCGCCGGTCCTCGTAAGGCGAGGCCTCGCCCTCGACCGCCTTGGGTGGCCTGGACTCGCCATGATCATTGCCGGGGTAGGCGCCCCTTATACGCTGGTGGCGGCCGGTGGGCTGCACTTTGCACCCGCCTACGATCAGGGCGCGCTCAATCCGGGTTGCATGCCATTGTTCGTCGCTCTGATCGCCGCGGTCGTCCTCGGCGAGATGCCGTCGACGATACGAAAGTTGGGCCTCTCGCTGATCCTCGCTGGCGCCGTCGTCATCGTCGCCGGCCATGCCTGGACCGCGGCCTGGAGTACCTCGCGCGCCTTCGGTGACGCGCTCTTCCTCGTGGCCGCATTCTTGACAGCAAGCTTCACCGTGATCATGCGGCAAGCGAAACTCGAGCCACTTCACGCCACCGCACTCGTCTCCACCGGATCATTGGTAATTTACCTGTCCGTCTACCTGGCACGCTACGGAACCCACCTCGCGCAGCTGCCGCTCGCCGAGGTCGCGGCTCAGGCGGCCTTCCAGGGCATCCTCGTGACCATTGTTGCTCTCCTCCTGTACGGCCGCGCGGTTGCCATCCTTGGCGCTTCACGCGGCGCAGCCTTCGGAGCTTTGGTGCCGGCACTATCGGCACTGTTGGCAATACCGCTCCTCGGAGAGTGGCCAAGTCAAACCGACTGGACTGCGATCGCTCTCATCTCCGTCGGTGTCTATCTGGCGAGCGCAGGGCCGTTGCCGGCCTGGAAGCAGCGAGAGAGCCGCCCGTAGCGGATCGGGCCACGGGCCGTGCCGGTGCCCCAATTCGTGATCTCGATCCTGGCAGATATTTCGGCGGTGCCGTGGTTCGTCGCCGCCGGGTCCGTCCGATGGCCAGAGACGTTGGCGATGCTGGGAGCAAGCGTGGTCGGCGACTACCTGGGCGCTCGCTTGACACGGTGGCCGCCCGCATCTCTTTGTGATCCGAAAGCTGGGAATAACCCGCCACGCGGTGAGGTATTCACAGCGCGACCGCTGGTCGCACCACCGCGAAAGGAAACTGCAATGCGAAATCCTACTTCTGTTGGGCTTGTTGGCAATCGCGCTGCCGCTGAGCGTTGCAGCAGCCGAGGCATCCCAATCGAGTGGCGTCGGCTCCGGGAAGATGTACGACGGCAAGTAGCCGGCCTCGCCAGTTCAGCTGATGACAGCGGCGTTCCCCGCGCCTGGCCCGACGGCAAACTCAGCCCCGTCTGCGCTCGAGATTCGGCAGGAACGCCGTGAGCAGCCCGATCAGGGGCAGGAACGAGCAGAGCCGGTACACCGTGTCGATGCTGGTCCAGTCGGCCACCTGCCCGAGTGCCGCCGCTCCCAGCCCGCCCAGACCGAACGAGAAGCCGAAGAACATGCCGGCGACCGTGCCGACCCGTCCCGGCAGCAGGTCCTGCGCATACACCAGGATCGCCGAGAAGGCCGAGGCCAGGATCAGCCCGATCGCCACGGTCAGGATGCCGGTCCAGAACAGGTTCGCGTAGGGCAGCAGCAACGCGAACGGAAATGCCCCGAGGATCGAGAACCAGATCACCGGCTTGCGTCCGAACCGGTCGCCGATCGGGCCTCCGGCGAAGGTGCCCGCCGCCACCGAGCCCAGGAACACGAACAAGTGGATCTGCGCGTTCTGCACCGAGAGCCCGAACTTATGGATCAGGTAGAACGTGTAGTACGAGCTGAGTGAGGAGGTGTAGACGTTCTTCGAGAACAGCAGCGCCACCAGGACGGCGATCGCGAACAGCACCCGCCGGCGTGACAGCATGGCGTAGGCGGCGCCGCGCGCGCTGCCGGCGCCCGCGCCCCGCAGGCTCAGATGCCGGCTGTACCACAGGCTGACATTGGCCAGCAGGAAGATCGCCAGCAACGCCGCGGCCGAGAACCACGCGACGCTGCCCTGGCCGCGCGGCACGACGATGAAGGCCGCGAGCAGCGGACCGACCGCCGATCCCGTGCTGCCACCCACCTGGAACAGCGACTGCGCAAAGCCGTGCCTGCCCCCCGACGCCATGCGCGCCACCCGGGAAGACTCCGGATGGAACACCGAGGAGCCAACGCCGACCAGCGCCGCAGCCGCCAGGATCGTCCCGTAGTTGCCGGCGACCGCCAGCAGCAGCAGTCCGATCAGGCTGCAGCCCATGGCGATCGGCAATGAAAACGGCTGCGGGCGACGGTCGGTGACCATCCCGACCACCGGTTGCAGCATCGAGGCGGTAAGCTGTGAGGCCAGCGCGATCAAGCCCACTTGGCCGAAATCCAGCCGGTAGCTCTCCTTGAGAATCGGATAGAGCGCCGGAACCAGCGACTGGTTCATGTCGTTCAACAGATGGCAGACCGAGAGCGACACCAGGATCGCGAACGTCGTGGTTTCGGCGCCCGCTGGCGTGGCGGTGTATCGCGCGGCAAGGGTGTTCTGGCTCACGATCGGTCCAGTTACAGGAGGCGCAACCATTATGCGGGGGTTGCGGCGGTGGACCTATGCGTCAGGCTCAATTCTGATCCGCGTAAGCAAAAATTCGCCGCAATCACCGCGTTAATTATGGATGATTATAAGTCTCGGTACGCCGGGAGAGTAGCCATGGCCAGACCGCACACCACAGATTCCGATCGCCCGCGCCACGCGGGCCGCAATCATGCGCCGTTCGCACCCGTGGTCTGGATCGTCGTCCTCCTCGCGTCCTGGCTGCTGATCGTCGAGTGGCAGGCGCTGCCTGATCTCGCCAACGCCGGCCATGGCAGCGCTGCCCTGATCAGCCGGCCGGCAGGTCCACAGCGCCGAGGACCCGGAGCTCCGCCGATCGCACCAGGATCACCTGTCCCTGACCCGGCCCGGCCGGTTCCACGGTGAAACGGCGAGGGGCGCCGTCCCATTCGACCAGCGTCTCGACGCCTCGTACGACACGGTACTCGCGCAGGCGCTGGCCGTCGTTCTCACCCGCATCCACATCCGTCGCCTGTTGCGGGTCGTAGACGATGCGCTCGGCGCGAACCGCACCGGGAGCGGCCATCACCTCCACCGTGACGCCCACCTCCGTGCGGCTGAGCGTCAAACCGTTCGGCAGCGCGCCTGCCGCCGCGATCGCTGCCTCGACAGACGCCCGGTTGGAGCCCACGACAACTTCCGTGCCGTCCACCACGAGTGCCGGGGTGAACACGTCGCCGCCGAGTTGTCGCGCGTAGGCCTGCTGACGAAGAGTCGCCGCGCGGCTGGCAAACCGGTCGCGCCAACCCAGGCGATCCCAGTAATCGACATGCCACGCCAGCGCGATCACATCGGGCCGGCGGGCGAGTTGTCCCAGCAGGGCGTCGGCTGGCGGACACGAGGAGCAGCCCTGCGATGTGAACAATTCTAGAACCACGCTCTTCGCCGCCGCGCGCGCCGCCGGCACGATACCGCTGGCGAGCGCCGCCGCAATCAACTCCCGTCGTCGCACGACCTGCCTCCGCTCTTGGCCTTTGGTAAGACTTGAAGCTATCGCAGATGTTACAGGCTGCCACCCCGCCGCCCCGCTATCGCGCCCAGACGCAGGCGCAGCGCATTCAGCTTGATGAAGCCCTGCGCGTCGAACTGGTCGTAGGCGCCCTGATCCTCCTCGAAGGTCACCACATTCTGCGCATAGAGGCTGTTGGGTGACTCGCGGCCGATCACCGACACGTTGCCCTTGTAGAGTTTCAGCCGCACGCGCCCGGTGACGCTCCGCTGGCTCTCGTCGATCAGCGCCTGGAGCATCCGCCGCTCCGGGCTGAACCAGAACCCGTTGTAGATCAGCTCGGCGTAGCGCGGCATCAGGCTGTCCTTCAGATGCGCCGCCTCGCGGTCCAGCGTGATGCTTTCGATGCCGCGATGCGCCGCCAGCAGGATCGTGCCGCCCGGCGTCTCGTAAACGCCGCGCGACTTCATGCCGACGAAGCGGTTCTCCACCATGTCCAGCCGGCCAATGCCGTTGGCGCGGCCGAACTCGTTCAACCGGGTCAGCAGCGCCGCTGGAGAGAGACGCACGCCGTCGATGCCGACCGCATCGCCATGCTCGAAATCGACGGCGATCACCGTCACCTTGTCGGGTGCGTCCTCCGGACGGATGGTCCGCTGGTACACGATCTCATCGGCCTCGACCGCCGGGTCTTCCAATATTTTCCCCTCGGACGACGAGTGCAGCAGGTTGGCATCGACGCTGAACGGCGCCTCGCCGCGCTTGTCCTTGGCGATCGGAATCTGGTTCCGCTCGGCGAATTCCAGCAGCCGCGTGCGGCTGGTCAGCTCCCACTCGCGCCACGGCGCAATGATCTTGATGTCGGGCTTCAGCGCATAATAGCTGAGCTCGAAACGCACCTGGTCGTTGCCCTTGCCGGTCGCGCCATGCGCCACCGCATCGGCGCCCACCTGTTCTGCGATCTCGATCTGCCGCTGCGCGATCAGCGGCCGCGCGATCGACGTGCCCAGCAGATACTGCCCCTCATACAGCGCGTTGGCGCGGAACATCGGAAAGACGAAGTCGCGCACGAAGGTCTCGCGCAGATCGTCCATGAAGATTTCCTTCACGCCGAACATCTCGGCCTTCTGCCGCGCCGGTCCGAGTTCCTCGCCCTGGCCGAGGTCGGCGGTGAACGTGACCACCTCGCAGCGGTAGGTCACTTGCAGCCAGCGCAGGATCACGCTGGTATCGAGGCCGCCGGAATAGGCGAGCACGACCTTCTTCACATCCTTCACTGGCATTGCGGCGGCCTTCGGTCGGTTGGATCGCCGGGTCGTATCCCGCCAGGAGCGGTCCGCGCAAGCTGGCGGCCGGCCCCTCCGCCGCCTCACACGCCCAGATGGCTCTTCGTGAGCTGCGGATCGGCCCGCAGGGCGAGGTGTGGTTCCGCCCGCAGGATCACCAGTTGGTACGCCCGGTCATCATCGTGCGCGGCAAGAAAAAGGCCGACATGAAAAGCGACGACGACGACGTGATCGAGGTCGTCCCCGGCGAAGGCCTGATGCAGAAACCCGACGCGTTCGGCTGCCAGCTCGGTCCCTATACCTGAGCATCCCGGCGGCGCTGGGTACGCAACTGCCCGCACGCCGCCAGGATGTCGCGCCCGCGCGGCGACCGCACCGGTGAGGCGAAGCCCGCCTCCATCACAATCCTCGCGAACCGCTCAATCGCACCGTTGCTGCTGGTCTCGAACGGACTGCCCGGCCAGGGGTTGAACGGAATCAGGTTGACCTTCGCCGGGATGCCGGCGATCAGCCGCACCAGCTCGCGCGCATCAGCCTGGCTGTCGTTTACCCCCTTCAGCATGACATATTCGAACGTGATGCGCCGTGCGTTCGACGCACCAGGATAGCGCCGGCAGGCGGCGAGCAGCTCGGCGATCGGATACTTGCGGTTGAGCGGCACCAGTTCGTCGCGCAGCTCATCGCGCACCGCATGCAGCGACACCGCGAGGTTCACGCCGAGTTCGGCGCCGGCGCGGTCCATCATGGGCACCACGCCCGACGTGGACAGCGTGATGCGCCGGCGCGACAGCGCAATGCCCTCGTTGTCCATCGCGATCGTCATCGCCTTCGCGACGCTGGCGTAGTTGTACAGCGGCTCGCCCATGCCCATCAGCACGATGGTGGACAGCAGGCGCGGCGCCTCGCCCGTCGGCGAGGGCCATTCGCCATACGCATCGCGCGCCGCCATGAACTGGCCGACGATCTCCGCCGCCCCCAGGTTGCGCGTCAGCCGCTGCGTGCCGGTGTGGCAGAACCGACACGACAGCATGCATCCCACCTGCGAGGAAATACACACCGCCCCGCGATCCTCGGCGCGGTCCGGTATATACACGGTCTCCGCCTCCTGCCCATCGCGGAAGCGGAACAGGAACTTCCGCGTTTCGTCTTCGCTGCTCTGCACCGTCACCGCTTCGGGCCGGCCGATCACGAAGCGCTCGGCAAGCCTGCCCTGCAGCGGCCGGGCGATCGAGGACATCCGGGAAAAGTCGGTGACGCCCTGATGGTAGATCCAATGCCAGAGCTGCTTGGCGCGGAACGGCGCCTCACCGATCAGCGCCACCTCCGCGGCCAGTTCGGCGCGCGACAGGCCGACGAGATCGCGCCGTCCGTCGACAAGCTGCACCGGCGGCGGATCGAACAGCGCCGACTTGGCGAGGATGCGTGCGCGCTCGACATCGGTCAGATCAGCGGCGGCGTCGCTCATCAGCGTGCCGGACAGGCCTTGTTGATCGCCGCGTACGCCGCGGAGAAACCGCGCAGGCTGAATGTGTCCACCACCGTCTGGCCCTCACGCGGACCCGGCGAACGCGCCAGTGCCTGCTCGCCCTTCATGAACGCAGTAACCGCCGCCTTGCCGTCGCGCGCAAAGGCGCTGCTCTGCGCGGTGTAGAAGTCGAGGCCTGCGGTTTCCACCTGCACGGTCACCGCGGCGTCCTTGTGGTAGGGAAAACCCGCCGAGATCGCCACCGTGTCGCGACCGGTAGGGCGCTCGGTCACCGTCAGCACGACCTCGCCGCGGCCAGGCAGCGCAGGCACGGAATTCTTGGAACGGACGAACGCGTAGCACACGGTCTGGCCGAGACTCCTGATGCGTCGCCGCGATCCAGTCATCGAACTTGCCGAGTTCCTTGGGCCCCGCCGCGGCCTTCTCGGCGGCCGGGCGCTTTGGCTGTGCCTGTGTGACGAGTGGAGTGGTGAGCAAAAGGCAGAGCACGGTGACAATTCGGCGCATGCGGCAAGAGATACGGCGCGCAATGCAGGGCGACAAGCGGCGATGCGTCAGGAGCCGGGCTTGCGCGCCACCCATTCGGGAATGTTGCGGCGAAACCGCGGCGCACCGTGGCCGTCCGGCACGGCCCGCGCCGCCACCTTGCCGTCGCTCCCCACAGGACGCTCGGCGAAGCGGCCGTGCTGCAGGAGCCGGTCATACAGCACCAGCGCCCCGACCACCGCCAGGTTGAGCGAGAATCGGGTAGGAATCCGCACCACGTGCCGGCAGCGTTGCAGCATGGCCGGCGATAGCCCCGACCGCTCCGGCCCCAGCACATAGGCGGCATTCACCGGATGGCGGAACGACGGCAGCTCCGTCGCGTCGTCCAACAGCTCCACGCCGACCAGCACGCAATGCTGCGGCAGGCGAAGCGAATCGGTATCCGCGAACCGCCACAACGGCACATGCTCCGGCGTGTCCGCCGTGTCGGCCAGGCGCCCGGCGCGTGCGTCGAACCCGGCGCCCACGATGAAACAGAACGCCGCGCCGAAGGCATGCGCGGTGCGCAGCAGGGCGCCGACATTGGCCGACTTCGACACCCCCTCGACGCCGATGCCGAAATAGCCGCGTGATCTGGCTTCAACCATGCCGGCGGTCTATGCCGGCCGCATGACCGACGCAACCGACGCGAACCTCGCCGCGCAGTACGAGGCATTTCCCTATCCGCGGCGCGATCCCCGCGATGAGGCAAAGCGGCTGATCGTCGGCAGCCCGGGGCATCTGCGCGAAATCGACCACTGGGTGTTCGGCGCGCGTCGCTCACGGTCGGTGCCGCTGCACGCACTGATCGCCGGCGGCGGCACCGGCGATGCGACCATCATGCTGGCGCAGCAGATGGCGCGCGGAGGCAGGGCGGGCAGCGTGACCTGGCTCGACCGTTCCGCCGCCGCCCTCAAGATCGCCCAGGCACGCGCCGCGGCCCGCGGGCTCGGCAACATCGCCTGGCAGCAGCGCTCATTGCTGGACCTGCCGGAATCCGGGCTCGGACCATTCGACTACATCGACTGCTGCGGCGTGCTGCATCACCTGCCCGACCCCGCGGCGGGCGTGCGCGCCCTGCTGTCGGTGCTGGCGCCCGGCGGCGGGCTCGGCCTGATGGTCTACGCGCCGCACGGACGCACCGGCGTCTACATGCTCCAGGACGCGCTGCGATTATTGGCGCCGGCGCGGGAAAAGCCCGCCGAAAGACTGGATGTGGCAAAGCGCGTGATGCGGCATCTGCCCGAGACGGCGTGGCTGCGGCGGAACGGCTTCCTCGACGACCACGTGAACGGCGGCGACGCCGGCCTCTACGATCTGCTGCTGAACCCGCGCGACCGCGCCTTCACCGTGCGCGAACTGCACGCGCTGCTGGCGGGCGAGGGCCTGACGATCACTTGCTGGGTCGAACCCACTCGCTACGACCCGGCGCCGCTGCTGCCCGATCCGCGCCTGCGCGCGCGCATCGAGGCGCTCGACCCGATCGATCGCGCGGCACTCGCCGAGGCACTCACCGGCAACGTCAGTGCGCACATCGTGTATTGCGTACGAGAGAGCGAAAGGCCGGAACGCGCGGACCCAATGGCACCGGAGGCGGTGCCGGTACTGCGCGAGCTGTCCGGCCCGGAACTCGCCGGCGGGATTGCCCCGGACGGTACGATCACCTTGGCGTTCGACGGACTGCGCCTGCCGATCGCTCTGCCGCCGCTCGCGCCGGCCATCCTGCGACAGGTCGACGGACGGCGCTCCGTCGGCGAGATCGCCGCCACTCTGGCGCAGCGCGGCACCGGCCCCGAGGCATTCGAACGCGCGTGGCGCGCGACGTTCGGAGCGCTGGAGAAGATCAACCGTCTGCTGCTCGCTGCGCCAATCGGCTGAGTGTCCGCGGCCGCATCTCCCGCTATTCGATGCTCAAAGCGAGCCAGCGCAAACCCTCGCCGCTGTGCCGCACGAGCACGGCGACATAATGACGCTGATGTTGCCGCGCCGACGCGATCAGCCGCGCGACATCATCGGGTGCTTCGACTTTCTCCTGCTGGACCTGAACAACGACATCGCCGGCAGTCAACCCAGCCTCCGCCGCCGCGCCGTCCCGATCAATCTGCGTGACGACCACACCCGCCAGGTCTGGCTCGAGCACAAACGCCTGCCGCGTGGCCCCGTCTATCGACGCCAGTCGCCAGCCCGGGCCAGCGGCGGGCGGTGCAACGACCGCAGTCGCAAGCGAGGCGGGCCGCGCCGCTTCTTGCACCGTCGCCCTCAGGACGATGGGTTCGTCGTTGCGCCAGATGCGCAAACCGACGGCAGTCCCCGGTTTCGTTCGTGCGATGGCGCGTGCCAATGCCCGCACATCCTTCACCGGCAGATTGCCGTACTGCAGGATGATGTCTCCTGCCACGATGCCGCACTTGCTGGCGCCACCTCCCTCCGTCATGCCGCCAACGATGACGCCCTCGGCCTTTGATATGTTCAGCGCATCGGCGATTTCCGGTGTGACCTGCTGGATGCGGAAATCCAGCGTCCCGACGCGCATGCCCTCGGGGCTCCGAAGCGCGTCGGCGACATACTTGACGTCGTTTGAAGGGATGGCGAAGCCGAGACCGATCGAGCCGCTGGTCGCTTCCGGCGAAAAGATGGCGGTGTTCATGCCGATCACCTCGCCCCGCTCGTTGAACAAGGGGCCACCCGAATTGCCATGATTGATCGAGGCATCGGTCTGAATGTAGTCGTCGAACGGTGTGTCACGGATATCGCGATTGAGCGCGCTCACGATGCCCTGCGTCACCGTGCCGCCAAGGCCCAGTGGATTGCCGATGGCGAGCACGTGATCGGCCACGCGCACCGTGTCGCTGTCACCGAACCGCACGCTGGGAAGCGGCGTCTCGGGTGTGACCTTGATCAGCGCGACGTCCGCTTGGTCCGCCTGTGCGAGCAGCGTTGCGCGAAGCAGCGTGTTATCCTGGAGCGTGACGAGGATGTCCGACGCGCCCTCGATGACGTGTCGGTTGGTGACGATGATGCCGCTTGGATCGATGACGAAGCCGGAGCCCAGGAAGCGGCGGCCACGCGGCGCGGCTGCCTCTGCAGAAGGCTTGGCGGCGGTGGTGCTGGCGGCTGTCGTGGCGGCAACCTGGCCAGGCGGCGCGCGCAGGATGAAGATACTGACGACGGCAGGAAGTTCCCGCGCAACCAGCTCCTGTTCGGTCGGAAGCTCCACCGCACGCGCACGCGGACTGCCGATGGCCGCTGCCATCAGCAAAAGGCAAATGCGGGGACGGAACCATCGCATTTTCATGTTGAAAACCTCCGGCAACGCGATCGGTCGTGCCATCCGAGACCACGCGCCGGTCCGGTTTATTCGCACCTCGACGTGTTCGTCGCCGCGTCTGACGAAAATGTAATTTAGGGAAGGAGCTCGTTTACCCGGGCAGCACCGTGACGGCACCGCATCATTGAGTCACGATGAGCCTCGTCCACATCCCCGCCTTGTAGTGGTTCGGCTGATTGCAGATGAGCAGATAGTTGCCGGGCGCCAAACGAACCGCAAGCGAACCCGACTTGCCCGGAGGGAGATCGGGCACCTCACCGAGATCCTTGATCCGTTTCTCAGTGACCCGCCCGGCATTGTCGTCATATGGCAGGGGAGAGCCGTTTGCCGGCGAGGGCACGACGATGACCTCATGCACGAGGGCCCGGGATTTGTTGGTCGCGTGAATCGTGATCCTCCCGGCCTTCACGCTGTCAGGCGTCGCTGTCATCCTCATATCGCTTAGGTTGCCGCCGTCCGAGGCATCTTCGAGCGTCACGTTCACCGTGCCATCGGCTAGCGCACATGGCGTCGCGGTCAACATCGACAGCATGGGGATCAATGCAAGTGCGACTCGCGGTCCGTAGTTCAATTCCGTTGCTCCTTCCGCTTTGATGCGAGGATGCGTGGTTGCGACGCCCATCTGCGTTGCCGCTGTATGAACAATCGGCAAGGTCCCGCCATGCGGGCGAAAGTTTGGGAAACCGTATAGCGCCGTCACAGCCGCGCCAATGTACGGCCGGTCAGCATCGGCGACCACTGCGGGGCGATTCTGCCGGCGCAGTCGAGGGAGACGGATCCTATGATGAAGAGTGTTGCGGCCGCCGCGGCATTGCTCACTCTGGGCATCGGCTCGGCCTTCGCAGGCCAGGGGCCGAGCAGTGCCGACCACGGGACATGGTTCTACCTGAGGCGGGACCAGTACGCGCATCCACCCAAATACACAGGCCCCGTTCCGGTGAGCAGCGCCGACCACGGAACATGGTTCTATATGAGGCGTGATCAGTATGCCCATCCACCGAAATACACGGGCCCCGTTCCGGTGAGCACTGCCGATCACGGGACATGGTTCTATATGAGACGAGACCAGTATGCCCATCCTCCCAAATACGCGGGCCCCGTCGGCCGCTTGCAGGTGAGCAGTGTGGATCACGCGAAATAAACCATCGGTGCCAACGGGAAAGCCGGCACAGACCTGAGTTTGCAGGCTGTCGTCACCGCGGAGTATCAGACCGGCAGCGAAGCCAATCGATCCGGCGCGGTGGTGGAGGCGGGGTGTGAAGATACTCCTCATCGAGGATGACAAGGAAACCTCCGCCTACATCGCGCGCGGGTTGCGCGAACAGGCTCATGTCGTGGACGTCGCCGCCACCGGTCACGATGGACTCCTTCTGGCGACAGAGGGCCATGACGTGCTGATCGTCGATCGCATGCTGCCAGGTCTGGACGGTATCGGTCTCGTTCAGGCGCTCCGTCAGACCGGGGTCAAGGCGCCCGTGCTGATCCTGACCGCGCTCGGCGGCGTCGGCGACCGCGTCCGTGGACTGGAAGCCGGTGGCGACGACTACCTCGTCAAGCCGTTCGCCTTCGCCGAACTGCTGGCCCGCGTCAACGCGCTCGCCCGGCGTCCGCCGTTGTCCGACACACCGACGGTTCTGCGCGCTGGCGATCTCGAGCTTGACCTGCTCAAGCGGACCGTGACCCGCCGGGGCAAGCCAATCGAATTGCAGCCGCGCGAATACCAGCTGCTCGAGTACCTGGCGCGGCACGCTGATCGGGTGGTGACCCGCACGATGCTGCTGGAGGCGGTCTGGGTTTTCCACTTCGATCCCAAGACGAACATCGTCGAGACCCACGTCAGCCGGCTGCGCTCGAAGCTGGCACGGTATGGCGGCCCCGAACTCATCCGCACCGTGCGTGGTGCCGGGTACATGCTGCGTGCCGCCAAGCCTGAGCCGCCGTGAAACGCCCCGCCGTACCCAGACTGTTGCGCGTCGCGAGCTTCCGGTTTGCCGCGCTTTATGTCGCGGTCTTCGCGGTCTCGGCGCTCGTGCTGGGCGCGACCGTCTTCATCGAGGCGCGCTCGGCATTGCGGCGGCAGATGACCGCCGGGATCGAGAACGAGGTCAGCCTGCTCGCAGGAAAGTACCGCACCGACGGACTGGCGCCGTTGATCGCGGCAATCGGCCAGCGCGTGCGGGTTGCCAGGGCGCTCGAGTATCTTCTGGAGAGTCCGGCCGGCGGATATCTGGCCGGCAACATGCCGGCCATTGCCGACCTGAAGCCCGGCTGGACTGCGATTGCCGCGCCGCATGCGAACGACGATGTTGCGGACACTGAACGGATCAACGTGCTAGCAACCGATCTTGGCGGCGGTGTGTTGCTCGCGGTAGGCCGCGGTCAGGGAGAGCCGGAGGAGCTCGAGGAGGCGATCGCGAGCGCCCTTGCCTGGACGGTCGGCATTGCCGGGGTGCTCGGCATTGCGGGCGGAGCGCTGGTCGGCAATGCCTTTCTCCGGCGCGTCGATACGATCGTCCGCGCAGCAGACGCCATCATCGAAGGCGACCTCGCACGGCGGGTACCGCTGCGCGGAACAGGCGACGACTTCGATCGTCTGGCCGGCACGCTCAACCGCATGCTGGATCGCATCGCGGTCCTGATGGAAACCCTGCGACAAGTCAGCAGCGATGTCGCTCACGACCTCCGTACTCCGCTGACCCGACTGTATCAGCATCTGGAGGCCGCCCGGACGCGCGAACGGTCGAGCACCGAGTATGAAGCCTCGATCGACGCTGCGCTCGCCGAGGCGCAGGCACTCCTCGATACCTTCTCCGCGTTGCTGCGCATTGCGCAGGTGGAGAGCGGATCGCAGCGCTCGCTGTTCGCACGCGTGAACCTCAGCGCGCTGACGGAGGCAGTTGCCAATGCGTATCGGCCGGACGCGGAGGAAGGCAACTACCGGCTGGTCAGCCCGATCGCGCCCAACATATTCGTAACCGGCGACCAGGAGTTGCTGACGCAGGCCGTGGCGAACCTGCTGGAAAACGCACTGCGCCATACGCCGCCGGGAACGCGGATCGAAGTTCGCTTGCGGGATCGTGGCGAAGCAGGTGTGGTCCTGGCCGTCGAGGACGATGGCCCGGGTGTCGCCGAAGCGGAGCTGCCCCGCCTGGCGGACCGCTTCTATCGAGCCCAGCGCAGTCGAACCGCATCCGGAAACGGGCTCGGTCTCAGTCTGGTGAGCGCCATCGCCGAGCTGCATGGCGCCACCTTGAGCCTCAGCGCGTTGTCGCCAGGTTTTCGTGCCGCAATTGCTATTCCTTGTAATCATCGATTGGCAGAAGTGATTGGCCAATCATGAGCGGATGGCAGCGCCCACTCCCCCAAAAGGCGAAAGGCCGGCAGACACGCCGGCCTCTGCGTTTCACGCCGCGCGCTTCAGGTTAGCTGTTGGAGCCGGAGTTTGGGTCGGGTGCGAACAGCCAGGTCTCGCGGCTCGACTGGGTGACATAGGTGGCCGAAGTGCCGTGGCGAGCATTGGCGTCCGCGAAGTGATAGGCGTCCGCGTAGTGAGGCGGATGTGCATACTGGTCCGGCCTCAAATAAAACCATGCCCCATGGTCGGCACTGCTCACGGGAACGGGGCCTGTGTATTTCGGAGGATGTGCATACTGGTCCCGCCTCAGGTAGAACCATGTACCGTGGCTGGCAGTGCCTCACAGCGCCCATGATGCAGCGATGGCCGCTGCCGTCGTTGCTTTCCCGTTGCGTCCAGTATTCGCCATTCGGCCCGAAGATCTCCAGAACCTGGTCGATTACGAGAACCTCGGCGGGTGTTGTCGCTGCATCGAATGGCATCGTTCCCCCTCGCTTTGCTGCAGCATAATCGGCAATGGAGTGCGAGCGTCAACTCACCGGTCCTTTCCTGCTCACGCGGCGGACTGCTCGTAAAATTCGAGATCGGCTCGTTCCTGTCCACACTGACAACGGCGCAGATAAACCGGCTGTTCGCGCTTTCCCGGTGGAGCAACGGCAGTGAGCACGGAACTGCAAGCGCAGGTTGGGCAAGGCGGTGTCTGCTCGATCTCAGGCGGGCCGTAGCTCGCTTAGGGCGTGATGACCGGAGGCGTAATCGCCGGAGGGCTGAAACACGATCAAACAAAGAGATAGCGCGGGATGGGCGCGCAGCCTAACCAGACCGGGCAAGAGCAAAGAAATATTCACCACGTTGCCGCATCCGTAGAATCAACGACTTGGACTGTGCATAAGTCCGGTGCGGAAGTCCCGGCTCAGGCGGTCGCGGCAAGGACTCTTGGCGTAGCGCTTTGGGTCGCACACGGCCGTTTCGCTATCATTCAGAGGCAGGCTTCTGAGCGTCACCGCATCTGCCACGGCAGCATCCGGCGCAGCGTCGCATCGCGCAGGATGTAGTGGTGGAACAGAGCGGCAGCGGCGTGCACGCCGGCGACGATCAGCACCGCGTTGGCGGCGAGCGCGTGCCAGCCGCCGATCAGGTGCATGAGTGCGCGGTTCCCCGGATCGTACGGCGGCACCTCGAAGAGGTTGAAGATCACGTCGCCGCGCACCCAGACGTTGGCGAGGCCAAGTCCCACCGTGAGGATCAGCAACGCGTAGAGCAGCCAGTGGGTGAACCGGGCGATGATCAGCAGCAGTCCGTGGTCGATCGGCGGCAGTGTCTCGCGGCGCGTCAGACGCCAGGTGAGCCGGACGAGCAGCACGACGCCGAGGGAGAGGCCGAGCACGATGTGCAGCGAACGATAGTCGATGCGCAGCGGGCCGTTGGGGAAGAAGTCGACGGTCTGTCCGAGGGTCCACAGTACGGCGACCAGGACGGCGCTGATCCAGTGGAGGACGATGGTTGTGGGGTTATATCGTAGTCCCTGCGTCGCCGCAGGCTGCGTCACGATCGTCTGGCGCATCGAGGTTCGGTTCCCAGCTTGCTGTTTGGCGGAGTAGGCGCGCGGGGGTACTCACGAGGGGGATTGCTTCCCGGATCACGCCCGGGACCGCTGCGCTCCTCGCAATTACCGTTAGCTGCTGCCGATCAGGATGCCTGCGGCGAATACCAGGGCGCCGCCAAATGCCACCTGGAATGCGGCGGAAATCGGCGGCGTGTCCATGTACTTCCAGCGCACCCAACTGATCACGGCCAGCTCCACCACCACGACGCAGATCGCCAGCGTCGTTGCGGTCCAGAAATTCGGGATCAGATAGGGCAGCGTGTGGCCGATGCCGCCGAGCGTGGTCATCAGTCCGGTGATCGCGCCGCGGATCACCGGCGCGCCGCGGCCGGTCAGGCTGCCGTTGTCGGACAGCGCCTCGGCGAAGGCCATGGAGATGCCGGCGCCGATCGAGGCGGCGATGCCGACCAGGAAGGCGTTCCACGACTGGCCGGTGGCGAATGCGGCGGCGAACACCGGCGCCAGCGTGGAGACCGAGCCATCCATCAGTCCGGCGAGGCCCGGCTGGATCACCCGCAGTACGAAAATCCGCCGCTCATTCGCATCCTCGCCCGCGCGAACGCCGGCGGGCAGGTTCTCCTCCACGATCTCATCGGCGCGTTGCTCGTGCACCGCCTCGGCCTCGGCCAGGTCGCCGAGCAGCTTGCGGATCGAGGCGTCGGTGGTGCGCGCCGCGGCGCGGCGGTAGAAGCGCTTGGTCTCGGTCTCCATGGTCTCGGCGAGATCGCGCACCTGGTCGAGGCTGAGCGGCTGGATCTGCCACACCGGCTTGTGCTGGATGAAACCGCGAACGTCGTGGCGACGGATCAGCGGGATGTGCTCGCCGAATTTCTCCTGGTACAGCTCGATCAGCCGACGGCGATGCTCGCTTTCCTCGCCCGCCATCACCGTGAACACATTGGCGCTCGCCGGGTAGTCCTGGCGGAGCCCTTCGGCGATGTCGGTATAAATACGGCTGTCCTCCTCCTCATTGGCAATCGCCAATGCGAGGACCTCCCGTTCGGTGAGATCGGAGAAATTGCGCATAGCAGCAATTTGGCCAGCGGGCGTCCGCAGTCAAGTGAGTGGCGCAACGATGCGAATGCATCGCAACAGCAGTTCTAGGTTGCCAGCGCCGCGTCCACCGCGGCACCCAGACGCTCAACGATCGTGTCGATATCGGTGGCGGTGGCGATGTAGGGGGGCGCCACGATGACGTGGTCGCCGCGTGTGCCGTCGATCGTGCCGCCCATCGGATAGATCGCCAGACCGCGCGCCAGCGCCTGTTGCTTGACCCGTTCGTTCAGCTTCAGCTTCGGGTCGAACACCTGCCGTCCGGCGCGATCGGTCACGAACTCCAGGGCCCAGAACAGGCCGCGGCCGCGGATGTCGCCGACATGGCGGTGATTGCCGAAGCGGTCGATCAGCGCGGTCTCCAGCCGGGCACCCTGAGCGCGCACGTTCTCCAGCAGGTTATCCTCGCGGATGATGCGCTGCACCTCCAGCGCGGCGGCGCAGGCGACCGGATGCGCCTGGTAGGTGTGGCCGTGCATGAAGCCGCCGGAGCCGGCGTTGATCGCAGCGACGATCCTGCCGCCGATCAGCACGCCGCCGATCGGCTGGTAGCCGCCGCCGAGACCCTTTGCCACCACCTGAAGGTCGGGTGCGATGCCCTCCTGCTCCCAGGCGTGCATCGTGCCGGTGCGGCCCATGCCGCACATCACCTCATCGAGGATCAGCAGAGCGCCGTGGCGGTCGCAGATGTCCCGCACGCGCCTGAAGTAGCCGGGGAGTGCCGCCACGCAGCCGGTGGTCGCGCCGACCACGGGCTCGGCGATGAACGCGATGACCGTTTCCGGGCCGAGGCGCTGGAACTCGGCCTCCAGTTCGTCGGCCAGGCGATCGACGTATTGCTGATCGGTCTCATCGTCGCGTTTGAAGCGATAGGCGAAGCAGGGCGACACCAGGCTGAACGCCGGGGACAGGATCGGTTCGTAGAACGCGCGGCGCATCATGTTGCCGCCCGCGCCGAGCGCGCCGAGGGTGTTGCCGTGGTAGCTTTGGCGGCGCGCGATGAAGTGCGTGCGCTGCGGCTGGCCGATCTCGACGAAATACTGGCGCGCGAGCTTCAGCGCTGCTTCGGTGCCCTCCGAGCCGGACGAACAGAAATACGCATGCGAGAGGCCGCCGGGCTCGCCGTCGAGCACGATATGCGCGAGGTCCTCGGCCGGCTGGCTACTGAATGTTCCGGTGTGGGCGTAGGCCATGCTGGCAGCCTGCTGCCCGATCGCCGATGCGATGCGCTGGTTGCCGTGGCCGAGACATGCCACCGCGGCACCGCCGGAGCCGTCGATGATCTTCGTGCCGTCGGCGAGGTGCAGGTAAATGCCGTCACCGCCGGAAGCGATGGGCGGGATGCCGCCGGAGCGATGCAGGACGCGGCTGGTCATGGTGCTGGTGCCCATTGTCGTTGGAATGTCGGCCGTGCGGGTCATGGCGGAGGCTGCGCAATCATGAACGGGACTCCCGGATCACGTCCGGACCGCTGCGCTTCTCGCAATGCATTTAGACGGGCTTCCCTTCGCTGCGCTGCCAGGCGTCGCGCAGCAGCGTGTTGCTGGGCCGGTTCGGGTCGAGGACCTTGTGCGCCGTCGCCACACCCGCCACCGGCAATCCTTGCGGGTCGAGCTTGCCGATCTGCACCAGCACCGAAGCCTGGTCCCAGTAGATGTGCTCATGCGCGACCTTGCCGTCGCGGAACTGCACGATCGCGACCAGCGGCACCTCGACCGTGCGTCCGGTGGGGGCGATGCCGGGCAGCATCCAGTCGATCGCCGCGGTGTGGGTAAAGCGGAAGATCACCTCATCGACGAGGCGATCGGCGCCGATCGTGCGACTGACCGGGATCATCGTGGTATCCGGTGGGTTCGCGCCGATGAAGTGGTACTTGTAGAAGCGCTTGAGCTGATCGTGCCCGACGCCGCCCGCCATGGTGGGGATGTGATTGACGTAGGGCGATGCAACCATCGTCGCCATGGTTGCATCGACATCGCGCGTTTCGAACTCGTAGCGGCAATGCGCTTCCCAGAGCGCCGCAAGATCATGTTCCGGCATCGGTCCCTCTATGATGGTCGCAGGTGCGCCACCCGAGGACCCACCTCCTCGGCGAGCAGCCGCAGCGAGTTGTGCCAGGCCGGTGCATTGTCGATGTAGTCGAAGCCGAACACCAGCAGCCCACCGAAGCCCTTGGCGTTGTGATACACTTCCTCGATCTTTTCCGCCACGGTGCGGGGTGAGCCGACCAGCCAGTTGTGCTTCGCGCAATACGCCGGGGTGACGTCGGAGTCCGCGACGTCCGGATCGTGCTTGAAGAAGTCCAGGAAGCCGAAATTGCCCATGAGGGGCAGGAAATACTCGCGCATCATACGGCCCATCATGCCGTCGACCGACAGCCGCCACGCCTCTTCGTCGGTGTCGGCGACGAACACCTCGCGCACCAGCCGCCAGTCGGCGCGATTGGGCGTGCGGCCGGAGCGTTCGGCACCGATCTCGACCGCCTCCCAGTGGCTCGCCACATAGCCTGGATTGAGGTTGAGGCTCAGCGGCAGGAAACCGCGCTCGCCGGCCAGCATCAGCGTGTCGGACCGCTTCGAGACCCCGGCCACGCCGATCGGCGGATGCGGCTTCTGTAGCGGATAGATGTGCGGTCGCAGGAAGCCCAACTGCTCGGCTGGTTTTGCCACCTTCCAGAATTGGCCGTCGTATTCGAATTCCGGTTCGTCGCTCCACAGGCGCAAAATGATGTCGAGCGATTCACGCGTCATCGCGCGATGCTCGCCGGAATTGCCATCGACGCGGAACATGGCCCAGTCGCTGGCGAGGCCCGAGGCGGCGACGCCGAAATTCAGCCGCCCCTCGGATAAATGGTCCAGCATCGCCACGCGGTTCGCCAGTTCCGCCGGGTGGTGGTAGGGCAGCAGGAATCCGCCTGGGCCGATGCGCAACCGCTTGGTCTGCATCAGCGCCTGGGCGATCAGCAGATCCGGGCGCCGGATGCGGCTCCCAGGGCGCGGTATGGTGCTCGCCGATCCAGGCCTCGGTGTAGCCCAGTTCGTCCAGCCAGCGCAGCGTCTGGAGGTCCCAGTCGTGGCCTGCCTTCAGTCCCCTCTCAGGCGGATGGGAGGGCATGGCGAAATAACCGAATTCCATGAGGCGGTTCCTCCTTGTTTGGGCGATGCAGGCTACACCCGACTTTGCCGCGGTTGCCATTGGCGGCAAGCGCAACCATATTGGCGCCAGAATGCTACCAAGAGGCCACCGATGACCGTTACGTCTGTCGATCAAGAATGTGCCCGACGAACTCGCGCAGCGACTGAAGGAGCGGGCCGCACGCAATCACCGTTCGTTGCAGGGCGAACTGATGGCAATTCTTGAGGCGGTCACACAGCCTGTCCCTGCGTCGCAGATCGACGAGACTTACGCCATGGTCAAGGCCTCAGGTGTGAGGACACCACGGGGTGAATCGGCCAGAATCATTCGCCGCGAGCGTGATGATGATCCCCGTCGTTGATGCGTCTGCGATCAGTGCCCTGCTGTTTGGTGAGGCAGATGGTGCATGGGTTCATCGCATGACGTCCGGATTGACTTTTGTCGTCCCCGCCATGTTTCACTTCGAGCTCAGCAATATCTGCTGGACGAAAATGCACGTGATCGCGCAGCAGACCTCATCAGCCTCGACACAAAGCTGGTGAGAGCTGCCAGATCGATGGGCGTGTATGCACCGTCGCCAGGCGATCCACCTCACACCACACCGCGTTCGCGCAACTGATCGATATCGCTGGTTGAGTAGCCGAGTTCGGCCAGTACCTCTGCAGTGTGTTCGCCGAGTTCGGGTGCGGGGCGGCGGACCGGCAGCGGAGCGCCATCAACGTGCAGAGCGGAGCCGAGCAGCGAGACCGGACCATGCCCAGGGTGCTCCACCGTCACCACCGCCTGCTGATCGATCACCTGCGGATCGGCGAACACCTGGTTCAGACGCATCACCAACGAGCACGGCACGCCGGCGTCGTTCAGCACGCGGATCCAGTGCGCGCTAGTCTCGCGCATCGTACGCGCCTCGATCTCGGCGTTGATCGCCGCGCGGTTCTCGGCGCGCAGTGCGTTGGTGGCGAATTCGGGACGCTCGCGCAGCGTCTCGGTGTCGAGCGCGCGCAGCAGGCGCTGGTACATCGCCTCGCCCGCGGGCGCGATAGCGATCTCGCCATCGGCAGTGCGGAACAGTCCGTACGGCGAACCGATCGGATGGTCGTTGCCGGTACGCTGCGGCAGTCGGCCGGTCGCCAGGTAGTCGGTCGCCATGAAGCCCAGGAAGCTGATCAGGCCGCCAGTCAGGCTGACCGAGGCCGAACCGCCCTGCCCTGTCCGACCTTCGCGCAACAGGCCGGCGACGATGCCGAGAGCTGCGTAGAGACCGGCGACCAGGTCACTCACCGGCGGCCCGGAGCGCATCGGCGGCTGATCAGCGGCGCCGTTTACGCTCATGAAGCCACTCATCGCCTGGGCGATGAAATCGAAGCTTGGCCGATCGCGATACGGGCCAGTACTGCCGAAGCCAGTGATGCTGCCGCGGACGAGACGCGGATTGAGTTCGAGCAGTCGCGCGTCGGTGAAGCCCATCGCGGCGAGGATGCCTGGGCGGTAGTTGTCGATCAGCACGTCGCCCTTCGCGATCAGTCGCGTCAGGACGTCGCGACCTTCCCCGGCGCGCAGGTTCAGCGTGATCGAGCGCTTGTTGCGATTGTAGTTGGCGAAATACCAGGACAGGCCGTCCCTGCCCGCACCCTGCTGGCGGATCGTGTCGCCGTCGCCCGGCGTTTCCACTTTGACGATATCGGCGCCAAGATCGCCGAGTAGCATGGAGCAGAATGGACCGGACAGCACGCGGGTGAGATCGACCACGCGGATGCCAGAGAGCGGGAGGTTCGTGTTCATGGCGTTCTTCGGCCCAAATCCCGCAGGGTCCTGTCGCCGATCCAAATGGCCCTCTTACGCAACTGCCGGTCGCCGCTGATGGCTGAGAGAAGGCGTCGATCGTCGGTGATCAGCATTGCGCCACGCTTCTCGGCCAGCGCCAGATAGAGGGCGTCGTAGATCGTCACTCCAAGCCGAACCGCGATGCCCATCGCGTCCGTCGCCAGACGCTCGAGCGGCACCGATGTGATCGGCGTTGCTGCAAGAAACGCTGCGCGCTCGTGGGCCTCCTGCTCGACGAGGTCGCCACGGCGAAAGGCCGCCCAGATTGCGTTTGCGGCCTCGCCCAGCCAATGCGCTGGCGCGGACAGATCCACGCCGGCCTCCAACAGATGCAGCGCTGCATCGGCGTGCTGCTCGGCCATCACCCATTTAACCGCCACCGAGGCATCGACGATGGCGATAGGGGTGTCGCTACGCGCCACGCCAGGTGCCGTCGCGGCGATCGCGATCAGCACGGATCACCTGCGTGCTGTCGCCATGCAGCCTTCCCCGCGTTGCATCCTGCAAGCGACGTGCCCGCTCGACCAAGTTCTCCCCGTCTGGCCGCAGCGCCTCCTCCAGAATTGCGCGATGCTCAGCTTCGGCCGATCTGTCATTGCGCCTGGCCCGCTGCTTCAGCAGCCGCACCAGTTCCTCGTCCAGTTCGCGAACCAGGAGCGTCGGCATGGCATGATCCCACGTGCTATCGTTAATGATAGCACATAGGCCGTTCGGCTGGCAACTCAATCGTCAGGGTCAATGGTCAGGGGCCGCGAATGCAACGGCGATAAAGCAATCGTTCCATCGTAGGCACGTAGCACACCGTCGCGAAACCAGCCTTCTCAAGGACGCGTCGCGAACCGGCATTCTCCGGCCGCGCGAAGGCTTTGACCTCCGGAAGGCGCAGCGTGTCATCAGCCAGCGACACGCAGGCCACCATCAGCTCCGTGGCGTAGCCGTTGTCCCGGAGTGCGGGGTGGAAGAAATAGCCAACTTCGACGCCCCAGCCGGGATCGAAGGGGTCGTCATACAGGCCGCCCCAACCGATGATGCGGCCATCAGCCTTTGTGGCGATGGTCCATGGCGCGTAGCCCTCACGCCGCCTTCGCCATTCGTGCACGGCAATGCGCCGCCGGCACGCACGCAGCGACGCGTCGCAGTGGGTGTAGCGCATCGCTTCGGCATCACCGAGGAACGCGAACAACGCCAACACGTCCGCCAGCACGGGACGACGCAACAAGCAAGAGCCGAGCACGGCCTGGGCGGACGTCGGCGATCCCCATCTGCAATGTAGGCAAATCCGTCATTGCTCCTTAACCGCCTTTCCGGCATGCTTTCGCCGTCCCAGCCACCCGGCGCGGGAGAGAGCGGAGTCGCCTCCGCCGCCGAAGGCGCAACCGGCCCCCGGAAACGCTCAGGCAAGAAGGACCGCGGCGGGATCAGGGATCTCTGGAAAGCCGGCCGGCGTGTCACACGCCTGCCGCACCGACGAGGTAAGGGGCGCCATCGAAGCGCCCTGAATCTTTCAGGTACCGCGACAGAGGGGGGTCAGCGACACCGGCACGGATCGCCGGCGCATGACCCTTGCGGAGCCGACCATTGATCGAAAACGCGCTGCCGAACGATCCCGCACCCAGGAAACTGAGAACCGTGCCGCTGGACGCCTGGCACCGCGCGCTCGGTGCCAGGATGGTGGAGTTCGCCGGCTACACGATGCCGGTGCAATACCAGGGCGTGCTGGCCGAACATCTGCACTGCCGAGCGCATGCGGCGCTGTTCGACGTCTCGCACATGGGCCAGGCGACACTGACGGGCGCCACGACGGCGGCCTCGTTGGAGCGTCTGGTTCCCGGTGATCTGCTCAGCCTGAAGCCGGGGCGGCAGCGCTACACGCTGCTGACCAACGAGGCAGGCGGCATCCTCGACGACCTGATGGTGGCGAATCCGGGCGGCGGGAAGCTGTTCCTGGTGGTGAACGCGAGCCGCAAGGAGATCGACTTCACGCACATCGCCGCCAACCTGCCGTCCGGCGTGCAGCTTCATGAGCATGAGGATCGCGCGCTGCTTGCGCTGCAAGGTCCTGACGCCGCGGTGGTGATCGGCCGCATCGGCGCGGAGGCCGCGCGGCTCCCGTTCATGGGTGTGGCCGAGGTGACGCTTGCCGGCGTTGGCTGCCTTGTCTCGCGCTCGGGGTATACCGGCGAGGACGGGTTCGAGATCTCGGTGCCCGCCGAAAACGCCCAGGTGGTGGCCCAGCGCATCCTGGACGAGCCGGAAGTCATTCCGGCCGGTCTCGGCGCGCGCGATTCGCTGCGGCTGGAGGCGGGCCTGTGCCTCTATGGCAATGACATCGACGAGCTGACCACCCCAATCGAGGCCGACCTCGCCTGGGTGATCGGCAGGCGGCGGCGTTCAGCGTGGGACTTTCCCGGTGCCTCGGCGATCCGCGACCAGTTGGAACATGGCGCGCCACGCCGCCGCGTGGGCATCCGGCCGGACGGACGCGCGCCGGCCCGCGCGCTGACCGAGATCGTCGCCGGCGACGGCACCGAGGCCGGTACAGTCACTTCCGGCGGCTTCTCTCCCACGCTGAACGCGCCGGTCGCCATGGGCTATGTCCGCAAGGACCTCGTTGCCGACGGTACTGCGCTGCACCTGATTGTGCGCGGCAAGCCGCTGCCCGCACGCGTCGTGCCGCTGCCGTTCGTCCCTCACCGCTACGCAAGCTGACACAAGGATCTTCCCATGGCCAAACCTCCCGCGGACATCCGCTACACGAGAGAGCATGAATGGATCCGGCTGGATGGCGACATCGCCACCGTCGGCATCACTGACCACGCGCAGGAACAACTCGGCGACGTGGTGTTCGTCGAGCTGCCGGAGATCAGCCGCGACGTCGTCGCCGACGAAGCGTGCGCCGTGGTAGAGAGCGTGAAGGCCGCCTCCGATGTGTACGCTCCGCTCACCGGCAAGGTGGTGGAGACCAACCAGACCATCATCGATGACCCGTCGATCGTGAACAGCGATGCCGAGGGCGAAGGCTGGTTTTTCCGCATCGAGATCGACGACACCGATGCGTTCGAAGCGCTGATGGACGAAGCCGCCTACAACGAATACGTGGAGACTTTGGACTGATGGACGTTTTCGGCGAGCTGGCCGCACTGGAAGCGGCTGACAGCTTTGTTTCGCGTCACATCGGTCCGTCGGAGGCCGACATTGCCGCGATGCTGCACGCAGTGGGCGCGGCGACGCTGAATGATCTGGCGGCGAAGACGGTGCCGCCGCCGATCCGCACCAATCGGACACTCGATCTGCCGCCGCCGATCGACGAGGCGGCGGTGATGGCGGAACTGCGCGGACTGGCGGCCAGAAACACGCTGAAGAAGTCGCTGATCGGAATGGGCTACCACGGCACCCACACGCCGCCGGTGATCCAGCGGAATGTGCTGGAAAACCCTGGCTGGTACACCGCGTACACGCCGTATCAGGCGGAGATCGCTCAGGGGCGCCTCGAGGCGCTGCTCAACTTCCAGACGATGATCTGCGAGCTGACGGCGATGGAGATCGCCAATGCATCGCTGCTCGATGAAGGCACCGCGGCAGCCGAGGCGATGGCGATGGCGCATGCCGTCAGCAAGACGAACTCCGACGTATTGGCGGTGGCAACGGACGTGCATCCGCAAACCCGCGCGGTGCTGGCGACACGTGCTCGGCCGATCGGCATCAGGCTGATCGATGTCGCTCCGGGCGATGCGGCAGCAATCGGCGCGGCGCAGCCGTTCGCGCTGGTGCTGCAATATCCCGGCACCACCGGCGCGGTGCGCGAACTGTCATCGGAGATCAGCGCCGCGCACGAGGCGGATGCGCTTGTCATCGTCTGCGCAGATCCTCTGTCGCTGGCGCTGTTGACGCCGCCGGGCGAGATGGGCGCCGATGTCGTGGTGGGTTCGTCGCAGCGTTTCGGCGTTCCGATGGGGTTTGGCGGACCGCATGCGGGGTATCTGGCGACGCGCGATGCCTACAAGCGGCACATGCCTGGAAGGCTGGTCGGCGTTTCGCTCGATGCGGCCGGCGAACCGGCTATGCGGCTGGCGTTGCAGACTCGCGAGCAGCATATCAGGCGCGAGAAGGCGACGTCGAACATCTGCACCTCCCAGGTGCTGCTGGCGGTGATCGCCGGCTGCTATGCGGTGTGGCATGGACCGGAGGGGTTGAGGCGCATCGCGCGGCGGATCAACCTGCAAGCGCGGATGCTGGCCGATGCGGCGCGGCAAGGCGGCCATCGCGTGCTGCACGACGCGTTCTTCGACACGATCGCGATCGAGACCGCGAATGCCGATGCGCTGATGCAGACGGCGCTGGCGCAGGGCTTCAACCTGCGACGGATCAGCGACACGCAGGTCGGCATCGCGCTCGACGAGACGGTCACGCGCGAGGAGCTGACCAGTCTGGCCGCGGTCCTGGGCGGCACGCTGAGCGGCGCGGCGCCATCGGTTCCGGCAGAGCTTGCGCGCAACACGCCGTTTCTCGAACAGGCGGTGTTCAACGAGCATCGGTCCGAACACGAGATGTTGCGCTACCTCAAGCGCCTGGAGGAGAAAGACATCGCGCTCACTCGCAGCATGATCCCGCTCGGTTCATGCACGATGAAGCTGAATGCTTCGGCTGAGATGATGCCGATCACCCTGCCCGGCTTCACCGCGATCCATCCGTTCGCGCCACCTGATCAGACCCAGGGCTATGCCGAACTGATCGCGCGCCTGACGGACTGGTTGAAGGCTATCACGGGCTTTGCCGCGGTCACGCTGCAACCGAATGCCGGATCGCAAGGCGAGTATTCCGGCCTGCTGGCGATCCGCGCCTATCACGAGGCACGCGGCGAAGGGCACCGCAGCATCTGCCTCATTCCGTCCAGCGCGCACGGCACCAATCCGGCCTCCGCCGCGATGGCCGGGCTTCAGGTTGTGGTGGTGGGCTGCGACCGCGACGGCAACATCGATGTGGCCGACCTGCGCGCCAAGGCCGACAAGCATGCCGACAAGCTGGCGGCGTTGATGGTCACCTATCCCAGCACGCATGGGGTCTTCGAGGTGGCGATCCGCGAGATTTGTGACATCGTTCACTCGCGCGGCGGCCAGGTGTATATGGACGGCGCCAATCTCAACGCGCAGGTCGGCCTGACCAGTCCGGCGGCAATCGGCGCCGACGTCTGCCATCTCAACCTGCACAAGACCTTCTGCATCCCGCATGGCGGCGGCGGACCGGGCGTGGGGCCGATCGGCGTGGCCGCGCATCTCGCACCGCATCTGCCGAACCATCCGTTACGCGACGATGCCGGGCCGGCTAGCGGCTTCGGCCCGGTGTCGTCCGGGCCGTTCGGGAGCGCGATGATCCTGCCGATCTCGTATGCGTATATCCGCATGATGGGCGCGGCCGGGTTGAAGCGCGCGACGGAGGTGGCGATCCTCAGCGCGAATTACATCGCGAACCGGCTGCGCGGACACTATCCCGTGCTGTATTCCGGTCCCGGCGGCATGGTGGCGCATGAATGCATCGTCGACTGCCGCGGTTTTCAGGCCGAGGCCGGCGTGATGGTCGAGGACATCGCAAAGCGGCTGATGGATTTCGGCTTCCATGCGCCGACCATGTCGTGGCCGGTCGCCGGCACGCTGATGATCGAGCCGACGGAAAGCGAGAGCAAGGCCGAACTGGACCGGTTCTGCGAGGCGATGATCGCGATCCGCGCGGAGATCGCGGCGATTGCGGCGGGCAGGCTCGACACGCGCGGACAATCCGCTTGAAGCACGCGCCGCACACTGCCCGCGATGTCATGGCGAGTGTATGGACCCACGGGTATTCGCGCGAGCAGGCGGCGTTCCCGTTGCCGTGGGTGGCGGCGACGAAATACTGGCCGCCGGTGAAGCGGGTGGACAACGTCTATGGCGATCGCAACCTGGTCTGCACCTGCGCGCCGCTCGATGCCTACGCGCAGGCAGCCGAGTAGCGGCTCAGCCAGGAGCGGCCTCCTCTTGTGCGTCCCCAACGTTGTCTCTAGGGTTCCTGCATAAATTCGTCGGTCACGGCCAGCAGATACTTCGTCGGTCAGGACAACTGGCAGACGCCGTGAAAACGTCGGAAGGAAACGCCTATGGCGACCGCAGAAGTTGCCGCTCCACGCCTGCAATATGTCCGCGCGCCACAGCGCGGACCGATCACGCGCCTGCTCGAAGACGAACGTTGGCTCGCAACCTGTCTGTTGCTGCCGACGGTGGTCCTGCTCGGCCTGTTCATCGCCCATCCGTTCATCAATGGCATCCTTCTGTCGGTGACAGATACCAAGGTCGGGGTGCCCGGCCACTTCGTCGGCCTCGATAATTTCGTCAAGATCTGGCATGACGACATCTTCCAGGTCGCGGTCTGGAATACCTGCCTCTACACCTTCGTCACGACGGTTTTCAAACTCGCGCTGGGATTGTGGCTGGCGTTGCTGCTCAACCGGCATTTCCGCGGCAAGGCGATGATGCGCGCCTTCATTCTCTTGCCATTTATCATTCCCACCGTGCTGTCGACCTTTGCCTGGAAATGGATGTTCGACCCGACATTCAGCGTCCTCAACTGGATGCTGTTCCACCTCGGGATCATCCGTACCCGCATCAACTGGCTGGGCGATCCGACCCTGGCGATGGTCTCGGTGATCATCGTCAATGTCTGGCGCGGCGTGCCGTTCTACGCGATCAGCCTGCTCGCGGGTCTGCAGACGATCAGCCCCGAATTGCATGAGGCCGCGGCGATCGATGGTGCCCGCGCCTGGCAGCGCTTCCGCCATGTGACCTGGCCGCTGCTGCTGCCGGTGACGCTGGTGATCGTGCTGTTCTCGGTAATTCAGACCTTCGCCGATTTCCAGCTCGTCTACGTGCTGACCGGCGGCGGCCCGGCCAACGCCACCCAGCTTTTTGCGACCTACGCCTACCAGCTCGGCATCGGCACCGGACTGCTCAGCCAGGGCGCGGCGATCTCGCTGGCAATCTTCCCGATCCTGCTGCTCGTGGTGATTGTCCAACTCTCTACATCCGCCGGACGGAGACCCTGTAGGCCATGATCGAGGGAGCATCCTGGCGGCGCTGGGTCTTCTTCTATGTGCCGGTGACGGCGTTCGTCGTCGCGCTACTGTTTCCGTTCTATTGGATGGTCATCACCACCCTGCGGCCGGACAAGGAGCTGTACCGGCCCTGGAACGCGCCGAACTACGCGCCGTTCTGGACCACGCACCCGACGCTCGAGCATATCCATGATCTGCTGACCGAGACGCTGTTCACCACCTGGATGCTGAACACGATGCTGATCTCGCTGGCAGCGACGGCAATATCGCTGTTCTGCGGGCTGTTGGCCGGCTACGCGCTGTCGCGGCTCAAGTTCCCGTTCGCCGGCACGATCGGCACCGGCATCTTCATCACCTACCTGGTGCCGCAGACGCTGCTGTTCATCCCGCTCTCCGACATCATCCGCAATTTCAAGCTCGGCGATTCGCCGTGGGCCTTGATCCTGACCTACCCGACCTTCCTGATCCCGTTCTGCACCTGGCTCTTGATGGGCTACTTCAAGTCGATCCCGAAAGAGCTGGAGGAATGCGCCCGCATCGACGGCGCGCCCCGCTGGAAGGCGATGCTCTACATCATCTTCCCGGTGGCGATCCCGGGCATCCTGTCGGCCGGGATATTCGCCTTCACCCTGTCGTGGAACGAGTTCATCTACGCGCTGGTGTTCCTGTCCTCGCCCGAACAGAAGACGGTGCCGGTGGGCGTCACTTCGGAACTGGTGCGCGGCGACGTGTTCTTCTGGGGCGAGCTCATGGCGGGCGCCTTGCTGGGCTCGATCCCCGTCGCCTTCGTCTATTCGTTCTTCGTCGAATACTACGTGTCCGGCATCACTGGATCGGTGAAGGGTTGAGCACATGGCCCGTGTGGTGATGCGCAGCTTGAACAAGAAATACGACGAGGTTCACGCGGTCATCGACGTGAACCTCGAAATCCACGATCAGGAATTCGTCGTTCTGGTCGGCCCATCAGGCTGCGGCAAGACGACGACCCTGCGCATGGTGGCGGGGCTCGAAAGCATCACCTCGGGGAACATCTCGATCGACGAGAAGGTCGTCAACGAACTGCCGCCGATGGATCGCGACATCGCGATGGTGTTCCAGAATTACGCGCTCTACCCGCATATGAGCGTGCTACGACAACATGGCCTTCGGCCTGAAAATGCGGAAGTTCGACAAGCCCGAGATCGCCAGGCGGGTGCGGGAGGCGGCCGAGATCCTCGGCATCCAGGAATTGCTGAAGCGCAAGCCGCGCCAGCTTTCGGGCGGTCAGCGCCAGCGCGTGGCCTTGGGCCGGGCGATCGTCCGCCATCCGCAGGTCTTCCTGTTCGACGAGCCGCTGTCCAACCTCGACGCCAAACTGCGCGTGCAGATGCGCGTCGAGCTGAAGAAGCTGCACGAGCGGCTCGGCACCACCGCGATCTACGTCACCCACGATCAGGTCGAGGCGATGACCCTGGGCGACCGCGTCGTCGTCATGCGCGACGGCAGGGTGCAGCAGGTCGGCGACCCGATGGAACTCTACAACGAGCCCGCCAACCGCTTTGTCGCCGGCTTTATCGGCTCGCCGGCGATGAATTTCGCCGGTGTGCGCATCGCGGCGCAAAATGGCTCGCTTTGGGCCGAAAGCGACGGCATCCGCATCAAGGTTCCGCAGCCGATCGCACCGCGCCTTGGCGCCTATGCCGGCAAGGAGGTCACGTTCGGGGTTCGCCCGGAGGATATGCACATTGCCGGCGACGGCGATCCGCAGGACCTGAGCTTTGATGCCGCGGTCGAGGTTGTCGAGCGGCTCGGCTCGGAAATCCTGCTCGACGTTGCAGTCGGCTCGGCGGCGATGGTCGCTTCGGTCGAACCGACCGCTACCGCCAAGGTGCATGAAAAGCTCCGTCTGGCAGTCAATCCCGAGCGGCTGCATTTCTTCGACAACGAGACCGAAGCGGCGATCTGACGGATCGCCAGCCGAGGCGCCTTGAAAAATCGCGCTTCGCCGCGCGAAATAAATGGGAGGAAACGATGACCCGCATCAATCGCCGCCGGTTTACCCAATTGTCGGGTGCCGGCGCGCTCGCGGCCGGAACGGGTGGGTTGGCTGGCATCCTGGCCAGCGGACGAGCTCCAGCCTACGGCCAGACAGCGACGGTTCACTGGCTGCGCTGGGCTGACTTCGTGCCCGCCTCCGACGTGCTGCTGAAGGGCAAGATCGTCGAGCAGTGCCAGAAGGATCTCGGCATCAAGCTGACCGTCGAGACGATCAACGCCAACGATATCCAGGCGCGCGTCACCGCCGCAATTCAATCTGGCACCGGTCCCGACATCGTCATGGGGCTCAACAACTGGCCGCAGCTCTACGCCACGAGCCTTGCTGACGTCAGTGAACTCGCCGAGCAGCTCGGCAAGGAGGGCGGTGGCTATTACGACATCTGCACCGTCGTCGGCACCTACGATAACCACTGGATCGGCGTCCCTTGGTGCACCGGCGGTGGGCTGGTCGCGTATCGCAAGTCGTGGCTGGCCGAAGCCGGCTTCGACAAGTTCCCGGCCAACTGGGATGACTTCCGCGCCGCCGGCAAGAAACTGAAGGCGGCAGGCCATCCTTACGGGCAGACCGCCGGACACACGTTCGGCGATGCGCCGGGCTGGTGGTACCCGTATCTGTGGTCATGGGGCGGCAAGGAGGTCGAGGCGGACGGCAAGACCGTCGTGCTGAACACCAAGGAGACAATCGAGTCGGTCAAGTTCGCGGTTCCGCTGTGGAAGGAGACCATGGACGAGGGCGGGCTCGCCTGGGACGACACCAGCAACAACCGCGCCTTCCTGTCGGGCAGCATCAGCGCCACAAACAACGGCGCCTCGATCTACCTCGAGGCAAAGAAGAAGCCCGACAGTTATGTGACCGACAAGGGCACGCCGATGAAGGACGACATCCTTCACGCTGGCATTCCCGGCCGGCGCCGGCGGCCAGTTCAATCTGCCCGGCCCGTTCACGGATATGCTGATGGGCTATTCGAAGAATCAGGATGCCGCCAAGAAGTTCCTGGCGTGGGTACACTCGAAGCCGATCTACGATCAGTGGTTCACCTCGCAGCAGGGCTATACTTGCGGCGCCACGAAGATGTGGGAGAACCACCCGGTGTGGAACCTCGATCCGGTGATGGCCCCGTTCAAGAATGTCCCGGTCACCGGCCGACTGACCGGCTATGCCGGAAAGCCGAGCCAGAGGGCCGCCGAGGTGCAGACCAAGTACATCATCGTCGACATGTACGCCAAGGCGATCCAGGGCATGCCGGCCGAGGCGTCGGTGAAAGCGGCACATGACGAGCTGGTGAAGATCTATTCCGCGTAATGCCGACGCTCAATGAGAAAGACTCATCCGGCACATTCGTCCGTCACGGCTGGGTTTCGCCCCATAGGCGGAGATCGCCAGGCGCGCTGGCCCCTCGTTCGCCATGGCCGAGCTCCGTGCGGCCATCCACGGCTTTGTCTGATGCGGAAGCCGTGGATGGCCGCACGGAGGCCGGCCATGACGATCGAAGAGCCAGTGAGCCACTCGCATTGAGGGTATAAGTCACCGCGTGCAGGGGCGCGGCGCAGACCGACGCCTCAATCAGAAAATAAATCAGGGAGATCGACGATGCAGCATATCGGTCGACGCAGGTTGCTCAGGGTTTCCGGAGCTGGCGCATTGGCGGCGAGTACCGGCGGCCTCGCAGGCATTCTGGCCTCGGGGCGAGCACCCGCCTTCGCCCAGGGGACAACCTTGCAATGGTTGAAATTCGTTGATTTCGTGCCGGTCTCCGATCAGCTCCTCAAGAGCAAAATCAAGGACGAGTGCAAAAAGGCACTCGGCATCGACCTCAGCATCGAGACGATCAACGGCGACGGCGTCCAGGCGCGGATAAGTGCGGCCATCCAAGCCAGGACCGGGCCCGACATCATGATGGCGGTCAACAATTGGGCGCAGCTCTATGCCGACAGTCTCGTTGACGTCAGTGACATCGCGGATGAGGTCGGCAAAGCGCAGGGTGGGTATTTCCAGACCGCGCGGGACATCGATAATAACGGCAAGCGCTGGATCGCCATGCCGTTCACCATCCTCGGTGTGCTGTTCGCGAACCGGACCTCGTGGTTCGCCGAGGTCGGCATCACGCCGGATAAGTTTCCAACGACCTGGGACCAATACCGCGCCATCGGCAAGCAGATGAAGCCCAAGAACCATCCCTACGGCCAGACTCTCGCGCATGCGTTCGGTGACGGCCCGGCGTTCTGGTATCCGTATTTGTGGTCGTGGGGCGGCAAGGAGGTCGAACCCGACGGCAAGACAGTCGCGCTGAACAGCAAGGAAACCATCGAATCGGTGAAGTTCGCAGTCGCCTTCTGGAAGGAATGCTTCGACGAGGGCGCCATGTCGTGGGACGACGCCGGCAACAATCGGGCGTTTCTCGCCAATACGATCAGCTCCACCAGCAACGGTGCCTCGATCTACCTGCTGGCCAAGGCCAAGGCCGACACCTACATGACCGAGACGGACAAGCCGCTGAAGGACGACATCTTCCACTCACCGTTGCCGAAAGGCCCTGCCGGGCAGTTCAGCTATCACGTGCCGTTCTCCAATCTCGTGCCAACCTACAGCAAGAATCAGAAGGCGGCGAAGGATTTCCTGCGCTGGTTCCACACCAAGGAGATCTACGGGGAGTGGTTCACGTCCCAGCAGGGGTTTTCGACCGGCACCACGAGGATGTGGGAAGACGATCCGGTGTGGAAGGTGGACCCGGTCATGGCGCCGTTCCGCACGGCGGCCGAGAGCGGGCATTTCGCCGGCTATGCCGGACCCGCAGGGCGCGCCGCAGCGGAGGCCATCAGCAAATTCATTATCGTCGATATGTACGCCAAAGCGGTCCAGGGCGCATCGGCCGAGGATGCGGTCAAATGGGCGCACGAGGAAATGGTGAAGATCTACGCCTGAGGATTAACCAAAGGCCCAGGTTGCGGCCCTATAGCAGTATTTGCGGCATAGGGCCGCCATTGGCGCATTTCGGTGGGGTAGGTGGCGAATGAAGATCGCGCTCTTCATCCGCCGACGTCCTACCTGACCTGCCCCGGCGGGCCAGCCTTTTGGCAAAACGCACGGGGTGCCCCGATCACATAGCGATTACGCAGCTCTGTTGCAATGTCAATTCACATGCCAAGGGCGCGCCGGTACACATCAAGCAGCAACTCCTGTTCTTCGACATCGGCCGGCTCCTGGCGACGGACACGAATGAGCTGGCGCAGCACCTTCACATCGAACCCAGCCGATTTCGCCTCGGCATAGATATCGCGGATATCGCCGCCGAGCGCCTTGCGCTCCTCCTCAAGCCGCTCGATGCGGTCGACGATGCTGCGCAGGCGGTCTGCGGCGATGCCGCCGGTCTTGGTGTCCGTCTTCTCCACCGCGCGCAGCGCCATCGTTCCCCTCCGATTCCGCAAGGCGCGCGGGGATAGCGGTCAGCTACGCCGCGGTCAATGATTCGGATTGGCCTTCGCGAAGCTGGCCTTCTGTTCGGCGCTCGCCTCCTTCTGATACTTCGCCTGCCACTCCTTGTACGGCATGCCGTAGACGATCTCGCGCGCATCGGGATCGGCAAGAGCAATTCCTTGCGTTTCGGCTGCTTCGCGATACCAGCGGCTCAGGCAGTTACGGCAGAAGCCGGCGAGGTTCATCATGTCGATGTTCTGCACGTCGGTCCGCTCGCGCAGATGCTCCACCAGGCGGCGGAACGCGGCGGCCTCCAGCTCGGTGCGGGTCTTCTCGTCGAATTGCTGTGCGGTCATGGCTGGCCTCCTCTACCGTCCCGAACATGGCGTGTCCGGGCGGGCTTCGCCATACTTGCGCGCTGGCGGTCGAAGGGAAATCGAGACCGATGGTCTGGGACGATATGCGCGCCCGAGCCGCACTCCGGACGCTGTTCGATGCCGCCGTCGCGGCGGCCGATCCGCGTGAGGTGCTGCCGGCCTATCTGCCACCGAAGCCAGCGGGGCGCTGCATCGTCGTCGGCTGCGGCAAGTCGGCGGCCGTGATGGCTGCGGCCGTGGAAGACGCCTGGCCGGATGTTCCGCTGGATGGCACCGTCGTCACCCGCTATGGCCATGCAGTGCCGACGCGGCGTATCGAGGTGATCGAGGCCTCGCATCCGGTGCCGGATGCCAACAGCGAGCGGGGCGCACGCCGGCTGCTGGAGCGTGTGCGCGGGCTGAACGCCGGGGACCTCGTGCTGGCGCTGATCTCCGGCGGCGGTTCGGCATTATGCGCGGCGCCCGCGGCCGGGCTGACGCTCGCCGACAAGCAGGCGATCAATCGGGCGTTGCTCGCGTCGGGTGCGAACATTTCGGAAATGAACTGCGTGCGCAAACATCTGTCCGCCATCAAGGGCGGCCGGCTGGCCGCTGCCGCGCGGCCGGCGCGCGTGGTGACACTGGCGATCAGCGATGTGCCGGGCGACGATCCGGCGGTGATTGCCTCGGGACCGACGGTGCCGGATGCGACCACATTCGCCGATGCGCGCGCGATCGTTGCGCGCTACGGCATCAGGCCCTCCGCGGCGGTCGCGGCTCGGCTGGAGCAGGCAAGCGACGAGACGCCGGACGCCGGCGAGTTGCCCGACAGCGAGTTTCATTTGATCGCCACGCCGATGATGGCGCTGATGCGGACGGCGGAGACCGCGCGCGCGACTGGAACTCGCGCCACTGGTGCTGGGCGATGCGCTGGAGGGGGAGGCGCGGGAAATGGGCACCGTGCTGGCGGGCATCGCGCGTAGCGTCAGCGCGCACGGCCAGCCGCTCGCGCCGCCGGCGGTTCTCCTGTCCGGTGGCGAGACGACCGTCACGCTGGGCGACGCGCCGGCGGGCCACGGCGGACGCAACACCGAATTCCTGCTGGCACTTGCGGTCGCGTTGGGCGGTGCGGCGGGCATCTGGGCGATCGCCGGCGACACCGACGGCATCGACGGCATGGACGACATCGCCGGCGCGATCGTCGACCCCCGACACACAGGCGCGCGCGCGTGCCGCCGGTCTCGATCCGCGGGCGATGCTAACGGGGCACGACAGCCATACGCTGTTCGACAGGATCGGCGATGCGATCCGGACCGGGCCCACGCTGACCAATGTCAACGACGTCCGCGCCATCCTGATCGCGTGAAGGAAGCCAGATGGCCACAAGACCGAAAATGCGCCGTCGGCGACGCACCAAGATCATCGCGACGCTAGGTCCGGCGAGCTCGTCGCCCGAAGTGCTGACGCGGCTGTTCCAGGCCGGCGCCGATGTGTTCCGGCTGAACTTCAGCCATGGCACGCACGAGGATCATGCCGCGCGCTTCGCGATGATCCGCCAGCTCGAGACGCGCTTCGACCGGCCGATCGGCATTCTTGCCGATGTGCAGGGCCCCAAGCTGCGCGTCGGCAATTTCTCCGGCGGTCGCGTGTTCCTTCAGACGGGTCAGCAGTTCCAGCTCGATCTCAATCCGACGCCAGGCAGTGCCGCGCGCGTCAATCTGCCGCATCCGGAGATCATCAAGTCGGCCTCAATCGGCTGCTCGCTGCTGCTCGACGACGGCAAGCTTCGTCTGCGTGTCTCCCGCAAGCGTGGCGATGCATTGGAAACCGAGGTGGTCGTCGGCGGGCCGCTGTCCGACCACAAGGGCGTCAATGTGCCCGACATCGTGCTGCCGATTCCGGCGCTGACCCGCAAGGACCGCGACGACCTGGCATTCGCGCTGGAGCATGGCGCCAACTTCATCGGGCTGTCCTTCGTGCAGCGGCCGGAGGATGTGGCCGAGGCGAAGGAGCTGATCCGCGGCCGCGCCTGGGTGATGGTGAAGCTGGAGAAGCCGCAGGCGCTCGACAACCTTGACGAAATCATGCAGCTCACCGACGCGGTGATGGTGGCGCGCGGCGATCTTGGCGTGGAATTGCCGCCCGAGGAGGTGCCGCTGGCGCAGAAGCGCATCGTGCGTGCCGCGCGGCAACTGGGCAAACCGGTCGTGGTGGCGACACAGATGCTGGAGAGCATGATCAGTGCGCCGGCGCCGACACGCGCCGAGGCGTCGGATGTCGCGACGGCGGTGTTCGATGGCGCGGATGCGGTGATGCTGTCAGGGGAGACGGCCGCCGGGCAGTATCCCTACGAGGCGGTCAACATGATGGACCGGATCGTCGCGCGCGTGGAACAGGATCCCGGCTGGCGCGCGATGATCGAGGCGAGCCGCGCGGAGCCCGAACACGTCACCGCGGACGCGATCGCCGCGGCGGCACGGCAGGTGTGCCACACGATCGGGGCGAAGGCCGTCGTGGCCTATACCGCCTCGGGTTCGACGGCACTGCGTGTCGCGCGCGAACGTCCCGAGGCGCCGATCATCGGGCTGACCCCGCATATCGCGACCGCGCGGCGGATGGCGGTGGTCTGGGGTCTTCACGCGATGGTGGCAGCCGATGCGCATTCGATGACCGAGGCGGTCACGCGCGCGGCGCGGGTGGCGCAGACCGAGGGCTTCGCGCAGCACGGCGACGAAATCGTCGTGGCCGCCGGCGTGCCGTTCGGCCATTCCGGAACCACCAATTCCCTGCGCGTGGCGACGGTAAGGTAGCGCTACGCGGCGCGCCGCACGGGGATTGCGCGCGCGTCCTCCAGGATCATGTCCGACGCCTTCTCGCCGATCATGATGCTCGGAGCGTTGGTGTTGCCGGCAATGATCGACGGCATGATCGATGCGTCCACCACCCGGAGGCCGCCGATCCCATGCACGCGCAGGCGCGGATCGACGACGGCGTTGGGACCATGGCCCATGCCGCAGCTTCCGACCGGATGCAGGTTGGACACGCCGCGCAGGCGCACCTCCGCGGCGAGCTGTTCGTCGGTGGTCACGCCGGGTCCGGGCAGCACCTCCTCGACCACGAGGCCCTTCAGCGCCGGCTGGGCGGCGATCTTGCGGGCAACGCGAATGCCGGTAATGACCGCCTGCATGTCGTAATCGCTGCGCAGGAAGTTGAAGCGGATCTCCGGCGGCGCAAGCGGATCCGGGCTTTTCAGACGCACCGTGCCGCGTCCTTCCGGGCGAAGATGCACCGGACTGATGGCAAATGCCGGGAAGGGATGCGAGATGATGCCGTCGCGCGTGCGATCGATCGTGCTCCAGGCGGAGATGTTCATTTGCAGGTCCGGCCGTTCGAGCGCGGGATCGCTGCGCACCAGCGCGCCGACATAGAGCCCGTTGCCGGACATCGGACCGCCGCGCCAGAACATGTATTTCGCGCCGGCGACCAACTGACGCGGGATGCTGTGATGCAGCGGGTTGAGCGACAGCGACCGCGAGATGCGCCAGGCGCAGTAGGTATTGAAGTGGTCGTGCAGGTTGGAGCCGACGCCAGGCAAGTCGTGGAGTACCGAAATCCCCATGTCCTGGAGATGCTGCGCCGGGCCGATGCCTGACAGCAACAGAAGCTGCGGCGAGCCGTAGGCGCCGCCCGAAACGATCACCTCGCCCGTTGCCCGCCCGGTCCTCAGGCCGGCCGGCGTGCGGAATTCGACGCCCACCGCCCGGCCGTTCTCGATGAGCACGCGCGTGGCATGCGCATTGGTCTGCACGACCAGGTTCGCACGCTTGCGCGCCGGCCGCAGATAAGCGGCGGCGGTGCTCCAGCGGCGGCGATCCTTGGTCGTCGTCTGGTAGTAGCCGCAGCCTTCCTGCTGTGCGCCATTGAAATCGGGATTGCGCGGAATGCCTGCCTCGATGCAGGCCTGGAGCAGCAGCTTGCCGATCTCCCACTCGTAGGGCTGGTTCGAGACGCGCAGCGGGCCGCCGGCGCCGTGGAATTCGCTCGCACCGCGCTCGTTGTCCTCGGCCTTGCGGAAATACGGCAGGACGAACTCGAAGTCCCAGCCCTCGCAGCCGCGCTGGCGCCATTCGTCGTAGTCGGCGTGGTTGCCGCGCATGTAGATCATGCCGTTGATCGAACTGGTGCCGCCAAGCACTTTGCCGCGCGGCTGATACATCACACGGTTGTTCAGGTTGGGCTCGGGTTCGCTGTCGAACATCCAGTTGACCCGCGGGTTGCAGAACGTGCGCGCATAGCCGAGGGGCACATGGATCCAGAAGTTGCTGTCCTTGCCGCCGGCCTCCAGCAGCAGCACGCGATAACGGCCAGACTCCGACAGCCGAGATGCGAGCACGCATCCCGCTGACCCCGCTCCGGTTACGATGTAGTCGTAAGTGTCGGCGTCGTTCGGCATTGCTTACCCCTCAGGCGGCTGCACGCTGCGGCGCGGATTGCGTTGGCCTCGCCGCTGAATCTTCCAGAATCATCGCGGAGGCTTTTTCGCCGATCATGATGGTGGGTGCGTTGGTATTGCCGCCCACTGCGACAGGCATAATTGATGCATCCGCCACGCGCAGCCCATCGATACCGTGCACGCGCAGACGCGGATCGACGACCGTGTTGGGACCGTGCCCCATGGCGCACGAACTTGTGGGATGCTGATTGGAAACGCCGCTCTGGCGAATGTAATGCGCGAAGTCGGCGTCTTCCGTCACCGACGGTCCGGGCTGGAGTTCGTGCACGATGTACGGCTCGAGCGCCGGCTGTTGGGCGATCCTGCGGCAAAGCCGGATGCCGAAGATCACCGCCTGCATGTCGTATTCGGTGCGCAGGTAGTCGAACAGCACCGCGGGAGGCGCCAGCGGATCGGCACTCGCCAGCCGCACGGTGCCGCGACCGTCGGGACGCAGATGCACCGGGCTGAGCGTGAAGCCAGGGAAAGGATGTGGCAGGACGCGTTCCTTGTCGCGCTGGAGGGTGCTCCACTCGAACACGTTGATCTGCACGTCGGGCCGCTCCAGCCGCGGGTCGCTGCGGGTGAACAGTCCGCAATGGATGCCGTTGCTGGCCATCGGCCCGGAGCGGAACAGCGCGTAGCGCGCACCGGCCGTGAGTTTGCGCAAAGGGCTGCGGTCCAGGTCGTTCAGCGTGATCGCCTTGCTGCACCGCCAGCTCACGTAGGAATTGAAGTGGTCGTGCAGGTTGGAGCCCACCGCCGGCATCTCGCGGACCACATCGATGCCGATGTCCTGGAGATGCTGCGCCGGACCGAGGCCCGACAGCAGCAGGAGCTGCGGCGAGCCGTAGGCGCCGCCCGAGACGATGACCTCGCCGCGCGCATGGGCAATGCGGCGGCCCGACGCGGTGTGGTACTCGACGCCGACTGCGCGGTTGTTCTCGATCAGCACGCGCGTGGCATGCGCGCCGGTCTGCACCACGAGATTGGCACGGTGGCGCGCGGGATGCAGATATGCCTTTGCCGTGCTCCAGCGCCGCCGGTTGCTGGTGGTGGTCTGGTAATAGCCGCAGCCCTCCTGCTGCGCGCCGTTGAAGTCGCGATTGCGAGGAATGCCGGCCTGCACGCACGCCTCCATCACGGCATCGGCAAGCTCGAAGCGTCCGGGCTGATCGGAGACATTCAGTGGCCCGCCGACGCCGTGGAACTCATCGGGGCCGTTGGTCTGGTTCTCGGCCTTCTTGAAGTAGGGCAGCACGGAATCCCAATCCCACCCTTCGCAGCCGCGCTGGCGCCATTCGTCATAGTCGGCGTGATGGCCGCGCATATACACCATGCCGTTGATCGAGCTGGAGCCGCCGAGTGTCTTGCCGCGCGGCAGATAGAGCCGGCGATTGGCAAGTTGCGGCTGCGGCACGGTCTCGAACTTCCAGTTCACCGCCGGATTGACATAGGTCTTGGCGAAGCCGAGAGGGATGTGGATCCAAGGATTGCGGTCGGGTGGGCCGGCTTCCAGCAGCAGCACACGGTGGCGGCCGGACTCTGACAGACGCGCGGCAATCACACAGCCGGCACTTCCCGCGCCAGTGACGATGAAGTCGTAGGTGTCTGCTTCCCCGGCCATTCGCGCCCCTTGTGGACTCAGATCGTCAAAGATCGGCGACTCTGATCCACATGGCAATGCCGACGGCGGCGAGTACGCCGGCGACGATGATCGGAATGGAATCGGCGCCGAGCTCATGGGCGATCGCCGTCCACAGAATCAGTACGGCGATGCCGACGGCGGCGCCGCCGACCAGGCTTGCCTTGCCCTGCTTGATCCGCTGCACGCCTGCCGCCTGGCTTGTCCCGGTAGTCATTCCGCCGCCACCCGCACATGGCCGGTGCGCGGATCGTCGCTGGTGTTGCGCACGCGCTTCAGATCGCGCCGCACGAAGCGCGTGTCGTAGCCGTTGAACACGTGCTGGAGCAGGCCGCACGCCAGGTCGGAGGTGCCAAAGAACCAGTCGGCGATCGGATAGGTCAGGTTGAAGTTGCGCTCCATCATCAGCGCCGTGTTGTGATGCGCGATGTGATGGCGGCGGATCGAGTTCACCAGCGGGATGTGGCGGACGATCCTGTCGTCCTTCACGTGGCAGCAGTAGTGGAACAGCTCGTAGTTCAGATAGAGCGCGACGTTGGTGATCAGCAGCAGCCAGCCGGCGTTCGGCAGACCAAGCAGGCCCAGGATCGCCGCCGGCGGCAGGGACAGCGACATGAAGGCCACCAGCGCGTACGGCGGAAAGAACACGATGCGGAAGTCGCGCGTGTTGTCGATGGTCGGCTCGATGTGCGTGAAGAACTGGTGGTGCGCCAGGGTGTGCCGCTTGTAGATACCCAGGAAGCCCTTCACCGGGCGGTGCATGACGTAGCGGTGGATCCACCACTCGAATGCGTTGGAGACGCAGAAGGCGGCGGGGATCACCAGGAACTCGTACCAAGCCGGTGCGACGATCTGGCGCGCGCAATACCAGATGGCCGCGAAGCCCAGCGCGTAGATCAGCGCCACATGCGCCCAGCCGAAATAGGCTGGTGCGATACGGGTGCGGAAGTCGGCGCGGAATGCCGCCTGCCGCTGCGACATCTTCAGCGTGTCCATCGGCGAAATCCTCCGGTCAGCCGAGTGATAGGACGGAATTCCAAGCCGCGACAAGTCCTGGCATAGTTGCCGCCGACAGGACGGAGGAAGCGCGATGCTGGAGGTGGAGAAGCCGGCCGACATGAAGGGCCATATCGGCGAGAGGATCGGCACCAGCGAATGGGTTACGGTCGATCAGGCGATGATCGACAAGTTCGCCGAGGCGACCGGCGATCATCAGTGGATCCATGTCGATGTCGAGCGAGCGAAGCGCGAAATGCCGGGGGGCAAGACGATCGCCCACGGCTACCTGACATTGTCGCTGCTGCCCCGGCTGTCGCACGGGATCTACACTATCCGCAAGCGCTCGCGCGGGATCAACTACGGCTCGAACAAGGTGCGCTTCACCGCGCCGGTGCCGGCGGGATCGCGGGTGCGGCTGCACCAGACGCTGAAGAACGTTGAGGATATTGAGGGCGGCGTGCGGATGACGTTCGACAGCCAGATCGAGGTAGAGGGCTCGACGCGGCCGGCGCTGGTAGCGGAGACGATGGGTCTGGCGTTCGACTAGCGTGGGATGAGCACTCAAAGGCGCGCTCATCCCGCGCTGGCTCTCTGTCTGATCGCGTGATTCAAACCTACGGCGATTCCGCCTCCGCTCATCGCGCTCTCCAGTCGCGGTCGCGGGGCCGTTGACTACGCCCCGCTGAACGCCGGCATCACGTCGCGGGCGAACCAGCGGAGCTGCTCCTCGAACTCGGCGGGAGACAGGCCCTCGGCCCAGTGGATCATGTAGTCCTCGAGGCCCGGATACTTCGCCTCGACCGACTTGATGCCGTCGATCACCTGGCCGGGCGTGCCGCAGAACCAAGCCTTCTGCGCCACGCCAGCGCGCAGTGAGGGGATCTTCGCCGGTGCGCCCGGCGTGCCCCAGGTGCGCCCCTGGTCGTCCGCGTAGCGCACGAAGCCGAACGGCGCGAACCATTTGTAGCGCTCGTCGTGGGCGGGCTCGACGCGGCGGATCGCCTCCTCCTGGCTGCCGGCGAGATAGAGGCCGGTGCCCCAGATCATGTCCTGCCCCAGCTTCTTCTGCTGTCCGTGTCTGGCGCATGCGGACTGATAGGCGCGCACCACATCGTCGAGGATCTTCTCGCCGTTCAGCGTGACCATCGCCTTGAGGCCGTACTTCGCCATCATGTCGATGGTCTTGCCAGAGGCGACCGGCATCCAGACCTCCACCGGCAGGTGCTTCGGACGCGGCACCATGGTGATGTCCTTGAGCTGGTAGCCGCGATACTCCACCTCAGGCGGACAGATGAAATACTTGCCCTTGAACGCGACGTGCTCCTGGTTGAAGCAGGCGAGCATGAGCTGGAGCTGTTCCTCGAAGTATTCGCGGTTCTTCTCGGCGTCGATCAGCGGCGCGCCAAAAGTCTCCACCTCGCGCGTGTGGTAGCCGCGGCCGACGCCCATGATGACCCGGCCGTCGGTGACGATGTCCGCCATCGCGTAGTCCTCGGCCAGCCGGATCGGATGCCACATCGGCAGCACGTTGAACGCGCAGCCGAACTTCAGGCGCTTCGTCTGGGTGGCGAGCCAAAGGCCCAACTGCACCAGGTTGGGCAGGCACTCGTAGCCTTCGTGCTGGAAGTGGTGCTCGGCGGTCCACAGCGCGTGGTAGCCGCACTCGTCCATCACCTGGGCGATGTGGCGGGCGGTGAAGAACACCTCGCCGAGGCGCTCGTTGGGGTAGCGCCGGTCGTTGGCCGGGGTGCCGTCGAGGCCGACCTTGTCGAGGTCGATCTGGCCGACATAGAGGACGTGAAAGCGTTTGATCATGGAGCGTTTCCGAGGCTATTGGGTACGGTTTAGAGTACTATGCCAGCTTGTCCCGGATCGCGCCAAGCTGCTCCGCACTCTGCTGGGCGATTGCGGGAAGCTCAGTGTTTCCGGCCGCACCGTCTCCCTCGATTACGTCACAAGAGCCGATCGAGCGAAGCTGGACGCTTACGCGGCGTCGCGCAGCACGATTGCCGTTTCACCTGATGTCGATGAACCGTCAGGACTTCAAGTTCAACAAGGACACCGTAGGGACCATAAGCCCCAGTTAGCGCAACCGTCTGCTCTGACTGAATGGGCTATCTGCTTCACCGCGCTGGCATAAGAGGGGCCCAGCGCACCATCGGACGAGGTTGCTTCGTCACTGCGCTCCTCGCAGTGACAGTGTGGAAGTAGCTCGCACTCCAATGATCGTGGGTACTAGATCGTTGGGATCGGTATTCTGACCCGGCACATCCAGATAGGATTGGCACGGATGTGCGTGAGCGTCACGGATACACACATGTTCTTGCGAATTGTACTGCTGGCGGTGCTGTGGCCGGGTATAGCCCTGGGGCAGACCTGCACATCCTCGTTCGCACCATCCGTGCATCGGGCGGCGCCTGGCCTCGATGCAGCCTTCGAGGCAGCCGGTGAACGCTACCGCATTGACCCTGATCTTGGCCGTGCAATCGCTTGGGTGGAGAGCAGCTTCGATGCAAAGGCCGTCTCGCCAAAAGGCGCGCAGGGCCTGATGCAGCTGATGCCGGGTACCAGTGACGAGTTGCGGGTGATCGACCCGTTCAATTCCCACCAGTCGATCTTCGGGGGCATGGAGTACGTGCGGCGGATCGCCAACACACCTCGTTTCGCCGGAGATCTGTACATGGCGTTGGTGGCTTATAACGCGGGGCCCAACCGCGTTACGTTCCCGGCGGTCAGCTATGATTATGCCGCCACCGTGTTGGCGGTCTATTGGCGGCTTAAGGCCGAGCGGAGGAATGGGTTGATCGCACCCACTCCGATTGGCTATCTCAGGCCGTCACGGTGCGGACGTGCGGCCCAATCGACTGTGCCACGCATCGTCCTATCCGGAGGCAAACTATTGCCCTCGCGGCACTACTGACCCCAGGCAGCCGATCTCGCCAGGCTGGCAATCAGCGGTGATCTCTGATCAATTATGGAGGGGCTCCACGGCCGCAGGAGGGACGAATGGTGCGTGTTCCGAGTTTTGGTGCGATGGATGTTCCGACTGCGCTGTCGATCCTGATGGGCGGTGCGTTCTGCTACGCGGCCTGGCTCACCTCGATCGTGTTCTGCGCGGCGAGCGGCCAACGGCCGCTGCTGATCGCCGCGGCCACGTTCTTTCCCATCGGCATCGTGCACGGCATAGGCGTCTGGTTCGGCGGCTGGTGACGAGGCCGCGGCAGGCGTTTCTCACCGGCTTGTGCCCGATGCATACTGGAGCAAGCGCCTGAACGAGGCCCGAGTTGCTGGACCATGTTGCATCTTACCAAGCTCGCCGTCGGCGTTCGCGACATCGACCATCTGCGCGAACTCCAGACTGAACGCGCGAGCCGCAATCCGCCGCTGCGTCATCGCACGCGCAACTTCCCGCGCCGCTACCAGGAGGTGATCGACGGCGGTTCGATGTACTGGGTGATCAACGGCAGCATGCTGGTCCGCCAGCGCATCGTCGACATCATCGAGGACCGCCGCGACGACGGTAACCCCTGCACCGGATTAGTGCTGCATCCAAGACTGGTGCCGCTGACGGGCAGGCCAACGAAGCCGTTCCAGGGCTGGCGCTACCTCCGGCCGGACGAGGCGCCACGCGATCTCGTCGCCGGCAAGCGCCCGAGGGGTGAGGACGCCCTGCCGGCAGCGCTTCGGCATGAGCTCCAGGTGCTGTGTCTGCTCTGAATCCGCTTGCGCGACTCTGTCAAGTTATAGGATATCCACATCAGTCGATTAAGCTGGCTTTTTCGACCGAACTGTTAACACTTTCCCTCGCAACGCCTGCCACCCTCGGAGCTGACCCGTGACCCCCTCGCGCAGACATCTGTTCGGCCTTGTTCTGCCGCTCGTCGCCTTCACAGCCTTGCCGGCCGCGGCCGCCACATCGAACGCCGTGCACCACAAATCGCACGCGCACCACGCGTCCGCCTCGCACAAGACATCGCACCACGCGTCGGTGCATCATGCGTCGCACCACGCGGCGCACCATACGCCTAAGCCTACCGCGAGCTGACCACCGCCTGGGCGCGCGCGTTCGCCTCCAGCAACGCGCGCAGTCCAGCCAGAATTCGTTCAGGCGTCGGCGGGCACCCGCTGATCAACAGGTCTACGGGCAATGTGGTGCCGACGCCGCCGGTGACGGCATAGCTGCCCTTGAACACGCCGCCATCCACCGCGCAATCGCCCACCGATACGACAAACTTCGGGTCCGGCATCGCCGTGTAGGCCTGCTCCATCGCATCCACGAGATTGCGCGTTACCGGCCCGGTCACCAACAGCACATCGGCATGGCGAGGGCTTGCGGCAAAATCGATGCCAAATCGTTCCAGGTCGTAGACGGCGCGACGCAGGGCGCGCAACTCGATCTCGCAGCCGCCGCAACTGCCGGCGTCGAGATGCAGGATCGCAAGGCTGCGGCCCAGCCGTGACTGCCCGCCGGCATCCAGCCTGCTGGTCAGCGACGCTGCGGTACGGGTGTCGATCGGCGCCGGCGCCCCGGCGGCCGGACCGGCAACCAACGTGCGAACCAGGCGGCGCCACAGCATCACAGATCCATGCCCGAGCTAGACAAACTGAACGCGGCAAGAAGCAGCCGCAGATCGTCGACCTGACCGCCAGCCATGGTCGCTTCCAGTTCCGGCCAGCGCGCCCAGGCCGGATCGCACATGAAGACCGCGGCGATCTGTCCATGATCCAGTCGCAGCCAGTGCCAAATGTCACCGCGGGGGCCATTGGCACCGCCGATACCCTCGCCGCTTGCCGCCGGCAGCGGCACGGAGACCCCGTCATCGGGCATCGTGGCGAGCAGATCCCGCACCTGGTGGATAGCGCTGGCGATCTCGCGGAGGCGCTCGCGTGCGCGTCCATCGACATTGCCGGCGCGGCCGATCAGTTCGCGGGCCTCTGGCAGCAGGCCCAGATCGGCGAGCTCTGCCGCAAGCCCGCTCAATGCGCGGCCGATCGCCTCGGGACCGCCCGGAACGATGTCAGCCGCCACGCCGCCCGGCACGACGCAATCCATCATCAGTCTGTGGCCGAACGCGACATTGCTCGCCCGGCGGATCATCTCGGCGTGCCAAGCGGAGCGCGTCGCCAGAACCTCCAGCTCCACCGCCTCGGCCATCGCCGAGAGAACGTCGAGGTGACAGGCAATCCGCTCGACTTCGGCCATCATGTCGCGCAGCGCCCGCGCACGCGACGGAACCTCGCAGCCCAAAGCGGCCTCGGTCGCCCGCGCGAACGCCAGCGAGTGCGCAACGGTTGCTTCGGCGGCGAGGCGTGCAGCGAATCGCGCCGCCGCACGCGGCGACTTGCCGCGCATCAGCGCCAGCGTGCCTTTGTGCGTATAGCCGAGCCGCGTCTCGAGCCGAACGATGGTCTCGCCGTGTACGCCGAGACGGAGATGTGCGGCGGGTTCGATCCCTCCCCGGACCGGCCCAAGCGGGATCTGATCGAGCGCCTCATCCAGCATGAATTCCGGCGCATCCGCGCGGCCGCCAGACCCAGGCCGCGGCGACATGGGCGCATCGTTGGGCCAGCGTCCGTGATCCAGCCACGGTCGCTGATCGGTGCCGCCGACCGCCATGTGACCCCATAGATCGCGCACCATGCGCTCGAACCACGCAGCGTCTGGACGCACGGAAGACAGCGCGGGATACCCACCCTCCACGACCTCGGTGGAAACCAGCAGCGGCACATCGGTATCGTGCAGCAGGGCATAGACCTCGCGCGTGTCGGCCCACAGTGCCAACAGGGGCGGCGATGATGCGTTCGCCATCTGCGCCCACTCATCCCGCGTCAGCCCGCGGCGCGGCGGGTGAGTGCCCGCGACGTTCACGCGGTGCCCATATCAGCGAAAATGCAGATCGCAGCCAACAGGGCGAGCAACACCGCGACGCCCAACAAGCGCGCTTTGCGCGGCAGCCTGATGCGGCCGACCACGGTGTGCAGCAGCGCCAGTGCCGCTGTGAGAACCACAGTCCGGATCAGCCAGCAGGCAATGCCCTCCAACCAGGCTACCGGGCCCTGGCCGGCCGACGCCATACCGAACGGCAGGAACATCGCACCGATCAGATTGAACCAGACCAGCAATCGCAATGCATCGCTCGCCTCGAGCAGTGCCAGGTCGGGGCCGCCGAATTCGTCTTGCACCACCTCGCGCCGCGTCGCGGCGACGAGCGCCACCAGCAGCATCGCGGCGAGCGCAATCCCGACGCCGACCGGCATCTTCGCGCCGTTCTCCAATTGCATGGCGGCAATCGCGTCGAGATTGAGACTGCCCGCCGGCAACGCCATCGCGAAGAATGCCAGCAGCAGCGCCGGCTCCGCCAGACAGGCAAGCAACAACGATCGACTGGCGCCCATGCCCGCCGGCATCGTGCCGGCGTCCATCGCTGCCAGAGCCACGGAGCAGCGCGCCACTGCCAACAGCCCGGCGATAACCAGCAGATCAGCGAACGGGGCGAAGGTCATGCCGAGTGCGAACGATGGCACCAGACACGCGGCGACGGCCATGGCGGCGGCACAGATCGTGGGCGCGGTGCGCGTCACGTCGGACGCGCTTTCGGCCACTACGCTCTGCTTGCGCAGCAGCCTCATCAGGTCCCGCCACGGCCGCAACAGCGGCGGCCCGACGCGACCGGCGAGCCGCGCCTCCATCCATCGCCGGACGCCGATCAGCGTCGGCGCGGCAACGCCCATCAGGGCGATATGCAGCATCTGCGTGAGCAGTCCGGTCAACAACGTCATCACGCCACCAACGCGGCCGCGACACGCATCACCGCATCCCGCCAGCCCACCAGGCGGCTGTGCAGCTCCGCCATCGACGGCAGCAGGGCCAGCAGGCGTCGCACCGGTTCGGCGAAGGTGTCAGGGCCGGACTGTGTTGCCGGATCGCCAAACGGCAGCCATGCCGGTGCGACAAATCCCCCCGACCATGCCGGCTCGCGCCGCTGCTCACCCGGGCGGCGCAACGCCCGCGACACGGCGAACACCACCATCGCCAGCAGCGCAGCAACCGCGATCGGTGAATAGCCGGGAGCCTCCGCGCCGGTCCCCAGTGCCAGCCATTGGTCGGACGCTGCGCGGATCCATCCAGCGGCCGGCAGCAATGCCAGCGCCGGCAACAGGCCGAACAGCGCTAGCGATGCCGCCAGGCCGACGAGTACGGTTCGAACCGGACGTTGCATCTCCTCGGCGACCGCGACGCGCGGCCCACGGGGCCGGCCCAGGAACACCACGCCGAAGAGCCGCACCGCCGCCAGCGCGTTGAGCCCCACGCTCAGGGCGACAACCGCGGCGGCGGCGAGGACCAACAACTGAAGTGCGAGACCGCCGGTCCGGGCAACCGCGATCAACGACTGGAACAGCAGCCAGATCACGGCGAAGCCGAGCCCGGGAGGCAGCATCGCCGTCGTGAACAACCCGGCCAGACTGCAACTGGCGGTGACGGGCATGCGATGGATCAGGCCGCCGAGCAGCCCGAGTTGACGCGTGCCCGCCCCGCGCTCGACGGCATCGGCACAGATCCGCAGCAGGGTTCGGCAGATCAGGTGGCAGACCAGCGCGAGCCACGCCGCGGCAAGTGCGCGCGACGTGATCGCCGGCAGGTCGACCGCGCGGGCGAACAGGGCCACGCCGAGTGCGACTGCCGCCATGCCGAACTGGCTGAGCGGGCCCACGGACAGCGCCTCGTCCAGCGTGTCGGCAAGTGACTGCGCGCATCGAGCCAGTTGCGGCAATTCCCGCGCCCGCCAACACGAGCGGAACACCCCACCACAGCGGCTGTCCCACACCACCAAGGTCGAAAAGCAACCGCAGCGTCAGATAAAGCGCGATCGTCATGCTGAGACGGCTCAGCAGTCCGGCGCCTGCGAGGACCAGCAGCAACATCGCGGCGGCGCGCCAGCCTTCCGGCGGCGCGGCACGGATTGCCGCGAAATCGGTCAGCGAACCCGCGAGAACGAGGGAAGCTGCCAGGCAGACAACCGCAAGGGCCATCTGGCGCAGCGAAGTGGTCCCCCCCAGCACCAGCAAACCAGCGCCCAGAACGAAGCCGTCGCCAGCCAGCACTGTCGTTGCCAGCGCAGCCAGCGGCAACGGTGCGGTCTCCGCGCAGGGCGTTACCAGGAACAACAGCAGAAGAAAGCTTGCGCCCAGCGGGTCGAGTGCCAGGTGCCACGCTGCCCCGGCCAGCCCGATCGGCAGTTCCAGCGTGGTCATGCCGCCCGTCACCAGATTCGCAGCCGCCAGCACGACCACTGCACCGCAGATGCCGATGCTGCCCGCGGTCACCACGCGGCCAGGCAGGAACCGGCTGACGGCCGCGAGAAACGCCAGCGCCGCGATCAGCATCGCGAGCAGTATCAGGACCACTGGATCACCGGCGCGGGGGGCGACTCGCTCACCCGGTGGAGGATAGCAGCCCTACGAAATGTCGAGCGACTGCTTGCGTGCCGGCGGCAGATGCACGGCGTCGATTGCCGCGAGGTCTTCCTCGGTCAGCGTGATCTGTCCCGCCGCGGTGTTCTCGCGCACATGCCGCGGATCGCTCGCCTTCGGGATGCTGATCACATTGGCGTGGCGCAGGGTCCAGGCGATCGCGATCTGCGCCGGCGATGCGTTGTGGCGCTCCGCCACCGCAGCCAGCGCCTTCGATTGCAGCAACCGGCCGCCCTGCCCCACCGGCGAATACGCCATCAGCGGGATCTTATGCTGGGTGCACCAGGGCAACAGGTCGTATTCGACGCCGCGGCTGCCGACATGGTACAGCACCTGGTTGCTGGCGCACTGCATGCCATCCGGCAGCCGCGCCAGTTCCCGCATGTCGTTCGCGTCGAAATTCGACACGCCCCAGTAGCGTATCTTCCCGTCTGCCCGCAGCTTTTCGAACGCTTCCACTGTCTCGGCCAGCGGATGGCTCCCGCGCCAGTGCAGCAGATAGAGGTCGATCCGGTCGGTGCGCAGTCGCTTCAGGCTGCGCTCGCATGCCGTCGGCACGCCGCTGCGCGAGGCATTGTGCGGGTATACCTTGCTGACGATGAATAGCCCGGCGCGCTGACCCTCCGTCGCTTCGGCCACCAACTCCTCGGCTCGGCCGTTGCCGTACATCTCGGCAGTATCGATCAGCTTTACGCCCAGTTCGATGCCCAGCTTCAGCGCCGCCACCTCGGCCTTCGCCGCGTTGCCACGCTCGCCCATGTGCCAGGTTCCCTGGCCGAGCGCCGGCACCTCGGTTCCGTCAGGCAGCCGCACGGTGCGCATCACCCTGCCCTTTCCTCGGCAATCCGCAGCACGCGCAGGAAGTTCCCGGCCCACAGCGCGGCGATCTCCTGCCGATCGTAGCCGCGGCGCAGCAGCTCCGTCGTGATGTTGGCGCTCTCCGAGGCGTTATGCCAGCCAGTGAACCCGCCGCCACCATCGAAATCCGAGGAGATGCCGACATGCTCGATGCCGATCCGCCGCACTGCGTAGTCAACATGATCGGCAAAGTCCGCGACCGCCACCGCGTCAGGTTTCGCGTCTTTTTTCAGGAAGGCGGCCACGGCGGTGATCTGGATCACGCCACCGACATTGCGCAACGCGTCGAGCTGCGCATCGTCCATGTTACGGGCATTGTCGCACAGCGCGCGGATGCAGGAATGCGTGGACACCACCGGCGTGCGAGACAGCTCGACGGCCTGGAGCATCGTGTCGCGCGAGACGTGCGCGACATCGACCAGCATGCCGAGCCGGTTGAGTTCCGCTATGGCGGCACGGCCGAGCGGGCTGAGGCCGCCGTGTTCGGTCGGCGCATCGCCGAGATCGGTGCGCGGGTTGCAGGAATTGGCGAGCGCATTATGCCCGTTGTGCGTCAGGGTCAGATAGCGTGCGCCGAGCGCCCGGAAGCGCGCCAGCCGCGACAGATCGTGGCCGATCGCAAAACCGTTCTCCACCACCGGGATGATTCCCAGTACGCCGTCGCGCTTTGCTGCCTCGATCTCGTCGGCAGTCACGGTGACCCGCGCGGCAATGCCGTTTTCGCTGCGCCCCATGGCGCGGATCGATTGGAGCATGGCGATGGCGCGCTCGAAAGCGGCCGCCTCGCTTTCGGGAGTTCGGGCCACCTGCGGGACGTAGGCGACGAAACAGCCAGCCGTAAGCCCGCCACGCTGCATCTTCGGCAGGTCCACGCGGCGAGGGCCGTCAAGGAACGGATCGGGGCCGGTCGGCCAGGGAATGTCGATATGCGTGTCGAGAGTGAGCAGGCCGCGGTGCAGCGCGATCGGGTCGATGGTCAGAGCGTCATTCATGGTCCCTCAACGCTCGCAGATATCGGCGTGGCGCGGAAGAGGCTGCGCGCGGCAAAGTGTGGATTTGTCGCAGGGAGAACGAACTTCCTGCGCCCGGCTCGGAACCCGGACGCAGTGCGATCAACGGCAACCGACTGACGACGCCGCGATGGCGGCCGCTCGCAACCTCCGAGCACTGCCGCGGCCTCTGCAACTCGAGCACGCGGTACTGCGCGGCAAAATAGCGCGTGCCGATGATGATTTCCGCCTCGTGGTTGGCCGCGAGGTTGCGCAGCGGATCGGTGTTGCAACCGAACCCTCTCATCACGATCAATTCCGGACCTTCAGGGCGGTACTCGATCACCTTGAGCACGGTTCGCCGGCGTTGGCCGGTGCGCCGGCCGAGATGGATCAGCAGCAGGAACCGGTGGCCGAGAAGCCAGCCGCATCGCCAGCGGGTACCTGAGCGATCGGCGCACGAAACAGGCAACGCAGCATGCCGTGCGGAGTGGCCACTCTGTTCTTGCTCGTGGGTCCCGCGTACCATGGTTCGCCGAAGCGGAGAATACCATGACCGACACCCTGGACGGGGGCTGCGCCTGCGGCAGGCTGCGTTATCGCATGCATTCCAAGCCGTTGTTCGTGCATTGCTGCCACTGCAAGGACTGTCAGCGGCAGACCGGCACGGCGTTCGTGCTCAACGCGCTGATCGAGGCCGATCGGGTCGAGCTGCTGTCCGGCGATCCCCGTCCCAGCCCGATGCCGACGGACAGCGGCCGGCCGCACCGGGTCTTTCGCTGCCCCGATTGCGGCACGGCGGTCTGGAGCGAGTATGGCGGCCTGACCAAGCTGCGCTTCGTCCGCGTCGGCACACTCGACGACCCGACGGCACTGCCGCCGGATGTGCACATCTACACGCGCTCGAAGCTGCCCTGGGTCGCGCTGCCCGCCGGCGTGCCGGCATTCGAGGCGTACTACAGCTCGCGCGAGGTATGGCCGGCGGAAAGCCTGGAACGGCGCAAGGCGGTAATCGGCTAGCCAGCCTTCTTCGTCGCGTGACGCCTGGTGGGTTTCTTCGCCTTGGCCTGCTTGCGTGGTGCCGGCTTCCTGGCACGCACCTGTTTCGGCTGGGCGCGAGTGGTTGGCGGCGGTTCGGTCGCCGCCATGTCGAGACCGAACATCGCCGACAGATCGTCGGCCTCCAGCACCCTGCCGACAGGGCCTGATTTCGTCATGGGCGGAGACCTGTCGAAGGTGCCAAGCAGGTCCTTCTCATCGACGGCACGCAGTCGGAACAGCAGTTCGGGCTGCCGGTCCAACCGCGCGCCGATACCATACAGAACGGCTGCCACATGCTTGCACATGAACGCGTAGTCCGGACAACTGCACGCGAAGCGGATCTCCTCGGGCCCTGGAAAAAGTCCGAGGCCTTGCCGGCAGATGCGCTCCATAACGCCCTGCGACAGACGGCCTTGCAGCAGTTCGACCAATGAATCGATCCCGCCTGAGCAGTCCTTGCAGATTGACCGCCAGTGCGGCTTGGCCACCGTGTCGATGCTCACGTTGATCCGATAGAGTGACGACCCGCTGACCATCGCCGTCACCTCGCGAGGCGCGATCTGCAGGTCGAGCACCGAGCCATTGCGCACATAGGTCCGCCCGCGTGGCAGACGGTTCGCGAAGTCCTGGTAGTTTTCCAGGTTCTCGCACCAGGCCTTGCCCCAGAAGGTGGTGGCGATGGCGCGACCATCGATCACCACCGGCGCGACGGGATGACCCTTCTTGGTCAACTTCGCCATCGCGAGGACGGCGCGCCGGCGACGTTCGGCTACCGTGACATAGGGTGCCCAGCCTCCGTACCAGGACATGGTTGTCAGTCCCTCATTGCGGCTTTCAAATCGAGCGCCACCAGACGCAGCAGGTCATCATCCTTCATCTCGGTCAGGTTGATCTCCCCGCCGCCCGACAGCAGCTCATCAGACACACCCTGTTTCGATTCGATCAATGCATCGATCTTCTCCTCCACCGTGCCACGACACACGAATTTGTGCACCAATACATTGCGTTTCTGGCCGATACGGAAGGCACGGTCGGTCGCCTGGTTCTCCACCGCCGGGCTCCACCATCGGTCGAAATGCACCACGTGCGAGGCAGCGGTCAGCGTCAGCCCCGACCCGCCCGCCTTCAGCGACAGCACGAAGAACGGCACGTTCTCGTCCTCTTGGAACGTGCGCACCAGATCGCGGCGGCCGCGTACCGCGGTCTCGCCATGCAGCACCAGCCCCGGCCGCCCGAACGCGTCCGCCAGGAACGTGGCCAGCGGCGCGGTCATCTCGCGGAACTGGGTGAACACCAGCATCTTCTCCTGGCGAGACGCGACGACCTCCGCGATCTCGCGCAAACGCGTCAGCTTGCCGCTGTCCGCCTCGGCCCACGCGCCGTCGCGCAGCCACTGCGAGGGATGATTGCAGATCTGCTTGAGCCGCAGCAGCATCGCCAGCACGATGCCCTTGCGCTGAATGCCGTCGCTGTTCTCCAGCGCATCGCCCAACTCGCGCACCGCCTGCTCGTAGAGCGCCGCCTGTCTGCGGCTCAGCCCGCACCATGCCTTCACCTCGGTCTTGTCCGGCAGGTCGCTGATGATCGCCTTGTCCGTCTTCATCCGGCGCAGGATGTAGGGCCGCACCAACTCGCGCAGCGGGCCATAGGGATTGGTCTCGCGGTCGGCCAGCATCCTGGCGTAGCGGCTGAACTGCTTCGCCGAACCCAGCAGGCCCGGATTGATGAAATCGAAGATCGACCACAGATCGCCCAAGTGGTTTTCGACCGGCGTGCCGGTCAGCGCGATGCGCGCCGTGGCCTTCAGCGCCTTCGCCGCCCGCGTCTGTTTCGCGTTCGGGTTCTTGATCGCCTGCGCCTCGTCGAGGATCGCGTAGCGCCATTCGATCTCAGACAGCGCCTTGATGCGCAGCAGTGAGCCATAACTGGTGAGCGCCAGATCGAGCGTCCCGGCTTGTTCGGCCCTGAATTCGCCGATCTCCGACGAACTCATGGCCGAGGGATGCACGATGGCCACTTTCAGTTCGGGCGCGAACTTCTCCACCTCCGCCACCCAATTGGCCAACAGAGACGCCGGCGCCACCAGCAGGCTCGGTCCGCGACGTTCCGCGAGCAGCAGCGCCAGAACCTGGATCGTCTTGCCCAGACCCATGTCGTCGGCGAGGCACGCGCCAAGCCGCAGCCCGGACATCAATCGCAGCCACTGCACGCCGGCGCGCTGATATGGTCGCAGCGTACCGCGCAGCGCAACATTGAGGTCGCCATGCGCCCCGTCAGGCGAGCGCAACCTTTGCAGCGTGTCGGCAAGCCACGGCCCGGCGGTCACACGCGACCAGTCGGTGACGGCAACATCGCCTGGCTCGTCGGCGACCGCGGCGCCGGCCAGCATGCGCATGGCCGCGGCGAACGACAGTCCCTCGCGTTCGGCGAGTTCCTCCGCCTCGCGGAACTGCTGGATCGACCGCTCGAGCCGTTCCCGATCGACCTCGACCCATTGGCCGCGCAGCAGCACCAGAGTTTCGGTGCCCGACAGCAATGCGGCGATCTCCTTGCGGCTCAGCACCTCGCCGTCCAGCGTGACGGCCATGCGGAAGTCCAGCACGCCCTCGAGACCGAGCGCAGAGGGCTGGCGTGTGCCGACGGTCCCGGTCACCTGCGGACGTGGCGGACGGCTGGCGCGCCACGCCGGCGGCATGCGCACGACGACGCCGGCGCGTTCCAGATCGGGCACGCTCGCGAGCAGGCGTGCGGCCTCGCGCGGCGTCCAGCGCAGCGGATGGAACAGCTCGCCGGCGTCGACCATCGGGCGCAGCCACTCGCAGGTTTCGGCTGCGCGCTGCACTGGCAGCAGCAGCGCCAGCATCTTGTCGCGATTGGCCGCGCCGGCATATTCGCGCAGCGCCTGCCCGAGCGGCACATGCTGTGCGCGCGCCTGCGCCGAGAGTTGAGTGGTGTAGGTGGCGAGAAAGGCGAACGGCGCATCGGCGTCGCGGCGGTTCTCGGCCAGGTTGAAGTGGACGCGGCCGACCAGGTTCCAGGCGGGATTCAGGCTCTTCAGAAAGCTCTGAAGGTCGGTCTTCGCCGCGCCGAGCGACGCGGCCAGCGCCGCCGCGATCTCCTGCCACAGGGCGCGCAGCACGTCCGCCGTGAGGTATTCGGCGCCCGTCATCATCGGCGCGGTCAGCAGCAGCGATGCGAGATCGCCTTCGCCGGGCGGCGCTATCTCCGGAACGCCGGTGCCGGACGATTGCAGGCACAAGGCGCCGACATAGCGGGAGGCAAAGCCGCGCCACCACAGGAACAGCGGCGGCAGGTTCTGCCCCAACTCGGCGGCGCCGAGACGCAGGAGTCCATGACCGCTGCCGCGCGCGAACGCATCTTGCAGGCGTGATGCTGTCCGGTCGTCCAGTTCCGCGTCGGGCGGTTCCCCCAGGATCAGATGCCCGTGCGGCGTCAGGCGCAGATTTCGCATATGACATGCCAAAGCTACGATCGATCAGTCCGGCGATGGTCAAGAGTGACTTAGCGATCGCCGAGGAAATTCAGCAGCGCCGCGTTGAACAGCGTCGGGTTTTGCAGGAAGGCGAAATGGCTGGCGTTCGGCAGGATCAGCAACCCCGCGCCGGGAATTGTCGCAGCGATATATTCGGTGTGCGCGCGCTTGATCGCCTCGTCGTGGTCGCCGTCCACCACCCACACCGGCGATCTGATCGACTTCAGTTGCGCATCGGTCCAGTTCGGCTCGGTCTCCCACATCTTGCTGATCTGCACGACGAACGCATCGTAGTCCTTCGGGGTCGCAGAAAGCCGCGCATACTCTTGCCTGCCGCGCTCGATGAAGCGCGCGAAGGTCGGGTTCTTCTCGACGCCCTCCTGCACGCCGGAGGTCACGGTATTGGCGGCGAAGGCGAACACCTTGCCGATGCGATCCGGATGGCGAATCGCGAGATCGAGTCCGAGGATCGCGCCGTCACTCCAGCCGACCACGTCGGCCTTCGCGATGTGCAGCATATCGAGCAACGCGACAACGTCGTCGGCCATCAGGTCATAACCGTACGGGCGTGCGTCGCGCGTGCTGCGGCCGTGGCCGCGGCTGTCCACCAGGATCACCGTGTGGCGAGGCTCGAGGGCACGGACCTGATTTCCCCAGTAGTCGGAATTGGCGAGACCGCCATGCAGCAGGACGACCGGCGGACCGTGGCCGATCGTTGCGTAGTAAAGGCTGATGCCGTTGACCCTGGCGTGTCCGGTATGTTCGCCGGGAACCGGTGGCGGCGTGGGCGGCAGCGTCTGCCATAGTGGCTCGGCCAGCGCCGCGCGCATTGGTACCAGAAGCAGACACGCGAGCAGAAGCCGCCGCATTGCCATCCTCCCCGTCAGGGCCGCCGCCGCAGTGAGGGGCGCAGCGCCCACGCCAGCGGCAATGTGAGGAGGCATACCATGGCGACAGTGAAGATGGCGCGCGTCGGGCCGGACGCGTCGCCGGCGAAACCGTACAGCACGGGTGCTACGGCCGCGCCACCGATCGTGCCGGGCAGCGCGCAGCGTGGCGCCGATCGTACAGATACAGCCATTTCCGTCCTCTGATGCGACGGCCGAATTTGCGGCGGCAAGGGGAGCAATCGGAAGATGGAGAATGATCATATTTATCTAGACGTCTAGCCCTATGTCGAGCTTGATCGGGCGGCGGTGCGGGATCACTGTGCGGCAGCGATGTCAGCCATCTCGCCAACCATTCCCCGCGCCGCACTTGTCACCGGCGGAGCCCAGCGAATTGGCCGGGCGGTCGCGGTCGCCTTGGCCGAGGCCGGGTTCGATGTCGCGGTGCACTACAATGTCAGCCGCGCGGCCGGCGCGGCGACGTGCGAGGACATCCACCGGCTTGGCCGCCGCACCGCGCTGCTGCAGGCCGATCTGGCGCAGGAGACGCAGACTCAGGGGCTGCTGCACCGTGCCGTCGCCGCACTCGGGCCGATCGGCGTCCTGGTGAACAACGCCAGCCCGTTCGAACGCGATGAATGGCACGACGCGACGCGTGCGTCGTGGGACGGCCACATCGAGCCTGGCCTGCGCGCGCCCTTCGTGCTGATGCAGCATTTCGGGCGGACTTTGCCGAAGGACGCAGCGGGCGTGGTGATCAACATGCTCGACCAGCGGGTGTGGTCGATCACGCCGCACTTCATCTCCTATACCGTGGCGAAGGCCGGGCTATGGGCGCTGACCCAGTCGATGGCATTGGCCCTCGCCCCGCGCATCCGGGTAAACGGCATCGGCCCGGGGCCGGCGCTGCCCAACCTACGGCAGACGCAGGAGCAATTCGTGCGGCAATCCGCTTCGGTGCCGCTGCGTCACGGAACCGATCCCGATGAGATCGGTCGCGCGGTCCTTGCCATCCTTGCCCTGCCGGCGATGACGGGCCAGATGCTGGCACTCGACGGCGGCCAGCATCTGCAATGGCAGTCCGGGCGCCACGGCCCGCCGCCCGAGGAGTAAGCGTGCATGGAAACCCAGCCGATCGCCAGCGCCACAAGGGCACTCCGCCACATGTTCCTGCGCGACATGGTACTGGATGCCAGCATCGGTGTGCACCCGCACGAACACGGAGCGCCGCAGCGGATACGGATCAACATCGATCTCGGCGTGGAGGACGATGGCCTTCGCCCACTGTCACGCCAACCGGTGGGGCGGGACGAACTCGCGCGCGTGGTGGATTACGAGAAGCTCGCCGACCGCGTGCGGGCCATCATCGCCTCGGGTCACGTGAGGCTGGTCGAGACCTTGGCCGAACGCATCGCCGAAGCCTGCCTCCAGGACAAGCGCGTGCATCTGGCGCGGGTGCGGGTGGAGAAGCTCGATGTGCTCGCGGATGCAACCTCGGCGGGTATCGAAATCGAGCGCCGGCAGAGCGATTTGTCCACGCCCTGAGGACCGGCCGCGCGAGACGTATGGAATGAGTGCGCGTGTTAATTCCGTTGCGGTTTTTCATGTAAGGCTGCGTGAAAATCAACGACTTAGCTTCTGCCTAAATTATTGGCAATCTTTATGGACCCCAGTGATTCCGCGGTTTTCACACAAATGCGAGGAAGTCAGCCCACAAACTTATCCACAACTTTGGCGGATCATCCGGCGGCGAGCGGGGCCCTCTGGCCGAAGGCAGGTGGCCACGCCAATTAACGTGCATCATGAGTGATACGCCCGTCAGTCCGGCGCCGACCGGCGTCGCGGCCATCGAGGATGCGCTTGCCACGATGCCGTTCAGCCCGGGCGTCTATCGCATGCTCGATGCCAAAGGCGACGCGCTCTATGTCGGCAAGGCACGCAGCCTGAAGAAGCGTGTGACTGCCTATACGCAGCTCGGCCGGCTGGATGAGCGGCTGCGGCGGATGGTCAACGAGACCGCCGCCATGGAGGTGATCACCACCCACACCGAGGCCGAGGCGCTGCTGCTCGAGGCGAACCTGATCAAGCGCCTCAAGCCGCGCTTCAACATCGTGCTGCGGGACGACAAATCCTATCCGTGGCTGATGCTGACCGAGGACCACCCGTTTCCGCAGATCGCCAAGCATCGCGGCGCGCATGTGCGGAAGGGCAGCTATTGGGGGCCGTTCGCCTCCGCCTGGGCGGTCAACCAGACAGTCACGGCGATGCAGCGCGTGTTCCTGCTGCGCTCCTGCGCCGATACGGTCTTCGCCAATCGCACGCGGCCTTGCCTGCTGTACCAGATCCGTCGCTGCTCGGCGCCCTGTGTCGGCCGCATCGACGATGCGGATTACGGCCGGCTGGTCAGCCAAGCGAAGGCGTTCCTCGCGGGCAAGTCGGCAACCGTGCAGCGCGAGCTTGCCGCCGAGATGGAGCAGGCTGCCGGCACATTAGAATTCGAACACGCCGCCGCGGTGCGCGACCGCATCCGCGCGCTGACCTTCGTGCAGGGCAGTGACGTGGTGAACCCCGCGAGCCTGACCGATGCCGATGTGATCGCGGCCTGGCAGACCGCCGGGCAGACCTGCGTGCAGGTGTTCTTCGTGCGCGGCGGACGCAACAACGGCAATCGCGCGTTCTTCCCGACTCATGCCAAGGCGGAGGAATCCGACCAGGTGCTCGCTGCCTTCATCGCGCAGTTCTACGACGACAAACCGCCGCCGCCGTGCGTTCTGGTCAATCATGCGCTGCCCGAGCAGGACCTGGTCGCCGAGGCACTGAGCCTGAAGGCAGAGCGTAGGGTGGAGATCCATGTTCCGCAGCGCGGCGAGAAGCGCGCGGTGGTGCAACACGCGGAGGTCAACGCGCGCGAGGCAATGGAGCGGAAGCTGGCGGAGAGCGCCGGCCAGGCAAAGCTGCTCGACGGTGTCGCGCAGTTGTTCGGGCTGCCGTCGCCACCGGAGCGGATCGAGGTTTACGACAACTCGCATATCATGGGCACGAATCCCTATGGCGTGATGATCGTGGCCGGACCGGAGGGATTCCGTAAGGCGGCCTATCGTAAGTTCGCCATCCGCGGCGCGATAACCCCGGGCGACGACTTCGCGATGATGCGCGAGGTGCTCCAGCGCCGCTTCACCCGCGCGCTGAAGGAACAGGAGGAGGGAGCGCCGGCAGCCGACTGGCCCGACGTGGTGCTGATCGACGGCGGCGCCGGTCAGTTGTCGGCCGCGCGCGAGGTGCTCAACGATCTCGGCGTGCAGGACGTGAAGCTGGTGGCGATCGCCAAGGGTCCCGATCGCGACGCTGGCCGCGAGTGGTTCCACACCGATGGGACGGCGCCGTTTCAACTGCCGCCGCGCGATCCGGTGCTGTACTTCCTCCAGCGGCTGCGCGACGAGGCGCATCGCTTCGCGATCAGCACGCATCGCGCGGGGCGCTCGAAGAACATCCGGCAAAGCGAGCTCGACGAAATTCCTGGCATCGGTGCCGCGCGCAAACGAGCGCTGCTCAACCATTTCGGCTCGGCGCGTGGTGTAAAGATGGCGGGTCTCGCGGATCTGGAGGCGGCACCTGGGATCAGCCACGAGACCGCACGGCGGGTGTACGCCCATTTCCATCCGGGCGTGCGACTGGAGAACGCCTCGTAAATATTAAATTCGTTTTTAAGTAATTACGCCCTCACAAGCGGGCGATGTAACGCCAGATGTATTGCTTGTTACATGTATTTCTCCAAATGACGGGGCGCGCTCTCGGCTCCGCTTTCCTCAGATTGGCCCGAATACGATGAAGAAAATCCGGCTGTTACTTCTCGCCGCGGCGATCGTGACTCTCGTCGCCGTGTTGTTCACCCGCGACGACACCGCACTGCACGCGCAGGCCCCGATGCCCTCGCCGACGGTGCCGGTAACCGCCATGGCGGCGAAGGTGCAGGACGTTCCGGTTTATCTGCGAGGTCTCGGCACCGTGCTGGCGTTCAACACGGTCGAGATCAAGGCGCAGGTCAACGGGATGCTTACCGCGATCCCCGTGCGCGAGGGTCAGGAGGTGCATCAGGGCGACATCGTGGCCCAGATCGATCCTCGCCCGTATCAGGCCGCGCTCGATCAGGCGACCGCGCAGCGCGCCGAGGACGCGGCACAGTTGCAAAGCGCGCAACTCGATCTGCAACGCTATCAGCATCTGGCGAAGAGCCAGTTCGCGCCGGTCCAGCAGGTGGACGATCAGCAGGCGACGGTCAACAAGCTGGTGGCGACCGTGCAGGCCGACACGGCGGCGATCGAGACCGCACAGATCAATCTCGGCTATTGCACCATCCGCGCGCCCATTGATGGCCGCGTCAGTTTTCATCAGACCGATATCGGCAATCTGATCGAGGTGACGAACCAGACCGGCATCGTGTCGATCACGCAGGACAAGCCGATATCGGTCGTCTTCACGTTGCCCGAGGCGCAGTTGCCTCGCATCCAGCAGGCGATGGCGCATGCGGGGTTGCCGGTGGAGGCCTACGGCAGCGATGACAGGACGAAACTTGCCGACGGCCAGCTGCTGACGCCGAACAACGCAATCGACACGTCGACCGGCACCATTCAGCTCAAGGCCACATTCGCGAACGACAACGACGCGCTGTGGCCGGGCGAGTTCATCAATGCGAGGCTACGGGTGGATACGCTGCGTCGGGTGGTTACCGTACCGATCGCGTCCATTCAGCATGGGCCGGACGGTCTGTTCCTCTACACGGTCAAGCCGGACGACACGATCCAGGAGCACGCGGTCGAGCTCGCTTATCAGGACGACGATACGGCCGTCGTCGCCAAAGGCGTGACGGGCGGCGAAAACGTCGTGCTCACCGGGCAATCGCGACTGGCGTCCGGCACACGCGTCGCGATGAACACCGCCGGTTCGGCACCCGGCAACAAGAGCTAGCGCCGATCGCCCCATGAGCATCTCGACACCCTTCATCCGCCGCCCGATCGCCACCTCGCTGCTGACGGCGGCGGTATTACTGGCGGGCCTCGTCGCGTTCCCGCTGCTGCCGGTGGCGCCGCTGCCCAACGTGGAGTTCCCCACTCTTGCGGTAACCGCGAACTATCCCGGCGCAAGTCCCGAGACGATGGCCTCCACCGTTGCGACGCCTCTGGAAACCGAGTTCGGCGAGATGCTGCCTGGCCTGGCGCAGATGACCTCGACCAGCGTGTTGGGCAGCACGCAGATCACCTTGCAGTTCGATCTCAGCACCGACATCAAGGCCGAAGCCACCATGGTGCTCGAGGCGATTAACGCGGCCGAGGGCTCGCTGCCGAAGAACCTGCCGAATCCGCCGACGTTCCGCGAGACCAATCCGTCGGATGCGCCGATCATGATCCTCTCGATGCAATCGGACCAGGCGCCGATCACCGAGGTGGATGACTATGCCGAGAACCTCGTCGCGCAACAGTTGTCGCAGCTTCAGGGCGTGGGGCAGGTTCTGGTGGGCGGACAGCAGACGCCTGCGATCCGGGTGCAGGTCGATCCCGCCAAGCTGGCCTCGATGGGCTTGACCTTGGAAAACGTCCGCAGCGTGCTGACCAACGCGACCGTCGATAATCCGAAAGGCAGCATCAACGGACCGCAGCAATCCTATACGATCTACGCCAACGACCAGCTCACCAAGGCGGAGCCGTACAACAACATCATCATCGGCTATCGCAACGGCGCGGCGATCCGCATCGGCGATATCGGACGTGCGGTCGACGGCCCGCAAAACGACCAGTTGCGGGCCTGGACCAACGGCAAGCGCGCGATCCTGCTGCTGGTGTTCAAGCAGGCCAACGCCAACGTAATCACCACGGCCGATGGCGTGAAGGCCAAGCTCCCATCGCTGGAGAACAATATACCGCCGAACATCCACTTGTCGGTGGTGTCCGATCGCACACTGACGATCCGTGCATCGGTTGGTGACGTCGAGTTCACCTTGACCCTGGCGATTGCGCTCGTGGTGATGGTGATCTTCCTGTTCTTGCGCAACCTGTGGGCCACCATCATCCCGAGCATCACGATACCGGTGGCCCTCGCCGGCACGCTCGGTGCCATGTATGTATGTGGCTTCAGCCTTGACAACCTGTCGCTGATGGGTCTGACGATCGCTGTCGGCTTCGTGGTGGACGACGCCATCGTGATGCTAGAGAACATCTTCCGTCACATCGAGGAAGGCATGAATCCGTTCGACGCCGCCATCAAGGGTGCCGGCGAGATCGGCTTCACCATCATATCGATCAGTTTCTCGCTGATCGCGGTGTTCATTCCGCTGCTGCTGATGGGTGGTATCGTGGGCCGGCTGTTTCGCGAATTCGCGATCTGCGTGTCGATGACCATCGTGATTTCGGCAGTGGTGTCGCTGACGCTTACGCCCATGATGGCGTCGCGGTTCCTGGCATCGTCCAAAGCAGCGCACCAGCATGGCCGGATCTACACCGTCATCGAACGGATGTTCACCGGGATATTGCGCTTCTACGAGTGGACGCTCGACATCGCGTTACGCTTCCGCTTCGTCACGCTGATGGTGTTCCTGGCGACGGCGACGCTCAGCGTCATGCTTTTCGTGATGATCCCGAAGGGATTCTTCCCTGATCAGGACACCGGCATCATGATCGGCACCACCGACGCGGCACAGGACATTTCGTTCGGTGCGATGTCGGCCTTACAGCAGCAGGTGAACGAGATCGTTCTTGCCGACCCGGCGGTGTCGTCGGTGGTGGCGGCGGTCGGCGCCGGCGTTGCCGGTCAAACGGCGAACAACGGGCGCATGTACATCACGCTGAAGCCCTGGGACCAGCGCAAGGACAACGCGTTCCAGGTGATCGAGCGGCTCGACCGCAAGATGCAATCCGTGCAGGGCATCCGCCTGTTCCTCCAGGCCGTGCAGGACGTGAGCGTGGGCGGGCGCATTTCGCGCACGCAGTACCAATACACCCTTCAGGACGCCAAATCGGACGAACTCAACACCTGGGCGCCGAAGATCCTGGAGAATCTGCGGACGCTGCCGCAACTCGCCGATGTCACCTCGGACCAGGAGGTCGCCGGCACCACCGAGACGTTGACCTACGACCGGGATCAGGCGGCGCGGTTCGGCGTGCAACCGGCGGCAATAGACGACATCCTGTACGACGCGTTCGGTCAGCGCGAGGTGGCGCAATATTTCACCGGCAACAAGGCGTATTACGTCGTCCTGGAGGCTCTGCCAGATCAGCAGGGACAACTGAGCACGTTGCAGAAGCTCTATGTCACGTCATCCGGCGGCCAGGCAGTGCCATTGTCCACGCTGGTGCACGAGACATCGGCGCCGGTGCAACCGGTCTCGGTGAACCACCAAAGCCAGTTCCCGGCGGTGACCATCTCATTCAACCTGAAGGGCGGCGCCTCGCTGGGCGAGGCGGTGAATGCCATCGAGCGGACGGAAGCGGGAATGGGTGTACCGATAACGGTGGAAGGCTCGTTCCAGGGAACGGCGCAGGCATTCCAGAGCTCGTTGAGCACCGAACCCTATCTGATCGCAGCGGCGCTGATCACCGTCTACATCATTCTAGGCATTCTGTACGAGAGCTACGTGCTGCCGTTGACGATATTGTCCACCCTGCCGTCCGCCGGCGTGGGCGCGCTGCTGATCCTGTTGGTCTTCGGCTACCAGCTTACCGTGATCGCCCTGATCGGCATCATCCTGTTGATCGGCATCGTGAAGAAGAACGGCATCATGATGGTGGACTTCGCCATCACCGCCGAGCGACGCGACGGGCTGTCGCCGGTCGCTGCCATCCGTCAGGCCTGCCTGCTGCGGTTCCGGCCGATCCTGATGACCACCATGGCGGCTCTGCTCAGCGGCGTGCCCCTGATGTTGGAGAACGGAGCCGGCTCTGAACTGCGCAAGCCGCTGGGCTTCGCGATGGTGGGCGGCTTGGCCCTGAGCCAAGTGCTCACGCTGTACACGACCCCGGTGATCTATCTCTATCTCGATCGACTTCAGCACTGGCTGGCGCCGCGCCGGACGCCTCACGTGCCGAAGCTGGCAGCGATCATTGCAAGTTCACCTGCCGAGGGAGCGGACTAAGGAGAGCAGGAGGAACGTTCGATGGAAACCGTGCAAGACACGGTGCCGATCCGGGGTAAGCCTGTTGCGACGCACGCTGGGTTTCCTGCTGCGGGAAAGCTCGCGCCTGGTGCGGCGGCGGTTTGTTCGCCATGCACGCCGTCTCTCGCTGAACCTGTCCGAGGCAAGCCTGCTCTCGTAGATCTGGCATGAACCAGGGATCAGTCGGGCCGGTGTCGCGTATCTGATGGACCTGGAGACCATATCGGTGGTGCGTCTGGTGGACAGCCTGGAGCAGGCTGGTCTGTTGCGGCGGCGGGGCCCCCCGTCACCGAACGGCGCGTCCGCACCTGTGGCTCACGCAGACCGGGGAAGCCGCGGTCGCTCAGATGCGTCGGATCACCGAGACAGTACGGCATGAGGCGCTCGCGCATATGTCCATGGCCGAGCGGGACCAGCTTCTCGACACGCTCCTGACACTGTGCGCGAACCTGGCGCATGCGGCATAAGGGCAACACTCCGCCACGCCGTAAAGCCTGGCGCTAGCGCCCACAATTCCCCTCCCGCTGCACCGGCCAAGCGGCTAGGGTGCACGCGAGATGCTGACCGACCTGCCAAATCTGCTGACGCTCTCGCGCATCGCGGCGATCCCGTTGCTGGTGGTGCTGGTGGCACTGCGTCAGCCATCCGCCGACCTCGCCGCTTGCGTGCTGTTCAGCGGCGCGGCCATCACCGATTACTTCGACGGCCGCCTCGCCCGCTCGCGCCGGCAGCAATCCGACCTTGGCCGCATGCTGGACCCAATCGCCGACAAGCTCTTGGTCGGCGCGGCGCTAATGATGCTGGTCGGCCAGGGACGCATGTCCATCTGGGGCTTATATCCCGCCATCGTCATCATGCTGCGCGAGATCCTGGTGAGCGGACTGCGCGAGTACCTCGCCGCCATCCGCATCGGTCTGCCGGTGACGCCGCTCGCCAAATGGAAGACCGGCTTCCAGATGGGCGCGCTCGGCACGCTACTCGCCGGCGATTCCACGGCGCACTGGCTGCACCTTTCATTCATCCCGGTCACCGCGATCGGCGAGGCGATGCTTTGGGTCGCCGCGGTGCTGACGCTATGGACCGGCTGGGACTACCTGACGGCCGGACTGCGTCACGCGTCGGGCGCGCCGGCCGGCCTGACCAAGCGCCAGACGCCCTGATCGTGCGCGTCCTGGGCATTGTCGGCTGGTCCGGCAGCGGCAAGACGACGCTGCTGACCAAACTGATCCCGCTGCTGCGAGAGCGGGGGCTGACAGTGTCCACCGTGAAGCACACGCATCACGGCTTCGACATGGACCGGCCAGGCAAGGACACCTACCGCCACCGCGAGGCCGGCGCGCACGAGGTTCTGGTGGCTGCCGGCACGCGCTGGGCACTGTTGCATGAAGTGGTCGGGCGAGAACCGGAGCTGCCGGAGCTTCTGGCGCGCATGCAGCCGGTCGATCTGGTGCTGGTGGAGGGCTACAAGACCCACAGATTCCCCAAGCTCGAAGTGTACCGACAGGCGCTGGGCAAGGCGCCGATCTGGCCGGACCAAGCCGATATCGTGGCGATCGCCGCCGACGCGCCGGTCAGCGCCGACCGCATGTTGCTGCCGCTCAATGAGCCGGCGAAGATTGCCGATTGGATCGTCACTGGTCCTTGAGCACGGCACGTGACAGGCGCACATTGCGGGCTCGGCTGGCCCGTCCGGCCCGTCTATTCGACGATTCGTTCCGGTGGGAGCCTTCCTTCATGCGGCGCATTGCCCTCACATGCCTGTGCCTCGCACTGACCGGCTGCGGCTACGATACCTGGTCAAGTCCGCCGTTCACGACCGGAACGAATCCGCATTTCCCGGCCGGCGACAGCGAAAACATGCGCCGTGTCATGGGCGCAAAGGTCGAGACGCCGGCGCTCACGCCGGAACCGGGCGACATCTGGCCTGGACCGTTGCCACCGGAACCGACCCTTCAGGAGCTCGAGCAGCAGGGTGAGCAGAGCGCGCCGGAGCGGCCGGTGCCGGGTTCGCCGCAATTCCAGCCGGCACCGCCCAATCAGCCGGCACCGCCGAACCTGCCTCCATCGACGACCCGCGGCAGTTCAACCCCGCCCGGCTCGAACCAGCCGGGCTCGACCAGGCTGCCGGCCCCGGTGCCGCCACCGCCGGTCAACACGACGCCGCCCGCTCCCAATCCGGCTGGGCAGGTCACCGCCACGCCACAGGGCCCCGGAGTCACCAGCGGGGGCACCAGCGGGTATCAGACCATCCAGACGCCCGGAGGCGGATCGGCAATCGTTGTGCCCAATGGCAATGGCACCAGCACGATCATACATTCGGACGGCAGGATCGAAACCGTACCCACACCGCGCTGAGCTGCCATGGCCGATGTCGAAGCACCGCTGACCGTTCTCTATTTCGCCTGGCTGCGCGAGCGGACCGGCAGGTCGGAAGAGAGCGTAACGCCGCCGCCCGACGTGGCTACCGTCGGCGATCTCATCGCCTGGCTCGCCGAGCGCAGCCCAGGCCACGCGAGCGCCTTCGCCAACCGCCGTACGGTGCGCTGCGCGGTGAACCAGGATTTCGCCGGCCCCGACACGCGCGTCGGTCCCGGCGACGAGGTGGCATTCTTTCCGCCGGTGACGGGAGGCTGACGGCATGGCCCGGATCAGCGTGCAGACCGCGGATTTCGACATCGGCGCAGAATTTGCGGCACTGACCGCCGGACGAAGCGATATCGGCGGCATCGGCTGCTTCGTCGGCACCGTGCGCAGCACGGCTCAGGATCGCGTCGCGGCGATGACACTGGAGCACTATCCGGCGATGACCGTGCGGGCGATCGAGCGCATCGCCGAGGAAGCCGAACGGCGCTGGAACCTGCTCGGCTGCACGGTGATCCACCGCGTTGGCCGGCTGACGGCGGGCGAGAACATCGTGCTGGTGCTGGCCGCCGCGGCGCGCCGCCAAGCGGCGCTGGACGCCACGGCGTTCCTGATCGACTGGCTGAAGACCAAGGCGCCATTCTGGAAGAAGGAGGATTTCGCCGACGGTGCGTCCACCTGGGTCGAGGCGCGGGCGGCGGATGATGCGGCGGCGGCGCGGTGGTAACGCGAGAGCGACGCTTCAGGGGTTTTGGCAGGCCTCGACGATCCGCCACGTGAAGCCGCGCGGCGCGGCCGGCAACTCATCGCCTTGCGCCAAAGTGACGCGGATGCCGGTCGGCGACCCCAGCACATTGCGCTCCTCATAGGTACCGGCTGACGGCGCCCGCATACCCGGCGCGCATTCACGTGCGTTCATTCCCCTTCGTCTCCGAATTAAACTGAGCCCCCAATCTCGCCCCTCCATCTATTGTGACGAGATGGAGAATGCTATCGGTACTTCCACGTAGGAATAGCGGGCGCGCCGGGCATCGCCGGTCGGTCAATCCACCGCGAGTATGTCGGCAAGGGCCGGTGTCACGGCCTTTCGGATGTCGCCGATCACGACGTTGGCCACGCCATGCGATCGGCAATGCGATAGCAGCACCGTTGCCAGTTCGCCCAAGGCGAATTCAACCCGCTCCAGCGCCAGTTCCTGGCGATGGTTGGGCTCGCCGTTCGCGTCGCGCCGATTGGCCAGTGTCGTTCCGGTTCTCGTCATGCGACGGATCATCGCATGACGTGGTTACGGTCCGGTGTATGCACTGTCAGTCACACCGGCAGCGTCACCGTCGCCTTCACGCCGCTCATCGGCCGGTTGGCCAGCGACACGTCGCCGCCATGCGCTCGCAGGATGTTGCGGGCGATCGGCAGGCCCAGCCCCACGCCGCCGGTTTCCCGGTTGCGCGATGGTTCGCCCCGATGGAACGGCTCGAACACGCGCTCCAGTTCGCCGGGCGGTATGCCGGGGCCGTCATCCTCGATCTCGATCACCACCATGCCGGCGGTCGGCGGATTGAGCGTGATCCGCGCTGAACCGCCATAGGTCACCGCATTGGACACGAGATTGGCGAACGCCCGCTTCAACGCCAATGGACGGCCGTGCACCGTCAGATGCGGCGGGCCCTCATAGGCGAGCTTCGTCGCGGCATCCGGTCTGGTGTCGGCGGTCTCGTCCAGCACGGTGCGCAGCAGCTCCGCGAGGTCGAGCGACGCCACGGCTCGGTGGTCCGCGCGTCGCGTCCGAACGCCAGGGTCGCTGAGACCATCGCCTCCAGCTCTTCGAGATCAGCCAGCATCTTGCCGCGCTGCTCATCGTCCTCGACGAACTCGGCGCGCAGCTTCAGCCGCGTGATCGGCGTGCGCAGGTCATGGCCGATCGCGGTCAGCAGCTCTGTGCGGTCTTGCACGAAGCGGCGGATGCGCGCCGCCATCGTGTTGAACGCGGCAGCGGCGGTGGCGACCTCCGTTGGCCCACCTTCCGGTAAAGGCGGTGCGTTCACGTCGCGGCCCAGCGCTTCGGCGGCGGCGGCGAGTGTGCGCACCGGTGCGGTGAGCCGACGCACCGCCCACAAGGTGAGCCCAGCGGCGGTGACCGTCATGAGCAGGAAGGCGGCGAGGAATCTCGGCGAGTGCCAAGGCCGCAGCGGCTCCACCGGAACCGTCAAGTTGAGCCACTCGCCCTCCGGTATCCGCAGGCCGATGATGAGCCGATGCCGATCGTGGTCCGCCAGGATGCGGAGCCCGCGCCAGTGCGGCACGCCCATCAGCGGCACCAGGTTCAGGTTGACGCGCAGCAGCCGCTGTTCGAACGGCAGTTCATCCGGCAGCGCGGCGGCCGGCGGATCGGGCGCAAGCTCTGCGGTGACGCCGGGAGCGTGGCGGATCTCCTCGAGCACCGCCTCGCGCCGGTCCGGGGTTGCCATCATCACGGTGCGATAGGTGCTGATGACCCGCAGGGCGATCTCGCGCGTCTGCGCAAGTCGCAACGCACCAAGGCGATCGAGCGCGTGGATGGTCAGGCCGGCGACCTGGACCACGACGAGACCGGCGATGAGAACGAACGCCGTGCGCGCGGCGAGGCTGCGCGGCCAGAGGCGGAGCCTCACGCCCGCTCGACCGTCGCCGCCAGTACGTAACCGCCGCCGCGGACCGTCTTGATGAGCTGGGCGTTGCGCCCGTCATCCTCCAGCTTGCGTCGCAGCCGGCTGATCGCGACGTCGATCGCCCGGTCGAACGGGCCGGCCTGGCGGCCGCGCAGCAGGTCGAGGAGCATGTCCCGCGTTAGCACGCGGTTGGCGCGCTCGACCAGCGCCACCAGCAGATCGTATTCGCCGCCCGTCAGCGCGACTTCGGCGCCGTCGGGGTTGAGCAGTCGCCGCCGCGCCGGCACCAGCGTCCAGCCGGCAAAGCGCATGTTGCGCGAGGACGTCTCCACGCGCCGCTCCTTGGCGTCACCGGCGCGGCGCAGCACGGCGCGGATGCGTGCCAGCAGTTCGCGCGGGTTGAACGGCTTCGGCAAGTAGTCGTCGGCGCCGAGTTCGAGGCCGATGATGCGGTCGGTCTCCTCGCCCATCGCCGTCAGCATGACGATAGGGACCTCGGACTGGCCGCGCAGCCAGCGCGCGAAATCCAGGCCGCCCTCGCCCGGCAGCATCAGGTCGAGCACGACCAGATGGTAGTGGCCGTTGGCGAAGGCGCGGCGGGCCTCCCTGGCGTCCCGCACCGCGGTGACGCGCATCTGGTGCTTCTCCTCCAGGAAGCGGGCGAGCAGGTCGCGGATCTCGCGATCGTCGTCCACCACCATGATGTGCGGCGTCGATTCCATGACCGTGCAACATACGTCGCTTCACGCGATTCCGGCAGGGCCGTTTGCATTCCGTCGCAATTCGTCGCGTTGGCGACACACGGCAGCAATCCAAGCGGGCCAGATTGTGTCCCACCGCGAGACGCGGAGCGTAACCCGGGAGAGTACCGTGCGAAAGACCATACTGGCGACACTGGCAATACTGACCATTGGCGGCGCCGCCACCGGAATTCTGATTGCCAACGCCCAGCCGGCGCCGCCACCGCCGGGGCAGAACGCCCCGCCTGGCCCACCGCATTGGATGGGCTGGATGCAGCGCGGCCATGACGGTCAGCGCGGCGACGCCATGCGGCGGATGCGAACGTTCGCCCTGGTCTACCGGCAGGAGGATCGCAACCTCACGCCGCCCGACGTGCAGAAGATCGCAGAGGCGTTCCTGTTGTGGAACGGCAATCACGCATGGAAGGTGATGGAGGTGGCGCCGACCGCCGATGGCGCGATCGGCTTCGCGCTCGCCACGCAGGAAGGCTCGGTGATCGCCCGGTTCACGATGGACCCGCACAGTGGCCGCGTGACCCGCACCGGCTGATTGCGTAATACGGCGGGCGTGAACTTCCCCCACCCGCCCGCGGCTGCCCGCGCCGCGCTCAATCGCCTGATCGCCAGCGACGCTGACTTGGCGGGCATCGAAGCGCGCGCGGGGCCCCTTCCCTGGCGCACCCGCGCACCTGGCTTCCCCGGCCTGCTTCAGGCCATCGTCGCGCAGCAGATCAGCAACCAGGCCGCGGCGGCGATCTGGGGCCGTCTGCGCGCGGTCGGCGGGGCACTGGAGCCCGCGGGCATGCTGGCGCTGTCGGACGAGGTGTTGCGCGCCGCCGGCCTGTCTCGGCCGAAGGTCGCACATGCCCGCGTGCTCGCCGCCGCTTTCCTCAGCGGCACGCTGGACCCGGACGCGATTGCCGCGATGGACGACGAAGCGGCGGTGGCGGCAATTGCCGCGGTGCGCGGCCTGGGGCGGTGGACCGCGGAGGTCTATCTGCTGTTCGCGCTGGGCCGCGACGACGTGTTTCCCGCCGGCGACATCGCGCTCGCCGCGTCGGCGGCCCATCTCAAGGGGCTTGCCGAGAGGCCCGGTCCTGCGGCGCTGCGTGTCATGGCGGATGCGTGGCGGCCGGCGCGCGCGCTGGCGGCGCGGCTGCTCTGGCATCACTGGCGGCACGTCACCGGCCGGCCTGCTCTGGACGACTTTCCAACGGTCTGACTCCTCGCGGCGGCCGGACGCGTACCATGCGCTGGGCCCGTCAATATATTCTTTCGCCGCATATCCTTTCGCCGCGCGGCGGCGGTGACGCCAACACGCCGGTCTCCGCCCGCCACTGCTGAAGCCACCGCCGCAGCCGGCGGCCGCCATCCTTGGGCGGTGCATCCACCGCATGCCAGGCAAGGTATGCGCCGCCTTCCTCGCCCAGCAGCAGCACGCCATCCATTGCCTTGGAACGGCGCAGCGCCTCGAGTGCCTGCTGCGGCGTCTGAACGATCGGGCCGGCGACATTGAGCGAGGTATTCACCGACACCTCGACGCCGGCGCGCCGGCCCATCGCCTTCAGGTAGGCATGCGTGAACGGATCGCTGTCCGCGCGCACGATCTGGATGCGGCTCGTGTTGTCGCGATGAATCACCGCCGGGATATGGCGGATGGCGTCGGGGCGCGGCCGCACCGTGAGCACCATAAAGTTGTAGGCATTGTAGTCGTCGTCCGCGGCACCCTCCTGCAACTCGAACCAGCGCTGCGCGGCCTCCAGTGTGAGCATCGGCGCGAGCGGACGAAACGGCTCGCGGAACTTCACCAGCCGGTTGATGGTATGCAGCGTCTGCGGATTGCAGGGGTTGGCGAGGATCGAACGATGGCCGAGCGCGCGCGGCCCGGTCTCGGCCGGCCCGTGGAAGAGTCCCAGCACGCCATCCTGTGCGATGCACCAGGCGAGCAGGTCGGCAATGTGATCGCGATCGTCGCCGAGACGTTCCCAGCCGATCTCGCCGGTGGCGCGCAACGCAGCCTCGATCGCGGCGTTGCCGGGCGAGAGGCCGCAATGGAAGGCATGGCGCAGCGGCGGCCCCAACGGCGCGCCATTCGCCAGCGCGAAACGATATGCGGCACCCACAGGCACGCCGGCGTCGCCTGGCACCGGTGGCACCCAGACATGCAGGCCCGGGTAGTGATCCAGCAGCCGCATGTTGGCGATCGCATTGAGCGCGGTGCCGCCGGTCAGCACCAGTTTTGTGCTGCCGGTTGTGCGGATCAGATGGCCAACGATGTGGAACAGCGCATCCTCGAACACGAGCTGCGTCGCGGCGGCCTTGTCGAAGCGCGCCTGGGAATCGACCGTGCCGGAGGCGGCGTCGACGCGCATCACCGCGTCGGGGTTCCACATCGCCTCGAGCGGGATGGGCGGGCCCACGATGTCGTGCAGCGCCTTCGTGTAGGGCCGCGCCTGAAGGCCGCGCGGCCAGTTCGCCAGGGCGCGGTTGAGCCGCACGGTTCCGTCACTGGCGAAGTGGAACAGTTCGCGGAGCTGCCGGTAATACGGATTGGTGAGCCGATCGCCGTCACCCCAGGCCGCGGAGCCCATGAAGCGGCCCTCGCTGCTGAGGATCGTCCAGCCGCCCTGGGTCGAGCTGATCATGCTGTAGAAGCCGCCCAACAAATCGAAGATGTCGCGATTGCGGTGGACCAGCGTCAGCGTGTCGCGTTGCGCCAGATAGAGCGAGATCGCGCCATCATCGCCGATGCCGTCCAGCACGCTGACCATCACCGTCTCGTCGCTGCCGGCGAACGGCGACACCGCGTAGGAGAAATACGCATGGTTGTCGTGATGGCGCATGCCGATGATCGGCATCGCGCGCCGCAGCCCCAGTTGGCGACCGAGCCGCTGGGGCGAGCGGAACGCGCGGCCGACGTGGCTCGCGTTCATCGGCGCAAAGTTCTGCGGGCGCAGGAAGACGCGGCTCGCCGGCAGTTCCTCGACGATGCTGCGCAACAGGGTGGCGGCGAGCGCGACGTAGTCCCAACTCGCGACGAATGCATGGATCTGCGCCGGCTCGATGCCGATCCTGTCCAGCGTACCCAGGGCGGCGTGCAGGCTCTGTTCGGGCCAGGTGGTGCAGTGGCGGACGCCGGTGTAGCGCTCCTCCTCGTTGTTGCAGATCAGGCGGACGCCGTCGGCGCGCGAGGCCTCGACCAGGGCGACACCGGTATTGTGACCTGCTGGTCCGATGCCAGCCAGATAGACCCGTTCGCCACGCCCGAGCTTTTCGGCGAAGGACGCACCGCTTTCCCGCGCATAGATGCTGTCCGGCGTGTGGAACCCGTAGCGCGCTGCGTATGTGCGCAGCAACGGACGAGCGAAGCGCTCGGCAAGTGCGCCGAATGTTGGATGTGTCGGACCATAGCGTGCGTAGCTGGTGGGCATCGCTTCCGTTGGACGTGATGGCGCTGGTTGTGGGCGCAAGCTTGCCCTGCCGAACGATTCCGTTCCAGTGGGCGTCGTAGGGCCTGTGGCCGGACTGCGGAGTGAAACGTCACGGCCCTGGTAGCGTCGCGCCACTGGCGACAGTGTGATGATGGCGCGGCGCGGGCGCCTTAAGCACTTGGTGAGGAATTGCGGCGCTAGCTTGGGCATCTGAACCACCGAGGTAGCCAGGGCATTGCGATGCATCGCGTCGAGATCGATCTGGAACACAACCGGCTGATCCTGCGTTGGATCGACTCGCTCAATGTCTCCGACATCGAACGGCTACAAGCCGAAGTGACATCTCTGCTGCCGAAGCTGCGGTCGGGCTTCGACTGCATCAGCGATACCGCGAACATGCGGCCCGTTTCGCGGCACGTGGCGGAGCACATCGAGCGACTCCAGGCATTCCTGCACGAGGCGGGGATGCGATGCGTGGTGCGCATCGTGGGCAAGGGTGACGGCGCGCATCTGGCCGCAACCCAGATGGACCGCGCGGCGGAGGCGGCCGGGTACACCACCATCCACGTGGCTACCGAGGCGGAGGCGCTGGCCGTGTTGAGCCGGGCTCAGCCGGCGACGATGTCCGACGCGCGGTAGCCTTGCGCGAACAGCAGTGCGCGGAGATCGGCATGATCCACTCGTGCCCGCGCCGCTTGGGCCACGATCGGCTTGGCGCGGAATGCGACGCCCAGGCCGGCGGCGCGCAGCATGTCGAGGTCGTTGGCGCCATCGCCGACCGCGAGCGTTGCCGACAGAGGCAGTCCGCGTCCGGCGGCAAACTCCCTCAGTGTCGCTAGCTTCGTGTCGCGATCGAGGATCGGTTCGGCGACGCTGCCGGTCAGCGCCACGCCGTCATCCAGCAGCACGTTGGAGCGATGCGTGTCGAACCCGCACAGTGCCGCGACGCGGCTGGTGAAGAAGGAGAAGCCGCCGGACACGAGCACGGTGCAGGCCCCGTGTGCTCGCATCGTCGCCACCAGTTCGCGCGCCCCCGGCGTGAGGCGGATCCGCTGCCAGGTCTGCTCGAGCGCGGTGACCGGAAGCCCCTTCAACATGCCCACGCGCTCGCGCAGCGCCGCCTTGAAGTCGAGTTCGCCATTCATCGCGCGGGCGGTGATGTCGGCGATCCGCGGCCTGAGGCCTGCGAAGTCAGCGAGTTCGTCGAGCGTCTCGCCGGTCACGATGGTGACTGTCCATATCGGCGACCAGCAGGGCTTTGCACCTGCCCTCGGCGACTGTCGCTATCGCGTCGATGGCGGCGCCGTCCAACGCCGCGCTCACGGCCGCCAGATCAGGCGGAGTTGAGACTGCGATGTCAACGGCCTCACCTTGTGCCAGGATATCTGGCACGCCGCCATTCACCGCGTCACGCACGCGCGTGACAACGGTTGCTGACAGCGTGGTGGCGTCGCGCCGAGCGATCAGGGTCAGGCAGTAAGGCATTGCGCACGCATCATACTGCAGCGCAGAGCGAAGGCGATAAGCTTACGGGTTCCGATGAGGGCCGATGCCGGCCGCCGGCGAGGTCAGCGCCCTCCGGCGCCGGCGGTCGCGGATCGCACGCCTGAGCGCCGCGATGTCGGTCGCCAGTGTATCGGACTGCCGGTGCAGGATCGCCGCCAGACCCGCTATCGCGAACCAACCGGACATCGCGACCATGCACTGCAGCACGCGAACCCTGACCGCCAGCACGTGGCTCGAGATGAGAAGTCTGCGGAATTCGTGATCGAGCGCGGGCACCAATAGCCAGGCGGGACAGCGTGCAATGAACCAGCGCATGGGCGTCGCTGTGCCAACATGGCCTTAACGGCCGGTTAACCGCGCCAGGGGGCCGATGACCTTCACCGTCTGGTCAGGTCGCAGGACCTTCGTGTAATACGCCGTCAGCCCAGTTCGCCCATGTGCACCGCCATGTCGGCGCACAGAATGCTGACGGCCAAGGCCACGAACACGAGGATCGAGCGGACGCGGATCGGCAGGATGTTGCCGGTGATTTCGGCCAGCACGAACGGGCCTGCCAGACACGCAAAGGCGATCAGTGCGCCGAAATAGGCCCAGACGAACCAGAACATCCCGTATGTCAGCACGACCGAGACGAACAACGGCGCCAGATACAGCGGGTTCGACCAGCCGCCCGGGATTTTCAGAACCGTGAAGCCGATGAAGCCGAACAGCGCCAGCGAACCCGGGTACAGCATCCGGTAGCCTTCCGGCGGAATTGAGGTGGTTACCGGCCACAGGTCCACCATCGGCACGATCGCGGCCACGCAACTCTCCCGCCTGGGGATCGCCAGCGTACCACCGGGCGCGTCCTGGCGCGAGCGCTGACGATTTGGCATATCGGGTTGGTTCAGGACCTGCGAATGGGAGGACCGCGCGTGCTCGCCAATATTCCCGCTACCCAGACAGTGATCGAGATCAGCAAGCCTGGCGGCCCCGAGGTGCTGGTGCCCGCGACGCGTCCGGTGCCGGAGCCGAAGGCAGGCGAGGTGCTGATCCGCATCGCCGCCGGCGGGGTGAACCGGGCCGACTGCCTGCAACGCATGGGCCGTTATCCAATGCCGCCGGGTGCGCCGGACATCCCTGGCCTGGAATGCTCGGGCACCATCGTGCAACGCGGAGACGAGGTTACGCAGTGGCAGGACGGCGATCAGGTCTGCGCGCTGATGATCGGCGACGGCTACGGCGAATATGCCGCGGTTCCCGCGGTGCAGTGCCTGCCGGTGCCTCAGGGCGTCAGTCTGATCGACGCCGGCGGCCTGCCCGAAACGTTCTGCACGGTGTGGACCAACGTGTTCGAGCGGATGCACCTCCAGCCAGGCGAGACCTTCCTGATCCAGGGCGGTTCCAGCGGCATCGGCGTCACCTCAATCCAGCTTGCCAAGGCGTGGGGCTGCAAGGTGCTGGCCACCGCCGGCTCTGACGCGAAATGCGCCGCCTGCCGCGAATTCGGCGCCGATGTCGCGATCAACTATCGAACGCAGGATTTTGTCGCGGTGGGCAAGGAGTTCACTGGCGGACGCGGCGTCGATGCGATCCTCGATATGGTCGGCGGCGACTACATCCCGCGCGAGATCGAACTGCTCGCACACGAGGGCCGGCTGTGCTTTGTCGCACTGATGGGTGGCACGCGGGTGGAAGCGGATTTCGGCGCGATCCAGCGCAAGCACCTGACAGTCACAGGCTCGACGTTGCGATCACGCAGCGTGGCGCAGAAGGCGGCGATCATCGCTGCGTTGCGCGAGAAGGTGTGGCCGATGTGGGCGGCGGCCAAACTGCGGCCGTTCACCTATCGCCAGTTCCCCCTGCGTGAGGCCGCGGAGGCGCACCGGCTGATGGAATCATCGGAGCACATCGGCAAGATCCTGCTGGTGCCCTGAATCCATTGTTTGTGCGGCGATGGCGTGATGAACAAAAGCGGGTGAACACGCACGCGCTGCTGGCATCCTGAGCCAATCCGCTCCATCACTGGTGGAAGCCGGGTCAACGGTCGGAAAGGGAGCGAAACAGCCATGCTGGAAATCGGCGTGTTCCACAACGGTGCGTCCAGTCTGCCGGTCATCACCACCAAGGACGGGGTCACGCTCAACGACGGTTCGCTTGCGCAGGTGCATCAGGCAGCGCAGGCGACGCTGGTGAACCAGGTGCGGCAGGGCATCCTGGCGGAGAAGCTGGGCTTTCAGTCGTTCTGGCTGACCGAGCACCACTTCCAGCCGGAAGGCGCGGAGATGAGCCCCAACCCGCTCATGGTGCAGACTGCCATCGCGGCCAACACCAGACGCATCCGGCTGGGCCAGGCGGCCAACATCATCGTCTGGCACCATCCCGTGCGCCTCGCCGAACAGATCGCGACACTCGATGTGATCAGCGGCGGACGCGTCGAATGCGGCATCGGCCGCGGCTATCAGCCGCGCGAGAACGAAACGCTCGGCCGCCCGTACGGTTCGACCATCCAGGACCAGGAGCGGAACCGCAAAGCCTTCGAGGAGGCGGTCGCAATCCTGAAGAAGTGCTGGACGGAGCCGTCGTTCTCGCATCACGGCGAGAACTTCTCGATCCCGCCCAGCTATACCAAGTGGAACCACAAGCAAACCATCGCCTATTTCCAGATTGGACAAGGTCGAGCGCCGTCTGGAGGACGTGCTCTCTCTCGGCGATCCCGACATGTATTCCGCGGGCAATCCGGTGCAGGCCACGACGACGACGCTCAAGGAGCTTCAGGTCTTCCCGCAGCCCGTGCAGAAACCGCACCCGCAACTGTGGGAGCCGCTGACCAGCACGCGCTCGCTCAAATGGGCGGCGGAGCATGGGATCAACGGCGTCATGATCGCGGAGCCGAACGACCGGTTGCGGCGCAACATCGAGATTTATCACGAGGCCGCCGAGAAGGCGCAGCTGGCCCGACATGCTCGACCGCGGCAGCTTCAAGTTCGGCTGGGACGCGGCAAAGCGGCGCGGCATCATGACCAGCCGCTATATCCACATCACCAGGCCCGGCCGTGAGAAGCAGGCGCTGGAACGTGCGGCGCGCGCGATCGAGCTGCAGTTCGACTATTACGGCCCGTTCGGCTTCGGTGCGGTGGTGGCGCGGCTCAACGAGCCGATGTTCGATCTGAACAAGAAGGTCACCGCGGACATGCTGCGCGACCGCGAGATTGCCATCCACGGCTCGAAGCAGTTCGTCATCGACAAGATCATGAAGATGCGACACGAGTGCGGCTACGAGGATTTCTGCTTCATGGGCTGGTTCGAACTCGGCGGTTTCGACGGGAAGGAGATCGAAGAGCAGATGCAGATTTTCGCCGAGGAGGTGATGCCGGTGATCGCCAGCGAATGCGGCGGCAAGGTCGAGTTGCCGGCGCGCGGGCTCGATCTCTCGATCTGAAGGAAATCACCATGGCAAGCAAGCAATCCGAGGAGCTCAAGACACTATACCGTGGCTGGGTCGCCGCGATGCAGGCTGATCCGGAGATGCCGCTTGACGAGCTACGGCGAAGATTCGAGCACTGGGGTGACATCACCGGCGAACCTGGCGGCGTCGACTACATCGAGACGGATGCGGGAGGCGTCCCCGCCATGTGGGCGACGCCGAAAGGCTGCGCGGAGTCGCGGGTGCTGCTGTGCGCGCACGGTGGCGGCTATGTCGTCGGCTCGATGTACACGCACCGCAAGGCGTATGGCCATGTCGCGAAGGCCGTGGGCTGCCGCGCACTGATCGTAAATTATGGCCGGGCACCGGAGAATATCCATCCCGGCCCCGTCGACGACATGGTGAAAGCCTACAAGTGGCTGCTCGACCAGGGAATCCAGTCCGGCCACATCGCGTTCATCGGTGATTCCGCCGGTGGCGGGCTTGCCGTCACGACGATCCTGCGTGCGCGCGAGAAGGGACTGCCGCTTCCTGCGGCGACGATGCCGCTATCGCCGTGGCTCGACATGGACGCACGCGGCGAGACGTTCGAGACCAACCGCGAGAGGGACGTGCTGGTGTCCCGCGATGTCATCGCGACCATGGCCGGCACGTTCCTGGGCGAGGGCGGCAATCGCAACGACCCGCTCGCCAATCCACTGCACACCGAGCTTCGCGGCCTGCCGCCGATGTATATACAGACCGGTGCGGACGAGACTCTGCTGAGCGACAGCCAAGACCTTGCAGATCTGGCACGCAGGTCGAACGTCGAAGTGACGCTGGAGGTCGTGCCAGAAATGCAGCACGTCTTCCAGTTCCTTGCCGGCGTCGCGCCCGAAGCCGATGCGGCGATCGCGCGGCTGGCGAAGTGGGTGCGTCCGCACCTTGCGCTCGGCGCATGAGATAGGGGAAATGCCGGCGAGGACCACAGAGCCACGGAGAAGGTAATCTCTGCGCCGCGCGAAGCGCAATTCTTGCTTCCTCCGTGCCCTCCGTGGTTCTCGCCTGTCTTCTCCGTGTTGAATTAGAGCAGCCGCGGCGCGCATGAACCTGTCCCGCGAGACCACGGCGCCGCTTCAGCGTTACATCCCAGGACGATGCGGCGCCGGGAAGATGCCGATGCGGTCGGCACGGAACGAACTGACCCAGATCCGATGATCGACCTCGATCGCACCCGTGCCGGCGCCCATGACACCGTACACGCCGCTCTTCACGACTGTGGTCAGCTTCATCGTCGCCGGGTTCATGATGTCGATCTTGAACGGCACGTTGCAGTTCACCGCGCTCGAACTCGAAGCAGTCGATCACCTGCTTCACCGACGCATCCTGGCCGCCGACCAGGATCATGTGCCCGTCGGGCGACCAGCGCAGATTGTCGGTCAGGAAGCCGGTCGGCACGGTGTCTCGCTTCGGCTTGCCGGTGCCGCGGCTGATCCGCGCCACCTCATGGCCTGACCAGACGGCGACGTACACCTCGTGTCCGTCTGGCGACACGATCACGCCGTTCGGGCCGGACAGTCCGGCACTGCCCGGAACCTCGGTCCAGCCCTTGCCCGGATGCCACTCGTCGAGCGCGCCCACGGGTTTGCCATTCGACAGCTTGTCCATACGCTGCTCGTCGGTCGGGTCCCACAAGCTGGTGACGATGATGCCGCCGTCGGACAGCGATGCCACGCCGTCGGGCCAGAAGCCCTTCGGTGCGACCACACAGCCGGTCCAGGTGAAGGCTGGCCTGGCGCCGGCTGGATCGACCGCGAATACCTCCACCAACTCGCGCCCGCCATGATTGACGGCATACAGCATGCGGTGCCGCCCACTGCCTCGTGTCAGATCGAGCCCGTGCGGGCCGAACGTCTTCATGTCAGGCGGGCCGGGACAATCGGGATAGCGCGTCTTGTCAGGGCGGATGGCGATATCATCCGGCTGCACCGCGGTCACGGTGTCATTTCTAGTATCAAACAGTTGTAGGTAGCCTTGCTGGCCGGCCGGTGCGAGGTCGCTGCCGATTACCCAATGCGTGCCCGGCACGGGCGCGAAGTCCTCGACGTCGGGTGCACCGCAGATGAACTTCACATCGCCGGCCGGCGCACAGTCGCTTGCCGTTGCCGCAACAGCGGGTCCGAGATGCGCCGACCCGATCGCCGCACCCACGATCATGGTCAGCGCTACGCGCGCGGCCAACGTGCAGAGGCGCGCAACATTCATTCCTGGCATTGTTTCCTCCCTTGCTCGATGGTCCGAGGAGCCGTACCGCAACCGAGGAACATCGATCGGCCAAGTCACACGACACCCGGACCATCGGTACGCTTCGTGCAGCAAGTCGGTTCGGTCCAGCAATCCGCATCGCGCACGAATGTTCGTGAGCGGATGCGAAGCGGCTATGCCGGCTGTGCCGCGTCACGCAACCCCGTATCTTGCGCCTCGATCGGTCTCCGCGTCATCGTCAGCGTGGTGGCCGCACCGATCAGCGCCAGCACGCCGGCCACCGCGAACGTGCCGTTGAAGCTGCCGGTCAGCCCCACGACGTAGCCGGTCACGATCGGCCCCATCATGCCGAACGAATTGCCACCCAGCACGGTGATGCTGGTCGCCTTGCCGATGTCCGCCGGATTGCGCACCAGATCCGTCACCAGCGCGAAGTTCAGCGCACTGCCGGCGGCACCGGTCGAGCGCGCGACGGCCAGGATCAGCACGATCAGCCAGAGGTCATCGATGAACGGGATCAGCAGAATACTCGCGGCACTCACCAACATCACCGCGAGCATCGACCGCCGCCGGCCGGCGTGCACGGCATCGCGCGACAGGAGCCTGTCGCTCAGCATGCCAAGTGCCACTGCCACGACGGTGGCGGCACCGAACGGCACCGCGGTGACCATGCCGGCATTCATAACCGACAGACCCTTCGCGGTTTGCAGGTAGTTCGGCAGCCATGTCAGCAGCATGTAGCCGCCATAGACCTCGCACCCCTGGGTCAGGGACAGGCCCCATACGCTGCGCAGTGTCAGCAGATACCAAAGTGACGAGGCGGGTTGTGCGGTCGCCGACCGCGCCGCGCCGTCGCGCTCGGCCAGGATCCTGTCGCGCTCGGCTGGACGCAGCCAGCCGACGCGCTCGGGCCGGTCGAATACGAAAAGCCACACCGCGAGCCACACGAAGCCGATGCCGCCAGCAGTCAGGAAGCCGGCCCGCCAGCCCAGCCAGGCGACGATGGCCGAGACGACAACCGCACCAATGGCCGGGCCGGCAGCCGCGCCGGCACCGAACACGGCATTGGCGAAACCACGCTCGGATGCCGGAAACCATTCGCGGATCACCCGATTGCAAGCGGGCCAACTCGTCGACTCGCCCATTCCCATCACGATGCGCGTGGTTGCCATGGAGATGAAGCCGGTGGTGAATCCGGTCAGCACCGTCGCCGCCGACCAGATGCCGATCCCTGCCGCATTCACCACCTTGCCGCCGAACCGATCGACCAGCAGGCCGACCGGGATCAAACAGAGCACGTACATCCACAGGAAAGACGAGAGCAGCCAGCCCATCTCGACCTTGGTCAGTCCGAACTCGGCCGCGATCGGTGTTACCGCGACCGACAGCGCGATGCGGTCGGTGTAGTTGATCAAGGTCAGCGTAAACAGAAAGACGCAGATCCACAGCCTGCGATGGTGCATCGTCGTTTCCCCCTGCGTCAGCTTGCGAGCAGGCGTGGGGGAGGGCAAGCTGCGCGCGACAGGCCAATTGGAGGAACACAGCCATGGCAATCGCGAAAGCCGTCCAGGAAAAGCCTGCTCCGCTCGCCGAACTGCCGCAGCGTCTGCACCACCACGCCTATGTCGTACGCGACCAGGAAGTGAACCGGCAGTTCTTCGAGGAGCTGCTGGGCATCCCGCTGGTCGCCACCTGGTGCGAGAAGCACCACAACGGCTGGCTCGGCCGCGATGTTGCGATGTGCCACACCTTCTTCGGCATGGGTGATGGCGGTGCGCTGGCGTTCTTCTCGTTCGGTGATCCGGAGGTCTATAAGCTGGTGATCGCAGAGAAGCCGCCCGTAGTCGGCAGCTTCGACCACGTGGCGTTCAAGGTGTCGGACCGTACGTATGGAGAGATCATCGCGCGGCTACAGCGCGCCGGCGAGCCGTTCCGCGAGAACGACCATGGCTACTGCAAGTCGATCTATGCCACATCGCCCGATGGGCTGATCGTGGAGTTCACCGTCGATCCGCCGGGCGTCGAACAGATAGACGCGATCCGGCGCGCCGACGCGCATTCCGAGCTGGCGCGTTGGATGGCGGGCGATCATCGCACCAACAACGATCTGCGGCCACGCTAGGACGGGCGCAATATAAGTTGCGCCGCGGCGCAACTTATATTGGGCTAAGCGGGCAATTGCCGCCCGTCGTTGAATAGTCATACACATAGGGATAGCGCCAGATCCCTACATGCTTGTGGTGGTGCCCCTTGGCCGCCTATCATATTCGATGGGCGCGTTGCGGATATCATGCAATAGATCAGGGGCGCCGGCTTGTTCGCCCAAAGGCCGCGATCAGCACATCGGTTAACCCGCAGCGTGCCACCCTGGTGCGGCGCGTTGGTCATGTCGCCGCAGGTGAGGCCGACCGAGACACCCAGGATGTGTCCGAGGAAATGCGCGCAATGGTTGGTCTGGCCTGCTTCGCTGATGTAGTGGTGACCTGCAGTTCAGCGTCCGTCAGGATCCGTTCGCTCATCGGGCCTCTCCCTGGTTGGCCGAGGCGCCCAATCGTCACCGCAACGCATCTACTGCTATCGCAGACGGCCGCCGACCTTCACTACACGAAATTGTGTGGGCAGGGTCCTCTTACCCCCGCCAGATCCGCACCAGCGGTCCTTCCGCGCCGGTCACCGGATCGGCCTCCGGCAGCTTTACCACCGCGACGTTGCGCACCACTTCGTCGTGCTCCCCCGGATTGCCGCGGCGAAGATCGCGCCGCGCGGTGTTGTCGGGATAGGCGCCGACGATCAGAAGATCAGAGGTCTTACCTTCGTCGCAGTGCCCGACACCGGCCGGCACCACGACGACATCGCCGGCACTGACCTCCAGCACCTGGCCCGCCGGACCGCCGAAACGCACTTTCGCCGAGCCGCTCGCCACGCCCAGCACTTCATGTGCGTCGCTGTGGAAGTGGTGGAACGGGTGCACCGCGTCGCGCCATGCCGCGGGCCAGCGATTGGCGGTGAAGATGCGCTCGATCGCAGCGGGGTCGGCCGGCACCACCTGGCGGTATACCAGCAGCGGCAGCTTCGAGTTGGGGATCGCGCCATCGTCGGCGAAGGTGAAGGTCTCGGGTTCGGTCATCTGAACTTCTCCGCTGCTTCGGCAAGTCGGCGATCGAGAGTCACGAGCACGACTCTCAAATGCCTTGCGAGCCACATATAGCTCGCGTCATAGAACGAAAGCTGCGTCTGCTCTGCAAGAGTGAGGACGCCCCCGTAGTCCACGTTGTTGATCTCAATAGCCAGACGAGAGCGCCATCGAAAGCCGGCCCACAACTCACTGCGCCTATCCGGGTGGCGGCGCAACTTTTTCAGGCAAACATTGCTCAGGTCGAAGTCCAATAGCGGAGAAGCAAAGAGCTGGTGACCGCCCGGCTGGCGAACCACTCGCGCGTCAGGCTCCCCAAAGAGAATGGCCGCGATGGCAGATGCGTCAACGACCTTTGTCGGCACTGTGGCCACCATCGCGGTCGGTACGGATCATATCGGCTGCGTCGCTCGGCGTGCTGAGGCCTATCTTGCGAATTTCTGCCAACACTTCCGATGGCGTCAGATAGCGCGATGTCGGCGGCCGCACTGCATCCTCGATGATCGCCATCAATTCACCCTGGAGGGACCGATGGTTGCGTGACGCCCGCTCACGCAGACTCTGCACAATGTCATCGGGCGCATTCTTGATCGACAGATTCACGGCCATTGTTTGTTCCAAAATAGCTCCGATTTGGAGCTGATCTAGCATGACGGTGGATCGCCCTCAACGGCATCCGCCGTCTCGTCCTCCTCGCCATATCCGACCAGCCGCAGCGCGCGTCCCTTGATGCCGCGCTTTCCGGCCGCGTGGATCAGCGCCTCCTCGCGGCCATGCGTCACCCACACCTCAGGTGCCCCGACCTCGTCCAGCGTGGCGTTCAGCTCGTCCCAATCCGCATGGTCGGAGATCACCAGTGGCAGTTCCACGCCGCGCGACTTCGCGCGCTGCCGCACGCGCATCCAGCCTGACGCCATCGCCACCACCGGGTCGATCAGCCGTCGCGCCCACCGGTCGGTGACCGCGACCGGCGGGGCCAGTACGATGGCCCCCACCAGTTCGCCCTTTGCCGCCGCGGTCGCCGGGCGGAGATCGCCCAGGGACACGCCGCAAGTCTCATAGACCTGGCACAGGGCGGCGAGCGCGCCGTGCAGCAAGATCGGCCGGTCCCAGCCCGCCTGACGCAGCAGCGCGATCAGCCGCTGGCATTTGCCGAGAGCGTAGCAGCCCACGACGTGAGTGCGGTCGGGAAACAGCGCCACGCTTGTGAGCAGCCGGCCGATCTCCTGCTCGGGCGGCGGATGGCGGAACACCGGCAGGGCGAAGGTGGCCTCGGTGACGAATACGTCGCAGCGTTCGGGCACGAAGCCGGCGCAGGTCGGATCGGCGATGCGCTTGTAGTCGCCACTGACGACCGCCCGTTTGCCTTGGTACTCCATCGCCACCTGGGCACTGCCCAGCACGTGACCGGCTGGTTGCAGCCAAAGGTTCACGTCGCCGACACGGAGTTTCTCGCCCCAGTCCAGCGCCTGCTGTGTCTCGCCAGACCGATCCTGACCCAGGCGCGCGCGCATCAGCGCCAGGGTCGCGGCACTGGCGAGCACCGCGCGGTGGCCCGGGCGCGCGTGGTCGGAGTGCGCGTGGGTGATGATCGCGCGCTCGACCGGCCTCAACGGATCGATGAAGAAGCCGCCGGGATCGCAGTAGAGGCCCTCCGGCAGGGTCTTCAGCCAGGTCGCGGGATGCGGCATGCCGGTAAGGTGGCCGCACCTCCCGGGAATTGCCAGACGAGACGCGGCCTCAGCTCGCCAGGGCCAGTTCCCTCTCCGCGAGATCGAGATAGAGGACGGTGTCGGCGATCCCGACCTCCAGCATCGACCAATCGCCGGCCGTCGGCAGTGCCAGCAGCAATGGCAGTACGGCGTTGCCATTGGTCCAGCGCCTGAGCGCCATGCCGTCCCGCTCGACCGCCCACCAGCCCTTGACAAGTGACGGATGATCGAGCGGGAGGTCACACACCTCATTCCCGCAGCGCACCACAAGGCGGGCGACCCGGACGCCGAGACTGCGACGATCCTCCAGCCACGGACGCGTGTCGCAGGGAGCGGCCGCGCGCGAGACGAGGCGCACCTCGCTCGCGCCGCGCGGCAGCATGAAGACATGCAGGTTTGCGCTGGCGGTCACGGGCTTGATCGATCTTCCCGCGACGAGCAGGCGCAGTTGCGGGTCGTCCGACGTCCGCGGCTTGCCTGGCCGGCGACCGAGGGCGGCGGCGCGTTCCGCCAGTCGCTGCCAGACCGGCTGGATCGACATCTCATCGACGGCGAAGGGCTCGCAGGAATTCGCTGCGCGCGACGGAAGGTCCGCCGCGTCGGTAAGGTCGGGAAACAGGCGGCCAGGCAAATGAGAGTTGGCGAAGAAGCCGCGGTTGCCGGTATCGAGATAGCTCTCCGCCGGCAGACCCTCGGCCAGCATGATGGCGTGCCGCTGAAGCTCCACATGGTAATAGACGATCCAATCCCGATCGGTCTCCTGCCGGATCGTCTCGCCATTGATCAGTTGCCGGGCGCAGATCAGGTTGCAGTCCGTCAGAATGGCGTGGTCGGGCGAAACCCAAAGGTCGCGGTGCGGCACGTTGTCGGCAAACGCATCGCGCTCTATGCGGATCGGAGCCACCGCGCGCGGCTGCGGATGCATCAGTAGGTTCACACGTCGGTAGCCGATCCATATCACCGGGAGCGGCACGAGCTCGGCGCCGCGGAGAGTCATGACTTTGTCGCCCGGCTTGAGGGTCTCGACCGGGACTTCGCCATCGATGGTCCGAACCATCGTGCCGCGGGCGTAGCAGACCGTGAGCACTGTCCCGCCGCTGCCGTCGTCGGCAAGAACGAAGGCGCCCGGATCGTTGATGTCGGCAATGGTGAAGACCGCGTCGTTACCGGAGTCGATGGTCAGGGTCGAGCCGCTGTAGTGGGTCGTGGTACTGAGCCGAAAACGGTAGCGAGCCGATATCGATCTCATTGTCACCGGCAAAATTTGCAATTGTCGCGTTCAGCGTGCTGCCGGCGCCGTCGAGCAAAAGCGCATCCGCGCCGGTGTCGGAGAAGCGGAAGACGTTCGAGGCCGCGTTGGCGCCCGTGATGCTGCCACCGATCTCGACCGTCCCGTCCAGGGATATCGCATAGTCACCGCTGCCAGAGACCGAGCTCGCGAACAGGCTGCCGCCGTCAATGTCGACCAAGCCACCGCCGTCAATGAGTGCACCGCCGACGTTGAATACGCCCTCCGTCATGGCGGACGAACCGGCATCCAGCGTGAAGCTCCCGAAGACGCTTCCTGTGCCACCCGCGCCGACATCGAATATGCTGTGAGCGAGATTTGCGTTGCCGATAATCGACAGGGAACCGTTGTCGATCAGGCGAGCCGATCCCGAGCCTCCCCCCACATGCAGGCTCTTGATCTGGTAAGGGCGCTCGACGGCGGTGATGACCACCGAGTACGTGCCGGACGCACTGATCGCGACATCACTGGTATTGATGGGGACGCCCCGGCTCCAGTTGGAGGCATCCTGCCAGAAGTTGGCTGTTCCCGTGGTGGCGCCGACCCAACTATTGGTCGCCATGCTCTCTCCCCGGCATGTGCAGGCACCGCCGACAATCGCTTCGGCTGGTTAACAGTTGATGAATCCGCTGCCCGGTTGATTGGTGGCCTGTGTCTGGTCAGGCAGCTTCCCGTCAGAAGCGAGAGCAAATAGAACGCCTGAATGGCCGGAACATTGCCTGAACCCTTTGCCGCATGGTTCGCGCATCAGGGCTGGACACCGCGCAGGCATCAGCTCGCGATGCTGGATGCAGCGCGCGCCGGTCAAAGCGTCTTGCTGATCGCGCCCACCGGCGGCGGCAAGACCCTGGCGGGATTTCTCCCCACTTTGGTGGCGTTGAGCGAGGCGCCACAGGCCGGCATTCACACGATCTATGTGAGCCCGCTGAAGGCGCTGGCAACGGACATCGCACGCAATCTGACGCGCCCGGTCGATGAGATGGAACTCGCGGTGTCGATCGAAACGCGCACGGGCGACACGCCGGCCAACCGTCGCGCTCGCCAACGAGTTGCCCCGCCCAGCATCCTGCTGACCACGCCGGAAAGCCTGGCGGTGCTGCTGTCGCTGGCAGATGCGCCGTCGATGTTCGCCGGGCTTGCCTGCGTGGTGATGGACGAGGTGCACGCGCTGGCAGGCACCAAGCGTGGCGACCAGATGGCGTTGTGCATTGCGCGGCTGATGACATTGGCGCCGGGTTGTCGCCGTGTCGGGCTTTCGGCCACCGTGGCGCACCCTGACGCGATCTGTCGCTTTGTCGGCGCGCAACGGCTGATCGAGGAGCCCGACGGCATGCCGCCGGAACTCGCGATGACGCTGCCGGACGGTGAACTGTCCTGGTCCGGCCACATGGGCCTGGACGCTGCACCCGGCGTGATGGCCCGCATCCGATCAGCCGGCATGACGATCGTGTTCGTCAATACGCGCGCCCAGGCGGAGCTGATGTTCCAGGCGTTGTGGAAACTGAACGAGCCGACACTGCCGATCGCGCTGCATCACGGCTCGCTGGAGGTGGAGCAGCGCCGCCGCGTCGAGGCGGCGATGGCGGAGGGAAAGCTTCGCGCGGTGGTCGCGACCTCGTCGCTCGATCTCGGCATCGACTGGGGCGGCGTGGATCAGGTGATCCAGGTCGGCGCACCGAAGGGCGTGTCGCGGCTGCTCCAGCGCGTGGGGCGCGCCAACCACCGGATGGACGAGGCAGGCCGCGCGATCCTGGTGCCGGCCAATCGGTTCGAGGTGCTGGAGTGCGAGGCCGCCATGCTTGGCGTATCGGCGCGCGAATTGGATGGCGATCCGCCGCGGCCGGGCGGGTTGGATGTGCTGGCGCAGCACCTGCTGGGGCTCGCGTGTTCTGCGCCCTTTCGTCCCGATGACGTGTATGCCGAGGTGCTCCGCGCCGCACCCTATGCGGGACTGTCGCGCAAGGACTTCGACGACGTGCTGGCGTACGTGGAAAACGGCGGTTACGCGCTTGCCGCGTATGAACGCTGGCGCAAGCTGTTCCGTGACAGCGAAGGCCGCGTGCATGTGCGCTCCGAACGCGTCGCGCGCCAGCACCGCATGAACATTGGCACCATCGTCGAGGCGCCGATGGTCAAGGTGCGGCTCGCCGGCAAGAAGCGCTTCGGGCCGATGCTCGGCGAAATCGAGGAGTATTTCGTCAACCTGCTGCGTCCGGGTGACACGTTCATGTTCGCTGGCAGACTGTTGCGTTTCCTGCGGCTGCACGAGAACGTGGTGGAATGCGCGGAAGGCGGTAGCGGCGAACCGATGGTGCCGGCCTATGAGGGCGGCAGGCTGCCGCTGACCACCAATCTGGCGAACCGCGTGCGCGGGCTGTTGCAGAGCCCGTCGAGCTGGGGGCTGCTCCCCGATGGCGTGCAGGAATGGCTGAAGCTGCAACGGGCGCGATCGCGACTGCCGGGACGCAATGACCTGCTGGTGGAAACGTTCCGGCGCGGCGATCGCTGGTACCTCGTGGCGTACTGCTTCGAGGGCCGTAATGCGCATCAGACGCTGGGGATGCTGCTGACCAGACGCATGGAGCGCGCGGGTTACGCTCCGCTCGGGTTCGTCGCGACCGATTATGTGCTGGGCGTGTGGTCGGCGGAGCGGCCGCGCGATGTGGCGCGGCTGTTCGATCAGGACATGCTTGGCGACGATCTGGAGTCCTGGCTGGCGGAAAGCTCCATGCTGCGGCGGACGTTTCGCAACGTGGCGGTGATCTCGGGACTGATCGAGCGCCACCATCCCGGCGTGGAGAAGACGCGAAAGCAGGTGACGGTGAACTCGGACCTGATCTACGACGTTCTGCGCCGGCATCAGCCGGACCACATCCTGTTGCGTGCTACGCGGGCCGATGCGGCGGGCGGGCTGACCGACCTGTCGCGCATTGCCGGGATGCTGGCGAGGGTGAAGGGGCGGATCGTGCATATGGTGCTGTCGCGCGTGTCGCCGCTGGCGGTGCCGGTGCTGCTCGAGATCGGGCGGGAGAGCGTGCGATCCGACGCGGACGAGGAACGACTGCTGGCGGAGGCGGAGGCGATCATCGCCGAGGCGACGGGAGAGAAGGAGCCGATTTTCAGTTCATGATTGTATTGGATGCCCTCTCCCCCCGGCCCCCTCCCGCCAGGGGAGGAGCTGTCACCCCGCGCCCTCCCACCCTGCTCCTGTGACGGCCGCTCCGGTTCACCTGGCTGGCGAGCGGCTGATGCTGGATCCCGCGGGCGCGCTGTACTGGCCCGCCACCAACCTGCTCGCCGTCGCCGATCTCCATCTGGAAAAGGGCTCGTCCTACGCGCGGAACGGCCATTTCCTGCCGCCCTGGGACACGCACGCCACGCTGGACCGCCTTGCCGTGCTGCTCCGCCGTTACCGGCCGCGCCTGGTGGTGGCCCTTGGCGACAGCTTCCACGACACCCAGGGATCCAATCGGCTTCCCGCCAGTGAGGTGTCGCGCTTGCTCGGCATGACCGAAGCGCACCGTTTCATCTGGGTCCACGGCAATCACGATCCTTCGCCGCCGTGCGGTGTGGGCGGCGAGGGTGTCGCAGAGTTTGCGACCGCGACCTTGGTGTTTCGCCACCAGGCCAGGCCAGGCGCAGAGGCCGAGATCTCCGGTCATCACCATCCCAAGGCGTCGGTGCCCGCACGTGGCGGCAGCGTGAGCCGGCCTTGCTTCGTGACCGACGCCCGCCGGCTGATGCTGCCGGCGTTCGGTGCCTATACCGGCGGGCTCGACATTCGCGATCCCGCCATCGCACGGCTGTTCCCGCGCGGCGGCCGCGTCTTCCTGCTGGGCAAGGAGCGGCTTTACAGCTTCGCGCTCGGGACATTGCGCTCCGGCTGACCTGGCCGCAGGCTACCGGCGACATGGCGGTTCGATCCATCCCGCAGGACACGCCCATCCGGGTGGTGGGTGACGTGCATGGCGATGCTGTTGCATTCGGCTACGCCGCCGCCACTGACCGCTTCGTGGTGCAGCTTGGCGATCTCACCGATTACGGGCCGGACAACGCCGGCACGCTGCGCATCATGTTCCGCCTGATCGACGAGGGCCGTGGACTGTTCCTGCTGGGCAATCACGATCTGAAGCTGGCACGCTTCCTCGCCGGTCATCCGGTCCGCAACGAGGCGACGCTGAACGCGACGCTCGTGCAGCTCAGCGACGACCTGCGCGAGCGGGTGGTGACCGAGGTCGCCGCCGCCCCGGTGTGGCTGCGGCATGGGGGCGCTGTGTTCGTTCACGGCGGCTTCCACACCGCGATGCTGGAGGCGCCGGCGCCGGCGCACAATCTCGACCGCGCGCACGGCGTGCTGGCACGAGCCTTGTACGGCGAGCCCACAGGACGCACGCAGCCCGACGGCTACCCGGAACGCAGCCTGCGCTGGGTCGACCGTATCCCTCCCGGCATAACTGTGTATTGCGGCCATGATCGGCGAAGCACCGATGGCCGACCGTACATCCGGCGCGGCGCCGCCGGCGGATCGGCGGTGTTCCTCGATACCGGCGCGGGCAAAGGAGGGCACCTGTCGTGGATCGACCTGTGAGTGTCGCGCTGGTGACCGGCGGGGCGCACGGTATCGGCGCGGCGATCGCTGCCCGCCTTGCGGGCGACGGCTGGCGCGTGGTGGTTGCCGACCTGGACCCGAACGGAACGGCGCCAAGCGGCGGGCGATACATGGTGTGCGATGTGGCGGACGAAGCATCGGTGGAGAGATTGCTGCGCGCGATAACGGCGCAGGAAGCGAGGCTCGATGCGCTGGTCTGCAATGCCGGGATCAGCGTTCGCAAGCCGATCGCGCTGCTGACGCTGGCGGAATGGTCGCGGGTGATTGCGACCAATCTGACCAGCACGTTCCTGCTGGTGCGGACCGCCGAACCATTGCTGCGCGCGGCACATGGGTCCCTCGTGACGATTGCATCCACGCGCGCGCATATGTCGGAGGCTGACACGGAAGCCTATGCCGCATCGAAGGGTGGTCTGGTGGCCCTGACGCACGCGCTTTCGATCAGCCTCGGTCCCGAGGTACGGGTGAACTGCATCAGCCCCGGCTGGATCTTCACCAAAGGCGATCAGCCGCGCCCGGAGGATCATGCGTTCCATCCGGCCGGACGCGTTGGAGCGCCGGAGGACGTGGCCGGCCTCGCGGCATTTTTGGTGCGGTCTGAGAACACCTTCATCACCGGCGCCGAGTTCATCGTCGACGGTGGCGTGACGCGGAAGATGATCTATCCGGACTGACGCTCGCTCAGCAGGCGACGCGGCGGGTATCGGCGGCCGTGATCAGTGTGGCAATCGCGGTGCTGACCTGAGCGGGCGTGAAGGGCTTGGTGACGACGACGCTGTCTGGGACGTCCCGCCGTCAGATCATCATCGGGACGATCGATCGAGGTGCCTATCCACGTCTGTCGGGGAGCGCGGCGTCGGATGATCGCGCGTTTGGCTCCAAGTGGTCGGTGGCTATTCAGCCGTAAAGTGCGTTGCTTGGGGGGACTCGTGGAAAGTGGAGGCCATTGCTTCGCCAACGAAGCTGCAAGTGGATCGGCGGTTCTTTGGTGTCGTTCCGGCATAATTATCAACATTCTCGGAGGCGACATAAAGTCCGTGTTGGCTTGGATGCGGGCACGCTGGCCCCTCCCCCTGCGCCCCTCCCGCGAGGGGAGGGGGAGTTCTCAGTCAGGCGGGGGCGATGATGATGCGGCGGTTCTGCCGGCCCTTGTTCTCGATCTTCACCACCGAGAGGCGGCCGATCTCACCGGTGCGCGCGACGTGCGTGCCGCCGCAGGGCTGAAGGTCCACGAACGCGTCGGCCTCGCCGATCCGCATCAGCCGCAGGCGGCCGGTGCCGCGTGGCGGCGCCACCGACATCGTGCGCACGAGGCCGGGATCGGCGTCCAGCACCGCCTCGTCCACCCATTCGATCCGCACCGGATGGTCCGCCTCGATCAGCGCGTTCAGTCCGCCTCGATCTGCTCCTTGGGCGGCGGGTTGGGCAGGTCGAAGTCCAGCCGCGAGCGATCCGCGCCGACCGAACCGCCAGTCACCGCCGCGCCCTTGATCAGGCTGCACAGCAAATGCATCGCGGTGTGCATGCGCATCAGGCGGTAGCGGCGGTCCCAATCGATCTCGCCCTCGACCCTCGCGCCGACCGGCGGCAGCGCAGCGCCTTGTGCGGGAAGGTGCAGGATCGCTTCCCCTTCCCCCTTCACCGTATCGGCGATCACGGTCTCGCCACCGTCCCAGCGCAGCACGCCGACATCGCCCGGCTGGCCACCGGATCGGGCATAGAACACCGTGCGATCGAGCACGATGCCGTCCGGTCCGCTCGCGAGCACGGTGCCGCTGGCGGACCGCAGACGCGGATCATCGAGAAACAGCTTCTCCGTCATGCCGCCAACCACTCCTTTCGCAGCGCCGGCCGCTGCACCGCGAGCCACAGCAGGCCGATCATCGTCACCGAATTGGTCAGGCGCCCGTTCAGCGCTTCCGCGATCGCTCGCTCCGCTGGCCAGACGCGTACGCGGATGTCCTCGTGCTCATTCGCCATGCCGGCATGGCCGGCGATGCCCTCGGCGTCGGCCCGCGGCGCCTGCACGCGGCCGGCGTAAAGCTCGCACATCTCGTCAGCGCCACCCGGGAGTCAGGAGGAAGCCCGCGATCCGCTGCATCGCGCCGACTGCCAGGCCCATTTCCTCCAGCGTCTCGCGGCGCGCCGTTGTCTCGGGGATTTCGCCATCGTCGCAGAGGCCGGCGGGGAGCTCCACCAACACCGGATCGAGGCCGGCGACCAGCGCCGGCAATCGGAACTGCTCGATCAGCACCACGGCATCCGTCACCGGATCGTATGGCAGGAGCGCGGCGGCACGGCCACGCCGCCAGACCTCCCACGTCCTCTCGCCGGACATCGCGCCGTCGAAGCGGCGATGGTGGAAGCGCACTACGTCGAGCGGGAAACGTCCGCTCCAAACGCGCTGCTCGGAGCTAACCCGCACGTCGGGATGCGCGGGAAGGCCCGGGAAACTGTGGGACGTCATGCGGGCCAGCATAGAGATGCGGCGCCGCAGCGCCCACCCCTCCCGTCAGGCGGCCACCGCCGTCGCCACGAGCTGCCGCAGGCGGTTGGCGCCGGCGGCGCCCTTCAGCGCCTCGCGCCAGCTCGCTTCCGCCACGCGCTGATGGGCGGCGATCGCCTCGTCAGCGCCGGTGATCATCGCCACGCCGGTGTGAGCCGAAGGGTGCGTGTCAGGTCGGAACGGGTTGATCGCCAGGCTGACCCGATCGCGGGCGCGGAGGATCTTGAACGCCGAGGAGGGCTCCGCGGTGGTCAGCAGGCCGAACTGGAGACCCATCGGCTCCGCCTCCATCAGCGCGGCCATGTTCTCGATCTCGGTCACCGCGACATCCCGGCCGATGCGGCGCACCCGGTCGGAGACCTGCATGCCGCCGGTGACACCCGTCTCGAGCAGACGCTGGATCGAGGACAGCGACACCATCGCGATGATTCCCGGCCGGCGCATCGCGTACATCCGCTTGCGCGCGGTCAGAATGCCAAGCACCTGCTCTGCCATTGAGCGCATCGCCATACGCTCCGTCGTCGACTGGTCCGCGGCCTCATCGAACGCCTCGGCGAGCGCAATGTCGTAGGCGTCGGAGGTGGTCAGGTAGCAGATCGGCCCGAAGAGCTGGAGGATCTGGTCGGCCGTCTCCTCGATCTGGCGGATGCGTTCGAAGTAGCCGATCGGGCGATTGTCGTACTCAACGCCGATCCCGAGCAGCGACAGGGGCGAGATTTTCAGTAGTTCCGCCAGCCGCTTGATCGTGTCGAGCTTGATGACCTCGCCCTTTTCGTAGCGATAGAGCGCGGCACGCGAAACCCCGAGACGCGCGGCGATCTCCTCTGCGCGCAGACCGGATTCGAGGCGATAGGCCCGTAACTGCTGGCCGATTTCGGTGAAACGCATGGACATTCGGCCTTCCCCTCGGCCCAATCCCCGCAATCCGCGCGTGTATCACCAGAGGCTCGAGAATCGCTGCGGGCGAGACAAGCTTAAGACCAGCCCGCTCGCGATTTCAACCCCTGTTCAATCTAGTGCAACTCGTCGCCGCACCGTCTCAGAGGATCATTTCTTCTCACGAACAGAAAAGTCGGCCAGCCCCTCGATGGCGAGGATCAGCGCCGAGTGATCGAGGTCCGCCCCGCCATGCGCAGCGCAGGAGGAGAACATCTGCTGCGCGATCGCCGTATTGGGCAGCGACAGGCTGAGTTCCTTCGCCGCCGACAGCGCGAGGTTCAGGTCCTTCTGGTGCAGCCGGATGCGGAAGCCCGGATTGAAGGTGCCGTTCAGCATGCGTTCGGCGTGCACCTCAAGGATGCGCGAGGCGGCGAAACCACCCATCAGCGCCTGGCGCACTTTGGCCGGATCGGCGCCCGCCTTTGCCGCGAAAACCAGCGCTTCGGCGCAGGCCTGGATGTTCAGCGCGACGATGATCTGGTTCGCCACCTTGCAGGTCTGGCCGTCGCCGTTCTCCGATGCCGACATGGGTGATGTTCTTGCCCATCGCGTCGAACAGCGGCTTGGCGCGGGCGAACGCCGCCTCGGGGCCGCCCACCATGATGGTCAGCGTGGCCTGCCTTGGCGCCCACCTCGCCGCCGGACACCGGCGCGTCCAGGTAGTCGCAGCCGAGCGCATTGATCTTCTTGGCGAATTCCTTGGTGCCGATCGGGCTGATCGAGGACATGTCGATCACCAGCGTGCCGGGAGACAGGCCGGCGGCGACGCCGTTCGGCGTAGAACAGCACGTCCTCCACGTCGGGGGTGTCGGGCACCATGAGGATCACCACCTCGGACTTCTCGGCGACCGTCTTGGCATCCGCCACGACTTCGGCGACGGCGCGGATGTCGTCCGGCAGGGAGGCGCGCTCGGGTACGATCAGCGCGTGCTCTGCCTTGTACAGGTTCAGCGCCATGGGGCGGCCCATGATGCCGAGGCCGATGAATCCGATTTTCATGATTGGTCTCCCTAAACTCCAAATTCCTGGCGCCATTTCAGGCCGGCGACGGTATCGCCGGCCGGGCGATACTCGCAGCCGACCCAGCCCTGGTACCCGAGTTCATCCACTCGCCGGAACACGAAGCGCCAGCCGATCTCCCCGGTTCCCGGTTCATTGCGCGCTGGGACATCAGCGATCTGCATATGCGCGATCACCGGCATGAACTGTTCCATGCGCTTGGTGATATCGCCCTCGGTGGTCTGACAATGATAGACGTCGAACTGCAGACCGAGCCGGTCGCGTCCGATCGCCTCCACCACGGCGGCGCCCTGCGACTCGGTGTTGAGGAAGTAGCCGGGCATGTCGCGGTGGTTGATCGGCTCGATGACCAGCTTAACGCCCGCCTTGATCGCGTGCTCCGCCGCCCAGGCGAGATTGGCAGCGTAGACGCTTGCGGCGGTCACCTGCGACACGCCCCCCGGCACGATCCCGGCCATGCAGTGCACCAGCTTGCACCCCAATGCGCCCGCGTAGTCGAGAGCCTGCTGCACGCCGTCGCGGAACTGCGCCTGGCGCCCCGGCAAGCTGGCCAGCCCGCGCTCTCCCTTCCCCCAGTCGCCCGGAGGCATATTGAACAGTGCCTGGGTGAGGCCTTCGCCATCCAGGCGCTTGCGTAACTCAGCCATTGGGTGCTCGTAAGGGAACAGGAACTCCACTCCGTCGAAGCCGGCCTTGCGGGCGGCGGCGAAACGGTCGAGGAACGGCACCTCGTTGAACATCATGGACAGGTTGGCAGCCAGGCGTGGCATCGCAGACCCTCCCTGGAAATGCGACGGGAGGCTACAAGCGGGTGGGGAGATTGACCAGCGCATGACCGCGGAACGCGTGCTGATGGCATTGCTGCTCGGCGGCATCGGCGTCGGTTGCGTGTTGGTTCTGTATCCGTTCTTCTCGTCGCTGTTGTGGGCGGCGATCCTGGTGTTCACCACATGGCCGGTGTGCGATTGGCTGCACGTGCACATCCGCTTGCGCCGGGGTGCGGCCGCGGGCGCGATGGTCGCGCTGACCGCCGTGGTGCTGGTTCTGCCGCTGGCTCTGGCCGCGCCAGGCGGCGCCAACGACGTCAATCACCTGCGCGGCGTCATCGAGGACGCGCTGCGCGCCGGCCTGCCCGGTTCACCAGATTGGGTGTTCGAAATTCCATTGGTTGGTCAGACGCTGGGCGATCTGTGGAACCGCTGGGCCGCCGACATCTCCGTGATGGTGGAGGCGCTGCGGCCGTATTTCGGCATCGTGCTGGAAGGCGGGCTGAGCCTGCTGCTGGGGCTTGCCAACGGCGTGCTGCTGTTCGTGCTCGCGCTGTTCATCGCGTTCTTCTTCTACCTGTATGGCGAGCCGATCGCAGAGCGGCTGCGGATGATCCTGATACGGATTGCCGGTGCGCGGGCCGAGCGGCTGATCGATATCACCGGCGCCACCGTGCGGGGTGTGGTTTGCGGTATCCTGCTGACCGCCATCGTGCAGGGCATGCTGACCGCGTTCGGGCTCTGGTTATCGGGGGTGCCGCGCCCAGTGTTGTTGGGCGCGGTGGCGGGCTTTCTGTCGGTCCTGCCGATCGGGGCGCCGCTCGTATGGATTCCGGCCGCGCTGTGGCTGATGAGCAGCGGGCATCTCGGCTGGGGAATCTTCCTGGCGACCTATGGCGTAGTGGCTGTCTCGGGCGCCGATTCAGTGATCCGCCCATGGTTCATCGCCCGCGGCGCTCAACTTCCCTTTCTGTTGACGGTACTCGGCGTGTTGGGTGGCGCGATCGCTTTCGGCCTGCTCGGGATCTTCCTCGGCCCGGTGTTGCTGGGCATCGGCTATACGCTGGTCAACGAATGGGCCGCGACGGAGCAGGAAGGGTTATCGGCCGATCATTGAGGAGCAGGTCGTGAGTGAACCAGGACCGCCCGAGTCGAACCCGCGTCGCGCGTTGGTCGGGCTGGTGGTGATCGTGGCAATGGTTGTTGCCGTGCTGTTCATCGTGCATCGGCTCGATCAGGCGGCGCAGCTTCAGGACTGCGTCGCCTCCGGACGGACGAACTGCGCGCCGATCGAGACGCAGAAATAGCGGCGGATCGCGCGGCGATCAGTCGTTCGTCCGGCCCGAGCGAATGTCCAGGACACTGAGGAAGAACCCGCCGTAGGCGATGTGGAACGCCAACAGGATCGCTGTGCCCGACGGGATCACGAGGCGCATCGGCACGTTCGGGCGATAGCACGCCGAACTCCGTGCTGCCCCATGCGCCGAGCGCATATACGCCGAGACCGAGACCGACAACCAGCAGCACACCGCCAACGATGAGGCTGGCCTCGAGTGAGACAAGGCGCATCATCCGGTCGAAGCGCGGATCAGGCGGCACGATGCCTTCGCGTATACCGTACACCTTGGTGAACACCCAGAAGAGCATCGAATGGAAGCCCACCACGACGGCGAGCGCGGCGTAGAACAGGGTGTGGATGTCGAGCGTCACGCTGCCCACACGGCGCGGGCCTGGCAGCAGCCAGATCATCATCGCGAGACCGACGATGAACAACGTCGCACCTGGAAGGAGAAATAGCCAGCGCGGGCTGAACAACAGCAGGAAGCGCAGATGTCGCCAACCATCGCGCCAACTGCGCAGATGCGGCGGCCGCGAGCGGCCGTCCGGTGAGAGCGTCGTCGGCACTTCAGCGATGAGCAAGCCGGCGCAGCGTCGCCTTCACCACCATTTCGCTGGCGAATTCCATGCCGGGCGACTTGGAGGTCGAGCGTCAGGACCGCGCTCCGGTCGAAGCCTCGGAGGCCGCAATGAAAATCCCCGCACGGGCTGCGGAAGAACAGGCGGCCGATCGTGCTGAGAACGGGATTGCCCAGGTAGCGATGCAGCGGCGGCATGGCACCCGGCGCGATGCCGCCGAGGAAGCGGTTGCCCATGACGAGCTGGTAGCCGGCGCGCAGCTTCTCGACGAACCCGTCCAGGCGACTGAAATCATAGCTGTCGTCTGAATCGCCCATGATCACATAGCGGCCCCGCGCGGCACGAATGCCGTTGCGCAGCGCGCTGCCGTAGCCCTTCTGGGCGACCGGCACGACGCGCGCGCCCAGGCCGGCGGCGATCTGCTGCGAACCATCCGTGCTGCCGTTGTCGGCGATCAGCACTTCACCGACGATGCCGCTGCGGATCAGGAAAGCGCGCGCCTTCGTGATGCACCGCGCGAGTGTCTCGGCCTCATTGAGGCAGGGCATCAGAATGGTCAGCTCGCAATTCTCGCGACGCGGCCGATGGCGAGGCTGTTCTCCAATACGCCTATGGTCAATTCCTGAACGGTCAAATTCGTCCTCTCCGCCAGCCGTCGTCGGATCCCCATCTTGCGCAAAAGCAACAGGCATTGCGAGCGGCACAGGACGCTGCGCTCTCACACCGTGTGAATAATCGCGTGAACCAGGTTAATCGGCGAGCGGCGCAGCAAGAAAGCGGAGCTAACCGATGTCCTCGAGGCTGAACTGTTCCGCCTCTTCGTCGTAGCTGAACAGTTCCGCGTAGCGGCCCCATGCGACCAGGGTGCGCAGCGTGTCCTCGGCGTATTCGGGGGACATATGGTCTTCCAGCTCGTCGCGAAAGCGCACCGCGGATGCTCGATGGTTCCAGCGCTCGTCCAACACCTGACGGACCATGCGTGATGACGGCACGTGATTGCGCAGCGCGGCGGCGAACAGGCTGCTTGCGTTCCTCGGTGTCGGCGGCGACGAAACGGCTGCCCTCTACGGTCAGATGCGATATCGCCTTCCTCGAGCACGGCGAAGTGCAGCAACTGGAGCGTCTCGCCGAGCGGCAGCAGTTCGTCGACCTCGTATTGCAGCGCGGCGGCCAACGCAGGCAGGTCGGCGCGGCCATTATAGGGCGGGCCTGCGAGCGCCTCCATCAGGCCCGCCATCTGGTTGGTGCCGACGCGCTGCAGCGGCATGGCGATGCTGGTCGCCGCCGTTGCCACTGCTCGCGCGCTGGGCGCCGGGCGGCGCGTCATCAGTCCGTAGATGTCGTCCACCATCTGGCGGAAGGCTGGATCCAACCGGTTGCGCGGATGCGGAAACGGCACGCGCAGCTCGTTGGCGACACGACCCGGGTTCGAGGCGAACACCAGGATGCGGTCGCACATCAGCACCGCCTCCTCGATGTTGTGCGTCACCATCAGGACCGAACTGATCGGCAGCTTGCCCTCCGACCACAGGTCGATCAGATCGGTGCGCAAATTCTCGGCGGTCGAGCACGTCGAGCGCGCTGAACGGCTCGTCCATCAGCAGCAGATCGGGATGGACCACCAGGGCACGGGCGAGGCCGACGCGCTGGCGCATGCCGCCCGACAGTTCCTTGGGATAGGCACTCTCGAAACCGCCCAAGCCCGATCAGGTCGATCGCGCCCTCGGCGCGCTTGGCTCGTTCTGCCCGCGGCACGCCCCGCGCCTCGAGACCGAGTTCCACGTTCTCCTGCACCGTCAGCCAAGGGAACAGAGCGAAACTCTGAAACACCA
>CAVPTU010000005.1:0-60738 GCA_963708565.1 uncultured Alphaproteobacteria bacterium
CGCCTCCTGCGGGAAGCCTGCGTAGGTGATGCCCTTCTTCATCGCCCAGGTGGTGATCGGGAACAGCATCGGAATCACCGCAACCTCGTCGCCGATGGCGAACTCGTACACCTCCGCCAGCAAAGCGGCGCGCTTGCCGTCATCCATCGTCATCGCCGCCTTGCCGAGGATCGCGTCCAGATGCGGACTGGAATAGCGCCCGTAGTTGCCGGCGCCGATGCCCTTCTTCGCATCGTAGGTTCCCAGCAGATACTGCAACTGCGACAGTGGCTCGCCGGTGTCGGTGGAGTTGCCGCTCAGCAACACGGAAAACTCCAGCTTGGTGACGCGCGGGAAATACACCGCCTTCGGCATCGCATCCACCGTGGTCTTCAGGCCAAGCCGGCTCCACATCTGTGCCACTGCCTGGTTGACCTGCGCGTCGTTCGGATAGCGGTCGTTGCTCGAGTTTATCGTCAACCCGAAACCGCCGCCCCATCCCGCCTCGGCCAACAGCTTCTTCGCGCCGGCGAGATCATACGCCACCGGCTTAAGCTTCGCGCTGGTGCCCGGTACACCCGCCGGCATGAACTGCGCGGCCGCCACCGCCTGCCCCTGCATCACGCGGCTTACCAGCGCGTCGCGATCAATCGCCATCGACATCGCGCGCCGCACCCGCACATCCTTCAGCGGGTTCTTGGTCAGCGGCCTGCCGTCCATGTCGGTGAGCTTGGCGACGCGTCGCGATCGACATCGAGCGTCCAGAAGTAGCAGCGGTTGCTGGCCATCGTGCCAAGCGTGATCTTCGGATTGTCCTTCAGCGCGACGGCGTCGTTGCCGGGCACGTTGCTGATCAGATCGACGTCGCCGCTGAGCACCGCCGCGACGCGCGACGCATCGTTGGTGATCGGCTTGTAGGTGACGCGCTGCCAGTCCGGCCTGTCGCCGAAATAGCCGTCGAAGCGCTCCAGAACGATGCGGTCGCCCGGCACCCATTCGACCTCGCGATACGGCCCGGTGCCGATCGCCGCCTTGCCCGAATTGTAATCGGCCGTGGTGGCATTCTCGCCGTTCTTGCGCGACACGATCCAGACGTTGAGGATCTCGTTCAGCAGGATCGGATCCGGCTGATCGGTCTCGAGCACCAGCGTATGGGCATCAACCGCGGTGGTCTTCGCCACATGCTTGAGGAACTGGAGAAAGCTCGCCGGGCTGTTCGGCACGTTGCGCGCGCGCTGATAGGTGAACACCACATCGTCGGCGGTGAATGGCGAGCCGTCGTGCCACGTGACGCCTTGGCGAAGCTTGAATTCCCAGTGGGTGTCATCGAGCGTGCGCCAGCTCACCGCCAGGTCGGGGATCACCTTCAGGTTCACGTCCTGGGTCACCAGGCCGCTGTATATCAGCTTGTCGATCTCGGTATTGGAGGTCAGGTGGAAGAAGTGCGGATCGAGCGTGGTCACTTCCGACGACACGCCGATCCTGAGATCGGCCGCCGATGCGCTCCAGCACAGCGCCATTCCAGCCACTGCGCCCAGCCAGCCATGCCGCATGATACCCGCCCCCGTGTTCTTGTCGGCCGCCGGAATGTTCGCGCGAAGATGGATGGCGGGCAACTCACCTTGTCATCCCCACTTTCGCGGGAATGACAATGCGGCGCCCGGTGGTGCACAATCGGCCGCGCGAGGAATGCCAAGGAGCGGCTGATGTCGGATCAACTGGTCGAATATGCGTGCAGCGATCACGTCGCCACGATCACGCTGAACCGCCCGGACAAACTGAACGCGGTGAACGACGACATGGTGCGCCAGATCGCTGCGGCGCTGCGGCGGTTCGACACCGACGATGACGCGCGCATCGCCATCCTGTGCGGCCGTGGACGCGCGTTCTCCACGGGCGCCGATGTGCGCCAGCGGCAGTTGCGCTCGCGCGAGGAGTTTGAACGCTACGGCGGTGCACAGGCCCCTGACGCGTCGAGCCACGACCTGCTGCTGCGCGCGGTGAACTGGAAGCCGGTGATGGCGGCGGTGCATGGTTACGTGCTGGGCCTCGCTCTCGGCCTGATATTGGAGTGCGACCTGATCGTCGCGGAGGAAGGCACGCAGTTCCAGGTGACCGAGACGCCGCGCGGCCTGTCGGGCGCAAAATACTGGGCGCTGCTGAACTTCCGCGGCGGCGGTGCGCTCGCCACCGACGTCGCGCTGACCGGACGCTTCTTCACGGCAGAGGAGGCGCGCGCCGCCAACATCATCGAGCGCCTCGCACCGAAAGGCGCATTGATGGACACCGCGCGCGCGTTGGCTGCCGATGTCGCGAAGAACCCGCCGCTCGGCGTGCGTTCGGCGGTACGAGCGCGGCGCTGGTATCTCGAACAGTTGTCGCGCGAAGTCCTCTTGCAGGTGAACCTCGCGAAGCTGCACTTGACCGAGGACTTTCGTGAATCCGCGCAGGCCTTCACCGAGAAGCGTCCGGCCGGTCCGTTCAAGGGGCGCTGAATGCTCGATCCCGATCGCCCCGATGGCGTGCGCCTGAGTGTCCCGGAGGCACGCGCTCTCGGCGAGGCAACGCTGCAACGTATCGGCTATCCCGCCGATGAGGCGGCGATCATCGCCGATCAGTTGATCGACAACGCGCTATGCGGCTATCGCTTCGCCAGCCTGCCGCGCATCCTCGCGATTGCCGAGGACGAGAGGACCGGCAGGCCGCGGTCTCCGGTGCGCGTGGTGCGCGAGACGCCTGTATCGGCGTTGGTGGATGGCGGCAACAAGGTCGGCTATGTCGCGGCGTATCGCGGCGCGGAGATCGCCATCGCCAAGGCGAAGACGAGCGGCATCGCCATCGTTGGCGTGCACAACAGCTACTACAGCGGCCGCAACGCGTATTACGTGGAACTGATCGTGCGCGCCGGGCTGGTCGCGATCCATACCGCGAGTGCGAGACCGCACGTGCTGCCGCCCGGTGGCCGCCGACCCGCACTCGGCACCAATCCGTTCAGCATCGGCTTTCCCTCCGCGAACGGCCCGGTCATCTACGACATCGGCACCGCATCGCTGATGTGGGGCGAGGTGCTGCTGATGGCGCGTCTTGGTGAGGCCCTGCCGGAAGGGATCGGCTTCGACAGCACGGGCAACCCGACGCGCGATGCGCGCGCCGTGGCGCAGGACGGCGGGGTGGCGGCATTCGGCGGCCACAAGGGTTATGGTCTATCGTTCGCGATCCAGGCACTCGGCCTGCTGGCCGGTGCCGCACTGCCGCGCGGCGACGTGCAGGATTATGGCTTCCTGTTCATCGCGATCGATCCCGCCATGCTGCTGGCGGACTTCCCCGAGCAGATGGCGGAATTGGTGGCGCGCATCAAGGCAACACAGCGCCAGCCCGGCGTGGATGAAATCCGCATCCCATCCGAACGCGCCTTCCGCGAGCGGGAGCAGCGCCGCGCCGAAGGCATCGTGCTGGACCGCAAGGTGGTGGAGGCGCTGAATGCGCTATAGTCGCCGCACAGACAGGAACACCGTATGACGTCGCCGATCGATCAGATCCGCCGCTACCACAGCGAACTCACCGCGATCCGCCAGGACATCCATGCCAATCCGGAGCTTGGGCTGGAGGAGCATCGCACCGCCGATCTCGTGGCACGCAAGCTGGAGGAGTGGGGAATCGAGGTGCATCGCGGCGTCGGCGCGACCGGCGTGGTCGGCGTGCTGCGCTCGGGCAACGGCGAGGGCTCGATCGGGCTGCGCGCCGACATGGACGCGCTGCCGATCGTCGAGGCCAACGACTTCGCGTATCGCAGCCGCAACCAGGGCAAGATGCATGCCTGCGGTCACGACGGCCATACCACGATGCTGCTCGGTGCCGCGCGTTATCTGGCGGAGACGCGTAACTTTAACGGCACCGTGAACTTCATCTTCCAGCCTGGCGAAGAAGGCGTCGGCGGCGCGCTCGCCATGCTCCAGGACGATCTGTTCCAGCGCTTTCCATGCAATGCGGTGTACGGGATGCACAACCGGCCGGGCATGCCGGTCGGCAAATACGGTATCTCACCAGGCACGGCGATGGCGGGCGGTGGCTTCTTTGACATCACCATAACCGGCAAGGGCGCGCACGGCGCGCGGCCGGAAGCGTCGATCGATCCGGTGCTGGTCGCCTGCCATGCCGGCACGGCTCTCCAGTCGATTGTGGCCCGCAACGTATCGCCTCGCGAGACCGCGGTGCTCAGTGTCACGCGTATCCACGCTGGCGACGCCTACAACGTGATCCCGCAGACGGCGACGCTTGGTGGCACGGTGCGCGCGATGAATCGCGACACGCTGAGCTTGGTGGAGGAGGGCATGCGGCGCATCGTCAGCGGCGTGGCGTCTACCTTCGGCGCAACGGCCGAAGTGGACTTCCGCCTGATCTTCGCGCCGCTGGTGAACCACGAGGCAGAGATGAATGCGATCGCGGACGCTGCGGCCGAGCTGGTCGGCGATGACAACGTCAACCGCGCGCAGGCCCCGGCCTCCGCATCGGAGGACTTCTCCTTCATGCTGGAGCAGGTGCCAGGCGCCTACATCAATCTGGGCAATGGCGATTGTGCGCCGGTGCACAACCATCACTATAACTTCAACGATGAGGCGATCCCGTTTGGTTCAGCCCTGTACGCGCGGCTGATCGAACGGCAATTGCCACGCGGCACTGAATAACCAATGGAGGGTTCCATGCTGAAATTCGGCGCGGCGATGTTCTTCACCGACTACTCAATGGCGCCTGGCGAACTCGGCAAGGCGCTGGAGCAGCGCGGCTTCGAGTCGGTCTGGGCGCCAGAACATTCGCACATTCCGCTGTCGCGCAAGACGGCGCCCGCGGGCGGCGGCGAGCTGGCGAAGAAATACTACGACACGATGGACCCGTTCGTGACGCTGACGATGGCGGCGGCCGCGACCAAGACGTTGAAGGTAGCAACCGGCGTCTGCCTGGTCGCGCAACGCGATCCGATCCAGACCGCGAAGCTCGTCGCATCGATCGACCAGGTTTCCAACGGTCGGTTCCTGTTCGGCATCGGCAACGGCTGGAACCAGGACGAAATGGAGAATCACGGCACCGTCTTCACGCAGCGCCACAAGCTGGCGCGCGAGCGGGTGGAGGCAATGAAGGAGATCTGGACCAAATCAAAGCCGGAATACCACGGCGAGTTCGTCAACTTCGATCCGATGATGGCGTGGCCGAAGCCGGTGCGGAAGCCGCACCCACCCGTCATTGTCGGTGGCGCTTTCCCATATTCCGCGCGCCGTGCGATCCGCTACGGCGACGGATGGATTCCGCATGCGACGCGGAACACCTACGCTGAGATCGCCGACATGCTTCCTGAGTTCCGCAAGATGGCGACCGAGGCAAAGCGCGATCCGAAGTCGATCGAGATCACTGTGTGGGGCCCCAAGCAGGACGCCGATCTGATGAAGCGCTATGAGGATCTCGGGGTATCGCGCGTTGTGTTCAATCTGGAATCGGAGAAGGCGGATACGATCCTGCCGATCATCGATTCCTGGGAGAAGCTGATGCGGCAGGTCCACCGCTGAGGCGCTTCCGCATTCCGTACGGCCTGGATCGTCTGCCGCGTTCGATCGCGCTTGACGATCCAAGGCTGCGCTGCGCGGTTGCCGGCGACAAGCCGCTGCGCCTGAACAGCGAGCCCGTGCCGCCGGACGCAATGCCGCTGGTGATCGGCGATCATACGGCACGCGTTGCGGCGGCGAAGGCATGGCTGGAGAGTCTGTGCGGCGACTATGCTCCGCTGCGGCGGCAGTTCGTCGATGCGTATCTCCGGTTCGCCGCGGCGCAGATCGAGGCGCATCGCGCAGAGCTGGCGGTGCGGCTGGAACCATACGATGGGCTATACGCGCCGGACGACTTCCTGTGGTCGGCGCTGCGTCCGTTGCCGCGTGGGTGGATTCCGGCCGGCGGTCAGTTGCTGCCGGCGGACATGGTGTTCTGGGACGGCGCGCAGCCGATCGCCATCGAACTGGCCGCGCGCGACACAGACCGACAGCGCGCGCTACTGGCAGCCGGCGTCTCGGTTTTCCGCATCGAGCCAAGCATGTTCGTGCGGCTCGATGCGGTGCTGCCGGTCACGTTTCGCGGATTCTGGGAAGGCCAGACGCTTCCCTCCAGCCCATTCCGGCGCCCAATACCACGCTTCCCTGTCGCGCGTGATCAGCCGCAGGCGAGCGAGTAGATGTCCTTCGTGCCAGACGGCAGGTTCATCGACTGCCAGGTCTCGCCGCCATCCAGCGTGCCGAACACCTCGCCGTCGTAGCGCGCGCCGATATACACCTGCTTCGGGTCGTTCTGATGCAGCGCCACCGACATGATCGTGCCGTGCACCTGCACCTTGTCGAACCGCTGCCAGGTCTTTCCCTTGTCCTTGCTGCGATAGACCGCGCCGTCCTTGCTCGCCGCGGCGACGCTCAGCGCCGAATAGATCGTATCGGGTTCGGCGGAGCGACGCCTTGATGTCGCGGCCATAGGTGGTCGGCGAGAAGCGGCCCACCTCCATGTCCTGCCACGTGTCGCCGTCATCCGCGGTACGGAACAGGCCCATGCGTACCGCAACGATCACCGCATCCGGATCCGCCGGGCTGATGGCGATCGCATGGCCGTCGAGCATCCCTTCGTCCGACGTGTCGCTGACGATCTTGCTCTTGAGATGCGGCTTCTGCGCCAACTGGACCAGCGCGGGGCTGCAATCCTTCCAGGTCTCGCCGCCGTCGGTGGTGCGCATGACGCCGCCCACCTCGAGTGCCGCGAAGATCGTGCCGGGCTTGCTGGGATGCTGCGCCATGCGCATCACGCGGCAGGCGAACGGCATCACGCACCGCGTCGGCATATTGGGATCGGGCAGCCGCCGCCAGGTCTCGCCGCTGTCCTCGCTGCGATACACGGCGACCGGCGAGCCGCCGGCATAGACCAGCTTCGGATTGCCGGCATCGACCAGGAACGACCAGATTTCCATGCCCTTGTCTGGGAAGTTGGCGCGCTTGAAGGTCTTGCCGCGATCGGTGCTGCGATACACCCCGTCATGCGTCCCGGCGAACACGATGTTCGGGTCGGTCGGGTGCACGTGAACCACGTTGCTGCTGAATTCGCCGAGCACGTGTTCCCAGACGCCGGTTTCCGCCGGACGACGGAATACCCCGACGGCGCCCGGGTCCTTGTCGCTGCGGCCTACCGTCCCGGCCACGCTGGCATAGACGTTCGCTTGGCTTGCCATGGTTCGCTCCTCCTATCTCTCGGTCAGGTCAGGCTACGCCAGAAGCGCCGGGGTTGACAGTGGGGGCGCTTCGCCGCCTTGCTGACCGCAAACTTCCGGAGGAATGCCGCCATGCCGAACGCGTCAGCCGAACGTCTGACGGATATCGCCAATGCCCTGCTGCAAGCCGCCGGTGCGTCGGCCGAAGAGGCCGCGACGATCGCCCGCTACAACATCGGTGCCAATCTTGTCGGCCACGATTCACACGGGATCATCCTGATCCCCACCTATATCGACCGCATCAAGGCGGGCCACATCGTGCCGGGCGCGCCGTGGACCATCATGCAGGAGACCGCGACCAGCACGGTCATCGACGGCAACTGGGGTTTTGGCTACGTCGTGACAGACCGCGCGATGCGCTACACGATCGACAAGGCTAAGCAGCAGCAGGTCGCCGCCGCAACCGTCTATCGCCAGAGCCACATCGGCAGGCTCGCGTCGTATCCGCTGATGGCGGCGCGCGAGGGCATGATCGCGATGATCACCGCCGATTCCGGTCGCAGCGCCAAGGCGGTGGCGCCGTTCGGTGGCGCGAAGGCGCGGCTCGGCACCAATCCGATCTGCTTCGCCGTGCCGTCGAACCTTGAAGGCCCGCTGTTCTTCGACATGGCGACGTCGGCCGCGGCCGCGGGCAAGATCAACGTGGCGACGGCACGCGGGGAACAGGTCCCGGCGGGCTGGCTGATCGACGCCGATGGCAAACCCTCGACCGATCCTCGCGTGCTGCGCCAGGGCGGCGCGCTGTTGCCGGTCGGTGGTTCCGAGGGCTACAAAGGCTACGGCCTTGCCACCATCGTCGAGATTCTTTCAGGCCTGCTCACAGGTCTTGGCTACGGCGTCGAACCGACGGGCCGTCACAACGATGGCTGCTTCATCGCGGTGTTCAACGTCGCCGCGTTCCGTGATCTCAACACATTCAAGCAGGAGGTCACCGAGTTCGCGCATTACCTGAAGGCGACGCCGCCGGCGCAGGGCTTCACCGAAGTGCTGTATCCCGGCGAAATCGAATTCAAGCGCGAGCAGGACCGGCGGAAGAACGGCATTCCCGTGGAGGACGCTACGTGGAAGAAACTCCAGGATCTCGCGCGAGGCTACGGGCTTACCGACAAGTTGGGGCTGTGAGCCATGGTCGATCTGGTCATTCGTGGCGGTACGGTAATCGACGGTAGCGGCGGCGATCCCTTCGAGGCGGACGTCGCCATCGATGCAGGCAAGATTGTTGCTATCGGCAAGATCGCAGATCGTGGCACCGAAGAAATCGACGCGCGCGGCTTGCTGGTGACGCCGGGCTTTGTCGATCCGCATACCCATTACGACGGTCAGGCGACCTGGAGCAGCCGTATCACACCGTCATCGTGGAACGGTGTCACCACCACGCTGTTCGGCAATTGCGGCGTCGGCTTCGCACCGTGCAAGCCCTCCCAGCGCGAGATGCTGGTGAAGCTGATGGAGGGCGTGGAGGACATCCCCGAGGTGGTGCTGACCGAAGGCCTGCCATGGAATTGGCAGAGCTTTCCGGACTTTCTGGATGCGCTGGCCGCGCGCCAGTACGACATGGACGTTGCGGCGCAGGTCCCGCACGCCGCGCTGCGTGTGTTCGTGATGGGTGAGCGAGGTGCCGATCGCGAGTCTGCGACGGAGCAGGATCGCGCCGAGATGGCGCGATTGGCCGCGGAAGGGATCAAGGCAGGTGCTCTCGGTTTCTCGACATCGCGCACGCTGAACCACAAGACTCTGGACGGCCGTTCGATTCCGACGCTCAACGCGGCGGAAGCGGAACTTGCCGCGATTGCCGGCGCGCTGCGCGATATCGGCGCTGGCTGGATGCAGGTCATCTCTGACTTCGACGATGTCGACGACGAATTCGCCATGCTGCGCCGGCTGGTCGCCACATCTCGCCGGCCGATGGCGATCACGATCCTCCAGCGCGACAACAAGCCGGAGGAGTGGCGTCGGCTTGCCGGCTGGATCGCCGAAGCGAACGCCGCCGGTCTGCCGATGTTGGGCCAGGTGTTGACGCGGCCGACCGGCATCCTGCTCGGCTTCGAGATCTCGCAGAACCCGTTTGTGAATCGTCCAAGCTATCAAAAGATCGCGTCGCTGCCGTTCGATCAGCGCATTGCGACCCTGCGCCAGCCTGACTTCCGCGCGCGCTTGCTCGCCGAGACGGACGACAGCCAGGGCATGGCCCGCCGTGTGGCGAAATGGGATCGCATCTTTCCGCTCGGCGATCCGCCAGATTACGAGCCAGCGGCCGATGCGTCGGTCGCGACCATGGCCATGCGGCAGGGTCGCGATCCAGCCGAGGTCGCGTATGATCTGCTGCTGGAGCGCGGTGGCAAGGCGATCCTTTATCGGCCGCTGTCCAACTACAGTGACGGCAATCTCGACACCGTGCACGACATGCTGACCCACGATGCGACGATCGTTGGTCTGGGCGATGGCGGTGCGCATGTTGGCGTGCTGTGTGACTCCAGCGCGATCAGCTACATGCTCACCCATTGGACGCGCGACCGCACGCGTGGCGCGAAGCTGCCGCTGCCATGGGCGATCAAGCGTCTGACGCACGATTCCGCTGCGGCGATAGGGCTTGGCGATCGAGGTGTGGTCGCGCCCGGCTATAAGGCGGACATCAACGTGATCGACTACGACCGGTTGCAGTTGCGCCAACCGGAGGTGGTGTACGATCTGCCGAGTGGCGGCCGCCGGTTGGTGCAACGCACCGATGGTTATGTCGCGACGATCGTTTCGGGTGTGCCGGTGTATCGCAACGGCGAGCCAACCGGCGCGCTGCCTGGCCGACTTGTGCGCGGCACTTCGCTCTGAAGGGAAACGGTATGGCTGATCGCATCAACCGGGCAATCCAACTCCTGTCACAGGGACAGGCGATCTACTACGACGGCCCGCACTCCGGTCATGTGCTGACTTACGCGCAGGGCCGCGACGATGCGGGCACCTGGGCCGACTACATGAATGTCGGCATGGAACATGGTTCCTTCGACATGGCGGGGCTGGCCGAGTATCTGCGCGGCATGGTCGATGGTGGCCCGACGCGTTCCGGTCACCGCACGCCAGCCGTCATTGTCGAGGCGCCGGTGAACGGCACGGACGAGGCGAATGTGCGGTTCAATGCCTGGCAGTTCCGTCAGATTCTCGGTCGCGGCGCGCACGGCATTCTGCTGTGTCAGGCGGAGACCGCCGATGCCGTGCGGGCATTCATCGAGTCATGCCGCTATCCACATCACGAGGCGGGCGTGGACCCCGCCATCCCGTCGCCGGTCCAGCGCCTGCATGGCGCCGTGCGTCCGCCGCGTGGTGGCAATGGCCAGCTTGGCATCGGCACGCGGGGCCGCGGGTCCGAGTCAACCGCGGCGGCGATCTGGGGCGTGTTACAACAGGAGTATATGCAGGCCTGCGAGCCTTGGCCGCTGAACCCCGAAGGCGAGCTGCTGCTCGGTGTGAAGTTGGAAAGCCCCGAGGGCATCGCCAACTGTGAGGCAATCTGTGCCGTGCCTGGCCTTGGCTTTGCCGAACTGGGGCCTGGCGATCTGGGATTGTCGCTCGGCTATACCACGCTGCAGCGCGACCCGTATCCGCCAGAGATGGCGGAGGCGCGCAAACGGGTGTTCGCGGCATGTCGTCGCAATGGCATCGCGTTCCTCGAAGGTTGCTCGCCGAACAACATCGCCGCTCGATTGGACGAGGGCGTGCGGGTCATCGCCGGCCACGATCCGGAAACTGCACGAATTGGCCGCGCGCACCAAAAGCGCACGATGCCGGCGTAGCGCGCTCAGTATCCGGCCTGCGCGTAGGGCGCGCTGGCGCCGCGGCGGTATACCAGCAAGCTGCGGCGATACGACAGCACCTCGACGCCATGCTGGTTCCTTGCCCGCGTGATGACCGAGATGATGCCTTCGCCTGGTCGCGAGCGGGATTTGCGCGTTTCCAGAATCGTTGATTCCGCCGTGACGGTATCGCCTGCCGAGACCGGCGCCGGAAGTCTTACGTCGTGCCAGCCGAGATTGGCAACCACACGGCCGAAGGTGCGCGTGGTGAGGGCGGTCGTGACGGCAACCACAAAAGTCTCCGGCACCTGAGTCTGCGGCGTAAGGTCGAGCGAACGCCATGCGTGCATCAGCGATTCCTCGCGATGGAACGTGCGAGAAGGCGAATGAACAAAGGTCTCGCCCGCGATGCAGTCCTCGAACCACAGGCCCACCTGCTCGATCTGTGCACCATCGTCCGCGGTATGATAAGCGGCAAAGCGCTCCTCCCGCGCCTCGGCGACGGCCGCATCGCGGCGGTCGATTGCCATGCGGCATTTGACGCGTGCCACCTCGGTTCCGTCGGCCTTATGGCCGCGGATCAGCGCGCAGACCGTGCCAGCCGGATCGACATCGAGTATCTCGGATTCGGCATAAAGTGTGTCGCCGCCGAACAGCGGCCCGTTCATCGTGATGTCATCGAAACCGAGGATCGCGCGCCGTCTGCCGTACGTCTTGCTCGCCATGCCGATGAGCCGCTGCAGCGTGAGCGTGCTGACCATCAGCGGACGCTGCCATGCCGTCGCCGCGGCATAGTGCGCGTCGTAATGCAGCATCGCGCCGTTCTGTGTATCCAGCGCCTCATCGGCGTTGTCCTGCTGCGAGAGCGTTACCCCCGGGCGATGACGGAAGCGCTGTCCGGTCGCGAAATCCTCGAAGTCGAGGCCGATGCGCTGACGATACCGGTTTTCGCCGATCCGATGATAGGCGCTGAACATGGGACCCTCCGTTGTCCGCCCAAGCCTGGAGCCGCATACTGATAGCATGACAGACACCATGATCCTCGACACGATCGACGCCCTCCTGGCACGCGACGTGGCGCCACATGTGCACGGGCTGGAGCATGATGACATCTATCCCGAGGCGATCGTCGCGCGCATGCGCGAGCTTGGCCTGTTCGGCGCCACTATCGCCACGGAGTATGGCGGCCTTGGACTGCCTTGTGCCACTTATGCCGACATTGTCGAGCGCATCGCCCGCGTGTGGATGTCGCTGACCGGCATCTTCAACTCGCACCTGATCATGTCGGCGATCGTGCAGCGCAATGGAACCGAGGCGCAGAAGCGTGCCTTCCTGCCGCGCTTCGCATCTGGCGAACTGCGCGGTGGGCTGGCGCTGACGGAACCTGACTGTGGCACCGATCTCCAGGCGATCCGCGCCACCGCGCGGCGCGACGGCAATTCGTACGTGGTGAACGGCACCAAGACCTGGATCAGCAATGGGATCCACGGGTCGTGCTTCGCGCTGCTGGTAAAGACCGACGCGACCGCGGAGCCGCGCCATCGCGGCATGAGCATGCTGCTGGCGGAAAAGGGCCCCGGCTTCACCGTCAGCCGCAAACTGGAGAAGCTTGGTTACAAGGGAATCGACAGTGCCGAACTGGTTTTTCAGGATTATCGCGTTCCGGTGGATCGGCTGATTGGCGGCATTGAAGGCCGCGGATTGCAGCACGCACTGTCCGGTCTGGAGCTTGGCCGCATCAACGTGGCCGCGCGCGGTGTCGGCATCGCACAGGCGGCGCTGGACGAATTGCTGCGTTACGCGCAGTTGCGCAAGACGTTTGGAGTGCCGATCGCGCAGCATCAGGCGATCCAGTTGAAGCTGGCTGACATGGCAACGCGCACTGAAGCGGCACGTCTGTTGGTACGCCGCGCTGCCGAGATGTACGATCGAGGCGACCGCTGTGACATGGAGGCCGGCATGGCAAAGCTGTTCGCTACCGAGGCGGCATTGGAGAACGCCACGGAGGCGATGCGCGTGCATGGCGGTTATGGCTATTCCACCGAGTTTTCCGTGGAGCGTCTGTATCGCGATGCGCCGCTGCTGGTGATAGGGGAGGGCACGAACGAACTCCAGCGCATCATCATCGCTCGCCAGCTCGTCGCGCGGAATCCAGTGTGATGTTGCCGCTCGTCGGCGTGCGTATCCTGGCGGTGGAGCAGTACGGCGCCGGACCGTTCGGCTCGATGCAGCTCGCCGATATGGGCGCAGAGGTGATCAAGATCGAGAACCCAGCCGACGGCGGCGACGTCAGCCGGTCGGTCGGTCCATTCTTTCTTGGCGAGAATGACAGCCACTTCTTCCAGGCGTTCAACCGCAACAAGCGTTCCATCACGTTGAACCTGCGCTTGCCCGAAGGACAGCGCGTGCTGCACGACCTTGCGGCGGTGGCAGACGCGGTGCTCGACAATCTGCGCGGTGATCAGCCGCCGCGGCTCGGCGTGACGTACGATCAGTTGAAGTCTGCCAATCCACGCATCGTCTGCGCGCATCTCTCAGCGTATGGCCGCGAGGGCAGCCGCGCGTCGTGGCCTGGCTACGACTATCTGATGCAGGCGGAAGCCGGCTATCTGTCGCTGACCGGGGAACCGGACCAGACACCGGCGCGGTTCGGGCTGTCCATCGTCGACATGATGGCGGGTGTCTATGCGGCGACCGCGCTGCTCGGCGGCATACTATCGGCGCGCGCAACCGGCGAGGGACGCGACGTCGATGTCAGCCTGTTCGACACGGCGTTGGCGAATCTCAACTACCTGGCTGCATGGTTCCTGAATGGCGGCCACGCGCAGGGCCGCGAACCCCGCGGCGCGCATCCTTCTTTGACGCCCAGCCAGCTCTACCGCACGGCGGATGGCTGGATCTTCATCATGTGCAACAAGCAGAAGTTCTGGCAGGCGCTGTGCGAGAAGCTTGGGCGCCCCGAATGGTCCGACGATCCACGCTTCATCAGCTTCAAGGCCCGGCTGGAGAACCGAGCCGAGCTGACGCGGCTACTCGATGCGGCGTTGTCGACCCGTGGCACCGCTGCGTGGCTGGAGCATTTCGCCGGCGCAGTGCCCGCAGCACCCGTGCACGATATTGCGCGCGCGCTCAGTTCGGACTTCGTGACGCAGGAAGATCGCGTGTGGTCCTACGCGCATCCATCCGGCGAGTTCCGTATGGTGCCGCCGGCATTTCGCCTTCCGGGCGAGGCAATTCCGCGACAAGGTGCTCCAGCACTTGGCGCGGATACCGACGCCGTGCTGGCGGAACTTGGCTACAATGCGGACCGTATCGCTGCGCTGCGCTCGGCCAACGTCATCTGACCCTAACTGCGTTGCGTCGCATGCGGCTTCAGCCAGCCCATGTCGGAGTCCGGTTCGCAATCTGTGGTCTTCAGGTATGGCTTGATGTCGATCAGCGGCGTGCCGTCGACGCAGTCCAGATACCGCACCTTCAGCGTGTGCGGCCCATCGAGGCCTTCGAACGCCACGACCGACAAGCCGATCGGATTTGGCCGCCGTGGACCGCGGGTGGCGAATACGCCACGCGGCTGCGCATCGAACGGCGGCGTGAAGACCAACTCCGGTGCGCGCGCCTGATCCATCCAGTACAGCAGGATCAGATGCGAAAAGCCCTCGATGCTACGCAGACCTTCGACAAACTCCGGCAGCACCACCGCCGTGCACAGCGGTGCCGGATTGGGTTGCCGTCCGTTGCGCGGACACTCGGCAATGCTGCGCCAGGGCGTATGCAGCACGCCGATCGAGCGAACGGTGAACATCAGGCTGCGTTGACCACCTGTTTCATCACCGACAAGGCCTCGTCCACATGAGCCGCCGTCACGTCGAGATGCAGGCAGGCACGCGCGCGGTACTTGCCGGAGGTGGATACCAGCACGCCCTCCTTGCGCAACTTGCCGGCAAAGACGTCCGAGGTCATGCCGGTGCCTTCGGTGTCGAAGAACACCAGGTTGGTCTCCGGAATTTCGACCGTAACCCCGGGAATCTGTGCCATGCCGCGTGCCAGCGACTTCGCATTGGCATGATCCTCGGCAAGGCGATCGATGTTGTGTTCCAGCGCATAGAGACACGCAGCGGCGCACATGCCGCCCTGCCGCATTGAACCACCGAGCCGCTGCTTCCAACGCCACGCCTGGCCAATGAACTCGCGCGAGCCGGCGAGCACGGCGCCCAAAGGTGCAGCCAGGCCCTTGGTGAAATCCAACCACACCGAATCGCAGCCTTCGGTGAGATCGGTCGCCGGGACACCCAACGCTACGGCAGCATTCATCAGCCGCGCGCCATCCATGTGGGTGGCAAGCCCGTGTCTGTGCGCGGCATCGGTGACCGCGCGAAGCGCATCGACGCTCCAGCACGTGCCACCGCCGCGATTGGCTGTCTGCTCCACTTCCACCAGACGCTGCGTCGGTGAATAGCGCGACACCGGTCGGATCGCCGCTTCCAGCGCATCGACAGTGAACTGGCCACGCTCGCCTTGCAGTCCCTTGATCAGCGCACCTGCGATGGCTGCTGGCGCGCCGCCTTCGCTTGACAGAATGTGCGAGGACTCGTGCGCCAGAATCTCCTCGCCCGGCCTGCAATGTGTGGCGATCGCCACCTGGTTGCACATGGTGCCGGAGGGCAGAAACACCGCGGCTTCCTTGCCGAGCAGTGCGGCGGTGCGATCGCACAGCGCCCAGATAGTAGGATCGGAGCCCATCTGCTCGTCGCCCACCTCCGCCTCCGTCATCGCCTCCTTCATGGCGCGCGAAGGCTTGGTCTGCGTATCGGAGGACAGGTTGACGCGGACCGGTATCGAGAAGTCGAAGCGCTGTGGCTCATACGGCATGACTTGGCCTCAACTGATCTTGCGCAGTTTGCGCAGGCAACGCACCCCGTCGGGGATCGGCTGATCCGCCCAGTATTGCGGCCACAGCGTGCGCGACACCTCGCCGATGTAGATGTCGCCACGCGAGTCCACGCAGAGGCCGTGCGGGCCGATGTAATCCGTGGGGCCGGTACCGGGATGCTGCCCGCCGATGCGCGTGAGCAAATTGCCCTTGTTGTCGATAATGGAGATACGCGGCCCCAGGTTGGGATAGTTGCGATTGGTGCGGGTTGCCGGACCGAGTTCGCCCACGTAACAGATCGGGCAGGTGCAGTACGGCATGAAGATGCCGCACGGCCGGTGCAGATTGTTGAACTGCGTCTCGTATCGGCCGTTGCCGTCGAACACCTGGATGCGATGGTTCTCGCGGTCCGCGACATAGACCCAGCCATCGGGATCGCACGAGATGTTATGCACCAGATTGAACTGACCCGGCTCGGTGCCGGACTCGCCCCACGACATCAGCCACTTGCCATCCGGCGCGTATTTGTGGACTCGCGCATTGCCGTAGCCGTCCGAGACATAGATGTCGCCTTTCGGCGAAAGCGCGGTGTGCGTGCAGCGATGGAACGGCTGTCCGCTCATGAATGGCGCAGGCTTGCCGGGCGTGCCGAGTGTAAGCAGCACCTTGCCCTCGAGTGTGCACTGCCGCACCGAATGGTCGCCGTCGTCGGTCAGGAACACCGTGTCATCCGGCGCCATATGCAGGCCGTGCGCGCGAGGAAACAGTCCCTCGCCCCAGGCGCGCAGGAAATTGCCCTCGCTATCGAACACCATCATCGGATGTTCGCCGCGATTGAACACGTAGACGTTGTCCTGCCTGTCGACGCCGACGGCGCCGACCTCGTGCAACGACCAGCCCGGCGGTACCTTCGCCCAGTCGTCGATCTGCTCGTAGCGGTAGTCACCACTGCCGACGATGATGGTCATAATTCCCTCCCGGCTGTCTTTCCGCTCCAGATGACAAGCGTTCCAGTCTGTACCATGCTGCCCTTGTGATGGAAAGTCGCGCATAACGACCGAAGGAGGCCTGCGCTTGAAGTTCAGCAATTTCCTGTTTCCGGAAAGCCGTGACCCGGCGCGCGACGGGCAGGTGATCGATGAGGTCCTGCACGAGGCGCGGCTGACCGACGAGCTAGGCTTCGATGTGATCTGGCTGGCCGAGCACCATTTCGACGGTATTTGTGCCTACGTCGACCCGGTGAGCTTTGCCGCCGCGTTGGCGGTTGCGACGCAGCGGGCGCGTATCGGTTTCGCCGTGGCGCAGATGTCGCTGCATCATCCGATCCGCATGGCGGAACAATTGGCGCTGATCGACAACATCAGCAAGGGACGGCTGATCGTCGGACTGGGCCGTGGCACCGCGTATAACATCTACGATTACCAGGGCTACGGCCTCGATCACACCGAGGCACAGGCGCGCTTCGAGGAAGCCGAGGCCATCATGTTTCAGGCATGGCGCGGGGAAAAGTTCGAGCATCACGGCAGGTTCTGGGACATCAAGGTGCCGATGCTGCGGCCGCTGCCGTATACCAAACCGCACCCCCTGGTGATTCGCTCGGCTTCGAGCGAGGAGGGGATGCTGCACATCGCACGGCAAGGCCGGCCGTTCATGATGAACGTGCAGTCGAACGAGGTTACCAGGCACCGCATGGAGCTCTATCGCTGCACGTTGCGCGAACAGGGCATGGACGATGCCGCCGTCGCACGCAATGTCGAGCAGTGCTGGGTGTGGCGCAACGTGTTCGTCGCCGAGACCGACGCGGAAGCCGAGCGCGTCGCCCTGCCGGCGTTCGAGGCAATGCATGAACATCGCATGGCGATGCGCAGACGTGTCTATGAGGAACAGGGCGTTTCGATCGTGCCGATGCCTGCGCCGGGGACGGCACCGGCGGCGCGCACGGTCGTGGAGCATTCGCTGATCTACGGCTCGCCGGCGACGGTGGCTGAGAAGCTGGCACAGGTGGCTGTGATCGGCGTCGGCGGCGCAATCATGCAATTCCGGCTTGGGCCAATGTCTTACGACGATGTGGCGCAGAGCCTGACGCTGTTCATGCGGAAGGTTGCACCGGAGATCGCCGCGACGACGGCATCGTAGCGCCACGGACAAGATCGATCAGTGTCATGGGTTCGCTGGGCTCGGCGTTGCCACGCCAGGCGACGTGCTGGTCAGGGCGCGACAGAACGAGCTTGTGCGCGTAAGGCGAGCGAGTTTCCTCGGCTTCCACATCCCAAACGGCAAGCGGCACATCGCACTTTGCCGCCGCGCCCGCCAGCGCATCGACAGGCACGGATCGATCGAAGCGCAGCAAGGTGAAGGATGCACCGAGCGCGTCGTACAGAGACCGTCCGTCGCGCAGCCAGATATGCGGCGTGCGGCAGCCGGGCACAGTGGATGGCGTGAAGTCGTACATCGTATAGGGTGGTGGCACTTCTCCATCGTGCGCAATGATCGGCGAGCCATCGTAGAAATAGCCGAAATTCAGCCCGCCGCAGCAGAACTGTGGCGTGTGAAGATCGATCAACGTCCGGCCCAAGCGCTCGCGCACACCCGCGCCTTCCGGCCCGATATCTTCGATGTTCGCCGGGACCTCCGCGCGCGACCGCGCGACAGACATGGCGGTGTTCATTGCGTAGTGGGACACCTGCTCGGTGATCGGCCTGCGCTCTGCCTCGTAGGCATCGAGGATTGCGGGTTCCGCCCAGCCTCGCAGCACACCGGCCAGCATCCATGACAGGTTCATCGCATCTGCGATGCCCGCGTTCATGCCGTAGCCGGCATACGGCACCCAGTTATGCGCCGCATCACCGCAGATGAATACGCGCCCATTGCGGAAACGATCGGCCAGCATGCGCCGACCGATCCAATCTTCCTGGGTCAGGACCTGGTATTCGAACTCGGGCCCGACACCGAGGATCAGCCGGATGCAGCGATCGCGATCGACCGTTGCGAAGTCCGTTTCGTCCGGAGGGAGATAGTTGTGGACCAGCCAGGTCTCGCGACCATCAACCGCGAACATGCCCGCGCTGCGTCGAGGATTCAGCGACTGAGTAGACCATGCCGGCACCGCCTGCATCCTGCGGATCAGCGATGGTGCTCGGATGTAGGTGGATTGCGTACGATTGATCAATGCATCGCCCGTCAGCCGCGCACCAATCTGCCGACGGATCTCCGAGGAAGGTCCATCGCAGCCGATCAGATATTCGGCGGCGATGAGCAATTTCCGGCTGCTGTCCAGATCCTCCGCCTCCGCTGTCACCCCGCCCTCGGTCTGGTCGAAACCAAGGACTTCGAATGCGGCTCAGATATCGCAGACCCGGCATTGTCGCGGCATGTTCGACCAGTAGCGGTTCCAAGAAAATCTGATTGATCCGGTGAGGCGGTTCGGGCGTCGGCCACCATCCATCCGGGCCGTCCTTGACCGTATAGCGATCACGCCGACAGGGTATCTTGATGCGCCCGAATTCCATGCCGGTGACGGTGGTGCGGAACGCTATGTCGTTCGAGTAATCGTGCGGCATGCCGCCGTCGCGGACGGAACGCGCGACGCCAAGCCGGCGGAAGATCTCCATCGTGCGCGCGGACACATGGTTGCACTTGACGCTTGGCGGTTCGCCGCGATGGCGCTGCTCCGCGACGATCACGTCGATGCCTCGCCAAGCGAGGTCCATCGCCAGAGTTGTACCGACCGGTCCGCCTCCGACGATCAGGACCCGCGTTCTGAGACGATCTTGCGTCAGGGCGGGCATATCACGTTCACCAGTGCCTGCTGTCCGCCGCGCACGGCCGCCGCGGCGCGGCGCAACGCCGCCGGCAGGTCGGCGGGCCGCTCGACGCGTTCGCCATGGCCATCATGTGCGGCGACGATCTTCTCGAAGTTGGGCGGCGGCAGATCGGCGAGCAGACGCCCATCGCCCTGCGCCGCGACGCCAGTGCCATACATGTCCAGCGTCGCGCGTCGCACCGCGTTGTACAGCGCATTGTTGTAGATCACTGTCAGCACCGGCAGATTCTGCATCTGCGCGACGTAATGGCAGGCGGTTGGATTGGCGAACATGTAGGCGCCGTCGCCCAGCACCGACAGCACCTGCCGCTGTGGCGCCGCGAGTTTCGCGCCGAGCGAAGCGCCGAACCCCCAGCCCAGACCACCGGCATTGCTCACCGCGAACAGGCTGCCCGGCTGCTCCAGCGGGCAATACTCCTGGCGGAACGAGTATTCGGAAATAACGATCGAGTCCCGATCCACCACCTCGCGCAGGCAATGGTTCAGCCAGGTCAGTGTGTTCTTGTTGCCGCGCCCCGCCTGTTCCGCCTCATCGCGCCATTGCGCGTGCAGCTTCGCGGAACGTGCGACAAGCCGCGCGCGCCGCTCCTCGACATGAACGCCGGTGCGATCCTGCAACGCCTGCTCCAGTGCCTCGAGCACCGAAAGCGCGGTCGCCGTGATCGTCAGGTCGGAAGGGAAACTGCGCATCGGATAGCGCGCGTAAAGCGGATCCTCGCCGATCTGTACGATACGCGCGCCGGCCGATGGCGCTTCCTTACTCGGCAACCACGGCACATCGCCCTCGATGACGATCACCAGGTCGGCGTCGTCCAGCAGCGGGCCGGGCATCGAACCCTGGAACATCGGATGGTTCGCGGACATCGCGAAGTAGCGCGTGTTGTACGGGATCACCGGCAGCGCCCAACGTTCCGCCAGTCGCGCCAGCACGACTGCGTCGCGCGGGTCCTGACCGAGCAGACCGGTGATGACGACAGGCGACCGCGCGGCGGCGATCCAGTCGGCGAGTTGTTCGATATCGGCGGCCGATGGTACCGGGAGCGCGTGGCCCGGCGCGATGCGCGCGATTGCTCTCCGCCGGCGTGTGCACGACCTCGCCCAGCACCTCGCGCGGCAACGAGAGATAGACCGGCCCCTTCGGCGAAGCCATCGCCAGTTCAAGCGCGCGATCGACCACGGTCGCGGCCTGATCGCCGCGCTTCATCTCGTAGTCCCACTTCACCATCTCGCGCAGCATGCCGGCCTGGTCGTACATCTCCTGCGCCCAGTGAATGTGCGCACTGCGCGAGCCCTCGGCGCCCGTCTCGGTGAACGGCGTGCGGCCAGAGGTCAGCAGCACGGGCACGCGATCGCGGCTCGCATCGATCAGCATGTTGATCGAGTTCGCCGTGCCAACATTGGTGTGCAGCATCACCGCCTGAGGCGCGCCCGGTGACCATCGTGTAGCCATGCGCCATCGACAGCGCGGCATTCTCGTGCGGCACCACCATAGGCCGCGGCACCTTTCGGTTGGAGCGGGCGGCGCGCGCGAACGCCTCGACGATCGGCGCAAAGTCGGTGCCGGGATTGCAGAACAGGTGTTCGATGCCGTGCGCGGCCAGCGCTTCCAGGTAGTCTTCAGCCGCGATGCGGGGCTGCGGTGCGCTATCCATGTGCTGCACTCCTGATGGCGCGCCAGATGCGTTCCGGCGTGGCCGGCATGTCGATGTGAGTGACGCCGAGTGGCGCCAGCGCATCCAGCACGGCGGCGATGATCGCCTGCGGCGATGCCATGGCGCCGGCCTGACCGGAACCCTTCACGCCGAGTGGATTGGCATTTGTAGCTACACCCGCCAGTGTGATGTCGATGTCGGGCAGGTCCTCGGCGCGCGGCAACGCATAGTCCATGAACGAGCCGCTGAGCATCTGGCCGGAGTCCGGATCGTAGACGGTGTGCTCCAGCATCGCCTGGCCGATGCCCTGTGCCACGCCACCCTGCACCTGCCCAACCGTCAGCATCGGATTGATCAGCGTGCCAAAGTCGTCGACCGCGATATAGCGTCGCAGCGCGAGCGCGCCCGTGTCGGGATCGACCTCGACCTCGGCTATATGGCAGCCGTTCGGGAACGTGATCAGGTCGAGCAGGTTCCAGACATAGGTGTCCAGCCCGGGCGACATACCGTCAGGCAGATTGGCCTTGTCGCGCGCCGCACGGGCAACCGCGAGCAGATCGATGGCGCGATTCGGATCGTCCCGCAATGCGAATCGGCCATCGGCGAAAACCACCTGCTCCACGGATGCCTGCAACAGGCGCGCTGCGATGGCTTGGCCTTTCGCCAGCATCGTATCCACTGCCTTGCACAGCGCGGCTCCACCCATGTGCATCGAACGCGCGCCGCCATGGCCATTGCCGGCACGCACAACCGCCGTGTCCGCCTGTACATAGCGAAACGCCTCGATCGGCAGTCCGAGCAGATCCGCGGCGATCTGCGCGTAGGCGGTCTCATGGCCCATGCCGTTGGACTGCGTGCCGACCAGCAGCGCCACGCGGCCATCGTCATCGAAGCGCAGTTCGGCACCCTCGTTCGGGGCTCCGCGCGCGGTCTCCATGAAGCAGGTTACGCCGACGCCGTGCAGCATTCCGCGCTTCCGCGACGCCTCGCGCCGCACGGCGAATCCTGAGTGATCGGCCGCGACGATCGCTGCGTCGAGATTGTCCGCGAACCGACCGCAGTCGATGACGGTGCCGAGTGCCTTGCGGTACGGAAACTCGCGCACCAGGTTGCGCCGACGAAGCTCGATCGCGTCGAACCCGCAGCGTCGCGCGGCTTCGTCGATCAGGCGTTCGATCATGTAGTTCACTTCCGGCTTGCCGGCGCCACGGTAGGCGTCGATCGGCACCGTGTTGGTGAACACGCCACGCACGTCCATGAAGATCGCCGGAATGACGTAGCCGCTGCCGATCGCGTTCGCCGGTGCGTTGGTGGAGCTGCCTGGTCCGCCGGACGACAGATACGCCCCGAGATTGGCAACCGTGTCGACGTCAAGCGCCAGGAAATGCCCGTCCGCGTCCAATGCAAGTCGTGCCCGTGTGACGTTGTCGCGGCCCTGCGCAGTGGTGACGAAGTCCTCGGCGCGTTCACTCATCCAACGCACCGGGCGGCCGAGTTCGCGCGCAGCCCAGAGCAGCATCACCCACTCGGGATACAACGCGTTCTTCACGCCGAAACCGCCACCGACATCAGGGCAGGCGATCTGCATCGTCTCGGACCGCACGCGGAACACATGCTCGGCGAGTTGGGTTTGCAGCGCATGCACTCCGGCGCCGGAGAACAGCAGATGGAAGCCATCGCCATCGTACCTGCCGATCGCCCCGCGCGGTTCCAGCGCCGCGATCACGATGCGGTTGTTGACCAGCTCCAGTTCGACGACATGCGCCGCACCGGTGATCGCGGTCAGCACAGCGTCACGGTCGCCCTTCTGAAAACGATAGGACAGATTGTTGGGCGCCTGTCGCCAGAGCTGCGGCGCGCCGGATCGCAGTGCCGCCTGACCATCGACCACCGACGGCAGGGGTTGCCACTCGACCACGACAAGTTCGACTGCATCGCGTGCCGCCGCGCGCGATTCCGCGACCACGAATGCCACCGGATCGCCCACGTGGCGCGACCGGTCCGAGGCCAGGGCAAACCGTGCTGGCACGATCATCGGCGCCACACTCGCCACCGGTACCGTGCAGGGAAGCGGACCCAGCGCGGCAAGATCGGCGGCGGTATGCACACCAAGGACGCCCGGGACGCCGCGCGCCGCCGCAGTCTCTATACGCGCTATCGTGGCGTGCGCATGCGGCGATCGCACCACCTGCATCCACGTCTGGCCCGGGAGGTCGATGTCCTCGATGTATTGCCCACGCCCGGTCAGGAAGCGCGCGTCTTCAAGCCGAGGCAGTGATTGGCCGCGGAGGGACATGGTTCATCCTGGAGTCGGGAATGCCCGGTGGCAACCCGTCACGTCGTCAAACGACCTCGTCCTGCCTGCGCGCCTTGATCCGTGCCATCGCCTGCTCGACATGTGCGCTGAAGACGAATTCGGCCGGCCGCTGATTTGCCAGCGAGACATCCGGCGCCATCGGACCGTCCGTGCGGATACCGCGGAGCGCCTGCGCCGCGGCCTTCCACGGCCGGCGGATCGTTTCGCTGACCGCAGTCGCCTCGTAGCCGGAATGCACCATGCAGTCAGCGCACTTTTCGTAGTTGCCGGTGCCGTAGCGGTCCCAGTCGGTTTCCTCCATCAGCTCCCTGAAGGTCTTCGCGTAGCCTTCGCCGAGCAGATAGCAGGGGCGCTGCCAGCCGAAATAGGTGCGCGTCGGGTTGCCCCACGGCGTGCAATGGAACGTCTGGTTGCCGGCGAGGAAATCCAGGAACATCGACGACTGGTTGAACGCCCATTTTGTCTTGCCCTGGCGGGCGAAGATGCCGCGGAACAGCTCCTTGGTCTTGCGGCGATTGAGGAAGTGCTGCTGATCGGGCGCGCGCTCGTACGCGTAGCCAGGTGAGACGGAGATGCCGTCCACCCCCAGCGCCATCACGTCGTCGAAGAACCCCGCGACGCGCTCCGGCTTCGCGGTATCGAACAGGGTGGCATTGATGATGGTGCGGAAGCCGGCGCGCTTCGCCGCCGAGATCGCCGCGACCGCACGATCATACACGCCGTCCTGGCAGACCGAGATGTCGTGCTCCTCGCGTGAACCATCCAGGTGCACCGACCAGGAGAACCACTTGCTCGGCTGGAACAAATGCATCTTCTTTTCCAGCAGCAGCGCGTTGGTGCAGACGATGACGAATTTCTTCCGCGCGATCGCGCCTTCCACGATCTGCTCGATCTCGCGATGCAACAGCGGCTCGCCGCCGGCGATCACCACCACCGGGGCGCCGCATTCGTCGATCGCCTCCATGCACTCCGCGACCGACAGGCGCTGGTTCAGGATTTCGGCCGGATAGTCGATCTTGCCGCAGCCGGCGCAGGCGAGGTTGCAACGGAACAGCGGCTCCAGCATCAGCACCAGCGGGTAGCGCTTCCGCCCCAGCAGATGCTGCTTTACGACATAGGCGCCGACGCGCAGCGCCTGGTTCAGCGGCACGGCCATGGATTGGATCCCCTCACGTGTCGGCCAGTTCCTTGGGGAAGCGGAAGCGCACGTCCTCCGCCACGCCGGCCAGGGTGGAAATGTCGATGTCGCCGAACTGGCGCAGCCCGTCCAACACGCCTTGCACCAGCGTCTCCGGCGCCGATGCACCTGCGGTGACTCCGACCGAACGCACGCCGGCGAACCACTCGGGACGCAGCGCATCGGCGTCGTCGATCAGGTGAGAGGGCTTCCCCAGCTCCTCGCCGATCTCGCGCAGCCGGTTGGAGTTGGAGCTGTTGCGCGAGCCGACCACCAGGATGATGTCCACCTCGCCGGCGAGTTCGCGCACCGCCTGCTGGCGGTTCTGCGTCGCGTAGCAGATGTCGCGCACGTCGGGCCCGACAATGGAGGGGAAACGCTCCTTCAGGGCGGCGATGATGCCGCGGGTGTCATCGACGGACAGGGTAGTCTGGGTGATGTAGGCGAGCTTGTCCGGATCGGCGACCTCCAGCCTGGCGACGTCGGCCACGGTCTGTACCAGATGCACCTTGGCCGGAACCTGGCCGATCGTGCCCTCGACCTCGGCGTGACCGGCATGGCCCACCAGGACAATCTGTCGGCCCTGAGCAGCGTAGCGGCGGCCCTCGTTATGCACCTTCGCCACCAGCGGGCAGGTGGCGTCGATCACCGGCAGGTCCCTCTCGGCGGCCAGCTGCTCGACCCGCTTGGCGACCCCGTGGGCGGAAAAGACGGTCATTGCGCCAGGCGGGATCTCGTCCAATTCATCCACGAACACCGCCCCACGGGTGCGCAGGTCCTCGACCACGTGGCGATTATGGACGATCTCGTGTCGCACATAGATCGGCGGGCCGTATTTCTTCAGGGCCCGCTCGACGATTTCGATCGCCCGCTCGACGCCGGCGCAGAAGCCGCGAGGTTGGGCCAGGACGACGCGGATCATGGGCAAATCTCCAAACGGCGGCGCCGCGCCGAAAGTCCTACCGGGTGGGTCGGATATGGCATGCCGCCCCTCAGTCAGCAATGTGGGGCGGGCAGCAATGTGGGGCAGGCGTATGGCAGAAAACCAGCGGTTGCGGTAAGCCGTCACCGGAGTCGAGGGTTGCCGGCCACACATGCGTGTGATTCGTACAACCGCGTCGGGGCCATCGTTCCCATTTGTTTGATCGGCACGGGCCGAGGCGTGTCAGGGGTGGTATCGGAACGTATGACACTGGTGGAGACGGAATTGCCCGCCGCCCTCGTGCGGGTGGCCGCCGAGGTGGAGGCCGCGCTCGAGGTCCTGCTGCCGCCGCCTGAGGGCGCGGAAGGCCGCCTGGCCGAGGCCATGCGCTACGCGACATTGGGCGGCGGCAAGCGGTTACGGGCATTCCTCGTGATCGAGAGCGCGGCCCTTTTCGCCGTGTCGGAGACCTGTGCGGCGCGGGTGGCCGCCTCGATCGAGATGCTGCACGCCTACTCGCTGGTCCATGACGACCTGCCGGCGATGGACGACGACGATCTGCGGCGCGGCAAGCCCTCCACCCACAAGGCATTCGACGAGGCCACCGCGATTCTGGCGGGCGACGCGTTGCAGGCGCGCGCGTTCGAGGTGCTGGCGGAACCCGACACGCATTCCGACCCGCAGGCACGCTGTGAACTGGTGGCGGCGCTGGGGGCCGCGGCCGGCTTTCGTGGGATGGCAGGAGGCCAGATGATCGATATGCTGGCAGAGGGCCAGACGCTGGACGGCCCAGCCGTGACGCGGCTGCAAGCGCTGAAGACCGGACGGCTGATCCAGTTCAGCGCGGAGGCAGGGGCGATCCTCGGCCGCGCGCCGCCGTTCCAGCGGCATCTGTTGGCGGCCTATGGGCGCGACCTCGGCGGCGCGTTCCAGATCGCCGACGACCTGCTGGACGCGGAAGGCAGCACCGAGCAGACCGGCAAGACCGCCGGTAAGGACGCCGCGGCTGGCAAGGCCACAATGGTCGCGATTCTGGGTGCGGAACGGGCGCGGGCACAGGCGGAAATGCTGGCTCGCCAGGCGGCCGGACATCTCGACGGCTTCGGTGAGCGCGGCGCGCTTCTGCGGGCGCTCGCGGCCTATGTCGTGAGCCGGCAGAACTGAAATCGGAGCAAGAGAAATATGAGCCCTGTGACAACACCGCTGCTGGATCGCGTTCGATATCCGGCCGACCTGCGCAATTTCTCCCCGGAACAGTTGCGGCAATTGGCCGACGAATTGCGCGCGGAGACGATCGACGCGGTATCTGTCACCGGCGGCCATCTCGGCGCCTCGCTCGGGGTGGTGGAGCTGACCGTCGCAATCCACTCGGTGTTCGACACGCCGCATGACCGGGTGATCTGGGACGTCGGGCATCAGGCCTATCCGCATAAGATCCTGACCGGGCGGCGCGACCGCATTCGCACGCTGCGCCAGGGTGGCGGGCTGTCCGGCTTCACCCGCCGCGCGGAGAGCGAGTACGACCCGTTCGGCGCGGCGCACTCCTCCACCTCCATCTCGGCCGGCCTGGGCATGGCGGTGGCGCGCGACCTGAAGGGCGATGAGCGCAACATCATCGCCGTGATCGGCGACGGCGCGATGAGCGCCGGTATGGCGTATGAGGCGATGAACAACGCCGGCGCGCGGCATACGCGGCTGATCGTGATCCTCAACGACAACGACATGTCGATCGCGCCGCCGGTGGGGGCCATGAGCGCCTACCTGTCGCGGCTGATGTCCTCCCGCAGCTTCCTGTCGCTGCGGGAACTGGGATCGCGGATGGCCAGGCGCTTCCCGCGCGGCATCGAGCGCACGGCGCGGCGCGCGGAGGAATATGCCCGCGGCATGCTGACCGGCGGGACGCTGTTCGAGGAGCTGGGCTTCTACTATCTGGGCCCGATCGACGGCCACAACCTGGACCACCTCCTGCCGATCCTGCGCAATGTCCGCGAGGCGGATGAGACCGGGCCGATCCTGGTCCACGCCATCACGCAGAAGGGCAAGGGTTATCCGCAGGCCGAGGCCTCGGCCGACAAGCTGCACTCGGTGGCGAAGTTCAACGTGATCACCGGGGAGCAGGCAAAGGCGCCGCCGGGGCCGCCGGCCTATACCAAAGTGTTTGCCGATGCACTGATCGCGGAGGCGGAGCGGGATCCGACCATCGTGGCGATCACCGCGGCGATGCCGTCGGGCACCGGCGTGGACCGCTTCGGCAAGCGGTTCCCGGATCGCACCTTCGACGTCGGCATCGCCGAACAACATGCGGTGACCTTCGCCGCGGGCATGGCGACCGAGGGGATGAAGCCGTTCTGCGCCATCTACTCCACCTTCCTCCAGCGGGCCTACGACCAGGTGGTGCACGACGTGGCAATCCAGTCCCTGCCGGTGCGGTTCGCGCTGGATCGGGCGGGGCCGGTGGGTGCCGACGGAGCGACCCACTCGGGCAGCTTCGACCTGGCCTATCTGGGATGCCTGCCGGGGTTCGTGCTGATGGCGCCGTCCGACGAGGCAGAGCTAGTGCATGCGGTGGCGACGGCCGCCGCGATCGGTGACCGGCCTTCGGCGCTGCGCTACCCGCGCGGCGATGGGCTGGGCGTGGCGCTGCCGTCGCGCGGCGAGGGGTGGCCGCTGGGCAAGGGCCGCGTGCTGCGCGAGGGCAACAACATCGCGATCCTTGCGCTGGGGCCTCGGCTGGGCGATGCGCTGAAGGCGGCTGATGAACTGGCTGCACGCGGACTGCCCGCGACGGTGGTGGACGCCCGCTTCGCCAAGCCGCTGGACGTGGCTCTGGTCGAACAGCTCGCACGGCACCACGAGGTACTGATCACCATCGAGGAGGGATCCATCGGCGGGTTCGGCTCGGCGGTGCTGCATCACCTGGCGTGGAAGGGGCTGCTTGATCGCGGGCTGAAGGTGCGGCCGATGGTGCTGCCGGACGTGTTCATCGACCACGACTCGCAGGCGAAGCAGTTGGCCGAGGCGAAGCTGAGTGCGAAGGACATCGTGGCGACGGCGCTGGGTGCGATCGGGTTGGGTGAGGCGCTGCCCGGAGGGCAGGCCATCACGGCGAGGTAGCGGCAGCCGGTCAGGCCGCTGCTCCGACCTCAGGATTCAACATGATCCCGGCGTTGCAGTGGCCGGCGCATCAGCACAACGCATAGCGCGCCAAGCGGGAGGATGCCGGGCAAGACCCACCAAAGCACCGGGCTGAGAAGGCGATCTTCGACCGGCGTCGCGATGCTCACGACCAGCGGCAAGTTTCCGACCCGGTGGAACACGTATCGTCGCTCGATGTGATCGGTTTTGTCGCGTGCGACGAAGGGTGGCTGCTCGGCTCGAGCAAATGCGTCGAACGGCGATGCCGGTTGTACAGGATGGCCGATGTCCCTCACGTCGAACGGCAACCGCATCAGAACAGTGCTGTCGTTACGCAGCAGCGTCAGGGATTCGCCCTCGCGAAGGTCGTATCGGCTGAACTGATCGCGAAAGAATTCGAGGCGTATCCCTAAAACCACGACACCAGCAAACTTGCCGTCGTTGGTCGTGATGCGGCGACTGACCGTGAACCCGACATCGTTCTCATGTTCAATCGAGAATGGCCAGCCTATCAACAGCCCATTCGTGGTGCTGTCGTGCTGGGCCATAAAATAGTCTCGGCTCGCCCAATTGGTGGCGGGCTTGTCGGGGGTCAAAGTGGCAAGAACGCCGCCGTTTGCATCCAATACGTCGATGAATGCGATGTAGCGATCGCGTGGTGTGCGCTCGAACAGGAGTGTATTGCGCTGGTCTTCGGTCAGGTTCTGGCTTGCCGGCGTTTGATCCCCGGCCATAACTGTCTCCAGGATGAGATCGAACCGCTCCACGTACCGTGCGACATCCTGTGCCGCCACATCGGTGAGGCGGGATGTCGCTGTGGCGACCTCCTGCTTCCAGGACTGCTGCACCTGCCATACGGCTGCGCCGACCATGAGGCAGGCGAGGGTGATGGCGAGCAAGGCCCAACCATATTCACCCATCAACCAGAATGCGCGCCACGGCATCCTGCGCAATGACGACTTTGACGGGTCCATCGGTTGCCGCCTGCTTCGTGTTTGCGATCGTAGGCAGCCAAACCCTAGTCAATGGTTGACGTGGGTTGGGGCTGCCAGAGAGCACCTCCGGATGAGCCGGTGATCGGGGCCGGAATCGCCGCGGCATTTTCTGCGATCGGCGTTGCTCAGGCGATTGCCGGCTGGATTGTGGTGCGGCGGTTTGCCGGTCGATGCGGGAGTGTGGGGGCGAACGCGATGAGGCCGGTGACGGTCTTGAAGCCGCTGCACGGCGACGAACCATTGCTGGAAGAGGCGCTGACCAGCGTTTGCCGCCAGGCATACCCCGCATTGCAGGTGGTGTTCGGAGTTCAGGACGCCGCCGACACGGCGCTGCCGGTGGCGCGTCGGCTCCAGGCGCGATTTCCCGGCTGTGACATCGCAGTCGTCGTGGAGCCCAGGGTCCATGGCCCCAATCGCAAGATCGGCAATCTGATCAACATGCTGCCGGCGGCGAAGCATGACGTGCTGGTGATCGCCGATGCGGACATGCATGTGGCGCGGGACTGGCTGCACCGGCTGGTCGTGGCGCTGGAGGAGCCGAATGTTGGGCTGGTGACGACGATTTACACAGGGATGCCGGTCGGCCCCCTCTCCCCACCCCTCTCCCGCGAGGGGAGGTGGGGGGAGGGGACCGTCGGTGCGCTGGGTGCCGGTCAGATCAACCACTACTTCCTGCCCGGCGCCCTGCTGGCGCGTGCGCTGGGGCGACAGGACTGCCTCGGGGCCACCATGATGCTGCGGCGGGAAACCCTGGAGCGGATCGGCGGGTTCCCGGCCCTGGCGAACCACCTGGCCGACGACAATGTGCTGGGTCGGCTGGTTCAGGGCCTTGGTCTGAGGGTCGCACTTGCCGAGACGATCCCGGCGACCACCGTGCCGGAGACCACGTTGCGCGCCCTCTGGCGTCATGAACTGCGCTGGGCCCGTACCATCCGCGCGCTGGAGCCGTTGGCCTTCGCCGCCTCGGTGCTGCAATACCCGCTCGTCTGGGCCGCGCTGGCCGTGCTGCTGTCCGGTGGCGCTGACTGGACGCTGGCCTGGTTCGTGCTCGTCTGGGCTATCCGTGCCGCCGCCGCCCGCGGCATCGACCGGGCGCTGGGACTTGCCAACCGCACCCCGCTCTGGCTTCTGCCCCTGCGCGAGCTTATGTCGGTGGTCGTGATGGCGGCGAGCTACGCCGGCCGCCGCGTCGATTGGCGCGGCCATACACTCGAAGCGGAGGGGTTCAAACCGCGATGATGAAGACGCTGTTCCTGCATCCGCCATCGTTCGACGGGTTCGATGGTGGCGCCGGCTCACGCTATCAGGCGCGGCGCGAGATCCGCAGCTTCTGGTATCCGACCTGGCTGGCGCAGCCCGCGGCGCTGGTGCCCGGCAGCCGGCTGATCGACGCGCCGCCGGCGGGCACCGGGCTGGACGCGGTGACGGCGCAGGCGCGCGACTATGAGCTGTGCGTCATCCACACCTCGACGCCGTCGTTCACCTCCGACGTGAAGGTGGCGGCAGCGCTGAAGCAGGCGAATCCAGCGCTGAAGATCGGCTTTGTCGGCGCCAAGGTCGCGGTGCAGCCGGACGAAAGCCTGCGCCAGGGAGCGCCGATCGACTTCGTGGCGCGCAACGAGTTCGACTTCACGGTGAAGGAGATCGCCGAGGGACGCGACTGGGCGGCGGTCGACGGCATCTCGTATCGTGATGACGCGGGCGGGATCGTGCACAACCAGGATCGCGCGATCCTCGAGGACATGGACCAGCTGCCGTTCGTCACCGAGGTCTACAAGCGCGACCTGCGCATCGAGGACTACTTCATCGGTTATCTGCTGCACCCTTACGTGTCGCTTTACACCGGCCGCGGCTGCAAATCGCGCTGCACGTTCTGCCTGTGGCCGCAGACGGTGGGTGGACATCGCTATCGCGTGCGCTCGCCGGGCCACGTGGCCGAGGAGATCGCGCTGGCGCAGCGGTATTTTCCTCAGGTTCGGGAGTTCTTCTTCGACGACGACACGTTCACCGACAACCTGCCGCGGGCGGAGGCGATCGCGCGCGAGCTGGGTCGGCTGGGTGTGACCTGGTCGTGCAACGCCAAGGCGAACGTGCCGCGCGAGACGTTGAAGGTGCTGAAGGACAACGGGTTGCGGCTGCTGCTGGTGGGCTATGAAAGCGGCAACCAGCAGATCCTGCACAACATCAAGAAGGGCATGCGCATCGAGGTGGCGAAGCGCTTCACCCGCGACTGCCACGAGCTGGGGATCAAGATCCACGGCACGTTCATCCTCGGGTTGCCTGGCGAGACGCAGGCGACGATCGAGGAGACGATCCGGTTTGCCACCGAGATCAATCCGCACACCATCCAGGTGTCGCTGGCGGCGCCGTATCCCGGGACGTATCTGCACCGGCAGGCGGTGGAGAACGGGTGGCTCGACGAGACGCACGCTGAACTGGTGGATGAGCACGGCATCCAGATCGCGCCACTGTCGTATCCGCACCTGTCGCACACCGAGATCTTCGACAACGTCGAAACGTTCTACCGGCGCTTCTATTTCCGCGCGCCGAAGATCGCGTCGATCGTGGGCGAGATGGTGCGCAGCCCGCAGATGATGAGGCGGCGGCTGCGCGAGGGGGTGGAGTTCTTCCAGTTCCTGCGGGAGCGGCATCGGGCGGCGTAGGAGTCGGCCGGCCGGTTCTTAGTACCAAATGGTTCCGACCACGGCGGCGCGGCGCTCGGTGATGCGGATCATGATGTCGTGCAGCAGGTAGGCGATGCGATCGCGACACCATGCCTGGCCTGACTGATGGATCGTAAGCGCGGGCATCGCGATGCCCTCCGGCGCGTGGGCATCGAAGCCGAGGCGGCGGGCTGTCGCGACGCAGCGATAAAGATGGTCGGCAAATGCCACCACGCCGACGCAGCCGAGCGACTGCGGTTCGGCCAGCGCGCGCGATTTCTTCCAGCACGCCGCGAGGTGCCGAGGTACACCGGCTCGCCGCGCGTATCGCGACCGGGGTTGATCGCGGTCACCAGTGCCGTTCGGAACACGGCCGCGCCAGCGCCGCCGCGACCTCCCATTGCGCGAAGATCCGCGCTCCGCTGCGCTGGTGCAGCGTGGCCGCGACCTCCGCGATCGCTTCATTCACCGGGCCCGGCTCGCGATTGCCGTTAGGCAGCATGCGATTGCCGAAGGTGAAGGCGAACACAGTGGTGATGCGCTCCGGTGCGATGACCGGCGCGCGCCAGGACAGCGTCTCCTCGAGCAATATCCCCGCGAGCGCGCCGCGCCGTGGCGGCATCGCCGAGTTCGCGTCGCAGGTGCGCCTCAAGTTCCGCGCTGAGCGTCATGGCGGTGTCCTCGCATCAGGCTTGCCAGGCCAAACGCGGTCCCGCAGTGTTGCCACAACTTTAGTCTGGGAGGACGGCATGGCCATGTCCACGCGGCGCGTTCGCCGGCGTCAGGTGCTCGCGTCTGCGGCGAGCGGCGCCGGGCCTGTTGATGTTGCCCGGCAAGGCGCCGGCGCAGGGCGGCGCGAAGAAGCTGGCCGGGTGTGACGCTGAACGTGAGCTGCTGGAGCTCCTCCTATCCGCAATTCCTCACCGACTATATCCCGGAGTTCGAGCAAGCCACCGGCGCCAAGGTCAACTACGAGACGCCGTCGTTCCCGATCTACAACCAGCGCATGGACATCGAGCTGTCGACGAAAAGCGACGCGCACGACGTGATCAACGTGACGTTCATATTCTCCGGCCGTTGGGTTGGCGCCGGCTGGGTCATTCCACTGAACGAGTTCATCGACGATCCGAAGAAGACCCCGCCGGACTGGGACGCGAACGATTTCCTGCCCGCCTCGACGGCCGCGTTCAAGGATCGGCAGGGCCGGTTGTGCGCGATTCCGTGGATCGCCGACGTTCACATGGCGGGTGCCTCGCGCTATGACCTGATCCAGCAGGCCGGTCTGAAGCTGCCCGACACGTTCGATCAACTCGGCGACGATGCTGAAGGCGGTCAACGGCAAGGGCGGCATCCCCGCCTGGGTGGTGGAGAACCACTACGGCTGGACGTTCATCCCATTCCTGCAAGGCTTCGGCGGCAATGTGTTCCGCAATCCGCCGACCGATCTCACGCCGGTGCTCGACTCGCCGGAAGCGGTGGCGGCGGCAGACTTCTTCTGCAACATGCTGCGCGACTACGGACCTGACGGCGTGCTGTCGTACACCTATGACCAGGTCCTGGGAGCAATCAAGCAGGGCCGTGTCAATTACGCGTCAAGCAACGAGACCTTTCTGGTGCAGATGGCAGGGGCCGACAGCAAGGTCGCGAAGACCTGCGCCTTGTCGCTGACGCCGGGCGGACCGGCGGGCCGCTTTCCCAACGTTGCCGCGCATGGCTGGGGTATTCCGGCCGGCTCCCGCAACAAGGACGCCGCCTGGGAGTTCATCACCTGGGCGATGTCGAAGGAGTTGTCCGAACGGATGTTCAATGATCATGCCTACAGCTCGGTCACCCGGCGGTCGATGATCGAGCGGCCGGAGTTTCGCCAGAAGATGCAGATCAACGGCATCGACGTGGCGAAACTTTATCTCGATACGTTGGAACTCGGCGCCAAGGGTTACACGGTGTATCGCACCGTCGCGCCGTATCCGCCGATCGACCATGAGATCGATGTGGCCATTCAGAGCATCGTTTCGAAACAGAAGACGGCCAAGGAAGCGATGGCGCAGGCGCAACAGAATGCGTTGACCCAGTTGAAGCGCGCCGGCGTGAAGCTCTAGGCATTGGCTGGGACGACGCGGCTGGGCGGCGGAGCAGCGCCGGTCGTTCCGCATGGGATTGCTGCCGGCGCTGCTGGTGCTGGCGTTGGTGACGCTTGGGCCCGCACTCTATCTGGTCATCACCAGCCTGACACCGCTGACGCCGGTCAATCCCGACACGGCGTTCGACTTCTCCGATCCGTCGGGCAACTACAGGGCGATACTGGCCACCGGCGAGTTCTGGCGTTCGGTCTGGGTGCAGATCGAGTTGTCGGCCGTGACCGTCGGTACCCAGCTCGCGGCGGGGTATGGGGCTGGCATTGATGCTCGATCGGCCGTCGCGCTTCCTGGAAGCTCTGCGTAACGGATTCCTGGTGCCGATGGTGCTGCCGCCGATCGTCGTGGCGATCATCTGGAAGGTTCTCTACACGCCGGACATCAGCCCGCTGCATCATATGTTGGCGTGGCTTGGCCTGCCCGTCCATTCACTGATCACCAATCCAAGTACCGCCATCTGGGCCATCGCGGCCGCCGACACGTGGGAATGGTTCCCCTTCACCATGCTGATGCTCCTGGCCGCATTGCAAATGGTGCCGAAGGAGCCGCAGGAAGCCGCACGCATCGACGGCGCCAACGCCCTGCAACTGTTCTGGCATGTGAGGCTGCCGTATATCCGGCCAACGCTGGTGGTCACTCTGCTGTTCCGATTGATCGACAGCATCAAGGCGTTCCCCTTGATCTATGTGCTGACCGATGGAGGCCCAGGCGGCGCAACGCAGGTGACCAACTACTATGCGTTCGAACAAACGTTCAGCTTCGCTTACTGGGGCTATGGCAGTGCCGTTGCGACGTTGATGGTGGCCGGCGTGTGTGCGCTGTCGATCGTGCTCAATCGCCTGGGCGGAGAGACGGTCGATGAGTAGGCGCCTTCCGCTCATCGAGGGTGCCGGTGTGCTGATCCTGGCGGCGGTGTTGTCGCCGGCGCTGTGGCTGTTGCAGATGTCGTTCCGCCACAACGCCGATATCATGTCCGCGCAGCCGCTGTTCACGCCGACGCTGGAGAATTACACCGCGCTGTGGACCGGGCAGTTCCCCGGCTCGTTCGTCAACAGCCTCCTGGCGAGCGGTATCTCCACGGTGCTCTCGCTGGTGCTTGGTGTGCCGGCGGCCTATGTCCTGGCGCGCTGGCGGTTCCGCGGGGAACGCCATGTCGCACTATGGATCCTCGTGACCCGCATGGCGCCACCGATCGCATTCACCATTCCGTTTTTCCTGGCGTTCAGTTGGGCTGGCTTGATGGATACCGTCGCCGGGCTGGTGATCATCTATGTCACCTTCAACCTGGCGCTGGTCACCTGGTCGATGCGCGGCTTCTTCGCCGCGGTGCCGCGCTCACTGGAGGAAGCGGCGTGGATTGACGGTTGCGGCGTATGGGGCGCTTTCCTGCGCATTGCCCTGCCGCTGGCCGCACCGGGACTCGCCGCCACCGGGATCCTGTGCTTCATCCTGTCCTGGAACGATTTCTTCTATGCCCTGATCCTGACGCGCACACGGGCGATGACGGCGCCGGTGGCGATCGTGAACTTCATGCAGTATGCCGGATGGGAATGGGGCAAGATCGCCGCGGCGGGCGTTCTGGTGATGCTGCCGGTGCTGGCCTTCACCTTCTTCGTGCGCAACTATCTCGTCAGCGGCCTGATGGCGGGAGGCGTGAAAGAATAACGCCGGCTGAGTTGCGCGTAGGGCAAACCGATCAGTTCATCAGGCGTATTGCTGCTGGCCGCTGTCGGGGCTGTCGCCATCGACGATCATGCCGTCCATCGCCGCGGTACCAGTAAAGCGGGCAAGATACCAGCCAATCGTCAGGCGCTTGGGTTGTCTGGTACCGTTTCCTCAACAGGCGAAGACATGATGTATGGCCGCCAGGCGGATCGTAACGAATATCCGGGCCGATAGGATCGAGGTTGCGAAGGCGTCTTATGGCGATGTGCTGGGGATGAACGTCGTCATGGATCTCGGTCGGATCATGACATTTGCGACCGAGCGCCAACCACACCGCAAGTCAGCATCGCGGCAGAGGGCGGCGCGGGAACTCCAGTGCCGGAGATCTCCGTCGAGGCCGAGAACCTCGACGAGGTCCACCAACGGGCGGCGTCTGCGGGATTCAAGATAGAATACGGTCCGACGATTGAGTCCTGGTGCGTCAGGCGGCTCTACGTGCGGGACCCATTTGGGCGATTGGTCAATATCCTGGACCGATCTGGCTCGTTGGGAGCAGCGTTAGATCTTCGAGGGGGGCAGCGATGAAAGTCACAGGAGGGTGCCACTGCGGGCAGATCGCCTACGAGGCCGAGGTCGATCCGGCGACCGTCCGGGTCTGCCATTGCACGGACTGCCAAAAACTGACCGGCACGGTGTTTCGCGCCAATATCGCCAGCCTGCCCGGGACTTTCAGGCTGACGCGCGGGACACCGAAGCTCTACGTCAAGATTGCCGAGAGTGGGAACAAACGGCACCACGCCTTCTGCCCGGACTGCGGCACGCCGATCTATGCCGCCGCGCCCGAGCCAAATCCGTCGACCTACGGGCTGCGCGTCGGCGGGATCGATCAGCGCGCGCAATTCGCGCCTCCCGCTCGGCAGATCTGGTGTCGCTCGGCGCTACCCTGGTCGACGGATCTGCGCGCCGTCGAGAGATCGGACCGCCAATGATGGCCGCCGAAATGCGCTGAGCTTTGCGGCCTCGCCGCTCCAGGTCATAACCGGGGCGTGCAGCGCGTCATCTTCACTGCCGACGATTTCGGCCTCAGCCCCTCGGTCAACGAGGCCGTCGAGCGCGCGCACCGTGCCGGCGTGCTGCACGCCGCAAGCCTCATGGTGGCCGGTCCCGCGGCCGCTGACGCCGTGCGGCGCGCCCATGCCCTGCCGAACCTGCGCGTCGGGCTGCATCTGGTGGTGATCGAGGGTCCCGCCGTGCTGGCTCCCGCCGAAATCCCCGATCTGGTGGCCGCCGACTGGAGAATTTCCGAGCGATCAGGTTCGTCTCGGCATCAACTACTTCGCCCGTCCGCGCATCCGCCGTCAGCTTGCCGCGGAAATCCGCGCGCAGTTCGCCGCTTTCGCCGCCACGGGGCTGACGCTTGCACCACGCCGATGCGCACAAGCACATGCATCTGCATCCGACGGTGGGGCGACTGATGCTGGAGATCGGGCGCGAGTTCGGCCTGTCGCGGGTGCGCGTTCCGGCCGAGCCGCCCGCGGTGCTCGCGCGCTGCGGCACGCGTGTGGGGCCGGGCGGGCATGCGCTGTATCACTGGACGCGCGTGCTGCGCCGACAGGTGCGCGCGGCGGGGATGGCGACCACCGATCACTGCTTCGGCATCGCCTGGAGCGGGCACATGACGTCGGAGCGTGTGCGGCGACTGATGGCGGAGCTGCCCGACGGGGAGAGCGAGATCTACTTCCATCCGGCAGTCAGTCGCGACGCGACCTTGCGCCGCCTCATGCCCGACATACGAGCACGAGGCGGCTGGCGAGCGTGGATCCGGCCGGCTGCCGACTGTCCAGTGTAGCCAGCCGGCCAGGATCGCCAGCAGCAGCAGTGCCACGATGTTGGTGATCTTGATCATCGGGTTCACCGCCGGCCCCGCGGTGTCCTTGTAGGGATCGCCGACGGTGTCGCCGGTCACCGCGGCCTTGTGCGCCTCGGAGCCTTTGCCGCCGTGGTGGCCTTCCTCGATGTACTTCTTGGCGTTGTCCCACGCGCCGCCGCCCGAGGTCATCGAGATCGCGACGAACAGCCCGGTCACGATGGTGCCGAGCAGCATCGCGCCGAGCGCGGCGAACGCCTGCACCGCGGCCGGCGACGATGTCGATCACCACCCACAGGATGATCGGCGCCAGCACCGGCAGCAGCGAGGGGATGAGCATCTCGCGGATCGCCGCCTGCGTCAGCATGTCCACGGCGCGGCCGTATTCCGGCTTCGCCGTGCCCTCCATGATGCCGGGGATCTCGCGGAACTGCCGCCGCACCTCCACCACCACGGCGCCGGCGGCGCGGCCCACCGCGGTCATGCCCATCGCGCCGAACAGGTAGGGCAGCAGGCCGCCGATGATCAGGCCGACCACCACGAACGGGTCCTGCAGGGTGAACTGCACGTCCAGGTTCGGGAAGTAGTGCTTCAGGTCCTGCGTGTAGGCCGCGAACAGCACCAGCGACGCGAGGCCGGCCGAGCCGATCGCGTAGCCCTTGGTCACCGCCTTGGTGGTGTTGCCCACCGCGTCGAGCGCGTCGGTGGTGACGCGCACATCAGCGGGAAGATCGGCCATCTCGGCGATGCCGCCGGCGTTGTCGGTGACCGGGCCATAGGCGTCGAGTGCCACGATCATGCCGGCGAGCGACAGCATCGTGGTCACCGCGACCGCGATGCCGAACAGGCCGGCGACCATGTAGGTCACCACGATGCCGATGCAGATCACGATGGCGGGCAGCGCGGTGGCCTCCATCGACACCGCGAGGCCCTGGATCACGTTGGTGCCGTGGCCGGTGGTGGAGCTTTGCGCGATCGAGCGCACCGGGCGATACTCGGTCGCGGTGTAGTATTCGGTGATCCACACGATCGCCCCGGTCACCGCCAGGCCGACCAGCGCGCAGATGAAGAGCTGCCAGCCGGTGACCGAGCCGCCGCCGGTCAGCGCCAGCGGCGTGGCGAAGCCGATGAACCAGGCGATGATGATGGCGATGCCGACGATCGACAGCGCGCCGGTCACCAGCAGGCCCTTGTAGAGGGCCTTCATGATGCCGTTGTCGGGACCGAGCTTGACGAAGTAGGTGCCGACGATCGAGGTGAGGATGCAGATGCCGCCGATGCCGAGCGGCAGCATCAGCACGTGGTCGCGCACCTCGCCGGTGAAGAAGATCGCCGCCAGCAGCATGGTGGCGACGATGGTCACCGCGTAGGTCTCGAACAGGTCGGCGGCCATGCCGGCGCAGTCGCCGACGTTGTCGCCCACGTTGTCGGCGATGACGGCGGGGTTGCGGGGGTCGTCCTCGGGGATGCCGGCCTCGACCTTGCCGACGAGGTCGGCGCCGACATCGGCGCCCTTGGTGAAGATGCCGCCGCCGAGACGGGCGAAGATGGAGATCAGCGAGCCGCCGAAGCCCAGCGCCACCATCGCCTCCAGCACGCGGCGCAGTTCGTCGTCGCTGCCGGTGGTCATGCCGCCGCGCAGCACGAAGTAGTAGCCGGCGACGCCGAGCAGGCCGAGACCGACCACCAGCAGCCCGGTGACCGCGCCGGCCTTGAAGGCGAGGGCCAGGCCGGCCGCCAGCCCCTGTTTCGCGGCCTGCGCGGTGCGCACATTGGCGCGCACCGAGACGTTCATGCCGATATAGCCCGCCGCCGCCGACAGCACCGCGCCGATGATGAAGCCGATGGCGACGTGGACGCCCAGCGTCAGGCCAGAGGATGATCAGGATCACGACGCCGACGATGCCGATCGTGGTGTACTGGCGGTTGAGGTAGGCGCGGGCGCCCTCCTGCACGGCGGCGGAAATCTCCTGCATGCGCGCGGTGCCGGCGTCGGCCGCCAGGACCTGCTTGCTGGTGACCAGACCGTAGATCAGCGCCAGCAGCCCGCAGGCGAGGATCACGTATTGGGCCAATAGCATCCGAGGTTATCCCCTTGTGGTTTCGCGAACCGGGCGGCCACGCGGAGATTCGCCGGCCAGATGCCCGGTCAGTGCAGGCGCGGCCGTATGCCAGATAGGTAAACAAGTGGCAAATCGTTAAGCTGGCTGGGTCGGGCGGTGCGTTCGTCTCGGCTTGCACCGGCCGCCTGGCTCGGGCAGACCAGCGAGGGCGCTGCGCCTGTAGCTCAACTGGTCAGAGCGGGCGGCTCATAACCGCTTGGTTGCAGGTTCGAGTCCTGCCGGGCGCATCAGCGGGGATCGGACCCGCCATAGCGGCGCGCACATCGCCGCGGCTGGAAAAATCGCCCTTCCGCGTTTGATCCTGATCAATGCAACCGGCCGGCGCCGATACCACATTGATACCAAATTGAGGTATCCGATCAAGATCGTTACGTGAAGAGAATCATATGGAGGCGTCGGCCATGCTTACGTTACGCGCCGTTCTGTTCGGCATCCTCGGACTGCTGGCGGCGACATCCGCCGAAGCACAGCAGGCCACCGCGCCTTCGCCGGCAACCACCACCGCGCTGAGTGGCCAGTCCGTCACGGTGGGTCCGCGGTCTCAGAACCCTACGCCGCTGTTCTTCATCGGCGATCTGGGGGTTGGGGTCTGGACGCGTGTTCCGCCGCCCTATGACGCGACGGCTAACCGAAGTGCCGCGGATAACCCACTGCCGTAGGCCCATCCGGCTCGCGTTGCGCGCCAGCCTGCTGACGCTAACCACCTGGAAAGGCATTCGAGGCTAGCTTGCCGGTATGGCGGACGTCGTACGGCTCGGATCGGCGGCTTCCCCCGCCGTGGCCGGGCGCCACGGCGGTCGGCCCAGCGGCGCGCGCCGGCATGCCGGTCCTGCGTTCCATCATGTGCTTGCCGCCGCCATGGCCGGGGGTCGCTCGCCGCGTGCTGCCCCGGTGGCGGGTTCGGCCATCCAGATCGCGGCACAGCACATGCCGTCGCCCATGGCGCACCCGGGTTGGGTCGATAAGCCCGATGCCGCGATCCCCGCACAGTCGGACGCGGCGCTGGCTCAGGCGATGACGCTGGAAGGCGTGCCGTCGTCCTGGCAGTCGGGGTTGCGCTTCATCATGGCGCAGGAGTCGGGCGGCCAGGTCAACGCCAAGAACCCGGTGCACTCGGCGCGCGGCCTCTTCCAGTTGACCGCGGCGAATTACCACCTGAACCCGAACGGCGCCGGCTCGTTCGGCAACGCGGTGGAGGAGGCGCAGGGCGGCATCCGCTACATCCAGCAGCGCTACGGCACCGCCGACAATGCGGTCACCTTCTGGCGGCAGCACCACTGGTATTGAGCGGGGCCTAGCCCCCACCTAGAACCTCGCGCGCATTCGAGGGGATGGGGCCATGGCCAGCTATCAGTACGTCTATGTGATGAAGGATCTGACCAAGTCCTTTCCGGGCGGCCGCGAGGTGTTCCGCGGCATCACGCTCGCCTTCCTGCCCGGGGTGAAGATCGGCGTTCTCGGCATCAACGGCGCCGGCAAATCCACGCTGATGAAGATCATGGCGGGCATCGACACGGATTTCGGCGGCGAGGCCTGGGCCGCGGAGGGCGTGCGCGTCGGCTACCTGGAGCAGGAGCCGCAGCTCGATCCCGACAAGACCGTGGGCGAGAACGTCGAGGAGGCGTTCGCCGGGTCTGAAGGCGGCGCTCAGCCGGTTCAATGAAATCTCGGAGAAATTCGCCGAGCCGATGAGCGATGAGGAGATGAACGAGCTGCTCGCCGAACAGGCCGACCTGCAGACGAAGATCGACGCCGAGGAAGGCTGGGACCTGGACCGGCGGGTGGACATCGCGCTGGACGCGCTGCGCTGTCCGCCGGCGGACGCCCCGATCACCACGCTCTCGGGCGGCGAGCGGCGGCGCGTCGCGCTGTGCCGGCTGCTGCTGGAGAAGCCCGACCTGCTGCTGCTCGACGAACCGACCAACCACCTGGACGCCGAAAGCGTCGCCTGGCTGGAGCACACGCTGCGCGACTACGCCGGCACGGTGATGATCGTCACCCACGACCGCTACTTCCTGGACAACGTCACCGGCTGGATCCTGGAGATCGAGCGCGGCCGCGGCTATCCGTTCGAGGGCAACTACTCGTCCTGGCTGGAGCAGAAGCGCAAGCGGCTGGCGCAGGAGGAGAAGGAGGAAAGCGCCCGCCAGCGCGCGCTCGCGATGGAGCAGGAATGGATCGCCGCCTCGCCGCGCGCCCGGCAGGCGAAGAACCGCGCGCGCATCCAGCGCTATGAGGAGATGCTGGCGCGCTCGCAGGAGCAGGCGGCCGGGCGTGGCCGAGATCGTCATCCCGCCCGGGCCGCGCCTGGGCAACGTGGTGATCGAGGCGGAGGGGCTGCGCAAAGGCTACGGCAACAACCTGCTGATCGACGATCTGAACTTCCGCCTGCCGCCCGGCGGGATCGTCGGCGTGATCGGCCCGAACGGCGCGGGCAAGACGACGCTGTTCCGCATGATCATCGGCCAGGAGCAGCCCGATGCCGGAGCGCTGCGCGTCGGCGAGACGGTGAAGCTGGGCTATGTCGATCAGTCGCGCGACAGCCTGAACGCGAACAACAACGTGTGGCAGGAGATCAGCGGCGGCGAGGACCTGATCTACCTCGGCAAGCGCGGCGTGCCGTCGCGCGCCTATGTGGGCGCGTTCAACTTCAAGGGGCCGGACCAGCAGAAGAAGGTCGGCATCCTGTCAGGCGGCGAGCGCAACCGGGTGCATCTGGCGAAGATGCTGAAGACCGAGCACAACGTGATTCTGCTGGATGAGCCGACCAACGATCTGGATGTCGATACGCTGCGCGCGCTGGAGGATGCGCTGATCGAGTTCGCCGGCTGCGCGGTGATCATCAGCCACGACCGGTGGTTCCTCGACCGGCTGGCGACGCACATTCTGTCGTTCGAGGGCGACAGCCACGTGGAGTGGTTCGAGGGCAACTTCGAGGCGTATGAGGAGGACAAGCGGCGCCGGCTGGGCGCGGATGCGACGGAGCCGCACCGGATCAAGTACCGGCCGCTGGCGCGGTGAGGTGGTCGTTCAACCGCGTGCGAAAGCGCAGAAGGCGTGGCAAGACGTGAGTCAGTCGATTCGTGCGGTGAGCGCGCCGACCGCTTCTTATGCATCAGTCAGCGGCGGAACCCTTAAGGTTGAGGCTGGCATCTCTTCATTCACTCGCTGTTGGGCCTTCTTCCGTGTCGCTGTGTGCTGCGGCTTCTCATCCTGACCGGAAAGCTGGACATAGTGCGCTTGCAACGTCTTGTACTGGCGCTCGGAGACTTGCGAGACCCTATCCTCCCTCACGATGTCTAAGGCAAGTTGCTCAAGATTCAGAAATTGGCTGTGCCAGCGCTCATCCATCTTTGCGAACTGCTGAGACTTTCTGCGCATGTGTAGTATCGGTCTCAGTATCGCCAGGCCGCTGGCTACAGTAGCCATGCAGCCCCAAACGTATTTCCCGATTTCTGTTCCCCAAATTGCCCAGCCGGCAACTCCGCTGCCGGTTGCAACGACAGCCGCCGAAATATCGAAAACCAGGTTCCAGAAGCCGACCTCACGGAGGCGGATTTCGTAATATACGGCACTCATGCGGGCCGTCCGCAACTGGTTGTAGACAGCAACGAGCAGTTCTGCGTCCGATCGGTTCACTGCTTTGGCGGCCATCCAGGAGGTGTCGGCCAAGGACCTATGGGCACGATACCAGGATAGTGAGGATTTGGACCTGACTGCGGTCGCGGTAATTTTTCCGGAGCAGAGAACAGGAACTCGGGACCCCAACGTCCGAGATGCTCCGGCTTACACCAAAAGGGAGCCGGATACGGCGGAGGTGCGAGAGAACTCACCTTCGACTGGAGCCACTGCTCATTTGGATTTCCCGGTCTGAACCACCCACGATCCAGCGCCGTCCGCAGGCGGTCGATCAACAATGGATCGACGAACCCGCTAACTTTTCTCCCAGCCCAGTCGGTGCAGGCACAATCTGGACCGGTGCCGACTGGCGTGATGCAGAATTGCAGAGACTTCTGCGCGATTACGCACGCCGGCTGCTGGGCAATGGCCGCTCCCTCCAAAGCCAGGAAGCAGATTCCGATGGCGACGCCCCCAAGACCTCTCACAGTGCCCTGTCCCCCGGCTCAGCACGTCGGCAATCTCACGTCGGAAAGGTTTGCTTTGCAAGGCGATGATACAGGTGCTCTCGTGGCGCCGTCAGTCCTCATCGATCACGGCATAGGCCGCTGGCTCCGGCGCAAGGACTGCCGGACGAAGCCAGGTGTCGTGTCATTATTTTGCTTCTCGAGGCGAGCGCAATCGCCGCGGCCAAATGCCTTACATGAACGGCTGACAATGTCAGAGTGACTCGCGCTTCACTCCTCGAACGCCCCGAGGCGCGTCTCTGTTGAAGCAAGTCCTTCAAGCTGAGTATCCAGAACCTGATAGTCGGCGACAAATAAGCGCTTGAAATCCTCGAAGGCTGTGACCGAAACCCAGCGATCGATCGTTAGATACCTGCCAGTCTGATCCTCACACCGTAACAGCTTCATCTCAATAAAGCCGGTCGCTTGACGGAACAGATGCGTCCAGGCCCCGTCCGTGCCGTAAGCAGCTTCGAAAGCTGCAATCTTCGACGGAGGAACTACGAACTCCCAGACGATGGCGTAACTCAAGAGGCAGCTCCTTCTTTGCCGGATAAAGCTACCATCGTGCTTCGGGTATGTCCGAGTCCCACCCCGACCGGACTTTCGGACCGGGTATCAAGCGTCAGATTTCATCCGCTAGCCTCTTGCAACCAGGTTGGCATTGACTCGAGGCGGGAGTTCACGGAGCGGCGCGGGGACGGCCATTTTGAACTTGCCGGCCTTCACTTCGGCGATCAGCCTTTGAGCAACCCCGAAGAAGGTGGCGATTTCTCTGTCGGTATCACCCCGCATGGCCATCCCCAAGACGATATATGCGTCACGGATGGTCAAGGGGTAATCGTGTGCCGAACCTGAGTTCATTTCGGGCACCTTGATGGAGGTCGATTTCAACACGGGGCGGAAGCTCCTCGACAGCAACTCCCGCCCCGGACGCCTCGGACCGTGCCGACCTTTTTTGCCTGATCCTGGGTAGATCCGCTAGCGAGACGTTCGGTCATAGCCGATGTGTGGAGTCCGGATTGCCCGACCGGGAATCGTCATTTGTGAGCCGAGATGGCGATCATAGCGAGACGGATGGCGCGGGGAATTTCGACGGGGATTGCTTCGCTTCGCTCGCAATGACATGTTTTTCAGCGTTGCGCGCAACAGACAGGCCGAGAGATGGATATCGAAACTGCCCCCGAAAAGACGACCGCGAATGCCGATTGGCAGGCGCGGGTCGACCTCGCCGCGGTGTATCGCCTGCTCGCCCACCACGGCTGGGGTGACGTGATCTTCAACCACGCGGCGATGCGCTGCCCGTCCAACCCGCGCCACTTCCTGATCAAGCGCCACGAGCTGCTTTACACCGAGGTCACCGCCTCGAACCTGGTCGAAGTCAGCATGGACGACGACCTGGACGAACGCTCGGGCGTCAACCGTCCCGGCTTCACGCTGCACAGCGGCGTGCTGCGCGGCCGGCCCGACGTGAACTGCTCGGTGCACGTCCATCCGGATGAAGGCGTCGCGATCTCCGGCCTGAAGCACGGCCTGCGTCCGCTGTCGCAGAGCGCCATGCGCTTCTATCGGCGCGTGGGCTACCACGACTACGAGGGCCTCACCGACAGCTTCGACGAGCGCGAACGCATCGTGTCGGCACTGGGCAGGAACCGCGCGCTGGTCATGCGCCATCATGGCGTCACCACGGTCGGCGTCACCGCACGCGAGGCATTCAGCCTGATGAAGGAGTTCGTGCGCGCCGCGCGCATCCAGTTGATGATGGAAGCGAGCGGCGAGCCGGTGCTGGAGATCGCGCCGGAGATCTGCGAGCACGTCGCGGCTCAGTATGAACAGCACGACAGGGGGCGGGCATCGGCTGAGTGGCCCGCGTATCTTCGCCTGCTCGACGGCATCGATCGCAGCTACCGCGACTGACCGCACGCCGCCGGCGGGTGCGCTATGAACCCGCTCTGGGTCTTGCGCGCCGGGCGGCTGGTGCTGACCCCGGTGGGCGGCGCGGACCTGCCCGACCTGCGCGCCCTCAAGGCCGATCCGCGCCAGTTCGCCATCATGCTGGGCGGCGTACGTTCGGCCCAGCAGGCGGCGGAAGAGTTGGCCGAGGATGTCGTCGCCTGGGGCGCCAACGGATACGGCATGTGGACCATCCGCGAGTGCGGCCGGTTTCTCGGCGTCACCGGCCTGGAGCGGCGACCGGACGGTCGCGGCATCGCGTTGCGCTTTGCGTTATGGCCGGAGGTGCAGGGTCGCGGTCTCGCCCGTCAGGCGGCGGGCGCGGCGCTGCGGTTCGGTCACCGCCAGGCTCGCCTGCCGCGCATCGTCGCCGTGGCGCGGGAGAACAATTTCGCCTCGCGCGTGGTGCTGGGCGGCATCGGCATGACCGAGTGCGACAGCTTCATCCAATCGGGCTATCGCATGGTGATGTACCAAAGCCTCGCGTGAGACGGCGCCTCAACGCCAGGCACGGCCGCGGCCAAGCACTACGATGACGCCTGCCAGAAGCTGGACACCGGCGGCGGTCAGGAAGGGCAGCGCGTAGCTGCCGGAGAGTTCGCGCAGCAAGCCGAGAACCGCGGGTGCGAACGCGAACACCGCCTGGTTCGTGGCGGTGACGAGTGCCACGACGCGTGGCACGTCGTTGGGTGCGAAGTCGCGCTGCGCGATGAGCGGCGGCAGCAACAGCAGGCTGCCGATGCCGAGACCGAACAGGATGCAGCCGGGCACCAGCACAACCGCCGTCGATCCGACGGCAAGCAGCGACACGCCGCACGCCTGGATGGCGAAATTGCCGGCCGCAACGAGACGCCTGTCGGCACGACCGAGCAGAGCGCCGAGTACTATGCGTCCAACCATGGCGCTTGCTGTCTGAAGGCTGATGGCACCGGCTGCATAGTCCGGGCCGACCAATGGCGCGAGGCGGGTCACGATATGCGCGGTGATACCGACCTGAGCGAAAAAGCCGAGAGCAAAGGCGATCGACAGCGTGGCAAATGACCTGCCGCGCATCAGGGAGCCCAGGCGCGCGGACGAAGGTTGGCGCGGGGCTTTGCGTCGCGACGCGGAGGGAACAGCCTCGCCATCGGGCGCCAGCCCCAGGCTTTCCGGCGTCGCACGCAGATATAGCCGGATCAATGGACCGAGGATCGCGAGAGTGGCGATGCCGAGTATCGCGACCGCCTTGCCGAAGCCGATGGAGGCAATGACCAGAACCCAGAGCGGCGCGAACAGGATCCCGCCGATGCTGGCGCCGTTGAGCGCCAGGCCGAGGGACAGCGCGCGGCGCCGGTCGAACCATGGCGACACCATGGCGACGATGGCCGCGCCGCCGGTTGCCGCCCAGCCGGCACCGCTCGGCAACGCCGCGATGAACAGTTGCCACGGCGTGCCAGCCAGCGACCAGCCCAGCACGCCGACCAGCAGGGCGGCGAGGCCGGCCAGCGTTACGGCCGCTATGCCGAACCGGTCATGCGCATCAGGCAGATATGGCACCAGCAGCGCGCTGACCAGAAAATGCACCGTGATCGCGGCCGAGATGATGGAAACCGGCCAGCCGTGCTGCGTATGCAGGACGTCCAGGAAGACCGCCGGCCCAAAATAGCCGAAGCCGAAGGCGCAGGTCGCAATGACGCCGGCCGTGGCGGTGACCTTCCACCCGAAAAAGACCGTCATCGCGCGCATCCGGTCGGCGGCCGAACCGCCGGCCCATGCCGTGCACCATCATCCGGGGCATGCTCCATTCTTGCCTTGCCTTACGGCCGATCGTGGTTACCGCATGTCTATGCCGCGGGACGCAGTCCCGGAGCGCTCGGTCAGGTCTTGCCAGCCGGGCCTCACATCCTGCAACGATCCTGAAACGGGGTGTCGCGCAAGACGGTCCGGCTATCAAGGGGCTCCGGGCATACTCGCATCTCTCCGAGCGTTCGCACATCGGCGTCTGAGCCCTGCGCAGCGCGTGTGGGGGATCGGCGCTGTCGTGGTGCTGGTCACGGTGCTGTGCGCCACGCTGACCATCTGGGACATGTATCGCAAGACCACGCGGGAAGCCCGTGGGAACCTGGCCGACCTGGGGATGGTCCTGGCGGACCAGACGTCGCGCTACGTGCAGGTCATGGACCTGCTGCTGCGGGAGCTCCAGTCGCGCAGCCGCACGCCGCAAATCCAGACCCCTGATGAATTCAGGCAGGTCCTGGGCGGCGAGGACACCCATCGCTTCCTGCGCGAGCGCATGATCAACCTGCCGCAGGCCAATGCTCTCGTCGTCGTCGATGCCGATGGACGCCTGCTGAACACGTCACGCGAATGGCCGGCGCAGCGCGTCGATGTCTCGAGTGGCGATGTCTATGCCCATTTCCGCTCGAGCGGCGCCGACGATCTGTTCATCAGCCTGCCGGTCAGGAGCCGTGTCACCGGCAATTGGACGGTGTATCTCGCGCGGCGCATCAGCGGGCCGGACGGCGTGCTGCTCGGCATCGTCGCCGGTGCGCTTGATGTCAAATATCTCGCCGACTTCTACAGCGCCATCAGTGCGAACCAGGGCGTCCGGGTCACGCTGCTGCGCCGTGACGGCACCATACTGGCGCGCTACCCCGATATGGATCGTCATGTCGGCAAAGCGGTGCGGCCCCAATCGCCCTGGTACGCCCAGAGTGCGGCAGGCGGTGAGTATGTTTCGGCCGGTCTCGTGAGCGGGATTCCATCGATCGTCTCGGTCAACCCGCTGGCGGATTATCCGCTGGTGGTGAACGTCGCCATTCCGCGGCGCGAGGCGCTGGCAAACTGGGCCGACCAGGCGATCTATGTCGCGGCGGGAGAGCTCGTCGCGGCGCTCGCCTTCATCATGCTGTTCGGCATCATCGGGCGGCAGTTCCGTCGGCAGCAGGAACAGAACGCCGAATTGCAGCGCACCGCGGAGGTGGCGCGGACCAACGCGCTGCGGCTGCGCGACTACGCGGAACTCGCATCCGACTGGTTCTGGGAGCAGGACAGCGAGCTGCGCTTCGTGTCGATCACCGCCGGCACGCCGATGATCGGTCCGGACGACAAGCCGTATGTCGGCCGGCGGCGCTGGGAAATGGTGGAGTCGGATACCAGCGACGCGAGATGGCATAGCCACATGGCCGACCTGGCCGCGCGGCGGCCGTTCCACGATTTTCGCTACAAGCGCATCGGCAGCGACGGCAGGCCGCATCATGTCTCGATCAGCGGCAATCCGGTGTTCGATGACGATGGCCGGTTCGTCGGATATCGCGGCACGGGACGCGACATCACGAAGGACATCGAGGCCGCGGCGGCACTGCGGCAGGCCAAGGAAGCAGCAGAGGCGGCCAACAACGCGAAGTCCGAATTCCTGGCGAATATGAGCCATGAACTGCGCACGCCTTTGCATGCGATCATCGGGTTTGCCGAACTCATCCGCGACCATCCGTTCGCCCTCAAGGATGCGCGTTGCGCGGACTACGCACGCGACATCCATGCGAGCGGACGGCACCTGCTGGATCTCATCAACGACGTGCTCGACATGTCGAAGATCGAAATGGGGCATTACGCGCTCAACGAGCAGAACGTCGACATCGAGGAGGTGGTGCGGGCGGCGACCGGCATGCTCGCGGTCCGCGCAATCAAGGGCCAGGTCAGCGTGAGCTGCGGCGAGTTCGCCGGCAACCAATTGCGGGTGGATCGGCTTGCGGTCAAACAGATCGTGCTCAATGTGCTGGCAAATGCGGTGAAGTTCACCCTGCCGGGCGGCCAGGTGCGGATCAGTGCTTCATTGGCGGCCGACGGCGACTTCGTGCTGGCCGTCGCGGATACCGGGATCGGCATCGACGAGGCGGCGCTGCCGCATCTCTGCGCTCCGTTCTATCAGGCCGATACCTCGAACAGCCGGGCCTATGGCGGCACCGGTCTCGGCCTCGCGATCTGCAGCAAGCTGGTGAAGCTGCATGGCGGGAGTCTGGCGATCGAGAGCCGGCAAGGGCAGGGAACCACGGTGAGCGTGCGGTTCCCCAAGGAGCGCGTGATGCCGCGGGCGAAGGCGCTGCGGGAGTTGACCTAGGATGCGCCGGCATCGTTTCCTCGCTTGCCTCATCGCCGGGCGCAGTTGCCAGCCGCCCTCCCGACGCGCAAGTTCCGAGATAGGCCGATTCTCGGGCTTCGATCAGCGTTGCCCGGAAAACACTTCGGGGGGAGCCTCCGTGACTGTCGGCACGAAATCTGCCCGCCAGCACACGAGGTGGCTGCACGTCGCCAGCCTGATCGTACTGTTGCTGTGCATGGGCCAGGCCGCCAACGCGACCGACGACCACCCGCTGCAGCCCCCCGACACATCCAGCCCGCGCGCGACGCTTCAGGGGTTCAGCGCTACAACCGACGATGTCTACCGCCGCGTGAAGGATGTGCTCGAATTCATATGGCAGGTCGGATAGGCTCTATCTGAGCCCCGAAGAACGCCAGAAACAGACCGCGACCCTCCAGGATGCACTCGAGGGCATTCGCTTCCTCGACATATCCGGCATCCCGCCGGTGTTGCGTGACACAGTGGCTGTCGAGCGGATGCTACAGCTCAAGGAAATACTCGACCGGATCGATGTTCCTGCCATTGGCGATATCCCGGACGGGGAAGCGATGGCGGGGCTGCCCACGAAGCGGTGGCGGCTGCCGAACACGGAGATCGACCTTGTTCGGATCGAGAAAGGGCCGCGTGCCGGCGAATATCTGGTATCCGCCAATACTGTCGAGCGCCTTCCGGAGTTCTACGAGCGGGTCAAGGATCTGCCCTACAAGCCTGGCGTCGCTCGGCAACTCGCCGAGGCCTATCGGTCGATCAGTCATGGCGGAGCGGCCACGATCTATGAGGCCTTCCTGAGTTCCCCGGTCGGGCTGAGCTACATCATCCCGCCGCGGTGGATGTTGAGCCTGCCGGGCTGGGCGAAGGCTCACACCGCCGGTGTCGCGACGTGGCAGTGGGTCGGCCTGGGCATCGGGCTTCTCGTTGCCGCACTCGTCATGCTTGGTGCCAGCCGAGTTGCGCGCCGCCGGACCGACAACGTCCCGGATGGGCAGGGTCCGCACTGGCGCTCCCTGCCCGTGCCCGTCGCGATCATCATCGTCGCCGGTCTGCTCGTGCCCTTGTTCGACAAGCTCCTGCGGATCGGCGGGACCCCGCGCATCGTCATTGCCTACATCGCGACTGGTGTGGTGCTGCTCGGCGCGGCGTGGCTTGCCGTCGTCGCCTCGGTCGTCCTCGGCGACGCGATCGTGGCGTCGGAACATCTGACGAGCCGAAGCCTCGACAGGCAGCTCATCAGGCTGGGCGCGCGACTCCTCGGCCTTGTCGTTGCCGTTGCCATCCTGATCCAGGGCGGCGACGATTTGGGCTTTCCCGCATATTCGATCCTCGCCGGGCTCGGTGTCGGGGGTCTCGCTGTCGCATTGGCCGCCCAGAGCACAATCGCAAACCTCATAGGTTCACTGCTCATCGCGATCGAGAAGCCGTTTCGCGTCGGCCACGTCGTCAGGATCGGCGGCAGCGAAGGGACAGTCGAGGACGTCGGCTTCCGCAGCACCCGCATCAGAACGCCGGACAACTCGCTGGTAACCATTCCGAGCAGCACCGTCGTGAACACGACGGTCGAGAACCTCAGCGTTCGGGCCAAGCGCCGTCAGCAGTTCTTCGTGCAGGTCACCTACGACACCTCGCGCGAAAAGGTTGAAGAACTGGCCGCTCGAATCAGGCAGCTCATCATCGATCATCCGCTCGCCGAAGCGAGCACCTGCGAGGTGCGGCTCAACAACTTCTCAGAGAGCAGCCTGGATATTCTGGTGATCTTCAACCTCACGGTTGTCGATCGCGCCGCGGAGCTGCGCGAGCGCGAGGCCGTGCTTCTGCGGATCATGGACGTCGTCAAGGACCTGGGCGTCGATCTCGCCTTCCCGACACGGACACTCCAGATCGCGAATGCCGCCGGAACCGTGGCGGCACGGCAGAAGTCCGAAGCATCGGTGGTCGGGTTCATCGGCCGAAGCTGAGACGCATCGCCACGCCCAGGCAACGCGACGCGGTTGCCAGCCGCTCGCGCCTCGCGCAAGTTCCGGCGGTCTCGCGATCTGCAAAAGGAACCGCCCATGAACGGCGCCGAAAGCCTGGTCCACTCCCTGCTGAAGAGCGGCGTCGATACCTGCTTCTCCAATCCCGGCACGTCAGAGATGCACTTCGTGGCAGCGCTCGATCGCGTGCCCGGCATGCGCTGTGTGCTGGGCCTGTTCGAGGGCGTGGTGACCGGCGCGGCCGATGGTTATGCGCGCATGTCGGGCAGGCCCGCGGCGACGCTGCTGCACTGCGGGCCGGGCCTGGCGAACGGGCTGGCCAATCTGCACAACGCCCGCCGCGCGCAGACGCCGATCGTCAACATCGTGGGCGATCAGGCGACCTATCACCGCCCGAACGACGCGCCGTTGACCGCCGACACCGAAGGCTGGGCGCGCGGCGCCTCCGCCTGGGTGCGCACCGCTACGTCATCGGCCACCGTGGGTGCCGATGCCGCCGTCGCGGTGCAGGCCGCGCGCACCCATCCGGGGCAGATCGCCACGCTGATCCTGCCGTCCGACACGTCGTGGGACGACGGCGGCGTGGTTGCGGAGGCGCTGCCGGTGCCGCCGAAGCCGCGCTCCGATCCCGCGCAGGTGATCAAGGCCGCGGAGGTCCTTCGCCGCGGTCTGCCCACGGTGATCGTCCTGGGCGGCGAGGCGGTGCGCGCGGAGGCGCTGGAGAACGCGCAGCGCATCGCCGCGGCGACCGGCGCCCGGCTGATCGCGCAGGGAGCCAACGCCCGCATCTCGCGCGGCCGCGGACGGGTGCCGGTCGATCGCATCCCGTATGTGGTGGAGACCGCGGTGAAGGCGCTCGCCGGCACACGCCACGTCATCCTGTGCGGGCTGCGCAAGCCGGTGACGTTCTTCGCCTATCCGAACAAGCCCACCACGCCGATCCCGGCCGACGCCGACATCCACGTGCTCGCGCGCACCGACCAGGATGCGAGCGAGGCGCTCGCCAGGCTGGCGGACGAACTTTCCGCGCCCCGCGTCGCGGTTCCCGATCCCGGCCCGCGTCCGGAGCCGCAGCGCGGCAAGCTCACCCCGGAGTTGGTCGCCGCAACGCTCTCCGCGCTGTTGCCCGAGCAGGCGGTGATCACCGACGAGGCGGTCACCTTCGGGCGCGGATTCTTTCCCTTCACCTATGCCGCCGAACCGCACGACTGGCTGAACTCGACGGGCGGTGCGATCGGCTGCGGGCCGCCGCTCGCCACCGGCGCCGCCGTCGGCGCGCCCGGCCGACGCGTGATCGCGCTGCAGGCCGACGGGTCGGCGATGTACACGCTCCAGGCGCTGTGGACCCAGGCCCGCGAGAGGCTGGATGTCACCACGGTCCTGCTGTCCAATCGCAAGTATCAGATCCTGCTGGGCGAACTCGCGAATGTCGGTGCAAATCCCGGCCGCACGGCGCTCGACATGCTGGATCTCGGCAACCCAGACCTCGACTGGACCAAGCTCGCCGCGGGCATGGGCGTGGAGGCAGCGCGCGCGGAGACCTGCGAGCGCTTCGCCGACCTGTTCGCACAGGCAAACGCGCGGAAGGGGCCGTTCCTGATCGAACTGATGATCTGATCAGGCAAACTCATAAGACGACCGCGAAGCGATCTTCTCGGCCGGATATCGGTGGGATGCGGGAAGCGCCCGTATTCTCAGGGGTTTTGCCGCCGGTCCGGTTTCGGGCGGTGATCTGAGAGAAGCAGTCGTTCGAAGTTTGGCTTGGACTGGCCGAAAGCGGACTGACCGCCGCGCGGGGATCCTGCGCCTGACCTGACCTTTGCCGCGCCGGCGTATTTCGGCCTCTCCTTCACGCAGGTAGGCAACCCCACCGGAGAGGAGAGATGGGGTTGTGCCCGTTGCTACCACCTCTGTGTCTGTCTCTGCTTCAAATTGGTCGAGGAAGTCGGCGTCGATCTCCGTCTCGATAATGGAGATCGCTTCCAAGTCATCCTCTGACGGCTTTTCACCAAAATGCGCCCGCAGGAGAATACGCTTATTGTGATTATCAACGGCAAAGGAATACGCCCGGAGCGTAGCGGGCGTCTGACTGTACAGCGCACGCTTCACGGAACCGCATACAAGACGCAAGAGGCGTTCGTCTCCGGTCATGGCTGCCAATTCCTCGGTGCTGCCGGTACGATGAAATATCAACGAGGGTCGCTTCGTGGAAGCTGACCTGGGTCAAATCCTGATCGTTAGTAGTCATGATGTCCTCCGAGGAATCTGAGACGGACCGCTACCTCGGGCAACCGGATGCCGTTCAGATCCAGGTGCTCGTCGCCTTGCCAGTGCTGTTTGGGTTCAAGCGATGGCAGTGCTCTTGCCCCTCAAAGCAAGGTCCCCCCAGGTGACGTTCGTCTTACTCCTGCTTTTTAGCCTGCAGACCGAAGTCGGCGAAGTCGATCTCATAGGTGTGGGTTTCGTCAGTGCGCGGCGCGTATGAGGTCCAGGTGACGACCAACTTGGCGCTGTTACCGGACCGCTTGAAAGCAATGACGCCGCCATCCTCCGTCTCCATTCGTAAGTTCTTAACGACTTTATTGTCGCGCATAAGTTTGTGAACACCATTGAGGATAATGGTCACACCATAGCAATCGTCGTCATCTACCCAGACGTTCTCGAACCGCAGGCACACCCGATCTCCGTCCGACGTTAACTCGACAAGGGAGGAATCGTGGAGTTCAGTCCGTTCAATCAGTTCAAGTTTAGTCGCTTCCATTTGTCTCACCAATTTCCGGGGGTATGTGAGATCGCTTGCTGCCGTTCGGTACAGGGTGACCCTCTCGATCAAGATACTTGTCATTTCTCCCCGTCGCGTTGGGGTTGCGGACATGGTAGTGGTCCTGACCACGCCAGCCCGGCTCCCCCGATCGACCCTTGTCAAACTCGATCGTCTGGCCGGTCTTTGGGTTGATGAAGACGCGGCGTCCATTAACCGCTTCCCCAGGATGGGTAGTCTCCTTCCAACCCTGCGTCACCAGATCATCCGGCTTGGCCGGCAGAGATGGACTCGTCGAGCCCGCCTGCCTGCCAACATTCCCGGCCGTGCTTTCGGGCTTCGGGGCATTTGCGGCGGCGTTGCCGGTCGGCGCGCGGCTCTCGGGCAAAACCTGCTGTCGGTGACCGGTGTGAAGCCGTCCGCGGCGATGCGCGGCACCGGAAAAGCGGGATCGCATACCATCACGTTCATGCCGAACGCAGCGCACAGCCGCGCAACTCCTCGTCCCAGTCCTCAGGCGTGAGTTGCTTCAGGTCGGGAACCAACTCGTAGTTGTTGAGGGTCGCATCGTCATAGGCGTTGCGTGGGATCGGCTGAGGATGATCGGCACGCGTCGGGTACCACACGCGCGTCACTTCGGGCTGGGAGGCCAGGAATTCGGCGATCGCCGCGGCGCCGCGGCAGGCGGCGTCGACGCGCAGCGCCAGCGTCTCCAGCCCCTTCATTGGCGGTTGTCGGATCGATCATCGCCAGCCCGCCGCTGCCATAGCCCACGACCAGCAAACCGGTGCGGGCATCGAACCGGAGGTTGTCCGCATCGGCGCCGAATTCGACTTTGCCGGCAGCCCGTCGCCCAAGTCAGCGACGTCGCGAACCAACCTTTTCAGACCGACATGCGGTCTCAAGTAATCGCTTGGCAAGCACGCGCCGCGGGATCACGCTGCACCCGCTCTGGCGCCGCCATTCGTGGTCAGGAGCGATAAGCCGCCGATCTGGACAACAGACGTTAGGCACACAAACAGGGAGCCTCCAATGACAACTCTGACACGCCGCACGATCCTTGCCGCCGCCCCGAGCGCGGTTGCCTTCGCCGCGCTGCCTGCCCGCGCCGCCAAGCAATATGCGCCGGGCGTTACCGATACCGAGATCAAGATCGGCAACACCGGTCCCTATAGCGGGCCGCTCGCGAACGCCAGTCCAATCCCGCTCTCGGAGGAAGCCTATTTCAAGATGGTCAACGCCCAGGGCGGCGTGAACGGGCGCAAGATCACCTGGATTTCCTACGATGATGGCTACTCGCCGCCGAAGACGGTCGAGATGACACGCAAGCTGGTCGAAGAAGACAATGTCTTTCTTCTGTCCGGTTCGGTGGGGACCCCGACCAACACCGCGGTTTGGCACTACTTGAACGAGAAAAAGGTGCCGCAACTGTTCCCCAGCACGGGCGCCACCAAGTGGGCCGACCCCAAGGGTCACCCGTGGACCATGGCGTTTTTCGTCAGCTACCAGTCCGAGGGACACATCTACGCGGCGTATATCCTGAAGAACAAACCCGATGCCAAGATCGCCGTGCTGTATCAGAACGACGATTTCGGCAAAGACTACTTGAAGGGGGTGGTCGACGGGCTCGGCGCCAAGGCGGAGTCGATGATCAAGATCAAACTCTCCTACGAGACCACGGACCCGACCGTCAACTCGCAGGTGATCCAGTTGCAGGCATCGGGTTGCGATGTCCTCGTCACGGTCGCGATCCCCAAATTCGGCTCCCTTGCGATCAGGAAGATGGCTGAAATCAATTGGAAGCCGCTGCACATCCTGAATGGCATCGCCTCATCCGTCGGAGCCACCCTGAAGCCGGCCGGTTTCGAAAACGCGAAGGGGATCATCAGCGACAATTCCTTCAAGGACCCCACCGATCCCCAATGGTTCAATGATACGGCCTACAAACAGTGGGTCTCGTTCATGGACAAGTATTACCCGAATGGCGACAAGACCGATCAACAGGCCGTCTACGGTTATTCGATCGCCCAGACGACTGTGCAGGTGCTGAAGCAGTGCGGCGACGACCTGACGCGTGAGAACGTGATGAAGCAGGCCGCCAACGTGCATAACTTCGAATTGCCGATGTTGCTGCCAGGTATCGCGATCAACACCAGCCCCACCGACTTCCAGATGATCAAGCAAGCCCAGATGCGGCGCTTCAACGGCGAGCGCTACGTTCCATTCGGTCCGGTGCTGTCTGGCGCGATGGCCTGATCCCGGCCCGGCTTTGATCGAAGGACGGGGGCGGCTTCGTACGAAGCCGCCCCTATGAGGCGGCTTGTCTCCTGCCGACGAGGGCGCAACGTTGGGCGCCCCTCAAAGCCTGGAATAAAATCCTCGGAAACTGCAAATGAACACCGCTCGCCTCATGACGCCGGGATCGCTATCTTGCCGCTATGAGCAGACCATCCGATGAAGCGGAGTCGCCGCATAAGGGTATCCTGCACCACTTGGCAGCGTTGGAACGCCTGATCGAGCAGCGTGTTACCCAATGGGATGCGGATGACGCCATTTTGGTTCAACGGCGCCTGGACAGGCTGGCCGCGATAGTGCGGCGGATTGCGGCCGAACTCCGGGGCCATTGAATGCCCGGGCGGCCCAAACGCCCCGGTGACCCGAACCACTTCGGCCCGACAAGAAAACGGCCGATCGGTTTTGCGGTTTCTGAGCCTGGAGCCCAGAATCGGCTCGTGGAAAAGGCTCCGATCAAAGAAGAAGCTGAGCGCCGAGCGCGCGAGGTGGCTCGGCTCTACGATACCGACATCGCCGCCTGGGCCGAACATCAGGCACCGGCGCTTCGGCGCCGTGCGGCCAACGAAATTGACTGGGACAATGTCGCCCAGGAGATCGAGGACTTGGCCGCGCGTCAGAAACGGGAGGTCCGTAGGCGGCTTCGTGTCATCTGTGAGCATCTCCTGGAATGGCGCCATTGGATCCGCACCCAAGCCTCCACGCGGCCGCTCAACGGCTGGCGGATCACGCTGGTCGAGCAGCGACGCCAATCGACTGACCTCCTTGGGGAGAGCCCATCGCTGCTCAGCATCGCCCACGAAGCGTTGCCGCAGCAGTTTGTGAATGCGCGCCAAGACGCGGAGCAGAAGATCGGTAAATCGCTGGAACTGCCTGACGACACCTGTTTGTGGTCGCTGGAGCAGGTCCTCTCGCGCGACTTCTTCCCGCGGGACTGACCCCACCACCGATCCGCGTCTGAAAGCCAGCCTATCGGCACTATTAGATCGATGGGGAAGGGCGCCTATCGTCAGCAAAAGCTAGGCCCTCGGTCCACGGTGAGAGCAACCGGGCCGTCAACCCAGCCTTACACTAGGCTTTGAGCTTGAACGCGCACCCATCATCTTGAGGAAAGTTTTCCTTGACACCGGCCGATCCTCTATGTTCTTGTTTCGTTCATGACAGACGCGCCGACCGCCGCCACCCCAGACACGCCACCCGCTCCCGACCCAACCGGCGCGGCCAAGGAAAGCCGCTCCGGCCGCCTCCTCGCGCTCGTCCGCAAGCTCATCGACTACGGCCAGCACCTCGCCGCCACGCTCCGCCTGCGCGCCGTCCCCAGCGACACCACCGCTCCCGCGCACCTTCGGCACCAGCGACCTCGCCCTGATCCTCGCCCGCATCGCCCAAGGCCTGCAGCGCGCCAGCCTGCTCGCGGAACGGATCACCCGCACCGCCGCCCGCCTCGACGCCGAACCCCAGCCCAGACCCGCGCCTCCCCCCGCGCGCCCCGCGCCCTCCCGTCCGACGCCCAGCCACCGACCCCGCACGCGCCCCCGACGCAGCAACCCGCCGAGACTGATCCCTGCCTCGCCAACCTGCCCACCCCCGAGCAGATCGCCGCCAAGGTCCGCCGCCAGCCGATCGGCGCCGTCCTCGCCGACATCTGCCGCGACCTCGGCATCCGGCGCAGCCATCCGCTGTGGGACGAACTGCACTGCGCCATCACGACTACGGCGGCAGCCACGTCCGCCTGGTCAAGGACATGCTCAACCAGGCGTTTCCCACCTCAGCCACCACACAGCTGCGCCTGACCCGGTGCCCGCCCGCGCCGCTCGCGCGATTTCCTGCCCCTGTCTGCACCGGCCCGCCCTGACGACCCCACCCTGACGACCCTGGCATAACGCCACCCGCAGGAGGCGCGGGAATAGTGTTGCTTGCTCCACCACTCATGGTTGTGCAAGAACCGCAGCACATCGATGAACGCCCCCGCCTCCGCCCTGTGCCCCTGCGGCAGCGGTCTCCGCGCCGTACGTTGCTGCGGCATGCAGCGACATGCCCTGCCGCCGCCCGAGGCAATCCGCCATCTCGTTCCGCTGGTGGAGCGCGCGAGCCGGGCACACCGGCAGGGTGCGACGGAGACCGCGGAACGGCTCTGCCTGGATGTTCTGGAACTCGCGCCGGACCGGCCAGGCGCGCTGTCGATCCTGTACGAGATCCGCAAGGCCGAGGGCAAGGCTCCGGCGGCGGAAGCGCTGATCCGCCGGATCGTTGCGCTCGACCCCAACAATCTGCTCGCCACCAACGAACTGGCCCTGATCCTGCTGGGCAAGGGCAGCCTGACCGAAGCGGAATACCACGCCCGCAACGCGGTCCGCGTCGCGCCGGAGAACCCGCAGGCGCACAACCTGCTGGGCATGATCCTGACCGAGGCCAACCGGCCGCAGGTCGGCGAATACCACTATCGCCGGGTGCTGGAACTGACCGGCCAGCGCGATCCGATCCTGCTGGCCAACCTGGCATGGAACCTGAAGAGCCAGGGCCGCATGACAGAGGCCCGCGCGCTCTATGAGGAGTCCGTTGCCGCCGCGCCGGACGTCCGTCAGACACTGCTCGGGTTCGCGCGCCTGGAAGAAGCGGACCGCGACTTCGCGGGCAGCCGCAAGATCCTCGACAAGGCCGATGCACGGTTCCCCAACGATCAGGGCGTTCACCTGACACGCGCTGTGCTGCTTGGTCGCATGCGGAAATACGACGAGGCATTGGCGCTGATCGACGCGTCGGTCGATGACCAAGGCCGGCTCGGTCCCAACGAACTGCTGGAGAAGGGTCGTCTGCTCGACCAGGTCGGCCACTACGACGATGCCTGGTCGGCCTACGCGGAAGGCAAGAAGCTGGCGCGCGCACTGTCGGGACAGGCGTATCTGGACGACGAGGCGGCGCGGCAGATGGATCGGCTCCGGAACTTCTTCTCGGCAGGGCGACTGCGCCTGATCCCACGCGCCAGGGTGCGCTCGGACGCGCCGCAGCCGATCTTCATCCTGGGCTTTCCGCGCTCCGGCACCACTCTGCTGGAGCAGACGCTTTCCGCGCATCCGAAAATCGCCGCCGGCGACGAGCTGCCGCTGATCCATGAGATCACG
>CAVPTU010000006.1:0-42315 GCA_963708565.1 uncultured Alphaproteobacteria bacterium
ATCGATCTCCACCAGCACCGGCAGCCGCACGCCGGCATCCGCGGCCGCCGCCTCGATCGCCGCCACCTGCGACGCGTCATCCGCGCACACCGCCACCTTGGCGATGCGTGCCAGCGCCACCAGCCGCGCCAGCTTCGTCGCCCCCACCACCTCGTTGCTCACCAGGATGTCGGGAATGCCGCCCCACGCCAGCGCCTCGGCCTCCGCCACCTTCTGCACGCACTGCCCGACCGCGCCGCGCGCCATCTGCAGCCTGGCGATCACCGGCGACTTGTGCGTCTTGGCGTGCGCCCGCAGCTTCGCCTTGGTCGGCGCCAGCAGCTCCGCCATGTGGTTCAGGTTAACTCGAACGCGTCGAGATCGACCAGCAAAGCCGGCGTATCCACCTCCTCCTCGCGCATGCCGGGGCGAGCCGGCGGTGGCTGCAACATGCGATCTAACTCCTTTCCCACGGCCGTTGCGTGACGGCCGGCGCGATCCAGGTGCAGGCTGAAGTCTTGCCGTTCGGCGTGTCGACGACAACCCGCCTCAGGCGATACGCCGGACCCTCGTAAGCCGCCAGCCGCCCCATCGCGCGCGCCTGGACATCGACCAGCACGCCATGCACGACCCCGCGGCGATCGCGGCGCAAGGTCGGATAGCGGCCGCCGCACATCGCAACGCGTCGCCAACCGGGCAGTGTCGCCTGCGCCGGGCGCAGAGACAGCGAGGCCTGGCCGCCACGCAACGCCAGTGTGACCGGATCGAGCAGCGTGCCGTAGAGGAACAACCGCACCGGCCGTCGTCATGCGCGGTGGAGATAGGCGGCGACCGGGCCGGTCACCGTCATGCCGGGCAACTCCTCCGGCATGACCCACCGCGCCGCAATGATCTCCCGATTGTCGAGCCGCAGCTCGGGCAGCCGATCCAGCCTCAGTTCGAAGAAGTGGACCTCGGTCCTGCGGCCACTCCAGTTGCCGTGGGCGCTTCCGGTGGGGGAGAGGGTGTTCGCGATGAGACCGATTTCTTCGGCGAGCTCGCGCCGCGCCGCCGCCTCGGGCGTCTCGCCATGGCGAACCCCGCCGCCCGGCAGGTTCCACGCGGTACGGTAGGAGGATTTCAGCAGCAGCAATTCCCGGCCGACATAGACCCCCACCAGCGCGCCCACATGCCGCGGGCGCCGCAGCCGCCACCACAAACGAAGCAGCGGATAGCCGAAGCGGAAGACGATCCGCCAGCCGGTGTCGAGCAGGGATGGCGGTGCCAGGGCGAGGGGCGCCTAGCGGAACGTATACACGCTCAGCGCGTTGTCGTGGAACAGCATCCGCTTCTCATGCTCGGTCATCTGGAAGCGGAACGCGAGGTGCGGATCGTCGAAGTCCCAGTGCGGATAGTCCGATGGGTACACCATGCGGTCCCAGCCGATCCATTCGAACACCTGGCGCAGATCGTCGGGGTTCTCCGGCTCCTCCACCGGCTGCGTGGCGAACCACAGATTGGTGCGCATGTACTCCGATGGCGGCCGCTTCACCTGCGGCACCTCGTCACGCATCTTCGCCCAGTGTGCGTCGAGCCGCCAGCCGAGCGACGGCGCCCAGGCGAAACCGCCCTCGATCAGGCAGACCTTCAGGTTGGGAAACGCCTCGAACACGCCCTCCAGAATGAGGCTCGCTGCCTGGTTCTGCATCGAGTGCACCAGCACGTGGTGATCCTCGATGTAGAACTGCGGCCAACCGCTGGCGGACGGCGCACTGTTCTGGGTGCCGCCGATATGCAGGCCGATCGACAGATTGTTCGACTGCGCGGCGGCGAAGATCGGCCAGTAGCGGCGCCGCCCGAGCGGCTCCGACGTCTTCGAGCCCAACTGGATCTGCGCGAACCGCCAGTCACCGGCGCGCTTCTCTATCTCCTTCACCGAGGCCTCGGGGTCGTCCTGCGGCACCAGGATCGACGCGCGCAGGCGCGGCTCCTGATCGACGAAGTCGTGTGCCTGCCAGTCATTCATGGCCGAGCAGAGCGCCGCCGCCACGTCCAGGTTGCGCGAGGTGTTGCCGCCCAGCAGCGGCTCGAGCACGCCGTAACTGATGTTATAGGCGTCCAGCAACTGCTCGCGCATGAACGAGACGTCGGAGCCCGGCAGGCCGCCGCCGGGCGGCCAGGAATCGCGCCGCGACGTGTTCGGCGAGAAGCGCGGATAGGTGCCGCGATCGGCATAGATGCCGCAGTTGAACTTGCCGTATTCCGCCACGTGTTTGCGCCAGCGCTCGGACAGGTACTGGTTAAGCGCGCCGGGCTTCATGTACGGATGAATGTCGCAATCGATGATGCCGAGACGTGCATCCGCATCGGGGTGCCGCGCCATGACATCGACGGGAGCGTTCATTGCACGGTCTCCTTCAGGCGGGGATAGGTTTCCAGCGGATTATCGACGCGGATGCGTTGCAGCAGGCTTGCTGACAATCCCGGTGGCAGCACCGCATCGCCCTCGAACTGCCAGTGCGGATAGTCCGAGGCGAACAGCAGCATGCGGTCGCTGTCGATCTGCTCGATGATGCGCGCCAGCACGTCGGTATCGCGCGGCGCGTCGATCGGTTGCACGGTCAGCCGCACGTTCTCGCGGATTGTCTCGGCCGGCGAGCGCTTCACCCACGGCACCTCGGCGCGCACGCCGCGCCAGGTCTTGGTCGCGCGCCAGATGAAGCCGGGCAGCCAGGTCACGCCGGATTCGATCAGCACGACGCGGAGGTCGGGATAGCGGTTGAACACGCCGTTCGAGATCAGGCTGAGCAACTGGTCCTCGAACACCTGCGAGCCCGCCACGTAGTCGTGCAGATAGTGCGACGGCCAGCCGCCGGAGGTCGGCGCATAGCGGTACATGCTGCCGGCGTGCAGCCCAACCGGCAGGTCGTATTTCGTCGCGGCCTCGTAGATCGGCCAGTAGTAGCTGCGGCCCAGCATCATCTCGCACGCCGCGGGCATCAGGATCTGCACGAAGCGTTTGTCGGCGGCACGGCGCTCGATCTCTTCCACCGCGAGCAGGGGTGCCTGCGCCGGGACCACGATGGAGGCGCGCAGCCGCGGTTCCTGGTTCAGCCAGTGTTCGATGATCCAGTCGTTGACCGCCGAGCAGATCGCCGCCCCCATCGATTTCGCTGACCGCGATCTGGCCGCCGGTGAGCGGATTGCAGATCGCCAGGCTGATGCCGAACGCATCGAGCGCGTCACGCCGCATGTTGGGCAGGCTGGAGCCGGGGCGCTCGCCCTTCACCCGCCAGTCCGGGCGGCAGGTGATTGGGGCGCCCAGCGGGTAGCTCATCATGTCGAAGCCGTCGATGCCGCGCGCGACGAATGATTCGCGCCAGAACTCGTCCATGCAGGGCAACAGCGCCTTGATGTTGGGCACGCCGGGATGGATGTCGCAGTCGATCGCGCCAGCAGGGGTCATGAAATGCTTGTACGGGTCGCGCTTCTGCGGTGTCAAACGCGCAGCCCGCAACCCCCTCCCGCGAGGGGAGGGGGATTAGACTCATCGTCCCAGGCCGGCGCGTCGCAGACTGCGCTGCCAGTCGCTGGTCACGCCATCGAGTGCCTGCTTCGCCGTCTGCTGGCCGAGCAGGACCTGGGAGAGGCCGCTGCGCAGTTGCAGTTCCAGCGTCGCCCAGATCGCGTCGCGCGGGTCCAGCAGCGCGGTCGGCAAGGCGGCGGCCGCGACCGGCGCCCAGCCAAATTTCTGTACCATTTCGGGATCGCTCAGCACCGACACGCGTGGCGGCGCATTGCCGCGCAGCATCGAGCGGCGCATCCACTCCTTGCTGCACGCCATCTGGATGAACTCGAACGCCCATTCCTTGTGTTTGCCGGAGGAGGCCACGGCGAGGCTCCAGCCGCCGAAGAAGTACGGCTCTGCTCCTTCGTTTTGGCGCCCGGTACCGGGGCCCACGCCCAACGCCCGCCGGTCTTCGACTTCTGTGGATCGTTGATCAGCGTGCCATACGGGGTGAGTGTCACGGTCATCGCATAGCGGTCGTTCTGACCGCCGGCGATGATCTCATCGAATTCCCAGGTGATGGAGTTCGGGGACGACGACCTTGTATTTCGTCATGAGGTCGCCCCAGAACTCGAGCGCCTCCACCGCCTCGGGGCGGTTGACCAGGATTTCCCAGGTTTTCGAATTGTAGAAGTCGCCACCGTTGGACCGCAGGAATGGGCACCAGCAGTCAACGATTGCCGGACCCTGGCGTCCGAGGTAGCCCATACCGTAGCGATTGTTCGCCGCGCCCGCCTTGGTCGTCTCGATCGCGGCGTGCTGGAGTTCGGCCCAGGTCTCCGGTGCCTTGGTGATGCCGACCTGCTCCAGCAGCGCCTTTTGATAGTGCAGCACGCCCATCGTCACGCGATACGGAATGCCGGACAGCTTGCCGTTCCCGATCGCCATCTCGCGGATTGCAGGCACGAAATCGTCCCAGTCGAAATCGGCATGCTTCCCCGCCGCACTGGCCATCAGCTTCTCGTGGTCATCGAGATACTGGTCGAGCCAGCCGATCTGCTGCGAGGTCCACTGAATGATGTCGATGCTGCTGGAGCCGGAATTCAGCTCTGACTTGAGCCGCGCGTTCAACGCATCGATCGGCAGCAGCGTGTAGTCGATCTTGATGCCGGTCTGCTGCTCGAACGCCGGCGCGACGTCCTCCACGAGGCAGTAGTGCCACGGCCCGTTATCGCCGACGAACACCAGCTTGTCAGGCTTCGTCTGCGCGAGCGCGACTTTCGGCAACGCCGCCGCGGCGGTTGCCTGCAACAGATGCCGGCGCCGGATCATCGGCCGACCCCTGCGCGGCGCAGGCTGCGCTGCCAGTCCATCGCCAGATCGTCCAGCGCCTGCTTCGCGGTCTTCTGTCCGAGCAGCGCCTGCGACAGGGCGGAGCGCATCTGGATCTCCAATGTGTCCCATACCGGATAGGCCGGCGTCGGCATTCCTGTCTCGATTGCCTGTGCGGCGACCGGCGGCCAGCCGATCCGCTCGACCATCTCGGGATCCTCCAGCACCGAGCGCAGCGGCGGCGCGTTGCCACGGATCATCGCGCGCTTCTGCCATTCGCGGCTACAGCACATCTGGATGAACTCCAGCGCCCACTCCTGGTTCCTGGTGTATTTCGGCACGCCGAGGAAGTGGCCGTCGATCCAGGTCCGGCCCTCATCTTTCGAATGCGGTCCGGGTACCGTGGTCCACGCCCACTTGCCGCCGGTCTTCGACAGTTTGGGATCGTTGATCAGCGTGCCGTAGGGAGCGAACATCTGCACCATTGCGTAGCGGTCGCTCTGACCACCGGCGACGATCTCGTCGAATTCCCAGGTCATCGCCTCGGGCGGCACGAGCTTGTACTTGGCCGCCAGGTCGGCGTAGAATTGCAGCGAGTTGACGCCCTTCGCATCGTTGATGAAGATCTCGCCGGTCTTGAAGTCGAGCAGCCGCCCGCCGTTGGAATAGAGCCAGGGATTGAAACCGACGAACATTCCCGCGCCCTGGCGGCCGAAAATGCCGAACGCATAGCGATCGGGCGGCTTGTTGACCGCCAGCGCGGTCTTCAGGAACTCGTCCCAGGTCTCCGGTGGCTTGCTGAATCCGGCCTGCTCCAGCAATGCACGCTGATAATGGAAGATGCCGGTGGTGATGCGGTACGGAATGCCGACGAGCTTGCCGTCATAGGTTGCCGCCTTCTTGGTGCCGGTGAGGTAATCGCCCCAATCGAAATCGGCATGGCGCGATTTGATCTGCGCCAGCAGCGGTTCGTGGTCCTCCATGTGCGGCGCGAGCCAGCCGGCCATGCCGACCGACCACTGCACGACGTCGATGCCCGCGCTTCCGGCCCCAAGCTCGGCGCGCAGCCGCGCACGCCAGGGATCGACCGGCAGGAGAGTGAAATCGATCCTGATGCCGGTGGCCTTTTCGAACGCCGGCGCGACCTCTTCGACCATCGCCCAGTGCCAGGGACCGTTGTCGCCGACATAGACCAGCTTTTCCGGCTTGCTTTGCGCCTTGATCTGCGGCGCGGCCAGCATTCCCGCGGCAACCGATGCCTGCAACAGAGTGCGGCGCTTCAGTCCTGACATGCGTTTCCCCCTGGTGTCGTTGTCATCCCTTCACGGCGCCCGACGACAGTCCGGCGACCAGATGCCGTTGCGCGGCGAATGAGAAAATGATCACCGGCAGGATCACCAGCACGCCCGAGGCCGTCATGCCGCCCCAGTCGATGCCCGTGTCGCCGCCCGAGAATCCGGCCATCAGCACCGGTAGCGTGTGAGTCGCGTTGTTGGTCAGGACGGCGGCGAACAGGAAGTCGTTCCAGGCGAGCTGGAGGCACAGGATGCTCGCCGCCACCAACCCCGGCCGGATCAGCGGCAGCACCACGTGGCGGAAGGCGGCGTAGCGTGACGCGCCATCCACCCAGGCGCTTTCCTCGAGTTCGCGCGGCAGGTCCTCGAAGAAGCCGCGCATGATCCACACGACGAGCGGCAGGCTGAATGTGCTGTAGGCGAGGATCACGCTGAAGCGCGTCGTGGTCAGTCCGAACTTGCTGAACAGGATGTACATCGGCACCAGCACGGCGATCGGCGGCAGCATGCGCATGACGAGCAGCGAGAAGAACAGGAACGACCCGCCGCGGAACGGGAACCGCGCGAAGGCATAGGCGGCCGGCACGCCGACGCACAGCGACAACAGGACCGCGCCGGTCGACACGATCAGGCTGTTGATGAAGGCCTGAAGGAAGTCCGCCTGGCTGAGCACACCGAGATAATTCTCCAGTGTCGGCCACCACACAAACAGCGGCGGTGTGGCGAACACCTGAAGCCGCGTCTTCAGCGACAGCCCGATGACCCATAGCAGCGGGAACAGAAACACCGCCGTCATCGCGATGAGGCCGAGATAGACCAGACCGGCGAACAGAAGCTTGCCGCGGCGTGACCCGACACCGGAGAGAGCGCTCATCAGTTTGCCTCCCGGCGTCGGATTACCGCGATGAAGAACAAGCAGAGCAGCAGGCAGATCAGCAGCATCAGCCATGACGCCGCGGCGCCGAGGCTCAGATCGAACCGTACGAACGACGCCAGGTAGGTGAACATCGACAGCGACATCGTCGCATTCGCCGGGCCGCCGCTCGTCATCACGTAGATGTTGTCGAACGCGCGGAACTCGAAGATTGTCCGCAGCAGCAATGCCACCAGGATGTAGGGTCGCAGCAGGGGCAGCGTGATGTGCCAGAATACCTGCCAGCGGCTGGCGCCATCGATCGATGCCGCCTCCACCGGCTCGCTCGGCAGCGAGCGCAGCCCGGCGAGCAGCAGCACGGCGACATACGGCGCGTTCTGCCACAGGTTCACCACCATCACCGAGATCAGCGCGGTATCGGGGCGGCCGAGCCAGACGATATGGCTGCCGATCCAGTAGTTGACCACGCCGTGGTCCGGATCGAGCAGGAGCTTCCAGCACAGCGCCGCGACGATCGGCGTGATCATCATCGGCACCACGAGCGCGGTGCGGAAGAAGCCGATCCATGGCAGGTCGATATTCAGCAGCAGCGCGATGCCGAGACCGCCGGCGAGCTCGGTGGCGACGGTGATCGCGGTATAGATGAAGGTGACCGAGAGGCTTTGCAGGAATTGCGGATCGGTCAGCAGATCCTCATAGTTCGCAGTGCCCGCGAAATTGCCTGCGAACAGTGCCTGGTCGGGCGACCAGCCCTCGAAACTGAGATAGAGGGAGAACAGCAGCGGGACGCCGAAGACCAAGAGCATCATCGCGGTGGTCGGCAACACGGCCAACCGAACGAATTGCCGATCGAGCCAACGCTGGGCGCCTGTCGTGCCGGACAGGCCGCCCTGTGCAGCACGCACTGCGGCCGGTCTGACGGCGGTGGTGGTTCCTCCCATGGTCCCTCTTTGTGCCGGACGCGAGTGATTACCCACCGGAACACTACAGGGCGGGGCGTCCTGCGTCACCCAAGGGGCAGGTGCGCAGCCTGATGCGCACCATGCGCATAGGCTGACGCAAAGTCACGGGCGCAATGGTGGCCCGGCACCGATGTTCCGCGTGATCTTTGTAACTGAACCTTCCGGAGTGCTGCTGCGTCGTATATTTTTGCAACGAACGCGGTGTATCCATAGGCGAGGCCCCGCCGGGACGCTACATGCATCTGCTGCCGACGCCGGGAGTTGCGGGCGGATAACGGGTTGATGATATCGATGACACCTTACGACGGGACTCTTGAGCAATTGCCTTGCCTACTCCTAACGTTTGCCGTCGCTGAGCCGGTCCGAGCGATTGCGGTTCCCGCCGAACGCAGCAGGTTCCCACCAAGCCCATGGATGAACGCGTAGATAGCCCTCAGGCGGAAATAAGGCAGGCGCCGCTGTCCCGCGGACCTGCGCCACCCGTCGTACGGCGTTCGCGGGCACGGGCGTGGTTCGGTCTCGTCGTCGTACTGCTCGTGGCCCTGGGCGGCGCTTACTGGTTCCTGCACCGCGCGCCGCAGACCGAGCGAGCCGGTGCCGGCCGCAACGCCGAGACCGCGCCGCAACCGGTGGGGGCCGAGACGGTCGGCACCGGCGACATCCGCATCATCCTGAATGAACTCGGCACCGTCACGCCGCTGGCCAATGTGACGGTGCGAACGCAGATCAACGGCCAACTCGTCGCCGTGGCCTTCCAGGAAGGTCAGACAGTGAAGCAAGGCGATTTCCTGGCGCAGATCGACGATCGCCCTTACAAGGTTGCGCTCGAGCAGGCACAAGGGACGCTGTCGCACGACCAGGCGCTGCTTGGGCAGGCGCAGGCCGATCTGAAGCGCTATCAGACGCTGGCGCGGCAGGACTCCATCGCGAAGCAGCAGGCAGACGACCAAGCCTTCCTGGTCGGGCAATATCAGGGTTCGGTGCAGTCCGATCAGGCGCAGATAGACAGCGCCAAACTGAACGTCGCCTATTGCCATATCGTCTCACCGGTCACCGGCCGCGTCGGACTGCGTCAGGTCGATGCCGGCAATTACGTACAGACCAGCGATACCAACGGGATCGTGGTGATCACCCAGGAACAGCCGATCTCGGTGGTGTTCTCGGTGACCGAGGACAATCTGCCGTCCGTGATGAAGCAACTGATCGGCGGCGCTGAACTGTCGGTGCAGGCGTACGACCGGTCGAACACCACCCTGCTTGCCAGCGGCACGCTGACCAGCGTCGACAACCAGATCAACACGACGACCGGCACGGTGAACATGCGTGCGACCTTCCCGAACCAGGATTTCGCGCTGTTCCCCAACCAGTTCGTCAACGCGCGTCTGCTGGTGGATACGCTGCACAACGTCGTGCGCGCGCCGGTTGCCGCCGTGCAGCAGGGCGCGCCTGGGACATTCGTCTACGTGATCAACCAGGACGACACGGTGAGCGTGCGTCCGATCAAGCTCGGTCCGACGGACGGCGCGTACTCCGAGGTTATTTCCGGTCTGTCGGCGGGCGATCGCGTGGTGACCGATGGCACGGATCGGCTGCGCGACGGGCAGAAGGTGACGATACCGCCGCCCGCGACACAGGCGGCCGGCGGGTCGCCCACGCCGCAGCATCAACGCGGCGGCAAGCCGGCGCAGTGACTGACAGAGTGCGCCCTGGCGCGATCGCCGCATGAATCCGTCGCGCCTGTTCATCCTGCGTCCCGTCGGCACCTGGCTGTTGATGCTCGCGATCCTGCTTGTCGGCATCGTCGCCTACGGCTTCCTGCCGGTCTCCGCGCTGCCGGAAGTGGATTACCCCACTATCCAGGTGCAGACCTTCTACCCAGGTGCCAGTCCGGAGGTGATGACGTCCTCGGTCACCGCGCCGCTCGAGCGGCAATTCGGCGAGATGCCGAGCCTCAATCAGATGTCGTCGGTCAGCTCGGCTGGGGCGTCGGTGATCACCTTGCAGTTCAGCCTGGACCTCAGTCTCGACATCGCCGAACAGGAAGTGCAGGCCGCGATCAATGCCGCGGGCAACCTGCTGCCGTCTGACCTGCCCGCACCGCCTATCTACGCCAAGGTCAATCCGGCGGATGCGCCAATCCTGACTCTGGCGCTGACGTCGAAGACGCTGCCGCTGCCGCAGGTGGAGGACTATGCCGACACGCGGCTGGCGCAGAAGATCTCGCAGCAGCCCGGTGTCGGCTTGGTCAGCATCGGCGGCGGCCAGCGGCCGGCGGTGCGTATCCAGGTCAATCCGCGCGCGCTCGCCGCCTATGGGCTGAACATCGATGATCTGCGCACCACGCTCGGCAATGCGAACGTCAACACGCCGAAAGGCAACTTCGACGGCCCGCGCCAGGCCAGCACGATCAACGCCAACGACCAGATCACCAGCGCCGCCGACTACAGCAAGCTGGTGGTCGCCTATCGCAACGGCGCACCGGTGCGGCTGATCGATGTCGCGACCGTGGTGCAGGGCGCCGAGAACACCAAACTTGCCGCCTGGGGGAACCGTACGCCAGCGGTGATCCTGAACATCCAGCGCCAGCCGGGCGCCAACGTCATCCAGGTGGTCGACAACATCAAGAAGCTTCTGCCGGATTTGCAGGCGACGCTGCCGTCGGCGATCGATGTCGCGGTGCTGACCGATCGCACCACGACCATCCGCGCCTCGGTCACTGACGTGGAGTTCGAACTGGGGCTGGCGGTCGTGCTGGTGGTGCTGGTGATCTTCCTGTTCCTGCGCAACCTGCCGGCGACGGTGATCCCCAGCCTGTCCGTGCCGCTGTCCATCGTGGGCACGCTGGCGGTGATGTACCTGTTCGGCTTCAGCCTCGACAACCTGTCGCTGATGGCGCTGACGATCTCCACCGGCTTCGTGGTGGACGATGCGATCGTGATGATCGAGAACATCGCACGCTACGTGGAGATGGGCGAGAACCCGTTGCAAGCCGCGCTGAAAGGTGCCCAGCAGATCGGCTTCACCATCATATCGCTGACCGTGTCGCTGATCGCGGTACTGATCCCGCTGCTGTTCATGGGCGACGTCGTCGGGCGGCTGTTCCATGAGTTCGCCATCACGTTGTCAGTCACCATCGTGATCTCCGCCATCGTGGCGCTGACGCTGGTGCCGATGATGTGCGCGCGGCTGGTGCGCCATCGGCCGGCATCGCAGCGCTCGCGCTTCGATCTACAAGCGGAGCGCGCGTTCAACTGGGTGGTGGCGCGCTACGATCGCTCGCTCAACGTCGTGCTCGACCACCAGCCGCTGACGTTGCTGATCGCCTTGGCCACGCTGTGCGTGACGATCTGGCTGTACGTCATCGTGCCGAAGGGCTTCTTTCCGGTGCAGGACACCGGCGCGATCCAGGGCATCTCGGTTGCCGCACAGGGTTCGTCGTTCGATGCGATGGCGCAGCACCAGCAGGAGCTGGCCGATGCGATCCTGAAGGATCCGGACGTCGTCAGCCTGAGTTCGTTCATCGGCGTTGATGGACAGAACCTGACGCTCAACACCGGCCGGTTCCTGATCAACCTGAAGCCGAAGGACCAGCGCACGCTGGACGCCACCGGGATTGCGCGCCGTATCCGTCAGGAGACCGAAGGCATTGCCGGCGTCACGCTGTATCTACAACCGGTGCAGGACCTGACGGTCGATTCCTCGATCAGCCGCACGCAATACCAGTTCGTGTTGGAGAACCCAAACGCCGCGGCATTCCAGACCTGGGTTCCGAAGCTGGTGCAGCGATTGGAGCAGTCGCCGGCTTTTGCCAATGTGGCCAGCGACCTTTCACAGCAGGGCCTGACTGTGAACCTGGTGATCGACCGGTCCACCGCGGCGCGCTTCGGCATTACACCGGCCACGGTGGACAACGCGCTGTACGACCTGTTCGGCCAACGCATCATCTCGACCATCTACACCCAGTCCAATCAGTATCGCGTCATCATGGAGGCGGCGCCCGATCTCCAGCAGTCACTGGCGAGTCTCAACACCATCCGCCTGCCTTCGTCGGTCGCGGCAAACGGCCAGGTGCCGCTGTCGGCGATCGTGCATGTCGAGCAGCAATCCGGGCCGCTGGCGATCAACCATCTCGGCCAGTTCCCCGCCACCACCATCTCGTTCGACACCGCGCCGGGTGCGTCACTCGGCGCCGCGGTCGCGGATGTCCGGCAGGCGGAGAAGGACGTGGGCCTGCCGGAGAGCTTCATCACGGCGTTCCAGGGTGCCGCCGCGGCACTCGAGAAGTCGCTGTCCAACGAACTGCTGCTGGTGCTGGCGGCAATCGCCACCGTCTACATCGTGTTGGGCGTGCTGTATGAAAGCTTCATCCACCCGGTGACGATACTCTCCACGCTGCCCTCGGCCGGTGCGGGCGCGCTGGTGGCGCTGCTGATCGCCGGCGACGACATCGACGTGATCTCGATCATCGGCATCATCCTGCTGATCGGCATCGTCAAAAAGAACGCGATCATGATGATCGACTTCGCGCTGGAGGCGGAGCGCGAGGAAGGCAAGCCGCCGCGCGAGGCAATCCATCAGGCCGCGCTGCTGCGCTTCCGGCCAATCCTGATGACCACGATGGCCGCGCTGCTCGGTGCGCTGCCGTTGATGCTGGGCCATGGCACCGGATCGGAACTGCGCCGGCCGCTCGGTGTGGCCATCGTCGGCGGACTCATCGTCAGCCAGGTGCTGACGCTGTTCACCACGCCGGTGATCTATCTGCTGTTCGACCGCCTCGCCGTGCGCATGACCCGACGCGGACCGGAACAACTGGCCGATGACAACCCGCCGCCGGCACCGACATGAACCTCTCGGCGCCGTTCATCGGTCGTCCGGTGGCGACCACGCTGCTGACGATCGGCATCGCGCTGGCCGGACTGTTCGCCTTCAGCAGGCTGCCGGTCGCGCCGCTGCCGCAGGTGGATTTCCCTACCATCTCGGTGCAGGCGCAATTGCCGGGTGCAAGCCCGGAGACCGTGGCGACCAGCGTCGCCAGCCCGCTGGAACGGCATCTCGGGCAGATCGCCGACGTGACCGAGATGACCTCGACCAGCTCGGTCGGTCAGGCGCGCATCGTCCTGCAATTCGGCCTGGATCGCGACATCGATGGCGCGGCGCGCGATGTGCAGGCGGCGATCAACGCGGCGCGTGCCGACCTGCCGACTTCGCTGCGCAGCAATCCGACCTACCGCAAGGTCAACCCCGCCGATGCGCCGATCATGATCCTTGCGCTCACGTCGAAGACGCTGACGCGCGGACAGATGTACGACGCTGCCAGTAACGTGCTGGAGCAGCGGCTGTCGCAGATCGACGGCATCGGCCAGGTGATCATCGGCGGTTCCGCGTTGCCGGCGGTGCGTGTGGAACTCAATCCTCAGGCACTCTTCAAGTACGGCATAGGGCTGGAGGACGTTCGCGCCGCGCTGGCCTCGGCCAATGCCAACAGTCCGAAAGGTTCGATCGAGGACGGAGCGCGGCACTACCAGATCTACACCAACGATCAGGCGAACAAGGCCTCCGATTACCGGCCGCTGATCATCGCCTATCGCAATGGCGCGCCGGTGCGGCTGTCGGATATGGCCGACGTGCAGGATTCGGTGGAGAACCTGCGCAACGAGGGCGTGGCGAACGGTCAGCCGGCCGTGCTGGTGATCCTGTTCCGACAACCCGGTGCCAACATCATCGACACGGTCGATGCGGTAAAGTCGTCGCTGCCGCAGCTCGAGGCGGCGATGCCCAGCGACATCAATGTCAGCATCGCCAATGACCGCAGCACCACGATCCGCGCGTCATTGCAGGATACCGAGGCCACGCTGATCATCGCGGTGATCCTGGTCACCCTGGTGGTGTTCCTGTTCCTGCGCAATGTGCGCGCCACGCTCATACCGTCGGTCGCGGTTCCGGTTTCGATCATCGGCACATTCGGAACGATGTATCTGCTGGGCTTCAGTCTGGACAATCTGTCGCTGATGGCTCTGACGGTCGCCACCGGCTTCGTGGTGGACGATGCGATCGTGGTGCTGGAGAACATCTCGCGGCACCTGGAAGCCGGCGTTCCGCGCGTGCAGGCCGCGCTACTCGGCGCCCGGGAGGTCGGTTTCACGGTGATCTCGATCAGCCTGTCGCTGATCGCCGTGTTCATCCCGATCCTGCTGATGGGCGGCATCGTCGGCCGGCTGTTCCGCGAATTCGCCCTGACCCTGTCGCTCGCGATCATGGTGTCGCTGGCGATCTCGCTCACCACCACGCCGATGCTGTGCGCGCTGTTCCTGCGGCCGACGCCAAAACGCGAGGAGCAGCGGCGCACGCTGTTCGACCGTGCGGTGGACCTCTATGGCCGGACACTCGGCTGGGCGCTGCGGCACGGCCTGCTGGTCATGCTGGTCCTGGCCGTCGCGGTCGGCCTGAACGTGTGGCTGTTCGTCATCATCCCCAAAGGCTTCTTCCCGTTGCAGGACACCGGCCGGCTGATCGGCAGCATGCAGGCCGACCAGAGCACGTCATTCCAGGCGATGCAGCAGAAGCTCGACCAGATGGTGGCGATCGTGCGGAGCGATCCCGCGGTGGCGAGCGTGGTCGGCTTTACCGGACAGGGCAGCGGTGGCGCCGGCGGTCAGTCCAACACCGGCAGTGTGTTCGTCGCCCTCAAGCCGATCGCGCAGCGCGGCAACATCAATGCGGTGATGGGACGTCTGCGCCGCTCATTGGGAGCGGTGCCCGGCGCGCAACTGTTCCTTCAGCCAGTGCAGGACATTCGTGTCGGGGGTCGCCAGAGCAATGCGGCCTATCAGTACACGCTGCAAGGAGACAGCGCATCGCAGCTGTACGAGTGGGCACCGAAGCTTCTGAACGTACTACAGAACAACCCGGTGTTGCGTGACGTCAACACCGATCAGCAGCAGAAGGGGTTGGAGACCGATCTGGTCATCGACCGTTCGACCGCGAGCCGGTTGGGCGTGACCGCGGCGCAGATCGACAACACGCTGTACGACGCGTTCGGACAGCGGCAGGTTTCCACCATCTACAGCGCACTCAACCAGTACCACGTGGTGATGGAGGTGGCGCCGCGATACTGGCAAAGCCCTGAGACGCTGAAGGACATCTATGTCAGCACCGCGGGAGGCAATGCCAGCGGCACCGAGACAACAAACGCCGTGGTGGGAACTGTCGCCGCGACGACAACCACGAACCCGACCACAGCCGCGGCGGCTGCCGCCGCCATCGCCGGCAGCTCGTCGCGCAACGCCGCGACCAACGCTTTGGCCAACACCGGCAAGGGCAGCGCCTCCTCGGGTGCGGCGGTGAGCACCAGCAAGGAGACGATGGTGCCGCTCGCCGCGTTCACCCACTACGGACCAGGCAACACGCCGCTCGCGGTGAACCACCAGGAGCAATTCGTCGCGACGACGATTTCGTTCAATCTGGCACCGGGGAAGTCGCTGAGCGATGCGACGCAGGCGATTGAGCTGGCCACGCGGCAGATCCGCATGCCGGCGAGCATCCACGGCAGTTTCCAGGGCACCGCGCGCACCTTCCAGGATTTGCTCGCCAGCGAGCCGCTGCTGATCGTCGCGGCGCTTGTCGCGGTCTACATCGTGCTTGGCATCCTGTACGAGAGCACGATCCATCCCATCACGATCCTGTCCACATTGCCGTCTGCCGGTGTCGGTGCAGTGCTCGCGCTTCTACTGTTCAACACGGAGTTCAGCATCATTGCGCTGATCGGGGTGATCCTGCTGATCGGCATCGTGAAGAAGAACGCCATCCTGATGATCGATTTTGCGCTGGAGGCTGAGCGCGAGCGCAATCTGACGCCACGCGATGCCATTTTCGAGGCTTCGCTGCTGCGCTTCCGGCCGATCATGATGACCACTTGCGCGGCGATGCTGGGTGCGATGCCGCTGGCCATCAGCTTCGGCAACGGTGGCGAAATCAGGCGCCCTCTGGGTATCGCCATCGTGGGCGGGCTAATGTTGAGCCAGGCGCTGACTCTGTACACCACGCCGGTGCTGTATCTGTACCTCGATCGCTTCCGCCTCGCGATGCGGCGCCGCTGGCGGCAGGCGTTTCCCGGCATCAGCGGCACGTCAGAAGCGGCAGAATGACTCCGCGCTGCTTCCACTCCGGGGTTCCGCGCGCAATCCTGTCGCCGCTGTTTGCGTTTTCGCTGTCCGCCTGCATGGTGGGGCCGGACTATCAGCGGCCGGATGCGCCGGTGTCGGTCGCCTATAAGGAGTTGCGGGGCTGGACGGTGGCGGCACCGCAGGATGCGGCTGATCGCGGACCCTGGTGGTCTGTCTATCATGATCCGGAACTCGATCGCCTCGCAAGTCAGGTCGACGTCTCCAACCAGACGATCAAGCAATTCGAGGCTTCTTACCGCAATGCACAGGCGCTGGTGCAGGAGGCGCAAGCGAGTTCTGTTTCCGGTCGCCACAGTCAGCGGGACCGCGACACGCGGTTCGGGACTGGGAGGCAACAAATCGAGCAGCACGTCCAGCGGCTCGTTGCTGGGTGGCGGCGGCGCGCCTCACACGCAATATACCGTGGAGGGTACGATCAGTTGGGACCTCGATGTCTGGGGCCGTATCCGACGACAGATCGAAAGCCAGAAAGCGGCGGCGCAGGTCAGCGAGGCAGATCTCGCCAATGCCAGGCTGTCGGCACAGGCGACTCTGGCGACCGATTACTTCGATCTGCGTGCCGAGGACTCGCTGGCCGATCTGCTGCGCCAGACCGTGGCGGCGTTCGAACGTTCGCTCCAGATCGTGCAGAATCAGCATGCCGCCGGCACCGTATCCTCAGCGGATGTGGTGACCGCGCAGGCGCAGCTGGAAGGCACTCGCGCGCAGCTTGTGGGCGTCGGCGTGCAGCGCGCGATCTTCGAGCACGCCATCGCGGTACTCACCGGACACGCACCGGCCGAACTTACCATAGCGCCTGCGCTGCTCACGTCCTTGGTGCCGGTGATGCCGCCGGGATTGCCGTCCACGCTGCTGCAACGTCGCCCTGATATCGCCGCGGCCGAGCGCCAGATGCAGCAGGAGAACGCGCTGATCGGCGTGCAGGTGGCGGCGTTCTATCCGGACATCTCGCTGTCGGTGCTGGGCGGTTTCATCGGCAGTCCGCTGTCGCAGCTGTTCACGACGGCCAATCGTGTGTGGTCGCTCGGTGGCGCCGCGAGCGAGCCGGTGTTCGAAGGCGGCCTGCGTTCAGCCGCAGTGGCGGCGGCACGCGCGACCTACGATCAGAGCGTTGCCAACTATCGTCAGGTGGTGCTGACAGCGTTGCAGCAGGTGGAGGACGAGTTGTCCTCGCTGCGCATCCTGGAGCAGCAGGCACGCGCCGAGGCGATTGCCGTCGGTGCCGCGCAGCGCGCGGTCGACGTGACGCTCAACCAGTATCGCACCGGCACGGTCGCCTATACAAGCGTCATTACTGAACAGACCACGCTGCTGGCCGACCAGCAGTCGCAGCTGGCGGTGCAGCAGTCTCGCCTGGTCGCGAGTGTCGCGCTCATCGCGGCACTGGGCGGCGGCTGGAACGTCCAACTGATGGCGGCCGAGGGACATTAGCTGTGTCTGATCGCGCGATTCAGACCTCCGGCGATTCCGCCTTCGGTCATCACGCTCGAGCGCGGGATGAACGCTCAAGGGCGCGCTCATCCCGTGCTATCTCTTTGTTTGATCGCGCGATTCAGACCTCCGGCGATTCCGCCTTCGGTCATCACGCTTTAGCGCGGGATGAACGCTCAAGGGCGCGCTCATCCCGTGCTTGCTCTTTGTTTGATCGCGTGATTCAGACCTCCGGCGATTCCGCCTTCGGTCATCACGCTTTAGCGCGGGATGAACGCTCAAAGGCGCGCTCATCCCGTGCTTGCTCTTTGTTTGATCGCGTGATTCAGACCTCCGGCGATTCCGCCTTCGGTCATCACGCTTTAGCCAACGCGCAGCAGCCGGAACCCTTCAGCCTGAAGCCATGGGATAGCGGTTGACGCGTGCGGCGTCAGGCGATCGACGAGTTGCCAGAAGCGCTTGCCGTGGTTCAGGTGCTTCAAATGTGCGACCTCATGTGCCGCGACGTAGTCCTGCACGGACTCCGGCGTCATGACCAGGCGCCAACTGAACGCCAGCGAGCCGTCGGCGGCACAACTGCCCCAACGGCTACGCGTGTCCTTGACCGAGATGCGCCGGGCGGTCACGCCGAGTGTCGCGGTCTTGGCAACCACCAATGCCGATAACCGCCGCAGCGCCTCGGCGCGCAGGAAATCCATCACACGACGCCGCAGGAATTCCGGCGCACCGCTGACATGCAGTTCGCCATCCTGCAACCACGCGCCGCCGCGCAGTTGGGGCACATGACGAATCCGGTGCGGCACATCGCCGATCGGCACCAATGTGCCATCGACGAATGGCAACGCGTCAGGGAGCGCGGCCAAACGGTTCGCCACCCATTCCGCGTGGTTCATCAACAGCGCGACACCGGCGCCGCGACCCGCGCGTATCGGCAACGTGACAACAACGCCACCGCCACATGGGTCGATGCGCAGGCTGACGCGTCTTGCACGACGATTACGGCGCCATTCGACGCGCGTCGGACCGCTTGGAAGAGTCAGCGTTTCAGATCGCGGCCATTCCATTCTGCCCACAAAGGGCAGATGCAGCCGATTCGTCAACCAGTTTGGTTGGCCGTCTGGAGTGCGTGCTATGCAGCCCGCGCCAGTTGCACGCCGCTCGCGTCGAATGCGGTGAACAGTTTTGCCTGCTGCTCGCCGGTCAGCTTGAGATGCGGCGGACGCATATATTGCCATGCAGCATCGCCGGTGTGGCGCGCCATCAGCGCCTTCAACGCCGGTATTGCCGCGGGAGCCGCGACGATTGCCTTGCGTGTCGCACTCAGCGTTTCATGCATGCGGGCGCCAAGGTCGTTGTCCCAGTTCGCGTATACCTGCGCCGCGATCGGCGAGTTCACATTTGCCGCCGCGGTGATGCAGCCGGCGCTGCCGACCTGCAGGAGCGGACGCAGCAACGTGTCGTCACCGGCGTACACCTCGAAGCCATCGCGCGCGAAGTTCTGCACGGAGGCGCGGCCGTTCTCGTAGTTGCCGCTGCTGTCCTTCACGCCCTTCAGCGTGCCGGGAAACGCCGTCAGCAGCCGTCCGATCAGATCGACTCCCAACGGCACCGCCGACTGCTGCGGGAAATTGTAGAGATAGTATTTGATGCTGCCGCCGACGCGGTTGATCACCTCGGAGAAATACGCGAACAGCCCGTCATCGGTCGGGTTCTTGTAATAGAACGGTGGCAGCAGCAGAGCACCGCGACAGCCGGCCTCCGCTGCCTGCTTCGTCAGCAGCACGGTATCGGTCAGCGCCGTCACGCCGGTGCCCGGCAGCATCTTCGCCGCGGGAATGCCGTGCGTCACCAGTCCCGGCAGGATGTCGAGACGCTCGCTGATACCGATGCTGTTCGCTTCACCCGTGGTACCAAGGACGCCGAGGTTGTCGCAGCCATTCGCCAGCAGCCAGCGACAATGTGCTGCCATGCGATCGAGATCCACCGACAGGTCGGCGCGCATAGGCGTCAGTACGGCAGCATTCACCCCGGCGAACAAGGCATCCTTCATCATCGTGCTTACTCCTGTGACTAACGTTTGGCGCGCGGCATGCGGCCGGGCCAATCGACGATGTGGTGGTCGAACGGTCCGGCCTTGCGCTCGTCGACGGCACGGTCGCGCACCGAGATACCGGCCTCGTGCACCGTGTCGGGATCGCCGGATACCAGCGGATGCCACCATGCGAGATCCTTGCCCTCGGCGAGGCGGCGATAGGCGCACGAGGGCGGCAGCCAGTCGATCGCGCGCACTTCGGCCGGCGTCAGGGCCACGCAGTCCGGCACACGGCGACGGCGATGCGCGTAGTCGCTGCAACGGCAACTGTGCAGATCGAGCAGCCGGCACGCGATATTGGTGAACGACAGCGCGCCGGTGTCGTCATCGCGCAACTTGTGCAGGCAGCAGCGGCCGCAGCCATCGCACAGCGATTCCCACTCGTCGCGGGACATCTGCTCCAATGTCTTCGTCTTCCAGAACGGCGGCGTCGCAGCCATGGCGCAGGAGACTACCGGGTGTAGGCGTCAGTTGCCAGGGGTCACCGGCTCGCCCGCCGGCGCGCCATCCGCAGTGCGCGCGATGTACAGGCGGTCGGTCGCGAACGAGAACCAGAGGCGCCGGTGCCTCAGGACATTTTGGCCGATCAATGCCTCGCTGAAAGACAGTCCGCCGCCCAGCGCGGGCAGCTTCTTGGCAAGGACCTCAACGGACACATCGTGCAGCGTCAGCGGACCGATCTGCATGGTCTGAAAGCGGTGGACTCGCGCCTGCGCATCTTCACCGGCGATGACGTGGAGTTTCAGGATCCGATCATTCGCCAGCGCCTGCTCGGTCAGGCCAAGGCGCCTGGACAACCCCGGGGTGATCATTGTGAAGGATGTGCCGGTGTCAACCACGGCGGTACCTGCAACGCCGTCGATTTCAAACGGTATCGCCAGCCAGCCCATCCTGGTCGATGGACCTGCGATCGCCACAGACGGCTCGCTCCATGGCGGGTCCGCGCGTTCGCACGTGCGAACGCGATACAGCGTGAGCTCACGGTTCGGCGCGTCAATGTCAAGATCGAAATCCTTCAGGCTGGCCAGGCCGAGCACACCGTCAAAGCCCGGATAGGAATTCACCGATATTCGGTCCACCGAGAGCGGCACACCGCCCAATGACATGCTGTCGAGCCGGGCATCAGCACGCAACGATCCGCCAGTCACTCCGGTCACTATTGTCGCGGTTCGCCCATCGCGGACGACACCTAGACGTTCGGCCGCCGCATCTGTGAGCAGGTTTGCCTTTGCACCAGTGTCGAGCACCATGTTTATCATCCGGCCGTTGACGGAGACCGGGACCGCGAACACTCCGCCTCTTGGTTCGAGCGGCACCTGGGTGACCTTGACGAGATCGCAGCCGGAGCCCTGTTGGCAGCCGGCCAGCACGAGCAGCAGCCAGAGCGCCGCAAGATGTTGCAGCGACACTCCGGCGCCAGCGCGAGGCTACTTCGGCGGCGGCAGGGACTGCTGCTGCACTTGCCCGCGCGGCTGCAACTGGGTCGGTGCGTTGTCGGTCGGCGGAGGCGGTTGGTAATCCGCGGGTGCCGCAGCCGGCGCCGCGGCCTGCTTCTGCTCACCGCTGCCGTAGCGGGTCAGCACATCACGCAGCGGGTCCGCACCAGGGTTGGAGCCCTGCATGTCCATCACGATCTGCCGCGCGCCCATCTCGTGGCCATAATACGCGTTGTTCCAGCTGGTGCGCTGGCCCATCAGGCTGCCTTCCAGCGAAACGCCGCCATACAGGCCGCGCGTCTGCGAGAAGGCGATGATGTCGGCGCCCAGCGCCCCGGTGGTGGAACCTTGGATTCCGGCGCCGATCGTGGCGATGGCGAGCGAGGCATCGGCACCCAACTTGAACTGGCTGTTCAGGATGGCGTGCAGTCCCTTCTCGGTCATGATCATCATGACGAACTGGGCGTCCTGGATGCCGATCTGGAAGCCGATGCTGCCGCTGCCCATGCCGTAGAACGCGGGGTAGGACCAGGTGCCGTTGCCGGCGCGCGCGAGCAACACGCAGGCGCCGCCTTCACCACCCAGAATGAAGCCCGCCTTGAACACGCGCGGGCAGATCATCACGGCACGCGCCCGGCTCAGCATCTTGCGCGGATCTTCCGACAGCGTCTGGTTCGCCATCTCCTGGACAGCGAGGGTCGCGCGGTCCACCAAGGTCTGCTCGTCGCCCTGGGCGTGCGCCGGGCGTGGCGCCAGCCATGGCAGCACAGCCAGCATGACTGCAAACAGCAGGATCCGGACCATCATCGCCTCCTCAATTCGCGATCTGCATACTCCCTTTGCGCGGATTCGCAGCGGCATTGTGCTCAATATCCCGGTAGCTCGTTGACGCAGACGACCCGCCAACCTTCCAGGCTGCGTTCCAGGCGCGTCAGCGACAGGTTTTGCACCGACAGATGCAGGGCGTTGTCGGGACCGATGCGCAAGCAGTGCGCCACCGCGGCGCGGATGGCACCGCCGTGGCTGACGATGACCACGTCCTCGCCCTGATGCTGCGCGGCCAATCGTTCGAGGGCGGCGCCGACCCGCTCGATCACCTCCGCCAGGGTTTCGCCGCCGGGCGGCCGCTCATGGCCCCCGAGTGGCCAGAAGGCGTGCTTCGGCAGGGTCAGCCGCGCGGGCAATTCGGCGTGCGGCAGGCCCTGCCATTCGCCCAGGCTCTGTTCGATCAGGTCCGGTTCGACCTCCGGCTCGGTGCGCGGATAGCCGGCGGCGAAGATCGCCTCGGCCGTGCGGCGGGTCCGCGAGAGCGGCGTGACCTTCCAGGCCGCGGGGCGCGGCAGCCGCGCGGCCAGCGCGCGATACATCGGGGCCTGTTCCAGCAGGCTGGTCTCGCACAACGGCACGTCCATGATGCCGTACAACATGGCGCGGGCGTTCTCGTCGACGATGGCGTGGCGGATCAGCCAGAAGTGCGTTTCGGTCATGCGGCTTCAAGGGGCTCCCTCCCCCCGGTCCCCTCCCGCGAGGGGAGAGGCGTGGGTGTCATTCGCCGATGCTCAGCAACGCCCCGCGCAGTCGCGCCTGACGGAACTGGCGGCTGAACAGGAGCGCCGCTCCGGCCAGCCAGACGGCGTTCAGCGCGAAGGCGGCGACCAGGTGATCCCAACGCACCACGCCATTGAGCAGAATGCCTCGCATGCCCTCGAACACATGCGCAGAGGGCAGGGCCAGGGCGATCGGCTGTAGCACCTTGGGCAGCACGGCGACCGGATAGAACACCGCCGAGAACGGCGTCAGGCCGAACAGCACCGACCAGGCCAGCGCCTCTGCGCCGGCACCGTGGCGCAGGATCAGCGACACCACGCCCAGCGCCACCGCCCAGCCCATGATCATCAGGTTCATGAAGAACAGCACCACGACCGGCCCCATCGCGAACAGGTTGTAGGCGTACAGCAGCCAGGCGACGAGGATTGCCGGCAACACGCCGGCGGCGGTGCGGATCAGCGATATCTGGATCAGTGCCGCCACCAGTTCCCAGGGGCGCATCGGACTGACGAAGACGTGGCCCAGGTTGCGCGACCACATCTCCTCCATGAAACTGATCGCCACGCCCATCTGGCTGCGCAGCGCGACCTCCCACAGCAGCACGCCGCCCAGCAGAGTCGCCCCGGCCAGTGCGGCGGGGCTACCCATGCGGGACGCGAGAAAGCTGGCGGTGAAGCCCCAGATGCACATCTGGAGAACGGGCCAGTAGGCCAGCTCGAGCAGCCGCGGCCAGGAGCGGCGGTACAGCGCGAGGTGCCGGTACATCAGGCCCCAGACGCGGCGGGCGGAGGCGCGAGTCATGCCGGCGCCACCGCGCGGCGGCGGTCGCGGGCGATGTCCAGGAACACCTCCTCCATGTCCTCGCGGCGGTAGCGATCCAGCAGCTCCTGTGGGCTGCCCTGATCCACGATGCGACCCCGCTTCAGCATCAGCACGTGGGAGCACAGCCGCTCCACCTCGGCCATGTTGTGCGAGGCGAGCAGGATGGTGCAGCCGCTCTCGTGGCGATAGCGCTCCAGCCAGGTGCGGACCCAGTCGCCGGTATCGGGGTCCAGGCTGGCCGTGGGCTCGTCGAGCAGCAATAGCTCCGGCCGGTTGATCAGCGCCTTGGCCAGGGCCACTCGGGTCTTCTGGCCGGCCGACAGCTTGCCAGCCGGGCGGTTGAGCAGGTCGGCCAGGTCGAGTTCCACGGATAGCTCGGCGATGCGGTGCTCCAGGCGGGCGACGTTGTAAAGGTGGCCGTAGACCCGCAGGTTCTCCGCGACCGACAGCCGCTGCGGCAGCGACACGTAGGGCGAGGAGAAATTCATCCGCGCCAGCGCGGCGAACCGGTCGCGCGCCATATCGTGACCGAGCACCTCGATCGAGCCCGCGGTGGGGATCAGCAGGCCGAGCAGCATGGCGATCGTGGTGGTCTTGCCGGCGCCGTTGCCGCCCAGCAGCCCGACGGTCGCCCCTGCCGGTACAGCGAACGTGACATCGTCCACCGCCAGGGTCTCGGCGTAGCGCTTGGTCAGGTTGCGTACGCGGATGGCGTCCATGACGGAGGAAAATTCCGCCTTGCCTGCCCCCGTTGTCAGCCGCTCATCCATCATAACCCTCTGAAGAATCGGGATAGCGCAAGCGTGAACCGTTGTAATCGACCACGCTTCACGGGCCTATGGCGGCCGGCGCTCCTGTATGCTGGTCGTGCCTGGCTCGCATGGCCGCGAACTTGGGGCTGCTCCCATAAAGTTGAACGCCCCGCAACTCAAGTCGATGACGCGGCCCGATCCGTATCGCAACAGCCATGGCCTGCGTCGTCAGGTCCGGTCTGAGAAGCATCGGACGTGGGTGTGCCGCTACATGATCAACCGCGGCGCTCGGCTCAAGGCGGCGGCACTACACAATCTGCTCGACAACGGCATCCACCCGCCAGGACGACGTGCCGGCAACCGGCAGATCGCCGTCGCCGATCAGGAATTGGGGACGCCATGCCGACCGGACGAAGGGTCCTACTCGGGGCGACTCCGTGTCTGCCGCACCGCCGCGATGGCACGCCGCATGTCCGCCAGGAGGATTGCCGGATCGGTCAGCCGCGCACGCGAGCGCTGCCGCCACAGGTGCACCAGCAACCCACCGCGCCGGCGCCACAGCCTTTCCCGCTCGGCACGAGCGGTCTTCTGCTCCCTGCGCCACGGGAACACGCGCGGCTGTCGCGCCGCGGTTGGCACCAGATGGAAGATGACCGCATAGGCGTAGCGATCGGTGTCGGACACATTAGGTCCGGCAAAATGCAAGGTGCGTCCTGCATGGATTATGCACCCGCCGTGCGGCACGGGGCAGACGACACCTGCGCCCGGATCAAAGCCTTCCACGCATTCCAGCGCATGCACCCTACTGTCGCCGCCCGGAAAGCCGTGTGGCAGCACCTCGCCAAGATGAGAGCCAGGGATGTATTGCATGCAGCTGTTCGTCTGGTCAGTCGGCTGCAGGGCAAGCCAGAAACTCACCTCGTGGTATTCGAAGTTTGGATCGTGATAGGCCTCGTCCTGATGCCAGGGGGTTGGCGCGCCGATCCGCGCGGGCTTCATCAGCGAGATGTCCGCTGAGAAGCGCACATCCTCACCGAGGAGCTGTCGCGCAATATCGTGCGCCGCCCGGAAGAACTCGGTGCGGACAAGATGCGGTGCAAATGAGCGCGGATACAGGATTTGCGGAAATCGCCGCGGCTCTACACCGTCGTCCAACCCCATGGCGTCAAACTGAGCGCCCTCGGAGAAGCCGGTGCCCTTCTGGTGCAGCTCGACCAAAGTATCGCGAATAGTCTTCAGCTCCGCGGGCGGTACGCCTGGAAGAAATGATAGAAACCCCTCACGTCGGAAGCGATCGATCTCGCCCTGATCAAGCACTCTAGGCATCAAGATTTGCTCCAGGATATCACGAGACCAACCTCACGCGGATCGAACGCTCGTTTTGACATCGAGCGGTCAGCCCAATTGAGACGGTATCATTTTTGTGATCATTTGCAATAATGAATTCGTACACAGAGATCGACCCGCTGCTCGCCGTGAAGCAACTAAAGCGAGCATATAGTTTGTGATACTTCTAGTAATTAGATCACCAAGAGTCTTGTCTCTACCGCTTCTTTCCCGCGGCAGATTCGTGCGACCTCGCGGAATTCGACTCTGCCGATCCACTACCGATCGAGTGCATCGGACGGGCTTTCGCCACGTCAATCTCGCCAAGCTCAACAGATTGCCCGTAGCCTCTGAGTGAGTCAGAGAGTGAGTCAGAGCCCTAGGTTGTGCCCATGATCGATTTCATCCCCGCTCCGGCGAGCCTGCCGCCCGGTCAACGTGTCTACGCGATCGGCGACGTGCATGGCTGCCTCGATCGCCTGGAGGCGATGCATGGGCTGATCGCCGAAGATCTCGCGGCGCGGCCGACGACCGGAGCGGTGCTGGTGCATCTGGGCGACTACGTCGACCGCGGGCCGGACAGCGCCGGCGTGGTGGCGCGGCTGGCGGCGGGCAATCCGCTGCCCGACGTACCCACGGTCAATCTCATGGGCAATCACGAGCACATGATGCTGGCCGCGCTCGCCACCGGCGAGACCGAGATGACGGAGTTGTGGCTGGCCAATGGCGGAGCAGACTCGTTGCAGAGCTGGAAAGTGCCGCGTTCGGCACAGCCCAAGGAGTGGCCAAGCTACCTGCCAATGCCACATCTGATGTTCCTGCGCGACCTTGCTCTGCGCCATGAGGTCGGCGGTTACCTGTTCGTGCACGCCGGCATTCGCCCGGGCATTCCGCTCGATCGGCAGAGCCGTCACGACCTGATGTGGATCAGGGAGCCGTTCTTGTCGTGGAATGACGTCGTTCGGTGCGGTGGTGGTGCACGGGCACACGCCGCGGCACGAGCCGGTGGTGCGGCCCAACCGGATCGGCATCGACACCGGCGCCGTGATGGGTGGCGTGCTGACCTGTGTCGTACTGGACGCGGACAGGCTGGGGTTCATCACCGCGTAAGGTTGCCCCGACCTTAGACGCGATCTGCTTGCGCGGGCCCGATCCTCACGCTAGGGCGTGCACATGACGGATGGCCCAGCAGCAAATCCTACCTCTACCGAGTCGGATGCCGGTCTGGCGGCGGCCATACGCCTGCTCGGCCGCACCAGCGTTCTGGTGGTCGGCGACGTCATGCTGGACCGGTACATCTACGGCACGGTGGAGCGCGTCAGTCCCGAGGCTCCCGTCCCCATACTGACGATCGAGCGCGAGCTGGCCATGCTGGGCGGCGCTGGCAATGTGGTGCGCAACCTCACGGCGCTCGGCGCGGCGGTGGCCTTCATTTCGGTGGTGGGCGACGACCAGGCTGGCTCGGACCTCACCGGCCTGATCGGCGGCCAGCCGAACGTGGAGCCGTGGCTGCTGGTGCAGAGTGGCCGCACCACGACCTTGAAGACGCGGTTCCTCGCCGCCGGCCAGCATCTGCTGCGCGCCGACAGGGAGGAGACGACGCCGGTCCAGCCTCGGCTGGCGGAACGCCTGCTGCGGATCGCGCGCGACGCGATGGCTGCGACCTCGGTTACCGTGTTGTCGGACTATCGCAAGGGGCTGTTCAGCGGCGAATTGCCGGCGCAGTTGATCGCTGCGGCGCGAGAGGCGGGCCGGACGGTCATCGTCGATCCCAAGGGGCCGGACTATTCGGGCTACGCAGGCGCCGACATCATCATGCCCAACCGCTCCGACCTGGCGGAGGCGACCGGGATGCGGGTGGACAACGAGACAGCCATCGTGGCCGCCGCGACGGCGCTCCGCCAGAGGCATGGCTTCGGCGCGGTGCTGGTCACACGAGGCAACGACGGCATGACGCTGCTGAGCGACAGCGGTGCGCTGCATTTTCCCGCCGAGGCGGTCGAGGTCTACGATATTGCCGGTGCCGGGGACACAGCGGCGGCGACATTGGCCGCCGGGATCGCGGCGCGGCTGGAGCTGCCGGTCGCGGTGCGGCTGGCCAATATCGCGGCCGGCGTCGTGGTGGGGAAGATCGGCACCGCGGTGGCGCGCGAGGCGGACCTGCTGACGGCGTTGTCGCCCCAGGGCGGCGCGCTGCGCAAGATCGTCTCACCCGAGGCGGCGGTGGAGCACGTGCAGCGTTGGCATCACCGTGGCTGGCGGGTAGGTTTCATCGCCGGCTGCTTCGATGCGCTGGCGCCGCCCGATCTGTACCGGCTGGAGGAGGCGCGTGAGGCTTGCGACCGGCTGGTTGTGGGGCTGAAGGCACCCCTCGCCGCCGCATCCCAGCCGGTTGCGGCGCGGGCCGCCATGCTGGCGAGCCTCGCCAGTGTCGACCTGGTCACCACCTTCGCCGACGAGGCGCCTGATGTGCTGATCGCCGAGTTGCGGCCGGATATCATCGTCCGATCCGCTGAGCCGACCTCCGACGCGGCGACGTCGACTTCGCCCGCATAGGAAGATGGTACAGCCTGAGCTGAGGGAGGGCGCATATGGCGCTGACGCTCTATTATCATCCCTTCTCCTCGTACAGTTGGAAGGCGCTGATCGCGCTCTACGAGGCGGGCACGCCGTTCACGGCGCGGACGCTCGAAGACCCGCAAGCCGCCGCCGAGTGGAAGCGGCTCTGGCCGGTCGGGCGTTTTCCCGTGCTGGTCGAGGAACCGAGCGGGCTGACACTGCCGGAGGCGAGCATCATCGTGGAGTATCTGGACAGCCGTTATCCGGGGCCGCGGCCGCTGCTTCCGGCTGATGCGGATTTGCGCCTGGAGGTGCGGCTGCTCGACCGTTTCTTCGACAACTACGTCCACGCCTCCCTCCAGAAGATCGTGGCGGATCGCCTCCGCGCAGCAGATGGCCGCGACGCTCAGGGCGTCGAAGAGGCGCGCGCGATGCTCGACACGTGTTACGACTGGCTCGAGACGCGTATGGCGGATCGCGAATGGGCGGTGGGCAAAGGCTTCACCCTCGCCGATTGTGCGGCGGCACCGGCGCTGTTCTACGCCGATTGGGTGCATCCGATCGGCGCCATGCGCCGCAACGTGGCAGCCTATCGCGCGCGGTTGCTCGCCCGGCCGTCCATCGAGCGGGTGGTGGACGAAGCACGACCCTTCCGTCCGCTGTTTCCGGGCGGGGCGCCCGATCGTGATTGAAGGGCGCGGGCGACGCCTCTATCGCATGATTTCAGTGTAACCAGAACCAGAGGAATGCCGCCAAAGTCCCCCACATGACTGCGCCGATCATCACCCCGAGCACAATACCACGCGCCGGAGCCAGGCCGTCTTCGAGTTCGTCAGTGGCTTCGGCCGGCTCGGCCGTCGCGTCCGGTTGTCCCCGCAGCATATCGACGAGCGTCGGGCTGGTGTAATTGACCCGGCCAGGCCGGCGTCGATCCGCAACGGCGGCGGGAGACGGAGACGGCGTCGGCGCAATGACCGGCGAGTTCTGCTATCGATGGTTCGTCCATGCGGCCCCAATTCCTGCCCGACCGGCAAGCTGACGGCATCTGCACTGCAGCGGGCCTCGGCAAACTAATCAGCCAGCCCTTTCATTTTGGTTACTTTCCCGGATCACTCTACCCGCAGCGCGGCCTGCATGTCGGCCACGCCGGCCGGATCCTCGAGTGTGGCAAGCCTGCCTGCCGCCAGGAGCGCGAAGCGGTGCAGCAGCGCGCGGCGGCGAGCACCGGCCAGCGGATGCGCTGGGGCTTCGCGCAGAAGCTCTGCTTCCAGCCCCGCCGCGACGATCAGTCCAGTTTCCGTCGGCAATAGTTCCTGCGGGAAATCGACGTCGACGGCGAAGAACAGCGCATCGGCAAACTCCCGGTAGTCCCGCCATTTCAGGTCGGTCAGGTAATCCCGCGGGCCCGACTTCACCTCGATGCAGGCAAAGCAGCCGTCCGGCCGCAGCGCAAGGATATCGGCGCGGCGACCGTTCGGTAGCGCCACTTCGTGCAGCGGCGCCCAGCCGAGCCGCAGGCACAGCCGCGCGGCGGCGCGACGGATCGCCAGCGCGCGTTCCGGGAAGCTTGGCTCCATCAGGCAAGCAGCGCGTTGATGGCCTGCGCAAGCTTCACGTCATTATCAGTGAGGCCGCCGGCGTCGTGCGTGGAAAGCTCGATGCGCACGCGGCTCCATACATTGGACCAGTCGGGATGGTGGTTCTGGCTTTCCGCCAGCAGCGCGACGCGGTTCATGAACCCCCAGGCCTCATTGAAATCACGGAACCGGAAACTGCGTTCAATCGCATCGCGGCCATTGACCAGCGACCAGCCTGGCAGTGTCCGCGCCAGCTCCGCGCGCTGAGCATCGGTCAAACGTGTCGGCATGCGCACCTCCTGATAGGGCTCTCTTGATTGACTCCAGATAGACCGTCCCCCACCATGTTTTCACGGATCACTGGAGTATACCACTGACCGGAGGGGAGACTGATGGCCGACACGACGATGGCACAGCGGAACGCCATACATGGTCACATCGCTGCGCGCATCGATCGGCTGCCGCTGACCAAGGTGCAATGGCAACTTGCCATTCTAGTGGAAATCACCTGGGGCTTCATCATATTCGACACTGACGGCATCGGCGCGCGGCTCTTTCCATTCGTCTGGCGCCCGAACCACATCATCGATATCTACCAGTACGCGGTGATCCAGGCGCTGCAGGTCGGCGCCGAAATCCTGCTCGGCGTCTACCTCATGAGCTGGGTCGCTGACCGTTACGGCCGCCGCCCAGCGATACTGCTCGCCACGCTGCTCGGTGGATTCTGCATCTGGCCGTTCGCTTACATCACCAATTTCTGGGGCATGGTGGTGCTGTCCGTGCTCAGCACGCTGGGCGTCGGCGGCATCGTCGCGACGCACTCGGTGTATCTGTCCGAGATGACCTCGCCGGATGTGCGCAACAAGGTGCTGCTGACCTCGCAAGGTGTCACCGCGCTGGTCGCGGTCAGCGTCAACCTCCTGGCGTTCTGGCTGATCCCCAGCCACTGGCAGGTATTCCTGTGGGTCAGCGCGATCATCGAGATCGTCGTGTTGCTGCCCTGGCTGTATTGGAAGCTGCCCGAGTTGCCGCGCTGGCTGGAAGCGCATGGCCGGCACGCGGAAGCCGAGCGGGCCATGGAGGAATACGAACGCCGGGTGCAGCTTTACAACAGCGCTCCACTGCCGGAACCGAGGGGTGCGGACACTCCAGTTGTCATGGCGGGACGCGGCGCCTGGAAGGAGCTGTTCACCAACCCGCAGTATCGCAGCCGCACGTGGGTGCTGATCGTCTGCTGGCTCGCCGGCTACGCCGGTCTGATCTATGGCGTGGGCGCATTCTTTCCCGTCTATATGGTTGATCACGGTGGCACCGCGCACGAGGTGTTTCTGACTCTCGCCGTGGCCTACGGCGTACTGTTCGTGGCCTTCCAGGTGAACGCGCGGCTCGGTGAGCGGGTGGAGAGGCGCGATGTCATCGCCGTCATGGCGACGCTGTTCGCGGTGAGCTGGGTTGTGGCTTGGTTGGTACCCAGTCTGTCCATCATCGCACTTTGCTACATCGTCAGCCGCATCGGCACCGGGTTGTTCCTGTTCAACCTGTACAACTACACGGCGGTGGCCTATCCGACGCGCATCCGCGCCACGGCATTCGCCTGGACCGACGGTCTGGGGCATCTCGGAGCCTGGGGTGGCGTGACGCTGCTTGGGCCGCTGTATGCGTGGGGACCCAACCATCTGGGGTGGATCCTGTGGATCGTGATTCCTGGCGCGCTCTTGCCGGCGATACTGATCCGCGGCTACGGGATCAGGCAGTCGCGGGCAGTATTGGAGCAGGTTTCGACGTGATCCCACCGAGTGCCGACGCCATCGCTGACCTGGCCGATCGGGCATTCGCGGCGATCCCGGCGCGGCTTGCGGACCACACCCGTGGCGTCGGCATCTCGGTGGAGGAACTGCCGGATGACGAGACGGTGCAGGAGCTGGGGCTGGAGTCGGCCTGGGATCTGACCGGGCTCTATCGCGGGATCCCGCTGACAGAGCGCAGCGTGAGCGACATCGCGCCACAACCGGACCTGATCTTTCTCTACCGCCTGCCGATCCTGCTGGAGTGGATCGAGACCGGCGAGGACCTCTACCGCCTGGTGCGCAACGTGCTGGTGCACGAGATCGCACATCACTTCGGCTTCAGCGACGCGAACATCGAGGCGCTGGAGCGCGAGATGGACTAGCCATGTGCGGCCGTTACGCATCCTTCCTGCCGGCCGAGGCGCTGCGGGCGCTGTTCCAGACGGTGAACCCGACGCCGAACTGGGAGCCCACGTGGAACATGGCGCCGACCCGCGACGCACCGGTGGTGCGGTTGCATCCGGAGACGCGCGCGCGGCATCTCGATCTGCTGCGCTGGGGTCTGGTGCCGCACTGGGCGAAGGACCCCAAGTCGGTACGTCAGCCGATCAACGCGCGCGCCGAGACGCTCGCCACCGCGCCGATGTTCCGCGACGCGCTAGCGCGGCGGCGCTGCCTGGTGCCGGCGGACGTGTTCTACGAATGGCAGGCAACGGACGACGGCAAGCTGCCGTTCGCCATCGCACGCGCCGATGGCCAGCCGATGGTGTTCGCCGGGCTGTGGGAGGGCTGGCGTGGTGCCGATGGCACTGTGATGCGGACGTTCACCATCGTCACCACGAATGCCAATCCGGTGCTGCGGCCGATCCACGAGCGGATGCCGGTGATTCTCGAGGCCGCGGACTGGCCGGCATGGCTCGGAGAGGCGGAAGACGATCCGTCGGGCCTGTTGCGGCCCTCGGCCGCCGAGTTGCGCGTCTGGCGCGTCGGCAAGGCAGTCAACAACGTACGCAACGACAGCACTGATCTGTTGGAGCCGGTATAGACCGCATGGGCGACCGAACAGGCAGTCTGCGTGCGATCCTGCTGGGCCGCCGCGAGCCGGCGCCGGCTGCATTCCTCACCCGCAAGCCATACTACCCATGGCTCGTCATTGCGACGACGTGCATAGGCGCGTTCATCGGCCAGCTCGATGCCAGCATCGTCCAGCTTACCTTGCCGACACTCGAACATGAATTCGCCGCCGGGCTGAGCGCCGTAAGCTGGGTCGCCATCGCCTACCAGCTCGCCTTTGCCGCGATCCTGCCGGTCTTCGCGCGGCTTGCCGAGATAGCCGGCCGCAAACTGATGTATCTGCTCGGCTTCGCTTTGTTCACGCTGGCTTCCGCCTTGTGCGGAATGGCATCGGATCTGTCCCAGTTGATTGCGTTCCGTGTGTTGCTCGGCATCGCCGGGGCAATGCTGGGAGCCAACAGCATCGTCGTGCTGGTCAAGGCGGCCGGCCCCGCCAGGCGAGGTCGCGCCATGGGGATCTTTGCGGCGGCTCAGGCAATCGGCGTCAGCATGGGGCCCGTCACCGGCGGTGTGCTGCTGGCGGAACTCGGCTGGCGCTGGGTCTTCTGGGTCAATGTGCCGTTCGCACTCGCTGCTGCTCTCATCGGCTGGTTTGTCATCCCACTGACGACCGATCTGAGCCCGGACCGGCGGTTCGACTGGCGAGGCGCGCTATTGCTGGTGCCCGCCTTGACGTCGCTGCTGCTGTTGATCAGCGAAAGTTACGCGTGGGGGCCTGCCTCGTTGGCAATCCTTGGATGCGCGATCGCGGCCGTTGTGCTGCTCGCGGCGTTCGTTCGGCAGGAGCGGGCGGCGCCGACGCCGTTGATCGACCTCGATCTCTTTCGCAACCCCGCCTTCAGCGGCGGCATCGTCGCGATCGTGCTGTCCTATGCGATGCTGTACGGCATGTTCTTTCTCATGTCGTTCGCCTTGGTGCGCGGATATCACAATTCACCCCTGGCGGCAGGACTCCGACTTGCGATCATCCCCGCCGCCCTCGGCATCGTCGCGCCGTTCAGCGGTGCGCTCCACGAGCGGCTGGGTGCCCGCAGCGTGTTGCTCGGCGGAATGGCGATCTGCATCGCGGCCCTGCTACTCCTTTCGACGGTGCTGACCGGTGCACCGTCCAGCTTCGTTGCTGTGATGATTGCGTTGGCCGTGTTTGGCGCCGGACTGGGCATATTCATCGCCCCCAACAACAGTCTGACGATGAGCGCCGCTCCGGGCGCTCACAGCGGCGAGGCTGGCGGTCTGCTCAATCTCATGCGGGTCTTTGGCACCAGCATCGGCGTCGCCTGCGCATCAACGGTGCTGTCATGGCGGCTTGCGGCGTTGACTGGCATTGGGGACAGCACAAGGACTGCATCGGAACAGGCGTTGCTCGGCGGGGTGACCGACGCTCTGCTGTTGCTGGTCGCATTCGCGGGCATCGCCGGCTTCACGTCCCTGCTGCGGGGGCCGCCTCGAGCCCCCGCGGTAGAGGCAGCCTGACGACAGCCGCGCCCGACCAACCAGGGAATTCCTCGATGGAGCAGCCACCAAACGTTTCGGACCCGCGGGAAGCCGCGCAGATCGCATACTGGAACGACAAAACCGCGGGGAGTTGGATCGCGTTACAGGAACGCCTCGACCCCATTTTCGCGCCGCTCAGCACGCTCGCGATCCAGGCGGCCGGACTCGATGGCGGAGAGCGCGTGCTCGATATCGGCTGCGGTTGTGGCGCGACCATCCTTGAACTGGCCCGACGCGTCGGATCACAGGGGCACGTGCTTGGGATTGATGTCTCCGCGCCCATGTCGGCGCGTGCGCGCGAGCGGATTGCGGCCGCGCGTATCGTGAACGCCGAAGTCATCGTCGCCGATGCCGCAACACACGACTTCGCGCCCGCCGACCGCGATCTGCTGTTTTCGCGGTTCGGCGTGATGTTCTTTGCCGAGCCGGTTGCGGCGTTGCGCAACCTGCGAAGCGCGATCTGCGGCGACGGCCGGCTCGAGTGGATCGTGTGGCGCAGCCTGGCGGAAAATCCGTGGTTCGCGGTGCCACTGCAAGCGGCGCTGCCGCTACTGCCGCCCGCGCCGGCGGCCGATCCTTTCGCCCCTGGGCCCTTCGCCTTTGCCGACGCCGATCGCGTGAAACACCTGCTGCAAAGCGCCGGATGGCGGAATGCCAGGCTAGAGCGTCACGACATGAAGCTGCGGCTTGCGGCGGCGGACGACGTCGCCGCGGCCGCCGAAATCGTCACCTGGGTGGGGCCGCTCGCGCGCCGCCTGGCCGGATGCAGGGACGATGCCGCGCTGCAAGCCGCTGTGAAGGGCTCGATCGAGGCTGCGCTGCGCGCGCATACGGACGACGGCGACATCGCGTTGACCGCCTCCGTCTGGTTCGTCTCGGCCAATGCCTGAGCTCGTCACACCGCGACGTCTTCGGTCAAGTAAGGACACATGATGCCACGTCTCAACCGGCTGTCTCTTGTTCTCTGCGCGGCTCTCGTCTCGATTTCGCTGGTGAACCCGACGCTCGGTCAGGTCGTCACCCCACCGAAGGGAACCGGTCTGGTGATCGACAACACCCTTCAATTGCGGCCCGCGAAAGTCATGCTGAACATGGATCACGACGCGTTTTCAGGCAAGCTGCCGACCGGCCTCTATTACATGGAGCTGATCCTGTCGAACTACAAAGGCAGCGATGTCCCGCTCCAGATGGTGGCGTTGTTTCACGACAAGGGCGCTTACATGGTGCTGAACGACGCGGCCTATAACCGCCTCAAGCACACGAACACCGGCAATCCATGGAAGGCAAAGATTGCGGAGCTCCAGGAAGCCGGCATCCCATTCGAGCTCTGTGCATACACCGCCTACAACAACAAGTGGGTCAATGCCGATCTGCTGCCCGGCGTGAAGGTGGACAGCGACGTCCTGCTTCGCATCATGTATCTGACGCAGGATGGCTACGTGCAGATCCAGCCGTAGGGAGGGGCAATGTCCGGCCAACGCATCGAGGACCATTACGCTCGCTCGGGTTCAGGCAGCGCCATCGTCGCCCGGATCATCGTAGCCCTGCGCGCGCATGCCGGTGCCGATGTCGCGATCACGCCGGAGACGCTGGCACCGATCGACCACCTCCACGGTCGTGGCGCGCTTGCCACCGAGGAACTGGTCGCGTTGCTGGAGCCGCGGGCGGGAGAGACGATCCTCGACATCGGCAGCGGTCTCGGCGGCCCTGCGCGTTGGATCGCGGCGAAGTTCGGCTGCTCGGTCACCGGCGTGGACCTGACCAGGGAGCACTGCGACGCGGCCCGGGAACTCTCTGCCGCCTGCGGCCTGTCCGATCGCGTGCGGATCATGCAGGGCAGCGCGCTCGACCTGAAGCTGCCGGACGCGAGCTTCGACCGGGCCTACTCGCACAACGTGGTGATGAATATCGCCGACAAGGCGCGGGTGTATCGCGAGGCGTTTCGCGTTCTGAAGCCGGGCGGGCGGCTGGTGCTGTTCCACGTGAATGCCGGCCCGAACGCGCCGGTCGAATTCTTCCCGGTCGGCTGGGCGTCGGTGCCGGAGAACAGTTTCCTGGCGACCCACGCGGAGACGCGCCGGGACCTCGCCGCCGCGGGGTTCGACATCCTGACGTTTCGTGAGAGGACGGAGGCCGCGGGAGCGCCCGGCGCGGCGCGGCGCAAACTGGAGACCGAGGGCCTGCCGCCGCTCGGTCCTCACGTCGTCCGGCAAGGCGACGGCCTGCAAATGCAGCTCAACAGCCTGCGCGCCCGCGAAGATGGCCGGGTGTGCGAGGTGCAGATCGTCGCCGGAAGGCCCGCTTGATTTGTGCCTAATCCGGGGCGGGACTTGCCATCCCGGCCCTGCTGCGCGACGGTTGAGGCCATCAAGGCAGTCCAGAACAATCAGGCGAGGTAAGCTGTGAACGACACAGTCGTGACCGAACTCGGTCAAGCGCTTCAAGTGGGTTGGCACCCGACCTATCCGTCCGGACGGCGTTCCCAAGGTGACGGGCCGCGCGATGTATGGCGGCGACTACAAGCTGCCGGGCATGCTGTATGGCAAGATCCTGCGCTCGCCGCATGCGCACGCGCGTATCCGTTCGATCGACACCTCGATGGCCGAGAAGCTGCCCGGCGTGAAGGCCGTGGTGACGTCGAAGGACTTTCCGGACCAGAAATTCGACTACATCGGCCCCGAGCGTGTCGCGCAAAACTTCTGGCACATCACCCGCAACATCATGGCGCGAGAGAAGGCGCTGTATGAGGGCCACGCCATCGCCGCGGTGGCGGCTACCAGTGCCTCGATCGCCGAAGAGGCAGCGTCGCTGATCAAGGTGGACTACGAGGTTCTGCCGCACGTCATCGACGTCGACGAGGCGATGGCGGATGACGCTCCGCTGCTGTTCGAGGACATGATCACCCGCGGCATCGAGCCGGCGCCGACCAAGCCCTCCAACATATCCAAGCGGCTGGCGTTCCAGGTCGGCGATGTCGAGGCCGGCTTCAAGCAGGCCGACGTGGTGATTGAGAAGGAGTTCAAGACCGCCGCGGTGCATCAGGCCTATATCGAGCCGCACGCCTGCGTCGCGCGCTGGGACGCCGATGGCCAGACCGAGATCTGGTCATCCAGCCAGGGCCACTTCCAGATGCGCGCGCTGACGTCGGCGATCCTGAAGAAGCCGATCGGCGACATCCGCGTCTATCCGGCCGAGATCGGCGGCGGCTTCGGCGGCAAGACGGTGACCTATCTGGAGCCGGTCGCCACGATGCTGTCGATGAAGTCGGGCAGTCCGGTGCGGCTGATGATGGCGCGTGAGGACGTGTTCCGCGCCACCGGTCCGACGTCGGGCTCGTCGATGTGGGTGAAGATCGGCGTGACCAAGGACGGCAAGATCGTCGCCGGCGACGGTGTGTTCAAGTTCCAGTCCGGCGCGTTCCCTGGCTCGCCGGTGATGAACGGCTGCCTGTGTGCATTCGCCCCGTATGACATCCCGAACCAGCGCGCAGTCGGCTACGACGTGGTGAGCAATCGGCCGAAGGCGGCGGCGTACCGCGCGCCTGGCTCGCCGATCTCCGCCTTCGCGGTGGAGAGCGTGCTCGATATGTGCGCGCAGAAGATCGGCATGGATCCGCTCGAGCTGCGGCACAAGAACGCCTGCCGCATCGGTACGCCCACCATCTTCGGGCCGAAACACGCGCATGACGGCTACATCCAGACGATCGAGGCGCTACAGAACCATCCCGCCTACAAGGTGAAGCTGGGCAAGAACCAGGGGCGCGGCGTGGCGTCAGGCTACTGGTTCAACGGCGGCGGCGATTCGAGCGCCACGATCCAGGTGAACGCTGACGGCACCGTGCTGGTGGCGACCGGTAGCCCGGACATCGGCGGCTCGCGCGCCTCGATGGCGATCATGGCGGCCGAGACATTAGGTGTGGACTACAACGTGGTGCGGGCGATCGTCGCCGACACCGGATCGGTCGGCTACACGCACGTCACCGGCGGCTCACGCGTGACCTTCGCCACCGGCACTGCGGTGGTGAACGCCACCAAGGCCGTGGTGAAGGACCTGTGCAAGCGGGCGGCGCTGATCTGGGACGTGGACCCCGAGGGCGTGGTCTGGGAGGACGGGTTCGCCAAGCCGGCCGGTTCCAACGTCGGTGACTTCGAGCCGCTGTCGCTGAAGGCGCTGGCGGCTAAGTCGTCGGCCACCGGCGGGCCGATCACCGCGGCGGCATCGGTGAACGCCGGCGGCCAGGCGCCCGGCTTCTCCACCCAGTTCTGCGACGTCGAGGTGGACCCGGAGACCGGCAAGGTGACCATTCTGCGATTTGTCGCGGCGCAGGACGTCGGGCGGGCGATCCACCCGAGCTATGTCGAGGGCCAGATCCAGGGCGGCGTCGTGCAGGGCATCGGCTGGGCGCTGAACGAGGAGTACATCTACAACGACAAGGGCCAGCTCGATAATCCGGGGTTCCTGGACTACCGCTGTCCGGTCGCGTCCGATCTGCCGATGATCGACGCTGTACTGGTGGAGGTGCCGAACCCGGCGCATCCGTACGGCGCGAAGGGCGTGGGCGAGGTGAATATCTGCCCGCCGATGGCCGCGATCGCCAACGCGATCGATCGGGCGATCGGATGCCGGCTGACCGAGCTGCCGATGTCACCGCCCAAGGTGCTGGAGGCGATCGACGCCCGGGGGAAGTAACGGGGGCGCGTAGTTCGTGAGCGAGGCGCCCGCGCGGGTCGTCTTCACCACCGGCTTCTCACGCCGCTACACCGGCGGCGTGACGGAGTTCGCGGTAACGGCGAAGACCCTGCGCGGCGTCATTCGCGAGTTGGACCGGAAGTTCCCTGGCCTGGCCGAGACGCTGGAGGAGGAGACGACCGTCGCGATCGACGGGGAGCTGTATGAGATCGACTTCCTGCGCCCGATCAAGCCGGGCGCGGAAGTGTTCTTCATTCCGAAGATCGAGGGGGGATAGGTCCAGCCACTCGAATAACCATAGGTGCGCCTCGACTGTTGCTGGGCGTAAAGCGCGGCAATCTTGGCGGGCGGCGTGGCGAAACCACCTCCGGATTGCCGCGTCGCTTCGCGACCCTTGTCGTCAAGGGCTGACGTGACCGCGGAACTTCTCGGGCGGCCGCGTGCCCCATTGCGAGCGCAGCCCTTCCTCGGCTGGGACGAGATTGCCGCCGTTATGGACGTTCAGCCGGTCGGTGTCGGCCCAGTGCTCGTGCACGCGGCCCCAGGGATCGGCCCAGTAGTCGTACACCTGACTGCCGAGCAGATGACGGCCGATGCCCCACATGTGTTCGTACTTGCCCAGGCCCTCGAGATACTCGTGGCCGATGAACACGTCGTCGATGTCCTGGACCTCGAACGAGAAATGATTGAGGCCGGCGCGCTCGTTCCTCATGCAGAAGAACGCGTGATGGTCGACGTAATCGTCACCGGCGTCGATCCGGCTGAACTGGCCGATGATGTTGTCCTTGTCGCCGGCGAAGACGTCGTCCGAGCAGACCAGCCCTAGGGTCTCGCGGAACCAGCGGACGGTTTCCTGGTTCTTCGGCGAGCCGAGGACGGCGTGGCCGATCCGCTTCACGCTCGACGGGCCGGCGGCGAAGCGAATGACCTCGCCGGCGCGGTTGAGTGGCTCGACACCGGAGTTGATCGCCTGACGCACGACCTGGATCGGCTGGGCGGTCGCGATCCCGTGCACGACCTCGATGGTGTAGCCGTTGGGTTCGGTCAGGCGGACGCGCTTGCCGCCGCCGGGTTCGTCGATGCTCTCGATCCCCGACGCTCCGGGGAACTTCGCGATCGCCTTGAGGTCGTCCTCGCCGCGGGCCGCCCATGCGAAGCCGATCAGTCGAGGATCGCCCTTCTCGGTGACGTGGATGTGGTGCGCCGGATCGGTGCCGCGCATATACAGCGCCGTCGGGGTTCGCGCCGCGCGCACCATGCCGAACGCGGTCAGGAATTCCTCCTCCAGGTCGAGGTCCGGTGCCTGGAGACGGCCGTACGCGAGGTCGCGCACCTTGATTACCGCCATGAACTCACTCCCTTGATGCCTGCCTTTGGGTGGGCCTCGCGGCAGAAGGTGGCCAGTTTGGCACCGCCCCGCAAGGCTCCGCCAGACCGGCGCCCGCTTTGGACCCGCGGCCGCTTGGTCATAAGCTGCACCTGCACGTGCAGGAGTGGCCGCATCATGTCCCTCAGCCGTGACTTCGCCGCCTTCGTCGCCGACCTGCGCTACGCGGACCTGCCGCCCGAGGTTGCCGACCGCGCCAAGGGCGTGACCCTGGAGGCGCTGACCTCCGCGCTGGTGGCGCACGAGATGCCGGCGTCCAGACAGGCGCTCGCGCTGATGCAGGACGAGGAACAGGGCGGTGCCGGCATCGCCACCGTGCTGTGCAGCGGCGCCAGGCTGACCAAGGCGGGTGCGGCGTTTGTCAACGCAGAGATGATCCTGGCCGGCGGCAAGTGGGACACGTTCCGCATGCTCACCCACCCTGGCACGGCGATCATCCCGGCCGCGCTGGTCGCCGCGGAAGTCACCGGCGCGTCTGGCCAGCAGTTCCTCACCGCGGTCGCCGCGGCCTACGAGGTGATGGAACGCATGGCCGCCGAGTTCATCCCCACCGTGATGTCGCGCGGCTTCCACGCCGGCCCGGTGTTCGGCATCTTCGGCGCCGCGGTCGCCGCGGCGAAACTCCAGCAGCTCAACGCCGAGCAGATCCACAGCGCTATCGCCCAGTGCGTCAATCTCGCCGCCGGCAATCTGGAGGGCGCGCGTAGCGGCGGCCGGTCATTGCGCGAGGGCGGCGCGGTGCGCAACGCCTTGCTGGCCGTCGCCATGGCGCGGCACGGGACGCCGGGAGGCGAGACCACGCTGGAAGGGGAGGCGGGCTTCTATCACGCCTATGCCGGCAACAACTTCGGCCGCCTGAGCTACAGCTTCACCGGGCACACCAGCACCGACCTAACACGCATCACCGAAAACCTTGGCCGCGATTGGATCTTTCTGGAGACGCTGTACCGCATCTATTCCACCGCCGGCTACAACATCGCCCACATCGACGTGACCGCGCGGCTCTGCGAGGAACACGACATCCGCTTCGCCGACATCGACCGCATCGAGGCGGTGGTGAACTGGTTCGAGACCGAATACCCAAGCCCCGCTTTCCCCACGCCCGGCAGCGACGGCAAGCCACGCGTCGGCAGCACGCAGTACTTCACCGCCTACGGCGCAGTCACCCGAGGCTATCCGCTGCTGCGTGGCGCGCAGCCAGGCCCGGGTGAGACCGATCCGCCCGAGGTGCTCGACCTCATGCACCGCGTCACGCTGATCCCGATGGTGCGTCGCGCCTTGTTCGGCCCGCGCATCACGGTCTTCACCAAGGACGGGCGCAGCTTCACCCGCGAAGGCACCGGCCGCGAGTTCATCTGGGACTTCGAGGAACATGCACGGCGCATCCAGCCGGTCATTCCCGGCCTCGCCATATCCGCCGCGCAGTTCGCCGAACTGATCGACGCGTGCAGGCGTCTGGAACGCATCGATGCGGCCGGGCAGCGGCTGATCGCGTTGACCATCCCGCGCTGACGTTGACGCTCCGCGGACCCCCGGCCTATCGTCTCGCCTGAAATCAAACACGGGGCGTCAACAAGGGTCGGCCCCGCCTTGGGAGGGCCGCCTGATCGTGGAAGACGCTGCGCGCCTGTTGCAGCTTGTCGTCAATGGCGCCGCCGCCGGCTGCATCTATGGGCTGATCGCTCTCGGATTCGTCCTGATCTACAAGGCGACCGAGATGATCAACTTCGCCCAGGGCGACATCATGATGCTGGGCGGATTCTTCGCGTTCGCCCTGATCACGCATTTCGGCCTGAACTACTGGGTGGGCGCGCTGCTCGCCATCCTGCTCACCGCCGCCTTCGGCTTCGCGCTCGACGCCGTCGTTCTCCGGCGAGTCATCGGCCAGCCGCAGTTCGCCGTGGTGATGCTGACGCTCGGTCTGGGCTTCATCTTCCGAGCGGCGGCCGGCATCACCTGGGGCTACGACTTCGTCGGCTTCGAGACGCCGTTCACCAACCGCACGATCAATCTCGGCGGTCTCATTCTCGGCCAGGACAACGTGTCCATCATCGTCGGCACGGTGCTGCTGTGCGGCGTGCTTTATCTGTTCTTCAGCCACACGCGTCTCGGCATCGCGATGCAGGCTTCGTCGCAGAACCAGCTTGCCGCCTACTACATGGGGATTCCGGTACGGACGGTGTTCTCGCTGATCTGGGCGATCAGCGCCGGCGTCGCGGCGGTCGCCGG
>CAVPTU010000007.1:0-20482 GCA_963708565.1 uncultured Alphaproteobacteria bacterium
CCGAAACTGGCCGCTCCGGAATTGCTCGCGAGCCGTGGGAAACGTGGGCGCCCCTTTCTGCTTAACGTTTGCGTCGCTGTCTCGAATGCGGAACCACGATCCACGGGTGTTGTTGAAGGGATGAACCGTCGGGAGCTTGCCGATGAAGTCGAAGCTTGTCGCGGAAAGCGACGGTGAACGCACTGTCGTACTGATCCTCGATCCCGCGGAGGAGGCGTTTTCGACAATTACCGGCTTTGCCGAACGGGAAAATGTAGGTGCCGCGTCGCTGACCGCTCTTGGTGCCTTTTCGATAGCGACGGTCGGCTGGTTCGACCTCGAAAACAAGACCTACTGCAAGATCCCTGTCGCGGAGCAATGCGAGGTGCTGAGCGCCATCGGCGATATCGCCCTCGACGACGACGGCAAACCTAGCTTGCATATCCACGTCGTGCTCGGGCTCAGCGACGGTTCGACGCGTGGCGGCCATTTACTCGAAGGTTTTGTGCGTCCGACACTCGAGGTGACCTTGGTCGAAATGCCGGCCCATCTGCGCCGGAAAAAGCGTCCGGAACTGGGAATTGCGCTGATCGACCTCACCTTCTAGCCCATTTCGCAAACCCCCGAGCAGCTCCCTAGCTCTACCCAGAGCAACATACTCAATTTCGTTAACGGGCCAACGGTGACCTCTCGGCGGATACCCGGACATGAACCGGAAGAAGCAGCTCCCCATGGATCTTGCCCAGTGAACCGAGGCGCTCGGCCAGCTGCGCCAAAGTTGTTCCCCGAGACAGATCAAAGAAAAGAGCAGCGTCCTTGAACAAGTCGGCCACCCGGTTGGTTGCTTTTTCCGACGCATCTGATGTACCCAGCTCTATTAGTCTAGTGCCCGTCCAAAAACACCCAAATTTTCAGCGCGGTAGGGGAGCAGAAGCGGGTTCGTCAAGGTAATCAGAGCCGGCGTTTCGCTGTTGCGTAGCAGTCCAGCGACGAGGACTTGTTTAGGGAACCTCTGCAAAAGCCATTGCCCGATCATGATATAGTGTGCGGGGGGAGGGTCGCAAGGGTTGGGGGATGAGACAGTTGACGCTGGCGACGGCGGGGTTTGAACGCTACGCCAAGACGACGCGGCGGGCGGCGTTTCTGGCCGAGATGGAGCGGGTGGTGCCGTGGCCGGCGCTGTGCGCGGCTGATCGCGCCGTTCTATCCGAAGCCCGGCAATGGCCGGCCGCCGATCGGGGTCGAGCGGATGCTGCGCATCTACTTTCTGCAGCAATGGTTCAATCTGTCGGACCCGGGGGTCGAAGAGGCGCTGTACGATTTGCCGGCGATGCGGCGGTTTGTCGGCATCGACCTCGGCCGCGAGCCGGTGCCGGACGAGACGACGATGTGCCGCTTCCGCCACCTGCTCGAGGAGCACGATCTGGGCCGGCGGCTGTTCGAGGAGGTGCAGCGGCATCTGGCCGAGAAGGGGCTGAAGGTCTCCACCGGCACGATCGTCGATGCGACCATCATCAATGCGCCCTCCTCGACCAAGAACGCCGAAAAGGCGCGCGATCCCGAGATGCATCAGACCAAGAAGGGCAACCAGTGGTATTTCGGCATGAAGGCGCATTTCGGCGTCGACAGCCGCACCAAGCTGATCCACGCGGTGGTCGCGACGCCCGCCAATGTCGCCGACAGCACGGTGCTGCCCGAACTGCTGCACGGCAGCGAGACCCGGGTGTGGGGCGACCAGGCCTATCGCGGCCAGCGGGCGGTGATCCGCGCAATGCGCGCCGCGGGCGCGGGACTTCGCCAACCGCCGCTATCGCCATCGCGGCGTGGTGGACGAGGTCGAGCGGGCGAAGAACCGCACCAAATCGAAGGTGCGGGCCAAGGTCGAGCATCCGATCGGGGTCATCAAGCGGGTGTTCGGCTTTGCCAAAGTGCGCTATCGCGGGCTCAAGAAGAACGCTCATCGTCTGCTCGTGACCTGCGCGCTGGCCAATCTGTTCATGGTGCGCCGGCATCTATTGCGCTGCCAGGAGGCGTAGCCTGTGCGCACCAATGCAGCCCCCACGCAGATGGCCTAATACGACGCGAAGAATGGCGCCGCCGGCCGATCCTGTTCTCGGCTGAGGAAATCTCTATGCTCCTCATCGGCGCGCCAGCCCTTTATTCAGACCTTCCTTAGCGTGTGCAGTGAGGCGCGTCGGATGGATCGCCGCCGTCGTCTTGAGGAATGAAGCCGGCTACGCCGGTTTGAGGCGGGCGAACAGCACGAGGTTGTGCGCCACCACGGCGGACCAGACGTAGGCCTTGAAGTGGTCGAGGCCGCGCCAAGTGCAGCGGCCGGCGCCATAGGCGCGCTTGAAGCAGGAGATGCCGGCTTCGATGCCGGCGCGGAAGTTGCGCAGCTTGCGGTAGACCCAGGCGCTCTTGGTCATGTCGGCGACCGCCAGGCCGCGTTTTTTGTGGAAGGCGACATCGCTGACGCCGCGCGCCTTGGCGGCATCGAGATTGTCGCGGCTGGCATAGCCGCCGTCGGCGGCCATCTGGCGGGGCGGCGCGCCGCAGCGGGCGATGTGGCGGTCGAGCATCGGCAGGAAGCGCTCGGCATCGGCCGGGTTGCCGGCTTCGATGACGAGATCGAGGATCAGGCCGCTCTTGCCGGTGACCAGGTTGAGCTTGTGACCGTACTGCACGTCGCGAGCGCCCTTGACGATGATGTCGGCATGCGGCTCGAACAGGCTGACCAGCTTCTCGCCGGCCGGCACCGCCTGACCGCGCAGGACGCGGCGCTCGCTCTGGTCGAGCACGCGGCCGATCAGCGGCAGATAATGCTCCACCTGGGCGCGCCAGCGCTCGGCCGCGACGCCGGCAAGGCCGGTCAGCTGCTTGACGGCCCGCAGCAGCGCCGCCCGCGTCGCATGGGCGGCGACGATCAGCTTGCGGTAGAGCCGGCGCCGGTTGTCTTGGCCACGGCTGTATTGGATCTCGGTGGCGCAGCGTTTGGCCATGCGCCGGCGGTCATGCCAGCGCATCGCCGGCGCTCCCGGCAAGGCCGCCGCCTGGCGCAACAGCCGCGACATCACGCGCACGGCGTCCCATAACAGCGCGCTGTCGCTCGGCTCGTGCAGCAGCGCCGCGGTGACAGTGCTGTCGATCCGCACCATCGCGCCCTCTTCCAGCCTTTCCTGTTTGGCTTCGCCAACCAACGCCCGATTGACCGCTTCCCAGGTCTCGGGGCGGATCGCGCTGATGGTCCGATGCAGCACCGACTTCTTCGGCAACCACGCCAGCGGCAGGCGGGCAAAGGCGCGGAAGGATGCCGAATCTTCGAGGTGAAAGGCCAATTCCTCGTAACTGAGCTGGCGCTGCTGCTTCAGGATCGCGCAGCGCAGCACCGTTTCCGCCGGCAGCCCGCGCCGCCCGGTCTGGCGCAGCCCCTCGCGCCGCAGGTCACTCGCCACCAGGCTCACCAGGACGCGCTGCCCATCAAGCCAGTCCGAGATCGCCTTCAGCTCGCAGCCAATCTGGTGTCCGGCAAAGACCTCGAATATCGTCGCCTGGACGGTGCGTTCCTGACGCATTGTCGGCTCCGGCGGTGCGGGGCGGTTTCGGAATGCACTGGCATGCACCCGCAGCCTACCCAAAACCGCCGGGCCTTGCCTCCACAAAATCGCAATTAATTCTGACGATTCCAGAGCTTTAGTGTTTCTGGATGGGCACTAGTCTAGATCACCGCGTTAACTCCGCGATGAGCCATTTTTTCGCGCCGCGGACTTTGACGAGCCGTCCGACGCAGTGCCAAGGCGATAGGCCTCGAGTGTACAGCGGTTTTGTTTGAACAATCTTCGGCAGCCCTGATGAAGCGTATACGATCCCTGGAACGCAACGAGGGGCGGCCTCGTTAGAGCAGCATACCGGAAAGCGAGGGACCCCCGTGATCATCTACGACGAACTGAAAAAAGACCACGATCAGGTCAAGGAAATGATGACCCGCATCGAGGGAATGTCGTCTCGCGCCTCGGCCTCGAAGGTGAAATTATTCGCGGAAATGAAAACGGCCCTGACCGCGCATTTGCGGGCCGAGGAGAAGATCTTTTATGACGCGATGAAGCCGGACAAGAGCGCCCACGATGCCGCACTTGAGGGTTACGAAGAACACCACGTCGCCGATCTACTGATGCGCGAGATCTCTCGGCTTTCTCCGAGCGACGAGAAATGGATAGCAAAGTTCACGGTTCTCAAGGAAAACGTCGCACATCACGTCGAGGAGGAGGAAGGCGAGATCTGGGCGAAGGCCCGGAAGATCTTCGACGAAGCGAGGGCAGAGGAACTGGGCGAGGCGTTCGTTTCTGAAAAGGAGAAATTGCTGGCCAAAGCTGGCTAGTCGACCGGGCTTCGGGCCAGGCTCGCTGAAGAACGGCTTGACGCGATCTTTCCAAAACAATCTCCAGCAATGTTTTCGGATAAGCCTTCCCGTAGGCGCGGCAGCCGCAGACCTGACGGAAAAGCACTACCGGAAGGCGAATTCCTGGTAACCGCCCTTGGCGACCTCGTCGGTCGTGCGCCGGAAATGCGCGCCGTTGCCGTTGTAGCCCAGGACGCGGCGCACGGTCCGGCCGTCGACGTTGCGATTAACGCCATTCTGCCAGGAATTGACCTTGAAGGACAGCAATGCTTCACCCGCCTTGATCACGATCCGCGTCCACTCGTCCACTTTTTCCGGCCGGGTCTCCACATGCGTGTAGTTGTGCTGTCGCATGAACCGCAGCATGTCCGCCTGGAATTCGACGCTGTGTGAGATGGCCTGAGTGATATTGCCGCGCGCGGTGTGCGGGCCGAGGACCATCAGCATGTTGGGGAAGCCTTCGGCGAGCATGCCGAGATAGGTGCGCGGGGTTTCGGCCCAGGCGTCTTTGAGCCGGAGGCCGTTCTCGCCGCGGATATCGATGCGGTCGTAGGCACCAGGGGCCAGCTACCACTTATTCAACGGTCACCGACATGGTAGCTCAACCCCAATCCGGCGAGGCAAGCAAACGCGCTGCTCAATCTCGCTACAGGCGTTCAGTGGTCGCCTCCGCCGCCGAGGGGGGTGTCACTCTACTTTTGCACGCCGGCAGTCATTTCTATCTTGCGCCGACAACGTAGCCTCCGGCTAAAGCACTGTGACCCCCGCCGCCTTGCTTGCGCGGATCAGCTCGTCATCGAGCGTGGCGAGCGGCAGGCCGTGCCGCAACGCCAATTTCTGAAGGACGGGTTACGGGGTGCCCGTTCCTTGCTCATCGCCCGCGTTCTCCAGGGGCAGGGTGCAAAATTATGCGATGCAGCTTGCTCTTTTTAGGATATACATCCGAATATGTGAGGGCGCAATCGGCGATTTGGAGGATATTCCGGAAATGCGGATCAGCGAAGTCCGCCGCGAACTAGCCCCCTTGGTCAACATGACTGAAGACAATTTGAGGGTCCGCACTGACGCGCTTTATAAACAATCGCAGCTTCACGCCATTCTACCGGGGCGGCGTGCTGTGGGTAGCGACCGCGAAGGCTTGCTTGCGACCGCTGGCGCTACCGCGTTGGTGACTTTGACGGCAATGCTCGGCAAAACCCGCGAGACCATTGGCCCAGAGGTCGTGCGATTGTGGGAGGCGACATGCGCCACGCTCACGGGAAACCCGCTGGAAAAGTGCGAGACGGCAGGCGCCTTACTGATCATGCTGCTCAAGGACTCGCGTGTACGCCGGCTCAAATATTTTGAGGTCGATCACGAGATCCCGCATCTCGCGTTCGAGTTTAAGCGGGGTTCGCGCCTAGTCTATTCGCCCTACCCGCCCGGCGAATGGCAAGGACGAATGGACGATGCTGAAGCCCGGGGCGACCTAGCGCACATCTCCCGGCTACCGAGGGCGACCCTCGACAAGGTCGCCCGGCTAATCGAAGAGGACAAGCAAAACGAGGGGCCTCATAAACAAAGCCGCCCCTCGCGCTCCTAGCCTCGTCGGCTACCGCCTAGCGCCGCGCGCCATTCAGTTTGTCGCTTGGAGGCTAGGCGACCAGAAGCGACAAGCGGTCTCCAATGTTGCGCTTCGCTCTAGCGTCGCGTGCCCAGCTCCGACGTCAAAGCCCCTAACCATCACGCGTCACATCAACGGCGAATAGTAGCTCAATGTCTTATCAGGCTCATAACCTGAAGGTCGTAGGTTCAAATCCTACCCCCGCAACCATCTTGATTTGCGCCGCAAGCCCGGCCGCCGAAAGGCCGCCGGGCTTCTTGCTGTCCGCGGCAAGCGCCAGGATCCCGGCAAGCTCGCCGCGCAGCTCGATCCGCAGCTCGCCTCCTCGGGCACGAGCTGGATCTCCTCGATCAGCGAGCGGATCAGTTCGAACGCCTCGTCCCGCGTCGTCGGGTGCTCGCAACACTTCGTGCAGTTGCGCGACACGTTGCCGATAGACCTCGGCGAGGTTGGGGTGGATCAACGGCGCCGGCGCGTCGGCTGCGCCGAGCTCCTGCTGCAACGTCAGCTGGCGTGCCTCGAGGGTCACCAGCTCCTGCTTCAAGCGCCCGAACCGGCGCGTCGTCATCGGTGATCAGCTCGACGATCCGGCGGATGCGGCGCTCGACGCGATCAAGCTCATGCCGTTTCGCGTCGGCGCAGCATTTCGTCGATGCGCAGCCGGTTCACCTCGCGGTGGAACTCCTCGCAGAACACCTTGAACAGGTCCGGCGCCATCAGCCGGCTGCGCAGCCCGTCGAGGATGCATCGCCTCGAGCGACATCGAGCCGGATATTGAGGCGGTTGTTGCAGGTGCCGCGATTGCGTGCCGCGGCGCAGCCGAACAGATTGGCGCTGATCTTGACGTAGCTCGATCCACACTCGCCGCACTTGGCGAGGCCGGTCATCAAGAAGCGCGGGCGCTGCTGCGCCCAGAAGGGTTTCTCGCGAAATCCGGCCGGGTGTCGCGCTTCAGCGTCTGCTGGCGCTGCTTTGACCGCGTCCCAGAGATCCTGCGAGACGATGCGCAGCTCCGGAACCTCCTGGACGATCCAGCGGTCGGGCTCATTCAGCCGCGAGACGCGCTTGCCGGTGTTGGGGTCCTTGATATAGCGCAGCCGGTTCCAGACCAGCCGGCCGATATAGAGCTCATTGTTCAGGATGCCGGTGCCGCGGGCGGCATTGCCGTTGATCGTCGATGCGTCCCACTGGCCGCCGCGCGGGCCGGCGTATGCTCGCGGTTCAAGGTGAGCGCGATGCCGCGCGGGGACTTGCCGGCGGCGAACTCGGTGAAGATCCGGCGCACGATCGCGGCCTCGGTCTGATTGATCTTGCGTCCGCCATGGATCGGTTCGCCGCGCGCATCGTGCTCGCGGACGACGTCGTAGCCGAAGCACAATCCGCCGCCGGACCGTCCCTGGCGCACGCGGCCCTCGAGACCGCGCCGAACCTTTTGCGCGAGATCCTTCAGGAAGAGCGCATTCATCGTGCCCTTCAGGCCGACATGCAGCTCGCTGATCTCGCCTTCGGCCAGGGTGAACAGCCGTACGCCGGCGAACCGCAGCCGCTTGAACAGGCCCGCGACATCCTCCTGGTCGCGCGAAAGCCGATCGAGCGCCTCGGCGACAACAACGTCGAACTGCCCGCGCCGCGCGTCTTCAAGAAGGCTCTGATAGGCCGGCCGCAGCGCGCTGGCGCCGCTGATCGCGCGATCGGTGTAGGCGTGCAGATATTCCCAGCCCTCCTGGTCGATCCGCTCGCGGCACAACCGCACCTGATCCTCGATCGAGGCATCGCGCTGCAGGTCGGAACTGTATCGGGCGTAGATGACGGCAATCACAGCGGCCTCCAACAGTCCGATCCAAGAAAGCGGCGCGAAGGCCCGCCCGCTACGGCTCCTGCAGCGACGCGAGGACCAGTTGATAGCGCCGCGCCGCGTCGATCGCGCGAGCCATGTTGTAGGCCCGTTCGGTGGTCCGGTAATCGGCATGGCCGAGCATGGCCTGAGCCACACCGACATGCTCGGGGTCGTGGATCGCCAGCTCGGTCGGGATCAGCTTGCGGAAGAGGTGGGGATTGACCGCTCTGCCGAGTTCGCGCCGCGTCCTCCCGGAAATCACCTTGCCCACCTGCCTCGTAAATGGACGACCCCTGTGGCTGAGCCATGTCGCATTCTTATCTCCGGTAAGCCGAGCGAGGCACGGCCGATGATGGGCGAGGTATCGCGCAATCGAACTGTTCAGAACTCTCCCGGCAGCGGAAGCTCTATCGGGCGGTGGGTTTTTGTCTCGTGTGGGCCGTAGTACAACCACCAACCGTCGCCGCGGCGCTGTAGGTTGACCGCTATGACCGTCCCGGCGAGGTTGCGGGCCCGTGGAGCGCAGAAGCACAGCACCGCGATCATCAAACCGTCGCGAAACCAAAGAGCCTTTTGCAGCGTCGTGCCACTTTCTCCCTCGCCTCGCTGCATCAGCATCATTGCGAGCTCCAGAAGCATGTCCCCGGGGGGCAGACGCGCCCGATCGTCGCGGGCGGGCGTTGCCAGGCGGCAAAGGCGATTTTTTAACCGACGCAGCCAGCCCCAGTCGGAAGCGGGCGCCATCACCGATGCAGCACGCACCAGCTGCAGCAGGCGCGCTGCAACGGTGCTCGAATGATTGAGCCGGCGCAGTTCGGCAACATATGCCTCAACCCGGGGGCGCGTAATTCTGCTCGCCGGTGCTTCCTGCGGTGCCAGATCCCCGACCTGGGCCAGGTAGGAGAGAAACCGGCCATACCCGGTCGCAATCAGCGTGTTCGTCTCATGCGCCCAGTTCGCGGCAAGACCGTCCTCCTCCAGCAAGCCCCCGCGGCGATGGGCTGCGACCCAGAGTTCCCGGTCAGGTGCCGGCCATTGCTCGATCGGCAGGCAGCGCCGCCGCTGAGGTTCAGAGCTGGTCATGCGCGCCTCTTTCTCCGCGGTTCCAACGGATACGAAGCTTCCTGGATCTGGCGGATCGTCTCAGCGTAATAGCGCGCGGCCGCGGCGCTCTCGGCGCCGGCATAGAACGAGGTCGTTGTCTCTTTGTCTTTATGGCCGAGTAGCAGGCGCACCACCTCGTATTGTCCCGGGTTGCGGTCGAGATAAATTTTGCCGGCCGCATGTCGGAAGCGGTGTGCCGGCATGTCGAGGCGCGTGTAGGCGTGCACCAGTTTCTTGATCTCCGCGCTGAGGGGACCGGTTCCTTTGTGCTTGCCGGCCTTCTTACTGGGGAACAGGAACACGCTCGTCTCGTCGCTTAGCAGCGGCCGCCACTCACGGAGATAGGCGTCCAGCATCTCGATTAGGGCTGGCTGCAGCGGAAACTCCAACTCGTTGGCGTTCTTCACTTCGTTCGCCGGGAACCGGAGATGCACGGATCGGCCGTCACGGGCACCAGCTTGAACGAGATGCCGGTCGACTTCGATTGATGCGAGGTTCTGGATCCGAACCGGGGCATTCAGCAGGAGGCCGATTGCAAGGGCGGTTTGGATCAGCTTCGCCTCTCTGTACCCTCGCCGACCACTGGTGCGTACTTCTGCCCAGATCCGCGCCGGCAGGTTGACAAGCGCCCTGACCGTCCTCGGGTCGTCAAACTCCCGGAGCACATCGCGATTGCGGGAAGTCATCCCATGCCGGATGATTTTGAGCTTCTTCTGCATTAGGCGGAGCTTGCTGACAACCTCCGCCGGCATGTCCAGTCGACGGGCCAGGGTGGGTAAAAAATCAGCGAGATTGGAGATGTGCACGCTCGACGCGCCGGCATTGCGCTCGATTAGATATTGCAGCCCGCGCGCGGCCACATCCAGCGTTTTTCCCTGGAGATCGATCAGCATGTCGGGGGCAAAGCCGCTCTTTACGATGGCCGTCGCGTAGAGGCGCAATTGGTCGCGCCGCGTATTGATTGTGGTCGGACGTTGCGCGCGCGTGAAATGGTCGTCGGTGAGGTCGAGCCCGGACGCACGGCGCAGATGGGCTTCGATCGAGACGCCGAGCGTCGAAGGGAATTGGTTCAATGGAAGGGAAAAGGTTCGCCGAAGCGACGGAACGGTGAGGCGGTGTTGCGGCCAGCTGATGATTTGCTCGCTGGCATTGTTCCACGACCGGGCGGCCCCGCGATAAATTAGATAGGGCTGTTCGACGATGCTTTCGGTGATCAAGGCATCATGGAAAACCGTGAGCACCTCGTCGTTCACTTGGCCGGGGTGGATGCCTTGAGCTGAACAAAAGTGCATCAAACGGCTTAACCCGCAGCGCATCGCGTTCGTGCCGGTGGGGAGCAGTTGCCACAAATCGGCCCATTCCGGGGCAAAAGCGGCCTGATAATGCGCTGGCATCGAAGCAATCCCTGCCCACTCCAGCGCTTTTCCAGCGAGAGAACGAGCGTTGTTCCAGGTAGCCTTGGTGATGCCGAGAGAGGCCGGCGCCGATTTTCTAAAGATCGGGCGCAGGTATTCCGGGTGAGCGGGAATTTGCGTCTGCGCCTTTCCGGCCGCACGGGCAATCAGGCGAAGTGCCCAAATCCAGTTGCGACGCTGCCGCAGCGGCAGCACGGTATCACCGGCGATGCGGTCAATCAGGTCGGCGAAGGTCGGCAGCATTGGATCGGCAAAAGGGTTTCGTGACGGGGGAGCAGCTATCATAACATGCCTCATGATGACAGGAGGTGACGCTAGGTAATTTTCATTATTATGTCAATCACGAGAGCGGATATATCTGCGATGTTAGGTAATAATGAGCGCGGATGACAGCCATATATCCCCACCTACTGGGAGTGTTTCTTTATAAAGTTCGTCAAAGATTTGGAGATGATGCGCACGGACCGGCCGATGAGCACTACTGTCAGCTCCTTGTGCGCGATAAGCCGCCGAATTGTCCGGATACTGACCTTCAGCGTTCCGGCGACTTCGGGAACGGTCAGCAGGGTGTCGGGTGCAGCTGGTTTGTTGCGGGGTGGCACCTATTCCCCCTTCGAGGTCAGTTCTTTGACGGCGTGGCAAGCGTGCAGGCGGACCAAGGCGATAAGCAGGGCCGGCTTCGAGTCTCTCGTGGCAATGCGTGCGGGTTGACCAGCACGATCCCGGGTAGTTGTGAGTGATGACGATGGCCGCGGGGGATCTGGACGATGCGAGATCCCACCGTTCGGAGAGCGTCCCCTGATCATCGCCCGCAGTCCGGGTCCACTTTGGCGGAGTGCCGAACCAAGCGGGCGGGCGCCTCGCTAAAACGGGACCTCGAAGATTGGTAGAAACGCCGGCGAGAGCAGGACCACACCTCTCTCCGGCATCGTCTGTGCTTGATGTTCATGATCGCACATCGCGCTTGGCGCCGATGCGCACAGCGTGGAACAGTTAAACCATCGATTACAAATTGACCCGCCAATGGCCCGTTATTTTTTGGGCCAAATACGTGGGCCTATTTCTATGTTGTTGATTAGTCTACTTTCAGCACCCTGCCCGACGATCCGAGTTAACAGGGCGGGTCAGTTTTTGGGTCAGTTTAACCGGCCGGCGGCCCTGACGAGGTTTGTCGAACTCCGGCGCCTTGGCAAGTCTCTCGACATGACCCCGAGCGACGTGCCTACCCTTGAACCGCTCCTGCGCCGCCGGCCACAGCGTTCGCTTTATGTCGGGTCGCAAGCCATCGTTTGCCGTTACCCGGTCCCGAATGAATTGGCGGAGCTCCGCGTCTGATGGAGGGCGGATGGAGTCCTTCTTATCGGCAGGTACGGTGATCGCTTGAACCGGCCTTGCGTCGTCCTTCAGTTGAGCGGGCGGTGGCGGGATCACGATGTCCGAGATTGGCGATCGTCGCGGACTGGCGCGGGTGGTTTCAAGCCACTCTCGGCGAACGTCCCGCTCGGAAAATTGTACCGCCGTCCAAGCGAGGCTGCGTGAGCCCCGAAAAGCCTCGCCTGGATGTGGTCGCCCGCGGTATCCCAACTGAAAACGAAGGTCAGCCCATTCGTATGACGGGATCGGCTCCCATTCGCCTAACTCGGTACCGTCTTCACCGATGCGCCGCCCGACAGAGCGGATGCGTCCGGCCCTCGCCAGCGCCTGCGCGATCATCAATATCTCGTAATCCTGCTGCGTGTAATCATGCTACTTGACCCGCGACAGCAGCTCGGCAACGCTCAAGAACGCCTCATTAGAAGTATCTGTCAAATTCTCACCTCCCCAAAACATACGCGTAAAAGCGCACTCGCGCCGAGTCGGTAATATATATTACCGACAGATTGCCACGACGGGGCCACGATGAGCGTTGGTAGAAGGCTGGGATCGACGAACTAGCCAGCCAGGGTGGTCAGACGAATGATGGTCAGGGAAAGCATATTCTCGCTCGTCGATCATATAGAGAAGCGGGAGGGAAGGCACAATGTCCAGTTGGTACGTGTCTTAAGGCTGACGTTTAATTGCCGATAAGCTTTACGGCGCGAGAACGCGCTCGATCTCGGCGACGAACAAATCGTTGTCGATAGGCTTGCGCAAAACGGGACCTAGCGCTTCGTCCTCAACGCCGGGTATGTCGTGGCCTGTGATGTAGATGATTTTGAGCTCCGGGCGGCGCAAGCGCGCCATACGCCCGAGGGCGAGTCCATTGACCCGATCGGGCATGACGATGTCGCAGACCAGCAGATCGACCAGCGCGTTGCTCTCCAAAACCTCAAGCGCCAGCCGGTAATCCGGAGCGATCTGCACCTCGTAGCCTGCACCACGCAGAACCTGGGCCGAAGCCTCAGCGAACACCTGGTCGTCATCGACGAAGAGGACGCGGCCTGGCAACGGTTTCGGTCCGCTGGGTTGATCGGAGCTCATCGCGGCGACCTTATGCGTCCCTGGTGCTGTCTTGTGTCCGGGGGCGGTGAGTGATTGCCCTGGCTAATCTAGCCTAAGCGCCTATCGTACCGCAACGTGTCACACCGTTGATGCCCCCATTTTGAGCAGATATCGCTACACTGCCCGGGGCACGGGTTCCGGAACGATGTCGAAGGACAATAGGGAATGAGTCAGACAGCCGAATCGACGATTCCGGCTCTAATCGACAAGAACCACCAGCGGCTGCTGGACGATTGGGTCGCCTGCCAAAAGCGCGACGGCGCCTTGCGCAGCGGCCAGATCAAGGAAGCCGAACTCGCCGATCAGTCGCGGCGCTTTCTCTCCGAGCTGGGCAAAGGCGCAGGGGCAGGGCGGCTCGACGATATCGCGGGACCGGAATGGTCCGGGACCCGGGAAATTCTGGAGGAGCTGGCGCGCAGCCGGGCCGCGCAGGGCTTTACCCCTTCAGAGACGGTGAGCTTTGTCTTTTCCCTGAAGGAGCCGCTCTTTGCGCTTCTCCAGCAGAAGGCAGGGAGCGCACCAGCGGTGGCGCGCGAGACCCAGACAGCATCGACGCTGCTCGACCAGCTCGGCCTCTACACAACCGAGCTCTATCAAAAAGGCCGCGAGGAGCTGATCCGACGACAGCAGGAAGAGCTCCTCGAATTGTCGACCCCGGTGATCCGGCTTTGGGACGGCATCCTCGCTTTGCCGCTGATCGGGACGCTCGACAGCGCCCGTACGCAGACCGTCATGGAAAGCCTGCTGGAGCAGATCGTCGCGTCCGGCGCGGAGATCGCGATCATCGACATCACCGGGGTGCCGACCGTCGATACCTTGGTCGCGCAACACCTGATCAAGACCGTCTCGGCGGCGCGCCTGATGGGCGCCGATTGCATCATCAGCGGCATCCGTCCGCAGATTGCCCAGACGATCGTGCATCTCGGTCTCGAACTCGGCGTGATCTCGAAGGCGACAATGGCGGATGCGTTCGCGCTGGCGTTGCGCCGTCTCGGCAAAGCCGTGATCGATCGCGCTCAGGCTGCGCAGCAGGGAAATTAGCTCGGTATGGACGAGATTCCGATCCTGAAGATCGGCGATTGCCTGCTGGTTTCGATCCAGGTCGACATGCACGACAGGCTGGCGCTGGCGCTTCAGGACGATCTTACCAATCGCATCGTCGAAACTCGGGCACGCGGTGTGATGATCGACATCTCGGCGCTCGAGATCGTGGACTCCTTCATCGGCAGAATGCTGAACAACATCGCCGGCATGTCGCGCGTGCTCGACGCGGTCACGGTCGTCGTCGGCATGCGACCTGCGGTGGCGATTACGCTCGTCGAGCTGGGCCTGACCCTGACTGGCGTCCGGACCGCGCTCAACGTCGACAAGGGTCTCGCTATGATCCGCCGCATCATCGATGCCGAGGAGGGCGAGGGTGACGGTCGAAGCGAGTGAGACCATGCCGGTGCAAAGTTCCGACGACGTGGTCAGAGTTCGCCAGGCGGTGCGGGCGCGGGCCGTTGCGGCCGGCTTCAGCCTCGTCGATCAGACCAAGATCGTCACCGCGGCGAGCGAGATCGCCCGGAATACGGTCGACTACGGCGGCGGGGGCACCCTCTGCCTCGAGCTTTTGCGAGAAGGGGCCCGCCGCGGCGTTCGCCTGACCTTCGCCGACAGCGGGCCCGGCATCGCTGATCTCGAGCAAGCGATGACGGACGGCTATACCAGTAGTAACGGATTGGGGCTGGGGCTGAGCGGCGCCAAGCGACTGTCTAACGAATTCTGCGTGAAATCCGCGCCCGGCCAAGGGACTATCGTGACCCTGGCGCGTTGGCGATGATATGAACACGGCGATCGCCGATCCCAGTCAAGTGAGCGAGGGACGAAGACTAGCGGTCGAATTTGCGCGCAAGACCGGGCTCGACGACGCCAAGCTTGCCCGCATCGCCCTCGTCGCCACCGAGATGGCGACTAACCTCGTCAAGCACGGCGGCGGTGGCACTCTCGTCGTCGATCGATTTGACGATGCTGACGGGCGAGGCATCGAGCTGATGGCTCTCGACCGGGGCACCGGCATGGCCGACGTTGGCGATTGCCTTGCCGATGGCTATTCGACTGCCGGGAGTCCCGGCACTGGGTTTGGCGCGATCACCCGTCAATCGGACCGGCTGGCGGTCTTTTCACGACCGGGCCTAGGTACTGCGGTGATGGCCCGCTTGATCTTCCAACCCGCTGGGGAGCAGCCGTCCAGGACGGAACTCGGCGCCGTTAGCGCATCCTATCCCGGAGAAACCGTTTGTGGTGATCATTGGGCATTCGGTGCCGGCCGAACCGGCCGGACGCTGCTGGTTGCCGACGGCTCGGGTCACGGGTCCGAGGCGGCGCGTGCCGCACTAACGGCAGCGCAAATCTTCAACGACCATCTCGACGATGAGTGCGTCCCGTTGGTCGATAGATTACACCGCGGATTGGCATCGACTCGAGGCGCGGCACTTGCCGTCGCGCGAATCGATACAACGGAGTCACTCGTACGCTTCGTCGGCATTGGCAACATTGCAGGGACCTTGGTAAGCGACGGCGGTGTTCGCCGGATGGTCTCGCATAACGGGACCGCGGGACACGTCGCCCCACGCATCCGCGAATTCACCTATCCGTTCACCGGGAAGCCTCTCGTTATCCTACATTCCGACGGGTTGTCGACAAAATGGGGGCTCGCCGACTATCCAGGGCTAGCAGCGAGCCATCCATCGCTAATCGCCGGGATCCTGTTTCGCGACCACCGTCGCGCTCGCGACGATGCCGCGGTTGTTGTGGTGCGCCCGTTATGAATGCCCGCCTCCTGATCCTGGCGCTCGAGGCCGAGACCGATATCGTGTTGGTGCGCAAACGCGCCCGCCGGTTGGCCGAACTCGTCGGCTTCGAGCCTCAAGACCAGACACGCATTACCACCGCGGTATCGGAAATCGCGCGCAACGCCCTCGAGTACGCCGGCGGCGGCCGTGTCGAGTTCCTCCTCACCGGCAGTGCGGCGCGACAGCAATTTGAGATCATAGTCTCCGATCGTGGTCCCGGCATCGCCCACCTCGATGCGATCCTGGACGGCTCGCAACGATCGGTTACCGGGATGGGGATCGGCCTCATCGGCGCGCGGCGACTGATGGACGATTTCGCGATCGAAACCGCACCCGGCGGCGGAACCACCGTGCGGCTCGCCAAGATCTTGCCAAAGCGCGCTCCGGTCGTAGGACAGACGGAACTGAAGCGGATCACCCAGGCCCTCGCTGCTGAAGCGCCGCCCGACCTGATGGAGGAGATCCGCAGGCAGAACCAGGACATGGTAATTCAGCTCGAGGAGCTAGGCACGCGGCAGAAAGAGCTGACGTTGCTCAACCAAGAGCTCCATGACACCAATCGGGGCGTCGTCGCGCTCTATGCCGAGCTTGACGAGCGCGCCGACCATTTGCGCCGCGCGGACGAGCTGAAGTCTCGCTTTCTCTCCAATATGAGCCACGAATTCCGCACCCCGCTCAACTCGATCCTGGCGCTGTCGCGCCTGCTGCTTACGCGCGGTGACGGCGAGCTGACGGCCGAGCAGGAGAAACAGGTTCACTTCATCCGCAAGGCGGCGGAGAGTCTGACCGAGCTCGTCAACGACCTGCTCGATCTCGCCAAAGTTGAAGCCGGCAAGATCGTCGTGACCCCGATCGAGTGCAGCGCCGAAGGTGTGTTCGCGACCCTCCGCGGGATGCTGCGCCCGTTGTTGGTCGGCGATGTGGTGGCACTGGTCTTTGAAGATCCGGCGGACATTCCCCCGCTGCTCCAGGATGAAGGCAAGGTGTCGCAGATCCTGCGCAACTTCATCTCCAACGCGATCAAATTCACCGAACAGGGCGAGGTGCGGATCTGGACGGCCTATGACAGCGACAGGGATACGGTCACCTTTAGTGTGCGTGACACCGGAATCGGCATCGCCGAAGAGGATCTTGATATCATCTTCCAGGAATTCGGGCAGGTCGCTCACCCGATGCAGCGGCGTGTCAAGGGCACCGGTCTCGGGCTTCCTCTGTCGAAAAAGCTTTCGGAGTTGCTCGGCGGCAGCGTAGCGGTGCAAAGCGCGCCGGGTGAAGGCTCAGTTTTTTCGGTAACGATCCCGCGCATCTACCGCAGCAATTCAGATCCGATCGATATCGCCGAGAGTTGGGAGCTTCAGTCGGGGCGAACACCAATCCTTGCTGTGGAGGACAACCCTGCGGATTCATTCGCCGTCGAGCGGATCCTCTCAACCTCGCGTTATCAAGCCGTCGTCGCCCGCAGCGTGGCCGAAGCCAGGCGAGCGCTGGAGCGGGTCCGGCCCGCCGCAATCATTCTCGACGTGGTATTGCTTGGCGACGAAAGCTGGCGCTTTCTGATCGAGATACGCCAGCGCGACGCCACCGCCGACATTCCGGTGGTGGTCGCGTCATCGACCGGAGAAGAGCGCAAGGCGATTAGTCTCGGAGCCGACGAGTACCTGGATAAGCCGATCGATCCGGCGCAGCTGGTCGGCTTGCTCGATCGACTGACCGGACAACGCTCGGTGACGCGCGTCCTGCTCGTGGATGACGAAGAAGTGTCGCGCTACCTGGTACGACAGCTGCTGCCGCGAAGCACCTACGACATCAAGGAAGCGGTGACGGGGGTCGAGGGGCTGGTGCGCCTCAGGGACGAGCGACCGGATATCGTGTTGCTCGATTTGAACATGCCAGGAATGAACGGCTATGAGTTTCTAGAACGGCTCAGCGCCGAAACCAATATCCCAGCCATCATTCTGACTTCGATAATCCTCGACAGCGAGCAGCGCCTGCGTCTCGGAAACGCGTCGAACATCATCTCGAAGTCTGATCTTTCGGCGCCGACACTGACGGAGGCGATCACGACCGCGTTGGCAAACGCGGAGGCGGGCGCGGCATGACCCCAGATCCGGTCACGATCCTTGTGGTGGACGATGACGATGCGGGTCGGTACGTCAAGGCCCATATTCTCGCCAGTAACGGTTACGAGGTGTCCGAGGCCAAACTCGGACACCTCGCCATCGATCAGGTGGCGGCGGCGCCGCCAGACCTCGTTTTGCTGGACGTTCAGCTGCCTGATATAGATGGCATCGAAGTCTGCCAGCACATCAAAGCGGCGTTCCCACAAGTTGCAGTACTGCAGACCTCGTCCGCCTTGATCAGTGCGCACGATCGGGCGGCAGCGCTCAATGGCGGTGCCGATTCGTACTTGATCGAGCCCATAGAGCCGGATGAGCTCGTCGCGGTTGTCAAAGCGCTTCTGCGCATGCATAAGGCAGAGCAGGAATTGCGGCAGCTGAACGAGACCCTCGAGGCGCAGATCGCCGAACGGGCGGGGGCGCTTGGTGAGGCCAATCGCCAGATCGAGGTTGAGCGCGCCAATCGCCGCCGAGCGGAAGAAGTTCTCTGGCATACGCAAAAACTCGAGGCGGTCGGGCGGCTGACCGGCGGCGTCGCCCATGATTTCAACAATCTGTTGACGATCATCACCGGCAATCTCGACATGCTGCAGGATGTTATCGCGGGTACTCGCAAGCTGCCGCCAGAACGGCAGCTTAGGCTTGTCGACGCGGCGCAGAATGCTGTCGAACATGGGGCGCACCTAACGCAGCAGCTCCTCGCCTTTGCGCGGCGAAGTGTGCTTGATGCGGAGACGGTCGACCTGAACGCAGTTATCTCCGGCTCCGAGGATTTTTTGCGTCGAGCACTAAACGAAACGATCAGCCTAGAGGTCGCTTATTCGCCGGATCTGTGGCCGTGTTTCGTTGACCGGATCCAGTTCGAGGCTGCCATCCTGAACCTCGTTGTCAATGCGCGGGACGCGATGCCTCGCGGTGGAGAGCTGCGGATCGAAACTGGCAATGTCGAAATTAGCGATCCAAAAGGTACCGGCGGCGGTGCCGGGCGCGAGCTTAGACCGGGCCACTACGTCTGTGTGTGCGTCTCTGACAACGGCGTCGGCATGACGGCAGATGTCGTCCAGCGCGCCTTCGAGCCATTCTTCACCACCAAGGAGGTCGGGCAGGGTACTGGCCTGGGGCTGAGCCAGGTCTATGGCTTCGTCACACAGTCCGGCGGCGACGTGACAATTAAGAGCGCCCCTGATGCGGGAACGACCTTTAATTTATATCTGCCCCGCTCCAAGGCGGAGAGGCAGGAACATGATTTAGGTGCGGAGCCGAATGCTGGCCCATGCTTCGGCAACGAGACGATCCTCGTGGTTGAGGACAATGAGGAGCTCCTGGAGATCGCCGTAACAATGATTCGGGATCTCGGCTACAAGGTGCTAGTTGCGGCCAATGGGGTCGAAGCGATCAAGTTACTAAGCGGCGATACACCGATCGATCTATTGTTCAGTGATGTTATTATTCCACACGGAATCAATGGCGCTGATTTGGCTTCAGAGGCGCGATCAATCGACAAGAATCTCAAGGTCCTTCTTACCTCCGGCTATCCGGGGACGCTCGGTGCGGAAGCTGCATCCGACGATTTCCTAATTTTGGCAAAGCCCTACCGCCGCGACGATCTGGCCCGCATGCTGCGCGCGGCGCTCGCTTCACCGGGATGCACGCGCTTGCCGACTTCGCGCGTCTGCGCCGATACCCTGCCGGGGGCACATCCACTCGCACGACGGTAGCGATTGCCACGCCGTTGACGCAATGCCGGTTTTTGAATTGAAGAGGCTTACGCGGCGCGCCGGACAATACGCCTCGGCCACCTCAACATGCAGCCAGAACGCTACGGAGCCCGGACTGCGCTGGCGAGCGTGAAGCCACTGGCTAAGTGCGATACCTTCGGTTGCTGAAATGAAGTCCGGGGCCTCTGATGAGGCATGTTGAGCCCTGTTGGCTCGCGCGGGCGCGGAGATTGGGCGGCCATATCCGGTGTCATCAACGGATTGCCGCCGTCGCCTCCCTGCCTATGCCGGAGCCAATATTTCCAGCGAGAGCGGCAACGGCGCGGCTCATCGTGGCGGCGACAGCCGTGCTGTCCGAACCCGCAGGTGATTCGACTATTATCGCGTCGCTTGGAATGCCGACGACCTTGGTATTTTTGTTCAAAATCTCCCAACTGGCATTGAGCGTCACCCGGCCCGATTTGTCGGCGTCAAAGCTCCGGATGTCGATCGCGATCGACAAATCGGCCGAAGCCAATGAATCATTGTCGATCAGCACGGTACCCGCTGGCAGCCGAGGGCGCAGATCCGCCGCGAGAACCCGCCGAATCATCTCGTCGAGCGGTCCGGCCCAGCGGTCGTATTCGGCGTAGTCGAGCTGGTTCGGCCCGAGCCGGCGGGCAATTTGCGGCCTGTCGAGCGCTCCCGGCAGCATGATAGCGCCGATCGCAACCGTCGTCCTGGCGAAACCCGCCGGCATCGGCCGAACCGGATCCGGCTGCGGGCTCAGCACATAATAATTGCTCGGCGGAGAGCTGCACGCCGCAAGGATACCAGCTAGCAGTGCCACCACAACGCACGCCCTCACCGCGAGGCCTCGCTGGGCTTGCCGCTGATCAGCGATTCGGGATGGCGTTCGAGGTAGTCCGCGAGCACCCGGATCGAGCGCGCGGCATCCTTCAGCTCGCTCATCGTGCGCGCCAAATCGTTGCTTGCAGCCGGATCGTTGCCGAGGA
>CAVPTU010000008.1:0-18975 GCA_963708565.1 uncultured Alphaproteobacteria bacterium
ATGGAATTGGTTCATGTGGGGCGCCGCGCCTCTTCGCTACGAAATCAGCCTCAGTGGTGGACGAACAGTCGTCGATGCTCCGTCCTGCGAACCACCGACTAGCCCGAACAATAGGTTTTCAATCTCGCTTGTGGGGAAATGTAACGCCCGAGCTAGCTCGTCTCTTGTCATTCGCTCACTCCAAAGAGCCGTGAGAACCTTCTGCCAAACGACGGACTTCTCGCGGGGAATTCCAAATGGTTCTGCTTGCCGATATCCCGCCTCGGTGGCGTCTATACAGAATGTTCTATACTGCCAAGCTGACATTATTTTCAGCTTGTGCAACCGGTGTATTAGGGCGATCGCGGAAACGCCCCAGCGAGCTTTCGCTTGGATCACCTGGTTAAGCGTGTGAACCCTAGGAATGGTGGCCAGCACATCGGCTTCAGGCATCAAGAATGCAGATGCGAACGTGTTCGCCTGTTCCTCCGCCGTGCGCCCTTTTGGGCCGCCGTGTCTGTGCAAAGTGAGGTGGCCCAATTCGTGCGCCGCATCTAAGCGGCTTCTCTCTGCTGTCTTCATAGTGTTTAGGAACAGGTACGGCAGCTCGCCGCGCCACATTGAGAAAGCGTCCACTGTCACCGTATTTTCTGCCAAGGAAAACAGCCGCACGCCCTTGGACTCTAAGAGGTGCGCCATGTTCTTAATCGGCTGTTCGCCTAACCCCCATGCTTCGCGCAGAGCTCGCGCGGCCACCTCTGGCGTATCGCCAGTCAGATCTGGAACATCTGGCGCGGGCAGATCAAAGCGTTGCTCTACCCAGTCGGAAAGAACGAAGGCCAACGCGCCCGCTGCGAGAGCGGCGTCTCGCTCCTTGGCTGACATTGCACTCATGCTGCGAAAGCTGACTGGCCGAAAGCTCGCCGACGTATCTGGTGGCGTATCGATCTCTGGCTGAAAGAAGAACTCGTTCGGAAAATCCAACGCACGTACTAGCCGCGCGACCACATCATCAGTCGGCGCGCTCTCGCCGCTCTCGTAGCGAAGGATCGAGTGGGGCGTGACGCCTACTATTTCAGCCAGGTCTTTCTTTGAGAGTAGTCGCCGTTGTCTTGCGACGGTTAGGCGTGTTGGCGCGAATATCGGCATTACTTCCGCCGAACATCAATCTGGTACTCCTGAGGCGGCTCATCGGCCGGCGGCTGAATGCTGATCTTCTCCCAATCACCATCCTCTAAGATGAAGATGCGCTCGCTGAATCCGATCACGTAACTCGCTGAAAACTCAATGGGCGTACCGAGTTCCGCCCGAACCCGTGTTCCATCGTCAAAAATGCAGAGGTACCAGAAGGAGTAAGGCGGTTCCTTCGGCGCCCCCATCTCATGTCGTTTGAACATTTCGACTTGGCCATTGAGATCAATAACACGCTCGCTGGCCGGTCCTTTGGACGTACGATTACGTGGCGATCGAAGGTGATCAGCCGTCCCCGTGTCGGTGTTCATCACCGCGACCGTTCGTCTGAAGTCGTGACTGACGATGGTCTCGATGCCGTTGTGATCGCCTCTCTGCCAGCCCTCGCGGCAAAAGATCTGGCGCATGCGGGCGGTGGCCGCATCCCAAGCGTAGTACCCAGGCGCTGACCTTGCGTTGTCGGCGGTGCAGCGCGCCCGGGCTGCCACTGAAGCCTTCACGATTTCGATCCACTGCTCGCGGCGGGAGTTGAAGTACTGGTTCAGGCGCCGGTCAACGGTCCGGCGGTCCCGGTGGATAATGGCTGCCATCCTGGTTCCTGTAACTTTTTGCTACCTCATTTGTGGCAGCAAAAAGTTACATAGTCAAGTGTCCTTCGAACACCATGGAGTTGCCGCCTTCGGGGCTATCTCCGCCCGTTTCTCGAGCGTCAAGGCCTTTGGCGCGCGCCGCACCGGCTAGCTTCCCAACCTGCTGCGCAAGGCTTGGCACACTCTGACACATCCTCCCGGTCGCCCGGTTCCTAGCCCGTGGCAATCCTCATGATCCGCAGCCACTTAGTCGGCGAAGCCGGGCGCAAAGAACGCAGCCCACAGGGCCATCAGCGGCCGCCGCTTGTCCATTAGATCGCCGCGCTGGTGCGCTGCCGCAACGTGTGCGCCGGCCCGCACCTCGATCCGACTCGGCTGAAATCCTCTCAGCTAGCCGTTGACGCTTGTAGCGGCACTACGCTCCCTGCCCCCTCCTCGATCCCATCCAGAGCATCCGCCAGCCGTTGCAGCGCCGCGGCGACCTGCGGCCGGTAGCGGCTCCGGTTGTAGGTCGCGGCCAACGGGGAGTGGATGGAAACGTGGTTCAGTGCCGCTTCGATGATGTCAGGTAGCTCACCCATCTCCCCGAGCATCGTGGCGCCGGTGCGGCGCAGATCGTGGCGCGTCCAACCCTCTGTACAGCTCGCCTCTTGCAGGACCTTCGTCTCTCGATCCCAGTTGCCGAGTGGTGCGCCGGTGGGCGTGGCGAAGATGAACGCGCTCGGCGCCGGCTGCCCGGGATTGCCCGCATCGTCCGTCGGCAGGCGGGACCGCAGCAAGTCCATTGCCTGCCGGGACAGGGGCACAATGTGCGGCTCGCCGTTCTTGGTCTCACGAATGGTCCAGGTCCGCGCTTCCAAGTTGACATCACGCCAGCGGGCCAGGGCGGTCTCCTGCCGACGGGTCAGGGTCAGCAGCATGAACAGCAACGCGACGGCGTAGGGCCGGCTCGATGCCTGTAGCGCTGGCAGCACCGTCGACAGTTCGTCACGGGTCACGATGCGCTTGCGGCGCTTCACTGGGGCTGGAGGATGAACATTCGCTAGGCCGTCAGCCACGTAGCCGCGCTGGGCCGACCATTTCAGTGCAGGGCGGATACTGCGAACCACGAAACTTCCGGTCGATTCGGACGGATACGTATCAACAACCATTTGGAAATCAGATGCCGTGAGCGAGGCAACCGGCTTCGCCAGCAGCGGCTTGAAGACTAGGTCGATCCGCTTGCGCGATTCGGCCCATGCTCTCTGAGTACTGGCCCGCTTCTCGCCATAGAGGTCGAGCAAAGCCGCCAGCGTGCCCACACCTTCCCTTGCCGCGGCGCCCATTGCACGCTCACGCCTTCGGTCGGCTACCGGGTCCGCGCCGTCCTGCTTCACCCGGGTATGAAGTGTTCGGGCTTCGCTGCGGGCTTCACTGATACCCTTGCTGGGGTAGCTGCCAATTGGGAAGCGCCGCATGCGCCCCTGACGATCCCGGCACGCCAAGACCCATGTTGCCGCTCCCGCCGGTGTCAGGCGCAGTCGAAGGCCGGGGCAACCCGCATCTGCGAGGTCGCGGCGCGCGCCATCCGATACCTCCCGCATCGCCTTGTTGATCGCAGTCTCTGTCAGTCGCACTGGCATCGCACCGTTCCCTGGGGCTTCAATGGGGCTTCACCGGGGCTTCAACAACGAGGGATATTCCGGGATACCTTGGGACGCATCCTGCCGGGGCTTCAGTCAAAAATCAACTGGCTTATCAAACAATTTCCGCCATTTATGGACCCTATAGGACAGGCTGGGACGGACTTAGCTGAACTGAGCTTCAGGATTCCTAATCCTGGGGTCGTGGGTTCGAATCCCGCCGGGGACGCCAAGGTAACCTGTTGAACAAGCTTAGCTTATCGCAATTGTCTGGCCGTATGCTCTCTGTTCTGGCGACAGGCGGGTTGAAAAGGGTGCGACGCACACCCGCTCGCAGGCCGCCGGGACCGAGACAAATGCCACCGCAGGCACACCACCGATCCCGCCTCCCCGGAATATTTCAGTTGGGGACGCGTTCTCCCAAGCGCTTAGGCTCACGGGAAATAACAGGCGACTGCCGGCAAGAGCGGTGGGAACCGGCAGCATGAGGTCCAGCGTCAGGGCCAGTTTGAACAAAACCCACCACAAGGCTAGCGAGAGCGCCGCCTGGACCGGGGAGAGATGCCGAGGATGCGCCCGCCCCGTGAGCCCAGTCGGTATGCGATTATCGCATGACAACGCGTCCGGTGAGCCAGTCCACGCCGATCGCTACCTGACGGCCTCCCCCGCGCAACACGATCTGCCCGCCAGACGATCCGCCATCCGGGGTGAAGCTGATGACGTGATCGCCCATCGGCGTAACATCGGCGGACCACGAAACCGCTGCATCGTCACCGAGTCGGTATCCGCCCGTAGCAAGAGCCACCGGCACGGTGCGCTCCTGGGCGATCGCACGTGAGCGTGCAAGGCGCAGCGCACCAGCCACCTGTCGTGCCGCCGCGTCCAGTTCCAGTCGTGGGCTACGAGCAGGCCCATGCGTCATCACCAAGCCCAAAGCCAAGCCGAGTACCACCAGCACGACGATCATTTCGAGCAGCGTGAAACCTGCCATGTCGCGCCGGTTCATCGTTGCGCCTGAGCCCACCCGCCCCTGCGGAGATAGCGCACCACAAACCCCTTTGACAGCGCCTGCACGCTGAACACGTATCGTTCGCAGCGTCCGAGCGGTATGCCATCGGCGCGATACGCGTCGTAGGAGACCGTCCACACTGTCACGCCGCACACCACGGTGTTGGGCGCGGTAGATGGAAATTCGTCGGTGAGCCGAGGCTCGATGTGCGCATAGTAGTCGCGCGCATGCACATCTCGCGCCATCACGTCCAGCACTGACGGAACGCGACAGATCGGCCGGTCTTCGCCGGCACTGGCCCGTGATACGGGTGGCAATAACAGAATCATCATCAACGCTACGCTTACCTGGATCACAGCATCCCTCCACTGCTCAGCAGCCAATCGCCGTGCAGCCAAATCAGCCAGAACGCGAGCGCGAGGCAAGGACCGAATGGCAACGCCGTATCGGCTCGCAGCCTGCGCCCAGCCAGCGAGAGGCAGGCCGCCGCACCGAGTCCAAGAAGCGCCGCGAGCAGCAGCACCATCGGCAACCACGCGAGACCCAGCCACGCGCCGGTCGCGCCAAGCAGCTTGGCGTCGCCCGCGCCGATCCCTTCGCGCCCTCGAACCCTGCGGTAGCACCAGGCAACGACACGCAGCGCGAGATAACCTGCTGCCGCGCCGGCGGCGTGCCCGGTGATAGCCTCGGGTTGGATCGCCAACGTGACCAGCAAGCCGCTTAATAGAAGCGGCAATGTCAGGGCGTCCGGCAGACGCATCGAGCGCCAGTCGATCCAGCCCAGGGTCAGCAAAGTCCAACCGAGCAGACAATCGGCCCACAGTCGGGTGGTGTCAGTCTCGACCAGAATTGCCCATAACGTAATGACCAGCGCGGCCGTCTCGATCAGGGGGTGGAACGGATCGATAGCGACGCCGCAGCGCCGGCACCGGCCGCGCTGCAATAGATAGCTCGCCAGGGGCACGAGTTCGGAAGGCGTCAATGTGACGCCGCATGCCTCGCAGTTCGACCGGGCGAGGCTTACTGGCCGCCCCTCCGGCAGACGCCGAATCAGCACACCGAGGAAACTGCCGATGAACGGCGCCACGGTCAGTACCGATCGGCCAGGGTAACGGAACCAGCATCAGTGCCCGCTTCTGGTCGCCAAGGTGTCATTTGCCTCACGGGCGAGGCGAAACACAATGCGGCGATCAGGCAACACTTGCGGGGACGTCCCGTTTGCAGTCTATCTCGCCCGATCAGACGATGGATGCACTGGCTGGATTGCTCGTCGCCAACGGGCAATGTGACGGCAGGACCATCGAGCGCGCCAGCCGTGTGGCGGCCGAAACCGGGCAGCGGCTGGACAACGTGCTGATCCAACTCGGCCTGCTGACTGAACGTGGCCTGGCGGAAAGCTATGCAGCGCTGCTCAAGCTGCCGATCACCAATCCCGGCCGTTATCCGACCGCCGCACCACTTCTGGCGGAATGCCTGGCACCCCGCTTCCTGCGCCAGGCGCGTGCCTTGCCGGTTGCGGTGAATGACGATTCTCTGGTGCTGGCCACCGCCGACCCGCTCGACGACTTCACGCCGGCAGCCGTCGCAGCCGCGTGCGGCAGGCACGTCACGCTGGAAGTCGCCGTGCCCATCGAACTGGAGGCGGCGCTGGAGCGCCTGTATCCTGCCGAGGGGCAGGCCGAGGAGACGCAGCCCGAGGCCAGGATGCCCCTCGAGGAAGATGCCGAAAGGCTGAAGGACCTCGCGAGCGAGGCACCGGTCATCCGGCTGGTCAATCAGATCATTACGCGAGCCGTGGAGACGAACGCCTCCGACATCCACGTCGAGCCGTTTCAGGATCGGCTGCGCGTGCGCTATCGCTACGATGGCGTCCTTCACGAGGCGGACAATCCACCAATTCGGCTCGCCGCAGCGATCACCTCGCGGATCAAGATCATGGCACGGCTCGACATTGCCGAGAGGCGGCTGCCGCAGGATGGCCGCATCAGACTGGCGGTGCGCGGCCAGGAGATTGATTTTCGCGTTTCCACTGTGCCGTCGCTGCACGGCGAGACGGTCGTGCTGCGCATCCTCGACCGCGCCGCCGTGGCATTCGATTATGCGAAGCTGGGTTTGCCGCCGCCGGTGATCACCTGCTTCCAGGACGCTCTGGCCCTGCCGAACGGCATCGTGCTGGTGACCGGTCCGACCGGCAGCGGCAAGACCACGACGCTGTACACCGGACTGCTCGCGCTGAATTCCGTCGAGCGCAAAATCGTAACCGTGGAGGATCCGATCGAGTACCGGCTGCACGGCATTACCCAGATGCAGGTGCACGAACAGATCGGGCTGACATTCGCGGAGTTTCTCAGCGCCATCGTCCGGCAGGATCCGGACGTCATCATGGTCGGCGAAATCCGCAATCAGGAAACTGCGCAGGTCGCCGCTCAGGCGGCGCTGCTCGGCAGGCTGGTGCTGTCCACGCTGCACACCAACTCCGCGTCGGCTGCGGTAACACGGCTGCGAGACATGGGATTGGAGGACTATCTGCTGGCCGCGGTGCTGCGCGGCGTGCTCGCACAGCGGCTCGTGCGGCGGCTTTGTCCATCGTGCCGCCATCCTGCGCCTGCACCAGCCGAATTGATCCGGCGATTCGATCTTGCGGCGCGCTGCGACGGGCCAGTAATCACCCTGCAGCATCCCGTCGGGTGCCCTGAGTGTCGCCACACCGGCTATCGCGGCCGCTTCGCAATCGCGGAATTCCTGACGCTCAACGCCGAAATCGAACATCTCATCTTTGCCCGCACCGACCATAACAGCATCGAAAAAGCTGCGATCGCCGCAGGAATGAGGCCGCTGTTGCAGTGCGGCATCGACGCGGTGCTGGCCGGTGAGACAACGATCGAGGAAGTCGTGCGCAGCGTGCGCACGGATAGCTGAGCCATGCCCACATTTCGCTATCGGGCGATCGGCCCCACGGGCGACGTGCAGACCGGCTTGATGGATGCCGCAACGGAAGCCGAAGTGGTCGCCCGCCTCCAGCGTCAGGGCGCGATGCCGATGCGCGCTGAACCTGCCCACAGCGAGTCATGGCTGACCGCGCTGTTGCATGCCGAATTCGTGACACGTCAAGGCCTGCGGCGACAGGAGACGGCGGACTTCATAGGCGAGCTTGCGACCATGCTCTCGGCCGGTCAGGACCTTGACCGTGCCTTTCTCTATCTACACGAGACGGCGCCGAACACGCGGGTGCGCACCATGACTGCCGGACTGCGCGATATCGTCCGCGACGGCAGTCCGCTTGCGGACGCGCTGGGGCGCTATCCGCGCACTTTCTCACGCCTGCACGTCGCGATGGTGAGTGCTGGCGAGGCGAGCGGCCAGCTTGCCCCCACCCTGGCGCGTTTGGCCGATCTCCTGGAACGTCAGCAGCGCCTCGCAGCTTCGGTTACGTCGGCGTTGATCTATCCGTGTCTGCTGACTGTCGTGGCCACCGGCTCGATCGCGCTGCTGCTGACCGAAGTGCTCCCGCAATTCGTGCCGCTGTTCGAGCAGAGTGGCGCGAAGTTGCCGGCGTCAACACAACTATTGATCGCATCCGGCGCCTTCGTGACCCAATATGGCGTGTTCATGCTGCTGGGCCTGGCTGTATCGGTACTGGCCGCGCGCGCCGCGTTCCGTTTGCCGCGGTTTCGTTTCGCGGTGGACCGATTTCTTCTGCATCTGCCGATCGTGGGTGGGCTGCTGCGCGAGGTGCTGGCCGCGCGCTTCACGCGCGTCCTGGGCACCCTGCTGGTAAATGGCGTGTCACTGATCTCGGCCCTCGGCTTCGTGCGCGATGCGGTGGGGAACCATGCCGCGATGGCGGCGGTCGAGCGGGCCGCAGCGAACGCGCGTGCCGGCGGCGGACTGGCGCAGCCGCTCGCCGAGGCGCGGGTATTTCCTCTGCGCGCGACCCATCTGCTACGCCTGGGCGAGGAAAATGCCGAACTCGGCCCCATGGCGCTGCGTGCTGCCGACATTCATGAGGAGCGGACACGTATTGCACTGCAGCGTCTGGTCGCGCTGCTGGTTCCCTCGATCACCATCATCATGGGGATCGCCGTTGCCGGCATAGTTACGTCGCTGCTGACGGCAATGCTTAGCCTCAACGACCTTGCAGCAGGATGATGGCGTGGATGTTACCGGCGGACCGGAGCCGGTGTGGTATCGGGGTAGCGGATGCCTGTTGGCCCTACAATGCTGCATGACGTCCTCCTGTGGTGGATGAGGCAGATGCGTGCCTTGTTGCCCGCAGGACTGTTGCCTGATGCCAGTCAGAGCGATGCGCTGCTCGTCGCGATGGCCGGCGCTGCGGATGCGCGACAGATCCATTTGAGCCTGCGGCGGCGCCGGCGAGAGACACCACTCGGCAGTTTCCGCCTGGACGAGGCGGGGCAACGCGCGGCGAAGGCTGCGATTCGCCAACGCGCCGGGCGCGTGATCCTGCGGCCAGAACCCACGGCGGTACTGGAGCGGAAGGTTGTACTGCCGCTGGCTGCTGAACATGACGTTTCACGGGTACTTCGTTACGAAATGGATCGGTTGACGCCATTCACCGCCGAACAGGTGCTCTGGTCGGCAACCATCGAGCGTCGCGACCGGGCCTCTGAACGGCTGGAGCTACGTTTGTCACTGTTGCCGAAGTCGTTGGTGCAGCCGGTTCTTACTGCCATGGAGGCGATCGGTCTCAAGGTCAGCGCAATCGAGACGGCAGGCAACACTGGCGTGCCGCGCTTTATCGATCTGGTCCCGCCATCCTCGCGACGCCGACACACGCTCACCGTCGCGTGGGCAGCGTGCGCGGTGCTGGCGCTGGTCGCAGTTGCGACCCCGTTCGTTGCGCAGTCGCTGGCACGTCGCGCGGTCGAGGCACGCATCACGGACCTGCAGCCCAGAATTGAGCGGATCGAGGCGTTGCGTCGGCGCCTCGCGGCCGGTTCCGCCGGGAACGACGCGATTGCTACCGAGCATGCCAGCATCGGCGATGCGTTGCAGGTGCTGGCAACCGTGACCGAGCTGTTGCCCGACGACACGGTGCTCGCCGACCTGTCGGTGCGTCAGGGCAAGCTGAGCATCAGCGGACGATCTCGCGCTGCTCCACTGCTGATTCCTGCAATGGCCGGCGATCCAACCCTGCACAATCCATCCTTCGCCGCGCCGGTGACACGCACACCCGATGGCAACGCGGACACCTTCGTCATCCGCGCCGAGTTGAGTCCCTGAGATGGAAGGGGCGCTACCCGAGGGTCTGCGCGGGCGGCTGCTTGCTCTGGCACTGGCGGTGACGATTTTCGCGGCGCTGTGGGCTGGCTGCGTGCAGCCACTGATTGATTGGCACACCGCGCGCGCCGACACACTCGAGCAGCGACGCGCTCTGTTGCAGCGGATGACCACGCTCGCCACGACCTTGCCTGAACTGCAACGCCAGTCGTCCGGCGAGCATGCGCCGGCCGTGGCGCTGCTGCAGGGCGCCTCCGATGCGGTCGCGGGCGCCGCCCTACAGAGTTCGGTGCAGCATATGGCTTCGATGGCGGGTGCAGAACTGAACAGCATGGAGATGCTGCCAGCCGAGCAACGCGGCACGTATCGCCGCATCGGGTTGCGCGTGGCGACCGCGGCGCAATGGCCAGTGCTCGTCCAATTGCTGCACGCAGTCGAACAAGGCTCACCGCGCATGCTGGTCGATGACCTGCAATTGCGTGCGCCGCCGGTCGCTATGCGCACGGCAAGTTCGCCGATCAGCGCCTCGTTCACCATCGTGGCTTTTCGTGCCGCGACGTCGGGCGGCGGCCAGTGACGCGCTTCGGAGGACCAATGCTCGTCGCCGCCATGCTTGCCGCGGTTATCGCATTGGAAGTCGGCAACGCGCCACGCGATGAGTCGAGCCCTTGCAGGTGCAGCCTGCGGACAACGTTTCGCCGAAATCGCCAACACCCGCGGACCACACCAATGACTGGGTCGCGACAGTGCTGGCACGGCCGCTGTTCAGTCCCGACCGACGTCCGGCAGCCGTTGCGGCGGCTGTCCGAGTGGCAGAAGCGTCCCCGGCCTGCCTCGTCTCGCCGGAATTCTGGTCGGACCATTCGGGCGAAGCGCGATCTTCGCCGCGAATGGCGCCAAGCCAATCGTCGTGCAGGAGGGCGGACGCGTCGCCAGCTACACAGTGAAGTCGATCGACACGATGCAGGTCCAGTTGCTCGGGCCTGACGGCGTGCAGGTGTTGTCTCCGAGTTTCGAGACCGCTCTGCCGCGCCGAACCGCCGGCCGCCAGGCACCGATGCCGCGATGAGTGTGCGCCTGTGCCACTGTTAGTTTTGCTCGGCGTCCTGGCGGCGTGTGAACAAGCCGAGCAGCCAGCGATGCCCGCACTATCGGAACTGCCAGGTACACCGATCGCGGCGCCGCCACGCATCAACGGCGATGTCGGCGCGCCACGGGCCTCGCCGCCGGCAGAGGTTTCGTATGGCACGCCAGGCGCCGTGACCCTGCCAAATAGCCGCGACCGGCGGGGCGGGCAGGCGACATATCGCTGGACTTCGCCGATACCGACATTCGCGAGGTCGCCACGCAGATTCTCGGCAACATCCTGAAGCTGAACTACACGATCGACCCGGCGGTGCACGGCACCGCGACACTGCGCACGGTCGACGCCGCTGGCGCGCTCGCAACTGCTGCCGGCGTTGCAATCGCTGCTGGCGCAGAACGGCGCCGCGCTGGTGCAATCGGGCAGCTTCTATCGCGTCGTGCCGGTCGCCCAGGCCGCCGCCGCTCTGGCAACCGACGGAACAGCCGGCAGTATCGTAGTGCCGCTGCACTACGCCTCGGCGGAGGACCTCGCCAAGGTGCTGCAGCCCTACGTCGGCGAGGGCGGCAAGATCGTCGCCGATCCGGGCACAACGCGCTGCTGGTCGGCGGCGAACCGCAGGCGCGGGAGAGCCTGACAGGAGCTCGTCCAGGCCTTCGACACCGATGTCCTGGCGCGGCAGTCCTATGCGCTGCTGCCGGTCAGCGCCGGCGACGTGAAGGACTTCGCCAGCGCGTTGCAGGACGCGTTCCGCGGCCAGAGCGGCGGCGCGTTGGCGGGCATGGTGCGTGTCGTGCCGATGCCGCGCATCAACGCGGTGTTGGTGGTCTCGCCGCAGCCGCGCTACATCGACGAGGCACGCCGGGTCTATGCCACTGATCGATCGCGCCCGGCAGCAGACGATCCGCAGTTGGCATGTCCACTATCTGCAGAACAGCCATGCCGAGGATATCGCCTACGTGCTGCAACAGGCATTCACGCCCAACAATGTCACCGCGCAGCCGACCAGCACGCAGGCGGGCGCGCAGCGCATGAGCAATGCCGTTGGTGGCCTGGGCAATACGTTCGGGCGCAGCGGCGGCACCGGGGGCTTCGGAGGCACGCAAGGTGGCGGGTACTCCGGCGGCGGGTTTGGCGCGACCGGCTTCTCGGGTGGCATCGGCGGCGCCGGCGGCATTCCGACGGGGACAACACCCGGCGGTGGAGCTACTGTTGCCGCCCCGCCAACTCAGCCAGCCGCGCAGGCTCAGGCCGAGCAGCAACCCGTTGCTTGGACCGCTTGAGCCCGGGGGCCACCGAAGCCAACACCGACGCTCTGCGCATCATCCCGGACGACCAGAACAACGCCGTCCTGATATACGGTACACGGCGCGAGATCGATACGATCGAGGCGATGCTGCGCAAGATCGACATCCTGCCGCTGCAGGTGCGCATCGACGCGGTCATCGCCGAAGTGCAGCTCAACGACAACCTCCAATACGGCACGCAGTTCTTCTTCAAGTCGGGCGGCCTCAACGGCATCCTCAGCGACGCGACGCAAAGCACGGAACCACGCCGACGCTGACGCCGGCACAGGCGCAATTGAACCTGAGCTTCCCCGGCTTCTTTCTCGGCGGCCACGGCCAGGCGGCGCGCCATTCGCCATCAATGCGTTGCAGGCGGTGACCCAGGTGCATGTGCTGTCCTCGCCGGAGCTGCTGGTGCTGGACAATCAGCCGGCACGCCTCCAGGTCGGCAACGTGGTGCCCTACCTCACGCAGTCATCGCAGAGCCTCATAACAGCGAATGCGCCGGTGGTGAACTCGATCAACTACCAGCAGACCGGCGTGGTCATGGAGGTGACGCCGCGGGTGAACAGCGGCGGCCTGGTGACGCTCGACATCATGCAGGATGTGAGCGACGTGTCCACGGTCATCACCACGCCAGGCATCAACTCGCCGACCTTCGATGATCGCAACGTCAGTTCGCGCGTCGTGGTGCAGGATGGCCAGACGGTCGGACTGGCCGGGCTGATCCGGGACAACGCAACTGCTCGGCAACCAGGGCATCCCGTGGCTGAAGGACGTTCCGCTGCTGGGCTTCCTGGCGGGCAATCAGAACAACACCCGCCAGCGAACCGAGCTGCTGATCCTGATCACGCCGCATGTCATGCATGATCAGCGCGACGCGCGGGCGCTGACCGAGGACCTGCGCGATCAGCTGATCAATGCCGCCGCGGTGCCCGACAGGTTGAACTCATTGCGGCCGTCTGGTTCGCCCTGATCCAGGCGCGCGTCTGCGCACGCAAGCTTCAGCTTCAGCCATGAGTATCCCGCTGCTCGCATGCATGGTCAGCGCCGCCGCATTCTATCATCTGCCGCCGCGCGTGCTGCCGTCGATCCAGGCCGTCGAAGGCGGTGCTGTCGGCGTCGTTCATCTGAACAGTGATGGCTCGCAGGACCTTGGCATCATGCAGATCAACACTAGCTGGGTCACCAGGCTGGCGGCGGCCGCGCGGACTTCGCCGGAAAGCGTACGCGTGCGTCTGATCTATGACGGCTGTTTCAATATTGCCGCAGCCGGGGCGATCATGCGCGCGTATCTGAACGAGGCGAACGGCGATCTGATGCTTGCGGTTGGCTACTATCATTCGCACACGCCGGCTCTCAATCTGGATTACCAATCCAAGGTCCTGACTTCAGCCTATCGGTTGTTCGCCCACAGGAAGGATTACGCAAAGAATTGAGCGATCGCTGGCCATCGCCCACCGCAACATCACAGGCGCGAAAGCAATTGCGCGTGAGTTATGGGATGGTCAGCTCAGTGTCATGGCCCGGTAAAGCCTTGCAGTCAGTTTCCTGTCGTTATCTCAGCAATCAGGGGATGGGATAGGATGATGAATACCTGTCAGGGACGGCTGCTCGCCTGCGCTTCGCTGTTGGCGATAGCAGCCCAGGCCTGGGTTCCGAGCGCTTTCGCCACACCGCCGCTCGGGCCAAACGATGACAACACCAAGACACCGATCAAGCACGTTATTGTGATCTACGGTGAAAACCGCAGCTTCGACCATCTGTTCGCAACCTATGTCTCGCCGAGTGGTGACAAGGTGCAGAACCTGTTGTCGGAGGGCATTATCAACGCGGACGGCTCGCCCGGCCCCAACTTCAAGCAGGCGCTGCAATACAAGGCGAGCGCCACCAAGAGCTACAGTGTCGCTCCGATGAAGACTGGCCCCTACGCGACGCTGCCGCCGCCGAACACCGGTGGCGCACCGGAATCGGCCAGCGACGAAAGCCCGCCGCCGTTTGCGACCATAGCGGCCGCCGCTGCCGTCGATTATGGCCTGCTGCCGGGCGATCTGCGACTGCTGACCACGGGCGCGACTGGTGTGCCGAAGGATTCGATCGACACGCGCATCGAGAACGTGAACAACCTGCCACCGGGGCCATTCCAGCTCACGCCCGGCGTGCCGTACGATGCCTATGCCAACAGCCCGGTGCATCGCTACTATCAGGCGAGGCAACAGGCGGACTGCGACGTCAGCCACGCCACGCAGCAGAATCCGAGCGGCTGTCAAAACGACCTGTATCCCTGGGTCGAGGTGACGATCGGCGCCGGCAGCAACGGCAAACCGCAGGTCTCAGGGTTCAATGATCAAAGCACCAACGAAGGCGCCACTGCCATGGCATTTTACAATGTCCAGCAGGGCGATATGCCATACTTCAAGCGGTTGGCGGATCGCTACACGCTCAGCGACAACTATCATCAGCCGACGATGGGCGGCACGGGCCTAGACAGCATCTTCGCGGGGTTTGCGGACGGGGTCTGGTACACTGACGGCAACGGCAACGCCGCTACGCCACCAACCAATCAGATCGAAGATCCGGATCCGCAAGCCGGCACCAACAACTGGTACACGCAGGACGGCTATTCCGGCGGCTCCTACAGCATGTGCGCCGATAGCAACCAACCCGGGGTTGGCTCGGTAGTCAGCTACCTCCAGAGCCTGTCAACCAAGATCAATCCAAACTGCGAGCCCACTCACTACTACCTGCTGAACAACTATAATCCCGGGTACTACGGCAACGGCACGGTGGCGGATGCCACGGCAAATCCGTTCACCGTTCCGCCGAGCCCGACTCCGAGTATCGGCAATGTGCTGCTGGCCGCGCAGGTATCGTTCCACTGGTACGGCGAGGGTTGGAACCAGTATGTTGACGATCCCAACGACCCAGCCAATGTTTACTGCAACATCTGCAATCCGTTCCAGTACCAGACCTCGATCATGACCAACGAGGCGCTGCGCACTTCGGTAATTCAGGACACCGCGAATTTCTACACCGACCTCCAGGACGGCATTCTGCCCGCTGTCTCGTTTGTGAAGCCCAGCGGTCTGAACGACGGCCATCCAGCCTCGTCGAAGTACAGCATCTTCGAGGCGTTCGTCCGCAAGATCCTCGTCGAGCTGCGGCAGAAGCCGGACCTCTGGCGCTCCACCGCGGTGTTCATCACGACGGACGAAGCAGGCGGCTACTACAACTCAGGATACATCCAGCCGCTGGACTTCTTCGGCGACGGCCCCCGTATTATGTTGCTGGTGGTGTCGCCGTTCTCGACCGGCGGCCACGTCACTCACAGCTACACCGACCACGTGTCTATCCTGAAGTTCATCGAGGCCAACTGGCAACTGCCGACTATCTCGCCACGCAGCAGGGACAACATGCCAAATCCGCAGCAGGACGGGAGCAATCCGTACGTGCCGACCAACAGCCCGGCAATCGGCGACCTGATGGACGCTTTCCATTTTGATAACTCCAGCGGAGGCGATGGCAGACAGGACTGATGCGACACTAAAGTCTCAGCCGTCATCGGTAACGGGGGAGGACCTTGCCCGGTGCTCCCCCGTTCGCGCGTCGAGTGAGCGAGGCTTCACTCTGCTGGAGGTGCTTGTCGCCTTCATCATCGCGGCGCTGGCCCTGGTCGTGTTGTTCAACGCCGGACTGGCGGGATTGCACTCCACACAAGCCGCGACACATTATGAGCAGGCCATTGCGCGCGCCCGATCACATCTTACAGCTTCCGTGCATGCCAGCCCGCTTGTGTCCGGTGACTGGCAGGGTGACGACGGTGGTGGCTTCCGCTGGCATTTGCGCGTGGAGCCGGTCGCCAGCGCCACCGTCAAGCCGATCAACGCCGTGACGCTGCGTGGCTCGGCAAGTTTCCCGCTGACACTTTTTGCGGTGACTGTGTGGATCGCATGGCGCGACGGAGGCGTCGCACGCGAGGTGCGGCTGGATACCGAGCAGATCGGGCAGGGCACGCGATGAAAGGATCGCCGCCCGCCTCGCAGCCGAACGGCTTCACCCTGCTCGAGCTGCTCGTCGCGTTGACGGTACTCGCCTTCCTGCTCGTGGGGCTCGCGCAGGGAGTGCATTTCGGCCTGCTCGCCTGGCGCACCGGAGTGCGGCTGACCAACAGCAACGACGACTTCAATACGCTCGACAGCACGCTGCGGCATCTGATTGAAGGCGCTGATCCAGGCGATGATCTCGACGCTGCGCCGTTCGTTGCCAGCAGCGACAGGCTGGATTGCATCACGGCGTTGCCCAGCGTGGATGATCCGACGGGTAGCCGACGCATGCGGGCCACATTGCTGGTCGATGCGGGGCATCGGCTTATACTGCGCTGGCTCCCTTATTTGCATGCGAAGCGCGTGGGGCCGCCGCCACCGGTGACGGACACCGAATTGCTGCGCGGCGTGGCACGGATAGAGCTGGCGTTCTGGCGTCCAGGCGGCGGTTGGGTCAGTGCATGGCGTGTGCCCAATCTGCCGACACTGGTTCGCATTCGCCTGCGATTTCCTGCTGGCGACGCACGTCACTGGCCGGACATCGTGGCGGCACCGTTGCTTGACCCACCATGAGGCGCGGCAAGGCCGACCAACGCGGCTTCGCGCTGCTGATCGTGCTGTGGACGCTGGGTCTGTTGGCTCTGCTGGGAACGCAACTGCTGGCCACGGCGCGTCAGGACACACAGCTTGCGCGCAATCTGGTGGATGCTGCGGAACTGGAAGCGGCGGCAAACGGCGCGGTGCAGCAGGCGATCTTCGCGAACCTCGATACGTCAAACAAGCACTGGGACGCCGACAGTATTGTGCGGGTGATCCAAGTCGGACGCGTCCCCGTCGCAGTGCAACTGGATGACGAAGCGGAGAAGGTCAATCCGAACATTGCTTCGGTGGCGCTGCTACAGGCGCTGATGACAGCGCTCGGCACTGATCGTGTCACTGCCGCGGGGGTGGCGGCCTCGATTGCGGAGTGGCGCCAAGCGTCCGCTGTGGCTGGCCGTGCGGACGCGGTCACGGCACGCTATGTTGCGGCGCGGCGCGAATACGCGCCGCCTGGAACGCCCTTCACGAACCTGGACGAGCTCGAAGCAATACTCGGCATGACGCCCGACGTGCTGGCGCGCCTGCGCCCACACCTCACAATATTCACCGATGGTGATCCGGACATGGCGACCCGCGATCCAGTGGTCGCGCAGGCCCTCGTGTTGGCGGGACAAGGCGGCGCGGCTGGTGTGGAAGGCGTCACAGGATTGGTGTCGATCACAGCTAATGCTCGGGGGCGCGGTCGCGCACATTTTACCGTACACGTAGTTGTGCGTACGAACGCCCGAGCGGAAGGACGACGATACGAGATTCTCGCCCATGACCGATCCTGGAGCAGCGGATCATAAGCGTGATACCGATGATAGATGATGCATCTATGTGATTATTTGAGGATCGCCGGGTTAGCATTAATTTTACTTGAGGCTTTCATTAGCCACGTGTCAGATGGACCGAAACGGTAACTGTGGCGGCCTGCTACATTTTGCTGAACCATACCGTTCCAATCCGGTAGGGAGGAGGGATCATAGAAGGCAGACGGTACTCGCGTCTGCTCGCGATAGTCCCGCCCTTCCGGCTGCTGAAGTTCCCTGCGAGCTTCGGTACCGTTGCGTGCGTCCATGTTGCAATCGCGAAAGGGGAGGAGAGTTATGAGTGTCAACTGCTGCAGAAGCAGGTTGGTAGATCGTTCCTGGAAGGCATCCTTGCTGCTAGGCACTACGGTGGTCGGGGCACTCTTGTTGGCCGGCACCATCCCCACCCGCGCCGACGAACAAATGCTCTTCGCTGGTACAATTCCTGTGCCGGCGGAGCCTGGGATTCCGCCCTCTGCCTGTGTGCCTGGAACCGGCCTCGGTGCGTTCGACATCAGCTTCGTTGACCCGAAGACTGATCTCTATGTCCTTTCGGATCGCACCAACGCGGGGGTCGATTTCTTCGATGCCAGCGACGATACGTTCATTGGCCGCGTCGGTGGCTTTGCCGGTGTCAAGTGCAACACCGCAACTCCGCCAGCGGCAAATAACAACATATCGGGACCCGATGGTGTCATCATAGTCGGAGGCAATACGGTCTGGGCGGGCGATGGCGACAGTACGCTCAAGGTGATCGATATCGCCACATTCAGGATAGATCAAGTGGATGCAGGAAGCGATCCGTGAAGGTTTCTGGAAAGAAGGTGGCAGAGCATCGCGCCGCGCTGTTGGCGACCGCGCGGCGATTGCTTCAGGAACAGGGTTTTGATGGAGCGGGCGTCGCCGAGATCAGTCGTGAAGCCGGCCTCACGCAGGGTGCCCTGTATGGTCAATTCAAGTCGAAGAGCGCTCTTGCCAAGGAAGCGGTCTGCAAGGCCTTCTCTGATGGCGCCGCGAGTTGGCGCGAACTTCGTCAGGCTGCGCCCGACGCGCTCTCGGCCTATCTCGATGCCTATCTCTGCCAGTCCCACGGAGGCGGGTGTCTGTTGGCGGCGTGCGTCTCGGACGTGGCGCGGCAGGACGAATCAATCGGCGCCGCTTTTGCCGAAGGCTTTCGGAACCTGGTCATGCTCGTCGAGGACGCCTTTCCTGAGGGGACTCCGAAAGAGGTGGCACGTCGGCGCTCGCTCACCCTGGTCTCGGCGATGATTGGAAGCGTCGCCATGGCGCGCGCGTTGGAGAAAACCGATCCGGAGTTGTCCCGCGAGATCATCGCGGCTGCCAGGGAAGAACTGGGCCATTTTGCGATCGGCGATAATCGAGGTGACTCACCGGCGAGCGGTGCGAGGCGAAAGACGGCAGGACGGCAGTGATTGCCTCGGCCAACGCTCGGCCGCATCGAACCGCGACAAGGGGAAGGGTTTGCCTATGGCAAAGACTGCCAGAACGGGTCCGGCCAACGCCGGACGCAGCGCCCGC
>CAVPTU010000009.1:0-164586 GCA_963708565.1 uncultured Alphaproteobacteria bacterium
AGCGACCCACGCAGTCTGGGTCATGGGTATCCCGGATCACAAAGCTTACCCAGCCCAGCCGACTATTTGTCTGCTGCCGCTACACGCCGGTCATCAGGAGCAGATCGGTGTCGCCCTCCTTGATCTTTTCCGTAGTAAGGAGATCGTCGTAATGGTCAATGACTTCCAGGCGAAGACGATGTATGTTGCGGTGCAGCTTCAGGGCCTTGTTGCACCAAGCAGCGCCGTAAACCGAACCGATCAGGTCTCCGATATCGGCTATCTGGTTGGCGACGCGTTCCAGTTGATGCACTATGGAGTTTCGGCTGTACTTGTGACAATGGCTTGCGTCGTATGCCTCTTCCTATATTTTGCCTCCCCGCTTGTTGCGACCCCGATGATCCATGGTTCCGTGGGTGAGACACCGATTATGCACTCTCTCTCAGATTTGGCGACGTCAGATCCCATCGCATGGGGCCGGTAGAGGCCACTCCAATGATGTTGTCGATACAACAGGGCTCCGATGTTAGGCTTCGGAAGGATCAAGCAGACGAGAGGGCGAGATCATCACGATCGATACGAAGAGTGATATAGGGTGTCAGCCTTCTCGCAGCTGCGGGACGTGAGGTACCGGCGCGTCATTCACTGGTCGTGCGTGACGGCAGGGTTCGTCAGCTTTGTCTGCCACGCGGTAGGCGCGGACACTTCTCTACCGTCCTCGCGAAGTCTGTACGCTGTCAATGAATCCGCGAACCACCGAGGCTCCATCTCGGTTTACGATATCAATGCTGATCACCGGCTGATTAGGACCATTCAAACGGTCCCGAACGTCGCCGATGTCAAAGGCATTGCCGGCAGTGCGGTTACGGGGAAGCTCTACGTCTCATACCAAGACACTTTGGGCACCGGCATGATCTACTGTCTGGATGTCGACAAGGACGCCGTTCTCTGGAACAGAGCGATCCCGGACGGCATTGACAGGTTGGCGAGCAGTCCGGACGGGCGGCTGATCTATGTTCCAACGTGGGAAGGTGGGACCGCGAATTACATCCAGGTGCTCGACGCAGGGACCGGCGACCTTGTCAAGAGGGTGTATTTCTCCAGTCGTTCGCACGACACCCAGTATCCCTTGTCCGGGCCGATCTTCCAGGAGACAAAAGCTGAGGATGGAAGCGGGAGATATTTGTATCTGATCGATCCCCGCACATATGCGGTGTCACGTATTGGGCCCTATTTGGGCATCCTTGGACCTTATGCAGTCGATAGCTCGAGCAATTATGTTGTGAACAACGTGAGATCCGTATGGGGGATGCAGGTTGCAGACCTTAAGACCGGTGAGATCATCACTGCAAGCGTTCCCTACCATCCGCTTGGCAACCCTGGTCTGGCGCACGGCATTGGCTGGACCCCGGACCAGACCGAAGTGTGGGAGAGTGGACCAGCCGACGACCCGCATGTCTACGTCTGGGATATGCGTAGGCCGATGGCTCCGGTGTTGAAGCAAACGCTACCATTGCGCAGTGGCCACGGGTCGCACTGGTTGACCTTCGATGTGAGAGGGGAATATGGCTACGTGGCGCCCGAAAAGAACAGCAACGATCAAACCGAGATTTTCGACGTCCACTCCCACACCTCTGTCGGTGTGATCGGAGCATCAGAGGACATGCTGGAGGTCGATCTTGCCAATGGCAAGATCAGCCAGATGGGCGACCAGTTTGGCATTGGGCGACGGTAGTCAACCATCCCAAGCAGACGCGCGGCGCAGGCTTAGCTAGCAGGGCTGTTTACTCTTCGTCGTCCGCCCACTTAGCAGAGTTGGCCGCGCTCTAGCTGATTATAGATCCACGCTCGCTACTATGCGGCGGCTTACCATCTCTGCAGCGGCATCCAGTTCCGACAGGACCTGCGCAAACGCTGGATCGGTGGAGGCGCTTTTCATAGACTCCCCGAATGCGCTCCAGTCGGCGAACGTTAGACCCTTTTCCGTTTAGGTTGACCATAACCTGCATGACGGAAGTAGGCCGCGCATTCGGCTGGAGAGAACAGCGTCAGTCCCTTGCGGACACCTGCCGTCAGGCTACGCAGTGAACGCGGCCCGAATTTCCGTAGAAATGCCTTCAACGTGCCGATCGGCTGCTCGATCGGGTTGAAGTCCGGACTGTAGGCCGGGAAGTCAGGCACCGTTGCACCCAGTTCTTCAAGCGCCTCCCGCACACCGTGCGTTCGGTGCAATGGCACATTGTCCATCACCACAATGTCGCCTCGCCTCAAGGTCGGACCCAGCACGCGGGTGATATAGGTACGGAAGCTCTCCCCCGTCATCGCGCCCTTCAGCAGCATCGGCGCGGTCACCCGGTCGTGGCGCAGCGCAGCGACCAGCGTCATCGTCTGCCATGAGCCGAACGGTACCTTGCACGTCAGCCGCTCGCCCCGTGGTGAACGACCGCCTCGTCGCGTCATGCTCAGCGAAAGTGCCATCTCATCGATGAACACCAGTCGCCTGGGATCGAGCTTGCGCTGTCCGCGCCGCCAGCGCCGCCGTGCGGCGGCTATGTCCGGGCGGTCCTGCTCGGCCGCGTGCAGGACTTTTTTTATATGTCAGCCCGAGATGACGCAGAAATCGGAACACCGACGAGGCCGCGACCTTCACCTTCAGTTTGGCAAGTCGTGTCTGGATCTCCAGCAATGTCAGGTCAGGTTCCTCGGCGATCCAGCGCTTGATCCGATCAGCATACTTCGCCAGCACATAGCTCTTGTAGCCACCGAACTTGTCCGGGCTGATGCTGCCGGTGGTGCGAAAGCGCCGCAGATAGCGGCCAACTGAGCTCAGGCTGATCCCACACAACTCCGCCACCTCCGGACGGGTGTGGTCTCCCTCGATCAGCCGAACCGCAACCATCCGCAGGTCGTCAGCATAGGGCTTAGCCATGTCTGCTGGCCTCCCGCCCAGCAGACAGCTTGAATCAGGCCGCCCCGCGTCGGGTCAAACATCGATTCAACGTTTTCGGGGTTTGCTCTAGTATGAGCGCCCACTGGCCCGCATCGGGACCAGCGACGACGGAGTTAATGACGAATTGTTGGGCGCCATGTTTTTCAGCGAAGGCCTTCAGCTTGCGCGCAGCTGCTTTGACCGCTTCTGGATTTCCGCCCTTGCGATATGTCACTACGTTTATGCCCATGTTATCCCCCCTTATGTAGAGACGTGCAACCAATCGGATCTCTGGTGCACCGTCGAGACGTTAGCACTCGCGCGCCTGCCTGAGAAAGCTTACTGTAATCTCTTGGCGAGATAGTCCGCGGAGCCGAGTTTGGTGGCGCCCTGCTCAGCAAGGGCAGCCCGTGCATCGGCGACATATCCTCGCCCGGCCGGCGAACTCCATCTGCTGATACTGGGCGACAATCTCCACCTCGTAGATCGATGGCGTCACGACAGGCTGACCGGGTCCGAACCGCGTGCCGCCATCCGCCAACTTGGCGCGAGGGAACTTCTGCGTTGTCTCCGCTTTCAGCGGCCGCGTCTGACGTGCCATCGCCGTTGACGCAATACGCCGTGACCGCACGCAGGAGGATCGGCACGCTGCAATCGTGGACGCTTCACGTCGGATGAGGTGACCTTCCTCCAGCGCCACGCGCCTGGACCCTTCAAGATCACGCTGCCTAGCCCGGCGATGGTTACACGCAAGTGGCTCGCCAGCGACGCCGGGCGCGCGGCCTACCCGACCTTTGAAGCGCTCTTGCACGATGTCGCGCTCATCTTCGCGGCCGAGGCCGAGGCGCTCGCGGCCGAAGGCGTGTCCTACATCTAGCTCGACGCGCCCGGCTATACCCAGCTTCCCAGACCGAAAACACGCAAGCTGTTGAAATGGTTTCCTGATCGAGCGTGGGATGGCTGCGCTACTGGCTACAAACTGACGCCGAGCCGCTGGAAGGCTTTGTGTTGCGTGGTGGTCGGCCTTGTGACGATGGTAAGCGGATGGTTCGGCGTGATCGCGGTTGTGATGGTGTTTCGAGCGATGGTTGCCAGATCGGCGAGCAGCGTCTGGAAGCTGTGCACCGGCAAGCCATCAGGGGTTAGTTTGGTCGTCTGCTTCTGCACGGCCGCGGGTGAGCGCTGCGCCGGCGCCACCACGCTGGTGCGCAGTGCTTCGGCGGCTTGCTTGTCGGTGTCCTCGAACAGCATCGGCGCGAGGCTCTGGCGCATGTGCCATTCGAGGTAATAGGCCAGCATGCACAGGAGCACGTGCGCACGCACCCGATCTGCGAGCCAGTGATAGACCGGCCTGACCTGGAGATCGACGGTTTTGATACAGCGGAAAGCTCGCTCCACCACGGCGAGTGATTTGTAGCTGCGCACGGTTGTCGCATCGTCACAGGTCTCAACAGGCAAGCTGGTGCGCACGACATAGATACCGTCGATCGCCGCCTCGGCAGCGATCTCGGCGGTCTTGCGGGTGAAGTTGAAGCTCGTGTCCGTGATGTCGAGATTGAAATGCTTGGCCATCTTGTGTCGATTGATCACGCCACCGACCGCGAGCGCGATCTCCGCGGCGCCGCGCAACGGAGCCCGCCTACGGGCGACGGCTGCCTGGATGCGTGCCAGATCGCGCTCGGTGGCGGCGAGGAGTTCCGCGCGCTTGCGGCTGCGCTCTGCGGCGAGATCGGGATTGCGGCAGACCACCAGGCGCTCGCCTGGGAAGTCGGGGGCCGTGATGGAGGCCATGTCGCGCTGGTCGAACAACGACAGCTGCAACGCACCGCTCTGCAGCAAACCTTTGATCGCAGGAGCACGCAACGCGGTGATCCAGTCGAGACCGGCCGATTTGATCTCCTCGGTGATGCGCGCCTGCGTGATCATGCCGCGATCGCCGACCAGCACTACGTGCTCAAGCCGGAAGCGCTGCTTCAGTTTGTCGATCTGCACAGCCAGCGTCATCGGATCGCCGGTGTCGCCGTCAAACACTTCGATCGCGATCGGGCAGCCATCAGGCGCGCACAGCAGACCATAGGTGATCTGCAGCGTGCCTTTCCTGCCGTCTCTGCTATAGCCGCGCTTGGCCAGCGGACAGCAGCGCCCTTCCAGGTAGCTCGACGAGACGTCGTACAGCACCAGAGTGCCGCTGCTGAGATGACGCCTGGCCAAAGCGGTCTCGATGGCAGGCTGGCGGTCCAGCAGCCAGTCCAGTGCCGCGTAAAGCTCATCTTCATCGACCGCACCGAGACCGAGCATCTCGCCAAGGCTCGAGGCGGCTGTGGCAGGCGACAATGCGCGAGCAGCAGCGAGCTTGGATGTGGGATCGAGGATCCGGCCAACCACAAGCGCGAGTACGAGGTCGCGGCAGCGATCGCCGTTCGGGCCAAGGATACGATCGAGGCCGATCTTGCGGGCGGTGCCGAGGGCGGCGGCGGCGTGACCGTGCGGCAGGGTTCGTATCACGGTGAAGGCGTCCCGCTCGGCCGGGATGACGGTGCCTCCCTTGAGCACGCCGCGCAGCCCTTCGATGTGGGCAACAGGCCAATCCGAGAGGTTGCACAGCGTGCGCTTACGCACCTTGCCCCTCTCACGGTAGCTCTCGCGCAACAGAATGGCGGGCGGTGAATTCCGGTTCGGCACGGACTCGATATACAGGGCGCGACATCAGCACATGCGATCAAAGAGTACAAGCATTCAAAAATCAGACTACATGGCTACGTTCTGGACGCATCCGAAGGCCAGTCGCGAGTTTTTTCAACGGCTTCCCAGTCGTGGGAAGAGGGAAGCTCGGGCTATAGGCGCTTCATGCTGCGCGATGGTGTCGATGAGATGCGGCGCGCGGGCATCGATCCCGAGCGCGAATTCACCGCCGTCGTCGAAGCCGAGAACATGATCCTGCGCAGCGCCGGCGCGCCGGTGTCACCGTTGCGGTTCATATTTGTCATGGCACTTATTTCCTCGACGGACGCGGTCCTAGCGGCAGCGCGGCCGTCAACTACGATCCGGAACTCACGTCGCGGCTCTATTACAGTCTAGAGGCCGACCGGTTCCTGGTGGAATACACCGATCGCGGCGGCGGCGCGGACTCGCTGCGCGGCGCGCCCCAGGACAAGACCTACGCGCTCGGCATCCTGAACATCCGATCCGCACCTCGAGACGCGCGACGCGATTCTGCGCAAAATCGATGCGGCGGCGAAGTTCGTGCCGCTCGAGAACCTTGCACTCTGTCCCAATTGCGGCTTCTCCGGCGCCGCCGCCGGTGGATGGTTGTCCGAGGACGACCAGCGGCGGAAACTCGATCTCCTTGTCGGCACTGCGGCGGAGCTCTGGGGCTAGGACAACTCGTCACTTGGCGGACGTTTCCGAGCCGTTCGCTCACTTGTTCTTTGGGCGTCGGTCGGGCCACGCATCGCGCACACCGCCTATTCGGCCGCGAAATTCGCGGTCAAGGGGTTTACCGAGGCGCTGATCGCCGACCTGCGGATCAACGCACCGCACATCAAATGCTCGGTCGTCATGCCCGGCCAGATCGGAACCTCCGTCCGCGCGAACACGCGCAAGATCCACAGCGGCGATCGCGGATCGGACGCGATCGATGCTGCCGGTCTAGCGCAGGCGCGGGAACGCTTTGCTTTGCTAGGGCGCGACGTCTCGTAGCTATCGGACGATCAGTTGCGCAATCTCGTGTCCGAGCTGGAGCGGCGTTTTCGCGACGAGGGGCTGACCAGCGCGGTACAGGCCGCGACGATCATCCTCGAGGGCGTCAAGGCTAATCGCTGGCGCATTCTGGTGGGGGTGGACGCTCACAAGATCGACGAAATGGTCCGCCAGTCTCCGGACCGCGCCTATGACATCGCGTTCTTCGATGAATTCGCCCGCGCGGCGGGGTGGACCGAGCGCCTCTCTCTTGAGAACCCCGATTTACGCCCGCAGAATTGAGCACCGGACTATCTCCGCCGCGCCAGCGATGCGGCGATCTGAAGCGAGCGTGGTTCGATCGTTCGATCAACGGCCGCTTCCGCCCGGAGCGACGGGCGGCTGTCTACCTGACCCCGCCGTGCTCGTCGCTCCGAACAACGACTGGAATGGGTGGAAACCGGTCAGTCAGCTTGCGGGCTGCCTCGCGCCGAAACCGGACATAAGGTTCAAGGCCGGCTCTGGCCAATTCCGGCCGTTCGCGGGACCCTGGTCGAACTGCGGGAATTGGTACTCAGGCAGACATGAGAACCGTAGCCCTGCTTGTCATGGATGAGGGTCGGGCGGCTGTTGGCCGTCCCAGTGTGGTCGTTGCGATCTGCGTTCGATGCGCACACTGTTAAGCTGGGCGGAGCAACGGCGATAGTCGCACCAGCCGCCCGAAAGGACGATCAGCGACTCGGATGCTGTGGGCGCGGTTAAATATTCTCCGCCGCGAGGCTCAGGCCCGACAGCAACAGCTCCCGCTGCTCGGGGTTCCGCAGCTGACCAGCGTCCGGTACCACGTTGGAGGTCAACGCCCGCAACCGCGCGACGATCTCTCGGGCGTCGTCGAGCCGGCCCATATGGGCATAGCAGGCGGCGAGGTAGCGATAGGGCGCTAGGTGGCTTGGATCCTCCTGGATCGCCAGGAGCAGCTTCGGTACTGCCTGATCGAACCGCCGAGCGAAGAGATGCGCGGCGCCGATATTAGCGAGCGACGTGCCGATGCGGACGCGCGGGCTGAGGCGCAGCGCGGCTTCCAGATGCTCAATCGCAACATCGGGCTGGCCCGCCCACCGCCTCAGGATTCCGCTGATGTTCCAGCCGCGCGCGAAATTCGGGTTGAGCGCCAGGGCACGGTCGACCAAGGCAATCATCGCGCCGATGTCCTCGCCGAAATAGGCCAGCGCTTGGGCGGCATCGACGAGGATGCCGGGATCGTCGCCCGCCGTCTCCAGGCCCCGCCGTGCAAAATCAATCGCCTTCAGACGATCCGCCTCCGGATCTTCGCTCCGACCTTCAAGATTAACCCAAAAACAGCAGGTCGCGGCCAAAGCGAGCGCGGGTCCGTAACACGGATCGCGCGTGATCGCTCGCTCCAACAGACGGAGTGCCTCGGGGATTTGCCTTGCCGATGACGAGACCATCGCATGGGCACGCAGGTAGAGGTCGTAGGCGGTCAGATCGTTGGTCGGGCGGGCGGCCGAACGGGCGGTTTCGGCGGCCTGCAAGGCTGGCTCTATGGTCCCCGCGACGCTCGACGCCACCTTGTCTTGAAGCTCGAAGACATCATCGATCAAACCGTCGAACCGGTCGGCCCAGAGATGCATGCCGCTGGCCGCATCGATCAGCTGCCCGGTGATCCGCACCCGGCTGCCGCCTTTGCGCACCGAGCCTTCGAGGACATAGCGCACGCCGAGCTCGCGCCCGACCTGCTTCACGTCGACGGCTTGCCCTTTGTACGTAAAGCTCGAATTGCGGGCGACGACAAAGAGCCAGCGGATGCGGCTGAGCATGGTGATGATCTCTTCAACCATGCCATCGACGAAATATTCCTGCTCGGGGTCGCTGGTCATGTTGTCGAAGGGCAGCACTGCGATCGACGGCTTGTCGGGCAGCGGCAGTCGCTGCGGCTCGGCCGCCCCCATCAGCGGCGAATACCCCGCCGTCATGCCGACCAACCCGCCGGACATGGTGGTTATTTGGCGGCGTTCGGCGGCATTGGGCGGCGTTGGTGCGGGGTCGTGCGCGGCGTCAACCGGCGGCGGCGCCATGACGCCCTTCTCTGTTTCCGTGACGACCGGCCCGATAAATCGGTAGCCGCGGCGGGGCATTGTCTCGATCCAACGGTCGCCGCCGGCGACGTCCCCGAAAACCCGGCGCAAAGCCGCGATCTGAACGGTGAGGCTGCTATCCTCGACTGCCTGGCCGGGCCACGCGGCTTCGATGAGCGCGTCTTTCGTAACCAATGCGCCGGGCCGCTCAACCAACGCCCGCAACAAAGCGGTCGCTCGCCGCCCAAGTGCTACGGGCTCGCTTCCGCGCAGCAACAGATCGTCCTGCGTATCCAAGCGAAATGGACCTAGCGCATGGATCGTCATCACCGCCCGATCATCATCATTTCGGAGAAATTTCGGAATTGCATTGGATCGAATTCACAACTCACGACCGGGCGAGGCGCAGCGTCTGTCATCACCGCTCGAAGAGCGGTGGATGATGCAGGAGGAAACCGATGGCTTCAAGTGCGATACCCAGACCCGGCTTGCTATCGGCGAGCTGCTTCCAAAGTCGCCGTCAGATTAGCCCCGGCTCGGAAGGATCGGTCCCCCCAGCTGGCTTCAATTCGCATTCCAGAGTGGGCGCGACCGCGCCTGCCGATGAACGGCGAGCGCCATCCTGGATGATCCCGCGACAGATCTCAATCGGGGCGCTGCAGCTCCTTGGCTTAGTGGCCCTGAATTTTGCCGGAGTTTGGGCTGTTGACAAAATGGCTCTGCCGATACCCGGCAATCTGGTTGGTATGGTGCTGCTGTATGCGTTGCTTGCGCTCGGCATTGTCAGGCTATCGTGGTTCGAGGCGGCCGGATGTTTCTTGATCAAACATCTCGCGTTCTTTTTTGTGCCGATTACGGTGGGTCTGATGGATGCGGGATCCCTGTTCGCGAGCCGCGGCGTCGGAATCATCGTCACACTCGCCGCCAGCGCGGTAATCGGCGTCATGCTGGCGGGATGGACTTCGCAACTCCTTCTCCGCAAATCACACCGCACGGGAGGCTCATCATGATCGCCATTTCTGCAATTGCTGTAACGGGTTTCGGGATCGCTTTAACAGCCGGCGCTTACTCGCTCAGCCTGTTGGCGCGCAAACGCTACCCCTCGCCACTGACCACCCCCGTCCTGTTCAGCACCGTCATAATCATTGCGGTTTTGCTGGCAACCGGGATCACGTTCGCCGATTACAAACCGGCAAAGAATATCATGACATTTCTGCTCGGCCCGGCCACGGTCGCGCTCGCTATTCCGCTTTACAAGAACCGTCGAACCTTTTTCGGAAATCTCGTTCCCGCGGGTGCCGGCGTGCTCGCAGGATCGCTCGGCACCATGATCTCCGCGGTGTTTCTGGCGCGGATATTCGGATTTACTCCGGAGCTCGTCTCCTCGATTGCGATCAAGTCGACCACCGTGCCGATCGCAGTTGAGGTCGCCAGGATCGTTCATGGAAGCCCGACGCTGACGGCGGTCCTGGTCGTCATCACCGGCATGCTCGGGGCGAGCTTTGGTCCTTGGTTGATGGATCGGCTGGCGATCACTAACCCCATTTCCCGCGGTTTGGCGCTCGGCACGATCTCGCACGGTCAAGGAACCGCCCAGGCAGCAACCGAAAGCGAGCTGTCTGGCGCCATCGCCGGTGTCGCCATGGGGCTTGGTGCGGTGTGCACGTCGCTGGCCGCGCCCTGGATTGTTCCGCTTCTCGTTCAATAAACCGGCACGGAGGGTATCGTTAAGAGGACCATGGTTGACGATACCACCCGCTCTCGCCAGCGCGTCGGTCGCCGCCGTAGCGCGAAGCGAGTCAGGAAATCGGGAAATCAATCGCGTGCGAGTCGCAAAGACTTTGGATGCCGTTGAAAACTCCGGCAGTCGGCCGGGGCAAAGCAATGTTTGGCTGCCAGAGCCGCAGCAGTTCCAGCAGCTGCGGCGACAGCATGGCATTGCGGTCCTTGCGTCCCTTGCCCTGCTCGACCCGGATCAGCATGCGCGTGCTGTGGATGTCGCCGATCTTGAGGGCCGCCACTTCTGATACCCGCAACCCAGCACCATAGGCAGTGCCGAGAGCAGCCCTGTACTTCGGCCCGGGTGCCGCTTCGAGCAGCCGGCCAACGTCCTCGACACTCAGCACCGCTGGCAATTTGCGCGGAAAGCGCGCCAGGACCAGGCGCCGCGACAGATCTGGCCGGTCGAGCGTTACGGTAAAGAAGAAGCGCAGCGCTGAGACCGAGCCGTTGATCGTGGGCGGTTGTACCCCGATCTCGCGTTGGTTCACTTGAAACCGGCGAATATCCTCAGCCTGCGCCGTATCGGGCGACCGCCCAAGGAACCCTGCGAAGCTGCGCACAAAGCGAATATAATCGTGCTGCGTATGTGATCGCAGGCCGCGCATCGCCATGTCTTCGAGCATGCGCTGCCGCAGCGCACTGACGGGGCGTTCGACAGATGAAACGGGCATTGGAAGTTCCTCTCATGATGAACGGAACTCCATGCTCGAGAGGCAACTACGCCCCACTCAAGACTTCACCGAAAACGCGCATACGTATTGAGGTCCAGGGGCTCGGCCCCTGGCGGGGTTTGGGGCAGCGCCCCAACCTTGCTTGCTTCATCGGTCAATGGTTCGGGTGCTGGGTATGCCCACACACAACACCAATCCCGCGAAGCGGGTTCGTGCTTGGGTCGAAAGCGGCGGTGCGGCGCAGGCCCTCGTTGTGGCTGACAGGCGCAAAGCGGCCCGCCCGGCAACCCGTCAAGACCTCTGTGCAGACGTATTAGTTGTAATCACATGGGAACAGCCGCGGCTTGGTTGGGCGAGCACGCCAAGGATCGAGATTGTTTGCAACGGACGCGGGGAACCGTCTTGATCGCGCGCGCCGCGGCACCGGCGAACGCGCTGCCCAGACGTACCAGCGTGGCGCTGCCTGCCTTAGTTAGGTGGCCAGCACTGAGAGGTGCGGATCGTTCAGCATATGCCCCAATGTGCGTCGGTGGGCGTCCGCGGTGGCACGTCCACGCGTGGGCTGTCACGATATGAAGGCTGTTGCGCCCAAATTTTCTAACCCGACCAGTCACCCCTGGCGCGAGAGCCGGCGGACCTCCCCCCCGGGGTCGGAGGAGGGCCACCCTCCATCACGCCGGGGCTCGGATGCGAAGCACATTCGAGATAATGAGCGCGAGTGCAGCGTCGATGGATCGCCTGCACCGGTGGAGTAGTCACCCGATTGCTGTGCCCCATGCGTGCCCCAGGCGACAGCCAACTGATCAGCCGTTTGGCTGACGTGTCACTAAGCTACTGATTATTTTGGGGAAATCTGGTGCCGACGCACGGATTTGAACCGTGGGCCTACTGATTACGAATCAGTTGCTCTACCGCTGAGCTACGTCGGCATCTGCCGGTCCTATAGCGCTCTGGCGCTGATCCAGGCAACAGCCACGCCGTCAGGCCGCAACGCGCGGGCGGTTGAGCTCTGCGCCCAGGAAATCGGCGATCGCACCGGGACCCGATCGCGAAGTGCCGGCGCGGCCCGCGCGTGCTTCCGCCTCCGGGTTGTAGTTCGTGTTGGTGTTCACATCGTAAACCAACGTGCGGCCTTCGGTATCCGTGATGAACTCGATGCCCGCCACTTCGACACCGCTCGCTGTCAGGAAGCGTTCGAGGCGAACGCGCAGTATGTCGGGAATGCCGTCGATGACGCTGAACTTTTCCCGCTGCGGCGCTTCGCCGATCGGACAGTTGGCGTCGCCGATGGCGCAAGCTTCGGCCGGGCAGAGTTCGAAGCCGTCGCTGGTATCAACCTCGACAGCGTAGAGGAAACGCCCTCCGACGAATTCGGCGCGAGTGATGATCGGTCGCGGCGCGCGGACATATTCCTGTAGCAGGTGCAGCCCATCCACCGGCGGATCGTAGGCGTCGCCCGCGAGGTAGGCGGCGAGGCTGTCGGCGGACGGAAAGAGCTGCACGCCAAGCCCCTTGCCGCCACGGTTCGGCTTCAGAATGACAGGCTGGCCGGCAAAGTGCCGTAGCGCTGCGGCAAGGACGTGCTCGCGACCGGCGACCAGAACGGTGCGCGGCGTGGCAATGCCGTGGCGTTCCAGCGCGGCGTACTGACGTGCCTTGCTGATCTCGAGATCGAGCGCGCCCGGTCCGTTCACCACGCGTCTGCCCCAGCGGGTGAGCCAGGCGAGCACCGCGGCGGTGAGCTCTGCGGAGAAGCGGTGGTCGCGCGTGTGCGAGGAGGCGCTCATGCGATTGTAGAACACGCCCTCTGGCGGCGGCGGCGGCGAGATCGAACGTGCCGGCGTCGAGGAACCACTCGGTCCAGGGCAGCCGGCGCTGGTCGAACGCCTGGGCGAGCGGTGGCAGCCAGGCGGAGTTCTCATGCAGGACGTGGATGCGGCTCACCTTGTATCTCCTGTGGCGTCCGAGCACATGGAGATGGATTTTTTGGCCCCGTGCAAGATGCGGGCTTACGGTGGAGTAAACGCCTACCGAATGCCCGCTCCGTGCGATTTAGTGCTGTAAATTGGCATCCGCGTGGCACGTTTTCGGGTCGTTATGTTGCGGCGCCCGGTCGTCGCTCCTATAAGGCGCGGAGCCCGACGGGGGAGAGGTGCCGGAGCGGTCGATCGGGGCGGTCTCGAAAACCGTTGTACCCCTTGCGGGTACCGAGGGTTCGAATCCCTCCCTCTCCGCCACTTCAGTCCCTGAGTGGGCACTGAGTTTACGCCATTTTTCGCCACAAGCGCCTGGAGCAGCCGGGACTTCGATCCCATGATCCGGACCTCGCCATCGGCGACCTCGACGCGCTGGGCGAGCGCGCGAAGATGGTCGCGGCGATAGCCGCCGCCTTCAAGCCGGATACGCTGGCGCGCGGTGTGCGGCGAAGTTGCGCGAGCATCTGCGGCGTGACGGCCTGGCTGCCTGAGTTCTCGAAGCATGGCCTGGGCGCGCTCGGCATCGGCCTTGGCCTGATCGCGGATGGCCTTGAGGCCGTCGATGCGGTCCTTGAGCGCCGGGTCGTCCAGATCGGCGACGCCCGCCTCGATGGCGTCGTAGAGGCGCTTGAGGCGGGCTTCGGATTCCGCCGCACGCCTGTTCAGTTCGGCGATGTGCTCGCGCTGGCGCTCGGATCGCTCCTGCCGCCGGTCGAGCACCGTGGCGAGGATCGTTTCCAGCCGTTCGGGCTGGAGCAGACGGTCTTCGAGATGGCTGGCGACAAGATCGTCCAGCTTGTCCATCGGCACCGCCATGCCCTCGCAGGCGGTCGGCCCCTGCCGGGCTTTCATCGAGCAGGCGTAGTAACGATAGCGCCCGCCCTTGCCGGTGCGGATGGTCATGGCGCCGCCGCACTTGGCGCAATGGATCAGGCCGGTGAGCATGGTCGGGCCGCTGATGACGGCGGATGGCGTCACCGTGGGATGGCGGGCCTTGAGCAGCGCCTGCACCGCGTCGAAGGTCTCGCGGTCGATGATCGGCGGCACCGGCACGACCACGATCTCGCTGACCGGCTTCAGCTCCTTGGACTTGGACCGCTTGTTGAACTCATGCTCGCCCATGTAGGTGCGGCGGGTCAGGATGCGGTGGACCTGGCCGATGCCCCAGCGCCCGCCGTCGCGGGTGAAGATGCGGTTGCGGTTCAGGTGGCTGACGATGTTCTTGACGCCCATCTGGCCCTTGGCGCCGTCGCCGTGGAGCGCAAGCCGGTAGATCAGCCGCACGGTCTCGGCGTGGAGCGGGTCGATCTCCAGCTTCTTCTTGACCTTGGCGCCGCGCTGCTCGGCCGCGACGACACGGTAGCCGATGGGCGGCAGCGAACCGTTCCAGAAGCCTTGCCGGGCGTTCTCCTTCAAGGCCCGCATGACGTGCTTGGCGTTCTCCTTCGACTGGTATTCGTCGAACAGCGCCATGATCTGCCGCATCATGACGTGCATCGGATCGTCGCCCATCTCCTGGGTGATGGAGACGAGCTTCACGCCATTCTTCGCCAGCTTCCGGACGTAGAACTCCAGCTCGAAGTGATCGCGGAAGAAGCGGCTGAACGAGTGGACGATCACCACGTCGAAGGGCGCGGGCTTCGACGTGCCCGCCTCGATCATCCGCTGGAACTCGGGGCGGCGGTCATTGGTCGCCGACGCGCCCGGCTCCACATAGGTCTCGACAAGCTGATAGCCGCGTGAGGCGCAATAGGCTTCGCCCTGGCGCTTCTGGTCGGGGATGGAGACATCATGCTCGGCCTGCCGCGCCGTCGAGACGCGCAGATAAAGGGCGGCGCGCAGCGGCACGGTCATGGCGCATGTCTCCCGGTCAGATCATCGGCTCGGCCCGAACAACTCATCGAAGAGGTCGGCGAACCATCGCTCGAACACTTCCACCTCGGCCTCGGTGACGGGCACGTGCTCCGGCCAGTCGTCGGTGACGGTCCAGGTCGAGAGGTCATGCTTCGGCGGCCGGCCGGGAAACGGCCAAGGATAGCCGAGCAACGCTTCAAGCTGCTCGGAGACCGTGGGGACAGGTTTGAGGACAGGCCGGGGCATGTCGGCAGTATCGCGCCGGCGGGCGGCAAGCAGAATGGCCCATGATTGCGCCACGACGCGCCAGGATTCACCTCGGTCGCGGCGCTTCTCATCATTCCCCTTTCCGGCCCGTTCTCGGCGACACCGCCAAGCCGAGGAACACCATCACGGCCTGGTTGAGCCGGACCACGTCCTCATCGTCCAGCCGGCCGATCCGCTCGCCGACCTTGGACTTCGGGACGGTGGTGATCTTGTCCACCATCAGCCGGGAAGGAGGAGCGCAGCCCGTTGCGCTCGTTCGGCTCCACCGGCAGCCGGAACAGGGGCGCCTCCGTCGGGTCCGTGGTGAAGGCGCAGATCGTAATCGAGTCCGTCGCGTCGAAGGCGTCGTCCTGCACGATGACGACGGGGCGCGGCTTGCCCGCATAGTCCTTGCCGCCGGAGACGGTCCAGATGTCGCCCCGCCTCATTCATCGTCCCAGTCGGAGACCGCGTCGATGAACGCCTGATCCTCGGCCGCATGGGCGCTCGCCGCCACGGCCAGGGATTGCCGGTGCGCCTCCGACCGGAAGGACGAGGCGCGCACGTCCGGCACCCAAATCTGGATCGGCCGCAGGCCCTGCGCGCGCAGCCGGTCGCGGTGCTCCTGAACCTTCACCCTGGTGGGCTTCGCGCCCCTCGCCTGCGCCATGACTCGATCCTCCAAATAAGTTACATGTAACTCATCGCAAGTCGCTTCGCAAGAGGAGCGATTCGAGGAGGGCGTCCGGTATGAGGGCGAGATATAAGGCCATGCCACGGTAGCCGCCAAGCCTCTGACGAGGTTGGGGGTTTCTCCGTGCATGTCGGTCGGTAGGCATGCGTGATTGGCGAGATTCTTCAATGATTTCGACGATCGGCTATGCACAGTCCCTACGGCTCGGCGGGTGTTTGCCGGATCACACGGCCGGAAGGGGCGCAGCGCATCGGAGCGGACTGGCGGCGGACCGCACATTGCGCTCATCCCATTGAGTTTCCGTTCAAAACTCACCCTTCTCGGCCTTAATGCACATCGCCGGGGGACGCTGCACATTGCGGAATCGACTTCCAAGCCATTGGAAACAAACGACCGCCCCAAGCTGCAATGTGCGGCCCTTTATCTGGCCATCGCTCTCCTGCCATCTGCTTCCGATCACTGGTATGGTTCTTGCCTCGATATCGTGATCGCGTTGCCGCTGGGAACTGGGGAGAGTGGGCTGTCAATTGGCCTTCGGCTCAACGATCGGACGGCCAATAAAGACGTAGGGTTCGAGATCGAAAACCTGCTTGAACGCACGGTTGTCATAGATCGTGACCTTCGGCCGCTTCGTCAGCGCGTCAGTCACTATGCCGAGCCGCCACCTTGGGTCGTCCCGCCCATTGTTCTCGTTCCGAGTCAGGAAGAACCGGCTGTCAGCCAAGGATGTGCCTTTGACCTCGACATGATGCACGGTCGTTTGCTTCGTAAAGACATAGTCGTAACCGCAGTTGAGGTGGGCGACCCGCTTCTCCGCAAATCCTTTGGCCTTATAGTGCGCGACCACGGCACGCTCGGCGGCTCCTTCGACCTTCTTGCGCTGCTCGGGCGTGCCAAAACCGCTCAGTGGATCCGGGCCGGTCTCAGGATCCGGCGCGCTATCGGCGTTTGGATTGTGGACGGCGACGCTGCGGAGCGCTTCCAACTTGTGCTTCAGAAGGCCGAGCACGCGCCGTTTGTTATCGCTGGCCTCTACGTCGGGCCCAGCGAGGAACGAGTATTTCGATTGTCTGACTGAGGTGTCCGAGAATGGATCGTTCCGTTGCTCTGGTGGGACGAAAAAGGCGGATTTGCTCATGATGCAGTAAGACCGGTCTCCATCCCCGGCTGATGGATTCGGATTCTTCCAATCACCGATCAGCTTGGCGTTCTCATACCAGCCGACAATATGAACTCCCTTGTGCTTGGGATTTTTGGCCAAGCATATGACCGTCCAGCCTTTAGGATCATCATTTGAAGGTGCATAGCCCTGCCCCTGAGGCGGAACATAGCAGTGATAGGTGCCATCGGAATTGGGAGCAAAATTGAACGCCTCGTGGCCGCGCCCCTCATCCTTTTTGCCTTTTGCCCTTTTGCCCTTTTGCGCTTTGAGCCAGCCGAAATTCCCGTCGACAGGTCCACCACGATACCAGTCCGACCAACCGAACTTGACCCACAAGACCTTCGAAAAATCGGTCACTCGCATTTCTCCCCGCAAGACCTTTTACAAATTTTTCTATCCGACTTCGACCTCGAATACCTCGGCGAGCTCGATAAGGCCAAGGGCCAACTTTATAGTGCCACAGCGAAAACGTAGTGATCATCGCTATCGGGCGTGGCCCGCCAGTGCGTCAGTCCGCTCTGCCGCCGCCGCACATGCGCAATGCGTCTGTATACACCAATGCACCGTGTTGCGATCCCGCTGACCGCAACACTCGCGTGACGCTGGTTGGCAAGACGGCCGAAGTCGCTGGCGGGTCCGCTGCGGGCGAGGCCAGGGCGAGAGCGTCGTTCTCGCCGCCGACCGCCGCCGCTCGGATCTCGCCGGGTTCTGAGCGGCACAGGGCTCGGAATAGCAACCAAGGTGCGGCCGTATGAATGGGGGCGACAATGCACGATCCCCAGAGCGTCGCTGCCCGGTAGAAGCCGCCGCTGTATCGGTGGCGACGGTGGCAGCCATCTCTTCGGCCTCACCGGCCACCCGGCACTTTCGATGCAAATACGTAACCAGATCGTAAGGTCGTGATCGTTATCGATCTATTATCGTAACCGTATCGTTCCGTTATCTGGAGGGATGGCCAATGTTCGCATACACTCGCTCTTTGCTGGAGCGCGTCTTGGCAGACCGCAAGGGCGTGACCGCCATGGAATACGGCGTGATCGCCGCCGGCATCGTCCTGGTGGTCGCGACGGCTGCCACCACGCTGGGCTCGGACGTTTCGGCTCTGTTCGCAAGCATCGGCGCAATGCTCTGAAACGGCAGGCAAGGCCGGACACCGTGATGACTCCCATTGACTACTTCATGGGTGTCTTCGTCGGAATATGCGTTGGTCTGGCCGGCTTAGCCTACGTCGTAGGTCATTGATGCTGTCCCAGGCCGTCTCACCGGCGATCTGGCCGTGTGCCGGCGGCCTACCGACGCGCCCCGGGCAGCCTCAATTTCTGTCGAATGAAGGGTTTACGCTGCGGTCAAGCCGGACGGCGCGCGCGATCGACTGCGAGCTGCGGCGACTTGACCCTGCCACATCAAATCTGGCTGGCGCCAGGCGCATCAGGTTACGCGGGAGCTTCGAACGGAACCTCGGGAACGCTGTTTATGGAGGTCTCGGACTGCGAGAGCTGTTGTGCGAAAATCCGAGTGCGGGGCTCACTGCCTGAGCCTGCGTCGTTGGCGATCCGGCAGCCTCCAAAGCCACGCGATGGCCAACGCGGCCAGCATGATCAGGGCAAACAGGAGCACCGCGACCGCCCCGTTACCCGCTAGCAGTTCTTCGATCGCCCAGCTTGGCAGCACCGTCGTCTCCTTGATGACGTGCAATGATACGGTATCGATAAGGCCATGTCACGGCTTACTACGGGCCCAGGCGGGTTGCGCCCTCGTGAAGGCTCCGCAGAACGGCGTCGGCTAACTCGCCATCAGCGATTTTCGCTGACCACCAACTTCGCGCCCGGCTCGTGGCCGCGCGGATGCGATATTGCCGCCAGTAAGGCCGGGACGAAGATCAGGCTCGCCGCCAGCGTGCAGCAAAGGCTGATCAGCAGCAATTCGCCCATCGAGGCGGTTCCCGGATGCCCTGACAAGGCCAGCGAGCCGAACGACGTCCCCGTGGTCAGCGCCGAAAACGCCACGGCGCGGGCGGTGGCCGAGGCAAGCATTGCACGTCGTCCGGCGCGCCAGTTCATAACGAAATAGATGTTGAACGACACGCCGACGCCGAGCAGCAGCGGCAGGGCGATGATGTTGGCGAAGTTCAGCGGCAAGGGCAGAAGCACGATGACCAAGAGGGTCAGCGCCGCGGACAACAGCAGGGGCGCCAGAACCAGCGCCGTATCACGCAGGCGACGCAGCGCGACGAACAGGATCGCGGCAATCGCCAGAACCGCGAACAGGGCAGCCGAACGGAAGGCGCTGATGATGGTGGCACTGGTGGCCACGATCGTCACCGCGGTACCGCCGGCATCGGGCGCCACACGACTGACCTGTTCGACGAAGTCATGCAGTCCCTGACTGCCGCGCGACGACGGCTGCGGCAGCACCTGCACGCGTGCCCTGCCGTCGGGCAGCAGCCAGTCGCGGGCGATATCCGGGGGGATCGAGGCCAGGCTGGCCGACTGTGCACCGAGTGCCGTGCGGAGACGATCGAGTTGGCCGGGCAGGAAGCGCGTCAGCGCGGCGTTGGTCGCCAGCAGCGTTTGATCGGATGCAACCGTGAGTTGCCGCAGGTCGCCGGCGACGGCGGCCAACGGATGACCGGCAGCCAGTAAGGGGAGTGCCGGATCGATCGCGTCGAACGCCCTGAGTGCGGCGGCGCGGATCTCCGCGGGCGTAACTCGGGGCGTCGTCTCGGGCGCCAGCAACGTGGGTCCCAGTATGTCCGCGGCATCCCGCACCAGCGCCAGCTTCTTTGCCTGATCCTGCGGCACGAAGCTGTCGATGGTCAGCACGCTCGACACGGTCGGCAGTGATTGAAGCCGGGCCGCCAGCGCGCGCGCCTGATCGACGTTCGGGGCAAGGATGTCGATGCTGTACGGATTGGTGAGCGGATCGTTCATCAGGTCGCGCAGCGTGCGCATCGCCTCGGTGTTCGGGCTCTGCGTATCCAGCGGATCGGCATCGAATTGCAGGCGCGGAGCGAGCCCGAGTGCAAGCACGACGAGTGCGGCGAACGCCAACAGGATAGCGGCGTGCCACCGCGTCATCAGCGCATCGAGCCTGCCGCCCCAGGCAAAAGCGATCTCGGCCTGCTCGCTGGCCGGCCGGCACAGCGTGATCGCCGCGGGCAGGAAGGTGACCGTGCAGAGGAATGCGATCAGCATGCCGCAGCCGGCGATCAGGCCGAGTTCGGCCACGCCGCTGAACGCGGTCGGGACAAACGCGAGGAAGCCGGCCGCTGTGGCGAGCGCGGCCACCAGGATCGCGCCGCCGGCGCGCTGCGCGGTCTGCCGAAGTGCCGCTGCCGCATCGGCGAGATCGTGACGCGCCTCGCGATAACGCACGGCGAACTGGATGGCGAAGTCCACGGCGATGCCGACGAACAGCACACTGAAGCCGACCGACACCAGATTGAGCGTGCCGATCGCGGCCGCCGCGAACAGCAGCGTCAGCATCAATCCGACCCCGAGTGTGCCGAGGATCGGCACGATCAGGCGCCAGCTCCGCACCGCCAGCAGCAGCCAAAGCGTGATGAGCGTCACGCTGCCGATCAGGCCGGCGACCGCACCCTGTGCGACGGTTGCGAACTGGGCGTCCGCCAGAGCAACCGGCCCGGTGATGCGCACGTGGGCCGTGCCGTCGCGCACGAACTCCAGGCTGACCGCCGCCGCGCGGATCGCCTGTGTAGCCGCTCCGCCGGGCTCCAATGAGCTGAAATCCAGTTTGGGCCGCAGCAGTACAAACCGATATTGACCGCCAAGGTCACCCTCTTTGCCACTCAGCAGGCGTTGCCATGACAAGTCCCGCGGATGGCCGCCGAGCGCGGCGGCCATGGCGGTGTGAAACGTCTTCAACTGACCGATATAGGGCGTGAGATCCGCGTCGCCGTCAGTTACTCCCTGCCCGAGCAGCGACAGCGCCGAGAACAGGCCGCGCGCGGTGGGATCGGCTGCGAGCTTGCCGAGAAACGGCTGCGCATCGATGGTCCGGTTGAGCAGGTCGGTGAGCTGCGGCACCGACAGCAGGAGCAGTCCCTCCTTGCGAAGGTAGGGGGACGCATCCGGCCGGCGAACCGTCGTGAAATGCGTATGATCATTCGCCAGCGCCCCCGCCAGGGCCTGTGCCGTCGCATCGGCTGCTTCCGGCGTATCGGCGTCGACTACTGCGACCAGCAGGCCCTGCGATTGCGGAAAGGCGCGGCTGAAGGCGATCGCCTTCTGGCGCCAGGGCAGGCTGGCGGAGAACATCTGGTCGGTGTCGGTATTGATGCGAAGATGATGCCTGGCATAGACGCCGGACGCCCCCGCGAGCAAGACGCCCGCCAACACCACGAGCCATGCGTGGCGGCGGCACTGGTCTACCAATCCGACCAGGGCGCGCTGCAACAGCGATGACCCGACGGGCACGCTGAGGGCACGGCGCTTCATCATGCGGCCATGCTGCCGGAGAGGCTGGCAATCTTGTGCTGGAGGCCTGCGAGCAGCGCAGGCACCCCGCCGCTGGCCAGCAGGTGACGAAAGTCGGAACGTTGGACGGCAACCCGGCTGATCGAGCCGTCGGCCAGAACGTCCACCGCCTGCCAGCCCGCCGGGCCGTTGCGCATCACGTAATCGAGCCGGGTCGTCGAGCCATCGGTCCCGACTATCCGGGTCCCCACGACCACCTCGCCATCGCCGACGTTGCGCACGGTAGGTGAGACTTGAAACGTCTGACCTGCGTAGCTGCCGAAATTCGCGACGTAGCTGGACACCGTATAGCGGCCAAATGCTGCAAGAAGCTGCTGCTTCTGATCGTCCGGGAGTGTGGGCCATCTGAGACCGACGGACGCCGACAGCACGGCGTTCAGGTCGATCGTCTGTTCGATCACCGGGGTGAGACTGGCGAGGCGCTGCTCGAACGGCGTGCTCTTCCCGGCCTTCATCGCGGCAAGCAACGCGGCATTGAGGCGCTGCAACGGCGCGATGGCCCCGGTACCGTTGGCGGTCTGCGCGACGGCGGCGCGTCGCAGCAGCACGGTCGAACCGAGTGTCGCGATCAACAGTGACAGAGCCCCGCGTCGCCCGATCGGTGTGCGTTGCTGAAACATGGCTTCTCTCTCCCCATACATGGCGCGAGGACTCACGCCAGGCTGCATTCGGCGCCGATGTGCCCGGCGAAGCGGCGCCATACCTGCGTCGAACCGAACAGCGAGATGCCGATGAAGCCGCGGAGATGCAGGCTACCGACGTCATCCACCCAGAACTTCGCGCGATACGTATCGCCGTCCCGCGGGTCCGTGATCTCGCCGGACCAGGTGCCATCCGCTTCAGGCTTTGCATTGGTGATGATGGTCAGGCCGCATTGCGGGCGCCCGTTCACATCGGTGGGCATTGGCGAGCCCGGCTCTCGGTCGATACCGACGATCCGGCCACAAATCAGGTCACCGCATTCGGCGATCGCGACGACACCGTGGCCGCTCTCGGTCAGCCACGTGCCCAGCGGGCTGACCGGCGCCCGTGCCGAAGCCGAGGACCAGGCGGCCAAAAGCGCCAGGATCGCGGCGCAGCAAATAGCGACAGGCAAACCGATACGGTACAGCACTGATTTTTCCTCGGCCCCACACTCGGGTCGAAAATTGTCCGTGTCGGCGCCGGGAGAAGAGAGCATTTGGTCAAAAGACAATTGCTCTGATCGCATGAAATGGTGCTCTGATCGCATGAAATGGGCCGCCGGAGGCTGGGGCTTGCCGTCGGGCTCCAGTCCTTGGTGTGGCAACTGCCCGATAAACTGGACGCGGCTGATACGCTGCCGCTACGATTGCGGCCGTCAGGCCAAGGGAGATCATGCTCTATGACCGGTTTGCCGGCCCCGCGTCGGGTCAGGAATGCTTCGCCGCGGGCGATCGTGCTCACGTCACACCCGCCGCGGCCCGGTCGCCTCGTGCCGCTGCGTTGGGGGGCTGGGGAACCTCTCGAACGTGGTCCTGTGATTGCCACCCTCAGCGACCCTGAAGCGCGCAATGTCATCGGCACGCATGCCGGGTCGTATGCGCTGTATCGCGCGCTTGCCATCGCGGCCGGCCAGCTTGCGTCCGACCACCGCCCCGATCTGACCGACACCATCCCCGCCGAACCCATCGGCCCCTTTCCGCAATGGAGCGATCAGCAGCGCATCGTCTCGCTGGATCCATGGGGCCACGTGACCAGTCAGGTGTTCCACGACAGGATCGCCGCCGGCTGCGACATCCGGCCGACGATCGCGGTGACCCGCGCGCGCATCAACATGCCCGAGATCGCCCAGGCGATCCGCTCCGGCAGGCTCGCGCCCGATGGCGAGGTGCTCACCGATACAGCCGATGTGCGGGTAACGAAGATCGCCATCGAGCCGGTCTGGTATCTGCCCGGCGTCGCCCACCGCTTCGGCCTCAGCGTCACCGACCTGCGCCGCGGTCTGTTCGAACATACCGGCGGCATGTTCCCCGAACTGGTGACGCGGCCTGATCTGAATGTGTTTCTGCCGCCCATCGGCGGAACGTCGGTCTACATCATGGGCGATCCCGCACGGCTCGGCCGCGCCGGCATACGGGTCGCCTGCCGGGTACACGACGAATGCAACGGCTCGGACGTGTTCGGCTCCGACATCTGTACCTGTCGGCCTTATCTTGCCCACGGCGTCGAGGTCTGTGTGGCGACTGCTCAGCGAGGCGGACTGGGCGTGGTGGTCTACAATCGCAAGGAAGGCCGCGCGCTCGGCGAGGTGACGAAGTTCCTGGTCTATAATGCGCGCAAGCGCCAGGCCGGCGGCGACCGCGCCGAGGCCTATTTCCAGCGCACGGAATGCGTCGCCGGGGTGTCCGACATGCGCGTCCAGGAACTCATGCCGGATGTGCTGCACTGGCTGGGCATCACGCGGATCGACCGGTTCGTCTCGATGAGCAACATGAAATACGCGCCGATCGTGGCAAGCGGCATCGAGGTGACCGAACGGGTGCCGATACCGGACGAACTGGTGCCCCCAGATGCCGATGTCGAGATCGACGCCAAGAAGGCCGCCGGCTACTACACGATGCGTGTCCCGGATGCTGCCGAATTGAAGCTGGCCAAAGGCCGCGCGTTGCGGGATTGAGCGCGGTGCCGCGGGCCGAGGGCGCTTCCTGGCTGATGACGCCGGATGCGATTCGTGACCGCTGCGATGCGCTGCTGGCTCTGGCGGAGAGGGATGCGCTGTTGCACTTCGCGCTCGACCTCTCGCGGCTGGACGATGCGGCCGATTACGTCGCGGCGGTGACGCGGGCGAATTACCCTGACCTGGCGATCCCCTATCACGCGCGCTGGCGACACTTCGAGGCTGGCGGAATCGATCGCTGGGGTGCTCTGCAAGAGCGGCTGAGCGGGTGCGACGCTGTCGAGCAGGCGCGCATCCGCATCGATCTCTGCACGGTCAGTGTGCTGCTCGATGCCGGCGCAGGTCCGGCCTGGACGTTCCGCGAAGCCGATACCGGCGAGGTGCATACGCGATCGGAGGGGCTTGCGGTTGCCAGCCTGCATGCCTTTGCCTCCGGCTTGTTCTCCGGCGATCCCGCGCGACCGCTTAGCGCCGATGCGGACGGCTTGTCGCGCCTATCGGATGCGGCATTGGCGGAAGCGTTTCAGGTTGCTGCGGACAATCCGATGGTCGGGATGGCCGGGCGCGCGGCACTGCTTCGCAACCTCGGCACCACGTTGCGCAGCCGGCGGGACCTGTTCGGCGTCGAGGCGCGGATCGGCGGGCTGTTCGACCACTGGAGAACGCCGGTGCCGGCGCGAACGATACTGGCGACATTCCTCGACGCACTCTCGGCAATCTGGCCCGGCAGGCAAGGGGACATGTGGCCGCATCCCGCTGCCGGCATGGTGCCGTTCCACAAGCTGTCGCAGTGGCTGACTTACTCGATGGTAGAGGTGCTCGAGCAAGCCTCGATCAGGGTCGACGGCCTCGATGACCTGACTGGCCTCGCGGAATACCGCAATGGCGGATTGTTCCTGGATATCGGCGTGCTGCGCCTGCGCGAACCGTCACTGGCTTCGGCCCCGCTGGCGGTGGATCACCCCGCGATCGTCGAATGGCGTGCCCTGACCGTGACCTTGCTCGATCGACTGGCGCCGCTGCTGCGCGCCCGCCTGGGTTTATCGGCGGCGGAACTGCCGTTGGCCCGCGTACTGCAGGGCGGCACGTGGGACGCCGGCCGGAAGATCGCCAGAGAGCGGCGCGCTGATGGTGGTCCGCCGATCGTCGTGCAGAGCGATGGAACCGTGTTCTGACCAGCGCGGCGCGCGTGGTTCAACCTGAGGGATCGCCAATGGCGCATTTGCAGAACGTCACCGTGCTCAACCATCCGCTGGTGCAGCACAAGCTCACGTTGCTTCGCCGGAAGGAAACCTCGACCGCGGAATTTCGCCGCCTTATGCGCGAACTGAGCCTGCTGATGGCCTATGAGGTCACGCGCACCCTCCCAACCGAGACGGTTGCGATCGAAACTCCGCTGGAAGCCACCGAGGCGCCGCTGTTGTCGGGGAAGAAACTCTGCTTTCTGTCGATCCTGCGGGCTGGCAACGGCATGCTCGACGGCATGCTGGACCTCGTACCATCGGCCCGGGTCGCCCATATCGGGCTTTATCGCGATCCGCACACCCTGGTCCCGGTCGAATATTATCTGAAGTTCCCCGACGACATTCAGGACCGTCTGGTAATCGCGATCGACCCGATGCTTGCCACTGGGCACTCCGCGATCACCGCGATCGAACGGCTCAAGCGCGCCGACGTATCCCAGATCACCTTCGCCTGCCTGCTCGCCTCGCCCGAGGGATTGGCGGCGCTCACGGAGGCGCATCCCGATCTGTCCGTGTACGTCGCCACGATCGACCGCGAGCTCGACTCGCACGGCTATATCCGTCCGGGGCTCGGCGATGCCGGCGACCGGCTGTACGGAACGCGTTGAGGGTTTGCTACATCCTGGTCAGTGAATAGTGCAGTTGGCAGGCGCGCCACTCGGCGTCGGCTTCCAACGATCCGCTGGATATGTTGCCTGCCACCCTGATCCACGCGTGACGGCCGCCCGTGATTCCGTAAAGCGTCTCCCCCTTGAGCGTGCCATCAGCGGAAACCTGCACCGGGACATGGCCGCCCCAGAACCTGTAGGCGAATTGGCCATTCGTTATCCGCCAGGACGCCGCGCCAGCAGCCGGGCAGGTCGGCTTCGATCCTCGAACGACCGTGCGCTGCCCGACATATCGTCCGTCGAGCTGGGTGTCTGCCAGACACGACGCTCCAGGCACGAGGAACAAGGCCAACAGCAATGCAGGTTTCATGCTTCCGGTCCTTTCGGTGCGAATTGACGACAGGCGGAGTCGCGCATGACCGTCGATGCGGCAGCTGGTCACCATCGCATCATTGCCGGTTTGACTATTTCCGTGTGTTGCTAATTGTTAGCGGCGAGACGATCCGTATGGACGGCTGATCATACCGCGACCTGGGCTGTAGGCCAGATGATCGCTGATGCGGCTTGTATCGGCGACATTGCGGTAGGGCGTGAGCCTCGCCACGTACTGGGTGTCTCCGCGATGGCCGAGCCAAGTCTTGCCATCGCGGAGAAGTGTCGCTACCCGACGAGTCGTTCGGCGATCTGCACCGCGTTCAGCGCGGCGCCCTTCAGCAACTGGTCGCCCGCCACGAACAGCGCCAGCGAGCACCCTGTTGGATCGCTCGCGTCACGCCTGATGCGCCCGACGAGGATATCGTCCTGTCCCGACGCCTCACTTGGCATCGGAAAGTGGTTGCCCGCGGCATCGTCGACAATCCGCACACCTGGCGCGGACGCCAGCACCTCGCGAGCCGCATCCGGCGCGATAGGCCGTTCAAACTCGATGGTCAGCGCGATCGAATGTGCCCGCAGCACGGGCACCCGCACGCACGTCACGCCAATACGCAGTTCCGGCTCCTCCATGATCTTGCGCAGTTCGCGCATGACCTTGGTTTCCTCGTCGTTGTAGCCGCTCGTCGGATCCACCTTCGTGTCATGGCTGAACAGATTGAAAGCGTAGGGATGCGCCAGCACCCGATGCTGGTATGCCGCCCCTTGAAGATAGGCCGCGGTCGACGCACGGAGTTCCTCCATCGCCGCTGCCCCGGCGCCGGACGCCGCCTGATACGTGGCGGCGATCACCCGTCGAATGCGGTTGTGCCGATGCAGCGGCCAGAGCGGCACCACGGCCACGATCGCCACGCAGTTCGGGTTGGCGATGATGCCGATATGGCGGGTGATCGCTCCGGGGTTCACCTCGGGCACCACCAACGGCACGCCGGGCTCCATGCGGAATGCCGAGGAGTTGTCCACCACCACGGCACCTTGCCGCACGGCGATCGGTGCGAACCGCCGCGACACGGTGCTGCCGGCGGAGAACAGCGCGATGTCGACGCCGGGAAAGCTGTCCTCGTTCAGTTCCTCCACCGCGATGCCCTGGCCGCGGAACAGCAGCTTCCGCCCCGCCGATCGGCCGGAGGCGAACAGGCGCAGCCGTTCCAGCGGGTAGTCGCGGCTCTCCAGGCAGCCGATCAGTTCGCCGCCGACCGCGCCGGTGGCGCCGACTATGGCGACGGTGGGATGGTGCAGGCTCATGACACTCGCTCCGTTCGTTGGGCCGGAGGACGAGTGCCCGAGAAAGTAAAGGCCCCGTCCGGTGCCGGCGGGGCCTTGGGTGGTGCTATGTCGTTGCTGTCAACATGCGCACGCCCAGGACGCCCGGCCGAAGGGCTTCCAGTTCGTCGTGCGCTTGCTTACGAGGCGGGACATATAAACACTGTAGCGCATCGAACCGCGTGCGTCGAGTGATCGCGCCGCGCCATTGCCGAACCGGCCAAGCCCGAGCAGCATGCGACGATCGTGGTCCAACCGCGGGAGGCTGAACGTGCCGAACAAGGTTTCGCTGTATGCCAATGTCGGGCCGGAATTGACGCATTACGACGTGGATGTGGCTGCGGCGACGCTGACGCGCCGTGGCACGGTCGGCCTGGCGGCGAACGTGCAGTATGCCTGGCCGCACGCCTCGCGGCGTTTCCTTTATGTTGCCACCAGCGACAGTGCGTCCGGCATGGGGGCTGCTGGCAACACGCACCACGTGACCGCATTGGCGATCGAACCGGCGACCGGCGCGCTGCGTCCGCATGGCGCACCGATCCGCCTGCGGACGCGGCCGATCCACATGGCGACCGACATGCCCTCGCAGTTCGTGCTGGTCGCGTTCAACAATCCGAGCGCACTCCGTGTGTATCGCATCAATTCCGATGGCACGCCGGGCGACGAGGTCGCGCAGCCGGGGGCGATCGATCCGGGGATCTTCGCGCACCAGGTTCGCGCCACGCCTGACAACCGCCAGGTCATCCTGGTCACCCGAGGCCACGATGCCGCCGGCGGCAAGCCGGAGGAACCCGGAGCCTTGGAGGTGTTCAACTTCAACAACGGCGTGCTGAGCAACGAGGTCTCGATCGCGCCGGATGGCGGTTACGGCTTCGGCCCGCGGCATCTGGATTTCCACCCATCGAAGCCGTGGGTCTATGTGTCGCTGGAACGGCAGAATGCGCTCGATCTGTTCGAGCTTTCCGGCGGCGCCCTGTCGCCGACGCCGAGATTTCGCAAGCCGACGCTGGGTCGGCCGGCCACCAGTCGCCAGGCCGTCGGTACGGTGCACGTGCACCCGGACGGCCGCACGGTCTATGTCGCCAACCGTGCCGCCGATGCGAAAGGCGAGAATTCACTGGCGGTCTTCGCGATCGACCAGTCGACCGGCGAGCCCAACCTGGTCCAGCACATCGATACGCATGGTGTGCATCCACGCACCTTCCATATCGATCCGAGCGGGCGGCTGATGGCCGTGGCGCACATCACCGGCGCCGTGCTGTCGCTGTTCCGCATTGCCGAGGACGGCCGGCTGGACTTCGCGTGCGCCTACGATATCGACGTGGGCCAGCGCACCATGTGGTGGATGGGCATGGTGGAACATGCAGCATAGGACGCCACATGGCCTCGCATGCAGTGAAATCCAATAACTTGGAAGGTCGGCAGCTGGTCATTGACGATGTCTACGACCGTGCCACCAGGCTGCGGTGTCGCACGATTGCCGAGCCCTCTATCTGAGGAAGCCGGCGGAGTCTTATGCTGTCGCTATCTCCCGCGTCGCCCTGATCGGCAGCTTCAAGACCTTGCAAAGTGCGCTCAAGTTCGCATCTCGTGGTCTTACGCGATCGTTTTCCCAAAAATAGATGCTCGCCGTGCTGACGCCGACCTGTTCAGCAACTTCGGCGACCGAGAGACGGCGCTTGATTCGAGCGTCGCGGAGATAGCGAGCAAAATTGCGCTTTCGAGCCAATGCAAGCATCCTTTCAACTTGGCTGGGGTGACATAATCACTAGGAGCAGCTTCTGCAAGCACAATGATAAATGCTTTCCAAGAAACCTCACATGCATCTGAACGAATTGCCGACGAAGACCCACGCGCTGCCAGCGGACGAAGTCGTTTGTTAATGATTGGCCCTGTGACTTAGTTGTGCTCATGATGCCCTCCTTTGCGTAGAGGTGTTTATGTTTGTTGATATGCTTCATGCGAGCGATGAATAAGGATGATCATTATGCGCACTGTCGCCATTGCTCCGGCCGCGCTTATAACTCTCACGGTCTTTGCCGGGGCGCAGACCAGGATTGACTCGATCAATACGAACTTTCGCTGGCTTGGCCCCGACGATAAGATCATTGTAGAGCGGTACGATGATCCCAAAGTCGCCAATGTGTCGTGCTACTTGTCCCGCGCCGCAACGGGTGGAATCAAAGGTGGCCTGGGACTTGCCGAGGACCCCAGCCGGTTCTCGATCGCCTGCCGCGCGGTCGGTCCGATCGCGGTGCCGCCAGGATTAGCCAAGTCAGAGGTGGTGGCGTTCGCCTCCGCCTCGCTGTTTTTCAAGACATTCCAAATCCATCGTGCCGTGGATGCAGAAAAGAATGTGCTGGTGTACACCGTCGTCAGCACGAAACTGATCAATGGCTCGCCGTTCAACAGTATCAGCGTGGTGCCGGCCGGGCTGCCATAGGGGCTAGGCAGCGTCGCGCCTTGCCGGCCCGCCCGTCAGCCCCCATCTGCTCGCGATGAAAAAGCGCAACCGTAGAAAACCGGGCTCATTGCCGGCGATGATGATGGAACTGGCATTTGCCTCCTGGGAGACGATCGGCCACCGGGCGCAGATGATGGCCAGCGGCACGTGCTCGTCGGCCGAGTACTCCAAGATGGTGCTCGAGAAGATGTCGGCCGCCACGCGCTCGGCGTCGGTGCTTGCGCGATCGCGCCGGACGCTCGATTGGACCGCCGCTCTGGCTCCCTGGCATCTAAGAGCCAAGGCGAATGCTCGTCGATTACGGCGAAAATGACCCTGCGGCCGATACCGGTCAAGCGCCGCCCGCAATCGCTGGGACTATGGGGCAAGAGTTAATATAGTGCGATCCGCAGCATAGGATGCGGCCATGAAATTCGGCGCCTCGATGTTCTTCACCGACTACTCGATGACCCCGGCGGAACTTGCCACGGCGCTGGAGCAGCGCGGCTTCGACATCGTCTGGGCGCCAGAGCACTCGCACATTCCGCTGTCGCGCAAGACGCCGTTCGTACTCGGCGGCGATCTGCCGAAACGCTACTACGATGTGATGGATCCGTTCGTCACTCTCAGCATGGCGGCGGCCGCGACGAAGACGCTGAAGATCGGCACCGGCGTCTGCCTGATCGCGCAGCGCGATCCGATCCAGACGGCGAAGCTGGTGGCCTCGATCGATCAGGTTTCCGGCGGGCGCTTCGTGTTCGGCGTCGGCAACGGCTGGAACCAGGACGAGATGGAGAACCACGGCACCGACTTCAAAACGCGCCACAAGCTGGCGCGCGAGCGCATCGAGGCGATGAAGGCGATCTGGACGCAGGACACCGCCGAATATCACGGCGAGTTCGTCGATTTCGATCCGATGCAGACCTGGCCGAAGCCGGTGCAGAAGCCGCACCCGCCAATCCTGGTCGGCGGTGCATTCCCCTACAGCGCGCGCCGGGCCGTCCGCTACGGCGACGGCTGGATGCCGCAGATCACCTCGGCGTCGCCTACGCCACTGACCGAGCTGATCCCGCGCTTCCGCCAGATGGCCGCGGAGGCTGGACGCGAACCGAACGGCTTCGACATCTCGATCGGCGGCCAGACGGAGGACATCGATCTGATCAAGCGCTATCGCGACCTGGGCGTGAACCGCGTCTCGACCAGCCTGCCGTCCGAGAAGGCGGCTACCATCCTGCCGGTGCTGGACCGCTGGGCCGCGATAATCCGCGCCGTGAATGGTTAGACCAACGACTCAATCGAATGAACCAACGATGCCGCTTCATCGTACTGCCGGGCGACGGTCGGCATGACGATGAAGCGTGGTCCGGTGAGTCAATGATTGCGCCCTGTCATGTATGGACGGCCCCCGTTAGGCAAGAAGCAAAAGCGGTGACGGCGGAGCGGTCTGGAGCGTTCATGTATCCGGCCTGTTTGTGCGGTCGGGAAAGACCGCTGGCCCCGATGGGTTACGCGAACCAGGTTCCCAGCATTGCGACGTGCTGAACGCGCGATGACAGAACGGAGTGTCCTGGTTCTGGTCCTGACCAATGTGCCGTCGGTGCGGTTTGCTCCTTGCGGGATATGGGTCGTGCGGTGCGGCCTGAGTGTTGCTGCCACAGAGATTGTTGCCCTGGCCAAATCCGATCCCGAGCGAGGCTTCGCCGTGGCGTGCGGGGTCAAGCCTCGCGCAGCGACCGCCGGCGGCGGCTCGGGCTTGACGCCGCACGCCACGGCGCAAGCACAATCGGGGTCCGGATCGGGCAATCTCCGCGGCAAGGGCATCAGGGGTGCGCCGCCACGGCCCGATAGTTGTCGCCCGAGCGCAGCATCGCCCAGGCGATGCGTGCGATCCTGGCCGCCTGGGCGACGGTGGCGACCTTGAACGGCCTGCGCGCCATGATGCCCTGCACCCAGGCGCTGGCCTGGCCCGGCTTCACTCTGGCCCGGCGCATCCGATTGGCGGCGCCGAGCACCAGCAATCGTCGCAGACTGTGATCGCCCTGTCGGCTGATGTGGCCGATGCGGGTCTTCTCGGCGCTGTTGTTGGTGAGCGGCGTCAGGCCGATCCAGGCGGCACAGTCGCGCGCGGTGTCGAAGCGGCGCGCATCGCCGACCGCCATCACCAGCGCGTGGGCGATCAGCGGACCGACGCCGGGGATCTGTTGCAGGCGACGCATGCGCTCATCGCTCTTGGCGCAGGCGACGATGCGGGCTTCGAGTTCCGCGATGCTGGCGTCCAGGGCGCGCCATTGCTCGACCAGCGGCCTGAGCGCGCTCAGCAGCAACGCCGGGATGGCGGGATCGCCAGCGTCGATGCGAGCGACCAAGGCCTTGAAGCCGCGCAGGCCAGTGCCGGCAACGATGCCCATCTCGCTCAGTATACCGCGGGTGGCGTTTATTGTCTGTGTCCGCTGCTTCACCAGCAGATCGCGCGACCGTTCCAACGCTCGCCCGACCTGCTGCTCGACGCTTTTGACCGGCACGAACCGCATGTTGGACCGCTGCACGGCCTCGCAGCAGGCCTCGGCGTCACGCAGATCGCTCTTGCCGCGTTTGACATAGGCCTTCACATACTTCGCGTGCATCAGCCGTACCTCGTGGCCCTGCGCGCTGAGCACGCGGCCCCAGTGGTGCGCCGAGCCACATGCCTCCATGCCGATCAGCGACGGCGGCTGTTTGGCAAGGAACCCCGCCAGCTCCTCGCGTCGCAGCCGTTGGCGCCACAGCACATGCCCCGCTCCGTCTTCCGCGTGCAGTTGAAACACGTTCTTCGCAAGGTCGATCCCAATGATGCTACGCTCCATAGCGGACGGTCTCCTTCGCTGCCCTGTTCATCAATGGCCAGCTTGGCACAATGATGCCGTCAGGGGGCCGTCCACCCAGCATTGCGAGGAGCGCAGCGACGAAGCAATCTCCATCACGAGTGCACGCTACGATGGAGCAACTGTCTTTTGCGGCCCTTGCGAAGTTCATGGTGGCGCCATGTTCGCCCTCGTCAAGGCCGCTGCGCGCCGCTGCGCGGTGGCCCGGATTGGATCCGGGCCAGCCTTGACGACGGCTGCACCTGTCGCCGCATTGAGCGCAGGTCGGGACGGAGAAAGCTGCCCCGGTCGAACAGCGAAAGCATCGCGTCAGGCGGTCGCGGACGCAGCCAGATGATCCCGCACGCGCGCATTGAGGATGATGACGATCTTTCGCATGCAGGCGACCAGCGCGACCTTGGCTTTTTTCCCGTCAGCCCGCAGCTTGCGATAAAACGCGCCGATCTCTGGGTTGTAGCGCACAGCACTCAAGGTCGCGACGTACAGCACGTTGCGCACCCCCCTGCGCCCGCCGCAGATCGCCCGGCTGCCGCGTCGTTTGCCACTGTCGTCGTTCATCGGCGCCACGCCGATCAGGGCCGCGACCTGCCGCCGCGACAACGTGCCAAGCTCACGCATGTTGGCGATCAGCGTGTAGGCCAGCACCGGACCGACACCCTTCAGCGCCGTCAGGCAGTGGAACAACGCCTGCTTGGCGCGGTCGGAGGCGACGATGGTCCGCATCGCCGCATCGATCTCCCGCAGTTCCGTCCGCAGCCAACTCAGCCGTGCCCGCGCGCGGACAGCCAGCGCCGCATCCGTCAGCCGACGCGACTGGTTCTCGAGCTGCACGATCTCCTCGCTCAGGCTGCGCCGATAGAGGACGTGCTCGCTCAACCGGTCGGCCACCGGGTCCGGGGTTCGCCGCGGCGGCTCGAAGGTTTCCGCAAAGTGCGCGATCACCGCTGCGTCCAGCCGGTCGGTCTTCGCCAACCGCCCCGACGCGCGGGCGAATTCACGCACCTGGCGGGGATTGACCACGGCGGCGATCAGCCCGGCCTCGGTCAGTGCCAGCCACAGCGCTCGTTCGTAGCCACCGGTGGCCTCCAGCACGATGCGCTTGACGCGCAGCGGCCGCAGCCGCGCGATCAGCCCAGCGTAGCCGGCGCTGTCATTGCTGACGATGAAACCGCTGCCCAGAGGACGAATATGCACGTCCAACTGATCCTTCGCGACGTCGATCCCGACGAAAACTGTCTTGCGCGCTGCCATCTTATCCCTCTCTTGCGCCTACGGGCGAAAACCCAGGCAACTGTTCGGGCGTGGGATGAAAGGCGGCACCGGAACCTTGCTCCACACGGGACAAATGCTCTCCACGATTGCTTACGGTCGCAGCGTCGCCGTCTCCCGAGCTTCGCCAAGCTCGGGCAACAGTGGCACTTTACCGCAAGATCGAAAGACAAGATTGCTTCGCTGCGTCTCGCAATGACACGGGCCGCCGTGGCCTCGCGATACGTCACTGGCGCATCGTACGCATCGCCTGCCACACACGGAGCGGCGTCGCCGGCCCGTCGAACTGCGTGACACCAAGCGGCGCGAGCGCATCCACGATCGCATTGCCGATCGCCGGCAGCATTGCGACCGCGCCGGCCTCGCCGCAGCCCTTCACGCCGAGGGGATTGGTGGTGCAGCGCGTTCCATTGAAGTCCAGATGCATCGGCGGCAGGTCATCAGCACGCGGCAGCGCGTAGTCCATGAACGACCCCGCCAGCAACTGACCGGATTGCGCATCGTAAACCGCATGTTCCAGCAGCGCCTGCCCGACGCCCTGTGCGATCGCGCCATGTGCCTGACCCGCGGCGATCATCGGGTTCACCAGAACGCCGTAATCATCCACCGCGGTCAGCCGAACCAGCGCGACAAGGCCAGTGTCACGATCGATCTCAACCTCCACCACGTGCGTGCCGTTGGGGAAGGTCATGTGCTCGCGCGTCCATGCGTGATAGGTGTCGAGCGGTGTGCCGACCTCGCGAGCCCGCGCCGCCACATCCAGCAGCGAGATTGAACGATTGGTACCGACGACTGTGAAATGCCCGTCGGCGAACTCGACATCCGCCTCCGCCGCCTCCAGCGCATCGGCGGCGATCTGGCGTCCCTTCTCAACGATCGTCTCCGACGCACGCCAGATCGCGGTGCCACCCATATAGGTCGCGCGCGAGCTGCCGTGTCCTCCGCCCATCGGGATCAGATCGGTATCGCCCTGGCGCAGCCGAATGAGCTCGTTCGGAACGCCGAGACGGTCGGCCAGGATCTGCGGAAATGTCGTCTCGTGGCCCTGGCCGATGGTCTGCGTGCCGGTGATCAGCGATACCGTGCCATCCGATTCGAATCGGATATCGACGTTCTCGTGCGGCGAGCCACCAGTGCCCTTGATGTGATAGGCAATGCCAAGGCCGCGCAGCAATCCGCGCGCCTCGCTCTCACTGCGCCGCGCAGCAAAGCCTGCGACATCCGCCAGCGCGAGCGCGCGATCGAAGGTCCGCACGAAATCGCCGCTGTCCACCGAGAAACCAAGCGCGTTGGTCATCGGCATCGCCGTCACAGGTACCATGTTGCGGCGACGCAGTTCCGCGCGGTCGAAGCCGCACTGCCGCGCCGCCGCGTCGATCAGCCGTTCGATGACGTTCACCGCCTCGGCAAACCCAGGTCCGCGCGTGACGCCGATCGGCGTGGTATTGCTCAGCACCGTCACGACACGCAGCGCAATTGCCGGGATCGCGTAGATGCTGCCTTGCAGATGCACATACTGGTTGGTCTGCACCGCGCCCGCACCGCCCGCCATATAGGCGCCGATGTTCGCCACGCTGCTGACCCGCAGCGCGAGGAATTTGCCAGTCGGCATCGAGCGCCAGCGAAGCCTCTGCCTGATGATCGCGCGCCTGGTGGTCCGAGACGAAGCCCTCGCTGCGCGTCGCGATCCACTTCACCGGACGACCGACACGCCGCGCCGCCCACAGCACCAATGCATGCTCGGCATAGGTGAAATTCTTGGCGCCGAACCCACCGCCGACATCGGGCGCGATGAACCGCACATCCGCGGGCGGCACACCGAGCGCTCGTGCGGTGGCGTCGCGGTTGCCGTGGATATTCTGGCTGGAGACATACAGCGTGTAGCGGCCTTGCGCCGCGTCATGCATGCCGACTGCGCCGCGCGGCTCCATCGGATTGGTGACGATGCGGTGGTTGTCGAGGCGAAGCGAAACGACATGCGCCGCCGCTGCGAACGCTGCGTCGGCCGCATTCGCATCGCCCCAGCGCCAGTCCATGCAGACATTGCCTGGCACCTCGGCGGAAATCTCCGGCGCTCCGGGTGCAGAGCGCGTCGGCGCGGTGGTGACCGCGGGCAGCGGCCGGTAGTCGACCACCACACATTCGGCGGCATCGAGCGCCTGCGCGCGCGTCTCGGCGACGACCAGCGCGACCGGCTCGCCGACATGGCGCACCTTGCCGGTCGCCAGCAGCGGCTGCGGCGCGAAGGCGAACCGTTCACCGGTCTGCACATTGGCTTCCACCGTCGGACGCATGGGCTGTAGCCCATCGGCTCGCGCATCCTCGCCGGTCAGCACGGCCAGCGTGCCCGGCATTGCCCGCGCGGCCGTCGCGTCGATCCGCTCGATCAGCGCATGTGCGTGCGGCGAGCGCAGGACCACGGCGTGCGCCACGCCATCGAAGTGCAGATCGTCCAGGTAGCCGCCCTGGCCGGTGGTGAAGCGGGCATCCTCCCGCCGCCGAGGCGCATCGCCTATATTGAACCGACTTGCCATGAAACTCCCTCAGCCCGAACCAGGAGCGGACAGGATACCATGACCGCAAAACGTCAACTCCGTCTCGGCGCCTTCATGCGGCCGACCACGATCCACACCGCGTCCTGGCGCTATCCCGGCGCGTTCCCCGACGCCAACTTCAATCTCGCGCATATCAAGCGCTTCATCCAGACGCTGGAGCGCGGCCGGTTCGATGCGTTCTTCATGGCGGACCATCTGGCCGTGCTCAACATGCCGATGAACGCGCTGAAGCGCAGCCATACCGTCACGTCGTTCGAGCCGTTCACCCTGCTGTCGGCGCTCGCCATGGTCACCGAGCATATCGGCCTGATCGCCACCGGCTCCACCACGTTCGATGCGCCGTTCCATGTCGCGCGCCGCTTCGCCTCGCTGGATCACATCAGCGGCGGGCGCGCCGCGTGGAACATCGTCACCACGTCGAACCCCGACGCCGCGCTGAACTTCGGCCTGGACGAGGCGATGGACCACGACGAACGCTATCGCCGCGCGCGCGAGTTCTACGATGTCGTCACCGGCCTGTGGGACAGTTGGGCCGAGGACGCGTTCATCCGCAACGTCGAGACCGGCGAATTCTTCGACCCGTCGCGCATGCATGTGCTGGACCACAAGGGCAAATACTACTCGGTGCGCGGGCCGCTGCACATCGCGCGGCCGATCCAGGGCTGGCCGGTGATCGTGCAGGCGGGCGCCTCCGACGCCGGCCGTCAGCTTGCCGCGGAGACCGCCGAGATGGTGTTCGCCGGCGCTGGCGACATCAACGGCGGCCGCGCGCTGTATGCCGACATCAAGGGCCGCATGGCCAAACTCGGCCGCGACCCCGAGCATCTGAAGATCCTGCCAGGTGCCTTTGTGGTGATCGGTGATTCGCTGGAAGAGGCGCGCGAGAAGCGCGCGAAGCTGGACAGTCTTGTGCACTACGACAGCGCCATCGCCTCGCTGTCGATCGCGCTGGGCACCGATGCGTCTCGCTTCGATCCCGATGCGCCGTTACCGGAAATCCCCGAGACCAATGCCAGCAAGAGCGGCCGCGAACGTGCCATCAATCTGGCCACGCGCGAGAACCTGACAGTGCGGCAGCTTGCCCAGCGTCTCGGCGGCTATTCGGGGCCGGCGCTGCTCGGCACACCGGAAATGATTGCCGATCAGATGGAGGAGTGGCTGCTCACCAACGCCTGCGATGGCTTCAACATCATGTTTCCGTTCCTGCCCGCCGGCCTCGACGATTTCGTCGAGCGCGTGGTGCCGGAACTACAGCGGCGCGGCATCTTCCGCCGCGAATACGAGGGCGCGACATTGCGCGAGAACCTCGGCCTGCCTCGGCCGGAGAACCGCTTCTTCCGCGACTGATGTTCGCCGCGGGATCAGAACTCGGGGAAGACCCTGTGCTCCACGCCGGCACCGCCGACCGCATTCGTCAGCAACTGGAGGTCCTCTCCGGGCACGATCAGCTCGGCGTTGCGGCCGCAGTCCGAATCCTGGCTGCTGGTGCGCCCGCCGGCCCAGTGAACCTGGAACGCGCGCGGCTTCTCGAAGCGCTGCTCGACGACCAGGCTGCCGCCATCCAAGGCCATGGTCTGCGGCCTCAGAGTGCACGTCGCGCCGGTCTCCGACGCGGTGGTCGCAGTGAATCCCCAATCGGCCGGCATGCGGGCGCCTTGATGGAATACCAGGATGTCACCGACCTTCGGACCGATATCGATTGCCCTGGCCGCCGACACGACGGCGACAGAGCTGGCGAGCAGGGCAGCAATCAGGCTGGCCAGAAGCGCCGTCCTGACGATATCGCTCGAGGGAGTGTCTGTTTGTTTGTCTGCGTGTTTGCGCCACCTCATCGGTCGCCATCCTGGCGGCGGACCGCCTCTGGCGCGTGGCGCAAGAACGAACGTTCCAGGCCCAACGGCGCCTGGGGCAGGTAAGTATCCACGGCTGAACCTCTTCTCGCAGCGTCGGGGCGGGTTCTGCCTCTCGGAAGAATCTCCCGATTGTTGCGACAGGAATATTGCCATTCCCTTCGCAATTGCAGCATCACGATCTCGTGAGCTTGACCCATCCTATGGGATGGCCGATCTGCAATCTGACGTTAGCTCGAGGAGCCGAAATGCCAGGACCGTTGCACGGCTACCGCATCGTTGACCTGACCTCGATGGTCTCGGGACCCTCGGCCACCATGCTGCTGGCGGACCAGGGCGCCGACGTGATCAAGGTGGAGAACCCGCAGGGCGGCGACCACACCCGGGCCGCGGCCAACCGGCGCGCCGGCTTCTCCGCCTCGTTCCTCAACAACAATCGCAACAAGCGTTCGATCGTGCTGGATCTGAAGGCGCCTGCCGGAGTGGCGGCCCTGAAACGGTTGATCGCCGGCGCGGACGTGTTCATCCAGAACTTCCGGACCGGCGTGATCGACCGAATGGGCTTCGGTGAGGCCGCCGTGCGCGCGCTGGCACCGGACATCATCTACGTCTCGATCAGCGGCTTCGGCGAGGAGGGGCCGTTCGCCCAGAAACCGGTCTACGACCCGCTGATCCAGGCGCTGTCGGGGCTGGCCAGCATCCAGGGCGGCTCCGACCACGACCGGCCGCGGCTGGTGCGCACCATCGTGCCCGACAAGCTGACCGGCGTGGTGGCCGCCCAGGCGATCACCGCCGCGCTGCTGGCGCGCGAGCGAACCGGGCAGGGGCAGCATGTCCGGCTGTCCATGCTGGATGCCGTGGTGGCATTCCTGTGGGGCTCGGACATGGGGAGCCAGACCTTCGTGGGCGACGAACTGCCGCAGCAGGAGGCGGCCAGCTTCATCGACCTGATCTACGAAACCGCCGACGACTATGTCAGCGCGGCGGTGCAGACCGACCGCGAGTGGACCGCGTTGACCCGGGCGCTGGATCGACCGGAATGGCTGGAAGATCCGCGGTTCGCCACGCCGGCGCTGCGCCACAAGCACATCGACGCGCGGCTGGCGATGACGCAGGAGGTGCTGCGGACCCGTCCCGCCGCCGAATGGCTGGAGCGGCTGACCGCGGCGGGCGTGCCGTGCGCCCCGGTGCTGACGCGGAGCAAGATGATCGAGCATCCGCAGGTTGTGGCTAACGGGATCGTGGTCGAGACCGAACATCCCGGCGCCGGCCTGCTGCGCCAGGCACGCCCCGCGGCCCGCTTCTCCGCGACACCCACCGCCATCCGCCGCGGCGCCCCAGCGCTCGGCGAGCATACCGGCGAGATCCTCGCCGAGATCGGCCACCAGGAGGGCATCGACGCATGATCGATTTCCATTACTGGCCGACACCGAACGGCTGGAAGGTGTCGATCATGCTGGAGGAGTGCGGTCTGCCGTATCGCGTGGTGCCGGTGAACATCGGCAAGGGGGATCAGTTCAGGCCCGAGTTCCTTGCGATCAGCCCGAACAACCGCATGCCCGCCATCGTCGACCACGACGCGGAGGGCGAGACGGTATCGGTGTTCGAAAGCGGTGCCATCCTGCTGCATCTGGCGGAGAAGTCCGGTCGCTTCATGCCAACCGATCGGCGCGGGCGGAAGGAAACGCTGGAGTGGCTGTTCTGGCAGGTCGGCAATCTCGGGCCGATGGCTGGACAGCTCAGTCATTTCGTCAACTACGCGCAGGGCGAGCATCCCTATTCGCACCAGCGCTACGCCAACGAGTACAACCGCTGTCTCGGCGTGCTGGAGCGGCGATTGGCAGGACGCGCGTATATACTGGACGACTATTCGATCGCTGATATGGCGTCGTTTCCCTGGGTGCTGATCTCGAAGCCGCTCGGCCAGGCGCTCGACGAGTTCCCCAACGTCGCCCGCTGGCGTGAGGCCATCAAGCAGCGGCCGGCGGTGCAGCGCGGTATCGATCTCGGCAAGGAGCTGCGCCGCCACGCGCCACCGAGCGAGGAAGAGCGGCGCATCCTGTTTAATCAAACGGCCAGCCTCGTCGACAAGGCAAGTTCGACCTGACACTGGCCTGATGGAGGAAGGCGTCGCCGTCTCGGCAGCCCGCATGGCGTTCGCGCCGCGCAACCTCGACGACCCCTGGCAAGCTGTCGCCGATGCACTCCCGCGCTTCACGCCCCAGGAGTGTCAAAACCACTTCAACGCGGCATGATACGCACCAGTCTGGCCGTGGCGGCCGAGAGCCAACACGCGGGCGGACCCTGGTTTTCGACCAAGGCGCGGCCCATGAGCCGGCCTATCGTGGCGTATCCAACAGAGGACCGACATAGCCCAGGTTCGTGGGCAGGCGCGTTGCGGCGAGGTCGAGCGCCGCGGACATGCTCATCCAGAATGCGAACGCACTGCCCTCTATCACGTAGCCGGCGCGCCGCTGTCAGAAGGGAATTCAGGTTCCCCGGGTTGCTCCACGATGCGAAGAGCACCCCAACTTCTGGAGACCTCCCGATGCTCGCCGGTACGCCCGATCAGCAACTAGGCCGAAGTTTTCACTTGCGTTGACTTGAACGACGAATCCTTTCTGTGGGTTAGCTTCGTTCAACTTCAATTTTGTGTCCATGTAGGGATTCCCAAATCGGCTGGAATGTGATTCGATTCGGGCATGTTCATCGAGATGGTGCCCAATCGGACGTCGCCGCCAGCGGTGCTGTTGCGTGAGAGCTACCGCGACGAGCAGGGACGCGCGCAGAAGCGCACGCTGGCCAACCTGAGCAAGCTGCCGGCCGATGTCGTCGATGGCCTGCGGGCGCTGCTCAAGGGCGGCACGGTGATCGGCACCCGGCCGGACGAGATGCAGATCGAGCGCTCGCTGCCGCATGGCCACGTCGCGGCGGCGCTCGGCATGCTGCGCAAGATCGCGCTGGACCGGCTGATCCTGAGCACGGCGAAGGACGCGGCATCGCGGCGGCATTGCGATCTGGTGGTGGCGATGATGGTGGACCGGCTGATCACGCCGCGCTCCAAACTCGGGTTTGTCCGCGCGGTGGACCAGGAGACCGCGACATCGAGCCTGGGCGCGGTGCTGCGCCTGGGCGAGGTCAAGGAGCGCGAGGCGTACGAGGCACTGGACTGGCTGCTCGAACGTCAGCAGCGGATTGAGAACGGCCTGGCAAGGCGGCATCTGCAAGACGGCGTTCTGGTGCTCTACGACGTGAGTTCATCGTATTTCGAGGGTCGCTGCTGTCCGCTGGCGCAGCACGGCTACAGCCGCGATCACCGCGGCGACCGGCCGCAGATCGTGTATGGGCTGTTGTGCACACGCGAGGGGCTACCGGTTGCGGTCGAGGTGTTCGACGGCAACACGGCCGACCCAGCGACGCTGAGCTCGCAGGTCGAGACGCTCAAGGATCGCTTCGGCATCAGCCGCGTGGTGCTGGTGGGCGATCGCGGCATGATCACCTCGGCGCGGATCGGCGCAGACCTCAAGCCGGCCGGTGTGGACTGGATCACCTGCCTGCGGGCACCGGCCATTCAGGCGCTGGCAGCTGAGAACGGGCCGTTGCAACTGTCGCTGTTCGACGAGCGCGACCTGGCCGAGATCAGCGCGCCCGAGATGTTCCCCGGCGAGCGGCTCATTGTCTGTCGCAACCGCGACCTCGCCGCCGAACGCGCGCGCAAGCGCGAGGAACTGCTGGCCGCCACCGAACGCGAATTGCTCCGCATCCAGACGCAGGTCCGCCGCAGAAACTCGCCGTTGCGCAGTGCCGCCGAGATTGGCCTGGCGGTCGGTGGCGTGGTGAACAGTCGGAAGATGGCCAAGCACTTCGCCGTGGAGATCAGCGATGGCCACTTCGCCTTCCAGCGCCGGACGCAGCAGATAGAACAGGAGGCCCGTCTCGACGGTATCTACGTGATCCGCACATCCGTGCCGGCCGAGCAGCTCGATGCCAATGAAGCGGTGCAGGCCTACAAGGACCTGTCCCGCGTCGAGCGGGCCTTCCGCAGCCTGAAGACCGTCGATCTCGACATCCGCCCGATCCGCCATTGGACCGCGCCGCGGGTGCGCGCCCATGTCTTCCTCTGCATGCTCGCCTATCATGTCGAGTGGCATCTGCGGGACGCCCTGGCACCGCTGTTGTTCCATGACACCGGGCTTGCTCCCATGAGGGCAGAACGCTCCTCCCCAATCGTCAGCACCGAGCCATCCGAGCTCGCCAAGGCCAAGAAGGCGACCAAGCGCTCAGCCAACGGTCTGCGCGTCATGAGCTTCGCCGGCCTCATGACGCATCTCGGCACCCTGACCCGCAACACCATGCGCGTGCCGCTTCGCCTTGCACACCGCTTCACGCTGTATGCCGAGCCAACCAAGCTCCAGGAGGACGCATTCAGGCTGCTCAACATCCAACCCACGCGTGTCCAGTAGACAGAAAGGCTGGTCTCCAAATCATGGAATCAAATCAAACCCTTGCGCAGTTCTCAAATGAAAACTTCGGACTAGGCCATTGCCTAATATGACAGGGCTTCGGCCGATATCTTCTGCACGACTTCCATCTCCTTGATGATGGAAGGACGCTAATCGAGACCTCTGTCAGTTCCTGTCAGGAGCCTGGTCCGCTCGTCACGCAGTTGCGCCTGGAAATCGCGGATGAGGTCGGGCCGCCGCCCAGGGTAGCGGTCAAGCAGGTCAGCGGAGACGATCCGGTCGGTCCGAAAGAATCGGAAGGCATTGCGCAATTCGCACCAGCCTGTCAGCACGCGAACGCTGTCGGTGAATCCGAGCTGGATCGGCCACACGACACGGTGGCTGGAGCGCTCCTCGCCGTTGACGTAGTGGATCGCAAGCCGCTTCTGCGTCCGGATCGCGGACCGCAGCAACTCGAGTGGCACTCTGTTCTCCGGAAACCCTCTGCCGCCGGGACCGGGGATAGTCATGGGCATGGCTGTCACTGCCTGCATCGCCTGGGAAAGGACAGCGGTGATCTTGGCGCGGGCATTCCCCGCGGCTTTCGTCAACACGTCATCGCCGCGCTGATCCACGTAGCGCAAGCCCAGCAGGACGGCCTCGGTCTCGTCCTCGGTCAGCGTGAGAGGCGGAAGAAACAGGCCGGGACGCAGGATGTAGCCGACACCGGCCTCGCCCTCGACGGGAGCGCCCTGCGCGGCCAGGTCCGACAGGTCGCGGTAGATCGTGCGTTCGGAGACCTCGAGTTCCCGCGCGAGTGTCGCGGCCGTCACCGCATGGCGACGGCATCGCAACGCTTGCAGCAGGGCAAGTAGACGGGTGGCGCGAGCCACGACACACCTCCTGTTCTGGCCAGATACTGGCCGGATACCCTGACAGGATACGTCAGGAGCGCGCCCGGCACGACGTTGTCCTGCCTTCGCCTGCTGGAGGACGGTGAGCCGCCGACCGCCGCCTTGTCTGCGGCAACCTGTGCTATGTCACTTCCATCGGCGCTGACCTGCTGCAACGTCGTCCTGCCGATCGGGTCCTCGATGAATCGGTGGGCGGTTCCCGAAGTGACTGAGATCTGAATTCAACCTGCTGGCCGGGGCTGGAGGTCGGCAGGGATGAGCCGCGGGATTGGCAAGCCGGAGCGGCCACTCAGACGGGAACGCATCGGAGCCGCGTAGCTGGCGGGCTGATGGCGCTCTGCGTCAGCGGGGCGGATGCTCCGGGGCGCGCGCGAACGAGCCGCCATGCTCCGGCCATTCCCACTCATCGCGATCCGGCGCGTCGACGTCCACGCCATTGCTGCGCAGCTTCTCGCGATAGTCCTCGGCATTGTCGCGCGGCTGATAGCCCAGTGTCGCCCAGTTCGGGTCGTGCGTCTTCAGGCGTGTATTGTTGGAATATCCGTTGACGATCATGCAGCCGGGGTCGGGATGGCGCAGTGACACGTCTACCAGATGCGCGACATCACGCGGGCTTAGCCAGGTCGCGAGCGAACGCTGATCGATCGGTTCGGACCGGTAGGTGCCAATGCGCAGTGACACGGATCGTATGCCGTGGCGATCGTAGTAGTTGCGCAGCATCGTCTCGCCCCAGACCTTGAACACGCCGTAAAGACTGTCCGGCCGCGCTGGCAGCGCCGGCGAGACGCTCTCCGTGATCGGATAGCAGCCGAAGGCATGGTTACTGCTGGCGAAGATGATGCGCTCCGCGCCGGCCAGGCGTGCCGAATTCGAAGACATCGAACAGCCCGCGCGCATTTACGCGAAACAGGTCCTCCAGCGTGTAGCTGCCGATCACGCCCGCGAGGTGCACGACGGCGCGCACGTCCTGCATCATGCGTTCCAGCACCGCTCGATCGCCGATATCGGAAACGATGGCCTCTTCGTTGTTGGCGAGGTCCTGCATCGGCCGGACGTCGGTCAGGCGCAATTGCCGCCATGTGGCGCGAAGGCCGTTGCGTAGCGCCGTGCCGATGGCACCGGCTGCACCGGTGATCAGCACGCGATCGGTTTCAGGGTTGATCATGACGGCCGAATTCCTCCAGCGCTATGTTCCATTGGACATGGCGCCACGGCCACGTCCAGCCAAGGATGTTCGCATGACGCTTCCCTCATATCAGGTTCTGATCGGCGGCGAATGGCAAGACGCGGCTTCGGATCGCGGCGCGCCTTCCGGACACGCCCGCTCGCGTGCGCGCTTTGAGGAAATGCGGTGCTGACAGCCGCGGCGGCCGCCCGCCAAACCATGACAACCGCGAACCCACTTTCGGCACTGATCCCAGGCCGCCGCATGCCCGCACGGCCATCCCGTCTGCTCAAGCCATGCGCAGGCGCCGACCTCTGCCGCGACCCACGGACAGAAAACGTGCGAAGGCGTTCATGGCGTGCATCGTCCTGTCCGGCCGGCCTGACGATCGATACTCATCTCCGCTCGCCAGAAATGCAGCATGACTTGCCAACCGCTCGTAGCCTTCTGCGAGAACCACCTTCAGGTGTCTCGCATCCGGATCCGGCGTTGCGTCGGCCTCGTCCCACGTGTCCGCTGCTCGTCGTAGCCAATCGGCAGTCGTCATGGCTGGTTGCATGCGACACGGTTAGGCCAACTGCTCGTAGTCTGTCGAGGCGCCAATTGCCGATCGACAACTCACGAAGCGGCGAGCGAATCGGCTGTCAGAACAACTCGAACAATCCGCGCAGGAACCCCGGCGTCAGGGCAGCCAGCGGATTGACGGATACGCTTGGGTCCGCCAGCCGCCCGCGCAGCGTGTAACTCGCCGCGAACACACCACCGCCACGCTCGGGGCTGAACAGCTTGCCCACCAGCGGAATGTTCCCCAGCAGTGCGTTGAAGAAATACGCCGGCACGATCGTCCCCTGCATGTCGATCGTCTGGGCGTTCAGGTCGAGCCGCCCCTTCGCGGTCAGTCCCAGCGATTGGCTGAACGCGCGTGCATCGGTCAGTTCGATCGCATCCTCTGTCAGCCGGAACGGCGCCACCAGTCTGGTAAAGCCCAGACCCGGTCCCTGTAACACCTCGACCAGGCCGTACAGCGTCATCGCCTGTAGCAGCTTCCCCAGTGCGGGTGCGTCGCGAATGCGGAAATCCTCGATAGTCGGCTGTGCCGACCAATGGCCGGCCCGGCTGTGCATCGTCGTAGTGCGCCTGCACCGACAGCTTTCCGCCCTGCATGCTGCGCACATAGTCCAGCCCCCGCAGCATCTCGCCGGCATCGTCGGCGCTGCCGGTGAGCCTGCGCCCGCCGTCGTCGGGAACGATCTGCGCAAGGAATGGCGCGCGGCCGCCGGTGCGATCCGTCGACCCGCAGCGTCCGGATCACGCGGCCGTCGTTCTCGGCGTGCACGACGACGTTGTTCGCAACACGGCCCTGCGCCATCAGCACGCGGTCAAACTTCGCATCCAGCATCCAGGGCGGCCCCGCCGCGGGCTCGGCTTCCGGCTGCCGCGCTCGACCGCGCGGAGGAGTTCGGCGGAGCCACGCGCTCGAGCCGCGGTGCCAGGTCCAGCGTCGCACCGCTGAGCTTCACTGCCATCGGGCCCGCGGCCGGCAGGTCCAGCGTGCCCTGCACGATGGTTCGCCCCAGCACAAGCTGATCGAGCTGGAACCCCGACAGCCTGCTGCCACTGAATTGGGCGCTGCCGCGCATCGCGAGGTCATCCCCCTCGAGCTTCACGGCGTCGATGCCGATCAGCCTGTCGTGGTCCAACAGCAGGCGCGCCGACGCCTTCGCCTGGTGCAGCGCGCGGCTTGTGCCACTCGAGTGGCGAGACGAACAGTTCCGCACCGGTCAGATCGGCGGTTACCGCCACGTCACCGAGGCCGTTCCGCCGTTCGCTCAGCACGGCCTGCATCTGCGCTGGTCCGCTCAGCACCGACGTCGCGTCGAGACCTGCCGATGCGAGCTGCCGCGCGTCGGGTTGCGCGGACACCGTCACACTCTGCACCACCTGCGTCGGCGGACCGGCGCGAAAGTTCATTGCCGCGTCGAGCCTCGCCGGAATCGACGCCAGCAACGCGTGCCCGCTCAGCTTCATGCGGCATCCGTATTCGCGCTCAGATCGAATGTGCCCTGATCCAGATCGCGTCCCGCCACCAGCCCGCCAAGATGCACACCGTCGAGATGTGCCTGCGCCTGAATGGCGACATCGTCCATCTGCACATCGCTATCCAGCGGCAGGGTGATATTGAGCTTCACGGCAGCCTGCCCGGCCGGATTCTTCAGGTCGATCGGATGGCGATCGAGCAGTGCAGGCGCGGCTCGCGCAGCAGCGCCAGAGCGTCGGGCAGCGAGCCGGCGATGTCGGCCTCGATCGCGCCGACTGGTGCGGCTGCATGAGCCCGGTGATGCGCATTCTGCCGCCGCGGATCTGCAACCCGCCGGTGCTGATTTGCTTCTCGTTGCGTAGGCGCTGCCGGCCGCCGGTGACGACGATCTCCAGCGTGTCGGGATCCACGATGCGCAGCTGCGCCTGGCCGTTGTCGATCGGCGGCACCGGGCGCAACCAGTTCACCTGGAGACCCTCGCCGTCGAGCGTGCCGCTCGCGCGCGTCAGCTCGACGGAGGAAAAATCCGGCGATGCCGCCAGGCCCAGGTCGACATGTCCGTTGCGCGCGACGCCGACCGGGATGTTGGCCACCAGCCAGCCGCGCGCGCCACCGCCGGTGCCCTCTGGCCACAGCCGTGCCAGGTCGGCAAAGTCCAACTCGTCGAGACTGGCCGTCACATCGGCGCTGATCCGGTCGGTCTGGCGCCGCACGGCGCCATGCACCTCGAGATGCGTGGTTGGGCCGTTGTCGTGGCCACGCAGGCTTACGCGCAGCGCCTCCACGGTGACGGCCTCCGGCGAGCCGGAGGCCACCAGCGCCGCGTCGAGGAATGCCACGTCGCTGCCGCCGATCCGCACAGATCCGGCTCCGGCGTCCAGGCGAAGGCGTGCGTTGCTCAGCGCCAGGCCGGCACCGAGGTCGAACGCCGCCTCGCCCCCGACCGGCGCATCCAGCACCGCCAATGCCGACAACGATGGCGCGGCACGTGCGATCGCGCTGGGCGTGACCGGCGACAACCATGCGCGAAGATGCGTCTGGCTGGCACCCGCGGCCAGCGTGGCCGACAGCCTCAGCCGCGCATGTTGCTCGCCGATCGCCAGGGTAAGCGTGGCGTTGCCGTCCACGCCGCCTTCCGGCCGGCGAGCCAGGTCGATGTCCGCATGCGGCGCTCGCCACGTGACATCGAGTTGCCGGTCCACCAGGACGACGCGCGCATCATGGACCCGCACCAGACGGAGCTGGCCCAGCAGCGTGTTCGCGCTGCGCGCCCGATCGCTGCCGGCCGGACGCGCCAGTTCCGCCAGCAGGTCGGCGAGCGGCGTTTCGTCCGCCGTTGGTGCCGTCTCGCCGCTGTCGGCCAAACTGCCGAGATCCAGGCTGACAGTGCCATCCTTCGCCCGCACAAGGGTGAGTTGCGGTTCATCCAGCTCCACGGCCCGCGGCGCGAGGCGCCCGAACAGCAGCTCATACAGCGAAAGCGACACCTCGGCGCGAGGGATGTTGATCCGCCGGCCTGCCTGGCCGGTCACCGTGACATCGGTCAGCCGCAGATCGAGCGGTCTGTCGACACCCTTGGTGAACCCCTCCCAGGCCAGCGCGGCGGATCCGATGGTCAGTCGTGTCGGGCCGCCGTCGGCACTCGCCGCGGCCTCGATCCGTTTGGTGAGCCAGCCGAGATCGACCGGCCCCTGCGATAGCCGCCAGGCAATCGCCGCGCTGCCGACACTGGCCAGCACCGCCAGCGTGATCGCCAGCGTGCAAACCCGGTGGACCGCCATGGCGGCGCCGATCGCCGCTTGACCGCGCAGACGCCTCACGCCCAGCCTTTGCGCAGATGACCGACACGAAGTTTCGCCTGTCTGCGATCTGGCCAGACCCGTATGACGCCGGCGCCGGGGAACGGCTGGTCGAGCGCTTTTCCGACCTCGGGCGAACCGAGGCCAGACTGGCAACGCGACCGGCGGTTGCCGCGTTGCTGCGCGCTCTCGGTGGCAACAGCCCCTTCCTTGCCGATCTCGCCGTGCGCGAGGCGGCAAGCCTCCGCATGCTTATCGCTTCGGGTCCCGACGCGGTGGTGGCGACGGCGATGGCGGAGTTGGCGGCGCTCGCTCCCTCCGCCCGACGCGACCGGATCGCCGCGGCGATGCGTCGCGCCAAGCGAATCGTCGCCCTGGCGACCGCCATCGCCGACATCGGCGGCATCTGGCCGCTCGAGCACGTCACCGCGACGCTGAGCGACCTCGCGGAAGCAGCTCTTTCCCTGGCGATGGCGCATCTGCTGCGTGCCGGCCACGACGCGGGCGAGTTGCGTCTGCCCGATCCTTCGGATCCGACACGCGGCGGGGGGTTCACGGGTACTCGGCATGGGCAAGCTCGGTGCCCGTGAACTGAATTATTCCTCCGATGTGGACCTCGTGCTGCTCTACGACCCGGCGGCACCAATATACACGGAAGTGTCGGATGGAAATGCGATGGGGCTTTTTTCATCCCGCATCGCACGCGGCCTCGTGTCTCTGATGGAGGCGCGCGACGCCAACGGCTACGTCTTCCGCACCGATCTGCGCCTGCGTCCGGATCCCGCGGCGACGCCACCCGCCGTCGCGTTGCCCGCGGCGATCACCTACTACGAGAGCATGGGGCAGAACTGGGAGCGCGCTGCCATGATCAAGGCGCGCCCGGTTGCCGGCGACCTGGCCCTGGGCGGCACATTCCTCGAGGCGATCCGTCCCTTCGTCTGGCGCCGCGGACTGGATTTTGCCGCGGTCGCCGATATCCACGCCATGAAACGCCGCATCGACGAACACACGGGAGGCGCGTTGGCCGCTGCCGCGGACCCGTTGGCGCGCGTCGCCGGCCACAACGTGAAGCTGGGCGAAGGCGGCATCCGTGAGATCGAATTCCTGGCGCAGACCTTGCAGTTGGTCTGGGGTGGTCGCGATCCGGCGCTGCGTGTGCCGACCACGCTGGGCGCGCTGCGGATGCTGGTGCGGGCGGGCCACATGCCGCGCGATGCCGCGCGCGAACTTGGCGCCGCGTATCGCTTTCTTCGTCGTGTCGAACATCGGTTGCAGATGACCGCCGATCGTCAGGTGCACGAGCTGCCGCAGCGGCCGGCGGAGCTCGCGCGTTTCGCAAGCTTCCTGGGGTATCACGACGCGACCGCGTTCGCCGTCGAGCTGGTGCGGCACCTGGGCCAGGTTCGCGCGCGCTACGAAGAGATGTTCGAGCTGGTCCCGGAGATGCTGGCCCCAATCGAAGGCGGTCTGGAGCTCGACTTCAGCGGTGTCGATGCCGCTCCGAAAGCCACCGACGCGACGCTGCGCGCCCTTGGCTTCGGCAACCCCGAGCGGATCGTGGCCGCGGTGCGCGGCTGGCAGGCGGGGCACGTGCGCGCGCTGCGTTCGGCCCGCGCGCGCGAGCTGCTGGCCCAGTTGCTGCCGCGCGTGCTGGCGGCACTCGCGCGCCAGCCCCAGCCCGATACGGTGTTCAGCCGGTTCGACGCGTTTCTGGCACGGCAGCCTGCCGGCGTGCAGCTTCTGTCGCTGTTCCAGCGCAATCCCGGCCTGATCGACCGGATCGCTGCGGTGCTCGGTGCCGCGCCGTCGCTGGCCAACCACCTGGCCAGCCATCCGGCGGCGTTCGATGGCCTGCTTAGCCCCGAAGAGAATCCCAACCCCGCGCCTCTGCTCCGTGGGCGGCTGAAGGATGCGAGGCTGCTCGAGGACGTCATCGAGATCACCCGCCGCACCGTGCGCGAGGAAGATTTCACGGTCTCGGTCGCCACGATGGAGGGTCGGATCGATGCGGACGAGGCCGGCCTGCGCCGCACCGCGATCGCCGACGCGGCGCTGGAGGCGCTGCTGCCGCCGGTGCTGGCGGACTTTTCCAGCCGTTTCGGCCGGGTGCGCGATGGCACGATGGCGGTGGTGGCCCTGGGCAAGGCCGGCAGCCGCGAGATGATGGCGGGCTCCGACCTCGACCTGATGCTGATCTATGACCACGAGCCGGACGTGAGCGAGAGCCGTGGGGCGCGGCGGCTGCCGGTCAGCCAGTGGTTCGTTCGCGCCTCGCATGCCTATGTCGCGGCGGTGACCGCGCCGGGGGTGGACGGCCCGCTTTACCAGGTGGACATGCGGCTGCGGCCGTCGGGCAACAAGGGTCCGGTCGCGGTGTCGCTGGGCTCGTTCCGACGGTACCATGCCGAATCGGCGTGGACCTGGGAGCGCATGGCGCTGACGCGTGCCCGCGTGGTGGCTGGTCCTGCCGCGCTGCGCGGTCGTATCGAGGCGGCGATCGCCGAAGCGGTGGCCCAGGCGGGCGACGCCGCACGCATCCGCGCCGATGCGGCGTCGATGCGCGCGCGCGTGCTGCGCGACCTGCCGCCCGACGGGCCTTGGGACGTGAAGCTGCGCGCTGGGGGACAGATCGAGGTGGAGTTCATCGCGCAGGTGCTGCAACTCGTCAGCGCGCGTGAGGCGCCGAGGCTGTGTTCGCCCACCACGCGCATCGCCCTGGCGCGGCTTGCCGAGGCGCGAGCATTGCCGGCGGATGACGCGGCGCTGCTGATCCGCGCCGATCACATATGGCGCACGGTGCAGGGAATGCTTCGCATCACCGTGGGTCGCGGCGCGCGCGAGGAGTTGCCGGACGCATCGGCGCGCGCGTTGATCGGCGCGGTGGCGGAGGCGATGGATCGCACCGGACCGGTTGACTTGGCGTGGCTGCGCGGCACTCTGGATGACCTGGCGCAGCAGGTCCGTGCCGCATTCGTCCGCCACGTAGGAGAGATCCAGCCATGACCGTGCAGGAAGGCGACGTCGCCCCCGAGTTCGAGATGCCGGCGAGCGGAGGCCGCACCGTCAGCAAGAAGGCGCTGCGCGGCAAACCGTTCGTTCTGTATTTCTATCCGAAGGCCGACACGCCCGGCTGCACCAAGGAGGCCTGCGCATTCCAGGAGGCGCTGCCGCAGCTTGGGCATGTCGGCATCGACGTGATCGGCGTGTCGCCCGACAAGATGAAGCCGATCGAGAAGTTCGCGGAGAAATACAAATTGACATTTCCGCTGGCCTCCGATGAGGCGCATGCGGTGGCGGAGAAGTACGGTACTTGGGTCGAGAAGTCGATGTATGGACGCAAGTATATGGGAATGGAGCGCAGCACATTCCTGGTGGACAAGGCCGGCAAGGTCGCCAAGGCCTGGCGCAAGGTCAGCGTGACGGGACATGCGGCGGAGGTTCTGGCGGCGGCCCAGGGGCTGAAATAGCGGCACGAAATGTCAGGGGGCAAATGTTCAGGGGGCAAATGTACCGGACGCTATGACCCGCCCCGGTCGAATATCCGCCGCAGTCCAAGAAGGGGGGAGACGAATTCAATGAAGACAATCATCCTTGCCGCGCCGCTGATACTGCTGGCTGGCATCGCACAGGCGCGCGACATCAAGTCGGAGATCGATGCCGCCAACGCAAAGTGGGTTGCGGCGTTCAACAAGGGCGATGCCGCAGCGGTTGCTCAGCTCTACACCGAGCGGGCAACGGCCCTGCCGCCCGGCGCGCCGACGGCCAAGGGGCGCGCGGCGATCCAGGCATTCTGGGACGGTGCGATCAAGGACGGGGTCAAGAACGTCACGCTGAAGTCGATTCAGGTTGATCAGTTCGGCAACGCGGCGCGCGAAATCGGCGAGTTCAGCCTCGACGCACCCAATGCACAGAAGCAGATGACGCACGAACAGGGAAAGTATGTCGTGCTGTGGCGGCATGGCCGTGGCGGTTGGAAGCTCGATACCGATATCTGGAACAGCAACCAGTAGGCGACGCCGTTCACTCCGTCGCGGTCGGCAAATCCGCCATGTGCCTCGACCAACTCGCGGCAGATCGAGAGACCCAGCCCGAGACCGCCCCCCTTTGACGTTGACGAAAGGCTGGAACAGCCGCTCCGCCACTTCGGGCGCAATACCCGGACCTATGTCGGCCACTGCAATCTCCACCGCCCCCGGCAGAGCCTGCGTCGAGACGACCAGTTCCCGGGTGGCGCTTGCCTCCATGGCCTCGACGGCGTTGCGGACCAGATTGATGATCACCTGGCCGACCTGAATCCGGTCCAGCATCGCTGGTCCAACGGCCGCGTCCAGTTCCATCGACGTGCGCACGCCGTGATGCAGCGTGCCGACCGAGTTGCACCGCCTCCCTGACAACGCAGTTGATGTCCTCGCACCGGCGGGTGGTGTTGCGCTTGGCGACGTGCTGCGCAGCGTCGGATCACTTCGCCGGCGCGGTTGGTCTGCTGGCGGATCCGCTCGACGATTTCGCGGACGCGTCTCGGACGGCTTTGCCGTTCGCCAGGATCCGGTCAAGGGCGCCCGCGTAATTGCTCACCGCCGTCAACGGCTGATTGAGTTCGTGCGCCATGGCCGAGGCCGTCTGTCCCATGGTGGACAGGCGCCCGACATGCGCCAGTTCTGCTTGCAGTTCCTGGATGCGTGACCGGCTGCGTCGTTCGGCGGTGATGTCAGCAGTTCGTGCGAGATGCGGCCGACGGCCTCTGCCGCTGAGAAGCCGTAGAACCGCTCCATGCCGCGCGACCGGCAGTGGATTTCGCCGGGGAAGGCCCCACGTCATCACCTGGGCGAGGCTAAGTCCGGCAGCGTGTGCCTCCAGCGAACTGATCCGCTGCTCCAACTCCTAATCGAGGCGTTCGCCAGTCTCATTCGTTTCCATGGTGCCACCATAGCTGCCGTAGCCGGCTTTCGACATTCCGAACGATTTTGCGCCTGCCCGCCAGTCTGCCTAGTTTACCGCACCCGATCCTGGAGATGCGCAATGGCTGAGGAATTGCCCCCGCGGGAGGCAATGGAGTTCGACGTGGTTATCGTGGGTGGCGGTCCGTCCGGCCTCGCCGCGGCGATCCGGCTCAAGCAGATCGCGCCGGATGCCGCGGTCTGCCTGGTGGAGAAGGGCAGCGAGATCGGCGCGCATATTCTGTCGGGCGCGGTGCTGGAACCGCGCGCGCTCAACGAGTTGATCCCCGACTGGCGCGAGAAGGGCGCCCCGTTGGATACGCCCGCGAGCGACGATCGCTTCCTCTTTCTCACCGCGACGCGCGCGTTCCGGCTGCCGACGCCACCGCAGATGCACAACGCCGGCAATTACATCGTCTCGCTCGGCAATGTCTGCCGCTGGCTGGGCCAGCAGGCCGAAGCGCTCGGCGTGGAGATCTATCCGGGCTTTCCCGCGGCCGAGTTGCTGGTGGAGGACGGCCGCATCGTCGGCATCGCCACGGGCGATATGGGCATCGGCAAAGACGGCAACCCCACCGAAAACTTCCAGCGCGGCATGGAGCTTCGCGCACGCTACACGCTGTTCGCCGAGGGCTGCCGAGGATCGCTGTCGAAGCAGCTCATTGCGCGCTTCCATCTGCGCGATGATCATGCTCCGCAGACCTATGCGATCGGCATCAAGGAGCTGTGGGAAATCCCCGCCGCCAATCACAAGCCGGGCCTCGTCGAGCACACCATTGGCTGGCCGCTGGATGGACGCACCTATGGCGGTTCGTTTCTGTATCACTTCGGGGATAACCTGATTTCCTACGGGTTCGTCATCGGCCTCGACTACCGCAATCCATGGCTGTCGCCATTCGACGAGATGCAGCGCTTCAAGACGCATCCGGAGGTGCGCAAACACTTCGACGGCGGCAGACGCATCAGCTACGGCGCGCGTGCGCTGAACGAGGGCGGGCTGCAATCGATCCCGCGCCTCACGTTCCCTGGCGGCGCACTGATCGGCGACGCCGCAGGGTTCGTCAACGTGCCGAAGATCAAGGGGACGCACACGTCAATGAAATCCGGCATGCTGGCCGCCGAAACGGTGGCCGAGGTGCTTGCTGGCGGAGGCACCGGCGATCTGTCGGATTATGAAGCGCGGCTGCGCGAAAGCTGGGTCTGCCACGAGCTGTCGCTGGTCAGGAATGTCCGACCGTCGTTCGCGAAGTTCGGGCTGTGGGGCGGACTGGCCTATTCTGCGCTCGACACCTATGTTCTGCGCGGCAAGGCGCCCTGGACTTTCCACCATCCGCATCCCGACAACGAAACGTTGCTGGAAGCATCCGCTGCGCAACGGATCGAATATCCACGACCGGATGGCGTGCTCACTTTCGATCGGCTGTCGTCGGTGTTCATCAGCAACACCAATCACGAGGAGAACCAGCCAAATCACCTGCGTCTCGCGGATCCCGAACTGGCGATCACGCTCAACTGGCAGCGCTACCGCAGTCCAGAGGCGCGCTATTGTCCGGCGGGTGTGTATGAGATTGTCGGTGCTGACGAAGGCGATCCACGGCTACAGATCAATGCGCAGAACTGCGTGCACTGCAAGACATGCGACATCAAGGATCCGGCGCAGAACATCAACTGGGTCACGCCGGAAGGGGGCGGCGGGCCGAACTACCCGGGCGGCATGTAACGACGCCGCCGCGGGTGTAGGCTGTTTCATTCAAATCCGCATGACTCTCACTTGTGTCTGAAGTAGACTGAGCGGATGCAGCATGCCCGCCGCGCTCGTCGCGCGCTTCTTCTCGCCCTCACGCTGTTGTCAGCCTGCGCGGCGGCCGACCCTTCATCCCGGGTGGCAGGCACTCGCGCCGGCCGCGATGCGCCGTCCCAGGTTTATGGCGAGTTCCTGGCCGGCCGCTTCGCCATGACCCAGGCCGATGCGCAGACGGCGGCCACCGCGTTCCTGCATGCTCTGGCCGCCCGCCCGGACGATCCCGAACTACAGCAGCAGGCTTTCGTTGCCAGCCTGATCGCCGGCCGCTCCGAGGCGGTACAGATTGCGCGCCAGTTGCCGGACAGCCAGGCGGCGCAGCTTCTGCTGGGTCAGGTGGAGGTGCGCGCCGGCCATTGGCAGGCGGCCGAGCAGCGCTTTCGGGCGCTGCCTCACCAGGGGCTCACCCAGCTTCTCCAACCCCTGCTGGTCGCCTGGGCGCAGCAGGGCGACGGCCGCACCGACGCGGCACTCGCCACGCTGCGGCCGTTTATCGATGGCCCGCGTTTCCGTGGCGTCTATGCGCTGCATGCCGCGCTGATCGCCGATCAGGCCGGGCGCTCGGCCGAGGCGGCCAAACTGTATCGCCAGGCGCAGTCCGAATTTGGCACCCTGAACCTGCGGCTCGCGCAGATCATCGCCAGCGCGCAGGCGCGGAGCGGCCACCTTGGCGACGCGCAGCGCACGTTGGCCGCATTGGTCGCCAACGCTCCCGAGATGGGCGTCGCCCTCGGGTCGCTGACAGCTGCCACCATGACCCCGCCGGTGCTGCGCGCGACCGACGGGATCGCCGAGGCCTATCTTGCCCTCGCGGGCACGCTTCGCGCGCAGGATGCCGGCGACTTCGCCATGCTGCTGCTGCGCCTGGCGCTCGACATGCGGCCGGACTTCACCGCCGCGCGGCTGCTGGCGGCCGACATACTGCAATCCCAGAATCACCTCGAGAACGCCCTGCAAATGCTTGCCGGGATGTCCAACGATGATGCGCTGATCCCGGTGGTGCGGTTGCAGCGTGCCGGCCTGATCGAGCAAATGGGCCGCACCGAGGATGCCATGCATGAACTGCAAAGCATCGCGCGCGACTATCCAGACAGTCCGATCCCCGCCATGCACCAGGCCGACCTGCTCCGCGGTAAACAGCGCTTCGCGGAAGCGATACCCGCCTATGACCAAGCGATCGCCCGGATCAAGACGCCGGCGCCGAGCAATTGGCTTCTCTATTACGATCGCGGCATCTGCTACGAACGTTCGCATCAGTGGAGCAAGGCGGAAGCGGACTTCAAACACGCCCTGAGGCTGTCGCCCAATCAGCCGTACGTGTTGAACTATCTCGGGTATTCCTGGGCTGACATGGGCCAGAACCTGACGCAGGCCCGCGAAATGATCGAAAAGGCGGTGCAGCTTCGCCCCAACGACGGCGCCATTGTGGACAGCCTGGGCTGGGCGATGCTGCGCCAGGGCCAGGTGACAGACGCGGTGAGCACGCTAGAGCGTGCAGTCGAACTGGATCCCGAGGATTCATCCGTTAACGGCCATCTCGGCGACGCCTACTGGGCGGCGGGGCGGAAGCTGGAGGCGGCGTTTCAGTGGCGCCGCGCGTTGACCTTCAATCCTGAGCCGGACGATGCGGCGAAGCTTGAGGCGAAGCTGCAAGGCGACCGGCAGCCGACCATGGTCAGCGGCCAGTAGCTTTGTGCCCGAGCGCCTGACCGAGGCGGCGCCAGCCAAGATCAACCTCTATTTGCACCTGATTGGCCGCCGCGACGACGGCTACCATCTGCTCGACAGCCTCGTGGTGTTCGCCGAAATTGGCGACGTGCTGAGCGCGGAGCAAGCGGAGACGCTTTCGCTGCGGGTCGAAGGGCCGTTCGCCGCGGGGTTGTCAGCCGAACCCGACAATCTGGTGCTGCGCGCGGCGCGGGCACTGGCTGAGGAGGCAGGTGTGTCCGCGGGCGCGCGCATCGTGCTGGAGAAGAACCTGCCCGTGGCATCCGGTATCGGCGGCGGTTCGGCGGATGCGGCCGCGGCGCTCCGACTGCTGTGCCGATCGTGGGGGGTGTCGCCGGATCGCGCCGGACTGGCGAGGCTCGCCGGTGGACTTGGCGCGGATGTGCCGGTCTGCCTCGCGGGGCGAGCCTGCCGCATGGGCGGGATCGGCGAACGTCTGGAACCGGCGCCGACGCTGCCACGGTGCGGCGTCGTGCTGGTCAATCCGGGTATAGCGGTCGCAACGGCAGACGTGTTCCGCGCGCGGCGCGGGGCCTGGTCCTCGCGGGCGGCACTGCCGGCGGGCTGGACGGACAGCGCCGCGATGGCGGCTGACCTGGCAAGGTTGCGCAACGACCTGGAACCGGCGGCCACCGCATTGCGGCCGGTCATTGCCGACGTCCTGGTGGCGCTGACGGCTGCACCCGGCTGCATGTTGGCGCGGATGAGCGGCTCGGGCGCGACCTGTTTCGGCCTGTTCGCTGATCGCACCGCAGCCCGACGCGCCGTCAACGGGTTGCGGCGGACTGGTTGGTGGTGCTGGTCCGGTTCGCTGCTGCGTGGATGAAAGGCTTTACCTTGCGCGGCCCGCGACCTATGCACGACTGGCCGGATGGGGCGTAGCCAAGGGGTAAGGCAGCGGATTTTGGTTCCGCCACCGGAGGTTCGAATCCTCCCGCCCCAGCCAACGACCTGCTCAGGCCTCCGCGAGGATGTGAGCGTCGCGCTCCGACCATGACAGCGTCGCCGGATCGCCCGGTTCGACGGGACGCGCGTAGAAATCGCCGTCGGGCAGCAACGCGGCCGCCTCGTCGCCGCGGTCGGTCGTGAGGGCAACGCGCACCATCGCACCCTGATATTCGACGGCGGCGACGCGGCCCGAAACGGACGGGCCAGCATCCGGCGTGCCGGCCAACCGGCAACGATCGGCGCGCACCGCGATCAGTCCGCGGTCGCTCGGCAGCACATTATGGCCGCCGATGAAGCGCGCGATGAACGCGTTGGCCGGCCGTTCGAAAACCTCGCGCGGCGGACCGGACTGACGGATCTCACCATCCTCCATCACCACCATGAGGTCAGCCATCGCCATCGCCTCGTCCTGGCTGTGCGTGACATGGATGAAGCTGATGCCGAGCTCGCGCTGCAACCGCTTCAGCTCCTCGCGCACCTTGATGCGCAGGAACGGATCGAGTGCCGACAAGGGCTCATCCAGCAGCAGTACGCGCGGGCGGGTGATCAGGGCACGCGCCAGGGCGACACGTTGCTGCTGTCCGCCGGACAACTGCGAGGGAAGGCGCTCGGCGTACGGCTCCATGTGTACCAGGGCCAGGAATTCGCGTGCCGCCTTGTGCCTTTCAACCTTGCCGATGCGGCGCATCTTCAGGCTGAACGCGACGTTGTCGAGGCAATTCAGGTGCGGGAACAGGGCGTAGCTCTGGAACATCATCGCGGTGCCGCGCCGGATCGGCGGCAAGGTGGTGACGTTCTGGCCATTGATCAGGATGTCGCCCTCGGTCACTGCCTCATGGCCGGCGACCATGCGCAGGGTGGTGGTCTTGCCGCAGCCGCTTGGACCCAACAGGCAGCAATAACTGGCTCGGGGAATGCGCAGCGACACGCGATCGACGGCGGTCGTTGGTCCGAAGCGCTTGGTGACCGCGACCAGCTCAACATCGAAGCGTGCATCCATCGTTGGGTTCCTAACCGGACGTCGCCATCGCGCGGCGTCGCTGCAAGCGCCAGACCACGACGAGTGTGATGCCGATGATCAGGAACGATACCGACGTGGTCAACGTGCCGATGGCGAACAGCACGGGTGACGTCGCGCTGGAGATCAGCGCGTAGATTTCCAGCGGCAGTGTATTGCTACGCCCAATCGCGAGCGTGGTGCGGGCGTACTCGTCGTAGGACAGCGTGAAGGCGCCCATCGCGACGCCGATGATTCCCGGCAGCAGAATGGGCAGCGTCACATGGCGCAGCCGCTGCAACGGCGTAGCACCCAGGTCGTTCGCGGCTTCCTCGTAGGTGCGGTTGAAGCGATTCACCACTGCGAACATGGCAAACAGGCCGAAGGGCAGTGTCCAGGTGAGCTGCGCGCCCAACGCGGAGGTGAACAGGCTGGTCTGCCAGCCCAGTACCTGGAAGCCGAGACCAATGCCGAAGCCCACCAGCAAACTCGGCATCACGAGGCTGGCAATGGCGAAGTAGAACAGCACGCCGGAGCCGGGAAAGCGCCGGCGGAAGCCGAGTGCGGCGGAGACCGAGAAAATCACCGTCAGCAGGCTGACGATCGAGGCCAGCTCGATGGAACGGGTGAACGATACGGGGATATTCGCCATCTGCTCCGGCCTGAACACGTCGCGGAACCAGGTGAGGGACACGCCGACCATCGGGAACGTGACGCCGCCGTTGGGTCCCTGGAACGACAGGACATAGATCACCAGCATCGGGCCGTAGAGGAACAGCAGGAACGCGCCGAACAGCGTGGCGAGCGCATAGAACGTCCAGGGTCGTGCTTCGCTCGGTCCTAATCCGCGGGCGCCGCTGCCGACCATCATGGTGCTACTTCACCAGCTCCTTGCGGACATCGACAACGCGCATCATGCCGGCGACCATGATGGCAACGAACACGACCAGCACCATCGCGTTGGCGGAGGCCGGCGGGTACTGCATCGCCTGGATTTCGGTGGAGAGCATGGAGACGATCGAGGCGCTCTGGCCGCCGCTCATCTGCTTCACGACGAAGTAGTCGCCCATGACCTGGGTGAACACCAGGATCGAGCCGAGCGCGATGCCGGTTTTCGATAGCGGGATGACGATGTCGACCATGGTGCGCCAGCGGCTGGCGCCGGCATCATGCGCGGCCTCGAGCAGGGCGGGATCGATCTTCGCCATGGAATTGGCGATCGGCCCGACCATCAGCAAGGTGAACAGGTGGATATAGGTGATGACGACGGCGAAGTCGGAGAACAGCAGGAAGGTGAGCGGCCGTGATGTGATGTGAAGGTCCTGAAGTATGGTGTTGAAGGCGCCGTTGCGGCCAAGAAACGGGATCCAGGCGATAGTGCGGATGATGCCCGAGGTCCAGAACGGAATGGCGCAGAGCAGGAACAGAACCGTGCGGACGATGGCGCTGCGGACGTGGTGGATCAGGAACCAGGCGATGTTGAAGCCAAGGAACAGCGTGATCGCCCACACGATGACCGCGAATTTCAGCGAGCTAAAGTACACGCGCAGTGTCGCCGGGGTTGTGAACACTTCGCGATAGTTGTCGAGCAGGAAGGCTGGATAAATGCCGACACGGTCGTAGTCGAAGAAGCTGACCACCAGGAACAGGACGGTGGGAAGGGCGAATAGCACCAGAAGTAGCAGTGCGAGCGGCGAGACCTGTAGCCACGACACGAGCCAGGGCGCCATCCTGGTTGTCCGTGCGGATGGCCCTTCCGCCGCGTCCTGTCCGATCTCACGATTTGGCTGGCCGGCCTTGGCCCGCCACGATGTCGAGGTGGCGCTCACGCTGCCGCTTTGATCTCGTTCCTGCACCGCATCAGCGGCAGAATGCGCGTGCCGAACTGCTCCATGCCGATCACGAAGTCATCGAACGTCAGCATCACGCCCTGCACCCCTGGCACGACAGCGAGCTCGTCAAGCATGCGCGCGACCGAAGCGTAGGAGCCCACCAGCACGCCCTGGTTTGTCGGCAACTTGTCGACGCCGAGGGTGCGGCGCTTGTGCGCCTGCGAATAGGGGTCCTGGTTGGGGTCGTCTTCGGCCTGGGCATCGCGATAGGCGAGCGCCTCGACGTCGGTGCCCGCCTTGTAGTGTTCCCACTTGGCCATCGCGGCGGCGTCGGTCTCGTCTGCGATCACCATCTGAAGCACCAGTGCACCGCACTGGCGTCCCGTCTCCTGCGTCGCGGTGACCAGCCGCGCGACGCTGGGGGCGACGCGTGTCGGCTCGTTCACGCCGCCGCTGCCGCAGAAATTATAGTCGGCATAGCGCGCGGCGAAACGGGTGCCGTTGTCGCTCTGAGCAGCGCAGATGATCGGGATCTTGGCGGTCGGCAGCGGCAGGCAGCGGCAGTCGTCCATCTGGAAGAACGCGCCCTTGAAGTCGGAGCGACCTGTCTGCCAGAGCTCATTCATGATGGTGACGTATTCGGCGCAGTATTCGTAGCGGCGCCGGTAGTGTTCATGGCCGGGCCAGATTCCCATCTGGGTATATTCGCGGCGCTGCCAGCCGGAGATGATGTTGACGCCGAACCGGCCATGCGAGATCGAGTTGATCGTCATTGCCATGCGCGCCGTGATCGGTGGCGGCATGGTCAGGACTGCGCACGTCGCGAACAACTGGATGCGCGAGGTCACTGATGCCAGGCCGGCCATCAATGTGAACGACTCGAGGTTGTAATCCCAGAACCCCGACGGGCCGCCGAAGCCGTGAAGCTTGATCATCGACAACGCGAAGTCGAAGCCGAAGCGCTCCGCCTTCTCGACGATGGTTCGGTTCAGGTCGAAGCTTGGTTTGTACTGCGGCGAGGTGGTGGAAATCAGCCAGCCGTTGTTGCCGATCGGGATGAAGACACCGAGTTGCATCGTGGGGCTCCAGGATAGGTCGCGCGTGCATCCTCACCCGCAAATGAGAGGGGATGCAGTTGTGTCGGATCGCCTTCATGACGTGATGAACTCGTTCCATCGCCGCGTCAGATAGCGGTCCTCATCCATGACCGAGTTCCATACGGCGATGTTGCCCAGGCGCTGCCAGATGTCGCCGCCGTCGCGCACATTGCCGGCCTTCTCCATCAGCTTGCCGAACGGGCTGAGAATATCTGTCGTGGCCGGCTTTCCGCCGTACCAGTAGTCCCATTCCGCCTGGGTCAGATATTTCTTGGCGTTCGCCGGCTGCGCGGAATAGTACCCTTCGCGCGCGATGAAGGCACCCTGGAAACCTCCGGTATACCAGTTCATGTATTCGTAGAAGCAGTCGAGCTTCAGTCCGCTGACATGCTTCATTACGCCGAGGGTGTAACCCCAGCCGCGATAGCCTTCCTTCAGCGGCTGGAATACGCAGGGTATTCCCCGCGCGCGCACCGCCGCCACGGCGGGGGACCACATCGACTGAATAACCACTTCGCCCGACGCCATCAGGTTCACGGACTGGTCGAACGAACTCCAGAACGAGCGGAACTGGCCGTCGTGTTTGATGCTCTGCATGAGCGAGATCGTCTTGTCGATCTCTTCGCGGGTCATGTTGCCCTTGTTGCCGTACTTGATATCGCCGCGCGCCTCGACCGCCAGGGCAACATCGATGATGCCGATGGTGGGATTGTCCTGGAGCGCGGCGCGGCCCTTGAAGTCGGATGACAGCAGATCGGCCCAGCTATCGATTTCGCGCCCCACCAGGTCCGGCCGGATGCCGAGAGTATCGCCGTTGGTGACGGTCGGGATGCCGGTCACGAACTCGGTCGGAGGGCCGCCGGTGACCTTCTGGCCGTCGGGACCGGTGGCATACAGGATCATGGTCGGCGTGATGCCCTGCTGCGGCGCCTTGCGTCCGTCGGGGTACTCGCCCTTGGTCAGAAGTGGGATCGTCTGGTCCCAGTATTTGAATTTGCTGAGCGGGATTGCCTGCAAGACGTTGCGGCCGATCAGATAGCGCATGTAGACGAGACTGATGTCGGCGCAGTCGATCGCATTCGATTGCGAAAGGAAGCGGTTCAGCAGATCGGCATTCTCGGACGCCTGCATATGGACCGTGAAGCCCAGGTCCTTGGTTGCCTGTTCGGCGATGGCGGGAATAGCGGTAACCGGGGCGCCGGCATGGTTCAGCACCACGTCCTTGATGTTCTGCGCCCAGATGGTGGGGAAGCCGCGTACGGCACCGGATCCCGCGGCGAGGCCTGCCGCCGCACTCGCGCCGCGCAGCACGCTACGCCGTGAGACTTTGCCGCTCTCATTTGCCATCCATCTATCTCCTTCCGCGCCGCTGCGTCGCGCGTGCTGGCTCCGCGCGACGGATTATGATTGCTTCCTCCCGGCTCTGCTGCACCGCAGCGTGAGCATGAACAGGGCAGAATTGCAAGGCGGGCGTTTGCTCTAGCCAATAGTTGGGCTGTTTGATGCAGATATAGGCTGAGATTGCCTATGAAGTAGCCTCGCCGCTCATTGGCCCTGTTCTTGCACGCAACAAAAGTCAACCGAGCCGCTTCGCTCGATCGACAATGAAATTGGCCATTTTCACAGGCTTTGTGCTCAGGAAGCAGGCATGCCGCAGATAGACGCTCAGCCTTATCCTTTCGCGTTCGATCCTGTCACCACCGCGCTCGTGATCATCGACATGCAGCGCGACTTTCTCGAGCCGGACGGCTTCGGCGCCGCCCTTGGCAACGACGTCGCCCTGCTGCGCAGCGCCGTCGCTCCGACGGAGCGCGTCCTGCGCGCATGCCGCGCGGCCGGCGTCATGGTTGTCCATACGCGCGAAGGCCACCGTCCGGACCTTTCCGACCTGGCACCGGCGAAGCGGGCACGCGGCAACCTCGCGGTCGGAATCGGCGATCCCGGCCCGATGGGCCGCATCCTCGTCCGCGGCGAACCGGGCCACGACATCATTGCCGAGCTGGCGCCGAACCCTGGCGAGCCGGTCGTCGACAAGCCCGGCAAAGGCGCGTTCTACGCGACCGATCTGGAAACCATGCTGCGCGGTCGCGGTATCGCTCGGCTCGTGGTGTGCGGCGTCACCACCGAGGTTTGCGTCAACACCACGGTACGCGAGGCCAACGATCGCGGCTTCGACTGCCTCGTGCTGGAAGACTGCACTGCCTCCTATTTCCATGAGTTGCACGCCGCGGGGCTCGCGATGATCAAGGCGCAGGGTGGCATCTTCGGCTGGGTCGCGCCGTCCGACGCCCTGCTCGTCGCGCTCGGTTGAACAGGAGATTGCGATGACAAGCGCACGCACCGCACACCCCTCGTGGTGGGTGGCCGGCGACTGGAACGGCTTCTTCGGATTATTCACCAACGTCGCTCTGAACGTCATCGTCCTGACCGGGCTTTGCCTGGGGGTGGTGAAGCTGCCCGAGGACATCGTGTTTGGGCGCGTGCTGCCAGCCCTCGGCATCGCGTTGCCGATCGGCAACCTGTTCTACGCCTGGCTCGCATGGCGGCTGGCACGCAGTGAAGGCCGCGACGACGTCACTGCGCTGCCCTACGGCCCCTCCGTGCCGCATATGTTCATCGTCGTCTTCCTGGTCATGCTGCCGACCTACCTGAAGACGCACGATGCGATCCTTGCCTGGCAGGCTGGGCTGGCATGGGCGTTCATCATCGGCGTCATCATCCTTCTCGGCGCCTTCGTCGGCCCCACGATCCGCAAATACACGCCGCGCGCGGCGATGCTCGGCGCGCTGGCTGGAATCTCGATCGCCTTCATTTCGATGCGTCCCGCGGCACTGAGCTGGCAGGTGCCCTGGCTCGCTTTCATCTCCCTCGGCATCATCCTGGTTTCATGGTGCGCGCGGGTGAGACTGCCCTGGGGCCTGCCCGGCGGACTGGCCGCCGTCGCGGTCGGCACGGCGCTCGCCTGGCTGGCCACGGCGACCGGCATAAGCCATGTCATGGACCCACATGCGGTCACCGCCGCGCTGGGAAAATTCGGACTGCATCTGCCGATCCCGTCAGGCGACTTCCTTGCCGGCCTGTCGGACATCGGTCCGCTTCTGGTCGTCGCGGTGCCGTTGGGCGTCTACAACTTCACCGAGGGTATGAACAACGTCGAGAGCGCATCGGCCGCCGGCGACAACTTCGATCTGCGCAAGGTGCTGCTGGCTGACGGGATCGGCGCGCTCGCCGGCGCAGTGCTGGGCTCGCCATTTCCGCCGGCCGTCTACATCGGCCACCCCGGCTGGAAGTCGGTCGGAGGGCGCATCGGCTATTCCTTCGCCACCGGCATCGTCATCGCGCTGGTCTGCTTCCTCGGTCTGACGGCGCTGCTGCTCGCGGTGGTTCCGCTCGTGTCCATCCTGCCAATACTTCTGTATATCGGACTGGTGATCGGCGCGCAGGCATTCGAGACCACGCCGGCCCGACACGCGCCGGCGGTGATCCTCGCGATGCTGCCCAACATCGCCTCATGGGCGCAGAGCCAGATCGACGGCGCTCTCGCCGCGGCGGGCACGTCGGCGACGCAGGTCGGCCTCGACAAACTTGCGGGCAACGGCGTGATCTATCACGGACTGCAACTGTTCGGCGGCGGTGGCACGCTGGCGGGATTGATGCTGGGAGCGATCGCCGCCTTCATCATCGACCGCAAATTCGATCGCGCCGCGCTCTACGCGCTCGCCGCCGCCGTGCTGGCGTTCTTCGGCTTCATCAACGGCACGTCGCTGGCGTTCGCCAATTCGGCACCTGTCGCCCTAGGTTACATGCTGATCGCGCTGATCTGTGCGGGTCTCAGCCGCTATCCCGCGGCCGTCGAGTTGCCGGTCGGAGAAACGCTGGCAGGGGAACCGGCTGAATGAACCCAGCCGTCAAGCGACAGGTGCGCAAGGCAGCATGACGCCGATCGAGGCCGCCGAATGCGCTCTTGCGGCCGACTGCGAGCACAACGATCCGGCGCTCTGGATCACGCGTCTGCCGGACGAGGCGATCCTGACGCGGGCACGCGCACTCCAGGCCGAGGGTCAGAACGGTCGCAGGTTCTGGGGCGTGCCGTTTGCGGTGAAGGACAATATCGATGTCGCCGGACTGCCCACAACCGCGGGCTGTCCTGGTTACGCCTATACGGCGATCACGACCGCGCCGGCGGTGCAGCGCCTGCTGGATGAGGGCGCGTTGCTGATCGGCAAGACCAACCTCGATCAGTTCGCAACCGGTCTCGTCGGCACGCGCAGCCCTTACGGTGTGCCACGCAACGTTCTCGATGCCGCCTATGTGCCGGGCGGATCTTCGTCGGGTTCGGCCTGCGCAGTCGCGGCGGGAATCGCACACTTCGCACTCGGCACCGACACGGCCGGTTCCGGTCGCATCCCGGCGGCCTTCGGCAATATTGTCGGGCTGAAACCGACCGTCGGCAGCGTGTCGGCGCGCGGGGTTGTCCCGGCGTGCCGCTCGGTTGACACGATTTCGGTCTTCGCGCCATGCGTCGATCAGGCGCTCGCCGTGCTGCGCGTGATCGCCGGCTATGACGTCGAGGATCCGTATTCGCGTGCCGCTCCTTTCGCGCATCTGCGTCGCGCAGAGGGGCCGCCGGCGGCGAGGATCGCGACCGGCGAAACCGTGGATATCTCGCTGTTCCTGGAAATTGCCCGTCTCCTGTATGATGGTCCGTGGGTTGCCGAACGCAGCGCGGCAACGCGGGACATACTGGAACGCCGACCCGACATTCTGCACCCGATCACCCGCACGATTCTCGAAGGCGGCCTGAAGCGGCGCGCGGTGGACGCCTTCGACGCGTTTCACCGTCTCGCCGAGGCGCGCCGCGCGGCGCAGCTTCTGTTTCGCGACTATGATGCCTTGCTGCTGCCGACGGCACCGCTCTGCCCGACGCTCGCTGAGGTGGCGGCCGACCCGATCGGCGTAAACAGCCGGCTGGGCACCTACACCAATTTCGTCAACCTGTGCGATCTTGCCGCCATCGCGGTACCGGCGGGGCTCGATATCAATGGAATGCCGATCGGCGTCACGCTGATCGGGCCTGCGTGGTCGGAGGGCCGCCTGGCCGCGATCGCCGACGCTATCCATCGCAAGAACGTCGATCGCATCGGGGCCACGCGCATGGTGCTGCCGCCGGCCGCCACTCCGGACGCGCTTGCCGCCGATGAGACCGCCCTGTTCTGCGTTGGCGCGCATATGTCGGGTCTGCCGCTCAATCATCAACTGACGGATCTCGGCGGACGGTTCCTGCGCCGGGCACAAACCGCACCGCAGTATCGGCTATACGCGCTCGACAACCGTCCCGGCATGGTTGGCGCAACAAGTGGTGCCGCGATCGAGGGGGAAGTTTGGGCGTTACCGACCCCCGGGATCGGCGCATTGCTGACGCAGGTCGCGGCGCCACTCGGCTTCGGCACCGTGCAACTCGGTGACGGCCCGTGTCTCGGCTTCCTCGCGGAAGCCGCGGGCGTCGCCCAGGCGCGTGAGATCACCGGGTATGGCGGTTGGCGCACCTGGATCGATAGGGGAGTGTCAAGTTGAGCGACACCGATGAACTCGCCTCCTGGCTCGACGCCAACGCGGCCCTGCTCGGCATCGGCGTCGCACCAGAATGGCGCGACGCTGTGCGTGAGCACCTGCGCATCACGCGCGACCTGGCACAGCGCGTGATGGAGTTTCCGTTGCCTGATGACGCCGACCCCGCGCCCGTGTTCCGCGCATGACCGACTTTGCGTGGTCCTCCGCTGGCGCCATCGCGTCTGCTGTCTCGCGCGATGAAGTCAGTGCCGCGTCCGTCGTCGAGCAGACACTGGCACGTATCGCGCGACGCGACACGGTGCTGAATGCTTTCACTGCCGTGACCGCCGACCGCGCCCGTGCCCGTGCGGCGGCAAAGCCGGCGGGACCGCTTGCTGGGGTTCCGTTCGCCGTCAAGAACCTGATCGACATCACCGGTCTGCCGACGCTCGCAGGCTCCCGGATCAACCGCGAGCACCCGCCGGCAAGCGCCGATGCGACGCTGATCGCGCGGCTCGAAGCGGCCGGCGCCATTCTGGTCGGCGGGCTCAACATGGGCGAATACGCCTACGACTTTACCGGCGAGAACAGCCACTATGGGCCGTCGCGCAATCCGCACGACCCCACACGGATGACGGGCGGTTCATCAGGAGGATCGGGCGGTGCGGTCGCCGGCGGCCTGGTGCCGATCGCTCTCGGCTCCGACACCAATGGTTCGATACGTGTGCCTTCATCGTTCTGCGGCATCTTCGGCCTGAAGCCGACATATGGACGGCTGTCGCGCGCCGGCAGCTTTCCGTTCGTTTCCAGTCTCGATCATCTCGGCCCGTTCGCGCGCAACACGGCGGATCTGGCGCTGGTGTACGACGCGATGACCGGACCCGATCCGCGCGATCCGATCTGTACCGATCGGGTGGACGCACCCGTCAGCCTGGAGCTCGCCGATGGTATCGCCGGACTGCGCATCGCCAGTACCCGGAGGCTACTTTCGTGCCGGTGCGGGCCAGGAGGCATTGGCTGCATTGGACAGTGTCGCGCGGGCTCTCGGTGCGACACGGCAGATCGAATGGCCCGAGGCCGCGCGCGCACGCGCCGCGGCCTATATCATCACCACATCCGAGGGCGCGGCTTTGCACCTGCATCGCCTCCAGGCCCGGGCGCATGACTTCGACCCGGACGTGCGCGACCGGCTGATCGCCGGCGCCATGGTTCCCTCTGCCTGGGTGGTGCACGCGCAGAAGTTCCGCCGCTGGTATCACGATGCCGTGCTGCGCCTCTTCGACGAAGTGGACGCGATCATCGCGCCTGCGACACCTTGCATCGCGCCGCCGATCGGTCAGAGGACATTCGAATTGGACGGTCAACAGGTGCTGCTGCGCCCGAACATCGGCATCTACACGCAGCCGATCTCATTCATTGGCCTGCCGGTCGTCGCCGTGCCGGTGCCGTCGCAGCAGCCGGGCGGCATGCCGATCGGCGTGCAGATCGTCACCGCACCGTGGCGGGAAGACGTGGCGCTACGCATCGCCTACGATCTGGAGACACGCGGCATCGCGCGTGCACCACGGCCGCCGGAGTAGCTGCCCGGAGTAGCTGCATGGAAATCAACCTGCCCGACGTGCGCGCCGATGTCGAAGAGGCATTCGCGCGCTATGAGGCCGCGCTGGTGGGGAACGACGTCAGCACATTGCAGGAGTTGTTCTGGCGCAGTGAACTTACAATTCGATACGGGATTGCCGAGAATTTGTACGGCAGTGACGAAATCTCCGCGTTTCGCGCGGGACGTTCGCCGGTTGGGCTGGCGCGGCGTATTGCACGCACCGTGATCACGACCTACGGCCGTGACTTTGCTACCGCCTCGACGTTGTTCGAGCGTGACACCGTGCCAGGGAGGATCGGCCGCCAGATGCAGACCTGGGTGCGTATGCCCGAAGGTTGGCGCATCGTCGCCGCGCACGTGAGTTTGATCGACACGAAAGCCTGAACTGCCAAGGCATTACGGGAGGTCCTTCGCGCGCTTGCGCGGCAATTCGGGCTTGCGAAATCCATGTCGCGCTGCCAGCATCCGACCGACACGGAGGTCCTATCACGGGGCTTGATTGTGTCGCCTCAGATGGGTCGCGCGGGCAGATCGAGCTCGAGCCCGACCTTGGGTCGCGAAGGAAATCCATTGATGCTGTGGTGGCTGGTCGGAACTTGGCTTGCTAGCGGACTGCTGGTTCCGGTCTTGTGGCTGCTGAGCACAGATCGCGGCGGCATCGGCCAGTCGTCGAATGTCAGCGCGCGAGCACCGCGTGCGAGCCGTTGGCGGTCGAGCCGCGGGCAAATATGGCGGTTCATGCTGTCTGGACTGTGCGGCATTGTCGCGCTGGTCCTGCTGGTCCTGGGCTCGCTCAGCGATCCCATGACGACAATACGTGCTTTGCCCTCGACGTTGGCCGTCGACCAGGTTCCCGCGGCACAGGCGACAGTGCCGCCTCCGCCTGATCCGACAGACCAGGGCACTTCTGTCGAACCACGCACAGAGATCACGGAAGCCGCAATTCCGCCGCTCCCGGCCACGTGGCAAGTGATGGCTGCATCCAGCGTTGCGCCGCCAGAGCCTCCCGGGCGATCTGTCATCGTGCGCACCAGGCGGCATGATCGCCGCGGCTCGATCAAGGCGTTTGTCGCCCAGTCGACCCGCGGCACATGGCTGTTTGCTCCCAACCAGAACGCCGGCGGCAACAGTTGAGTGGCTCCCGCGCTATGCGGTCAGCCTGGCATCCTCAGCAGAAGATCGCCGTCCTCGACCTTTAGCTCGAACACTTCGAGGTTTGTCTCGGCAGGCGCGCAAAGTGCCTTGCCGGTGCGCACGTCGAATCGCGCGGCATGCAGCGGACACTCGATGCAGCCATCCTCGAGCCAACCGTCGGAAAGCTGGGCGTATTCGTGCGTGCAAATATTGTCGGTGGCGCGGAAGTCGCCGCCTGGCAGTTGATACAGTGCAATCTCGCGGTCCTTGACTCGCACCGGGTGTACCTGGCCCTCGACCACATCCGCCACACCCGCCACCCGTACCCACTCACCGTCAGCCATATCGCTCTCCTGCGCTTGGTTCCCGTGCAACATGCCAGCCGGCGCGTGGCCGGCCAAGACACCGGTTGCTCATAGCGGCGGCAGATATCTAGACTGAGCCGATTCTGTATGGTGTTGGAGGTGCCATGTCGGCATCAGGACTATGGCGCATCTGCCTGCTTGCGGTGATAGCGGTCACGACGGTCCAGACCGCTTCGGCGCAGCACGTGATCCTCGATGCGCCTGGGCTGCTGGGCGAGAAGAAGGCGCCAGTGCCGCCACCGCCACGTGCTCAGCCCACCGTGTGGCCGCGGCTCGATCCTGGTGCCGTGGTTTGTCGCACGGTGGACGATCTTGACCGCCACGCCGCCAATATGACGGCACGTGTGAACGGCGGCGCTACCGAGGCGGCCGACTGCCAGATCATCACGCAGCCCACCGGGATCCAGATTCTGAGCCGCGAGGGGCCAGGCCGCACCCAGGTCAAGCTGAGCGCGTCCGGCAACGCGACCGGCTGGACAGACGCCTGGCTGCCCGACAAGGCGCTGCAACAGGGCGATGACTCTCATCATCGTCGGCGCAGGCCAGGCGGGCGGCTGGGCCGCCATCGCCATGCGTCAGGCCGGCTACGATGGCCGCGTTCTGCTGATCGGCGAAGAACCGTGGCGCCCGTACGAGCGCCCGCCCTTGTCCAAATCTGTCCTGACCGATGAGCCCGAACCACCGATGGCGTTCTTTCACACGGCGGAGCGCTATGAAGAGCAGCGGATCGAACTGCTGCTGGGCACTGCGGTGACGGAACTCGATCCTGCCTTGCATTGCATCCGGCTGTCCGATGGTCGGCGCCTGGACTACGACCGGCTGCTCCTCACGGTGGGAGGCAGAGCGCGGCATCTGCCGATACCCGGCGGCGAGAAGGCACTCTATTTGCGCACCATCGAGGACGCAGAACTGATCCGCGCCAGGCTCGCCACGGCACGGCGGGTCGTGTGCATCGGCGCGGGGGTCATCGGGCTGGAAATCGCCTCGTCGGCCTGCAAGCGAGGCGCCGAGGTGACGGTGCTGGAAGCGCTGCCACGCGCCATGGGCCGGACGGTGTCGCCCGAGGGTGCACAATTCGTCGAGACGCTGCATCGCAGCGCGGGCGTGGCTTTGCATTTCGGGGTGATTGTCGACGCGATCGAGGATGCCGCCTCGGGCGGATTGCGTGTGATCTGCCGTGGTGCCGGAGAATTCGCCGCCGACGTGGTGATCGCCGGCGTCGGCATGCAGCGCAATCTCGCCTTGGCCGAACATGGCGGATTGGCGCTGGAAGGCGGCATCGTGGTCGATGAGTTCGGTCGTACCAGCGCGACCGATGTCTATGCAGCGGGCGATATCGCGGCGTTCCATCATCCGCTGTTCGATCGGCGGCTGCGGCTGGAGTCGTGGCGGCACGCGCAGAACCATGGCATCGCCGTCGGCAAGGCGATGTGCGGCGATGCCGACACCCTACGCCGACGTCCCGTGGTTCTGGACCGACCAGCACGGCGTCAATCTACAGGTGGCGGGACTGCCGGCCGATGCCGCGCGGACGATCGTGCGGGCGAATGCGCCGCCCAACGTTTTCACGGCCGTTCATCTGGCTGAGGATGGCTGCGTGATCGGCGTCACCGCGGCCAACAATCCGCGCGAGGTCCGTGTCGGCCAGGCGCTGATTCAGTCGAGACGCCCGGTTGATCCTGACCGCCTCGCCGATCCAAGCGTGCCGCTGCAACAGCTCATCCCGCGCTGATCAGCCCGCCTGTTCCACCTGCTGGCGCATCGCGTTGATCAGCGCATCGATGTTGTCGTTGTTGTGGTTCAGATAGGATGCGTAATCCTGCCGCTGAGTCAGTCGCAGCGACGTCCCCTCGGCAATGACATCGATGATCCTTGGAGCAGCGGTCGGGTTGCTGATGATCCAGTCCACATTGGTCGGTGGATTGTTCGGCCGCTCCACGACCGTGGACACCGCCGCATTGTCGTCGCGCATCTGCGCCCGACCCATGGTAAAGCGGACGCCGCGATACTCGCCAAGCTTGGCGGTGATATTGTTCACCAGCACCTGATGAAACAGTTCGGTGTAGCGCTGCTGCTGCTCGGCCGACGCATTGTGCCAGAACCGTCCGAGGCAGAACCGTGCCACGCCATCGACGTCGACGGCGCCATCGATGATCGCGGTCAGCTTCGCCCGCTTTTCCCGGTTGCTCTCGGGTCCGTTCACGACGGCTACGAGCTTGTCCCCGATGCTCTTCACGAACGCGCTGGCCGTCCCAGCCGCACCTTGGGCGAACGCAGGGCGAGCCAGCCCGCCGACGGTCGGCAACAGGCAAGCTCCAATCTGGACGAGGAAGGCACGTCGGTTCGGCATGTTTTGAGCCTCGGTCAATAGGACGGTGACACGGCCGGCGTGTAGGTCACTGTATCCGGTGTCCCGGATTGCGGGAACCACACCGGGATCGTGGCGCGGTTGTCATTCCGAACATCCTCGATCTGCGCCCGCCGGTGTTGCCGATACAGGCTGCGGAACGTTGCATAAGGATCCAACGCCGTCTTTTTGATGCTGTCGATATCGTCGAGGTGGCGTTCGCGCTGGTCAAGCCCGTTCATCCCGAAGCGGGACCAATCGAGTGCACGCACTGCTGTCCCCTGACCCACCCAGGTGAACGGATCCATTGCAGCATTGACGCCGAGCCCCACCGCATCGCGTGGATCGGACGGACCGAACACGGGCAGGAACAGGAACGGGCCCTCCGGGAGCCCCCACAAGGCCATCGTCATGCCAAAGTCGGAGTCGTGGTCGGGATAGCCCCACCCCTTGGCGACGTCGAAGACGCCCAGTACGCCCGCGGTGGTGTTGATCAGGAAGCGCATCGTGGTGTCGCCGGCCCGCCGGGGCTTGCCTTCCAGGATGTCGTTGCCAAGCTGAACCGGGGTGCCGAGATTGGACAACACGTTGTGGACGCCGCCGCGCACGGGTGCCGGAATCAGGAACCGATAGGCCTGCGCGGCCGGCCGCAGAATCACGGTGTCGAGCCCATTGTTGAACGCATAGATCGCGCGGTTGGTAGGCTCAAGTGGATCGTTGGTTTCATTGTAGTCCGCAAGGGCGTCCTTATCGCTGGCCGGGGGAGGTGTGGCGCAACCATTCAGGCCGCATATCGCGAACGCGGTGATCACCAGGAGGTGACAACGAATGACGGCAAGCATCGGATTCCTCGAGCGAAGTTCAGGGGCGGCGGGCGGACGAGCCCCCCGCCCGCTAATAGCAGCGGGTGGTTACGATCAGCTTGCCGGAGGGTAGGCGTGGGGCGGCCTCGGCGCAATCTGGGCGCGCACCCACAATCGGCCTTTCCGCCGGTTCGAGAACCTGGGAAAAAGAGCCATGAATGATCTCCCTGACGGGCCGGCACCTGAGAGTGCGCCCCGTCCGACACTGGAACGCTGGCTTACCGGTACGCGTTTCAGCGCCCTCCCGGCAAGGGGTGCTACCCACCCTCCGCCGCTGTTGTCGTTCGAGTTCTTTCCGCCGAAGACCGAGGCCCTGGAGCAGCAGCTTTGGCTCTGCATCAGACGGCTGGAGCCCCTGGCCCCGCGGTTCGTGTCGGTCACCTACGGGGCAGGCGGCAGCACACGCCAGCGTACCCACGCCACGGTGACACGCATCGTGCGGGAGACCCGCCTGGTGCCGGCGGCGCACCTGACCTGCGTGGGTGCGACGCGGGAGGGTGTGGACGAGGTGGCGCGGCAGTACTGGGACGCGGGGGTGCGCCACATCGTGGCACTGCGTGGCGACCCCCCGCCGGGGGAGGCCTACCAGCCTCATCCGAACGGCTATCCCTACGCCGTGGACCTGGTCGCGGGCCTGAAGCGCATTGCACCGTTCGAGATCTCCGTGGCGGCCTATCCCGAGGCCCATCCCCAGGCGACGTCGCGCATGAGCGACCTCGACAACCTGAAGCGGAAGCTCGACGCCGGCGCCAATCGGGCGATCACCAACTTCTTCTTCGATACGGCGGTTTACCTGCGGTTCCTCGACCTGTGCCTGGCCGCGGGCATCACCGCGCCGATCGTGCCCGGCATCATGCCGGTGACCAATCTGGCCGGGCTGCGGCGGATGTCGGCGTTGTCCGGGGCGAGCATCCCGGACTGGCTGGGCCACATGTTCGAGGGGCTGGATGACGACCCGGAAACCAGGCGGATGGTGGGCGCTGTGGTGGCGGCCGAACAGGTGCGGCTGCTCCAGGCCAATGGGGTGGACGAGTTCCACTTCTACACGCTCAATCGGCCGGAGCTGACTTACGCGATCGCGCACATCCTGGGGGTCAGGCCACGCGCGGCGGAATGAGGCGCGCGCCGGCCGCTTGGTCCGAAGCGATATCGCGCCCTATACCCTGGGCATGACCGACTATCTTGCGCGCCTGAACGCCGAACAGCGCGAAGCTGTCGAGACGGTGGATGGACCGCTTCTCGTCCTCGCCGGCGCGGGAACCGGCAAGACCCGCGTGCTGACCACACGCTTCGCCCATATCCTGCTGACCGGCCGCGCCTACCCGAACCAGGTGCTGGCGGTGACATTCACCAACAAGGCTGCCCGGGAGATGCGCGAACGGGTCAGCGCCATCATCAACCGGCCGGTCGAGGGACTCTGGCTCGGCACCTTCCACGCGCTCTGCGCGCGCATGCTGCGCCGTCACGCGGAACTGGTCGGGCTGAAGTCGAATTTCACCATCCTCGACTCGGACGACCAGCTCCGCTTGCTGAAGCAGCTGATGGAGGCCGAGCGGGTCGACACCAAGCGCTGGGCGCCAGCGGCGATGATGGCGGTAATCCAACGCTGGAAGGATCGTGGCCTGACGCCGTCTCGCGTGACGGCGGCCGAGGATACCGACTTTGCCGGCGGCCGTGCCCGCGCGTTGTACGCGGCGTTTCAAGCGCGGCTGCGATCGTTGAACGCCACGGACTTCGGGGACCTTCTGCTGCACATGACCGAGCTGATGCGAGAGCAGCCGGACGTCCTCGCGCAGTATCATCGGATGTTCCGCTACATCCTGGTCGACGAATACCAGGACACCAATCTCGTGCAGTATCTCTGGCTGCGATTGCTGGCCCAGGCGCAGAAGAACATCTGCTGTGTCGGCGACGACGATCAGTCGATCTATTCCTGGCGCGGCGCAGAGGTGGAGAACATCTTGCGTTTCGAGCATGATTTTCCCGGCGCGAAGATCATCCGGCTGGAGGCGAATTATCGCTCCACCGCGCCGATCCTGGCCGCCGCATCGGGGCTGATCGCCCACAATGACGGAAGGCTGGGCAAGACCCTGCGCCCCGGTCGACAAGACGCGTCGGGCGAACGCGTGACCGTCGTTGCACTGTGGGATTCGGACGAAGAGGCGCGTATGGTGGGAAACCGTATCGAGGCGCTGCGCCGCGACGGTGAGCCCTTGAGGGAGATCGCCATCCTGGTTCGCGCCGGCTTCCAGACCCGCGCATTCGAGGAGCGGTTGATCAATCTGGGCATCCCGTATCGCGTGGTCGGCGGGCTGCGGTTCTATGAGCGTCAGGAGATCCGTGACGCGATCGCTTACATGCGCCTGGTCATGCAGCCTGCCGACGACCTGGCGTTCGAGCGCATCGTCAACGTGCCGAGGCGCGGCGTGGGCGATGCGGCACTGCGGGTCATGCACGAGACAGCGAGGGCGGATGGCATCCCGCTCATGGAAGCCGCGGCGAAGTTGGTCGCGAACGGTTTGCTGAAGGGAAAGACCAAGGAGCAACTGGACGCACTGTTGCGGGGGTTCGTGCGCTGGCACGCACAGTTGGAGAAGGACGGCCATGTCCTGACGGTCGCCACGCTGCTCGACGAAAGCGGCTACACTGATATGTGGCAGCGGGATAAGTCGCCGGAGGCGCCGGGCCGGCTGGAGAACCTGAAGGAGCTGGTTCGCGCGTTGGCCGATTTCGAGACGCTGTCCGGCTTTCTCGACCACGTGTCGCTGGTCATGGAGAACGATGAAGCGGCTGAGGGCGACCGCGTCAGTCTCATGACACTGCACGGGGCAAAAGGACTGGAGTTCGACACGGTGTTCCTGCCTGGCTGGGAGGAGGGCCTGTTTCCCAATCAGCGGGCGTTGGACGAGGGAGGCGTGAAGTCGCTGGAGGAAGAGCGGCGGCTGGCCTATGTCGGCCTGACCCGCGCGCGGCTGCGGGCAATCGTCAGCCACGCGGCGAACCGGCGGATCTATGCCAACTGGCAGACCAGCATCCCCAGCCGCTTCATCGATGAATTGCCGGACGATGTCGAGCGGACCGGGTCGGCCGCGATGGCACGCGATGCGAGGACACTCGCGGCGACGACGACATTCGCTGGCCAATTTCCGCTTGTGGCGCGGCGCTCCCGTACGATCGAAGCGTGGGACCAACCGGCGCGCGCCGCACGGACCGATGCAATTCCAGTTGGCGCTCGGGTGTTTCACGAGAAGTTCGGGTACGGCATCGTCAAGGCGGCGGACGACGGCAGGCTGGACGTGGCGTTCGAAAAGGGAGGCGAGAAGCGCGTGCTCGACCGGTTCGTAGAGAAGGTGTGAGGCGAGCCCCGGTGGCACTTGAGACCGTCTCGGTCGAAGTGCCCGAGGCGGCAGTCCAGGTCTACGTATCCGCACTGTCGAGCGTGTGCATCACCGTGGGCTTTTTCGGCGGCAACGGGGCGAGTGTCTGGCGGGTTGAGGGACTGAAGCCGGTCGGCAGCGGCGATGCTGAGCTTTCAGCGGCGCTCCTGCTTGGCAGCGGGCGTTACCGGCGCGGAGGTTTCGATGCAAAGGGCCGCGACGCCCGCGGAGGGTTGGCTGGCGCGAACCTATGCGTCGTTCCCCGAGCAGTTGATCGGCCGGCGGTTCGCGGTGCGTGGAAGCCATCTCGAGCCCGGGGTGCCGGCGGGGCGGATCGCCCTGACCCTCGATGCCGGCCTTGCCTTCGGGTCGGGGGAACATGGCTCGACACGCGGCTGTCTGCGCGCATTGGAGCGGGCTGCCCGGAGGCGGCCGCGCCGGATCCTCGACCTCGGCACCGGCTCGGGCATTCTGGCGATGGCAGCCGCCCGGCTTTTGCGTCGGCCTGTGCTCGCGACCGACATCGAGCCGGACTCGGTGCGCGTCGCGCGGCAAAACGCGACGAAGAACCGGCTGGGGCGCCTGGTGAAGGTTCGGTTGGCGGACGGCTGGCGGCATCCGGTGGTTCGCGCGGGCGGACCCTACGATCTGGTGATCGCCAACATCCTGGCGCGTCCCCTATGTCTGATGGCGCGGCACCTGAGGATGCACCTGGCCCTTGGCGGGACGGTGATCCTCTCGGGGCTGCTGGGCACGCAGGCCCGCAGCGTCATCGCTGCGCACCGCCATCACGGCCTCCGGCTGGAGGCGCGTGTCAACGAGGCGCCATGGACGACGCTGGTACTGCGCCGGCCGAAACAGACCTCCGGGATCGGCCGCAGGTCAGTAGGCGATGTAGTCCCGGCCGTGGGCGCGATCCGCCACGAAGGCCGGATCGAAAACGCGCGTTAGGTCGGCACGGGACAGGCCAATATCGGACAACTCGCGGTCCGTCATCATCGCCATCTCCTGCAATACCGCCCGGCGATGCTGCCACTCGGTGAACTTGGCCACGAGACGGGCCATCCACCCGCCGGACGGGCGCTTCTGCGGCTCGGCGACCCAGGCAGGCGCATCATCGTACGACGGTCCGATGTACGAAAGATTGCCTAGCGAGAAGTCGAATTGGCTCTTTACGATTGGAGCGTTCATAGGTCTCAGTCCCACAATAAGCGAGCGGTCAGGCTGATTGTCGTTTGCCTTACCGCAGTGCAACATAGGACTTGTTGCCCTTGTGGATAATTGCCGAGTCAACCCGCCAGGCATGCGACAATCGCATGGGTGGTTAATGAGCCATTTGAAAACGGAGTATGTCGGTAGGAAAGGGCGCAAAGATGACTGAAGATCTCGGAGACCGCCTGGCGGAATTGCGCCAGGAGCTCAAACGCCAGGGCCTGGACGGCTTCATTGTTCCCCGGGCGGACGAACATCTTGGCGAATATGTGCCGGCGTCGGCCGAGCGCCTCGCCTGGCTCACCGGGTTCACCGGCAGTGCCGGGTTGGCTGCGGTGCTGACGGACAAGGCGGCGGTTTTCACCGATGGCCGTTATGTCCTGCAACTGGCAGCGCAAATTGATCCCGCGCGGTGGGAGCGCCGCCACATCACCGAAGAGCCGCCCCCGGACTGGCTGGCGTCGAACGCGCCGACCGGCGCCAGGATCGGCTACGATCCGCTGCTGATCAGTGAGGAAGGACTGACGCGCTACACCGCTGCCGGGCTCGATATGGTGGCGGTGGAGAGCAACCCGATCGACGCGATATGGACCGATCGGCCGCCGCCACCGCTTGCGCCGGCCTCGCCGCATCCGCTGGAGTATGCCGGTCGTCCCGCCGAGGAGAAGCGCGAGCAGATTGGCGCCTTGCTGCGCGAGGCGAAACAGGATGCGGCGGTGATCAGCGATCCCGCCTCGATCGCGTGGCTGTTGAACATACGTGGCGGCGACGTCCCGTTCACCCCGTTCGCCCTGGGTTTTGCCCTGGCGCATGCCGATGGCCGGACGGAACTGTTCATCGACCCTGCCAAGGTGCCCGACGGAACCCGCATTTGGCTCGGTAACGCCGTCTCGGTGGCGGGGCGCGCCGACCTTGCACCGGCGCTCGAGCGTCTGGACGGCAAGCGGGTTCGCGTGGACGCTTCAGGTACCCCGGTCTGGTTTTCCCAGAAGTTGCGCAGCGCCGGCGCGGTGGTCATGGCGGGTCCCGACCCATGTCTGCTGCCGAAGGCGCGCAAGAACGCTGTGGAGCAGCAGGGCGCCCGCAACGCCCATCAGAGGGATGGCGTGGCGGTGACCCGGTTCCTGCACTTCCTGGCAGACAAGGCGTCACAGGGCGGCGAGACCGAAATGTCCGCCGCCGCCATGCTGTTGGCCTTGCGCGAGCAGGTGGATGGTTTTCGCGGCGAGAGCTTTCCGGCGATTTCTGGGGCCGGAGAGCACGGTGCGATCATTCACTACCGCGTCACCGAAGCGAGCAACCGGCCCATCAAGCCCAACGAGGTCTATCTGATCGACTCCGGCGCACAGTTCCTGGACGGCACGACCGATATCACACGCACTGTCTGGACCGGCCCCGCCGATCCGCCGCACGAATTGCGCGAGCGGGTGACGCGGGTGATGAAGGGGCATATCGCGATAGCAACGCTGGTTTTTCCAGAAGGCGTCGGCGGCGCGCATCTCGATGCATTTGCGCGGCGCGCCTTGTGGCAGGCGGGTCTGGATTACGACCACGGCACAGGCCATGGCGTCGGCAGCTATCTCTCGGTACACGAGGGACCGGTCAGCCTGTCGCGTCTCGCTCGTCCCGTGCCGATCAATGCGGGAATGATCCTGTCCAACGAGCCGGGGTACTATCTGCCCGATCACTATGGGATCCGGCTGGAAAACCTGGTGCTGGTGCAAACGGCGGAGCTGAGCGGAGCCAACAAGCCGTTCCTGCGCTTCGAGACGCTGACGCTTGCGCCATTCGACAGGCGGCTGATCGATCCGGAACTGCTGGAGGCAGCCGAGCTCGACTGGCTGAACGCATATCATGCGCGGGTGTTGGCGGACATTGCTCCGCATCTCGATCCCCGGGCACGCGCCTGGCTTGTCGAAAGCTGCGCTCCTATATCTCGGCGCTGAGGGACGATGAAGGTTGCGACGGTTGAGCGGTGTATCCGATGCCGGCGCACCCGATACGGTGTGATCAGAACCGTCCGACGAAATCTGCCAGACCGATCTGCCGCGCAGTTGCGACGCGCGCCGCATGCAACACGGCACGCACCGCGGCGATCGCCAGATAGAGGTCGTCATTCACCACGACGTGGTCGAATTCCGGCCAATGGCCGATTTCGTCGCGTGCCAGCGCCATCCGGCGCGCGATCTCCGCCGCATCGTCACCGGATCGCCAACGCAGCCGGCTTTCCAGTGCGACCAGGGCAGGGGGCAGGATGAAAACGCCGACGACGTAATCGGGCAGCGCGGAGCGCAGCTTCCGATGCCCTTGCCAGTCGATATCGAACACCACGTCCTTGCCGCCTCGCAGCAACTGCCGCACCGGCGCAGCGGGCGTGCCGTAACAGTGGCGATCGAGAACGCGCGCCCATTCCAGCAGCTCCCCGGTGGCGACCATGCGGTCGAATTCCGCTGGTTCGCGGAAGTGATAGTGATCCCCGTCCACTTCGCCCGGACGAGGTGCTCGCGTGGTCACGCTGATCGATCGCCGGAGATTCGGTTCGCTTGCCAGCAATGCGTCGGCGATCGCGGTCTTGCCGGCGCCGGAGGGAGCCGACAACACGAGACACACGCCGCGTCGTGCGATTGCCGTCATTCGATGTTCTGCACCTGCTCGCGCAACTGCTCGATGGCTGCCTTCAATTTCAGCCCGGTGGTGGTCAGCGCAACCGAGGCCGACTTGCTGCACAGCGTGTTGGCCTCGCGATTGAACTCCTGCGTCAGGAAGTCGAACCGCCGCCCGATATTGGCTCCCTCGGCGAGCAGCGCGTGCGCCGCCTCGATATGGCTTGCCAGTCGGTCAAGCTCTTCGCGCACGTCAGAGCGTGCGGCGAGCAGCGCCACCTCCTGCGCGATGCGTTCCTCGGGCAGCGAGGGTGCCTCGCGCAGCAGCGCGGTCAAATTCTCCATCACCCGGGCGCGCTGTGCCGCGGGCTGGTCGGCGGCCTCGGCGGCGGCCTGATGGCGCAGCGCGGCGATCTCATCCAGCAGGCCGCCGAGCGTGGCGGCAAGCCGTGCTCCCTCGGCCCGGCGGGCCTCCACCAGTGCCACAAGCGCGCGCGAGAAGCCCGCCGCCACCGCGCCGGTATCCTGCGCGGCTTCATCGTTCTGTGCCGGTCGAAGAACGCCTGGCAAGGCCAGCAGCGTCTCGGCGCGGGGCACCGGGCTTCCGGGAATGCGCCTATGCAGCTCCATCGCGAGCGCCAGTGCCTGCTCCAGAGCGGCCGGAGCGGCGACCAGGCGCGCCTCGCCGTCGTGCTTCACGGACAGATTGGCGGTGAGGTTGCCGCGCTTCAGTTGCTTCCCCGCAGCGGCGCGCAACACGGGCTCCAGCGCATCCCAGCCGGACGGCAGCCGAAAGCGCAGATCGAGGCCGCGGCCATTGACGCTGCGAAGCTCCCAGACCCAGGCGAGGTCGGCGGTGCTGCCTTCCGCGCGGGCGAATCCAGTCATCGAGGCGAGCGCGGCTGTCATGGGCCCTTGTATCAGGCAGGGAGCATTCTGAGAATCCTCGACGGCGGACCGCGGCGTGCGCACCGTCGTGGAGCCAGGATCAGACCTGTGGCTGCTCCGGGGCCGCGCCTGGCTCGAACAGTTCAGCGGCGTCCAGTGCGGCCTCCTCTTCCTCCGCCTCGGCGCCCACGCGTTCGCCGCGAGCCTGCCGCTCCGCCTCTTCAGGGCTGCGCGCGACGTTGACGATGACGGGAATCGACACTTCGGGGTGCAGCGCCACACGAACGCGGGCGAGCCCGATCGTCTTGATCGGGTGTTCGAGCATAACCTGTTGCCGATTGATCGTCAGGCCCGCCTCGGTTGTCATCTCGGCAACGTCGCGCGACGAAACCGAGCCGTACAGGCTTCCCGAGTCACCCGCCTGGCGAATGATGATCACGGACAGACCGGCGACGCGTTCGGCGACCCTTTCGGCTTCCTCGCGGCGCTTAAGGTTCTGCGCCTCGAGCTGGGCTCGCTCCTGCTCGAAGCGGGCCAGGTTCTCCTTGTTCGCCCGCAGCGCCTTCTTCTGCGGCAGCAGATAGTTGCGGGCGAAGCCAGGCTTCACCTTCACCACGTCGCCCATCTGCCCCAGCTTTTCCACGCGCTGCAGCAGGATCAGTTCCACATCGGCCATGGTCCGCTCCGTCAGCTCACGATGTAGGGCAGCAAAGCGAGGAAGCGGGCACGCTTGATCGCCACCGCGAGCTCGCGCTGTTTCTTGGCCGAGACCGCGGTGATTCGGCTGGGCACGATCTTGCCGCGCTCCGACAGGAAGCGGGACAGCAGGCGCACGTCCTTGTAGTCGATCTTCGGCGCGTTGGGGCCGGAGAACGGGCAGGATTTGCGGCGGCGGTAGAACGGCCGGCGGGCACCGACGGCAGCGCGGCGGGCGGCGGGATTGACTTCAGTGGTTTCAGACATGGCCTATTCGTCCGCTCCGACGCGGAAGTCCTCGCGGAACTCCTCGCGGGCGCGGAACTCCTCGCGATCGTCGAAGCCGCGGCGACGCCCGCTGTCGAACCGGCCGGCGGGCTTGGGGCCGCGGAACGAGCGCTCGCGATCGTCGGACTTGCGCGACAGGATGGCCGAGGGAGCTTCCTCGATCTCATCGATGCGGATCGTCATGAAGCGGAGAATGTCTTCATTCAGACCCAGCTGGCGCTCAATCTCGGTGACGAAGGCGGGTTTGGCGTCAAGCCCCAGCAGCATGTAGTGGCCCTTGCGGTTCTTCTTGATCCGATAGGCCAAGCCGCGAAGGCCCCAGTACTCGCGCTTTCTGACCGCGCCGCCGTCGGTCTCGAGCTGGCTGGCGATGCCGTCGGCGATGCCTTCGACCTGTTGCTGTGTCACATCGTTGCGCGCGATGAGCACGCATTCATAAAGCGGCATGATGGGTTCCCTATGGCTGGAGGCCCGCCGGAACGCGGGCATAACCGGGAGCGATGCCGTCGCTCTCGGCAGGGGAGGCCGGGGTAAAGCATGAATACGGCGCGACGTGCAAGGGGCCGGCCCGCGAGCGCGGACCGGCCCCTTGCCAACGAAGCCTGCTTACAGGTTCGCCTGGAAGTCCTGGTAGTCGCGGACCTTCTTGTAGACCTGCAACCGGTTCCTCTGGCTGTCGGCCACGATGATTTCGTCGGTGGCCGGATTGAAGTCCACCGCCGTCGGGAAGCAGAACCGCTACAGCGGCTCTGAGTTACGCACCCGGCGATACGCCTTCATCATGTCCGGGATTCGCGTCGACGCTCTGCCTGGCCCATTTCGAGATCACCTGCGCGTCGCCGTACAGGTTGGTCAGCGGGGTGCCGTCGGCCTCGAAGATGCTGACCCGGTGGTTGCCCCAGTCGGTGACGTAGATGTCGCCGTCCGGATCCACCGCCACATCGGTCGGGTGATTGAGCAGACCAGCCTTCGGATAGGTGGAGGTCGGCAGGCTGGAGACAAACGGTCCCAGATAGGTGACAGCGTAGGCGTCGTCCGGATGCGGCATCTCGCCGTAGGTGCCGATCTTCATCAGGAAGTGGCCTTGCGGCGAGAGCTTCTGGACACGGTGGTTCTTCCAGTCGGCGACGAAGATGTTGCCGTCCTTGTCGGTCGTGATGCCCCAGGGCTGGTTGAACTCGCCGTCGCCCGATCCGGCCTTGCCGCACTGCGCGACCAGCTTGCCCTCCGGGGAGAATACCTGGAGCCGGCAGTTGCCGCTGTCGACGACGATGAGATTGCCGTTCTTTTCGACCGCCAGTCCCGCCGGACGGAGCAATTCGCCGTCGCCGCTGCCGGTCTTGCCGAACTTGTACTGGAATTTGCCGTTGGAATCGAACACCGAGATGGTGTTGGTCCATTCGTCCGAGCAGTAGACGCGGCCGTCGTTACCCACCGCGACGCCGAACGGCCAAGTGGCCTTGCCGTCTCCCTCGCCGTGCTGGAAGAACTCGGCCAGCAGTTCCTCGTCACCCGCACCGCCGAGACGGATGCGGTTCACCCGCATGCCGAAATTGTTCTCATTGCCGCGGTTGGCCGTATAGAGATCGCCGTCGCTGCCCAGGCACATCGTCTGGATGTAGTTAAATCCGGTGCCCGTCGCCGCGCCGCGTCCGATCGCATGGCTCCAGTCATAAGCTCTGCCTCGGACGACTGTGGTTAGCGCCATAACCCTCTCCCTTCATCAAAGAGCCAAAACCCACCCTCGCTCCCCGGATCGGATCCGGGAAGCGAGGGCAGTTGGGATTCCACCTGGCCTAGTGAAGGAAGGCCGGCTTCTCGTAGGTGCCGTTCACGATCGGTGCCGGGTTCACGCCGAGCCACTTGTCGAGAATTGTCGAGTAGATGCTGCGGAAGTCCATGCTCGGGTTGAGATCGCCCTGCACGAGCTTGCTCGCGTCGAGCGACGGGTATTCGCCATAGTGCCCACCCTTGACCTTGTCGCCGAGTACGAAGGTCGCACCGGCGGCGCCGTGGTCGGTGCCGGAGCCGTTGTCGCGCACGCGGCGGCCGAACTCGGAGAACATCAGCACGATCACGTTGTCAGCCGCGTTGTGGGCACGTAGGTCGGTCATGAAGGCGTCGAGGCCTTCGGTGACTGCGGTCCACAGACCGGCATGCAGCGGAGCCTGGCCGGCATGCGAGTCGAAGCTGCCATGGTCGCAGTAGAAGACCCGCGTGCCCAGATTGGCGAGATGCACCTGGGCGATGCCGCGGAGCTTCTGCGCGATCGTGGTGTTCGGGTATTGCACGTCGGACTTGTAGAGGCCCGGCGCCACCTTCAGGATGTCGGCGCCCTTCAGTCCGTCGAGGCCGGTGGTGCCAAGGTAGTCCATGACCCCGCTGCCCTCGATCGGCTGATACATGTGGGAGAAGGTCTCCAGCACCTTCAGGCGCTGCGCCTGGTCGCGGATCGTCGGCAGGAAGCCATACTGCTCCAGCGGCCCGGCCACGCAGGCCACCGGAACGTTGGGCACCGCCAGCGCACGGAACAGGCACGGCCCGAAGCTCACGCAGGTGACAACGTTCTCCTTGTTCGGGTCGAACTCGCGCACCACGCGGCCCAGCCAGCCTTCGGTGCCGACCTTCTCGGCCTCGCAGGTGTGCCAGATATCCATGGAGCGGAAGTGCGACCGCGGCGAGTCGAGGTAGCCGACGCCATGCATGATGGCGAGCTTGTCGTCATCCCAGAACTTCTTCAGCGGCGCCATATAGTTCGGGATGGCGTGAGCCTGGTCGAGATGGACCATGTCGCTGTCGGCGATGCCGACCGCCTTGCGATTGTCCTTGTACAGGCCGTTGTTGTACGGGATGACGGTGTTCAGGTAGTCGTTGCCGCCGGTGAGCTGCAACACGACCAGCACCGGATCCTTCGATTGCTGCGTTGCCGACATAGATTTAGTTCCTCCTATCCGTTCCGTGTCATGTTTCAGCCGAACTGGTATTCACGCGTCGCCGCGATGAGCTGCATCATCTCGGCGGCACGCCGTGAGGCGTTCTGCGCGTTGGCGCCATCCCAACTGATCTCGCCCCACTGTTTCGCGGCGTCGGTGAGCTCTTTCTTGGTGTCCGCGTTCACCTCGACCGGGCCAAGCAGGTCGAGGCAGTTGGTAACGAGCTGCTCGGGAGTCTTGGTGCCCTGTGCCTTCAGGCGGTCGATGATCGCCTGAACGCCCGGCAGGTCGGGATTGCCGATCTGGGCGGCGACGAAGTTGATGCGCGACATCAGCGAGCCGCTGTTGATCCACTCCTTGCCGGTATGCCAGCCCTCGACCGACGGCGGGTTGAGCAGGTCCTGGCCCATGTACGCAGGCTGCATCGACAGCTCGCCGTAACCGGGCTTCGGCAGCTCATAGCCGCCGACCAGACGCAGCGTGCCGACGACCACTTCGGCCGGCGACTTCAGGTGCTGGTAGCGCGCCTTCTTGAAGAAGTCCGACTTGAACAGCGTGCGCAGGACCGGAGTCATCTCGCACTTCAACTCCTGGAAGGCCTTCATCAGCGTCGCGATGGCGGCGGGATCGCGCGGCTCCTCGATCGACCAGGCGGGTACCTGCGGTTCGTCGGCGACGAAGAAGTTGTACAGGTGCCGGCAGATGAACTTGGCGCAGGCCGGCTGCTGCACGATGATGTCGATGATGTCCTCGCCGTTGAACTTGCCCTTGTGGCCGAGGAACGTCTTCTCACCGTCGTCATGGTCTTCCGCACGGTATTCGAACTTCCACGGGAACCGCCCATAGGGCAGGCGCGGCAGCTTGGTCTCGAAGGTCCAGCCGGTGAACGCGCGCGATGCCTCGCGGACATCCACTTCCGTGTAGTTGCCGGCGCCAAGACTGAACAGCTCCAGCAACTCGCGGCCCCAGTTCTCGTTGACCGCGGTGCCGTGGTTCTGGTTGTTGTCCAGCCAGAACAGCATCGTCGGGTTCTTCGCGATCATCAGCAGCAGGTCACGATAGTTGCCCATGCCGTTGCGGCGGAACAGCTCAATCTGTTCCAGCAACTGGTCGTAGTTGTCGACCTTCGAATTGCCGGTGGCGAACACGCTGTGCCAGAACAGCGCCATCTTCTCCTGGAGCGTGCGCTTGGTGTTCACCAGATAGTACATGTAGTTGACGTTGCCCATCGGCGGCTGCCCGCCTGGAAGCAACGCGGCCGGCTGGTGGCGCAGCAGCGTATAGGGATCGACCGGCGGCTGCGAATTCGGGTTCAGCAACTCCTCGACTGTGGCGTCGTACCCCTTCGCCACGCGTGCCTCGAGTTCGTCGCGGCTCGCTCCAAAGCCGGCCCGCCGCATCAGATGGGCCATCAACGCGATGTCGTCTTGGTGTGCCATGTGCGTTCCTCCAAACTCTACCGAAGTGCCAAATCCTGAACTGCGATCATCCTCCGCAGGCAGCGCCCATCAGCGCGCGCCCACACCGGACGGCCGCAACTGTATCTGCATCCGCGTCGCGCGGGAACCGCGGCGCCCCGCGCTCCGGGCGAGCACGCGTCATGTGCTTGCCGCCTCCGCATCGCAGGAGAGTCCTTGCTCTCCTACAAGTCGCCGCGAGCTTAGAACGACCGATGCGGCGGCGAACCCCGGACCCGCAGCCACTCGGGGTCAAAATTCCGTGACCATTTCCGTGGCGCAACTCAGCGCGGCAGACACGCGGGCGGCCCTCGAAGTGGCTGCCGTCCTCGATGCGCGCATTGTTGGCTATCTGTTTCACCCCTTCACCTTGCCGATCAGGTTGCCCCGCTGGATCGTGTCAATGCGTGTGAAGCGGTCAGCTTGGCGGCAGCGTTGCGCACCAGCATGTCCGTCCATTCGTCAATGACGACTTCCGCGCTTCCTCGGCCGCTTCGTGCTGGAGGATAGGGGACATCGTCCTGCTGCATGTCGCCTATTCACCGTCCCCGCCGTTACGGGGCGCGCACCATGCGCGACCGCTGTTTGGCGCAGCCTTGCGGTGATTGGTTCATTTGTCCAATCTAAAGATCCGATTTCATCAATAGGCTCTGCAAATAAGGGAAGTACTCTTGACCCTTGCCGAGTTGCGCTATCTCGTGGCCGTCGCAGACCTGCGGCATTTCGGCCGCGCCGCGGAACGCTGCCGCATTACCCAGCCGACACTGAGCAGCCAGTTGCGGAAACTGGAAGAAGGTCTCGGCGTGCCGCTGGTCGAGCGGACCACGCGGTTCGTCACTCTCACGCCGATCGGCGAGAGCGTGGTGGAGCACGCGCGTCGCATCCTCGAAGAGGCGGACCAGATCTCGGCATTGGTCCGGCACCGGCACGGCACGCTCACCAGCGTGCTGCGTCTCGGCATCATCCCGACGCTGAGCCCTTACATCCTGCCGCTTCTGCTCAAGCGGCTGCACGAGGCCTTTCCGGATCTTCGCCTGGTGCTGCGGGAGGACCTGACCGACCATCTGCTCGATGCGCTCGACGCTTTCTCACTGGACGTTCTGTTGATTGCCTTGCCGGAGCAGGGTGCCGCCTATCGCTCGATGGCCCTGTTCCGCGAGCCGTTCTGCTTCGCCTGTCCCACCGAGCACGCGCTGGCGAACCGTCCGGTCGTGACGGAGCGCGAACTTGCGCAGGAGTCCCTGCTGCTGCTCGACGAAGGCCATTGCCTGCGCGACCAGGCGCTGGCGGTGTGCGGCGATCAGTCGAAGAACCGCGATGGCGCCGGAGACGATTTCCGCGCGACCAGTCTGGAGACGATTTCCGAAATGGTCGCGGCCGGCCTCGGTTGCACGCTGTTGCCGGCCATGGCGGTGCCGTATCTAACGGCGCGGCACAGCCGGCTGGAAGTCCGGCCGCTTCAGGCGACGCGAGCATACCGGCACATCGGTCTGCTGTGGCGTGCCAGTTTCCCGCGCAGCGAAGACCTCGAAGTGTTCGGCAGGTTCATTCAGAAGCAGTTGCCCGACACCGTGGAGCCGATCGCCAGCATTGCGCCGACAGCTAATCCTGCCCGGGCACGGCCAGGATCAAGCGCCAGAGCCTGAAGCGCCTGGTGGGCGTCTGTCGTGAATAAGCCCTTGCTGGTCGTGGACGGCAATTCCTTCGCGCATCGCGCTTTCCACGCCTTGCCGAAATCGATCCGGCGGACCGGGGACAAAGGCGGCGGCGCGATCGTCGGTTTCGTCAACCAATTGCTGCGTCTGTACGAGAACGAGCGGCCTCGCGCGGTGCTGGTCGGTTGGGACACGCTCGGTACGCCGACCTACCGACAGCGCCTTTTCCCCGCGTATCAGAGTGGGCGAAATTTCGACGAGGAACTGGTCGATCAGTTGGATGTGCTCCCGGAGTTCGTCGCGGCGTGCGGTTTCGCGAATGCGAAGGCGCCGGGTTACGAAGCCGACGACTTTCTCGCCGCGGCCGTGGCCAAGGAGGAAAGTCGCCGCGGCACGGCGCTGGTCGCCAGCGGAGACCGCGATGCGTTCCAGCTTGCCTCCGCCAACACCACCATCCTTTATCCCGTCAAGGGTGGCGAGATGGCGCGCATCGGCCCCGCCGAGGTGCGGGCGCGGTACGGAGTCGAGCCGCAGCAGGTGCCCGACTTCATCGCCTTGAGAGGCGATCCTTCGGACAAGCTTCCTGGCGCCCAAGGCGTCGGTCCGAAGGGCGCGGCGGTCCTGCTCGGTCGATACGGTACGCTCGAGCGGATCCTGGCGGACGGGCACTTCACCTCACAGGCCGCAGCGCTCAGGCTCTACAAGAAGATCGCGACCATGGATGCCGCGGCGCCGCTTCCCGAACTCGATGATCAGACGCCCACATGGCATACCGCGGCAGCGCTTGCGCGCGCGTGGGAGCTTGATCGTCTCGCTCACCGACTGGCCGAAATCCCGGCGCCGGCGAGCAGATCGCCAGTCATCCGCCCCACGGGGACGCGAGGCCCACGACCGGAAAAGCAGGCGCTGAGGATCGCCACGTTCAACATCAACAACGTGAACCGCCGGCTGACAAATCTACTCGGCTGGCTGGAAAGCTCGCGGCCCGACGTGGTGTGCCTACAGGAGCTCAAGTCGACTGACGATGCATTTCCCGAGGCTGCACTTCGCGCCGCCGGCTATCACGCGATCTGGCGCGGTCAACGCACCTATAACGGGGTGGCAATCCTGGCGGGCATCGGCGAGCCGCAGCAGACGAGGGATCGTCTGCCGGGCAACCGGACGGACGACCAATGCCGCTATATCGAAGCCGCGGTGAAGGGGATCCTGATCGCATCGATCTACCTGCCTAACGGCAACCCGCAGCGCGGGCCGAAATTCGATTACAAGCTCGCCTGGTTCGAGCGCCTCATCGCGCACGCCGAGAGCCTCTATGCGCTTGAGGCGCCGGTCGTGCTGGCCGGCGATTTCAATGTCGTACCGACGGACCGGGACATCTATCCCAGCCGGTCCTGGTCGAAGGACGCGCTGCTGCAACCCGAAAGCCGCGCCTGCTTCAGGCGGTTGCTCGATCAGGGCTGGATCGATGCCGTCCGCACCCGCCACCCCGACGAACCGATGTACACGTTCTGGGACTACAAGCGGGATCGCTGGCAGCGTGACGCCGGACTGCGCATCGATTTCCTTCTGCTGAACGAGAAGGCCGCGGACCGGCTGCTCGATGCGGGCGTGGACCGTGGGCCCCGCGGTGAGGAGGGCGCAAGCGATCACGCGCCCACATGGGTAACCTTGCGCCGGAGCTAGTGGGCGCGCACGCACGAACGGGATTGTTTCGTCGCTGCGCTACGCGCTTTCGCCGATGGCCGGCGGTCGACCAGGATGTCTGGATGTTCAGGAATCTCGGGCGGGCGAGTCGCAAGCGAGGCAGGGCACGGCGGGGGCCGTTCCTCGCCATTAGGATGCTGCCTCTTGCCACGGCGACTGTCGTCTTCCTGGGGGCCTTCGTTGTTGATCCGGCCGCAGTGGTGCGACTGGTCGGGCTGGGCCTGACCGGCGGTCTTGGTGCAGCGCTTCAGATCGCAATGCTGGTCGGTCTATTTGCGCTGCTGGCCGCGACGCTTTGGGCGTTGCGGGCGGTCCCCTCGCGTTCGGTCGCTCGTCGGCGGAAACCGGTTGACAATCGGGGGAGGCGCAACGGCAAACCTCAGGCTGCCAGGAAGCGGCGCAGTAATCGCTGACTGCGTTTTAGTGGCCACCCTTAACCGTTTGGTGATGCTCTATCCAGCAGCAATGCGTGCGCGGTGAGCGTCATACGCAAAGGACAGGATCGCAATGCGGCGTCGATCGAATTTGCCCTTGCAGATGCTTGTGGGACTGGTGCTGGGACTGGTCGTCGGCATCGAGTGGCCGTCTGTAGGCAAGTCGTTGCAGCCGATCGGCACAGCGTTCATCCAGGCCATTCAGATGATCGTCATCCCGCTGATCTTCGCAGCGGTTTCGCTCGGGGTTTACCGGTTGGGCGAGAATGCGCGCCAGCTCGGACGCGTGGCCGTCGTCACCTTCGTCTGGTTCTACGTTGCAACACTATTCGCCGTTCTTGTCGCGCTTGGGTTGAACGGCCTGTTCCACCCAGGCCGCGGGGCCAACCTGGTTGCCACCGGCAGCGTCTCGCCCAACCTCGCGCTCTCCGTCGACTGGACGAAATTCCTGCTCGATCTCATTCCCACCAATATCGTCGCTGCCATGGCGGCACAGCGCGTGTTGCCCACCTTGGTGTTCGCCGTTCTGTTCGGTCTCGGCCTTGCGCGGATTGGCCAAGCCACCGCGCGACCGGTGGTTCAGCTCATGGAGGCCGTGCTGGCGACGATGTTCCGGGTGACCGGCTGGATCATTGCCGTTTCGCCTCTGGCAATCTTCGCGATCATGGCGTGGCTGTTCGCGACGCAAGGCGTGGCCGCCATTGTTGCGCTGACCCGACTGATCGGATTGATGTATCTCGGGCTGCTTCTGATGGTTCTGTGCTGCTGGTTGGTATTGGCGCTGATGCGGGAGAATCCGTTTGCCGTTACCCGGGGCGTGCTGGAGCCCGTACTGCTTGCCTTCACCACCCGCTCATCCGAAGTCACATTGCCGGTGCACATCGAGGCGCTGGAGCAAATGGGAGTTCCCAACAAGGTGGTCTCGCTGGTTCTCCCTCTCGGCTACAGTTTCAACCTGGATGGCAGCACGCTCTACGTCACGTTGGCAGTGACCTTCCTCGCCGACGCCTACCACGTTCAGCTCACCTGGGCAGCCGAATTGACGATCCTGGTCACCGCGATGATTGCCAGCAAGGGGATCGCAAATGTCCCCTCCGGGGGGCTGGTCGCGCTGGCCACGGTGCTCACCGCGATCGGTCTGCCGGTCGAGGCGATAGCCATCATAGCGGGAGTCGATGCGTTTATGGACATGGGCCGCACCGCGGTGAATGTGCTTCGGAAACACGCTGGCGGTGAAGCTTGTGCAGAAGCTCGGCGGACTCGAGTTGGCGAAGGGTGATCCGGCAACTGAAGTAGTCTCGGCGGGGGTGACCTAGGACCCGTTATCGTTGGAGCGCATGAGGCGACGGCCGCTTTGCCTCCGCTCTCCTGAGGCGGTGGAGCGTAATCTCGGGAGGGCAGTTGAAGCGGACGGGAACGCCGCACGATCCGGCGCCGACCGATGTATATCCCGCCATCCCGCGATACTGCCACGGCCCACTGCCCATCGACCGCGGCAGCACCGATACGAGGATGATCGGCGTGCCGCCCGGCAGACAGATCTGACCGCCATGCGTGTGTCCGGCCAGCAGCAGGTCGAATCCGGCATGCGACGCCTGTCTGTAGGTTTCCGGGGTGTGCGACAGCAGAATTGAGAACGTATCCTGGGGCATGGCGGCGGCGGCCTTTTCGATGTTGTCGACGCGGTAGAAGTGGGCGTCGTCGATGCCCGCCAGGAAGATCCCGGCGCCGTCCCGTTCGATGACGGCGTGCTCGTTCAACAGCATCCGGATCCCCATCCTTTCGAGATCGGGCACCATCATGATCGTGTCGTGATTCCCGAGGACACCGTAGATGGTGCCCGAGAGGACCTCCCGCAGACGCAGCATTTCCCGGAGGGTGGAGTGGAATTCGCCATAGGTCCGTCCGCGATAGTCGCCGGTCAGAACGCAAAGGTCGTATCGCAGGCCACTGGCCAGTCTCGCCGTCTCAGCCATGGCGTCGGTGCTCATGTCGGCGTGGAGATCGCTGATATGCAGGATGGTGAAACCGTCGAATTCAGGCGGCAGACGTTCGGAGAACACGTCGTTGTTGCGAAGCCTGACCTTGGCGGCGTTGGCGCGTCCGCGCCAATAGGTTCCTGTCAGGCGAAGGATCATCTCGATGATGGCGTGAGATACCGGCAGGTTCTCGATATGGAAGAAGGTCAGCCCTTGACCGAAGGCCTGTGCCTCATGATCCGTCTCGATGCCGAGACGCTGGCGGGCATGGACGCGCCCGAGGCGGCGTTCCAGTGCGTCGGTGATCGCGTCGGCGCCGAGCAGCGCCTGGGTGTCGCCCTGCTCAGACGAAATGCGGACGGACCTTCTCGCACAGCAGGCGCAGCGACCGCATCATCATTTGCCACGGGATGCGACTGCCGAAATTGAGCTCGGCGAGAATGCCGTCGATGCCCAGTTCATCGCGGAGCTGTCGCAGCCGATCCGTCACAAACTCTGGACTGCCCACCACGACCTTGTCGCGCAGCACCTGATCGTAGGTGATCGTGCGCACCGTCTCCAGTTCCGCGCGCCGCCGACTGTTCGGCGAGCCCTCGAGCCGTGTGGTCAGCGACTTGTAGCCCAGCATCATGCTCGGTTCGGCTTCCTCCTGCGCCTGCGCGTCGGTATCGGCAAGATGCAGCGACAGGCGCAGATACACCTCGCCCTTCCCCGGATGGCCGGCCGCGGCATAGGCGTCGCGATAGGCCTTCAGATCCGGTGCCAGGCCGGACAGCGCACCGCTGCGCACCGCGACGAACAGCGGATAGCCGAGTGCGCCAAGCACCGGAAACGTGTCCTCGCTGGCGCCGGCGATGCGGATCGGCGGGTAGGGCTGCTGGTATGGCCGCGGCACCGCACGCGCTTCCTCGAAGCTATGGTACTCGCCCTGAAACGAAAACACCGGCTGCGTCCAGGCAAGCTTGAGGATCTCGAGCGTCTCGTAGAACCGCTCGCGGCTCTCGCTGTACGGCACGCCATAGGCGGCGTAGCCGCGCGGATTGCCGCTGCGCCCGGCACCCAGCAACAGACGGCCGCGGCTGATCTGGTCGATCGTCGCTGTCTCTTCGGCGAGGCGCAGCGGATGGCATAACGGCAGCACCTGGACCGCGGTGCCGATCTTGATCCGACTGGTGCGGGTGGCGATCGCGGCGGCGACCGTCAGCGGCGCGCTCAGCACCGATCGGGAGGCCTGCTGGTGGATTTCGGCAAGCCAGATTGCGTCGAGCCCCCACCGTTCGGCATCGGCGACCTGATCCAGGGCCTGTGCGAAGGCATCGGCGTCGGATTGCCGATCCTCCTGGCGGTGGAATTCGTGGTACCAGCCAAACTCCATGATTGTCAGGGTGGCATTTGGAGGGCGCCGATGCAACGCGTAACCTCGCGCTCCGAATGCGACAGGAGGACTGCACCATGCGGTTCGGATTGTTCGGCAGCGCCGCGGCGCGCCGTGGCAGCGGCGAGTTCGACAGTGCCGAGGGGTTTCGCGACTTCATCGAATACAATGTCGAGGCGGAGGCGTTGGGTTTTCACGGCACCTTCGTGGTGGAGCATCATTTCACCGGTTTCGGCCAGGTTTCGGCGACCCTCAACCTGCTGACCTGGCTCGGTGCGCGCACCCGGCGGCTGCGGCTTGGAACGGCAGTCATCGTGTTGCCCTGGCACAACCCCGTCCTGCTTGCCGAACAGGCCGCAACGCTGGACCTTCTGTCAGGCGGGCGGCTGGATTTCGGTATCGGCAAGGGTTACCGCTACAATGAATTTGCCGGCTTCGACGTGAAGATGGATGAGGCCGACGCGCGGTTCGAGGAATGCCTCCAGGTCCTGCTGAAGGCGTGGACGTCGGAGGAGCGGTTTTCGCATCACGGCAAATACTGGCGCTTCAACGACGTCGTCGTGGAACCTCCGCCGGCGCAACAGCCGCATCCACAGGTCTGGATGGGCGCGGGCAGCGAGCGTTCGATCCGCGACGTTGCCGAGCGCGGTTTCAATCTGCTGCTTGGACAGTACGCGTCGCCGGAGGATGTGGCGCAGAGTATTGCCTGGTTCAGGTCGGCGGTCGAGGCCAGCGGCCGACGCTACGATCCGATGCAGGTCGGCGTGACGCGGGCCTTCTTCATCACCGACAGCGCGGCGGAGCGCGACGCGGCGCTGGATCGCAGACTGCAAAATCGGATGCGACAGTTGCGGCTTGCCACACGCCCGGATGGCACGGTGCACGGCGGCCCGGATCGCGCGACCGGCGACCCGCAGGTGGTCAACGTCAACAGCGCGATCTACGGCAGCCCGGACGAGGTGGCAGGCCGGCTGGAAGCGCTGCGGCAGGCCGGTGTCGGCTATGTGCTGATCAACGGCGGCGGTTCGGGTGGCGGCGAGCGCGGCCGCCAGAGCATGCGCCGTTTCGCCCGCGAGGTGATGCCGCTGTTCGCCGATCTGGCGACCGCGCAGGCGGCTGACTGACTGCGCGCCTATTCGAAGGCCGCGACGCGCGTGGCCGGCAGGGACGCAGAGGCGCGAGCAACAACCTCGCCGATCAGCAGGAGAGTGGGACCGCCGCTGCTCCAGTCTGCCGCCTGAGCCACGAGTTCCGGCAAAGTGCCGGCCAGTATGCGCCGGCGGCGTGTGCCGCCGCGCTCCACCAAGGCGGCCGGGGTCGTGGGATCGAAGCCGTGGCGCGCCAGCCCCTCCGCCAGGAGCGGCAGCGTATGGACGCCCATATAGACGGCGAGCGTTGCTCCCGGTCGCGCCAGGGCGGCGAAGTCCAGACCGAGCGTGCCGTCCTTCGTATGCCCCGTCACCAGAGTGACCGACCGGCTTTCGTCGCGGTGTGTCAGCGGGATGGCGGCATCGGCGGCACAGGCGAGTGCTGCGGTGATGCCCGGGACTATCTCGAACGTCACGTCGGCCATGGCCAGTGCTTCGGCTTCCTCGCCGCCGCGGCCGAAGACCAGAGGATCGCCACCCTTCAGCCGGACCACCCGCTTGCCGGCACGCGCCAGGCGGATCAGCAGAGCGTTGATGTCCTCCTGTTTCATGCAGTGGTCGGCGCGCGCCTTGCCGACGAAGATGCGTTCGGCATCGCGCCGGGCCATGTCGAGCACCTCGTCGCTTACCAGGCGGTCGTGCACGATCACATCGGCCTCACCGAGCAGCCGGAGTGCCCGCAGTGTCAGCAGGTCGGCGGCGCCGGGGCCGGCGCCCACCAGGAACACTGTCCCTGACGAAGCGGCGCCGGTTGCCAGTTCGTCCGCCAGGGCCACTTCGGCGGCTGTTTCGTCGCCAGCGAGCACCAGCGCGGCGACCCGGCCGGTGAGGATGCGCTCCAGCACGCGGCGTCTTGTGTCCAGATCCTGAAAGCGCCTGCGGATCTCGGCGGAGAACCGGCCGGCCAGGCTGGCGAGCCGGCCGAACGCGGGCGGCACCGCCGCCTCGATCCGTTGCCGCAGCAACCGTGCGAGCAGTGGCGCCGTGCCGGCGGTGGAGATCGCGATTGTTATCGGGGCGCGATCGACGATGGCCGGCATGATGAAACTGCAAAGCTCCGGCCGGTCCACCACGTTGACCGGAATCCCGCATGCCTTTGCCGCGGCAGATAAAGCGACCTTGTCTGGCTCCGGCGCGTCCGCGCCCACGGCGAGCGTGCAGCCGTTGAGGTCCCGCGGGTCGAATGTGGGACGCAGGCGGACCACGGCACCGGCCCGACGCAGCATGTCGGCTTTGCGCTCCGCGATCTCGCCGGCCCCCAGCACCAGCACCGGGCGGCCGGACAGGTCGATGAACAGGGGGAAGTGACGCATCGGGCCGCGTCTCAGTAAACGTCGCGCAGGTAGCGGCCTTGCCGGGCCAGCGCGACGATCCAGTCGCGGGCCTGGGCCTCGTTCAGCCGGCCCTCGGTCATGGCCAGCCGGCGCAGCGCCGCATCGACGTCCTTCGCCATGCGTGTCGCGTCGCCGCAGACGTAGAAATGCGCGCCGTCCTGCAGCCAGCGCCACAGGTCCTCGGCGTTCTCCGCCATGCGGTCCTGCACGTAGATCTTGCGCCCCTGATCGCGGGAGAACGCGGTGTCCAATCGCGCGAGAGTGCCGTCCTTGCGCCATGCGGCGAGTTCGGTCTCGTAGAGAAAGTCGGTGGCGCGGTTGCGCTCGCCGAACAACAGCCAAGTGCGGCCGCGTATGCCGCTCGCGGCCCGCTCCGCCAGGAAGGCACGGAACGGCGCGATGCCGGTGCCCGGGCCAACCATGATCACCGGCACGGCGGGATCGGCCGGCAACCGGAAATGACTGGTCTGGATATAGGCCTCGATCGCCGCCGCAGCCGATGCGCGGTCGGCCAGGAACCCGCTGCCCACACCGTTGCGGATCCGGCCGCGCCGCGTGTCGCGCACCACCGCGACGCACAGGTGCACCTGTCCCGGCGACGCGCGTAGGGACGACGCGATCGAGTAGAGCCGCGGCCGCAACGCAGGCAACGACGCTGCGCAGATCCGCGAGGCTTGGCCGCGCGGAGGGAAACGCCTCGAGCAGATCGAGCAGATCGGCATCCGCCGGTTCGGTGCCGTCCACACCCTCGCTCAGCTTCCGCAGCGTCTCCGCGTGGCGCGGATATTTGGCGCACATCGCCAGCAGGTCGGTGGTGCGATCGAGCGGACGCGCGATGTCCAGGAAATTCGTAAAGGCGGCACGGATCGGACGCGCGACACCGTCCGGGCAGGGCACCGGTTCTTCGCCGGTCGCACCGAGTGCATTCAGCGTCGCCTCGATCAGGATCGGATCATTGGGCGTGGCGAGGCCGATGGAATCGCCGGGCTCGTAGGTCAGGCCGGACTCCGCGAGGTCGATGACGACGTGGCGCACGTCCTTGCTCGATCCTGGCAACGTCAGCGCTGGCGGCGGATACGACGTTCACAGGGCGTCCGACCGGCCTGCTCGATGCCACCGCGGCTACTGGGGCGAGCAGCGACCGGCGCCTCCGCCATCAACTGCTTCAACAAACGCGCGGTCGGCTTGGCGCCCGGCACGCACAGCGAGGTCGATGCCTCGCGCCCTTCGTTCAGTGCCTCGGCGTAGGTCTGGCACAGATAGCCGCACTGGCCGCAGTCTAGCTGGCCCATCGCCGCCATCAGCCGCTGCTTCAGCGGCCTGCCCTCGGCGAGCTGCATCCGTTCGTCCAGCTCCAGCGTCGGGTCGTGCCAGGGGAGATCTTCCGGCTCCGCGGCGGGCGGTGCCGTGGTGGAGATGGCCGGCGAGTCGCGCCGCCGTACAGGCCGGCAAGGAAGCCGTTCAGCCAGGCGCGCTGCGCCGGCGAGAACGGCGCGTTCTCCGGGATCAGCGGCATCGGCGGCGAGACGGCATTCATCACCCAGTCTCCAGCATGCGATCGCAGAGCATCGACAGTTCGTCCTCCGACAGTCGCGCGGTGAACGTCTGAAATGTCTCGTTCGGCGCCGCGCGCCGCTGCTGCCACGCCTGGAGCAGCGACAGCACCATCGGCGGCAGTTCCTCGAACACGACGGCAGGCCGCACCAGCCGGCCCAGCTTCTGTTCGGCGCCCGCCCCGCCACCGACCAGAAGGTCGTAGCCTTCGACCATATCGTCGTCTCGCTCGATCTTGGTCGCCAGCAGGCCGATATCGGCGACGTAGTGCTGCGCACAGGAATTGTGGCAGCCGGTCAGGTGGATGTTGATCGGCCGATCGATCTCAATGCGCGCCTCCAGCCAGTCCACCAGCGCCGCCGCATGTCGCTTGGTGTCGGATGCGGAGAATTTGCATCCGGCATTGCCGGTGCACGCGACCAGTCCGCCGCGCAGCGGGCTCGCCCGCCAGTCCAGACCGAGTTGTGCGATGGCGTCGAGCGCGGCGTCCATCTTCTCATCCGGGATGTCGCTGATCAGCAGGTTCTGCCAAACCGTCAGCCGCAGCGTAGCCGGAGCCGAACCGGTCGGCGATCTCGGCCAGGCCGCGCAGCCGGTCGCTGGTCAGCCGCCCGACCGGGCAGACGACGCCGATGTAGTTCAGCCCGTGCTGCTTCTGCGGATGCACGCCGATATGGCCGTGCTTGTCCTGCACGCGGTCGCGGCAGGATCGCCGCGGCATCGACGTGCATCAGCGGTTCGCCCAGCTCCTTCTCCACTTCGGCCAGGAAGGCCGGCACCCCCATGCGGTCCAGCACGTATTTCAGCCGCGCTTTGGTGCGGTCGGTGCGGTCGCCGTGTGCGATGAAGGCGCGCAGGATGGCGTTGCACACACGCACCGCGTCGTCGGGCGGCACGATCACGCCGGTCGGCGCGGGCGAAGTCATGATGCCCGGTGATACCGCCGAGGCCGAGCAGGAAATAAACGCCGGATGGGACGCCGAGGCCGTCGGCGACCTCACCGCCGACAAAGCGATGTCGTTGGTATCTTCCAGCACCGCTACGCGTCCGCCGCCATCGAAGGCGATGTTGAACTTGCGCGGCAGGCCGTACAGTTCGCGGTGGTAGAGAATGAAATGATGCATCGCGCGGCAGTACGGCCGCGTATCGATCAGCTCCTGCGGATCGATGCCCGCGGTGGGACTGCCGGTGATGTTGCGGATGTTGTCAGCGCCCGCGCCGCGTGAGGTCAGGCCGATTTCGCGACAGCCGCAGCAATATTTCCGGTGCGTTCTGCGGCGCCGATTTCGCGAAGCTGGAGATTGGCCCGGGTGGTGATGTCGGCGTATCCGCCGGCCAGGTCATCGGCAATCGCCGCCACCCCGCGCATCTGGTGTGCGTTGAGGATGCCGCCGGGAATGCGCAGCCGGCACATGAACGCGTTCTGCGCCGGCGCGACATAGAACAGTCCGTGGAACTTCGCGAGGAAGACCTCGATGCCCTTGGGGAAGTTTCCAGCCGCCGCCGTCGCGCTGATCTCGTCGAAGCGGTCGAGCGGATGCTTCTTGCGCTTGGCCTCCTCCTCGGGCGTCAGCTTGCCGCCCGCCGCGACCGTGCGGTCCTGCGCGGCGCGGTGGATGTCGCTGGCATTCGCCGAGGGCTCCGATACCGGAGAGAGCGGCAGGCCGAGTGCGCCACGCCGCGCCTCGACCCCGGCCATGAACCCTTTGAGGTATTCCTGCTGCTCACCGGTGAAGGGTTGATCGCTCATCGCCGCGATCAATCCGCGCTGGCCGGCAGCTGCGTCCGGCATGGCTGTCTCGCTGCGGCCATAGGTGACATAGAGTGCGAGGCCGGTGAACAGCAGCCCGCCCACCAGATTGCCGAGTGTGACCGGGATTTCGTTCCACAGCCACCAGTCCGCGACAGTCGACCTTGGCGCCCATCAACATCCCGGCGGGGATGACGAACATGTTCACCACGGAGTGCTCGAAGCCCTGAGCGAAGAACACCAGGATGGGCATCCAGGCGCCGGCGATGCGTCCGATGGTCGAGGTCGAGCTCAGCGCCATCACGACGCCCAGGCAGACCATCCAGTTGCACAGTATCGCCTTGACGAATGACGGTGATCAGTCCGGCGGTGCCGAAATGCGCATAGCCGGTGGTCTTCAACTCAGCGATCTTGACGATGCTCGCGGCAACGCCGGTGGGCTCGACCTGGCCGGCCATGGTCAGCGCGACGGCGAGCAGTCCGGCATACAGCAGACTGCCCAGCAGATTGCCGACAAACACCCAGCTCCAGTTGACCAGGACGGTGGCCGGCGCTGGTGCGCCCGCGCAGGAGTGCCAGAGGCACGACGGCAAAGCTGCCGGTGACCAGCTCCAGCCCCAGCAGGACGATCATCACGAAGCCGACCGGGAAGATCAGCGCGCCGACGATTGGCTGGCCGGTCTGCGTCGTGGCGCCGATCGCCAGGCTGGTGGCGAAGCCCAGCAACGCGCCGGACAGCGCACCGCGCACCAGCAGGTCGAACGGTCCAAGCCTGGCCTTGGCGATGCCCGACTGCACCATGTTGGCGACAATGTCGGCGGGTTTCAGGGAATCCATCTGACTTCCTCCTTGGGTGCAGGGAAGGGGGATCGCGTTCTCATCTCGCGCAGGATTGCCTGGAGCTCGGGCAGGCAGGAGCCGCAATTGGTGCCGGCGCTCAGCCGCGCGCCGATCTCGCGCGTGGTGCGCAGGCCATGATCCAAAACTGCCTGACATATCGTCGTGCGGCCGACGCCGAAGCAGGCACAAACCTGAGGGCCATCGTCGGCGATCGCTCCGACTGCGCCGCCGATCAGCACACGCCAGCGCTCGTTGTCCGGAATGGCGGTGCCAAGCAATGGCGCGATGACCGCGACTTGCGGCAGTGATGCCCGCTCGCGGGCCAGCATCAGACACGCCTTGAGTCTGCCATCGACCATGGCGGCACGACGATGCACGCCCCGTGCCGCATCTTCCATTTCCACCCAGTCCGCCACCTCGGGCGGCAGTCCAACCAGCTCGATGCAGAGGCGATCGAGCGCATCGCCTGTTGGCAGATCCCGTGTGCCGGTCAGGTGGTAGAGTTCACCGTGTGCCAGTGGCACGCGCGTCCAGTGGCATTGCGTTGGTGGCGTGCCGCCGCCGTGCCGCAGCAACACGCCATGGAACGCCGCCGCCACGCGGCTGACCGATGCCGGCGTCGCTTTCAGTTCCGGCTGGCCCGAATGCGGATCGAGCCGCGCCGTCACAGAGCGAGCGATCGGTCCGGCGGAGGTGAATGCATCGGTCCAGTGCATCGGCACGAACAGCTCACCCGGGCGCTGCGCGGCGGTCACCGCGACCCGGAGCACGGTGGCGCCGGCGTTGGTCTCGATGTGCGCGAGATCGCCGGACGCGAGGTCCAGACGCGCGGCGTCAGCCGGGTTCAGCGCGACGGTCGGTTCGGGCGCATGGGTCATCAGCCGTGGTACGCGGCCGGTGCGGGTCATGGTGTGCCACTGGTCGCGAACGCGGCCGGTGTTGAGCAGGAACGGCCGCCCGGCCGTCGCGCTCAGGCCGCGATACGGTGTCGGGACGAACCGGGCACGACGATCCGGCGTGCTGAAGCCGCCCGCCGCGAAGACCCTGCCGTCACCGGATACCGCGGCGGCCAGCGGACCGGTGCCATCGCGTCGTAGCCGGCATCATCGATCGGCGGCCAGCGCGGCGATGTCGAAGGCACGTTCGCCGTCATTCTCAAAGCCGCTCAGCGCGGCGTGCTCGCGGAAGATCGCAGCGGGACCATCCCAGGCGAATGCGTGGCCGAACCCCATCCGCCGCGCGACTTCCGCGAACATCCACCAGTCCGGCCGCGCCTGGCCGGGCGCGTACGCGGAACCTGCGCTGGCGGGAGATGCGGCGCTCGGAATTGGTGACCGTGCCATCCTTTTCGCCCCAGCCCGCCGCGGGCAGCACGACATGCGCGAGGCGCGTGGTGTCGGTGGGCCAGCAGTCGGAGACGACGACGAACGGGCATGCGGCCAGCGCCGCGCGCACGCGGTCTGCGCGAGGCATGCTGGCGGCCGGATTGGTGGCGACGATCCACAGCGCCTTGATCTGCCCGGTCAGCACTGCGTCGAACAAATCGACCGCCTTGAGACCGGGCGGGACGCCAGCCGCGGGGCATCCCAGAAGCGGCAGCAGCCGGTCGCGGTCGGCGGGCTGGTCGAAATGCAGATGCGCGGCGAGTTGGTTGGCCAGCCCGCCGACTTCTCGCCCGCCCATGGCGTTGGGTTGCCCGGTGACCGAGAACGGTCCCATGCCGGGGCGTCCGATCCGCCCGGTCGCCGAGATGGCAATTGATGATCGCGTTGACCTTGTCGGTGCCCACTGACGACTGGTTCACACCTTGCGAGAAGACCGTCAGCACGCGTTCGGTGCGTCGCGAACAAGTCGTAGAACGTCGCCAGCGCGGCAGGATCGATGCCGCAGCGCCTCGCGCACGGTGGCGGGATCGGCGCCGTCGGCGCGCGCGACGGCCAGTGCTCGCCGCGAAGCCGTCGGTGTGGCGCGCGATCCAGTCCCGGTCGAGCGCGCCGGCTTCGGCCAGATGTGCCAGCAGGCCGTTGAACAGCAGGACGTCGCTGCCGGGGGCAAGCGGCAGATGCAGGTCGGCGTCATCGGCGGTGGCGGTGCGGCGCGGGTCCAGCACGACGATCCGCGTGCCGTGCGCGGCGCGGGCGGCGAGCAGGCGCTGATACAGCACCGGATGGCACCAGGCGGCATTGCTGCCGACCAGGACGACGAGGTCGGCGTCGTCCCAGTCCTCATAAATGCCGGGCACCACGTCCTCGCCAAAGGCGCGTTGGTGGCCGGCCACCGAGGAGGCCATGCAGAGCCGCGAATTGGTGTCGATGTTGCCGCTGCCGATGAAGCCCTTCATCAGCTTGTTGGCGACGTAATAGTCCTCGGTCAGGCACTGGCCGGAGACATAGAAGGCGACGCTGTCCGGTCCGTGCGCGGCGATGGTCGCGCTGAACTGTCGCGCCACGAGATCGAGGGCAGCGTCCCAGGTGGCGGGCGCGCCGCCGATCCGCGGCTCGGTGAGGCCGCTCGCTGTCGTCGAGCGTCAGGCCAAGTGCCGCGCCCTTGGAGCAGAGCCTTCCGAGGCTGGACGGGTGCGAGACGTCGCCCTGCGATCGTGCCGTCCGGCAGGGCAACGATGCCGCAGCCGACGCCGCAATACGGGCAGGTCGTGCGTACCGCGTCCGGCATCATGTCGCGGGCTCGTGGATCGCCGCGGGACCGAATCCCAGCGCATCGCGCATCGCCGCGATGCTGGTGCCGCGCCGCAGCAGATCGAAATACCAGGCGGCATGACGGGCATCGCCCACCATGGCGATGCCGACCAGGCGATCCTCGCGCAGCACCAGGCGTCTGTGCACGCCGCGCGACAGGTCGCGGAAGACGATGGCCTCGGTTGCCGCATCGCCCAGGAATTCGCCAGCCGAGTAGGTGTCGATGCCGGTGACCTTAAGATGCGTGCCGACGGCAGCCGGTGTGTAATGTGCCGCCGCCTCGCCCGCGATCTGTTCCGCGCAGACCCGTGCCATGTCCCAGATCGGCGCGAGCAGACCCACGACCTGGCCACGATGCTCGGAGCACTCGCCGATGGCGAAGATCGACGGATCACTGGTGCGCATGCCGCCGTCAACCCGCACGCCGCGGCCACAGTCGAGGCCGGCCGACCGCGCCAGCGCTGATGCTGGGGCGCACGCCCGCGGCCATGACGACCAGATCGGCGGGGATATCGCGCCCATCTGCCAGCGACACGCCACGGACGCGGTCGTCACCCAGCACGGCGCGCGTGCTCGCCGTGGTCAGCACCGCGATGCCGCGCAGTTCGAGAGCGCGGGCGAGCAGGCCGGCAGAGACCGCATCCAACTGCCGCTCCATCAGGCTCGGCATCAGATGCACCACCGTCACGTCCATCCCGCTGCGGCGCAGGCCGTGTGCGGCCTCGAGCCCCAGCAGGCCGCCGCCGATCACCACGGCTCGCCCGCCGGGGTGACTGGCGGCACGCATCGCCTCAACATCGGCGATGTTGCGGAAGCTCAGGACACCCGGCAGATCGGCGCCTGGAACCGGCAGCATCACGGGGTCCGAGCCGGTGGCGAGCAGCAGCACGTCGTAACCGCGCACCGTGCCGTGCTCGCCGCGCACGGTGCGTGCGACGCGATCGAGTGCCACGGCCGCCTCGCCGGCGATGAGCTCGATGCCGCTTTCCGCGTACCAGGCGGCGTCGTGCGTCACGATGTCGGAGAACCGCGCCTCGCCGGCCAGCACCGGCGAGAGCATGATGCGGTTGTAGTTGCCATGCGGCTCTGCGCCGAACACCGTGATGTCGAACCGGCCAGGCGCGCGTGCCTGGATTTCCTCAATGGCGCGGACCCCTGCCATTCCGTTGCCGACGACGACCAATCGCTGGCGCGGCCGAACGAGCATGTTCATTGCAAGCTCCGCTCAAACTCGCGCCGCGCCGTAGGCTTCCGCCCAGGTCATGCGCCAGCGCCGCCGGACGCCGGTGATGCACACCAGGGCCGTGGCCGCCAACAGGGCGAACACCAGGAAGCCCGTGCCGTAGCTGCCGGTGATCTGCTTCGAATAACCGAGGCTGGAGGCGAGGTAGAAGCCGCCGAGGCCGCCGGTCATGCCGACCAGACCGGTCATCACGCCGATCTCGCGGGCGAAGCGCTGCGGCACGAGCTGGAACACCGCGCCGTTGCCCATGCCGAGGGACAGCATTCCGACGACGAACACCGGCATGGCGAGCCAGATCGTGCTGATGCCGGTTGCCACTGTGGCGAAGGCCATCGCGGCGACCACGTACATCAGGCTCAGCGCGCGCACGCCGCCGACCCGATCGGCGACCGCGCCACCCAGCGGGCGAACCAGCGAGCCGACAAACACCACGGCGGCGGTGCAATAGCCGGCGGTCACCGCACTCAGGTGGTACTGGTCGTTGAAGTAGATGGTCAGCGACGAGGCAAGGCCGACGAAGCCGCCGAAGGTGACGCTGTAGAAGAACATGAACCACCACGCGTCGCCGATGCGCAGCAGGCGGAGATAGGCGGCGAGCGGCTTGGGTGGCGGCGCGTTCGGGCTGTCCTTGGCCAGGAGCAGGAAGACCGCCAGATGCGACGCACATCGGCGCGGCGGCAAGTCCGACGACATTCTGCCAGCCGATGGCGACGGCGAGGCCGGGGGCGAACAGGGCGGCGAGCACCGTGCCGGAATTGCCGGCGCCGGCGATACCGAGTGCGGTACCCTGGTGCTCGGGCGGGTACCAGCCCGATGCGAGCGGCAGCGCGACCGCGAAAGACGCGCCGGCGAGGCCCAGCACCAATCCCAGCAGCAGGATGTCGGCGAAGCTGTGGACGCCGATCAGCCAGGCGGTGACGAGGCCGGCGATGACGACCGCCTGGGCGCCGGTGCCAACGCGCTTGGCGCGGAACCGGTCCACCAGCATGCCGAGCGGCAACCGGAACAAGGCCCCCGCCAGTACCGGCGTCGCGACCATCAGGCCCTTGTGGGCCGGGTCCAATCGCAACTCGCCGGCGATTGCGACACCGAGCGGGCCGAGCAGGACCCAGACCATGAAGCTGAGGTCGAAATAGAGGAACGCAGCGAACAGTGTGGGCAGATGGCCTGCCTTCAGGAAGTTTCTTGCCACGAGGTGAAGCTCCGGCGGACCTTGGTCCGTTCACGGGCCGCCGTTGGCCCGCGGGTCGCTGTCTGGAGCCGGGAGGCTCCCGTGACGGTCGCGCCCTCCGTTGGACGCGCTCGGTCGCACGATTGGGCCCGGTGCTGGTCGGGCTGAGTTGCAACGCAGCAAACTCCGTGCCAGGTCATTAGGGCACCGAGTTGCTCATGAAACGGCAAAGATGCAGCCCCGCATTGGCGTATAATTAGGCTGGTATGGCCTATATCATAGCCAATGTGCCTATTGTGTGATCAACGCTCGGCCGCCTTGATCGAAAACCATCCCGTCACAGAACCGGTCGGGCATCATGCTCAGCGGCACAGGCAGTCCCGCCTGGGTCCAGTTTGTGTCGTGAGCGCCTTCGCTCTCGCGCTCCCCGGCGGGCCAGGGCAGCCCCTCAGCCGCCGCGGCGGGAGCCAGCAGATCAGGACGGTACACGCCCTGGGCGGCCTGCTCGATCTCGATATCGGCGAGCCAGCCAGCCCCAGCGGCGCATCTGGGCCAGGAACCATGCGGCCTGCGAAAGCCAGGGAAACCATACTGCGCCGGCGTGGAAGCGGATCCGCTCCACAGCCGCTCCGCCCGGGAGGCAGGCGCGACTGGCCGCGATTGGCAGCGCCATCGGCGGTTCGGCCAGCAATGAAGCGATCCACTCGCTTGCTTCCGGCTGCTCGCATAGGCGCTGCGCCGCAAGCAGGCCGCGCAACAGGGCCTGGAAGGGTCCGGGATTTGCCGCCGCCCATGGAGCGGCAACCGCCAGGCACTTTTCCGGATGGCCTGCCCAGATTGCCGAGGTGCCGAGTACAGACCTGGCCGGAACCGCGCTGTGCGGCATGCTCGCCCCATGGGGCACCGGCGCAGAAGCCGGCGATGCGTCCCTCCGCCAGCGCCGGCTCTATTTGCTCCGGCGGGATGACCACGGTGCTGATGTCGCGGTCCGGGTCGAGGCCCGACGCCGCCAGCCAGTAGCGAAGCAGCAAATTGTGGGTGGAGAAGGCATGCACCACTGCGAAGCGCGGTGGCGCGGATTGCGCGCGCAGCCAGGTGCCGAAGCGACGGCCTGCCGCGAGCGCATCGGACGCGACCGGCGCAGTCTGCACGGCCTCCGCTGCCGCGCGGCCAAGGGTGACGGTATTGCCTCCCGCGCTCAGCCCCATCGGAACCAGCAGACGTCCGGGAGGCCCACGCAGTCCGAGTGCGGCCGCCAGCGCCAACGGCGGCAGCATCGAGGCGGCGTCCAGCAGTCCATAGGCCAGCTTGTCAGCGATGTTGGCCCAGGACGGCTCGACGGAAATCTCGACATGCAGTCCCAGTTCCCTGAACAGGCCGCGCCGCACCGCGACGATGGCCGGCGCACTATCGGCAAGCCGCAGAATGCCAAATCGCACCGGCGTGCCGGCTCGCTCTGTTCATCGCTTGGCGTCCTCCCCGTCGCGCAGCACCTGCCGCGCGATTTCGACGATCCTTCGCCCGCTGGTCATCGCATTGCGGCGCAGCCAGCGATAGGCATCGGGCTCCGACAGATGCCGGTCACGGATCAGCCGCGCCTTCGCCTGGTCGATGATGCTGCGCTCTTCCAGCCTGGCCTCGGCGGAGCGGAGCGCGGACGCGCGTCTGTTGGTGCTGGCGAAACAGCGCCACCGCCGCCCGCAGAATCGGCTTCACATCCGGGGGCGGCATGCCGACCACGTTGTACGAGGACACGCCCGCGGCGATCGCCGCCTCCATGAACTGCGGGTCGTCCTGGTCGACGAACAGCACGATCGGGCGCGGGTTCTGGGCGGAGAGTTGACGCAGGCTCTCCAGCGCGTCGCGATCCGGGCGTGCCATGTCCATCAGAACGACATCGGGCGCGTTCGCGGCCACCGCATCCAGCAGGGATGCGCGAGCAGGCAGGCGCAGCACGGTCACACCGGCATCGGTCGCGAGCCCCCGCATCAGGAGGCGGACGCGGTCAGCATCGTCGTCGGCCAGCAGGATCTTCACGCTTCGTCGGCTCGCGTTTGCTCGAGAGAGCACCAAGCAATCCACAGGCCGTGGCGCGCAATGCGCCCTCGCTAACTTGCCAGCCGGGAAGTCATGTCGACGACGCCAGTCGACGACCGACTATTTCGCGCGCTCTGATGGGCCACGCGAAATTCCGTTCAGGTCGGGGCCGTTCTCCTGCGATGGCGGGTCGGCCGCAGCCAACGATGCAGCATGTCTGGCCAGGCGTTCGTAACCCCTGGCAATGGTGAGCTTAATGCGCCTCTCTCCCTGATCGTGCGTCGTTTCAGCCTGAGACCAAGCGTCAGCGGCTTTCATCAGCCAGTAAGCAGTTGTCAATGTTGGGGGCATCGCTAGCGCATACTTTGACATTTGCGATTATGTCCAGCCGTGATGGGCGGTCAGCCGCTCAACAATCTGCGCGCTGAGCGATCGTCCGATTGCGATGCACCACGTTCGAGCCGTATCGCGCGTCATCGGCATAGTGAACCCCTGCGAGCAGGATGCTGTTGATTGCGACGGACCAATCGACACGCGCCATGGCTGGTTCTGTTGGCGTCATGCGTAAAGCTGCGGGGCGCGATTGAGATGATGCGTTTCGACGAGACGCACGGCGAGGCGTTGCACGATCGTCTTCGGCTTGCCTGCAAGCAATTCGGCGACATCGCCGAACCACCAGGCATTCGCCATGCGCGGTCAGTCGGGCTCGGTGTCCTTGCGGAACGGCGACTGCTCCGCCAAGTGCGCCATCTCGGCCCGAATGCCGCGACGTTCGTCGTCGAGGAAATTGCCGATCGCGCGCCGCAACCCGGAATGTGCGATCCAGTGCGCTGAGTAGGTCGGGCGAGGCAGATAGCCGCGCTGGATCTTGTGGCGCCCCTGCGCGCCTGCCTCCACACGTTGCAGGCCGTGTTCGATCGCCCAATCGATGGCGCGGTAATAGCAGAGCTCGAAATGCAGGAACGGCCAGTCGCCGCGGCAACCCCAGTTGCGCCCGTACAGCGCCTCGCTGCCAGCGAGATTGAGCGCGCCGGCCACCGGTTTGCCGGCGTTCTCGGCCATCATGAGGACCACGCGCTCGCCGAGGCGCTGGCCGAGCAGCGAAAAGAACGAACGCGACAGGTAGGCGGAACCCCATTTGCGATCCACGGTCGAGCGGTAGAAGCGATAGAACGCGTCCCAATGGGCCTCGGTGATGTCGGCCCCGCTCAACGCGCGGAAAGTCAGGCCGGCGGCATTCGCGTCGCGCCGTTCGCGCCGCAGCACCTTGCGCTTGCGCGACGACAATGCGCCGAGAAAGTCGTCGAAGCTCGCATACCCGGCGTTCTCCCAGTGAAACTGCATGCCGAGGCGCGGCAACCAGCCTGCCTCGCCAAGCTGCTGCCATTCGGGTTCGGTGCAGAACGTGACGTGCACCGACGACAGGTCGAGCGAGCGACACGCCTGTTCCAGCGCCGAAGCCAGCGCCGCCACCGGCACGCCGGCGTCAGGATGGCGCAGCAGTCGAGGCCCCGGCGCGGGGCTGAAGGGAGCGGCAACCTGGAGCTTCGGATAGTAGTCGCCTCCGGCGCGCTCCAGAGCGTGCGCCCAGCCGTGGTCGAAGACGTATTCGCCGTAGCTGTGAGACTTGGCGTACATGGGTGCCACTGCCACGATCTGCCCTGCCTCGCCGCGCAATACCGCGTGTTGCGGCAGCCAGCCGGTGCGCGCGTTGGCCGAGCCGCTGTCCTCCAGCGCGCTCAGGAAGGCGTGGCTGACAAACGGATTGCCGTCCCCGGCGCAGGCGTCCCACTCTGCTGCGGGAACGTCGGCGATCTTCTGATGCAATGTCAGGGTCAGCGTGGCGGAACCGTCGGGCATGAGCGCCAGCCTAACTGATTTCGAACATCCCCTCTACTTCTACCGCGGCATCGGCGGGTAGCGACGGCACGCCGATGGTGGTGCGGGCATGCCGGCCGGCCTCGCCGAATACCGCGACGGCGAGATCCGACGCGCCGTTCATCACCTGGGCGTGCTGGGAGAATTCCGGCGGCGAGGCGATGAAGCCGCCTAGCCGCACGACGCGTCTGACCCGATCCAGATCGCCGCCGCAGGCCGCCTTCAGATGCACCAGCACGTTGATGAAGCAGAGCCGCGCAGCCTCCTTGCCGCGGTCGATCGACAGACCGGCGCCGACCTTGCCGGTGATCGCGATCCTGCCATCCACCGCGGGCACCTGGCCGGAAACGACCACGAAGCTGCCTGTGACGACGTATGGGACGTAGTTGGCGATCGGCGGCATCGGGCTCGGCAGAGGTGATGCCAAGTTCCGCCAGTTTCATTTCGATCCGGCCGGCCATCTCATGGTTCCTTCGGTCGGTTGACCGATTGCAGCAGGCGACGGGTCGAGAAGCAAACCCCAGCCCGTTCTCTCCGTCTCGATGCGGGGTCGGAGTGGAGGGGCTGACGCACGAAGCCGACCGGCTCAATCTTCAGATCGATCAGTTCGTAACGAAGATCCGAGCGCCGGCTGACAGGTCGCCGCGGCGGCGACGCCTACCTTGGAGACCACCTTGAACCCTCGCCTGCGCGCGCGCGGCGATCCAGCCGGCAACTCGAGCGGCAGCAACGGCGCATGATCGCGGCTGCCATTGCCGACGGTGTCGGCTTCCTCGGGCTCCGCCTCGGGTATGTCCCGTCGACCCAAGATAATTGGCGGCGAGGTGGCGGAACGTGTAGTCGAGCAGTGACGTGGCATGTGCCACCGCGGGATCGCCTTCCACCGCGCCGGCCGGACCGAACCGTGTGAAGGTGAACGCCTCGACGAATGCCTCCAGCGGCACGCCGTGTTGCAGCCCCAGGCTCACGGCGATCGCGAAGTTGTCCATCAGCCCGCGGAACGCGGCGCCCTCTTTGTGGAGCGCGATGAATACCTCGCCCAGGGCGCCATCGTCGTACTCGCCGGTGCGCAGGTAACGACGATGGCCGCCGACTACGGCCTTCTGGGTATAGCCGGCCCTTCGCGTCGGCAACTCCCGCCGGCGCGCGCCATGCGCGGGATGCGGTAGCAGGCTCCGGCCGCCCCGGCATGACATGAACGAACGGCGCCACCGCGTCGTGCATCGCGGCGTGGACGGCGGCGCTCGCGATGGGAATCGGATCGCCGCCGGCAAGCGCCTCCGCGAGCGCGGCCTCTGCGGTTATGCCATTTGCCGCTAGCCAGGCTCGGGCGGTCCGGCTGAGGCCGCCGGTCGCGGCGAGCGGCGAAAAGGCTGGCGCGATGCCGCCGGTCTCCACGCCGAGCAACGCATCGGCGGGGCCGGGTTCCACCACCGCCGTCAGCGCGGTGTGCCGGAGGCTTGCGACATCCGCGGCGGCCTGACGCGAGGCATGCGCTGCTTCCGCCAGTCCGGGCACCGGCGTGCTTGTCGGGCGCGGCCGGCCAGCCGAGCCCTGCCGGTGCCACGTTGCCGAACAGGCGCGCCAGCGCGCCCGAGGCTGCCTCGGCGCGGCCGCGCACGATGGCGGCAATCGCGCGGGCGATCGCCAGCGACGCGTCCGAACCGTATTCGACGCCGAGCAAGGCCAGCAGGCCGGCAAGATCGGTAACGCCGACCGCAAGCCGTGGCGCGGCGGGTGCTGCAAGGGTCAGCGCTGTCACCGCGGTCTCGACTGCCTCGACGAAGGCGGGCGTGTCGAAGCCGGCCGCAGCGTCATGGAACGAGGCCAGGTTCAGCACGAAGCCCGGCACCGCCGCGTTCTGCCCTTGCCAAATCGGCAAGGACGGCGACCCATGGCGCAGCAGCAGCATGCGATGCAGCCGCTCGGACAGCGGCATTTCCATGCCGGCGCGCAGCGCCCGCTCGGCGATCGGGCGGATCCACGCATCGGCGGCGGCGGCCAGCATCACCGGCTTCTCGTCAGGGACCAGGGCGGCCAATGCGGCCGCGGCAGCGTCATCCAACAGGCGGCGGAGCGTCACCAGGCGTGGCGGCGCATCGGGATCCGCTCCCACCGTCACGCGCCGCATTCGAACGCCCTGCCAGGTGCGGGTTGACTTCATGCCGCATGCTAGGCCGGGTCCTGCGACTCGGGAAGCGTATTTTGCGACTGTTGCGCCCGCGGACCACAAAATCCTGTGGATGACCCGTCGAGTGGACCTGACTCCGTGAGCTTCGTATATCATGTGGCATGAACCTGGGTACCTGGCTGTTCACCATGCTCAAGGGCAGGCGCATCGGCGCCGATGCTTCTCGGCAACGTCTACTACGAGGAACGGCGCCCGCGCGCCGGCTACCGCATGCGGCGCTGGGTCGCCTATGCCGGCGCTCCCGAAGCATCGCTGGTGCCGCCGGAATGGCACGCTTGGCTGCACTACACGACCGATGCGCCGTTGGTGGAGCGGCCACGTCGGCCGTGGGAGAAGCCGCATCTGCCGAACGCGACCGGGACGCCGGCCGGCTATCGGCCTCCGGGCCACGACTACCGGGGGGGCACGCGGGCGCGCGCCACCGGAGACTATGAAGCCTGGACCCCAGGCAACTGAGGCCCAGACAAATGCATCGTCGTAGCATCGCCGAGGTGCTGACCGGAGCGGCGGTTCTTTTGGTGGCGGCCGGCTTTCTGGGTTACGCGGTCGCCCATTCCGGACGCACGACGACCTCCGGCTATACCCTCTATGCCAGGTTCGACCACATCGACGGCCTCGGCGTCGGCGCGGATGTACGCATGGCCGGCGTGAAGGTCGGCAGCATCGAGCAGGAACGGATCGATCCGCGAAGCTTCCAGGCCGTGGTGTCGCTGTCGGTGCGCAACGACATCAAGCTGCCCAAGGACAGCGCCGCGATCATCTCGAGCGAGAGCCTTCTCGGCGGTAAATACCTCTCGCTGCAAGCCGGCGGCGACGAGACGACGTTGCAGCCAGGGCAGACCATCACCATTACCCAGGGGTCGATCAGCCTCGAGGACCTGCTGGGCAAGTTCATCTTCAGCATGACCAATGCGCAGAAGGGCGGCGAAACCCAGCCTGGAGCACAGAAGCCATGATTCCGCCACCTCCCACCGTCTGGCCGCAACCCGACGGTGCCCCGGTGTCCTGTCGTGAGAAGCTGCGGATGCTCGCGGAGAACCATGCTGAACTCGCGCAGGCGCTCCAGGACGCGTTCGAGGACGCCGTTCTGATGGGCGTCGACGAACTGGCGATGCGCCGCATCCTGACCGGCATGGTCGAGGGTCTGGAATCGCCGAAGCGGGGCGGTCGATGAGCCGTAACGTTGGACTGGGCTGCGTCAAAGGGCCCTGCCCCCTGCATCCCCGCCAAGGGCGGAGCCCTTGGACCCTTTGGGTTGGCGGTGCGGTGACCCTGGTGCTGGCGGCGCTCAGCATGCCGGTGCTGGCACAGCCGATGGCGCCGATCACCGCCACGCCGTTGCTGCCGCCCTCGGTCCAGCAGCCGCAGGCGCCGAGTGCTATGCCGCCGCCGGCGGATCAGGCGCCGGCCGCACCGCAGGAGGCGACGCCGACCGCGCCGCAGCCGATGCAACAGACATGGGTGCCGCAGGGCAGCGTCCAGTTGCAGGTGCTGGACAAGGTAAATGCGCAGAACGCCATGATGACCGTGAAGGTGGGGCAGGACACCCAGTTCGGCTCGCTCACATATCGCGGTTCAGGCCTGCGAGGTTCATCCGCCCGATCAGCCGCAGGACTCCGCCGCCTATCTGACGATTACCGACAGCCATGCCGACGCGCCGGGATTCCGCGGCTGGATGCTGGCGAACGACCCGTCGCTGTCGATGCTGGAGCACCCGGTCTACGACGTGCGTGTCGTCGGCTGCAAAGCGTAGTCCATGGCGACCCTGCCACCGCTGAACCGGGCGGCCCTGTTGCTCGACCTCGATGGAACGCTGCTGGATATCGCGCCGCGGCCGGATGCCGTTCGGGTGCCGGCGGGGCTGCCGGAGGTCTTGCGGGCGTTGCGGCGACTGATGGGCGATGCGGTTGCGGTCATCACCGGCCGGCCTGTCGAGCTGGTCGATACGCTGCTCGGTGACGCGGTATTCGCTGTGGCGGGCGAACATGGCGGCGCGATCCGCCACGGACCGGGGCGGCCGGTGGAACGCCCGCCGCTGCCATCACCGCCGGACGCCTGGCTCGCTCGAGGCGGAGCGCCTGGCCGAGCAATACCCTGGCGCATTGCTGGAACGCAAGGCGCGCGGATTCGCGTTGCATTACCGGGCGGCGCCTGCCGCCGGCCAGCCGCTTCGCGAAGGTCTCGAGCGCCTGCTGGCAGGTTCCCCCGAATTCGAGTTGCTGCCCGCGCACATGCTATGGGAGGTGCGGCCGCGCGGCGCTGACAAGGGCGTGGCGGTGGCAGCACTGATGGATCGTGCGCCATTTCTCGCCCGGCTGCCGGTGTTCGTCGGCGACGATGTGACGGACGAGGACGCCATCGCTGCGGCAGACAGGATGGGCGGCGCGGGATTGCGCGTGCAGGATGCATTCGTCGACGCGGCCGGGGTGCGCGCCTGGCTGCAAGCGGTAGCGTCGAACGGGGATTGGCCGCCGGGACTCGCCCCAACAGCCAGCTGGGAACGTGATTCAGCCCTCCGGCGATTCGCCTCCGGTCATCAGCTAATTCGCCCAAACCGCCGCTGCGGCATGGTCAACGGATGCCAGACGCGATCCTGCGGAAAACCTGCCCGCGATGAACGCCAGCAGCGAACGCAGGTCCCGACGCCGATGCTCCGTCAGATAGCCGAGCCCGACGATGGAAATCACGAGGGCCGTTGCGCACATCCAGGCGGGAGCGTGCAGCACGTCCCAGAACAGAATGAGCAATGGCAGGTGGAACAGGTAGATCGTCAGGGTAAATGAGGCGAGCAGCCGTATTGGTTTTGCCGAATGGCAGCAAGAAGACCCATCAGACGACGAGCGTGTGCCGCCGCATAAAAGTTCAGGGCCACCAGAAGGGCCAGGGCATAGTCGGTCAGCGGATAGCCGGAAAATGCGAGCAGGCGAGGCTGTCTGCGGCCATTCGGTCTGGAACGCGTCATGCAACCGGGTGCCGATCGCGCTCTTGACCAGAATGATCGCCATAACAAGGCTGCATGCCCACAAGGCAGTGGCGGTCTTTCCTGACAGCCTCCAGCGTCCGATGTTCCGATAGACCAGCGCACCCAGCAGCCAGCAGGGCATCAGCAGCATGATCTTCGGGCCGGCAAGCATTGCCAGCAGAGCCGCAGCGGGAGCTCTGGTTCGGCGCGGCAAATACACCCAGGCGCCGAAGATCGCGTAGAACCAGGCCTCGTAGTTCAGGGACCAGAACGGACCATTCAGGGGCGGTGCCATATTGAGGAACCACGCCTGTCCCAGGAACAACGCGTTCGCGCCGGTGCGCAACAGCGTGCCGCCACCGGCTGGCTCCGGCGAGAACACCGAATTGCCGGCGAACTGGAACAGCACCGCGCCGAAGCCGAGCGCCGGCAGCGTGACCGACCACAGGCGCGCGAGCCGGTTGAGCGTGAAGTCGGCCAGGGTCCGGTCGTGGCCATCGGTCACATACGCAATGACGAATCCGGACAGCACGAAGAACACGATCACCGCCGCCGGGCCAGGCCAGTGAAGCGGATGGGTTGGCACCAGGACCAGCCATGCGTGACCCAGCAGCACCACGAGCGCGGCGGCGAATCGCGTCAGGTCGAGATAGAGCGACAGAGGCGGCGGAATGGCGCCTGCTTGCGCCTTCCCCGCGTCTCCGGCGGGCGCCGCGGTCAGCGTAATGTCCTAGGCCGCGGCTCGGCCTCCGAAACGCGCGTCCAGCGTGTCGTAGCGGATCATTCGCGTATACTCCGCCAGCATGTCCGGTGTGGCGACCTCGACCATCAGGCGGTTCTCGATCCAGAACTCGATGACATGGAACGCCGGGGGCTGGCCGGGCGCACCGCGTCCGAAATACTGGGTGCGCCATCCCTCGCGCGCGCCGATCTGCTCCACCTTGGCGCGATCGACCGGCACCGACAGCAGCAGATGGAACGGCGCATAACCCGCCTGCGCGTCGTGCGTCGCGTGCACCTGCTTGTCGTCCTTGCCGGGCACCAGCGCGACGTTCTCCGGATAGACCTCGATCATCGAGCCGTGCTCGTCGCCGCTCACCGCCATGAACGAGTCGGCGACGCCGCCGGGGAACGGGTACGCGCGGCCGTTCATCAGTTCGGCCAGCACATCGGCGACGTGCTTCGGGTCGCGCGCCGATATCGATACGTGATGGATCATCTCGTCGCCTCCTCAATAGGTCCGGAACATTCGCGCGATCTGCTCAGGATCGCGGGTCACGGTCAACGCCAGCGATAGCAGGATGCGCGCCTTCTGCGGAAGCAGGTTGTCGGCGATCAGGAACCCGGCATTCGCAAGCCTGGTGCCACGAAATGTGCGGCCGCTGCCGGCACGCGTGCACTGCACGATCACGACGCCCTGCGCGACGCGGCTTCCTTCAGGGCCTCGAAATCGCCCGGCGGCGCGAAGCCGGGCGCGAAGCCGGCCGAGACGATGCCCCTGGCGCCGGCGGCGGTGAACGCGCGCACCGCGGTGCCGTCGCCGCCGGCATAGGCATAGGCGATATCGACCCGCGGCAAGGCGTCGAGCGCCCGGATGTCGAACTCGGTGTCCGGGCAGCAGCGTCGCAGCGGTCGGCGATAGAACGCGACCGCGTCGCCATCGGCGTGGCCCAGCACGCCGAAATCCGCGCGTGCGGAAGGTCTGCAGCCGGAGCGTCGCGGTCTTCGTCACCTCGCGCGCCGCCTGGATCTCGTCGTTCAGCACCACGAGCACGCCCATCCCACGCGCCTCGGGGCTCGCCGCGACACGGATCGCATTGACCAGATTGAGTCCCGGCATCGGTGGAGAGCCCGCTGGACGGCCGCTGCGCGCCGACCAGCACCACCGGCACGTCGACCTTCAGCGTGAGGTTGAGGACGTAGGCGGTTTCCTCCAGCGTCGCCGTGCCGTGGCCGATGACGATGCCGGCGAGATCGGCGTGTTCGGCGACGAGCTGCTCGCACAGCAGCACCAACGCCTTCCAGTCGGCGAAATCGATCGCGGTGCTGGGGATGTTGCGGTAGCGCACGGGCAGCACATCGGCGACCAGCGCGGTCTCCGGCCAGCGCGCGATGATCTCATCGGCATGCATGACCTTGCCGGTGGCGCCGTAGTTCTGGAGATCGAGCGGCCCCGTGCCGATCGAGGCGATCGTGCCGCCCGTGCCGATGAACGCGACCTTCGGCTTCATGCCACGGTGACGGCGCTGGCCTCGGCCGCGTCGAGGATCGGCGGACGACGCGTGTGGAACTCGGTGTCGCGCTGGTAGGCGTCAGCCACCTTCAGCACGCGCGCCTCGGCGAACGGACGCGCGGCGATCTGCAGGCCGATCGGGCAGCCGTTCGGGTCGAAGCCGCAATTCACGCTGACCGCCGGCAGGCCCAGGTAGTTGTACGGCCGCGTGTTGGACGACACCGCCATGAACGTCACCTCGGTGCCCGGCGGCCCGTGGTCGATGTCGGTCTCGGCGAGTGTCGGCAGGCAGGTGCGGATGGTCGGCGAGATCAGCACATCGACCTTGGCGAACACCTCCTTGGCGAACGCCTTCAGGATCGGGCCGCGGCGGCTGAGCGCCTCGACGTAGTAGGTCGCCGGAATGGCGTAGCCGCCGTACATCCGGCCGCTGATATGGATGCCGTAGTCGCCGGCGCGCTCGCGCATCCATTGCGCATGGATGGTCGCCGCCTCGACCCGCGAGACGATGCTGCCATAGGCGGTGACCGCATCCATCAGCGGCAGCGCGATCGGCTGCACCGTGGCGCCGCGCTCCACCAGCACCGCCACCGCACGCTCCATCGCCTCGAGCACCGGCGGGTCGACGTCGTCGAGGAACCAGGTGGACGGCAGTCCGATGCGCAGACCGCGGATATCGCCATCCAGCGCCGCCTCGTAGTCCGGCACCGGCTCGTGGGAACTGGTCGGATCGCGCGGATCGCGGCCGGCGATCAGCGTCATGACACGCGCGCAGTCACGCGCGGTGCGCGTCAGCGGCCCGACATTGTCGGCGCTGAACGACAGCGGCATCACGCCGTAGCGCGACACGCGGGTCTGCGTCGGCTTGATGCCGGTGACGCCGCAGGCCGCCGCCGGCAGACGGATCGATCCGCCGGTATCGGAGCCCAGCGCCATGTAGTTGAACCGCGCCGCCACCGACGCGCCGGAGCCGGATGACGATCCGCCGGTGATGTAGGGCAGGTTCCACGGATTGTGGCAGTCGCCGAACGCGCGATTGTGACCGGTCGGGTTCTGCGCGAACTCCGCCATGTTGAGGCCGCCGAACGTGTAGGCGCCGGCCGCGCTCAGCTTCTCGATCACGGTCGCGGTGATCGCCGGGCGCCAGTCCTTGCGGATCGCCGAGCCGCAGGTGCTGAGCTTGCCCGGCCTGGTAGTACATGTCCTTGTGCATCATCGGCACGCCGTGCAGCGGACCGAGCCACGACTTCTCCCGCACCGCGCGATCGGCGGCGCGCGCCGCCTGCTCCGCGCCCTCGCGATCCAGCCAGATCGTCGCGTTCAGCCTGGGGTTTGCCACCTCCATGTTGCGCCAGCAGGCGTCGAGCAGTTCCAGCGAGGTCGCGTCGCCGTTGCGCACGGCGTCCGCCGCCTCGCACCAACGAGAGATCCGCCAGATCGGTCATGCGCCTTACTCCTTCGCCTCGTGCAGCGCGGCCTCGAAGCTGGATGGTTCGTCCTCGAACACCAGCGTGCCGCGCAGGGCCTCGAAGGCCCGGATGGTCGAGATCAGGTCGGCCGCCATGCGTCGCGCCGGATCGTTCGGCGCCACAATGCCGTGCCATCGCGCGATCGTTGCCTCAATCTCGGCGGCGAAGTCGTCCATGTTCTGTCTCCCCGTGATGTGCCGGACAGTATGCCAGGGAGGCGGATCGAGCGACATGCCGGATGAACTGCGGCCCGATATACCACCCGATGCGGTGTTCGCGACCGATGTGCCGGCGCGGCTCGACCGCCTGCCCTGGAGCCGATTTCACTGGCTGGTGATCATCGCACTCGGCATCGCCTGGGTGCTCGACGGGCTGGAGGTGACCATCGTGGGCTCGCTGTCCGGCGCGCTCACCGAAAGCCCGGTCCTGCATCTCACCGCGCAACAGGTGGGCCTGGCGGCGAGCGCCTATCTGATCGGCGCGGTATCCGGTGCGCTGTTCTTTGGCTGGCTGACCGATCGGCTCGGGCGCAAGAAGCTGTTCAGCATCACCGTGCTGGTCTACCTGACCGCCACGGTCGCCTGTGGCCTGTCGTGGAACTTCTGGTCGTTCGCCGTTTTCCGCATGCTGACCGGTGCCGGCATCGGCGGCGAGTATGCGGCGGTGAACGCGACGATCCAGGAACTGATCCCGGCGCGACGCCGCGGCTTCACCGACCTGGTGGTGAACGGCAGCTTCTGGCTCGGTGCGGCCGTCGGGGCGATCGGCGCGCTGGTGGTGCTGGATCCGGCGGTGATGCCGGCCGAGTACGGCTGGCGCTTCGCCTTCATCATCGGCGGCGTGCTGGGCTTGATCGTGCTGCTGCTGCGCCGCTTCCTGCCGGAAAGCCCGCGCTGGCTGATGACCCACGGTGATCCCGCGGAAGCCGAGCGCGTGGTGGCAGAAATCGAGCAGCGTGTGGAGCGGGAGACCGGGCGACCATTGCCGCCTGTGCCGCACCAGAAACTGCTGCTGCGCACTGACATCCACGAATGGTTCGGTCCGGCGACGCGCGCGCTGTTCAGCGACTACCGCCGCCGCGCCGATACTCGGCATCGTGCTGATGGCGGCGCAGGCGTTCTGCTACAACGCGGTGTTCTTCACCTACGCGCTGATCCTCAAGCAGTTCTATGGGATCAGGTCGGGCGACATCGGCTGGTTCATGCTGCCGTTCGCGGCGGGGAATTTCCTCGGGCCGCTGGTCCTCGGGCGACTGTTCGATACGCTTGGTCGGCGGCTGATGATCACCTTGACCTACGCGCTCTCCGGCATCCTGATGGCGCTGACCGGCTGGCTGTTCGTCACTCGGCGTGCTGGACGCGGTGCAGCAGACCCTGGCCTGGACGGCGATCTTCTTCGTCGCCTCGGCCGCGGCAAGCTCCGCCTATCTGACGGTCGGCGAGAGCTTCCCGCTGGAGATGCGCGCCATCGCCATCGCGCTGTTCTACGCGTTCGGCACCGGCGTGGGCGGCGTGGCGGGTCCGGCCCTGTTCGGCGCGCTGATCGACACCGGCGAGCGCGCATCGATCCTGTGGGGTTACCTGCTCGGTGGCGGACTGATGGTGGTCGCCGCGGTGGTCGCCGCATTCCTCGCGGTGCCGGCGGAGCGTCGCGCGCTGGAGGACATCGCCCCGCCTCTGTCCTCCGCGGCGCGATAGCGCCATATTGGCGGGTAGCCAGGGATGGAGCAGACCGTGGCAGTGGAAAAGCAGGCCTACCGCGAAGCGATGGCGCGTCTCGGCGCCGCGGTGAACGTGATCACGACGGACGGTCCGGGTGGCCGCGCCGGCTTCACGGCATCGGCCGTGTGCAGCGTCACCGACACGCCGCCCACGCTGCTGGTGTGCGCCAACCGCACCAACAATTCATATCCGGCGATGAAGGCGAACGCCGTGCTGTGCGTCAACACGCTGGCCAGCGCGCATGAGGAATTGTCGCCGGTGTTCGCGGGCATGACCGATCACACGATGGCAGCGCGCTTCGAGGGCGCCACCTGGCACCAGCTCGCGACCGGCGCCCCGGTGCTGGACGGCGCGCTGGTCGCATTCGACTGCCGCATCGAGCAGATCGTCGAGGTCGGCACCCACGATGTATTCATCTGCTCGGTGGAGGCGGTGGAGGTCGGCACGGTGCACGAGGGCCTGATCTACTATGCCCGCGGCTATCACCGGGTCACGCATCAGGGCTGATGGCGCCCGCCAGAAGTGCTCACGCGTTGGTAATGCCGCCATCGACGGTGATCGTCTGCCCATTCACATACGACGAGTCCCGCGAACACAGGAACCGGATCACGGACGCCACTTCCGCCGGATGGCCATAGCGCTTGAGCGGGATCTCGTTCTTGTACACCTCGCCGCGTTCGGCGATGGTTGGCGCCGCCATGGGTGTGTCGATCAGACCGGGGGCGACAGCATTCACCAGCACATCGGGCGCCAGTCTGCGGGCGAGTGAGCGCGTCAGACCGACGAGGCCCGCTTTGGCGGCGGCATAGGGCGGATAACCCGCACTGCCGCGGCGATAGGCGACCGAACTGGTCAGCACGATGCGCGCTGGCCCTCACGGCTGTCGTGACGCGTGGCGAACGCCACCGCGAGATCGTAGGCGCTGGTCAGATTTACCGCGATCGCGCGGTCCCACACGTCGTGATTAATCGACTCGAACGGATCGCGCTCGAACAGGCCCGCCAGATGGATCAATGCCGCGACCGGTGCGCCAGCGGAATCCAATGCCGCGGCACATGCCTCCGGCGTGTCGATCGCCGACTGCCAGGTCGCGATACGCGCGGTGCCGAGGATCTCGCGGGCCTTCGCGAGGCGAGCTTCATCGATGTCGACCAGCACGACGTGCGCCCCGTGTTCGAGCATCGCGCGTGCGGTCTCGACGCCGATGCCGCCAGCACCACCGGTGATGACGATGCGCTTGCCGGAGAACTCGGCCATGTCACCCCACCCAGCGATATCTTTCCATGCCGAGAGTACGCGCCGCCGGCCAGACGGAGCAAGCGCCTACCGCCGGTCCGGCGGCGCCAAGGAAGCGACGAAGTCCGAGGATGTCGTGCCACAGGCGGATAAGCAGGCGCACACGAAGATGGTGGAACGGAAAGGCCAGCAGGGTGCGCAGGCCCATCTGATCAACAAGGAACAGGCGGAAAAGAAGAAGGACGGCTAGCCCGTCGGTTCCCACACGCGCGCTTAACCGGCGACGATGCGTGCGTAGTCGAGTGTCGCCATCACCTGGATGCGCCGCATGTAGCGCGGTTCGTCAGCGGTGTAGTCGCCGACAGCATTGTGCACCGTGCCGATATTGTCCCACATCAGCACATCGCCCACGCTCCACTGATGCGCGTAGAGGTAATCGGCGCGCTCCTGGTGGCGGAACAGAAAGTCGAGGATCTCGCCGCTCTCCTGCTGGTCCATGCCGTCGATGGACATCGCGTACCCGACATTGGCATACAGCACGTAGCGTCCGGTGATCGGGTGGCGAAGGAAGATCGGCTGCGATACCGGCGGTTTCTTCGCGCGCTGCTCCTGTGTCAGCGGCTTCCGCGTGGAGCCTGGCTTCGCCACCATCATGTCCCAGAACTTGGCGAAGTCGTGCGTCGCGGTGCGGCCTTCCAGCCTGTGCTTCAGCGCATCGGGCAGATCGTCGTAGGCAGCGTGCATGTTGCGGAACTGGGTCTCGCCGAGCGGCTTGCCGTTGCGCACCGGTACGTGCTGCGCGTGCAGGATGTTGGCGAGCGCGATGTCACGGCTGTACGACATGTCGGTATGCCAGCCCTGGCCGGCATCGTTGGCACCGATCTGTTTGCCGTCCCGCTTCATGTTGGAGAGGATCATCATCTCGGGATGGTTTGGCTCGTGATAGGCGTTGGCGACGTTGATCTCCAATTCGCCGAAGCGGCGGCCAAAGGCGGCGAGTTGATCTGTGTCCAGCGTCTGACGCGGGAAGCACAGCACCCCGTGGTCGCCGAGGGCGCGCAGGATCGCGCGGAAGTCGTTGTCCGACAGCGGCAGGGCGAGATCAATGCCGGTGATGTCGGCACCGAGCGTCCGGCCGCTTGGCGTGATGTCCATCGGTATCTCCTGAGCCAATCGGCCATCAATTCGCGCGGAGGAATGACCGGGTCAACCCCCGCATGGTCAGGCGGCGTCGTGGAAGATGATGCCGAGCGTCTGGCGGGTGCCGGCGGTCACGCGGCTGACGCCGTGGCGCATGGTGACGCGATACGTGCCGCGCGCGCCGTGGGCCGGCCGATGATGCACCGGGAAGATCACCGCCTCGCCCTGCGACAGCGGCACAACGGCGGGACGCGATTGCGCGCGCGGCCGCTGCTCGACCAGCACGAATTCGCCGCCGGAAAAATCCTCGCCGGGCGCGCTCAGCAGGACGGTCAACTGCAAGGGAAACACCAGCGGGCCGTATAGATCCTGGTGCAGACAGTTGAAATCGTCCTTGCCGTAGCGCAGCAGCAGCGGCGTCGGCTTCGTCTGGCCTGCCGCGTGGCATTCGGCGAGGAACGCTTCCAGCGTCGGGGGAAATCGGCCCGTTTCGCCGAGTGCCGCACGCCATTCATTGGCGATGGCGGCGAGCGGCGGATAGAGCGCGGTGCGCAGTGCGGCGACCGGCTCCGGCAGAGGATACGCCAGATACTTGTATTCGCCGCGCCCGAAATTGTGCCGTTCCATGACGACGCGGCTGCGGAAGCGCGTCTCGTCGTCATACAGCGCGGCCAGCGCGCGGCAGGTTGCCGGGTCCAGCAGGTGCAGCGTGGTGTAGCCGTTCGCTGCGAGATCGGCTGCCGCGCGGGTCTGCTCGAGGGTCATCGACGCAAGGTAGGCGCGGGAAGCGCGGGCGGAAACTCCGGAGTTTGCTCCGACCTCAGCGATAAGCCGACCGCAGGTGATGCACCAGGGGATTGTCGCGATCAGGACGCATGAACTGGCGGAACTGGCGGCTTGGGCGCCCGAGATGTCGCTTGCGATACGCCGCGCTGTCGAAGGCCGGCGAAGGGTCGATGTCGCGATAGGTGCCCGCCTGGAGAAAATGCGCGAACGGATCGCGGTTGCCGGCCACTTCATCGGAATGCTGCTCGACATACCAGCCGACGTCGAACAGTGGCGTCGGGCTGAATGCCTGGCTGTGCCGATGCGTCAGGAAATGCGCCAGCGCCCCCTGACCGGCCGGTATCGCGTAGGTCTCGCGATACCATAGCGGATCGAAATACGGTACGGGTCGGCGGCCGGCCATTTCGCCCTCGCAGAATGTAGTGTACCAGCGGATCGATTTTCAGCCGTGCCACCTGTGGGTTGGTCTGCTGATACCAGCGCGTATCGAAATAGATGTTCGGCTTGCGGCCCTCGGGCCAGCCATAGCGGCAAAAGTGCTCGGCTGGATCGAACTGCGCTTCGTGCACATCGGCGCCGTTGATCAGGTAGTAGTTGGGATCGACCAGGCCGGACGCGGTTACGATGTCCGGATCGGGGAATGGCTCGCGCTGTTCGCGTTCCATGTCGTCCAGATAGTGCGCGAACGGATCCTCCCCGGCGGCGGGATCGTCGCGATACGGCGCCAGATGCTGCACGGCCCACAACTCCGGCCTCGGCGCGAAGCGGCCCGAGATGCGCCGTGCCAGGAAGTGCGCCAGCGTCAGCGCGTCGGCCGGAATGTCGTAGGCGTCGCGGTACCAGGCTGCGTCGAAATGCCGGCAGGGCTGGCGCCCCTCCTGGTCGCCGTAGCGCACGTAGTGCAGCAGCGGATTGATCTCGACGGCGCGCACGTCGGAGTGGCGTTCCAGATACCATTTCGGATCGAAATAACGGTTCGGCCAGCGGCCCTCGCGCCAGCCATAGCGACAGAAGTGCGTCAGCGGATCCAAGCCCGCGTCTCGCACGTCCGGATTGACCATCAGGTACCAGGCGGGATCGAACAGACCGGACGCCGCCAGTTGTTCGAGTTCGGCAGGATCGTCGGCGCTGTCGCTCATGGCGCGCTTCAGTTGGCGGCAGTATTGCGGGCGTCGCCGCGCAGCTCCTCGGCCAGCGCCGAGGCGACCCCTGCGATCACCGGATCCCAGGCCCCGGGTGTGGTCTGGCGGAACAAACGCGCCGTCGGGTACCAGGGGCTGTCGCTGCGATCCAGCAGCCAGCGCCAGTCGCTCGCCTTGGGCAGCATGATCCACACCGGCCTGCCCATCGCGCCGGCTAGGTGCCCCATCGCGGTATCGACCGTGATGACCAGATCGAGGTTGGCGATCAGCGCGGCCGTTTCGCCGAAATCGGTCAAATCCGCGGAAAGATCGGCAAGCCCGGGGAACTGCGCCACCGCGTGCAGGTCGGCAGGCGGCATCGGCTTCTGTAGCGAGACGAAGCTGGCGCGGCCGGCCGCGGCGAGCGGCGCGAGGCGGGCGAGCGGCATCGAGCGCCGGCGGTCGTTCGGATGCGTGGGACGGCCGGTCCAGGTCAGACCGATGCGCCGCATCCCGCGGGGCAGCATGGCATCGAGTTTGCCACGCCATGCGGCGACGCGAGCAGGGTCGGCGTGAAGGTAAGGCACGTTGGCCGGGATCGTCTCAAGCGTGGTGTGCAGCAGATGCGGCACGCTGGACAGCCGGCAATGCGCGGCGTGGCCCGGCACATCGGTCCAGCGATGGCAGGTACTGCTTGACGCCTGGGATGGCGGACAGCAGCGGGCCCATTTCGGCGCTGCAACCCAGGATCAGCTCCTGGCAGCGGTCGGCGATCAGCGGGACGTAGCGGGCGAACTGGATTGTGTCGCCGTAACCCTGGTCACCCACCATCAGCAGACGGCCGTTCGGGATGCGCATGCCGTTCCACGCTGGCCGAGGTCATCTTGGGCAGCGTGCCCTTGCCGGCCTCGGTCAGATTGCGCCACTCGTATTCCTTCCAGCCCGGCTCGAAATCGCCCATCGCCAGCAGATTCTGGCCGAGCGCCAGATGGCCATCAGCGTGATCGGGCTTCTGTCCGAGTGCGCGCAGCAGGCAGGCGATGGCGCGCTCGCGGTCGTCCACGATCGGTGAACACCAGCGACAGGGTGACGAGGTGGTCGGCGTTCTGCGGCTCGAGCCTGATCGCCTCCTGGCCGACCCGCAGCGCGTCCTGCGTGCGGTAGACCATGCGATAGAGCGCGCTGAGATTGGCATACCAGCTCGCGACGCCAGGCCGCAGCGCGACCGCACGCTCCAGCAGAGCGATGCCGCGTTCCGGATCGTTGGTGTGTGCCGCGATCATGCCTTGCAGGGCGAGGGCAGGGGCATTGTCCGGCGCGGTGGCCAGCACATCGCTGCATATGCCGGCGGCCTCGCCGAAGCGCTTGGCCTGAGCGGCCGCCTGGGCGCGGGCGAGGGCCTGGTCCGGTGTCTCGGCTTGCGGCAGATGCGACCGGTGTTGCGGCTCCGCTCATGCTGGCCGCTTAGCACTTCCTGCCGATCCATTCATCCACCGTCGTGCGGCGGGATGGCCCGTCCTGCGACGATCAGGCGCCGCAGATGCGGTCGATTTTGCGCCAGCTCTTCCTCGGTGAGCTGCCAGCCGCCAGCCTTCACGTTCTGCTCGAGCTGCTCCGGCTTCGTCGCGCCCGCGATGACGCTGGAGACCGGGCGCTGTGCCAGCAGCCAACTGAATGCCAGCTCCAGCATCGTGTGGCCGTGGCTTTCCGCGAAGTCGCCGAGGCGCTCGGCGATGTCCCAGTTCCGCTCGGTCAGGTAACGATCCGCCAGCCGCTGCGTGCTGGCCAGCCGCGTGCCCTCCGGCAACGCCACGTTGCGGCGATACTTGCCGGTCAGCAGGCCGCTCGCCAGCGGGAAGAACGGCAGCAGGCCCAACCCCAGCCTGCGCATCGCCGGCATCAGTTCGGCCTCCGGCTTGCGGAACACGAGCGAATATTCATCCTGGCAAGAAACGAAAGCGTTCAGTCCGCAGGCCTTCGCGGTCCACTGAGCCTCCATCACCTGCCAGGCGGGAAAGTTGGAACAGCCGATGTAGCGCACCTTGCCCTGGTGGATCAGGTCGTCGAGCGCGCGCAGCGTCTCCTCGATCGGCGTCCGCGGATCCGGCGCATGAATCTGGTACAGATCGATCCAGTCGGTGCGCAGGCGGCGCAGGCTGTCCTCCACCTCGCTCATGATGTAGCGACGCGAGCCGCCGACCTTCACGTCCACATCGTCCATCGGCATGCCGAACTTGGTGGCGAGCACGATGCGCTTGCGGTCGTCGCCGAGGATCTGACCCATGCAGGTTTCCGAACCGCCGCGCTCGCCATAGGTATCGGCGGTGTCGAACAGCGTGATGCCGAGATCGAGCGCCTTGTGGATGACCTTGCGGGTTGCCTCGAGATCGATGCGGCCGCCAAAGTTGTTGCAGCCGAGACCGATCGCCGACACGCGCAGGCCGGATGCGCCGAGATTGCGGATTTCCAAGCGAGGCTTCCTTGTTCAGAAAGTGAGCAGGGTTCAGAAGGTCAACAGGCGAGCCACATCCTTGCCGCGTTCGGCAGGCTCGTCAAAGTCCAGCAACGGTCCGACGGGGACGATGCCGGTCGGATTGATCCGCTTCTGGCTCTGGTAGTAGTGCCGCTTGATGTGGCCCAAGTTCACGGTCGCGGCGATGCCGGGAATCTGATAGATATCGCGCGTATAGGCCCACAGGTTCCGGTAATCGATCAGCCGGCGGACATTGCACTTGAAGTGGCCGTGATAGACGGAATCGAAGCGCACCAGCGTGGTGAACAGTCTGATATCCGCCTCGGTGAACGTGTCCTCGCACAGGAAGCGCGACTGCGCGAGGCGTGCCTCGAGCCAGTCCAGCGTTTCGAACAGCGGCGCGACCGCCTCCTCGTACGCCGACTGGGTGGTGGCGAAGCCCGCCTTGTAGACACCGTTGTTGACGGTGTCGTAGATACGCGCGTTCAGCGCGTCGATCTCCTCGCGCCGCTCCTTCGGGTAGTAGTCGCCTGGCCGTGCGCCCACCGCGTCGAAGGCGCTGTTGAACATGCGGATGATCTCGGACGATTCGTTGTTGACGATGGTCTGCGTGTGCTGGTCCCATAGCACCGGCACGCTGGCGCGGCCCGAGTAGTGCGCATCGGCCCGCGTATAGATCTCGTGCAGGTACCGGCTGTTGAACAGAGGGTCAGGAATCACGCCCTCGCCTGGCGAGAACGTCCAGCCCTGCTCGGCCATCAGCCAGTTCGTGACGGAGACCGGAATGATCTGCTCGAGGCCCTTGAGCGCGCGCATGATCAGCGTGCGATGCGCCCAGGGGCAGGCGAGCGACACATAGAGGTGATAGCGGGCGGTCGCGGCGGAAAAGCCGTCGCTGCCGGTCGGGCCCGGACGTCCATCCGACGTCACCCAGTTGCGAAACGCGGTTTGCGCGCGTTCGAAGCGGCCTGACGCACGGGCTGGATCGGCCTTCGCTGCCTCCGGTTCCTGCTCCTGCCAGACGCCATCGATCAGCACGCCCATGTGGGTCCCCCGTCGTCTTCGCTATGGACCATTCTACCTCGCGCCGGTGAACGGCGCGATCACGGTGACGCGGCCAGTTCCCGAGGTGTGCCACTCTCGGCGATCTCGGTGACCAGCTTGCGAGTCATGGCCTCGCCGAAGGTGTGGAAGTCATGCACCTCCAGGACGAAGCTGCTGGGGCCGCCAGTGACATTTTCACGATAATAGTTCGGCAGCCCGCCCGGCGGCTGGACATGGGCATAGGTCCACGACACCGGATGGTCATTGATGATCGCCAGGCCATTGATCGTGATGCCGGCCTTCACTGCATCGTCGCGCGACTCGGTCACGTCGCGGCCGGCGTTGTTGGTGCCGTCGCCGCACACGTCGATCACCCGCCGCTGCGTTTCGAAGCCGCTTTCCGCCAGCAACTGAACGGCGCGGTCGATGCCGGAGCTGATCGCTGTGCGGCCCCAGAACGAGCGCGGCGCCGCCGAAAGCTTGTCGGCGAATGCCTGCGCCGAGGCCTGGTCGCGGATCACGCTCCAGTCGAGAACGGTGCGGACTTCGAAGCTGGAGGCGAATTCGACGTAGGCGACGGCGATCGCACCGACACTGCCGCCCTGGATGGCATCGATCACCTGCCGCGAGGTGAAGGCGGCCGCATAGCCCTCCTTCTCCAGGTTGAACTCCGAATCGTCGATGCTGCGCGAGACGTCGGTTACCAGGACGAGCGTCAGGTCGACGCTGTCGGCGGCGCGCGCCGGCGGGAGCGAGTGCAAGACAGGCGGCGAACAGCCAGAGAATGGGGCGCATAGCCGATCTCTCCAGGATAGCGCTGCATCATGCTGCGGGGCTTTGTAACTCGCCAGGGGCTGCCGTTCGGCTGCGCTGGTCGGGCTGGGCTACTGGCTGGCCCAGACGATGCGGTGCATCCAGGCGACCTCGTTCAGGTCGAAACTATAGTTGGGATGCGCCGGGTTGAGGCTGCGCAGTTCGATGCGGCGAGCCGAGCGGCGGGCGAGCTGCTTGGTCATCACTTCGCCGCGCTGGGTTCGCACCACGACCCGATCGCCACGGCGGATCGGCGCGGCGGGCGAGACGATCACCATGTCGCCATCGCGGAACACCGGTTCCATCGAGTCGCCGCTGACCTCCAGCGCATAGGCGTTGGCGTCGCCGATCTCCGGCAGCGTGACCTCATCCCAGCCGCCACCGACGGGGTAGCCGCCATCGTCGAAGAACCCGTCGCCGCCGGCCTGGGCGAAGCCGATCAGCGGGATGCGCCGGCCGCGCACTGCGGGCGGCACCATTGCTGGCGAGCGCGCGGGCACCGGATACCAGGGCGGTGAAGGCCTCGAGGCTGGCGCCGGTCGCGTCCAGCACCTTGGCGACGCTTTCCGTGCTGGGCCAGCGGGCGCGGCCGTCCGGCATGCGGCGCTTGGAGGGGTTGAAGGTGGTCGGATCCAGTCCGGCGCGCTTCGCAAGGCCGGAGGCGGACAGTCCATTCTCCGCGGCGAGCGTATCCAGCGCGCGCCAGATGTCGTCATGCTTCATGCCCGTGAGGTCCCGGTGGGGTCGAATCAGCGAGAGCGGCAGTGTCGTAGGATTGCTGGCGGATTGGAATAGGAAAAAACGCTGGGCTATCGGAAGTCTGTCCTAGCGCGTCGCGCTGACCAGGCGGATATTGCCGAAGGCATCGAGCGTGGCATCGACCCCACGCGGAACCAGGCATGTCGCGTCGTATTCCTGGACGATCAGCGGTCCGCTCGCGTGCGCGTCCGGCCAGGCCCGCTCGGTCGGTCACCGGCGTGTCCAGCCAGCCGGTTTCCGGGAACCATGCGCGCCTGCTCGCGGGTACGCGGATGGCCGAGGGAGGGATGGCATCCGGCAGACGGTCGCGCTCAGGAATGCCGCGCGCGATGACCGACAGACCGATCAGCTCCACCGGTTCGTCCGGCGGCGCGCGGAAGCCGTAATTGCGCTCATGCTCCTCGCCGAACAGCTCGGCGAGACGCGGCAGAAACTCTCCTTCCGGCAGCCGAACCTCGATCTCGCTCGACTGCCCGACATAGCGGGCCATCGCGGCGCGGCGGAACATGCGCCGCTCCGGCGGGAAGCCATCGCGCGCCAGCCGCTCCGTCCCGGCCGCGGTCAGCGCGTCCAGCACCGCCATGACCCGCGCGGCATCGGCTTCATCGAGGCGCATGCGCAGGCTCTGGCTCGCGTGATGTTCGGTGTCCGCCACCAGCAGGCCGAACGCGCTGAACACTCCCGGCAGCGGCGGCACGATCACACGGGCGATCCCGAGCTCTGCCGCGATGGCGGCGGCAAACAACGGACCGTTGCCGCCGAATGCCAGCAGCGCGAACTGCCGTGGATCGCGTCCGCGCTCCACCGACACGGCACGGATCGCCCGCATCATCGACGCGGAAGCCAGGCGCAGCATGCCGAACGCCGCTTCCTCCACCGATCGATGCAGCGGCTCCGCGAGCGAGCGGGCGATCGCCGCGCGGGCGGCGTCCACATCCAGCTTCAGCGCGCCACCGACCAGGCCAGCCGGATCGAGATAGCCCAGAACGAGATTGCAGTCGGTGATGGTGGGCTCGGTGCCGCCGCGCCCGTAGCACACGGGCCCCGGGTCCGCGCCGGCGCTGTCCGGCCCGACCTTCGGCGCCCCGCCCGCATCCAGCCGGCAGATCGAGCCACCGCCCGCACCCACCTCGGCCAGATCGATTGCCGGCAGCTTCAACAGATAGCCTGCGCCGACCAGCAGCCGCGAACCCGCCATCACGCCGGCGCCGACCTCGAGGGCCTCGCTGCGCAGCACCTCGCCGTTCTCGACCAGGCCGGCCTTCGCCGTTGTGCCGCCCATGTCGAACGTGATGACGCGCGGCTCTTCGAGCCGTATCGCGAGCGCCGCGCCGCCGACCACGCCGGCCGCCGGACCGCTTTCGATGATGTGTGCCGGCGCGGTTGCGGCGAATTCAGCCGATGCCAGCCCGCCATTCGACTGCATCAGCTTCAACGGCGCCGCGATCCCGAGTTCGCGCAGCCGCGCGGCGAGCGAAGTGACGTAGGCACGTACCACCGGCTGCACGTAGGCGTTGATCACGGTGGTGCTGGTGCGCGGATATTCCTTGATCTCCGGCAGGATCTCGTGGCTGACCGAAATAGCCACATCGGGCAGCGCCGCGCGCACCGCATCGGCCACCGCGCGTTCGTGCGCAGGGTTGGCATAGGAATGCAGCAGGCAGATCGCGACGCTCTGCACCGCTTCCTTGCGCAACATGTCGATCGCCGCCGCAACGCTCGCCGCATCGAGCGGCGTGGCGACCGAGCCGTCCGGGCGCAGCTTCTCGATCACCTCCAGCCGCAGCCGCCGTTCGACCAGGGCGCGCGGCTTGGTCCAGTGCAGATCGTACAGCACCGGCATGCGAAGGTCGCGGATCTCCAGGATATCGCGAAAGCCCTTCGTGGTGATCAGCGCGGTACGCGCGCCCTTGCCCTCCAGGATCGATATTGGAGCCGATCGTCGTGCCGTGCAGCACGTCGGCCACCGTCCCGCTGTGCGACGCCAGCAGCGCGCGCAGACCATCGATGATTCCCTCGCCGTAGTCATGCGGCGTGGACGCGATCTTGTGCGTGATCACGCGCCCGTCCGAAGTGATCGCGACGAGGTCGGTGAAAGTGCCGCCGATATCGATGCCGATACGCTGAGACATGTGCCGACCGCGTTGCCGTTTCGCTGGTCGGTTGACTATGCCGCCCTGCTCACGCGCGGTCGAGCGCCAGCCTGATGCATTGTGCCAGATCGGCGCGACGGTACGGCTTCAGCAGCAGCGGCACGTCCGGGCGATCGGCTCCGGGCCGGTGCACGTTGGCATAACCCGACGTGACCAGCGCCTTCAGACCTTGCCGGATGACGCGGGCCCGGTTGATCAGCTCAAAGCCATTCATACCGCCTGGCATCACGATGTCGCTGAACAGCAGATCGATCGGCTCGCCGCCCTGCACGATATTGAGCGCGGAAGGTCCATCAGCCGCGGTCAGCACGCGATAGCCGAGGTCGCGGATCGTGGTGACGGCGAGCTCCAGCACCTCGGCGTTGTCCTCGACGACAAGCACCGTCTCATGTCCGGTCGGCGTCGCGTCCGGCTGTCCTGTCCTGGTCCATCGCCGGCCTGCCGCGGATCGTTCGCAACGCGGCAGATAAAGGCGGAACGTCGTGCCGACGCCGGGGCTGCTGTCGATCACCACATGGCCGCCCGATTGCTTGATGAAGCCATAGACCTGACTGAGCCCGAGGCCCGTGCCCTTGCCGACCTCCTTCGTGGTGAAGAACGGCTCGAATGCATGCGCCGCGACATCAGGATCCATGCCGGTGCCGGTATCCGTGACGCTCACCAGCACGTAAGCGCCGGCAGTCAGATCGGGCGATCGCCGCGCCTCCGCGGCATCGACCACGACGTTGCTCGTGGCGATTTCCACTCTCCCGCCCAGCGGCATGGCGTCGCGTGCGTTGACGACAAGATTGAGGACCGCGGCCTCGAACTGCGATGCATCGATCCGGCAGGACCACAGGTCCGGCTCGAAATCGAGGTCGAGCACATTCGTCTCACCCAAGGCTCGCCGAAGAAACGGCTCGCACGCGACGAGTACTTCATCGAGCGCGACGACATCCAGCGTGAACGCGCTGCGGCGGGCAAACGCGAGGAGCTGCTGAGTGAGCTTCGTCGCGCGGCCCGTAGCGGCTTCGGATGCCTTCAGCAGCCGCATGATCTTGGCGCGAGGCAGTTCGCCGCCGGTCTCGAAGGCGTTGCGGATCATCTCCATGCTGCCGACAATGACCGCGAGCAGATTGTTGAAGTCGTGGGCGATGCCGCCGGTGAGCTGGCCGACCACTTCCAACTTCTGCGTATGCCACAACACATCTTCCGTCTTGCGGCGCTCCTCGATCTCGATCTTGAGCCGTCGATTGGCCTCGGTCAGCGCGCGGGTGCGTTCGGCGATCAGCAGTTCCAGGCTCTCGTTGAGCCGGCGAAGCTCCTGCTCCGCGCCGCGCATCCGCAGCAGAGCCTGAGCGGTCGCGATCAATTCGTCAGGTTCGATGGGCTCGACCAGAAAGCCGTCCGCCCCGCCATCCAACGCGACAGCACGATCGTGCGGGCTCGTTGCCGCGGCGGAGGTCTGAAGTACGGCGATGCCAGGATTCGCCGCCTTGATCCGCCGGCTCACCTCGACCCCGTTAACGTCGGGCAGCATGACATCGAGCAGAACGAGGTCAGGCGCGGCAACGCAGCACTGCTCGATCGCCGCGATGCCCGACGCGGCCTCGGTGACGTTGTAGCCGTGCCTGCGCAGCACATGTGCTTTCAGATAGCGACCGCCTTCATCGTCGTCGACGATCAGTATGTTGGCCTTGCTTTCGCTCATGCGTCGTAGGCAGCCTCGTTGACCCGGAGGGCGCTCTCGATCGCGTCGATCAGCGTGCTGGATGCGAGCGCGACCTTCGGCAGGATCCGCGACGCGCCATGCAGCAGGGCACGCTCTTCCGGCGACAGGACTGCCGAAGTCACGACGATCACCGGCACTTCGGATAGCGCGACGTCCTGCCGCAGCTGGGCGAGAAACTCAAAGCCATTCATGCGCGGCATCCCGAGGTCGAGCAGCACCACGTCCGGGGTTTGTTCAGCGAGCTGAGCCAAGGCGTCCTTCCCATCATGGGCGATCCAAAGCCGATACTGGGCACGCGGCAATAGCTGTCGAACGAGGTAGTGAGTCACCTCTTCGTCATCAGCCAGCAACACTTTCGTGAGCGAGTGACGTCCCGTCACGCGGTCAAGAACATCGATCAACCTTTCGCCATCGACAGGTTTGGCCAGGCAGTCATCGGCGCCGAGATGTTTCGCCTTGCTGGCCTCGTCGGTGGACGACGTGACGATCAGTGGGATTTCCGCGCTGGCCTCGCGATCGCGCAGCGGATCAACGCAAGGTCCTTGTCCACGTTGAGCGCGGTGCGCACGCTGGTGAGACCAAGGCCGACCTCGACCAACGTGGTCGCCACGGCCGGGCGCATGCCGACGACGACGGTGATCGCGTCGAGCACGCGCGACATGGCGGCGACGTTGTTGAGCATGCGGCCAATTAAGGCATCGACGATTTCGAGCGCCGATATGTCGATCATCACGCCCCGCGCGCGATCGGTCACGATACGCTCGGTCAGATCGTCCTGGAGCGCCAGTGCCAACCGGTCGTGCATATCGACATGGATCGCGACCAGCACGCAGTCAGCAACCGTTGGTGATGCTTGTCGATCAGCGACGAAAGGAAGTTCCCGTTGTCGCTTATTCAATACCTTGGTGTGTGTGATATATCAAACTTGCCCAGATTGTGCGGCGGCGCAGGCCGAAAGTGAGGGTTGGCAACTCTCTTGCGCCGAGCGGTCCGTAACCAGGATAGGCAGGAAGCGCTATGTTTCTAGCTATTGCATGAGCGAAGATGCACCCGGAGATGCCAACGCCGGCAAGCTCCGCCTCCTTGTGGTGGAGGCCGACCGGGTCTTTGGCCAAACGCTGTGTCAGGTGTTGGGCCACAGGGGGTTCGTGGTCGCGTTGGCGACCGACTTCCAGTCGGCGCTCGCGATTCTTGAAGGAGAACAACCGCTCGACCTGTTGTTGGTGGACATTGTGATGCCTGGCGGCATCAACGGGATTGCCCTCTCGCGCATGGCCCGGCTGCGCCGGCGCGACCTGAAGGTGATCTATATCACCGGCTACAGTATTCCTGGAGTGGAGCGCGAGGCGCTGGGACCTGGTACTGCGCAAGCCAGTCGACAACCAGCGGTTGATCGAGGAGATCAGGCGGGTCCTGGCGGAGTAGACCGCCTAGGCGGGGTCCTGCCACGCCACGGGTGGCAACCTGCCGCGCGCGGCTCCTGAGCTTCGCGCGCAGTGTCTCGGTTGCCGCAGCGTCGATCTCCGGCGGGTCGCCGCGAGCCACCACGCCGTAATCGCGCGCCGCCCCCTCGATCGTTACCAGCCCGTCGCGCAGATCCTTGGCCACCAGCGCAAGGTCGCGCTCGAGCGCATCGCCCCAGCCGCCGGCGCCCGGCAGTTCATGGCGGAACAACTGGTCCCGGCGCAGCGTCATGGTCAGTTTCGCGTGCAGCTTCTGCTCCGACGGCAGTCCCGGATCCAGCACGTTGCGCCCCGCCGCGCCGGGGCCGCCGCCTTGCAATCCGTACGGCCGATGCGTCTGCCGATCGGCGCGCACCTGCAGGATTCCCTCGTCTGCCAGCATCCGCCAGGTCTTCCGCTGCGACATGCCGCCACGGAATTTTCCCGCCCCGCCGGTGTCCGGGACAAACTCGTAGTCCAGCACTTCGAGCGGGTTCTCCGCCTCGATCACCTCCACCGAGAAGCTCGCCATGTTGGCGAACATCGACGTGTTGCCGTCGAGCCCGTCCGCCCACGGCCGGCCGCCCCAGCAGCCGGACAGGAAGTCGACGTAGATGAACGGCCGCAGCGCGGCATCGTAGCCGCCGATGGTGATGCCGGTGTTGCCGCCGTCGGACGCGGCGATACACGCGGTCCGGATACAGTTGCGCCAGCGCGCCGAAGCAGCAGTCGACGCCGCGGAAGCCGGTCAGCCCGCGCGCCGCACACGCCGCCGGCAGCTTGCCGTGCGTGATCGTGCCGGGCGGCGCGATCACCTTGATCGGGCGGAACACGCCGTCGTTGTTCGGCATGTTGATCGACAGCACCGACTTCACCGCGGTGAAGCTCATCGCCGCGGTGTAGCTCCAGGTGTTGTTGATCGCGCCCTTCACCTGCGGCGCGCTGCCGGTCCAGTCCACCTCCATCGCGTCGCCGCGCTTGCGCACCGTGCAGACCAGCGGGATCGGCTTGCCGACATCGATCTGGTCGTCGTCGATCCAGTCGGTGAAGGTCGCCTCGCCATCCGGCAGTTCCGCCAGGCAGTGCCGCGTCAGCCGCTCGGAGTAATCCATCGTGGCGTTCATCAACGCGGTGACGCCATCGGCGCCGTACTGCGCCACCAGGTCGGTCATCCCGCGCGCGGCGATCTCGCAGGCGGCGAGCTGGCTGCGAATGTCGCCCAGCACGCGCCCGGGCAAACGCACGTTGCGGTCGATCATGCGGAACAGCGTCGTGTTCGGCTTGCCGCGCTCGTACAGCTTGAGCGGCGGGATGCGCAGGCCCTCGGCATAGATCTCGGTGCTGTCCGACGCGTTGGAGCCTGGCACGCGCCCGCCGACATCGGTGTGGTGGCAGATCGTCGCGGCATAGGCGATCGGCCTGCCGTCCGGCGAACAGCGGCTTGAAGATGAAGATGTCCGGCAGGTGCATCCCGCCATCGTACGGGTCGTTGTTGATGAGGATGTCGCCCTCGGCGATGTCGTCGCCGAAATGGCGCAGCACCGCCTGAAGCGCCACCGGGATCGAACAGAGATGGCCCGGCAGCGCAAGGCCCTGCGCCGCCAGCCGGCCCTGCGCGTCGCACAGCGCCGCGCTGTAGTCCATGATGTTCTTGAGCACCCCCGAATAGGCGGTGCGGTAGATGGTCAGCACCATCTCGTCGCCGAGAGCGGCGATGGCGTTGCGGAACAGCTCTTCGGTGATCGGATCAGGGCGGGACATGCGTGGCATCGGACCACCGATCGTGCGCCCCTGACAACCGGCGGATCGCGGCTCCACTCGACTTGCGCGCGCCGCCGCGGTAGCTGAACCGCGGAACAATCGGGGCAGACCGATGCAGACAACGCCGTTCGATCCGCCGCCGTCGTTGCGCGGCGGATGTGTCGAGTTCCCGGTGCACCATGTGCGCGGCGGCACGTCGACCGGCCTGGTGATCTCGGAACGCTGGGCGCCGCGCGAGCAGGCCATGCGCGAGGAGTTGCTGCGCCATCTGATGGGCCTGCCGCTTGACGGCACGCGTGCCGGCAACAAGCAGATCACCGGCTTGGGGCGGATCGTCCCGACCGGCAACAAGGTGTTCTTCGCGCGCCTCGAAGCGGATGGTAACCGGCGACGCATCATCAGCACGTTCGCGCAGCTTGCGGCCGACAAGTCGGCGATCGACTGGAGCGTCAACTGTGGCAACATGACCGCCGCACTGCCGCTCTGGGCGTTGGATACCGGACAGGTGGAGCCCGTGGGTGCCGGCGACGCGTTCGAGATCGACATCTTCAACACCAACACCGGCGTGACCGCCGGGTCGCGCATGCGGGTCGGACCCGATGGCCGGTTCGTCGCGGCCGAGATCCCGGGTGTGGACGGGGCGTTTCCCGGTGTCGACCTGTTCCTCGCCAACCCGTCGGCGCCAAGACGGGACGCCTGCTGCCGACCGGCCGGCCGGTGGATGACATCGCCGGCTATGCGGTCTCCTGCGTCGATGTGGCCGTGCCGATGGTGATCGCGCGCGCCGCCGACTTCGGCAGGACCGCGCACGAGACGGTGGAGGAACTGGAAGCCGATCGCGACCTGATGGCGGCGCTGCGCGCTGTGTGGGTCGAGGCCGGATTGCGCATGGCGCTGAAGGGCGCGGGTGGTCGGGCGATGACGGCCGATGAACTGGCGCAGAGCGAGACGATCCCGAAGGTGTGCATCGTCGGGCCGCCACAGCAGGCAGGCCACATCACCGTGCGCTACTTCACGCCGCAGACTGCGCATCGTTCGATGGCGGTGTCGGGCGGCTGCTGTCTGGCGGCGGCGGCACTGATCCCCGGTTCCGTCGCGCATGGGATCGCGGTGGGGTTGCCGCCGGTTGGTGCCGCGTTCACCGAAGTGGATGTCGGGATCGAGAATCCGGCCGGTGTGTTGGAGGCAGCCATCGAGGCGAGGCTTACGCCAGCCGGACTCGAGGTGCGGAAGGCGGCGTACCGGCGCAGCACCCAGATCCTGTTGCGCGGACACGTGCCGCTGTACCGGGCGTCCGAAGCGCTGCGCGAAGCTTTGGAAGCAGTGTGCTGAGCAATCCCTCAGGCCAGACCGGCGACCGCCAGAACCGTCGCGAGTCCGGCGGCCATCCCACGAATTGAGGGCTCGGGCGCCACGTCGATCCATTCCTCGAGCGAGTGCGCTCGCCCGCCCGTGCCGCCGGAGCCGATCTTGATGGCGGGGATGCCGAGGCTCATCGGGATGTTCGCGTCGGTCGAGGAGGTCTCGAAACTTGGCTGAAACCCATGCGCGCCGATCGCCGCGTGCGCGAGGCGGACGAGGTCGCTGGCCTCGTCCGTGCGGCCGGCCGGCCGGTCGCCGATCCTGGCAATGTCCGTCGTTACCGCGCCGTTGCGGGTCGAGCGCGCGGCGTTCTCCGCCGCGACCGACTTCGCCGTCAGATCGAGGAAGGTCGCTTCCAGCCGCGCCAGTTCGGCCGCTGACTCCGAACGCAGGTCGAAGTCCGTCCAGACGGTGTTGGGGATCGAGTTGATCGACGTTCCGCCGCCGGTGACCGAGGCGCTGTAGGTCGTCTTGGGGCTCGCGGGCACCGTGACGCGGCCGAGCCGGGCGATCGCGTCGGCCATGGCGAACATCGGGTTGACCAGGCCGAAAGCGCCGTAGCTGTGGCCGCCCGGACCCTTGAAGGTGACGCGATAGCGCTTGGAGCCGACGCCTCCGGTGGCGATGTGCTCCATGTCCGGACTGTCCACCGTGATGAAGGCGCTGATGCGGTCCTTGTAGGCGCCTTTCTGGAACAGATGCCGCATGCCGCGCAGATCGCCTTGCCCTTCCTCGCCGACATCGGCGACGAACAGCAGGTCGGCGCGGGTGCGCACGGCGGCTGCATCCATCGCGCGAAGCCAGGCGAGCAGCACCGCGAGCGACCGCGTGTCGTCGCCGACGCCGGGGGCATACAGCTTCGTGCCGTCCCGCCGCACGGTCACGTCGGTGCCGGCGGGGAACACCGTGTCGAGATGGGCGGCGATGCAGATCAGTGGGCCATTTCCCACTCCCGGGCGCAGGCCGGTGACGTTGCCCTCGGCGTCGATTTCCAGCTTCTGGAGGCCGTGTGCCTTGGCCATCGCGAGGAAGGCGCTGGCGCGGGTTTCCTCCTGGAACGGCGGCGCGGCGATCTGGGTCAGCGTGACGATGTCCTCGACCGTCCGGTCGTGCTCGGCGGTGAGGGTCGCGACGGAATTGCGATACGCCTCGCTCGCCATGACGTCGCGGATAATCGACATGGCCTGAGTGGTCATGGCATGGGTTCCCTTCGGCGCTCGCCCGGTATTGGCCGAGGCGGGCGCCGTCCGCAAGAGAGGGGTGCGCATGGACCTGGTCAGTCGCCTGCAACGGGACCTGCCGCCGTTGCCGCGGTGGATGGGCATCACCGTCACCATCGCGGAACCTGAGCGGGTGGTCGCCGAACTTACTGTGCGCGAGGACCTGTGCACGTCCGGCGACATCATGCATGGCGGCGCGATCATGGCGTTCGCCGATACGGTCGGTGCGCTCGGGACGGTGGTGAACCTGCGCGAAGGGCAGGGGACCACGACCGTGGAAAGCAAGACGAATTTCTTCGCCGGATCGCCGGTAGGCACGCGGCTGATTGCCGAGGCGACACCACTGCATCGTGGCAGGCGCACGCAGGTCTGGGAGACGCGGATCACCAATGAGCAGGGAAGGCTGGTGGCGAAGGTAACGCAGACGCAGATGGTGCTTGTAGAGTATCGTTTCTGCAGCCGCGCTCTTTCCTTTCTCCTCATCGAGGGTTAGCGTTTGCCAAATAACGCGATGGAGGGAATCATGAGGGCAGCCGTTTTCCACGAGCCGAACCAGCCGCTCACCATCGAGAACGTGGAGCACGCGCCGTTGAAGCGCCGCGAGGTGCTGGTGCGCACGGCCTATGCTGGCCTCTGTCACTCGGATCTGCATTTCATCGAGGGCCTGTATCCGTTCCCCACGCCTTGCGTGCTTGGTCACGAGGCGGCCGGCGTGATCGAGGCGGTCGGCGACGACGTCACGTACGTCAAGCCGGGTGATCATGTGATCACCTGCCTTTCGGTGTTCTGCGGCGAGTGCCCGCAATGCATGACAGGCCATCCCAACCTGTGCGAGAACACCGAGGTCAAGCTGCTTCCAGGCGCCGCGCGTCGTCTGACGTGGAAAGGCGAGGTGCTGAACCAGGCGATGAACCTGTCGGCCTTCGCCGAATTCATGCTGGTGCACGAGCATGCCGTGGTGAAGGTGCGCGACGATGTGCCGCTGGACCGCTGCGCGCTGGTTGGCTGCGGGGTGATGACCGGCGTCGGCGCCGTCTTCCATGCGGCAAAGGTGGAGCCCGGCTCTACCGTCGCGGTGATCGGCTGTGGCGGCATCGGGCTGTCCGCTGTGAACGGCGCGGCGATGGCGGGTGCCTCGCGCATCATCGCGATCGACACCGTGGCATCGAAGCTGGATGTCGCGCGGCAGATGGGCGCCACCGACACGATCAACGCGTCGAATGCCGATCCGGTGGAAATGGTGAAGGACATGACGGGCGGCGGCGTGCCGTATTCGTTCGAGGCGATCGGCACCAAGACCACGGCCGAGCAGTCGTTCGCCATGCTGCGGCCGGGCGGCACCGCGACGATCATCGGCATGATCCCGTTCGGCACCAAGATCGAGCTGCACGGCGCCGACTTCCTGCGTGACCGCAAGATCCAGGGCACCTCGATGGGCGGCAACCGGTTCCGCGTCGATATGCCGCGGCTGCTGGAGCTTTATGTGCAGGGCAAGCTGAAGCTGGATCACATGATCTCCGGCCACATCAAGCTGTCCGAGATCAACGAGGGGTTCGCGCGGATGAAGCAGGGCACCCTGGTGCGGCAGTTGATCGACTTCTCGGCCGGCTGAGGCCCCACTCCCTTGCCCACTTTCAGGAGTGGGCAAGTTTGTGGTTGACGCCTGAGCCGTTGCGTCGCTGACTTCCTGGCAAGACGTTCCGGGAGGTCGTCCTATGAGCGAAACGCTCCTGCGCGACATCGCCGAGTTCTGCCGCAGCGCCCGCATGGCGGAATCCACCTTCGGCCGGCTGGCGGTGAACGACGGCAAGCTGGTCGGGCGCCTGCGTCTCGGCGGCCGCGTCACCACCGACACGGTGGATCGCGTGCGCGCCTTCATCGCCCGCGAGCCGCACCGCGTCGTGAACGGCGCGCCGGCCCACGTGCCGTTGCCCGCGCCGCAGGCCACCGGCACGGCCCACAACTTCCGGTTCTACGACAACCGGCAGAAATACCTGCTGTTCGTCACTACCTGCGGCGAGAAGTGGGTCATCGCCCAACGCGTCGGCATGGAGCTGGGCAACATCCATCCGCGTCCGCCGGCGCTGCGGCTGTTCGACGCCGGCATGGGCGACGGCACCGTCCTCGCCCGCACCATGCGGGCCATGCACAGCCGCTTCCCCACCATGCCGTTCTATATCGTGGGCAAGGAGATCAGCCTCGAGGATGTGCGCCTCGTGCTGGAGAAGATGCCCGACCGCATGTTCGAGCATCCCGCCACCGTGCTGGTGATGACGAACATGTACTATTCCGAGGCGCCGTGGCTCAAGCCGAACTCGGTCAACGCCGCCACCAGCCTCGTCTGGCACGAGCTCGCGCTGACCGGCAACACCGCGCACGAGTTCGAAACACAGATCACTGAGCTGGCGCCATTCCTCGCCGCCAACTGGCGCGCCCGCATGAGCCGCGCCTCCGGCAATCCGGTCTACGAAAAGCCGGTGGTATTGGTGATCTACCGCGAGGACCACCGGTTTCTGCTGGATCAGGTGCGGCCGCGCCGCGGTTTCACCGACGCCGAATACGATCTGGTCATCGCATCGCAGCCGTATCGCGCCCGCGCGCCGCTGGAGTTCAAGGCGCGTCGCGTCGTGGCGCCGCTGGCGCGTGCGCTGGCGCCGGGCGGGCGGCTGATCGCCATCCACTCGCACGGCAACGATCCCGGGCTGGAGATCATCCAGCGCATCTGGCCTGGCGAATATCCGTTCACCACCGATCGCCACGCCTTGCTGCGCGCGACCAAGGCGGAACTCGGCAGCGCCGGGCGGGACCTGAATTTCGGCGCGTACGCCGATGCGCGCTCGCTGTTCCGCTACGACATGCATACGCTGCCAAGCGAGATCAGCGAGACGATCGGCACCTCCACGTTGTTCGCCGCATGGAATGCCGCCGTCTACGTCGCGCAGATCGAGGACGAGCGTCTGTCCGAAGCGATCAGCAGCGGCGCCTATCTGGATGCCACCAAGGCGGTGCTACAGGAGCATGGCGGCCTGTGGTTCTGGGACGAGTCCTATGTGATCTCGCGCAAGCGGGATTCCGGCTGATGGACGCGTCCATTCTCACTGACACGCAGCGCCGGCGCGCGGCGGCACTGATTCGGCGGCGGTTCGATCGAACTGTCGCCGCGCGACGAGTTCGCCGGCGATGCGCTGCGCGAACTGCTCGCCGCCGGCACGACGGTGTTCGTCAATCATCCTGCCAGCGTGACGCACCACGATATCGTCGCTGCCTGCGCGCGGCTGCGTCGCGCGGCTTTCGTGCCCGTGCCGCATGTCGCGGCGCGTCGGCTGGCGAGCTTCACGCAGGCCAGCGACTTCTTGCAGCGCGCGGCCGGCGAGGCGGGGGTCGACCGCATTCTGCTGATCGGCGGCGACGATAGCCCCGTCGGGCCGTTCCGGGCGGCTCTCGATCTGCTGGCGACCGGAGTGGTGGAGCGGCACGGCATCGCCCATGTCGCGTTCGGCGGCTATCCCGAAGGTCATCCGGCGATCGATCCGCCCACGCTGGATGCGGCGCTTCAGGCGAAGGTGGCGCTGGCGCGGCAGGGCGGACTTGCCGTGTCACTGGTGACGCAGTTCGGCTTCGAGGCGCAGCCGATCTTGCGCTGGATCGCCGCCCAGCGCGCGCATGGCATCGACTGCCCGGTGCATGTCGGCATTGCCGGCCCCGCCAGCGTGGCGACGCTGGCTAAGTTCGCGATCCGCTGCGGCATCGGTGCGTCGCTCCGCGCTCTCGCGCGCGGCCACACGGCGTTCGCACGCATCATGGTGGAGGCAGGCCCCGATGCATTGATCAGCGAACTTGTAGCGGGCGCTGGCGAGGATGCCCCGATCGCGGGCCTTCACGTCTTCACCTTCGGCGGCGTGCGCCGGACCGCGGAATGGATCAGGGCAAGCTGACTGTCGCAGCGCCGTCGCTGGAATCGGATGGTTCTGAAAACGGTCGGCGAGGCTCTGGAAAGGCAGGTCGAAAGTCAGCTTTCGCGATGGAGAGCGGATTTGTGAACAGATCGTAAGGCGCGACGACCCGACCAATGCTCATAGGGTGGATCGGCCGCACAATTGGGCTTATTATTAGGCTACTGCCCGGAGTTGGCGGACGGCCCCCTATCTGGAGGATACCGGTCGATGAATAAGGCGGCAGTCTTTGAGCAGACCGGCACCATCGAAAAATGGGACCGGGATTATTACCACCCCATTGCTGAGCGCTATTATGATCGCGCAATCCCAGCAATGCTTTGCCTCATGGGTGTCTCTAAAGGTGCAACCATCTTGGATGCGGGTTGCGGGCCTGGTGTTCATTCCATTCGTGCAGCCCGCACGGGCTGTCAGGTAATCGCCATCGATGTCTCCAAAGCAATGCTGCGAGAAGCGCAGTCCCGCGTCGCCGCGGCTGGGGTCGCCTCGGCCGTCGAATTCCGGCAGGAAGATCTGACTAAATTGGGCTTTCCTGATGATTCTTTCCGCTATGTGTTTTCGTGGGGAGTCGTCATCCATATTCCCGAAATCGAAAAGGCATTAGATGAGCTTTGTAGAATTGTAGCGACCGAAGGTTCGCTTGCTCTGTACGTGACGAACAGAAATTCATGGGACCAAATGTTGGAAAGGGTTGCTCGGTTCGTGCTCCGCAAGCCCATCGTTCGCACACGTTTTCCTCTAGGTAGCGGCTCATGGTTTGGACTGAGTGGAGAGCGCCTCTGGGTATGGCAATTTAATATTCCGGAATTGATTCGTGAGATCGAGATGCGTGGCATGAAGTGTACTTATCGAGGCCTTGGAGAAGTTTCTGCGTTACAGCGTCATTTCAAATGGCCCTTCCGAAACGCACTTCTCTTGCTGAACAATCTCTGTTACCGAATTGGGTTCAGCCCTGTCGGGGCGCACACCAATCTATTGGTCTTCACAAAAAAGTAGGCAATCTATATTGGCCGAACTGCCAACGCGGCCACGTCGCTTCGTGTGCCCCGCCGACCGTATCCAGAACCTTCTGATTTCAGCGACGTCACTATAAACATGAGTGGGTCGGGCGCATCAGAACCATCCGCCCAACCTAAACTGTCGTCCGTGTCCCCAGGATGACCGTCGCCTGCGCCGATAGTACGCCGCCGTTGCCATGCACCAGCGCGGTTTCCGCCTGCGCGACCTGGCGTGCGCCGCATTCGCCGCGCAGCTGACGTACGGCCTCGATCAGCAGGAACAGACCATACATGCCGGGATGGCAGTAGGACAGGCCGCCGCCATTCGTGTTCACCGGCAGGCTGCCTTTCGGTCCGATGCGTCCGCCACTGACGAAGCGCCCGCCTTCGCCCTTGGGGCAGAAGCCCAGGTCTTCCAGGAACAGGATCGTGTTGATGGTGAACGCGTCGTACAGCGCCAGCACATCGATGTCCGTCTCGCGCATGCGCGCCATGCGATAGGCGGCCGCGCCCAATTCGCGCGCACCGGTCACCGTGAGATCCGGCATCGACGAAATCGATGCGTGGGTGATCATCTGGCCGCAGCCGAGTACGTAGACCGGAGGCTTCGCCAAGCTGCGAGCGCGGTCGGCTGACATCATCACGATGGCGCCCCCGCCGTCGGTAATCAGGCAGCAGTCGCGCACGGTGAACGGATAGCTGATTGGTCGCGCCGACAACACCTCGTCAATCGTGAGGGGCTTCTTCTCCCATGCGACCGGGTTCAGCAGCGCCCATTCCCTGGCGGCCACTGCCACCTCGGCCAACTGTTCCCGCGTGGTGCCGAATTCATGCATGTGGCGCGACGCGGCGAGCGCGTAGGCGGTCGATGGCAGGAACGGTCTGAACGGGGTTTCATAGGGATTGTATTCGCGCGCCGAGGCCTGGCGGCGACCGACGGTGCGCTGCGTGCTGCCATAGGCGATCACCGCCACGGAACACAGACCTGCCGCGAGCGCTGCCTGTGCGTGCGCCACGTGCACTTCGAATGACGAGCCGCCGACGATGGTGGAGTCGGTATAGGCCGAGGGCAGGCGAAGGTACTCGCACATCGACATCGCCGACGTGCGCGCCTGCGTGGCGGCACAGAAAATGCCATCAACGTCACTCAGTTTCAGGCCACAGTCCGCGAGCGCGCGGTGGATACCCTGCGCCATCAGATCGAGCGGGCTCATGTTGGCGGCGACCGCGCCGATGTCGGATTCCGCAGCACCTACGATGGCGGCGCTGCCGCGGGTGAGGCCGTTCATGGCGCGCCCTCCGCTGGCGTAAACACCGGATACGGCGGTTCGTCGCCCTCCGCCGCATGGACCCGAAACTTCACGCGCATGCCAATGCGCACGTCGAGCGGGGCGATGTCCTCGACGCGACTCATCATGCGGAAGCCCTCATCGATGTCGATCAGCGCGACGTTGTACGGATCGCCCTTCTGTGGGTACACCACGGTGGTGGCGTGAACCGTGCCCATCCCCTTGCTGACGCGCCATTGCAGATTGCCGCTGCCGGTGAGGGGGCAGATCACACGCGGGTAGAACACCGCGGCATTGGCATCGGGGCTGAATTGGTAGCCCAGTTCGCCTCTCTCTAGATGTTCGAGGTAGACGCCCAGGGGCGAGGTCGCTGCGTTCGCCATCACACCGGCCTGTCGCCAGCCACGGTGACGCGGTGGCCCGAGCGTGTGTGCGGCCAGTAATCCCACATCGCGCGATGCTGCGCGCAGCGGTTGTCCCAGAACGCGATGGAGTTTTCCCGCCAGCGAAAGCGGCACTGGAACAGCGGGTCCTCCGCCATATCCCAAAGATAGTGCAGGATCGCGTTGCTCTCATCGCGCGGCAGGCCGACGATGCGCTTGGTGAAGCCGCGATTGACGTAGAGCGCCTTCCGGCCGGTGACCGGATGCGTGCGGATCACCGGGTGTTCGGCGCGCGGATAGGTTGGCTTGTCTGTGACACCATAGTTGGCGTAGGTGCCGCGATACGCATCCTCGCCGTCATGGATTGCGGTGAGGCCATCCAGATAGCGCTTCATCCGATCCGACAGCGCCTCATAAGCGGCGTACATCGAAGCGAACAGCGTGTCGCCACCGCGCGGCGGGCACTTGCGGATATACAGGATGCTGCCCATCGGCGGCTCCACGTCGCAGGAAACATCGCTGTGCCAGCCTTCGCCGTTGGCTCGGGGCGAGTCCTTGTCGGCGTGGATGATCATCAGTTCAGGATGGCCCGGTGCATGTGGTGCCGCGGGGTGGATATGCAGTTGTCCGAAGCTGCGGCCGAAATCGAGGTGCTGCTCCTCGCTGACGTGCTGGTCGCGGAAGAAGATCACCAGGTTCTCCGCGAGCGCCCGGTGGATCTCGCCGAATGTCTGGTTGCCGAGTGGCTGCGAGAGGTCGACGCCGCCGATCTCCGCGCCGATGATCGGCGTCAGCTTGTCCACGGTTATCGTCTCGTATGGCGCCGATTCATCGGCGTTATGCTTGTAGCGCGGTCCGTTGTTGCCACGCAGGACGCTCATGGACGGTCTCCCTCGGCAAACAGGTCGGCGCCAAGTCTAGCCGCGGGCGCCGCCCCGCGCTACGTCGGGATAGAACTGGGGTGCCTCCCGCCGATCGGTGAGGCCGTAGTCGCGGATCACGCGCACACGCCGGTGGCGGGCCGATCCGGGTGGTTCCCAGGCGTACGCCGCGGCGGCATCTCGCCACGAGACCAGCAGCAGCAGACTTCCCGGCTCGGTTATGCTTTCGTACAACTCGGCGTCATGGACGCCGTCGCGGATCATCATTTGGCGGGCTTCCGGAAGGGTCTGTGCGTTGCTTTCTGAGATTGTGATGACCTTCGCCGCGCCGACATCCGTTGTGTCGAACCGCTGCTCCTTCAGCGTTCGGCCGGGTGGAATCTGCGTGTCGGCAGTGACTTCGCCGACCCGCAGGTGGTAGTCCTCGAATACCTCGAAGCGCCCCTTTTCCTGCACGCCATGATGCATGGCATGGGTGCGCCAACGGATCACCGCTTTCTCGTCCGCCCAGATCGAAAGGGACAGCAGGCGCGCCTCGGTGCGACGGCTTCTGTAGCGCACATTCTCGATGAAACCGTCGATTCGCTCCAGCTCCGGGCGAAGCTGTGTTGCCAGACCGAGATACTGGTCCCAGCGATCCGACTTGGGCTGCACTTCGAATATCACCGCGAACATCGTGTCCTCCTTATCAGTCCATGTTTGCCGGTGCATCGCCGCCGGCAAGAAAATTCTGTGTTTCGCGATACAGCGCATAGCGATTCGTCTCGAGATGCATCAGATGGGTGCCACGACTGATCTTCACATCGCGCCGGATCGGTGACGAGGTGAGGGCATCGAACAGCCACGCGGCGTCGTTGTCCATGCACATGCTGTCCCACTCGCCGCGGATGATCGCCACTGGCGCGCTCACACGGGACGGATCGTAAGCGAGATCGCCTGCCCAGGCGCGACCGATGTCAAACCACGGCCCACTCGGTGTCTTCACGCTCGGTGGAGGCCGTGTCCTGCTGGCCGGGTCGCTGTTCAGATAGCATTGGCCCCATTCGGCGAAATGACGGCAGGACAGCACGGGCGCTTCGCTGGCTGGCACCTCCGCCGTGAAGCGCTGCAACTGTTCCTGGAGAGAAACAAGACGCCATGCCGGATAGTCGGGCGCCGTGCGCTCGTTGCGGCGCGCAATGGCGCCGAAGAATACGAGGCGTTCGACAAGCTCCGGGCAGCGCGCGGCGAAGCGACCGGCGACGATTGTGCCCCAGGAATGCGCGAGGACGGAAATCCGTTGTATCGGGTGATGCTGAGAAATGAAGTGCGCGACTACTTCAAGTTGTCGGCTGGCATCCTCCGCTGTGCAGAGCGGCTCGCGGCCGTCCGGCGGTTCTGCCATGGCAGGGTAGGGATCTGAATGACCATAGCCGTGGAAATCGAACCCCCAAACATGAAACCCTGCGGCGCAAAGCTCATCGCGCCACGAGCGGCCGTCGAAGCGGTGTGCAATCGATAGCGCGGACGGGAACGTTGCGCCGTGCACGTACAGGTACAACGCCCTTGGGCGAGATGCCGTCCGGCGGTGGCAGATGGCGCAGGAACAGTGACAGCCCGGCGTGGCTGCTTGGAATGTGGAAATGCTCCTCGCGTGGATCGAGCAATGCTGGCATTGGCGTGCCTCCATCGGTGTCCTTCCGATATGCGTCGCCGAACGCCATGTAGCCACACGCGTTGCTACGGCCGCCGCCGAAGCGTCACACCACCGCGATCGCGCTCATCTCTATCAGGTAGTCGGGGTGGGTGAACTTGCTCACCTCGACCAGCGTGGATGCCGGCGGCGGCGAAGGAAAGAACTCACGCCGAACCTTATGGATCGGCGCGAGGTTCTCCATGTTGCGCACATAGACATCGACGCGGCAGACATTGGCGAGCGTGCCGCCTGCGGCCTCCACCGCGGCCTTGATGTTCTCGCACACCTGACGGGTCTGCGCCTCGATGTCGCCAACGCCGGCAATCGTGCCATCGGGCCGCTGCGCCACCATGCCGGAGATGAACACCAGCCGCCCGGTCGCCTCAACGGCGATCGCCTGCGCGAAGTGTCCGCCAGGTTTGGGCGCCTTGTCCGTGGTGATCGCCTGTCGCGCCATGGCTTCCTCCTCGTTGATCAATGACACTTGAACGCGTCGAACGGCTCGCGGCACGCGCGGCAGCGGTGCAGCGACTTGCATGCGGTCGAGCCGAATTCGCTGATCAGTTCCGTATCGGCGCTGCCGCAGTGCGGGCAGGCGGGATGCGCTTCGCCAAACAATGCGCGGCGCGACGCGGTATGTTCGGGGGGGGCGATGCCGAAGGCGGCAAGCTTGCTGCGTGCCGCGTCGGTCAGCCAGTCGGTCGTCCATGCGGGCGACAGGCGGGTGAGCACGCGGGTCTTGATGCCGGCACGAGCGAGCGCCGTTTCGATATCCAGCGCGATCATGTTCATTGCCGGGCAGCCGGAGTAGGTCGGCGTGATGACCACCTCGACCGTGTCGTCATGCACCGACACGTCGCGCAGGATGCCGAGGTCGCTGATCGTCAGCACCGGGATCTCGGGATCGGTGACGGTTTCCAGCGCGGCAAGCGCGCGTTCACGCAGCGTGGCGACGTCTACCATGTGGTGCCCGGATAGCTGCGCTGGAGGAATTGCATCTCCGCCAACAGATGGCCGAGGTGTTCGGTGTGTCGTCCGCTGCGGCCACCCGATTGCATCCAGCCATCCGGCGGTCGTTGCAACGTGGCGCGTGCCAGGATGCCGTCGATGGTGGCGTTCCAGGTGTCGCGCTGCGACGGTGGCGGCGCGACGATACCGGCATCGCCCGCCGTGTCGGTGAACAATTCGCCGGTGTAGGGCCATAGCTCATCGAGCGCGTCCTGCGCGCGGCGGTGACTTTCCGTTGTCCCGTCGCCGAGGCGGATCAGCCATTCCGCGGCGTGCCGAAGGTGATAGGCGGTCTCCTTCTCCGCCTTTGCGGCGATGGCGGCGATCGTGCTGTCGGTTGACGTGATCGAGGCGCGCCAGAACGGGTCGGTGAAGGCCGATACCAGTACCAGGCGCGCGATGCTGAACGCGAAGTCGCCGTTCGGCAGTTCCATCATCAGGCAATTCCGCCACGCCGGCGCGTCACGCAGATAGGCGAGCTGATCCTCGGTGTGGCCGGTCAACGTGCCGGTGTAGCTATAGAGCGAGCGCGCCTGGCCGATCAGATCCAGCGCGATGTTGGCGAGCGCCAGTTCTTCCTCGAGCATAGGCGCATGGCCGGTCCACTCCGACAGTCGGTGTCCGAGGATGAGCGCATCGTCCGCCAGGCAAAGGAGCTGGTGGACGAGGGGTGTCTCCTCGACAGTGATTGAGGTCGTTGTCGTCACGACCTCAGTGCACGGGGATGCGCACCGGCATCGAGGAAATGCTGCGCAGGATGTTGGAATAGGCCCGTGTCGGTGGCTCCAGCACCTCGATCATCGGGAAGCGTTGCAGGATCTCCTCCCACAGGATCGTCAACTGCAATTCGGCCAGACGGTTGCCGACGCAGCGGTGGATCCCGAAGCCGAACGAAAGATGCTGACGCGGCCGCGCACGGTCGATGATGAAGTCGTTGGCATTGTCTATCGCCGCATCGTCGCGGTTGCCGGAGATGTACCACATCGCGACCTTGTCGCCCTTCCGGATGCGCTTGCCGCCAAGCTGCGCGTCCTCCAGCGCCGTGCGCCGCATGTGAATCACCGGCGTGTGGTAGCGGATGATCTCCGGCACCATGCTGGTGACGAGAGCGGGATTGTTCTTGAGCTTGCGATACTGCTCCGGGTTGTTGTGCAGCGCCCACAGACCGCCCGACATCGAGTTCCGTGTGGTGTCGTTGCCGCCGACCAGCAGCAGCAGGATGTTGCCCATGAATTCCGCCGGTCGCGAAGGCAGATCGCGTGTTGCCTCGCCGTGCGCCAGCATCGAGATCAGGTCGGGGCGCGGCTCCTGCTTCGCGCGCTCGTGCCAAAGGTCGACGAAGTACTCCATCGCCTGCTGGAGCACCGCGTCCCGCTTTTCATCCGAATCGATCTCCGTGCCGGCGCGCGTATTCACTGTCGCGACATTCGACCAGTAGGTGAGCTTGCGCCGCTCGTCGAACGGGAAGTCGAACAGCGTGGCGAGCATCTGGGTGGTCAACTCGATCGATACGCGGTCCACCCAGTCGAACGTTTCACCGCGCGGCAATTCGTCGAGTACGCGCTGTGTGCGCTCGCGGATAGTGCCGGAAAGACGCTGGAGGTTGCCGGGCGCGACGACAGGCGACACCACCTTGCGCTGCTCGTCGTGTTTCGGCTGATCCATCGAGATGAAGCTGGGGCGACGGAAATCCATTGGCGTGTCGCGCAACACGATGCCGCCCATCATGGCATCGGAGGAGTAGACCTTCTGGTTGGTGTCGACCTGCATGATGTCGTGGTATCTGGTCACCGACCAGTACCGAGCCATACATGCCGTTCTCGCACCAGTGCACCGGATCTTCCCGGCGCAGGCGCTCGAAATACGGTTGCCAGACGTCATCCTGATACAGCCGCGGCTGGCTGACATCGATCTTGTCGAGCGGGAGCGACCATGCGTCTTCACGCGGATCGACGTTGACGGGGGCGTTCATTGCGTTTCATCCCTGTTGGCCAAGGTACGTTGTTTTACAGGCTGTGACCTACATGTTGTCCACTTCGTCAGGCACTTCGTAGAAGGTGGGGTGGCGATAGATCTTCGAACCGGTCGGCTCGAACAGCATGTCCTTGTCCGACGGATCGGACGCGGTGATCGCAGCAGACGGCACGACCCAGATGGAGAGCCCCTCGCCGCGTCGCGTATAGACGTCGCGCGCCGCCTGCAATGCGAGTGTCGCATCGGCAGCATGCACGGATCCGACGTGCCTGTGCGCCAGCCCAGTGCGGGCGCGGATGAAGACCTCCCACAGCGGCGTGGCCTGTTCGACCATCGTCAGGCGGCCACGCGATGTGACTGGGCCTGGTGCTTGGCCGCGTAGGCCAATGCTGCCTCGCGTACCCACGCGCCTGCTTCGTGCGCACGGCGTCGCGCGGCGAGGCGTTCGCGATTGCATGGGCCATCGCCGGCGAGCACACGCCGAAACTCGTCCCAGTCGATGGTGCCGAACTCCCAGTGCCCGGTCGCTTCATTGAAACGCAGCTGCTCGTCAGGGAAGGTCAACCCGAGAAAGTGGCCCTGTGGCACGGTCGCATCGACGAATTTCTGCCGCAGCGAGTCGTTGGTGAAGCGCTTGATCTTCCATCGCATGGACGCATCCGAGTGCGGCGACTGCGAATCAGGCGGCCCGAACATCATCAGGCTCGGCCACCACCAGCGGTTCAGCGCATCCTGTGCCATCGCCCGCTGCTCGGCCGAGCCGCGCGCGAGCGTGGTCATGATCTCGAAGCCCTGACGCTGATGAAACGACTCCTCCTTGCAGATGCGGATCATCGCCCGCGCGTACGGGCCGTAGGAGCAACGGCACAGCGGGATCTGGTTCATGATCGCCGCGCCATCCACCAGCCAGCCGATCGCGCCGATATCCGCCCAGGTCAGCGTCGGGTAGTTGAAGATCGAGGAGTATTTTGCGCGGCCGGTCAGCAACTGCTCGACCAGCTCTTCGCGCGTCACGCCGAGTGTCTCCGCCGCGGCATAGAGATAAAGCCCGTGTCCGCCCTCGTCCTGCACCTTGGCGAGCAGCGCGGCCTTGCGCCGCAATGTGGGCGCGCGCGTGATCCAGTTGCCCTCCGGCAGCATGCCCACGATTTCCGAATGCGCGTGTTGGCTGATCTGACGGACCAGCGTGCGGCGATATGCCTCGGGCATCCGGTCGTTCGGCTCGATCCGCTCTTCCGCATCGATGCGTGCCTGGAACTGCTCGGCGGCCTCGCTGGTGTCGGCCGGACCTGTGGGAGCGTTGAGTGCCTGACTGTACATGCTCACTCCGGCCAGAAATCTGGGCTCATCGCCTCGTCGAATGTGTATCGGCACTCGGTCGGGAAGGTCGTGCGTGCCAAGCCGGTTTCGCGTTCTGCCTCAACCAACGCCAGCCGGTAGGCATCCGGCATGGCTTGTCCGAGCTGTCCTTTCAGACTCGGATTGTCCTTGAGATGATCCTCCAAGCGGTAACGTTGCTCCTCACTCGTGAGCCGCCAACTGTTGCTGCGCAGCCCGGGTTGGAAGCGCCACTTTAGCAGGTGCAAGAAGAGCACAGTCAGACGATTGACCAGCTCGCGCTTTTCGCTGCGGCCTATGCTCTCGATCTCTTCCGCAATGTTCTCTATGTCTGCTTCAGACACCCGACCCGCGCGCAGCAATGCGGCCTGCTCGTTGGCCCAGGCATAAAGTCCTGATCGTAAAGACCGTTCGACACCGCCGCCTCCTTACCGCGCAGCCGTGGGGGTGTTGAGCGCTTTGTTATACATGGAACATATATGGCCCAGCCAGCCAGCCCCTGAAAGGCCCCGCCTATGGACTTCGCCCTGACCGACCAGCAACAGCAGATCCGCGACGAGGTGCTGAAGCTCTGCGGCCGCTTCGACGACGCCTACTGGCTGGAGCGCGACCGGACCGCGACCTACCCGGACGCTTTCTTCGCCGCCATGGCGGAGGGCAACTGGCTCGGCATTGCCATGCCGGAGGAATATGGCGGTGCCGGTCTCGGCATCACCGAGGCGGCCCTCCTGATGCAGGCGGTCGCCGAATCTGGCGCCTGCATGTCGGGCGCCTCCGCCATCCACCTCAACATCTTCGGCCTCAACCCGGTGGTGGTGTTCGGCACCGAGGCGCAGAAGCGGCGCATGCTGCCGCCCGTCGTCGCCGGCCACGACAAGGCGTGCTTCGGCGTCACGGAGCCGAACGCCGGTCTGAACACCACGCAAATCACCACCCGCGCAGTGCGCCGTGGCGACCGCTACATCATCAACGGCACCAAGATCTGGACCTCCACGGCGCAGGTCGCGACCAGGATCCTGCTGCTGGCGCGCACCACGCCGCTCGATCAGGTGAAGCGCCACAGCCATGGCTTGACGCTGTTCTACACCACGCTCGACCGCGCGCACGCCGAGGTGCGGCTGATCCACAAGATGGGGCGGCACGCAGTGGATTCGAACATGGTGTTTTTCGAGGACATGGAGGTGCCCGAGGAAGACCGCATCGGCGAGGAAGGCGAAGGATTCCGCACGTTGCTGCACGGCCTCAACCCCGAGCGCGTGCTGGTCGCGGCCGAGGCGATCGGCATCGGCCGCGCCGCGCTGGGCCGCGCCTCGCGCTATGCGCGCGAGCGCGTGGTGTTCGGGCGGCCGATCGGTCAGAACCAGGGGATCCAGCACCCGCTGGCGAAATGCTGGGCGGAGCTGGAGGCGGCCAACCTGATGGTGATGAAGGCCGCCTGGTTGTACGACCAGGGCCTGCCCTGCGGGGCCGAAGCCAACGCCGCCAAGTATCTCGCCGGCGAGGCGGGCTTCCGTGCCTGCGAGCAGGCGGTGATGACACATGGCGGGATGGGATACGCGCAGGAGTACCATGTCGAGCGGTACCTGCGTGAGTCGCTGATCCCGCGCATCGCCCCGGTCAGCCCCCAGCTCATCCTGAGCTATCTTGCCGAGCGGGTGCTGGACCTGCCGAAGTCGTATTGAGCGAACGGCTACCTGAGCTGATCGCGGATCTTGTCCAACCCGGCGTGCGCGCAGCCATCGTCGAGGTTCGCGCCCGGAGCACCCGCGGCGCCGATTGCGCCGACCACCTCGTCGCCCACCTTGATGACGATCCCGCCGCCGAACAGCATCAGGTGCGGCAGTTGCGTAAACAGATTGGCGAAGCCCGGTACGGTCTTCGACCGCTCGAACAGCGCGCTGGTGTCGGTCTTGAACGAGGCGGCCGTGTAGGCCTTGTCGTAGGCGCTGTCGAGCGTGTGGCTGCCGGCGCGGTCGCCCCGCAGCATGGCCTGCCGCACTCCGTCCGCATCGACCAGCACGGCGGTCTCGGCATAGCCCTGCTTGGCGCACGCTGCGACGGCTTCCGCCACCGCCTGACTGGCAAGGTCCGCGGGAATGCGATGGGTTGGCAGCAGCCCTTCGGCGTTGGCGGCGAGCGGCAGCAGCAAGAGCGCGAGGGCCGGCAGGGATCGCATCATCATGCGGGCTCCTTGGTGAACAGCCGGTTCCTCACACGACCGCCGTAACTCTGCCTGCTGTATCGCGCAGCCACGTGCGAAACAGTTGAGCGAGGCTCATGGGCGACGATGGCCGGGAAGGCTCCCGGCCGCGGCGCGGGCTACGCTTCGATCTCCTCGCGATCGACCCCGCCGTCGCCGTCTTCGTCGGGCTTCGGCAGTGCGGGCAGCGCGGCTTCGATGATCTCGAAGTTGAGCTTGCCGTCCGTCAGCGTGACCTTTACGGAGCCGCCCTTCACCAGTTTGCCGAACAACAACTCCTCGGCCAACGGTTTCTTGATGTACTCCTGGATCACGCGCGCCAGCGGGCGCGCGCCATACAGTTTGTCGTAGCCGCGCTCTGCCAGCCACTCCTTCGCCGCCGATGACAGCTCGATCGTCACGTTGCGGTCGGCGAGCTGGGCCTCAAGCTGCATGACGAACTTCTCCACCACGCGCCCAACGATCTCCGGCGTGAGGCCGGCGAAGGCGATCGTCGCGTCGAGGCGGTTGCGGAATTCCGGAGTGAACAGGCGCTTGATCGCGTCCTCGTCCTCCCCCGCGCGGTTCTCGCGGCCGAAGCCGATTGCTTCCTTCGCAAGATCCGACGCTCCGGCGTTCGTCGTCATGATCAGGACCACGTTCCTGAAGTCGACCGTCTTGCCGTTGTGGTCGGTCAGCTTCCCGTGGTCCATCACCTGCAACAGGATGTTGAACAGGTCCTGATGCGCCTTCTCGATCTCATCGAGCAGCAGCACCGCGTGTGGATGCTGGTCGATGGCGTCGGTCAGCAGGCCGCCCTGGTCGAACCCCACATAGCCCGGCGGCGCGCCGATCAGCCGCGACACCGAGTGACGCTCCATGTATTCCGACATGTCGAAGCGGATCAGCTCGATCCCCATGGTGGCGGCAAGCTGGCGTGCGACCTCGGTCTTGCCGACGCCGGTCGGGCCGCAGAACAGGTAGTTGCCGATCGGCTTCTCCGGCTCGCGCAGCCCGGCGCGCGCCAGCTTGATCGCCGCCGACAGCGCCTCGATCGCCCTGTCCTGACCGAACACCATCGATTTGAGATCGCGCTCGAGGTTGCGCAAAGTCTCTTTGTCGTCGGCCGACACGCTCTTGGGAGGAATGCGCGCTATCTTTGCCACGATCTCTTCTACATCACGCAGCGTAACCGTCTTCCGCCGCTTGTGCTCGGGCAGCAGCATGCGCGAAGCACCAACCTCGTCGATCACGTCGATCGCCTTGTCGGGCAGCTTGCGGTCGTTGATGTACTTCGCCGACAGCTCGACCGCGGCGCGGATCGCTTCGTCGGTGTAACGCACCTTGTGATGGCGCTCATAGTTGGTCTTCAGGCCGCGGAGGATCTTGACGCTGTCCTCAAGGTTCGGCTCGTTCACGTCTATCTTCTGGAAGCGGCGGACCAGCGCGCGGTCCTTTTCGAAATAGTTGCGGAATTCCTTGTAGGTGGTCGAGCCGATGCAGCGCAGGTTGCCCGACGCCAGAGCCGGCTTCAGAAGGTTCGAGGCATCCATCGCACCACCCGATGTGGCGCCGGCGCCGATGACGGTGTGGATTTCGTCGATGAACAGGATCGCGCCCTGCTGGTTTTCCAGCTCGGACACAACCGCCTTCAACCGCTCCTCGAAGTCGCCTCGGTAGCGCGTGCCTGCCAGCAACGCGCCCATGTCGAGTGCGTAGATGGTGGAACGGGCCAGCACCTCTGGTACGTCGCCTTCCACGATACGCTTCGCCAACCCCTCGGCAATCGCAGTCTTGCCCACGCCAGGATCGCCGACATAGAGCGGGTTGTTCTTGGTGCGCCGGCACAGGATCTGGATCGTGCGCTCGATCTCGCTCTCGCGCCCGATCAGTGGGTCGATCTTTCCCGCCATCGCCTTCTTGTTCAGGTTCACGCAGTAATTGGACAGCGCGTCCTGGTTGCGCCGATTCGGTTTTTCCTCGCGCTCCTGTTCCTGATGTGTTTCCGGCTGGCTACCGGTGCCCTGCACCGGGCGCTGCGCGGACCGTCCTGGCGCCTTGGCGATGCCGTGGCTGATGAAGTTGACCGCGTCGAGCCGCGTCATGTCCTGCAGCTGGAGGAAGTACACCGCGTGGCTCTCGCGCTCGGAGAACAGTGCCACCAGCACGTTTGCTCCGGTCACCTCGTCTCGGCCGGACGACTGAACGTGGATGGCGGCGCGCTGCACGACGCGCTGGAAGCCGGCGGTCGGCTTGGGATCGCCCGCCCGGTCGGTCGCAAGCCCGGCTAGATCCTTGTCGAGGAACTCGGAAAGGTCGTTGCGCAGCTTGTCGAGGTCCACCCCACAGGCACGCAACACCGTCGCGGCATCGGTATCGTCAGCCAAGCCCAGGAGCAGGTGCTCCAGTGTCGCATATTCGTGATGGCGCTCGCTGGCGAGCGACAGAGCGCGATGCAGCGTCTGTTCGAGGTTCCGTGAAAGCATGGTCGTCGACGCTCCTACGCGCTGAAGTCTATGAGCTGGACCAGATCATCTCCGGTGGTCCGGCCGGCAGTCAACTCAGGCAAAGGGCCGAGTCCGTCTGTCCCTGCCATGTGGTCACTACTCGTCCAGGCCCCGCAATCATTCCTTCTCGATCGTGCATTGCAGAGGATGCTGGTTTTGTCGCGCCAAATCCATGACCTGCGTCACTTTTGTCTCGGCCACCTCGTAGGTATAGACGCCGCAAACGCCCACGCCGCGGCGATGGACGTGCAGCATGATCCTGGTGGCTTCCTCGCGGGTTTTTTGAAAGAATCGCTCCAGGACGTGGACGACGAACTCCATCGGCGTGTAGTCGTCGTTCAGCATCAATACCTTATACATCGCCGGTTTGCGCGTCTTGGGCCGCGCACGGACGACCACCCCGGTGTTGGGGCCTTCGGTATTGCCGTTGCCGCCACGTCTGTCGCTGTCGCTCATCGTACTTCCGCGCCCATCTGCCGCGACACCCCCGCCAAGTCGGGACGAGCCTGTCTGTGCCTCAGGCCATGGAGTCCCCACTCCATTGCCTACCGAGGCACGAACCATATCGGAAGGCAGCGGTGGGTTAAAAGAGCATTGACCGGCAAAGATTAAGCCGGCGTATCACAACACAAAAAACCCTGGCGTGAGGCCAGGGCTTTCTTAATCCGTCGGGTTAACCCGAAAGGAGGCCGGCGCGCCCTTGGATCGAGTTCAACGGCGCCGCCGGCCGGTAATGGTCGTTCGATCAGCCGGCCTTGGCAAACTTCTCCATTGCCAGGGTGACGCGGGCGGTAAGCGGTGCCAGCGTCTGCTCGGTCAGCTTCATCGAGGCGTCGGTCAGCTTGCCCAACTCGGCAAGCGTCTTCTCCAACGTCGTGCGTGCCAGGCCCGCCTGAAGGTCGAGCGCGTCCTTCAGCGACTTCGCCGACGTCAGGGCCTTGAAGGCGGACATCGTCTCGTCGAACGACGCCTGTGCATTCGCCGCGATCTGCTTGCCGATATCCTGCACGCCGGCCGCCCAGATCTGGCCGGACTTGACCATCGCTTCCAGGTTGCCCTGGCTGAAGGCCATCAGTTCCTCAGCCGTTTTCATCGCCTTTTCCATACCTTCTTTCACCTTTGCCTGAGTGTCCACGAATCCGGCGGTCGCCTGAGCCATGCCTTCCTTCAGCCCGGATACCGTCGATTCGAAGCCCTTTGCCGCGTCCGCCGTCTGATCCTCGATGGCGGCCGATTCGATCACCTTTGGTCTGCTTGCCATGCGCGTTAACCTCCTGGTGAACGGCCGCTGCGCCAGCTGCCGCACCTTCGAGTTGCTTGCCGAACGGTTTTGCTGCAATGCAGCACAGGCCGGATATAGGCCGGCGCGCGTCAGGGATCAAGCGGTTTTTGTGCAGTGCACAAGAATACTTCGCAGTTGTCTTGGTCCGCGTTTTCAGCGCTCGCGCTTGTGCAAGGACTCGCCGATAACCCTTTCAGTTTTTTCTCTTTTCGTGCGGATTTCGGCTGGACAGCCGCGACGGTGGGCCCCTAGAGTTCCAGACAACCGCTGGAGGTGGGCAAGGAATGGCTGCGATAGAGCGCCAGGGACGCAAGTTTGTGACGCGTCTGGCCGCTCTGGCGAGTTCGGTCGTCGCCATCGTGGCGCTTCCCACCCTCGCCAAGGCGCAGATCGGTTCGGCCCGCTACAGCTCGATCGTAATGGACGCGGCGACCGGCAACGTGCTCGAGGCGGCGAACCCGGACGCGCCGCGCCATCCGGCGAGCCTCGCCAAGCTCATGACCCTCTATATGGTTTTCGAGGCTTTGCGCGACCGCCGCATTGCCCCCGATCAGTTGGTACCGGTATCCCCCCATGCCGCGGCGATGGAGCCGTCCAAGCTCGGTCTCGTCCCCGGTACGCGGCTGACTGTGGAGGAAGCGATCCTTGGGCTGGTCACCAAGTCCGCCAACGACGCAGCCGCCGCGCTCGGCGAACTGCTTGGCGGCTCGGAGGATCGGTTTGCCCAGATGATGACGTTGCGCGCCCGCGCGCTGGGCATGAGCCACACAACCTTCACCAATGCCTCGGGCCTGCCGGATCCGGACGAGTGGTCCACGGCGCGCGACCTCGCGGTCCTGGCCCGGCACCTGCTGACCGACTTCCCGAACTTCTATCCTTATTTCAGCATCCACAGCTTCACCTTCCAGCGTCGCGTGATCTTCAACCACGATCGGATGCTGGCGTCGTATCCGGGCGCCGACGGCATGAAGACCGGCTACACCGAAGCCTCCGGGCACAATCTCGTCACCAGCGCGGTGCACAGCGGTGTGCGCCTGATCGGCGTTGTCCTCGGCGCCGGCTCCAACCCCGAGCGTGACGCGCACATGGCGGCGCTGCTCGATCAGGGCTTCGAGGAGATGGATGTGCCGCCGGAGCGGCGGACGATGCTGGCGAGCCGGCAGGGTGATCGCGACCGCGCTGCCGCAGATGGCGCGCTCGTTTCACGACAACCCGATCAACGTCAGCATCGGCATCACGGCCTACCTGCTCACGCTCGCCGTGTTCATCCCGGCGAGCGGCTGGGTGGCCGACCGCTTCGGCGCGCGGCCGATCTTCGCGCTCGCGATCGTGGTCTTCACGCTCGCCTCGGTGCTGTGCGGACTCGAAAAGCTTGTGGAAATTCACGGGGGCGCGTATCCTGCAAGGCGTCGGCGGCGCGATGATGGTGCCGGTCGGCCGGCTCGTGGTGCTGCGCACGGCCGAGAAGCGCGATCTCGTGCATCCACCAGTGCAGGTGACGCCGGGCTTCATCGCGCCGGTGGTCGGTCCGCCCGTCGGCGGGTTCATCACGACCTACGCGTCGTGGCGCTGGATCTTTTTCTGAACGTGCCCATCGGCGCGCTGGGCTTGGCGCTGGTGCTGTTGTTGATGCAGAACTATCGCGAGCCCGACCGCCGGCCGTTCGACTGGTCGGCTTCGTGCTGAGCGGCGGCGGCCTCGCGACGCTGATGTTCGGGCTCGACGAGTTTGGGCGCCCCGCCGTCGAGGGCTACAGCCGGCGTTCTGACCGCCGGCGCGGTCCTGTGCGTGCTCGCCTTCGTCCATTTGCGCGCGCGCGCGCCATCCGCTGCTCGATCTCTCGCTCTTCAATATCCCGACCTTCGCGATCACCACGCTCTTCGCCGGAACCGGATTTCGAATCGTGGTCGGGTCGACGCCGTTCTTGTGGCCGCTGCTCTTTCAGGTCGGTTTCGGCATAAGCGCCTTCGCCTCGGGCGCGGTCGTGATGACCTGCGCCGCAGGCGACTTCGCGATGAAGTTCTTCTCGAAGCGCGTGCTGCAGCGATTCGGTTTCCGCCGCACGCTCGTCTTCAACGGGCTGATCGTCGCGTTCTTCGTGCTGGTGTGTGCGGTTCTTCAGCCGTCCACGCCGGTCGCGCGTCATCGTGCCGTTCTGGTCGTCGCTGGGCGTCGCGCTCGGTGCAGTTCGGCTCGTTCAACTCGCTCGCGTACGGCGACATCCCGCCCGAGCGGATGAGCGCGGCCGCTCGATCGCGAATACCTTTCAGCAACTGACCTTGGGTTTCGGCATCGCCTTCGGCGCGCTGGCGCTGCACGTCTCGTCGTTCGTGCGCGGCAGCCACAGGGGAATGTTCGGCCGACGACTTCGGTTCGCCTTCGTCTGCGGCGTCGCTGCTGGCGTTCGCCTCGTCGATCTGCTCTGCGCCTGAGAGCCGACGCCGGCGCCGACGCCAGCGGCCATCAAGGAACGGGCGGGCTCGCCGAAGCGCTAACGCCGACGTTAGACGAGTGCGGGCTCGGCGTCGACGCAGAAGTCACCGAACGCTTCGCCCGTCGCCGGTCGGCGGCATAGGCCGCAAAGAGTTCCGCCAGACGCCGCGCGATCTCGTTCGCCGCGCACCTTTTCGCGGTATACCGTGTTGAGGCGCGTCGATCCGGCGTTGCCGCCGACCGAAATGATGTAGCGTATTGAGGCTCATGCCGACGATCCCGATCTCGCCGGTGGACGGGACGGGCGCAACTGTTCGGGCAGCCGGTCATGCGAATCGTCGGCACGCCCTCACCCAAACCGGCGCCATACCACGCCTCGCGCAGTCCGTCGAGCAGTTCGGGCAGGAACCGCTCGGCTTCGGCCAGCGCCAAACCGCAGGTCGGGAGCGCCGGGCAAGCGAGCGCTTTGCGTTCGAACTCGTCGGCGTCGTTGGCGACGCCGTGGGCCTGCAGGATGGCATCGATCGTCGCGCGCTGGGCGGCGTCGACGTCGACGATCAAGAGCGACTGGATCGGGCGTCGCGACGAGATTGCGCCCGGTTTGCGCGACGATCTCGCGCAAGCGCGGTCTTGAGCTTCACCGTGCCGCGATCGGCAATACGTCCGCTCATGATTCCCAGCGCGTAGAACCACTTGCCGTCGCCTTGCGCGACCCAGCCCTGGTATTCGGGAACGCGTCCATGCGGGCAACTCGCGCCACCGGCCGAGCGTGAACCCAGCCTGCGCTTCGACCGCGCCGCGGAACCAATCGATTCCGCGGTCTTCGATGGTGTACTTCAGCCGCGCATGCTTGCGGTTCGTGCGGTCGCCGTAGTCGCGCTGGACGATCACGATCGCCTGCACGGCGGCGATCAGGCGCTCGGGCGGGACGAACGCGAACTCGTCGGCCAAGCGCGGAAAGGTGGCGTGTTTCCCGTGCGTCATGCCGAGGCCGCCGCCGACGGTGAGGTTGTAGCCTTCGAGCGGTCCCGTCGCTAGCGTCGATCGGGATGACGCCGATGTCGTTCGTGTAGAGGTCGACCGAGTTGTCGCCCGGCACCGTGACCGCGACCTTGAACTTGCGCGGCAAATACGCGGCGCCGTAGATCGGTTCGTCGACCGGCGGGCTTGGTCGAGTGCGCGAGTTCTCCGTCGTGCCAAATCTCGTAGTAGGCTTGCGTGCGCGGCGTGAGCGGCGTCGGCGATGGCAAACGCGGCCGCGTGCGCGGCGTCGTAGTCGGGCCGCCGCAGCGGATACGGCGTGGCCATGACGTTACGGTTGACGTCGCCGCAGGCCGCGAGCGTCGAGCCGAGGTGCTCGTTGATCTGGTGGATGACTTCGTGCAGGTTGGATTTGCGCACGCCATGCAGTTGCAGTGCGCCGCGCGTCGTGACGCGGATCGTGCCGTTACCGAAGAGCTCGGTCAACTGGTCGACGGCGAGATAGAACTCGGCCGGCAAAAAGCCGCCGGGGCACTTGGTGCGGATCATGCAGCTATAATCGCGCCCGGCGCCCGTTTCGCGGTCGGACTTGCGGGCATCCCGGTCGTCCTGCTGGTAGACCCCGTGGAACTTCAGCAGCTGGATGGATTCCTCGCCGAAGTGGTCGACCGGCGTGGCGAGCTCTTCGGGGATCGATCCACGCAGCCCGTGGCTCGCCCGCTTGATCTCCTCGACGGACAACTTACTCATGCGGATCCGCCGCGGTCCTGGTGTTCAAACGTGCTCCTTCGGTGTAGAACCGGCTACATAAAAAGACCCCACCGCGCAAGGGTCTCACGAGGTTGAGGCGTAACCCTATCACAGGCCCGGTCGACGTCAAACAGAAGCGAAGCCCATGGATTTGGACCTGCGGAAAGACCGCCCTCATCACCGGCGGGAGCGCCGGCATCGGCCTCGCCTGCGCGCAGATGCTCGTCTCCGAAGGCGTCCATGTCGCGATCGCCGGCCGGGACGCGGACCGCCTGGCGGCAGCGGCGCAAGCACTGCGCGCGACGGCGGACCGGCGCGGTACCGATGTGCCACGCGTGGTCGTCGTCGCGGCCGATCTCTCGCGGCCCGACGACGTCGTGCGGACCGCTAGCGACGTGGTCGCGGCGTTCGGTCGCATCGACATCCTCATCAACAACGCCGGCTCCGCGATGGGCGGGGCGTTTCTCGAGCTTCCCGATTCGGCGTTCCTCGACGCCTGGACCCTGAAACTGCTCGGTTACATCCGCATGACGCGGGCGGTCGTACCGGCGATGATTGCCCGGCGCGACGGGCGCATCGTGAACATCGTCGGCGGCGCAGCCCGCAACCCCATACCCTCGTTCCTGACCGGGAGCACCGCCAACGCCGCGGTGCTCAACTTCACCCGCGGGCTGTCCAAGGAACTCGCGCCGCACAACGTGCGCATCAACGCGATTTCGCCCGGGACCACCCAGACCGAACGCGGCGAGCGGCTCATCGCGCAAGATGCGAAGCTGACCGGCCGTTCCGTCGACGAGGTGCGCGAAGAGCGCTTGGCGCGCAT
>CAVPTU010000010.1:0-7369 GCA_963708565.1 uncultured Alphaproteobacteria bacterium
TATCCTCGAAAATATCTTTGCGGCAGAGCCGATCGCGATTTGGGCGGCGCGACTCGATGCAGCGGGAATCCCGAACGGCCCGATGCAGACCGTCGACCAAGTGGTCGCAGATGCGCAGACCGCGGCCCTCGGCCTAATCCAGCGTTTCTCGGCGAGCTCCCCACACCGACCGTTGTCATTGGTGGGCCTGCCGCTGTCCTTCGACGGCATCCGCCCGCCCTTCGCGAAATCAGCGCCGTCGCTTGGAGAAGACAACCTCGAAATCCTCGGCGGCTGATGACAGTCTGCCGGCAAGGCATCCTCCCTGTCGTTTTTGGCGTGGCGCTAAGCGCGTGCTCCCCGCTGGGTTCGTCGGGATACTCGTCCGCAACTCCCGGCGCCGGCCCGAGCCCGAATAGCCGCGTACCCACGGTAGAAGTGCGCGAGCATCTGTCGGGACGGTTTATCGCGCTGGTCGGTCCGAAAGCACAGCATGCGCCGCCTTATCTCGGCACTCCGGGGACTAACTTTTATTGCCTGCGCAGCTTCGTCGATCGCAAAACCGGCGAGACTGCCGACCAGCTCTATGTTTCCGACAGCTATGATGGGGCCGAACGCAATTGGGACGCCGCACGTGACAATGCGGGGCGTGCGCAGGTCTTTATCCCGATCAGCCGCGAGGAAATCACTTGCAGCGGCGGCTGTTCCTATGCTGAGGAATTCGCCGCAAATATCCCTGAAAACGAGTTGCGGGCGAGCCCAAGGGGCTTGTCGGTGATCTTCACCGACCATGCCGGCGACGAGAAGACGATTAACCTGTCTGCTGACCAGATCGCGGCGCAGCTTGCCGCCGTCGATGCGCAGCAAAATGCGGCGCAGTCTCCCGCTGCGTCAGCCGAACCGCCGCTACCGGCGGCTCACCAACCGTAATAGGAGGCCTCGGCCCGCTCGATCCCATTCTGTAAATCGACGGAGCACGACAGCGGAGCCGGTTTAGTCAGGTCGACCGCTCCGGCGCAGCTCGGATCGTGCCGCGGGATCACCGCGCCTGCGAGCATCGCTTGGTGCGGCGAGGTCCTATGCAGCGACGCCACAGCCTGGACCGCGGCAAACAGCGCCACGAAGACGATCGCGACCACCCAGGCCGAGGCGATCATCCGCCAACCGCCCAAATAGCGCTCTGCAAATCCGCGCTCGCCCTCTTCCTCTATATATTCCGGCATAGCAAACACCCATACGCTCTTGCTGCACCGCAATATGTAGGCAAATGCCTCTGACCTTGATAGGTCACCCTCGACATGGCTGCCTTGCGCATCTCATATACGTGAATAACGATTATGCACCATTTTCATAATGGCCAATTTCCGCCGCGCTGTGGTCGCATTGTCGCTCAACCGCGCCGGGCCGTGCGCAGCACGTCTTCGCAAAGGATCAGGGCAAACCCGGCGAACAATGTGATCGCGGCGAAACGCGGCGCGGTTTGCCACCACGGCCGGGTTGCCGCCACAGTGACAATCCAGATGGCGAGCGCGGATGTAAACCGCGCGTCCTCGGCAAACAAGCCGAGAACCTCCCGCCCGATCAATTTGATCCGGCCCATCGAACCCGCTCCTCAAGCTGCTGGGGCGAGCGCGGCATGGCGACGGACGCGGCGAATTGCGCCAACACTGAGCAGGGCAATGACCAGAAAGCCGGCAATCAGCCCGAGCACCGACAGGTCACCGCCCGGCCACTGGACGCCGTAGCCTTCGCCGATCCAGAACGTGCCAAAGCTCGACAGCATGACGCCGACCGCAAATTTCAGCATGTTTTCCGGCACCCGCGCCAGCGGGCGGTGCAGCACCACACCGACTGCTGCCACCAGGATGGCTGCGGCCAGCGCGCCGACCGCTGCCGGGGCCAGGGCGCCGCCAACGGTGCCTACCGCGATGACGATGAACACTACTTCGATCCCCTCCAAGGTCACCGCCTTAAAGCTCGTCGCGATGCCAAGCGGGTCCCATCTGCGAGCTTCCCCGGGCGCGCCTCGCAAGGTCTCGGTTTGGCTCGCGTAATTGGCGCTCTCGTCGCGCAGCGCGATGACCCCGCCCGCGCGCAACACCGACTTGCGCAGCCACCGCATGCCGAAGAGCAGCAACAGGATGCCGATCGCGGTCTGCAGCGAGGCAAGCGGAAGCAGCCTCAGCCCCGCACCAAAGACGGCGACGAGCACCGTCAACAGCGCCGCCGCCAACGCCGCACCAAATAGCGCCGGCCGCCATCCGCGAATCGCGCCGACCGCTAGCACGATGGTCAGCGCCTCTACGCATTCTACCGACGAAGCCAAGAACGAGGCCAACAGAAGCGGGCCAGAATGCGCAACATTGATCATCGTTCTCGATACCGGACGGGGATCACACCGAGCAGAGATGGTGCGCTGCCCCGCCTCGACAAATGGGGCTAACATGCCGGTATGCCGCTGAGCGCTGGCCGTTGCCGGATCTCGGCCAATTGGAGGAGTAGTCGGGCGATGACCAACGAAGCTCACGGTAGCCTGATTCGCGATCAGTTCACCCGCCAGGCGACGCCGTTCAGCACCGCGACACCAATTACCGACGGCGGCGCGTTGAAGATGATCGTCGAGGCCGCCGCGCCGGCGCCGGACGACATATTGCTCGACGTCGCATGCGGCGGCGGGATCGTCGTCTGCGCCTTTGCTCCCCATGTGCACCATGCTACCGGCATCGACATGACGCCAGCGATGCTCGATCGCGCGCGCACCCTCGCGGCCGAACAACGGATCGCCAATGTCGCGTGGCGCGAGGGCGATGTCGCTTTTTTGCCCTGGCCCGAAGCATCATTTACGATCGTGGTGACCCGTTTTGCCGTGCACCACTTCCCCGACCCGTTCGCGGTATTGCGCGAGATGGTGCGGGTTTGCGCGCCAGGCGGCCGAATCGTCGTGGTCGACACCTGCGCTTCGGCCGACCCCGCCAAAGCCGCAGCGTTCAACCGGCTAGAAAAACTGCGCGATCCCTCACATGTTCGCGCGCTGCCGTTGGCCGAGTTGAAAGGTCTGTTCACCAGCGCCGGCCTCGCCGAGCCTCAAGCAAGCTTTTACGAGTTGCGCGACGAGGTGAAGAACTTGTTGGCCCGCTCGTTCCCTAACCCGGGCGACGAGGCCAAGGTCACCGAGATGTTCGTTGCCTCGGTCGCCGACGACCGCCTCGGCATCCCGGTGTGCCACGACGGCGACCGGCTCGAATACGCCTATCCGGTAGCGATCCTCGCCGCGCGGCGGAACTAGAAGGAAATAGCACACTCGCGGCAAACACGCTCGTTCCCCGTTGGATAAGGGACAATCGAGCGTGCGCTCTACGGCAAAAGATCCAATGGGACGCATCTACGACTTGCACACCTACCCGCGGAACGCGCGAGACTATGCATCGCTACAAAAGCTGGCTACTATCTCTCCGATCAACAACGGAGAGGACGAATGGCACAAACCTTTGAGACTTTCATAGATCAGGAGCGTGAGCGTCTTTCCAGAGAACGCGAGACGATCGTTGCCCAGCAGCAAGCGCTCGCGGAGCAGCTTGCCACGATCGGCCGGGAACTCTCGGCGATAAACGCTTACGAAGCAGCCAAGCAGGGCAAGGGACCATCTCAAATACGGCAGCGACGTGCCCCGCAAGGCCGCCGAGGGAGTAAGCGAAACGCGTTGCTTGGAATCATCAAGAGTAATCCCGGCGGGCTCACTCGAGGGGAGATCCTTGAAAAAATGGGGCTCAAGGGCGACAAGTCCGGCGCGATGTCGGTATCGAACGCTCTTACCGCTCTGTCCAAGGCCAACCAAGTCGTAAGGCGCGACGGGAGGTACATTGCTCACGAAGGTATGACGGCATAGGCCTCAGCAGGCATTTGTATCGCCCAGACGTCCAGGGACAACGCTGCGCCCTTTTTGAAGCACTCCGGGGATGCACCATCAGCGGTGTGCTCTGACAGGCGCTCTATATTCGTCTCTTCTGTCGCTTGGCGAATTTCTACGACCGCACCGGTGGTGAGCCCGGAATTGGGGCTGGGCCTCCGGTTGAGCACGCGCCGTTCTATCATACCAAACGAACCGAATGGTGATGAAGAGGCCGCGACGGAATATCCACCGAAGGCGCAGGTTGTGCGAGGATGCAGCGAGAGCAAAAGACGCTGGCGGATCTGGCGCGCGTTACGACGGCATCCGAATCCAGCCCTCCGTCAGAGTTTGCGCCGCCGGTGCCTCCCGGTTGTCCCGACCTTCGCCGCGCTGTATCCTAGCTCTACAAATAGGGATTGCACCAAGGGGTCGGCCGTCCCCAGGGAGCCGAGCAGAACGAAGAACCGTTGAGTGTCCCCGTAGCTCAGTAGGATAGAGCAACAGTTTCCTAAACTGTGGGTCGCGTGTTCGAGTTCACGCCGGGGACGCCATTTATTTCAATATGTTAGTGGAGCACCGACGACGACGAGTTTCGAAACTAGGTTTTAGGTAACGCTCCGGAACGGCGTATAAGTTGTGTGCGTCGGCGGTGGCAGCGGCTGCTCATCCGCAAAGCGGAGCAACTCGATTTCCAGTGCGGCGATGTGCGTCGCGCATGTCGTCGTGCCGAAATACGGGTCATAGAGTTTGGTGACCTCCATTTCCTCGCGCGCCTCTCTCGGCAGGCGCCCGATTTCGGAATAAACCGCCCTTGCAATCTCCCGGAAGGTCACGGAGCGGTCGGTACCCGAGACGAACACTCGTCCGTCGGCGGCCTCGATGTCATCGACCGCCGCTTCGAGCAGGTGCGAGGCCGCACGGATCACCTTCTCCTTGAGCAGGCGCGCTGCCAACGTCGCCGCTCCTCCGGCCAGCACCGCGCTGCGGCTCGCATAGCTTCCGGTGCCATGCGCGACGACGGCGCTGTCGCCCTGCAGGATTTGAATGTCCTCGATCCGGGCGCCGAGCTCGTCGGCAATCACCTGCGCGAGCGTGGTCTCAAGCCCTTGGCCGTGTGAGGCAACCCCGAAACTGCCGGTTACCGCCCCGGTTAAATCGAGGCGGATCGTGGCGGTTTCTGTTCCGGTGTTGATCGGCATCCCCGGTGCTGCCGAGATGCGAGACCCGATGCCGGTCAGTTCCGCGTAGGTGGCGATGCCAATGCCAACGAGCCGCCCTTCGGCCCTTGCCTTGACCTGTTCCTCGCGCAGCAGCTGGTAGCCGGCGGCCTGGCACGCGCTCGTCAGGCTGTCGACAAAGCCGGAACGGTCCCAGACGATGCCGGAGGCGACCCGGTAAGGGAGCTCGTCGGCTCGGATCAAGTTCCGCAGACGAAGTTGAACGGGATCGATCGCAAGACGCTGCGCCGCCATGTCGATCAGCCGCTCCATGACAAAGGTCGAGATTGGCCGGCCGACGCCGCGATACGGGCCGGTCGGGGTCTTGCAGGTTGCGACCGCCCGTACCTGTCCGCGATAGGTTGGCACCCGGTAGGGACCCGGCAGGAAACTCGCGACCTGGACGGGCTCGAGCGCGGCAGTCCACGGATAGATCGAATAGGCCCCGACATCGCCGATCACCTCGGCGGCAAGCGCCAGAATGTGGCCGTCCCGATCCAGCCCGAGTTCGGCTTCAACGATTTCGTCAAAACCATGGGTCGTCGAGGCGAGATCCTCCCATCGGCTGCCATTCCAGCGCACCGCGCGGCCGAGGTGACGGGCGAGCACCGAGACAATCATCTCCTCCGGATAGAGCGATGCCTTGCCGCCAAAGCCGCCTCCGACATCGGGTGCGAGGACGCGAACGCCATGTCCCGACATCTCGAGAAACTCGGCCAGAACGTCGCGGAGAATGCCTGGAATCTGCGTCGATGAGGTCAGGGTTAGCAAACGGCGCCCGCGATCGTACTCCGCGAGACAGGCACGGGGCTCAAGGGCGACAGGCGCCTTCCGGCGGAACCGGAATCGGCCGCCGACGCGCACCGTGGCCCGCGCCATCGCCTCGGCAAGATCGCCGCGCGCAAACGCCCGGGTCGCGAGGATGTTCGTCCCCGCCTCTTCGTGCAGCAGCGGCGCGTCCTTGAATGCAGCCCTCTCGGGGTCGATCACGATTTCGAGCGGTTCGTAGGCGATCTCGATCCGGTCGAGCGCGTCCTCTGCGCAGTAACGGCTCTCGGCCAAGACAGCGACAACGGGCTCGCCGACGTAACGGACTTTTTCGCGCGCCAGTGGATACAGCGCGGTCGAGTGATAATCAGGCAGCCGCGAAGTGGCATACACCGGCTCGATCAAACCGTTGAGCTCTCTCGCGGTATAGACGCCGATTACGCCCGGCATCGCTTCTGCCGCCGCGGTGCTGATCCGCGAGATCAGAGCGTGCGGATGATCGCTGTGGCAAAATGCAATATGCAATGCACCCGGGACGATACGATCGTCGGTGAAGGCGCCGTGGCCGGTCAGCAACCGCCGATCCTCGACCCGCTTGACCCGCGCGCCGATGTTCCTTGGACGTAGCCCGAGACCGAAATCCGCGCCTTCGAGCCCCAACGCTTGCCTGCGATCGTCAGTCATAGAAAATCCGACCCTTTCCAGTTTGCGCGAAGCATAGAAAGCGTTAAATCGAGAGCGGCCATGAACCGACAGCGAGGTCGCCAAAAGGGGATGGTACGATGGCCAAGCTAGACGGAAAGGTGGTGATCGTAACCGGCGCGGCACGAGGCCTCGGGCGGGCATACGCCAAGAGGCTCGCTGGGCTTGGCGCCAAGCTGGCGGTCGCCGACCTCAACCTGCGCTCGTACGTAGAGTTCGAGGCTGAAGCGAAGGACATGACCGCCGACAGCACTGTCGCGGAGATCGAGGCATCGGGCGGGACGGCGTTGGGGATCGAGGTCGATGTGCGTGACCACGAGGCGGTCGAGGCAATGGTGGCTCGGGTCGTCGGGGAGTGGGGGCGGGTCGATGTGCTCGTCGCCAATGCCGGCGGTGGCCGTGGTCGGCCCATGGATACCAAGGCCAGCACCCTCGATCCGGCCCTGTTGCACCTCGTCACTGAGATGAACCTCTTCGGGACCGTGTACAGCTGCAACGCCGTCGCCCCGACCATGAAGCAGCAGCGTTCCGGGAAGATCATCACGGTGAGTTCAGTGGCCGGCACGGCGCCATCCCCTGATGGTGGCTACGCCCATTACGGCGCGGCCAAAGCGGCGATCGCCCACTACACCCGGTATTTGGCCCAGGATCTCGGCCCGTTCGGGATTACTGCGAATTGCATCGCCCCCGGTCTAATTGCGACCGGCCGGATCATGGCAACGGTCATTCCGGGCAGCAGCCAGTTTGCCGGTCGGGCGCTGCGCTACGCCGGGGGCTCCGCGCCACCGCCGCCCGACCCCGACGACAGTGACAT
>CAVPTU010000011.1:0-13571 GCA_963708565.1 uncultured Alphaproteobacteria bacterium
GGCAGCCAGCCCCGGGCGAAACCGACGAGACGGAGGAGCGCGCGCCTGGCACCGGCGATCAGCCCGAGGCCCGCGAGATCCCGATCGCCGCGGCGCCGCCCGAGGCGTAACGCGCGACACCGCCCCTCCCCTCGCGGGAGGGGGTCAGGGGGAGTGGGCCTGAGCGGCCGCCGGCCACCCGCGGCCGCGGCCGATCGCCCCATCGCCGAAGCGCTGACGCAGCGCATCGATCGCCGCCTGGGTGGCGGCGCGGCGCGGCGTCTCGGTGTCGGCGAGGTCGCCGCGATCGGCATCCGCCAGCGGCAGCAGCGGATTGGCGCCGATGCCGATCAGCCGGAACGCCGTGCCGGTCGCCTCGCGCGCCAGCAGCAGCCTGGCGGCGTCGAACAGCCGGTCGGGCAGCACCGTCGGGGTGGGCAGCCGCGCGGCCCGCGTGCGGATCGCGAACTCCGTGGTCTTCAGCTTCAGCACCACACCGCCGGCGGACAGCTCATTCTCCTTCAGCCGGCGGGCCAGCTTCTCGCAGAGCCGCCACAGATGCCGCTCCAGCTCGGCCGGACGCGTCAGGTCGGTATCGAAGGTGGTTTCGGCACTGATCGACTTGGTCTCGCGCGCCGGATCGACCCGTCGCACGTCCTCGCCGCGTGCCCGCGCTGCCAGGGCCGGCCCATCGTCGCCCAGCCGACGCTGCGCCTCCCGGTCGCTCAGCGCCTGGAGGTGGCCGAGCAGCGTGATGCCCTGCCCCGCCAGCCTGCGCGCCAGCGTCGGGCCGATGCCGGGCAGCAGGCGCACCGGCTCGGGCGCCAGCAGCGAGGCCGCCTCCCGCGCGCCGATCACCGCGAAGCCGCGCGGCTTGTCGCGGCCCGGCGGCGATCTTGGCCAGCAGCCGGTTGGCGGCGCAGCCCGATCGACACGGTGACGCCGACCTTCGCTTCCACCTCGCGGGCGAAGCGGGCCAGCACGACGGCGGGCGGCGCGCCGTGCAGCGCCTCGGTGCCGGCGAGGTCGAGCACCGCCTCGTCGATCGACAGCGGCTGCAGCAGCGGCGTCAGCGTCGCCATCATGGCGCGGATCTGCCGGCCGACCGCGACGTACTTGGCGAAGTCGGGGCGGATCACCACCGCGTCGGGACAGGCCTTCAGCGCCTTGAACATCGGCATGGCACTGCGCACGCCGTAGATCCGCGCGACGTAGCAGGCGGCGGTGACCACGCCGCGCACGCCGCCGCCGACGATCACCGGCTGCGCCGCCAGTTCGGGACGGTCGCGCTTTTCGACGCTGGCGTAGAACGCGTCGCAGTCGATATGCGCGATGGTCAGGGCGAACAGCTCGGGATGGCGGACGATGCGGGCGCTGCCGCACGCCGCGCATCTGCTGTCGTCGACCTCGGCCAGACAGTCGCGGCAGAACGCGGGCACGGACGTCACGTCGGCCGGCCACAGCCACGCGGCGCCGCGCACGCCGGAGAAGTTGCCGTGCCTGTTGCGCACGATCGGCGTGTGCACGAAGTCGCTGAACACGTAGCGCGTCGACCAGCGGCGGCAGCGCGGCGTAGAGGTGCTCCATGTTGGACAGCCCGCCGCCCAGCACGATCACGTCGGGATCGAGCAGGTTGATCACGTGCGCCAGCCCGCGCGCCAGCCGGTCGGCGTGGCGGTCGAGTGCCGCCTGCGCCCGCGTGTCGCCGGCGGCGGCGCGGGCGGGAATGCCGGAGGCGTCGTGCGCGCCCTCGCCATCGCAGTCGCGCGCCAGCGACGGGCCGGCGATCCAGGTCTCCAGGCAGCCGCGGTGGCCGCACCAGCACTGCCGTCCGGGCAGTTCCTCGGGCTGCGGCCAGGGCAGCGGATTGTGGCCCCACTCGCCGGTGACGTGGTTGCGGCCGCGCAGCACCTTGCCGTCGACCACGACGCCGCCGCCGCAGCCGGTGCCGAGGATGACGCCGAACACCGACGCCGTGGCCGGCGCCGGCGCCGTCGGTCGCTTCCGAGAGCGCGAAGCAGTTGGCGTCGTTCTCCACCCGCACCTCGCGGTCGAGCAGGGCGCTGATGTCGCGATCGAACGCGTGGCCGTTCAGCGCGATCGAGTTGGCGTTCTTCACCAGGCCGGTGGCCGGGCTGATCACGCCGGGGATGCCGATGCCGACGGTGGCGGTGACGCCGAGTTGGGTTTCGGCGTCGCGCACCAGGCGCGGCGATGCCCTCCAGCGATGCCGGGTAGCCGTGCGGCGTGTCGATGCGATGGCGGAGGCGCTCGCTGCCGTCCGGGGTCGAGCGACGGCGATCTCGATCTTGGTGCCGCCGAGGTCGATGCCGATGCGGTGCTGCATGGAGGGGCTCTGCGCGGTGGATGGTGACGCACTCGATGCAAGCCTAGCACGAAGTCGACGCGTTCAGGAGTTGTCGGCCAGCGCCACGCCGATGTACTTGAACTGGTGCACCACGTCGTTGACCGGATGCGCGGTGTCCTGCTGCACCTGGAACACGCTGACCACGCGCGAGGCGATGTCGCCGTTGGCGTCGAACGAGATCTGGCCCTGCAACGTGTTCACCTTGCCGGCCTGGATGGCGTCGCGCACCGTGTCGCGGGTCACCGGCTTGCCGGATTTCGCCACCGCCTCGATCGCCGCGAGGATCACCAGCGCCGCGTCGTATGAGGTGATCGAGTAATCCGACGGCGGCGTGTTCCAGCGCTTCTCGAAGTTCGCCAGCCAGCCGGAGAGCTTGGCATCGTCCAGCATGTGCGGCGCGGCGATGGTGCTGTACCAGCCTTGCGCCGCCGGGAAGCCGGCGCCCGGACAGGATCGACGCCTGGTGCAGCCCGTCGCCGCCCGCCTTGATCATGTCGGGCATGATCTCGTAGCTCTGCTTGACCAGCTTCACGCCGGCCAGCGCGCTGGAGCCGCAATACAGCGCCTGCGGACCGAGCTGCTTGATCTTGGTCAGCAGCGGCGGGTAGTCGCTGTTCAGCGGATCGACCCGGTCGCGGCCCATCACCTGCATGCCGCGCTTGGCGGCCTGCGCCTGGAACGCATCGGCGAGACCCACGCCATAGGCGCCGGTATCGTCCAGCACGAACACCGACTTCACCTTGAGCTGGTCCGCCATGAAATTGGCCATGTTGGGGCCCTGGAAGGCATCGGTGGTGCAGGTGCGGAAGTAGATCGCCTTGCCGGCCGGCCGGTACATCGCGGCGAACTTCGGATCGGTCAGGTCGGGGTTGGTGGAACTCGGCGTCACCGTGGCGAGGTTGCCCTGGCTGAGCAGCGGCGCCATCGCCTTGCCGCTGCCGCTCGCCATCGGGCCGACCGCGGCGACCACCGTGGGGTCGACGATCATCTTGCGCGCGTTGGTCGCCGCCTGCGCGGGATCGTACTGGCCGGCGGTCGCGGTGCCGTTGTCCAGGACCAGCGCGCGGATCTCGTAGCCGCCGATGCCGCCCTTGGCGTTGGCTTCCTCGATCGCGAGCTGCGCGCCGTGCAGGATGTTCGTCGCGTCCTCGGCCGCCGCGCCGGTCAGCGGCAGGTTGATGCCGACGGTGACGAATTTGTCGCCGCGCCGCGCCGGGCCGGACGCAGGCCGGCGAGATGCGGATGAGCCGAGCAGGACGAGGGCGGAACGGCGGGCAACGCGCATCGGAGCCTCCCAAGGGTGAACGCGGCCCGGGGTGTCCAGGCCGGGCTGCAGTGCACGGGGACCGCGCGAAGCCACGTGCAAGGCGGCCGTCATGCGATCCGCCGCGAGGATCGTACAGCAAGATTCATACCAACGGAAGCCCGAAGCCGGACCGGTGCAGCGGCTGGGCTGATTTGCCTTCCTGGCCGGCTCCGGCTACCCAGGGGCGAGGATCGGAGACCACGCATGCAGCTTTGGACCATGCACCGGTGGATCATGCTGGCGATCGCGGTCATGGCGGTTCGACCGCACGGCGCGGCGGCGGATACACTGCCGGCAACCGGCCTGGTGCCGCCGGTCAGTGCGGCCTGCATCTCATCGCCGTTCGGCCCGCGCGTGCTGCCGAACGTGCCGGAGGCCGGCACTTACCACTATGGCGTGGATCTGCCCGCGCCGGTGGGTACGCCCGTCATCGCGACCGCGCCCGGCACCGTGATCCGCGTGCAGCGCAAAGGGCCGGGCGGACTGGAGATGCTCGTCCAGCATGACGGCTTCGTCGGCATCTACAGCCATTTCGGCATGATCGCGCCGGCGTTCGCCGAAGGAAAGCGCACGGTTGCGGCCGGCGAGAAGCTTGGGGTTGTCGGCAGGACCGGCGTCAGCCTGGGCGCGCATCTGTATTTCGAGATGGTTCTGGACGGCAGGCCGGTCGATCCCGCGCCCTATCTGCGCCTGCCGCGTTGCGGCGGCGACGGCCACGCGACGACGACGGCGCGGCGGGATACCGATGGCGTGATCGTCGGCGGACGGAAGTACTATCAGCTCGCGCTTCCCGAGCGGCAGTACACTCGATTGGCAACAACATTAGGTCTCGGTTGCACCTCGCGCTTCCGCCGTCCCAGGATGCCCGCATGAGCGAAACCGTCCTCGACATGAAAGGCACCGCCTGTCCGATCCCGGTGCTGCGTGCCAATCGCGCGCTGCGCTCCATGGCGGCGGGCGAGCGGCTGCGCGTGCTCGCCACCGACCGCGCCTCGGTCGCCGACTTTCAGGCCTTCTGCCGCGAGACCGGCCACGCGTTGCTCGCCTGGTCGGAGGAGAACGGCGTATTCAGCTTCGTCATCCGCCGCCGCGCCGAGGAACCGGAGCAGAAGGACTGACATGCCCACAGCGCTGATCACCCACCCGGCCTGCCTCGGCCACGACACCGGTCCGTATCATCCGGAGTGTCCCGATCGCCTGCGCGCCGTGCTCGCCGCGCTGGAGACGCCGGAGTTCGCCGACCTGCTGCGCGAGTCGGCGCCGCACGCCACCACCGAGCAGCTCACGCGCGTGCATCCGGCGAACTACGTCGATGCGATCCTGTCGATCCGTCCGGCCGAGGGCGAGACCGTGCAGCTCGACGCCGATACCGCGATGAGCGCCGGCAGCGCCGAGGCCGCGTTGCGCGCGGCGGGCGCCGCGGTGGCGGGGGTGGATGCGGTGATGGAGGGCTGGGCGCGCTGCGCGTTCGCCGCGGTGCGCCCGCCCGGCCACCACGCCGAGCCGGCGCGGCCGATGGGCTTCTGCCTGTTCAACAACGCCGCGGTGGCGGCGCTGCACGCGCGCGCCCGCTGGGGCGTGCAGCGCGTCGCGGTGGTGGATTTCGACGTGCACCACGGCAACGGCACGCAGGCGATGTTCGCCGCGGATCCCGACCTGTTCTACGCCTCGTCGCACCAGCACCCATGCTATCCCGGCACCGGCGAGGCGTGGGAGCGCGGCACCGCCAACAACATCGTCAACGCGCCGCTGCGCCCTGGCTCGGACGGTGCGGCATTCCGCGCCGCGTGGTCGGACACGATCCTGCCGGAGCTCGACCGCTTCGCCCCCGGCCTGCTGATCGTCTCGGCCGGCTTCGATGCGCACAAGGCCGACCCGCTGGCGCAGCTTCGCGTGGAGACCGCGGACTATGCCTGGATCACCGAGGAGCTGCTGCGCGTCGCCGCGGCGCATTGCGGCGGACGGATGGTCTCGGTGCTGGAGGGCGGCTACGACCTGGAAGCGCTCGCCGCCTCGGCCGCCGCGCATGTGCGCACGCTGATGGTGGCGTAGGAGATCCGATGTCCGGCAAGAACACCGACGTCAGCGCGCTTTCGTTCGAGGACGCGCTGGCCGAGCTGGAGCAGATCGTGCGTGGCCTGGAGAGCGGCCAGCAGAAGCTGGAGGACGCCATCACCGCGTACGAGCGCGGTGCCGCGCTGCGGCGGCACTGCGAGGCGAAGCTGGCGGAGGCGGAGGCGCGCGTCGCCGCCATCGTCGAGCGGGCGGACGGCACGCTGACGACGCGGCCGGTGGAGTAGATGCGCTCGCTATCGCGTTGGAGCAGCGACGAAGCAGCATCGTCCTTGCGGACCCATGATGGAGATTGCTTCGTCGCTCCAATCCTGATGTGACCTGCCCGCCCTCGCAAGCTGGATGGGTGCTTCGGTCAGGATGTTGATCGCGCACTATCACGAGGGGATCAGATCGTGAGCGATAACAGCCAAGACGGCACCTCGGATCGGGCGGCCTGACATGCGCGCACCCAATCCGCGCGACGAACGACGGTCGCCTCGCTCGGCCATGACCCGACCCATGTGGAGGCGTTGCCATCGGAGTTGGATAGCGAGGTCCCGTGCCTGGCCTGGTTGTTCGCGATATGGCTCTGGTGCAACTTGGATCGAGACCGCCAACGGGTATCAGAGACCTCAATGCCGGCGATGGCGATCGCCGCCGTTCTGAAACGTTGAAGCCCCAGCATCGGCCAGATGTGGAGTGTCAAACCGCGGTGACCCTGTTCGACCAGGTTCCTACTACCCCGTGCGGCTGGGCAGAAACCCCGTCGCGATAGCAATAATGGCCAGCATCATCACCACCAGAATGGCGGCGGCGAACACCTCCACCAGTTTCAGCATGGCTCGGTCCCCCGATGTCTCGCGGTTTTGTACTTTGCAGTGTTGGTGGTCTCAATTATGCGCCGTTACGGCGTCCGAACGTGGCACTGCGGTCGTGACGCAACGCCTTTGAATGCCGGTTAGGTCACCCATTGCACGAAGCGGTTGTCCGCATTGATCGCGGGCCATCCGTTGTCGTGGTGAGGACAACGCCGTTGTTCAACGTCACCGTCATCCGCCACGTAGTGGTGGCCGCACTGCGAACACCACATCACGAAACAAATTGCTGGGTCTCCCAGAACTTTGGCACGCGAGATGATCCGCTGATGGTGCGCGTTCATATACCCAACCTGCCGCCCTGTTTCTGACATGGCGAGCACTCCCCCGACTTATTTTATGTAGCGGGACTCCTTCCCCCGATATTACGGTAGGTCAAGTCACAAGCTCTGGATTTGGGATTTAAATTGGACAGCCTCACGCGCCAGCAAGGATGACGGTCAGCGAAAATGCGATTGGGAGCTATTGCTCAAGTAGCAAGACCAGCCGCGCGCTTATCGTCGCTTAAGATCGATGACACACGGGCGCACATGCATCTGGTCAAGGGCTCTGTGGCGCGGACAGTCCCAAGTGTCCAATCATTTCAGGGAACAGTCAAATCGGCGGCGCGAGACCGGGAATGGCGATCCGGGGACACCCGTGTCATCCGTCCGGTCAGCCACTGGTGCAGCATCGACCATGCCTGCAGCGCACCGATGCCTATAGCCAAAACGATGAACGCGACACCGAGCATTGCAAAGCGGAGCTTGCGCATAGGCAAATTATGCTGGCCCGAGCGCGGCGGGGTCCAGCTAACTTTCGGTTAAGCTTCGGCCCAGTCCCACGCCGCCTATTGGACGTAATCGTCTGGCATGGCCCGTTTGACCCGTAGCGATAAACCGCGTTGCGTTGCCGGGCGGGCACCCCATCCTGCGGCAATGTCGTAACTGAGGTAGAGGCCACCGCGATCCGCGACGCCTTCCGCCAACGCGGCGAGCTTGCGGCGGTGGTCGAGTTACGCCAGCCGTTCCCCGGTGTCACGGACAACCGACAGGCGGGGGAATGCGTTCCGCATGATCGTCGGCTGAAGGCAGCCGAAGCCGGGTCAACCGCGGCGATGGCGTGCCTCGCAGCGCCGGGAACAACGGCCGGCGGTCATACCGGAAGGAGAACGCCCTCCAACTTGGCCGATTTACCTATATCGATCCGTGCTGCGACCTGCGGTGACGCTTGGAAATCTTGGCATAAGCCGGCTGAGCTGCCCCCGACAGTGGCGGTAGTTGCCATCGTATTCTGAGGCTTGGCCTGCCGGTATCGACACGTGGCACGTATGGACGCTGACAAAGCGGCCAGACACGACAGGCGGCGGCGATCCCAAACATCAGCCAGTCTGCGCGATCCATGCCTGATGGTCATTCCGGGTTAAGACCGGCCTCAAGCTGGCCATTTGATCGATATCGGAAGTTCTCTTGCGCCCCGAGTTTAAACGCAGAGAAGCCGCCGGAACGGTCCGATCTTGAGCGCCTATACGCCGCTGCCGGCAAGATTTTGGAGGACGGCCAGATTGCGATCATGAGGTCCTTGAGTTTCGAGACCGGGTTGGAGCATCGGTCACAAACGAACCCCCAGGAAGGAGCGGCTAGCCGGACAGTTGCAAGCTGTCAGCTCCGGTGCACGCTCCAGAATAGCGCGAACGGCCCATTCACATGGCCCTGGATGTCCGACCGGAACGCTGTCGGCTGGAAAATCTGTCCAAGTGGAATGTAGGGCACGGTTTGCAGTGCCTGTAGCTGGACCTGTTCTGCGATCGCCTTTTGCGCCTTCAGGTCCGGCGCGTCGAACCAAGCCGCGCGCAAGGACTCCAGCTTCTCATCATTCGGCCAGCCGAACCAGGCTTTCGCGCCGCTGCCCCGCAAGGCAAAGTTGCTGCCGGGGTTGTCGATTGTCATCCCGTCCAGCGCGGTATTGAACGTGCTCCAGCCGCCCTGCTCTACCGCGTTCCGGCTGGTTCGGCGGGCGATGACCGAACCCCAATCCATCGGCTGGAAGTCCACATTCAAGCCCAGCTTGAGGAACAGATCACGCGCCACCTGCGCCATCTGGCTGTACACAGGCCGGTCGCTGGGCGACAGCATGACGACTTTTTCGCCAGCGTAACCAGACTTTGCCACCAGGTCCTTCGCCACTTCGAGACTGCGTGGCTTTGTCAGGACCTCGAGCCCAACATGGCTCGCCATCGGCTGGCCTTCGCAAAAATAACCGGCCGGCAGGCGACCGAGGTCAGACTGGTCCCCGATCACCGAGGCGACAAAGGATTTCTGATCGATCGCCGGCAGCAGCGCGCGGCGCAGCTTTGCGTTGTTGAACGGCGGGTGCAGGTGATTGAGCTGAAGGATCGGTTGCCACCCGAATGGATCAATCACCTTGACCAATACGTCCGGCGATCTCTTCAGCATCGGACACAGATCGATGAGCGGCTGCTCGATCCAGTCCACCTCGCCCTTTTGCAGAGCGGCGGCGGCAGTCGCCTCGTCCGGCTGCACGATCCATTCGACCCGCTCGAACTTTGCCACCTTGCCGCCTGCATAAAGGCTTGGTGGTTCCTGCCGCGGCACATAGCGGTCGAACCGCGCATAGCCCGCGCGGGCACCGGATACCCATTCGTTGGGAAGGAACCGGAATGGCCCCGATCCGACGGCTTCCTTGACCTGCTCCGAAGATGGGGTTGTCGCCATCCGCTCGGGCATCATGAAGCAATTGCGTGCGCCGAGCCCGTACAGCATCTGGCTGAACGGTTTCTTCAGCCTTATCTGGAAGCGCCGATCATCGATGGTCACGATATCATTGGTCGCTGCCATCAGGTACCTGTCCGAACGAATCGCGGGAGCCCCATCGCCGCAGCGACATGACGCAATCTTTCGCCAGCACCTTCTCGCCGTCGTGGAACATCAGCCCGTCACGCAGCGTGAAGGTCCAAGTCAGCTTGTCGTCCGACAGCTCGTGCCCGGCGCACATCTGCGGGCGCAACTGGACAGTTTCGTCAATCCCATACAGTGTGTCGAACACCAGGTAGCCGTGCTCCTGGGCAACCAACGCGGTGGTCCAGATGGGATCAATTGCTGAAAGATTGGCATTCGGTATGAACCGCAACGGCCGTGTCTCGGCGCGTGCCAGTGCGGGGGTCATCAGCAGAGGAACGGCTTTCAGTAACTCCCGACGACGCATGTTTGCCTCCCTTTGTCGTTGATATTGCTTTCGGTCTTTTTCGCCGAAAGCATGGAAATATTGCCCGACCAGCCGACCTCAATCAACCGTACGCTGCCTCGGCTGCGGGCGGCGTGACGCTCCAATTATCTCTTCGATGAGGCGTGATCAAATGTCCTCTCGGCAGCAATGCCGATGCAGTCGGTGAGCGCCACCGCTCCAACGGCCTGTCAGCGTCTTACGTTGTGCCGCGGAGCCAGCCAGAGCACCATGCACTTTCAATTGCGAACTGACACGAGACAGTGACGGGGGGAAGGCTCATGGCGGCGGACTACAGCATCTGTCTTGGCACGGCCGGCTGGGGTGTATGGCACAGCCCAGATGCCGGAGAGTCGTGGACGCGGCATCGGGCCCCCTTTCCCTTGAACAGCCGCATACAGGCGTTGGTTGTCCACCCGAGGGAGGCCCAGACCGTTCTCGCGGGTGGTGATACCGGAATGTTCACCAGCCACGATGGTGGCGCTCAGTGGGCGCGGACCTCTGCCCAGGATGATTTGCCCACGATCTGGTCGCTAGCCATCGATCCAGTTGATCCGAACATTCTTTTCGCCGGGACCCGCCCGGCCGGAGTTTATCGCTCCCGGGATGGAGGACAGCGATGGGAGAAACTGCCCGTGGACATCGCCAGGGAGTGCTCGATCGGCACACCGTTCGTGACCGCCTTGGCCGTGGACCCGGACGATCATCGTATTGTCTGGGCGGGTGTGGAAATCGACGGCGTCTTCCGCAGCATGGATGGTGGAGACACCTGGACACATCTCACGGCCGGTATGTATGACCCGGATGTCCACGACATGAAGATCGCAGCGACGCGGCCCAAGCGCCTGTTCGTCAGTACCGCACGCGATATGTTCATGAGTGATGACCTCGGCGACTCCTGGCAGGTCCTGGGTATCAAGGATAAATGGCCGCTGCCCTACGCGCGCGGCCTGGCAATCAAGACCGATGATCCCCGCGTGTTGTTCGCCGGGTGTGGGCAGACCACGACGGGTGAAAGCGGACACGTGCTTCGCACCACCGATTACGGGCAGCGCTGGGAGGTCCTGGCCCTACCCACCCCGGCCAATGCGACCGTCTGGGGTCTTGCCACGCATCCCGCCAGTGCCGAGCGCATCGTCGCGTTCACGCTGTTCGGCGAGGTGTACGTCAGCGAGGACGCCGGTACGTCCTGGCGCAAAATCGCGCGTGACTTCGGCGAGATCCGGACAGCAGTCTGGCTGCCGAACTGACAGTATCCTCCGGCGGATGGTCGGGCCCGATCGCCGCCGGCGTGACCGCGAGGGAGGACAACTCAATGAAAGACTTCTCCGGCAAGATCGCCGTGGTGACCGGCGGCGGCTCTGGGATGGGCCGCGAACTCGTGCGCCAACTGGTGGCCGAGGGCTGTGCCATCGCGATGTGCGATGTGTCCAGCCGCGGCATGGCGGAAACCCAGCGCCTGTGCGAGGCGGCCGGCCTGCCACAAGGTTTGCGTGTCACGTCGCATGTCGCCGATGTCTCCAATGAAGCCGACGTGCTGCGGTTCCGCGACGAGGTTGCTGCCCGGCACGCCACCGATCGCATCCACCTGCTGTTCAACAACGCCGGTATCAGCGGCGGCGGAAGCATGATCGTCAATGATCGCGCGGAATGGGAACGTACCTTCAACATCTGCTGGGGTGGCGTCTACCTGAACACCCGTGCCTTCCTGCCAATGCTGCGCGCCGCGGATGAGGCGCACATCGTCAACACCAGCAGCATGAACGGTTTCTGGGCCTCGGTCGGACCCGACACGCCACATACCGCCTATTCCGCGGCGAAGTTCGCGGTGAAGGGCTTCACCGAGGCGCTGATCGCCGATTTCCGGATGAACGCGCCGCATATCAGGGTGTCGGTCGTCATGCCGGGACATATCGGCACGGGCATTCGCGACAACTCGCTCAAGGTGCAAACAAACACCGATGCGGATGGGCTGAACGCCGCGCAGATTGCGCAGATCCGCACCCGGCTCACCTCGATGGGCCGCGACCCGGCGAAATATTCCGATGCTGATATCGAACGCATGCACGCCGAGCGTGCCCGGCGCTTCGTCACCGACGCGCCGACCAGCGCGGCCGAGGCAGCGAAGATCATCCTGGACGGTGTCAGGGCCGATCGGCTGCGTATCCTGGTCGGGCCAGACGCGCACGTCATCGACCGTATGGTGCGCGAGGACCCCGACCACGCATACGAACCGGAGTTCTACGAACGCTTCGCTACCGAAGCGGGATGGTATTCCGGCCGATGACGGGGAAGCGCTGACGGAGGGCCCCGGGCGGCCTCATCCGCTGGCCCGACCCCACAACCGGTGCGAGGCGATGCGCGCGCCTTCGGCGGCTGCGGCGAGCTTCACCCAGACGATCTCTTCCGCCACGTATTCGCGGCCGGCGAACGTGCCGAAACCGCAATCGGTTCCGGCGATCACCCGCTCCCGGTCGCCGACCACGGACACCGCTTCCTCGAGCCGCCGAGCGACAAGTTCCGGGTGCTCGACGAAGTTCGTGGTGGTGTCGAGAACGCCGGGCATCAGCAGCATGTGTGCCGGCAGCGGGTTGTCGACGCAGTGCGTCATATTCGTGCTGATGCCTGGGATTGGCGAACTCGATCGAGAGTGCCCCGACATTGGCGCGGTAGAGCTCGGGCAGGATGGTCGCCATCGCGATGTCATGGACATGCGGCCCATCATTGTTGCCCCAGCAGACATGCAGCCGGATGCGCTCGCGGGGAATGCCCTCGATCCCCAAATTGATCGCCGCGACATGCAGTTCGAGCTGCTGGAGGAATTCGGCTTCCCCCAGATGCGAGAAGAACCGATGTCGCTCCATCGCCAGATCCGGGGCGTCGATCTGGAGGACCATGCCGGCGTCGTGGATCGCGCGATACTCGTTGGACAGCGCTTTCGCGAGAGCCGTCAGATAGGCCTCATGACTGTCGTAGTGCTGATTGAGCATCGTCGTCGCGACGATGCCCGGTGACGGCGCCGTCATGAAACATTCGCTGAAGCGGCTGCCCATTCGCTTGAGCCTTGCCGCGTCTTCGTTGATCGGGGCGCTGTTGACATACCGGACATCGGACAGCGCTGCCGGCGCGTTCGCCACTCGCGCGGAGTGCGGAAAACGCAGTTCGGTCTGCCGGGCATAGCTTGGGAAGTCGATTTGATCGCGTGACGGCGGACGCCTGGACTCGCCACCAAAGCCGCATAGGCACCGGGAAACATAGGTCTGAAATCCGACGCGCGACTGTTCCCCGTCATTCCCCACGTCGACACCGGCTTCGACCTGTTTGTCGATCACATGGGCGGTCGCAATCTCCACCTGACGGGCCAACTCGGCGGCATCGATCGTCTCGCCGGCCTCCTGGCGAATCAGCAGGTCGGACAATGTTGGTGGTCGCGGCAGACTGCCGACATGAGTGACCAGTATGCGGTCGGTGCTCATCAACATGGGCGTTTCCTGCTTCGTTGGACAGCGGGGCATCATGCAGCAACCGGTTGCCCACAAGCAAACGGACGCGGGGTGTTTCCCGGTTTGGCGGTTATGCGATGGAACGGACAATCCTGGCGAGGGCCATCATGCCGGAGCTGAACCCCTGACCACGAATGGCGGCGCCAGAGCGGACGCAACCTGATCCCGCCGCACGTGCTTGCCAAGCATGTTGGTCTGAAAAGGTTTGACCGCGTCGGTCGCTGATTTGGGCGACGCGGGGTCAAGAGACACCCTGGGTTGGA
>CAVPTU010000012.1:0-27426 GCA_963708565.1 uncultured Alphaproteobacteria bacterium
CCGGGTCATTGCTTCGCTTCGTTGTATGGAGACCGCAGGGTACGGATTTATACTCTCCCGGCCACGGGATCACCTCCTTCTTCGGGGCCCTGAACTGGTCGACGTCGTGTCCCGCGACACCCTGGAACTGCACCTCGAACTGGTACACCCGGTCTCCTCCCGTAGTGTGCTGTCAAGGTGGCTGAGTACGTTTCCGCCTATGCCGCCTGGCGTACCGCCGGGAACACCTCCTCGGCCAGCAACTGCATCTGTTCGTCTGCCAGGCTCTTCGGCATACCGACCCAGTGCACGCCGGCGATCAGCGTGGTGATGCCGAACCGGCCGCGCAGATCGAGGATCTGCTCGGTCACCTCGGCCGGCGAGCCGATCAGGAACCGGTCATCCACCAGTTCGTCGAAGTCGAGATCGAAGTGATCGGAGGACGGCATCACCTTGTCCTGACCCCACGCACGATACGCCTTGTACTTCACCTCGAGCGACGGCCGCGCGCGTTCGATCGCTTCTGCGCGGGTGCGGGCGATGAACACCTCACGCGCCATCGGGAACTCGGCCGGGAACGGCTTGCCGCACGCATCCAGTTCCCGCTTGTACACCTCCATCTGCCGAGCGATCGTCGCCAGCTTGTTGTGCGGGTTGACGAACCACGCATCGGCCATGCGCGCCGCGCGCCTGATGCCGACATCGATGTTGGCGCCGATCCACACCGGCGGCATCGGCTTCTGCACCGGCAGCACGGTGCAGTTCGCGTTCTCCAATGCGAAATACGACGCCTGCATGGAGACGAAGTCCTCGGTCCACAGGCGCTTCACCGCGGTCAGGCACTCCTCGAAGCGGCGGCCGGCCTGCTTCAGCGTGGTGCCGAAGGCGCGGAACTCCACCTCGCGATAACCGATGCCGGCGCCGAACACGAGCTTCCCACCCGACATCACGTCGAGCGAGGCCAGCTCCTCGGCGATGTGCAGCGGGCTGTGCAGCGGCAACAGCACCACGCCCGGCACCAGCCGCAGTTTCGGCGCGACCAGCGCGACCTGGCAGAGGTAGGGGATCTGCTGGATGTACTGAAACGGATGCGAGCTGTAGTGCGAGCCCTTGGCGACGAGATCGTAGCCAAGCTCCTCCGCCAGCTTCGCCGCCTCGAGGTCCTCGCGCAGGCGAAGCCGCATGTCGTCGCCCTGCGGATATTGGCCGCGGATGATCAGGCCGAATTTCATCGCTCGCTCTCCTCTTCAGCGAGGGCAGCATTCAAACTTTGGCTACGACGCGCAAGCCTGTCGGCAGGTCAGCCGCCGCATGAGACGTTGGATCATTGGCACCACATGGCGCACCGGTCATTATCCGGTTTCATTCTGACCGGCGAGCGCGTATCGTGACGCGATGCAAACGCGTTCCATCGCCGCGATTCTGCTGCTCGCCGGTCCCCTGCTTGTCGCTCCGGCTGCCGCGCAATCGGCGGGCGGTGTGCAACCAGTGGACCTCGCGCAAGCGGCGGTGGCATCGTGCGCTGGCGGAGCGATGATCGGCTATCTGGCCGTGCTCGCGACGGGCGCTGCGACGCCAGTCGGCACCGCTGCGTTGTTCTGCGGCCTGTCGGTGGCCGCCACCGCCGCCAGCAGCATCGCCGTGTGGACCTGGGATACGACGACGTCGTTCGTCCGCTGATCCGGCTCCGCGCCGCTGGCGCTGTCGATGTCGTCGTTCGTTTCGGCTTATAATGCCGACCCATTGGCACCGCGTGGTGCACGCCTCTATTGTGTCGCGAAATGTGACGAGGCAACCGCCATGGAAATGTCCGCCGCCGTCTTCCGCAAGGTGCATGAGCCGCTGACCATCGAACAGGTGGAGATCGACAAGCCCTGGGGCCGCGAGGTGCTGGTGCGCACCGTCGCCACCGGCGTCTGTCACAGCGATCTGCACGTGGTGGACGGCAATGGCCGCTTTCCGCTCGATCGTCCGTTCGTGCTGGGTCATGAGGGGGCGGGCGTCGTGGAGGCGGTGGGTGCCGATGTCACGTCACTGCGGGTGGGCGATCACGTCGTTGCGTGCCTGTCCGGCTTCTGCGGGACCTGCCCGCAATGTCTGAGCGGTCATCCGAATGTCTGCACCGGCGGTATAGTCGCGCGCGAGGAGAAGGCGGCGCCGCGCGTATCGCAGGGCGGCCAGCCGTTCCGCACCTTCGCCGCGATCGGCAGTTACGCCGAGCACATGCTGCTGCACGAGAACTCGCTGGTGCGGATCGAGCCGGAGATCCCGCTGGATCGCGCGGCACTGGTGGGCTGCGGCGTGCTGACCGGCGTCGGCGCGGCGTTGCGCAGCGCGGGATTGCAGGCGGGGCAGACGGTCGCGGTGTTCGGTTGCGGCGGTGTCGGGCTGTCGATCGTGCAAGGCGCGCGGATCGGCGGGGCGCGACAGATCATCGCGGTGGATATGTTCGATGCCAAGCTCGAGATGGCGAAGGGTGTCGGCGCGACGCACACGGTGAACAGCACGCAGGATGATCCGGTGAAGGCGGTGCGCGCACTGACCAAGGGGCTGGGCGTCGATCATGCGTTCGAGGCGGTGGGAGTTGCGACGCTGTGCCGCCAGGCGATCGAATCGCTGGCCGTGCGCGGCACCGCCACGATCGTCGGCGTGCTGCCGCCGGATGCGACGATCGAGTTCCCGTGGATGGCGATCCGGCCGGAATGCCGCGTGCAGACGTCGCGCATGGGGTCAAACCAGTTCCGCACCGACATCCCGAATTATCTGGAGTTCTATCGGCAGGGCCGGCTGGATCTGGATTCGATGATCAGCCGCCGCGGCCATCTGGGCGATATCAACGAGGCGTTCCGCGCGATGAAGGCCGGCGAGGTGGCGCGCACCGTGCTGATGTTCGATTGATCAAGACATCCCCTCTCCCGCGTAGCGGGGGAGGTTAGCGGGGGGTGCCACCAATGCTGTCAGTCACGCAGAACCTGATGCTGCCCACGGCGATCACCGGATCGTATCCGCGTCCGCTGTGGTTCGACCTCAGCCTCGACGGACGATCGTTCAAGTCGGCGCTGGGAGAGTCGCTGTTCCGCGAACAGTACCTCGATGCCGTCGCTGCGGTCATCAACGCGCAGGAGGCGGCCGGCCTCGACATCGTCACCGATGGCGACAGCCGGTTCGATCTCGCGGTCGGGGGAAAGTCGTGGTTCTTCTATCCGATCGAGCGGATCCTCGGCGTCGAGGGCCATCGCGATACGTCGCGCGGCTGGATGAGCCGGCACGGATTGCGGCCCGGCAAGATCCTGTGGGAGGTGCAGGAGGCGTACCAGCCCGGCGTGGTGAAGCACAAGCTGGAGCGCGGGCCGCTGGAATACACCGCGATCTGGCAGGTGGCGCAGCGCATGTCCGATCGGCCGGTGAAGTTCGGCGCGATCTGCGCGCCGGCGCTGGCGAGCATGCTGTGGAACGAGTTCTATCCGGACGACAAGCAGCTTGTGCTGGACCTGTGCGACATCATGAACGCCGAGTTCCGCGAGATGGCGGATGCGGGCTGTCCGTTGATCCAGGTGGAGGAGCCGCCGCATCACGGGCGCTCGCTGCGGCCGGACTGCACCGAGGCGGAGCTGGAGTTCCTGACCGAGGCGTTCAACCGGCAGCTTGTCGGGGTGAATGCGGAGATCTGGGTGCACACGTGCTGGGGCAATCCGAACCAGCAGCGGGTGTACTGGGAGGTGCCGAGCTACGAACGCGCGATGCCGTATCTGCTGCAATTGAACGGCGACGTGATCACCTTCGAATGCGCCAGCAGCGACGGGCGCGATCTGCATCTGTTCGGCAAGTACAAGACCGACAAGAAGATCGGCATCGGCGTGGTGAACCATTGCAACACGGTGGTGGAGCCGCCGGAGTATGTGGCGGGACTGATCCGCCGCGCGCTGGAGTTCATCCCGCCTGAGCGGCTGGTGATCACGACGGACTGCGGCTTCGGCCGCGAGGGCCTGAGCCGGCGGATCGCGCACTACAAGTGCGTCTCGATGGTGGAGGGCACCAATATCGTGCGGCGCGAGCTGGGGCTGCCGGAGGCGCATGTGCGCGCGGCGGATCCGAAGCTGTATTTCGCGAGTGTCGGCAGTGCTCAAGCGTGACCGAGCTTGCTTCGTCGCTTCGCTTCTCGCAATGACAGCACAATAAGGGAGCCAACCATGGCAAGACTCTCCTACATCACCAGCAAGGACCAGGTTCCGGCGAAGGACCACGCTGCGTTCGATGCGATCGTTGCGAGCCGCGGCTCGGTGCACGGGCCGTTCACCATGTTCCTGCACTCGCCGGAGATCGCCGGCCGCGTCGCGCATCTCGGCGCGTATGTCCGCTTCGAAGGCTCGCTCGACATGCGGGTGCGCGTGCTCGCGGCGATGACGGTCGCGCGCGAATACGAGGCGATGTATGTCTGGGGGGCGCAGAGCGGCGGCGCGCGGCGTCTCGGCGTGGCGGAATCGACGATCACCGCGATCCGCGAGAACCACTCGCGCGGCATTCCGGCCGAGGATGCGCAGATCGTCGATTTCACCCGCCAGCTTCTGCGCAGGCACCGGATCGACGATGCGACGGCGAGTGCGATGCGCAAGCGGTTCGGCGACGATGAGTTCATCCAGCTCACCGGCGCGATCGGCTACTACGCCATGCTGTGCATGACGGTGAATGCCTGCGAACTGGAACCGGCGGAAGGCGCCGAAGTCCTGAAGGTCTAGCGGCGGCGTTTCGGCTTTCCGCAGATCAGGTCGAGCGCTGGATCGAGCATTGCCTCCAGCGCCTTGCGCGGCTCGCCCGCGCGGGAGCGGATGGCTAGCGTGTGCAGCACCGCGGAGGCAAGCCTCGCGAGCGCCGGCGGATCGGCGTCGCGCGGCAGCTCGTGGTGGTCACGGGCGTAGCGGATCCGCGTCTCGAACGCCGCGTCGAACTCAAGCAGCGCATCGTGCAGTGTGTTGCGCACGGCCGTGTCGTTGACCGACTCGGTGAGCGCTGTCCCGATGAGAAAGCAGCCGCGCGCTCTGTGCCCGCCCGAATAATACAACGACAGTGCCTTATCGTAGACGCGACGCAATGCCTCGCGCAGCGGCCGGTCGCCAGCCAGCGCCTCGATGAGTGCGTCGCGGCCTTGCGAGCGATAGCGTTCGAGTGTCTGTAGATACAGCGCATGCTTGTCGCCAAAGGCACCGTACAGGCTGGGGCGGTTCATGCCCGTTCCCGTGGTGATGTCATCGAGCGACGTGCCGGAATACCCCGCCTCCCAGAACACCGCCATCGCCTGCGCCAGCGCGGTGTCCGGGTTATAGGAGCGCGGTCGCCCACGCCTCACGGATTCTTTTTGTACCATATTGGATAAAACTGTTGATCCCCATATTTGCATACAACATGGTACGAAAATCAACCGGAGGAACCTGCCATGGAACTGTATTTCTCGCCTCTCGCCTGCTCGATGGCCACCCGCATCGCCCTCTACGAGGCCGGCGCGACCGCGCGTTTTCATCAGGTGGATAATCGGGAGAAGCGGCTTGCGGACGGCTCCGACTTCATTGCGATCAACGCGATGGGCCAGGTGCCGGTACTACGGACTGATGAGGGCGAGCTGCTGACCGAAAATCCGGTGGTGCTTCAGTTCGTGGCTGACCAGTATCCCGACACAGGGCTGGCGCCGCGCGACGGCATGCCGCGTTACCGCCTGCAACAGTGGCTGAACTTCATCACCTCGGAACTCCACAAGCTGGTGTTCAACCCGCTGCTCGATCCGCGCAGCGGCGATGGCGCGAGGGCGTTCGCGCGCGGCAAGGCTGTGCAGCGGTTCTCGTATCTGAACGCGCACCTCGACGGGCGCGACCACCTGCTCGACCGCTTCACGGTGGCAGACGCGTACCTGGTGGTGGTACTGAACTGGGCGGCGTTCACCGGCATGGATCTCGCGCAGTGGCCGGCGGTGCGCGGCTACTTCGCTCGCCTGAGCGAACGCCCCAGTGTCGCTCGAGCTTTGGCCGAGGAGTTTGCACTCTTCGAGGAGGAACGCGCGCGTCGCGCCGCGTGAGGGCACCCACCGAGCTGTTCAGGTTGACGGAGCGGATGGTAGTGTGCGGCCTGAACCAATCGGAGCCATGACATGCTCGCAACCTATGAGGGCGGCTGCCACTGCGGCCAGGTGAGGTTTCGCGTCCAGGGCGACCTGGACGCGGTCTCGGTGTGCAACTGTTCGGTCTGCACGATGAAGGGGATCGTGCACATGGTGGTGCCGCTCGAGCAGTTCGAACTGCTGCGCGGCGCGGACGCGATCGCCACCTACACGTTCGGCACGGGCGTGGCGAAGCACACGTTCTGCCGGCATTGCGGCATCCACTCGTTCTACACGCCGCGCTCGAAGCCTGATGGTGTCAGCGTGAACGTGCGCTGCCTCGAGGGTGTGGATATCGCCGGCCTGCATCCGAGCCTGTTCGACGGGCTGCACTGGGAGGAATTCATGGCAGCCCGCCGGACGGCCGGGGAGTCGTGAGTTAGTTCAGCCGATACAGCCGCGCGACGTTGTCGTGGACAATCTTGCGGCGCACGCTCGGCGTGAACGCGGCGAGGTTCTCTGCCAGCACGTTATGCGAGTCCGGCCATAGCGAGTCAGGGTGCGGGTAATCGGAACCCCACATGATGTTGTCCTCGCCGATCAGCGGCACGATCGGTTCAAGGAACTTGTCCTGCTGGTAGGTGACGTAGCCCTGGCGGCGGAAGTAGTCGGACGGCTTCAGCTTGAAGCCGAGACTGCGGGCGCGGTCATGATACTCGGTGTCGAGGCGATCGAAGATGTAGGGCAGCCAGGTCACGCCTGATTCGCCGAGGACGAAGTTGAAGTCTGGGTATTTCTCGCAGGCGCCGGAGGCGAGCAGCGATACCAGGACCTCCATCGTGTCGGTCTGGAACAGCGCCGAGCGCACCAGGCGGTACTGGATCGCGTATTCCTTTTCCATCTCCGGTGTGTCAGGCGCGCGGGCGGCCTTGAAGCCGGTGGAGTGGAACGAGATCGGGAAGCGGCATTCGGCGCTCGCCTCCCATAGCGCGTACCAGTCGTGGTGCCATAGCGGGATGCCCATGCGCTTGAACGCGAGGTCGCCGCCGCGCAGCCCCATCTTCGCGCAGCGCCGCACCTCGGCTGCCGCCGATTTGGGATCGCTGTTCGGCACGATCGCGAGCGGGAAGACGCGGTTGGGATCGGCCTTCCTGGCGAAGTCGGCCACCCAGTCGTTGTACACCGAGTCGGCCCAGTCGCGCATCGTGGTGTCGGCGATCATCTCGTTGATCATGAGGCAGCCGTACACCACCTCGGCCGCGACACCGTCCTTGTCGAGGTCGGTGATGCGGGTTTCCGGCGTCGTCGGACGTGGTTTGGCGCCGCGGCGATAGTCCCATTCGAAACCGGCGTCCTTCATTTCATCGACGTGGTGGAACGTGCCCTTCTGATACTTCAGGAAGCCCGGGCCGACGCCGTTCCACATTCCCTTGTCCTGGCCGTCGACGATCCAGTGAAGGCCGTCGTCGCGTTCCTCGGTGCGCGGGGCCGTGTCGCGCCATTGCGAAGGTGCCTGCTCGGACCAGAGGTCGGGCGGACAATAGGTGAGATCGATGTGGTTGTCGGCGGATATCAGCTTTTCCTGCATGGGACGCTCCTCGGTTGCCGCAATGGTGGAGATCGTCGGAGGAAGCGACCGACGGTCCCGGGTTCGCGATGCCGCGAATTGCTCGCGGTCAGGCTAGTCCGCCGGGTGGTGGATGGGAAGCCACGCTCGACGCGGCCGCTTGAGCGGTGGCGCGCATCGTTGCAGACTTGCTGCGCCGCTACGCGTTTCGTCAGGAACTTTCGGCGAGAGGAGCCAGAGATGCTGAATACCACGACGCTCCTGGCGGATGAGCTCGGTCAGCAACTGTCCGGCGTCTTCCTGCGCACCTATGGTGGTGGTGCCCCGCCGATCGCGGCTGAGATCGACGAAGCCGGCCGGCTGGTCATCGAGCGGCTCGCCACCAGCGATGCGCTGTATCACAGCGCGGAACACACGGCGCTCGTCACCCTGGTGGCGCAGGACATTCTGCGCGGGATTCGACTGAGGCAGGACATAAGCCCGGAGGACTGGCTGCATTTCATTATCGCGGCGCTGACCCACGATATCGGATATCTGCGCGACGTCTGCGTCGGGGACAGCGGCGAGCAGCAGGTCATCGACGACGCGGGCAACACGGTGCGTCTGCCGCGCGGCGCGTCGGATGCGTTTCTTGCCCCCTACCATATCTATCGCTCGAAGAGCGTGGTGCTGCGGCGCTTCGCCAGGCATCCGATGATCGACGGTGAGCGGATCGCCAGAGCGATCGAACTGACCCGCTTTCCGATCCCCGACGACGAGGATCACGCCGAGACCGACACGGAGGCGGGCCTGCTGCGCGCGGCCGATCTTATTGGGCAACTGGCGGACCCGCTGTATCCGCGCAAGCTCAATGCGCTGTTCCACGAGTTCGCGGAAATCGGTGTGAACGAGAAGCTGGGTTATGCCACGCCGGCGGACCTGGCCGAGCAGTATCCGCGGTTCTTCTGGAACAAGGTCGAACCCTACATCGGCGATGCGATTCGCTACCTCGAATTGACGATGGAGGGCCGGCAATGGGTGGCGCAGCTATACAGCAACGTGTTCGCCATCGAGCATCACCGGCAGCACATGGGTCCCCAGGTCAGGGGGTCGTGAGACCATCTCCTCATGACCCAGCAATTGCGGGGATTGCTGACCATCACGCCCCAAGCGGTTATTATCGTTTGCGCTGCCACGTGAGTGACGCAGCGGCTCAGCGATCCTGTTCGTGAATGTGCACTCACGGGGGGATTGCTTCGTCGCTCTGCTCCTCGCAATGACAGTACGAAGGCTACTTTTCGAGCCCGGCATGCACCGCGCATCCCGCCAGGAAGCCCGCCAGGAAGCCCGCCAGTGTGCGGTGGAAGTCCGGCTCGTCCAGCAGGAATGCGTCGTGCCCCTTGTCGGTCGGGATCTCGACGAACGACACGTTCGCCCCCGCGCGGTTCAGCGCACGCGCGATCGTGCGGCTCTCGGCTGTCGGGAACAGCCAGTCCGAGGTGAACGACACGAGCAGGAACCGCGTCTTCGTCCCGCGGAACGCATTCGCCACATCGCCTTGGTAATCCGCAGCCAGATCGAAGTAGTCCATCGCCCGGGTGATCGTCAGATAGGAATTCGCATCGAACCGCTGCACGAAGGTGGAACCCTGGTGGCGCAGGTAGCTCTCCACCTCGAACATCTCGCCGAACAGTCCGATCGCCTCGCTCGGGTCCTTCGGCGCGTTTTGCAGTCGCCGGCCGAACTTCCGCGTCAGCGCCTCCTCGGACAGATAGGTGATGTGCGCGCACATCCGCGCCACCGCCAGTCCGCGCGCCGGTATCCGGCCGCTCGCCCAATAGCGTCCGCCCTGCCAGTCGGGATCGGCGAAGATCGCCTGCCTTCCCACCTCGTGGAACGCGATGTTCTGCGCCGAGTGATAGGCCGCGCTGGCGATCGGCAGCGCGGCGAACACGGCGTCGGGATAGCTCGCCGCCCATTGCAGCGCCTGCATGCCGCCCATTGAGCCACCCAGCACGGCGAACAGCCGCGTGATGCCCAGATGGTCGATCAGCATCTTCTGCGCGCGGACCATGTCCTGGATGGTGACCGGCGGGAAGTCGGTGCCCCACGGGCCCAAATCGCGGCCCGTTTCGTCGTCGCGCAGGCTGCGCGGTCCGGTGGAGCCCATGCAGCCGCCCAGCACGTTGGCGCAGATGACGAAGTAGCGGTTTGTGTCGATCGGCCGGCCGGCTCCCACCACCATGTCCCACCAGCCGTCCTTGCCGGTGAGGGGATGCGTCTCGGCGACATACTGATCGCCGGTCAGCGCATGGCAGACCAGCACTGCATTGGAGCGCGCCGCATTGAGCGTGCCGTAGGTGCGATATGCCACGGTCATGCGCGCCAGGCGCGCGCCGCAATCCAGCGTCATCCCGTCGGCGAAGGTGACGCTGGGGCTGTGCTCGGTGGCGGCGAGTGCGATCGACGTATCCATTCCCGCGTTTGCATAGGCCGGGCGTTGGCCGGTCGCAACCGGCGGGCCGGCCCCTGTTTGCACACCGGCCTGCTTCGGCTATCTGTTCCGGCCCTCGACCGGCCAGGACCATGCCCAGTTCCGCTCGTCTCGACACACCGTCTGCCGCCGCCGCCACGGCGGAGGAACCACCGCCGCAGGATGGCTGGCCTGGCGGCCTCGCCGAACTGCGCGCAGAACTCGACCGGATCGATGATGCGCTCCATGCGTTGCTGAAGCAGCGCGCGGCGGTGGTGGAGCAGGTGGCGCGCTCCGGCAAGCGCAGCGCCTATCGCCCGGGGCGCGAGGCCGCGATGATCCGCCGCCTGTTGCGGCAGCACAGCGGCACGCTGCCGGCGCAGGCGATCGTGCGCATCTGGCGCGAGCTGCTGGCGGGCACTACGGCGATGCAGGCACAATTTGCGGTGGCGGTATACGAGCCGGACACCGGCGCCGGTTTCACTCAGGCCGCGCGCGAACATTTCGGTGCGCTGACGCCGCTGCACGCCTATGGCCGGCCGGCCTTGGCTCTGGCCGATGTGAGCCGCGGCGACACGGCGGTGGCCGTGCTGCCGATGCCGTCGGAGACCGATACGCCGCACGAGGCATGGTGGACCGCGCTGCTGCGGAAGGATGCGGCGCGGTTCTACGTGGTGGCGCGGCTGCCGTTCTGGGCGGCGCGCCCCGAAGGCGCACCCGCCGTGCAGGCTCTCGTCGTCGCGGCCACGGAACCGGATGCCAGCGGACAGGACCGCTCGCTGCTGGGGCTGGATCTGGATCGCGATGTGAGTCGCGCCCGCCTGATCGACACGCTGACCTCGGTAGGGCTCGCGCCCGGCAAGGTCGTTCTGCGCCGCGAGCCGGGCGCGCCGATCGCCCAGGCCCTGGTGGAGGTCGATGGATTCCTGTCCGACGGCGACCCCCGGCTCGACGCCCTGGAGAGGGTGCTGCGCCGGCCGATCATCGTCGGCGCCTACGCGATCCCGGTAACCGGAGCGTCCGCATGACCGCGCCTCGTCCGCGTCCTGAAGTCCTCGACATCTCACCGTATGTCGGTGGTGAATCCTCGGTGCCTGGCGTCAACCGGGTGCTCAAGCTGTCCTCCAATGAGGGTGCGTTCGGCGTGCCGCCCGGCGCGCAGGAGGCGTACAAGCGTGCAGCCGAGGAGCTGCATCGCTATCCGGATGGCGATGCCACCGAACTGCGCCGTGCGATCGGTGCGCGGTTCAGGCTGGACCCGGCGCGGATCGTGTGCGGCGCTGGATCGGATGATCTGATCTACCAGCTCTGCCTCGCCTATGGCGGGCACGGCCGCGACATCATCATGAGCGCGCACGGCTTCGCCATCTACTTCATCGCCGGCACCTACGCGGGCAGCCGCGTCATCAAGACGCCGGAGCGCGAGCTGACCGCCGATGTCGATGCCATGCTGGCGGCGGTGTCGCCGACAACACGGCTGGTGTTCCTCGCCAACCCGAACAATCCGACCGGCAGCATGCTGCCATATGCCGAGGTGGCGCGGCTGCGTGCGGGCCTGCCGCCCGAGGTGCTGCTGGTGCTCGACGCCGCCTATGCCGAGTACATCGAGCGGCCGGACTACGATCCCGGCATTCGGCTGGTCGATGCCGGCGACAACACCGTGATGCTGCGCACGTTCTCCAAGATCTTCGGCCTGGGCGGCATGCGGATCGGCTGGGCATACGGGCCGCCCGCGGTGATCGACGTGTTCAACCGGGTCCGCGAGCCATTCAACGTCATCGATCGCCTCGCAGGCGGCGGCGATCGCGGCACTTGCGGAGCCTGGCTGGGTGGAGAAGGGCCGCGCGCACAACGCTGAATACCGGCCGAAGCTGGCGGCGGGACTGACGGCGGCCGGGGTCAAGGTCTGGCCGTCGGAGGGCAATTTCGTGCTCGCCGACTTCGCCACGCCGGAGCGTGCCAAGGCGGCGGATGGGTTCATGCGCTCGCGTGGCGTGATTGCCCGCCCGGTTGGCGGCTATGGCCTGCCGCACTGCCTGCGCATCACCGTCGGCACCGCGGAAGAGGTGGAGATCGTCATCGCCACCGTGACGGAGTTCATGGCCTCGGGTCGCGCCCAGGGAAAGGGCTCGATATGGCTGAACCGCTGTTCCGGCGGCTGGCGCTGATCGGCATCGGCCTGATCGGCAGTTCCGTGGCCCGCATCGCGCGCGAGCGCGGTGACCTGGCGGCCGAAGTGGTGGTGACCGCCCGCACGGCAAAGACGCTGGAGCGGGTGCGGGAACTGGGCTTTGCCGACCGGATCGAGGCAGATCCTGCGCGCGCGGTCGCCGGTGCGGACTGCGTGATGCTGTGCGCGCCGGTCGGCGCGTTCGCCGATATCGCGGGCGCGATCGCGCCGCGGCTCGATGCGGGGGCGGTGCTCACCGATGTGGGCTCCACCAAGCAGTCGGTGATCCGCGACGTGGGGCCGCTGGTGCCGGCGGGGGTGCATTTCGTGCCGGCGCATCCGGTGGCCGGGACCGAGTATTCAGGGCCGGATTCCGGGTTCACGACGCTGTTCGAGGGCCGCTGGACATTGCTGACCCCACCGCCGGGCACGGATGAGGCGGCGGTGGCTCGGGTGGAGGAGTTCTGGCGGCGCTGCGGGTCGATGGTGCAGCGGATGGAGCCGGCGCATCACGACCGGGTGCTGGCGATCGTTTCGCACCTGCCGCACCTGATCGCGTTCACCATTTGCGGCACCGCCGACGATCTGGCCGACGAGAGCCGGCAGGCGGTGCTGCAATTCGCCGCGTCGGGGTTCCGCGACTTCACCCGGATCGCCGCGAGCGATCCGGTGATGTGGCGGGACATTTTCCTCAACAACCGCGAGGCGCTGCTGGAGATGCTGGCGCGGTTCGTCGAGGACGCGCAGGCGATGTCGCGCGCGGTGCGCTGGGGGGATGCGGAGTACATCGAGGACAAGGTGGAGCGGGGGCGGAAGATCCGGCGGAGTTTGATCGAGCTGAACCAGGCGTAAGGTCGGGGGAATACGCTACATCGATTTCCAGTCCTCCGCCTGTTCGAAGGCGTGGGCGGCGCGATAGATCGTGCTTTCGTCCCAGTCCTTGCCGATCAGCATGACGCTGCATGGCAGTCCGTTGCTCATGCCGCATGGCACTGCCATCGCCGGGTGGCCGGTGATGTCGAACGGACAAGTGTTAGGGACCATCTCGAAGGCACGCTGGATATAGTCGGCCAGCGGTGCGTCGGCTGCGGGGATCGGTGTAGCCTTGACGGGCAGCGTAGGCATCAGGAGCAAGTCGTATTTGGCGAGTTGTGCGTCGTAGGCGGCCTTGAGCGGCCTCACGAGGTTCTGCGCCTTTGCGTAGAAGCGGCCGCGATAGTGGCGAATGAAATACTCGCCGAGGAACATGGTGATCTTTAGGCTGTCGGAGAGTTCGTTCGCGCGTTCGCGCCAGTTCGCATGTGCATCGAGCAGGCTGACGGTATAGAAGCCCTTCCAGTTGAAGCCCATCCCGTTGCCGTTCATCATCATCGCGAGCGCGCCCTCGGCGGCGATAGGCAGCCAGATGTCCTTGCCAATACGGTGCATCGGGATGCTGATATCCTCGACCGTGGCGCCAAGTTTGCCGAACACCCTGGCGGCGGCACGCACCTTGGCGTCTGCGTCTTCCTCGGAGTTCGGCCAGCCGAAGCCTTCCTTCACGACGCCGATCTTCAGGCCGTCGATGCCACGGCCGAGCGCCTCGGTGTAGGGTGCGACCTTCGCGCCGCCCTGCCGCGGATCGAGACCGTCAGGCCCTGCCAGCACTTCGAGCAGAAGCGCATTGTTGGCGACCGTCGCGGTCATCGGGCCGGTGTGATCGATGCTGGCCTCGATCGGCATCACGCCGGTATAGGGCACGAGGCCCCAGGTCGGCTTCAATCCGTACACGCCGCAATATGCCGCCGGGATGCGGATCGAGCCGCCTTGGTCGCCGCCGATTGCCATGTCGACCTCGCCCGCCGCGACCAGCGCGCCGCTCCCGGAGGACGATCCGCCGGCGGAATAGCCTGGCTTGCGCGGGTTGATGACCGGGCCGAGCGCTCCAGTGTGGCTGCCGCCGGAGAAGCAGAAGAACTCGCAATGCGACTTGCCCTTGATGGTCGCGCCGGCGTCGAGCATGCGGGTGACGATGGTGGCATCGATGTCGGGAACGTAGCCCTCCAGCGTCGAGGCGCCGTTCATCATCGGCACACCGGCGACGCAGACATTGTCCTTCACCGCCACCGTCTTGCCGGCGAGCTTGCCGGAGGGCGCCCCTTTGATGTCGGTCTTGATATACCAGGCATTGTATTCGTTGTCCTCGGGCCATGGCTGATAACCCGGCGTGCGTGGCCATTTCACCTCGGGCTTCACATCCGGCAATTGCTCGACCACCTCGTAGGAGGTGAATGAACCTTGCATCAGCGCGAGGAACTCGCTGGCCCGTTCTGATGACAGGTCCATGCCGAAATCCATCGCAATATCCTGCAACTGGCTGAGCGTGGGGCGCTTGATGGTCATCGGTCTTTCTCCCGTCTTGTCATTCCAGGTCCGAAGGCATTGCCAGAGTTGCTGTGCGCGTTGGTGTCGCCTGTCTATGCTGCCATGCTGACGAACTCCGCTGCCAGTTCCCGGGTGGCGATCACTTCGGCGCCGCCGGCGTTGATCTCGCTCACCGCCGGCCGTAGCGGGCCTAGGCCAATATCGGCAGACTTAGCGGCGAGATCTGCTCCGCCGTCCGTCCTGCCCAGTCGCGGGATGGCGCGTCGCGCAGCATGCGCTGCTGGCCTTCGGCCACCGCTGCCAGCGCGGCGGCGTGGTCCATGGTCAGCACGTGGCCGTCTTCCATCACCTTGGCGCCGTGCACGAACACCGTGCGCACCGCGCGATCCGCGGCGGTGAACACCAGCGAGCGCAGCGGATCGCGCGCCGGCCGCATCCACGGATTGGCCAGATCGACCAGCACGAGGTCGGCCTTCGCCCCGGCCGTCAGGCGGCCGAGATCGGGCCGCCCCAGCGCGTCAGCGCCGCCCACCGTCGCGGCATGGAACAGCGCGGCGACGCTGGTCGTGGTGATGTCGCGCGCCGCCACACGCGCGAGGATCGCACCCAGCCGCATCTCCTCGATCACGTTGTGCGGGGCGACGTCGGTGCCGATGCCGAGATTGACGCCGGCGCGACGATAGCGGCCGAAATCCTCCAGCGTGTGGCCGTAGCGCGCGAACGGCGACGGGCAATGCGCGACGCTGGTGCCGGTATCGACCAGAATTCCGAGATCGGTGTGGGTATGCCAGCGCACCCATGAATGCTCGTCGATGAACATCGCGTGCCCCAGCACGGTGCGCGGCGACAGGATGCCGAGGTCGCGCGCGAACTGCATCGGCGACTTGCCGTGGCGATCGACCATGACCAGGAACTCGTTGACGCTCTGCGCGCAGTGCACGGTGAGCGGCACGTCGCGCGCCTCCGCCGCGGCGAAGCTGTCGCGCAGCAGATCGGTCGTGCAGGTGTCGATCTGCGCCGGCGAGACGATGCCCGACAGGCGGCCGGAGGGATGCGCGGCAGCCTGCTCGATCAATGCCAGGGCCGCGTCGAATCCGCGACGGCCGGCGGTCTCGTCCCAGCGATATTGCAGCGCCCAGCCATTCTCCAGATGCCAGCGCGCGGAAGCGTAGGAGGGTGCCAGGAACACGCGCAGGCCGCTCTGCGCCGCCAGATCGATCCAGCCCTCGTCGATGCCGGACAGGTCGGCGACGCTGGTGATGCCGGACAGCAGCATCTCGCAGAACGCCACCTGCTTGCCGGCCTTGCGCGCGTCGGCATCCGGCTGCAACGCGACCGAGCGTTCGTAGAGTCCGCTCATGTACATCGCGGGCACGCCGTGTTCCTCGCGCACGCCGCGAAAGAACGGCTCCGTGCTGGGATGGGCGTGCAGATCGATCAGGCCCGGCATCACCATCAGGTCGGTGCCGTCGATCGTCGCATCCGCCGCGCCGTCGTAGTGCTTGCCGATGTAGGTCAGCGTGTCGCCGGCGAAGGCGACGTCGCCGCCCATCAGATAGGCGTGGCGCCGGTTCGCCGCATCCCAGGCGACGATGCAGGCGGCGTTGCGGATGCAGGTCGTCGATGGCATGGCGGTCTCCGTGCGATAGGCGGGGCGAATCAGCCCATCATGCGGACAACCGCTCGATCAGCGCCAGTGCAGCGGCGGGCGCCTTCGGCTTGAAGCCATTGATGAAATAGATGAACACATCGCGCGACGCGGGTGACCTGGGTTCGCGCTGGCGCGATACACGGCAGGTCCGCCGGGACCTTGCCGGCCGCCCAGGTGCGCGCACGCGTCGCCCATTGCCCAACGCATCCGCCGCGTAGCCCGCTTGCTCCTGCTCCGAGGCGCGTTGCAGCCGCGCATAGACGAACGGCGCGGTGGGATCGTGCAACGCCGGATAGGTGGCGTGATCGGCCAGCACGGCCGCCACGCCATAGGTGCGCAGGAGTGCGATGAACGCGGGCTGCGCGAAGCTGGGATGGCGGACCTCGACGACGTGGCGCAGCCTTTGCCCGTCAACTTCGGCGGGCAGAAGTTTGAGAAAAGCCTCGAAGTCGTCCGGGTTGAACTGCTTGGTGTTCGGCATCTGCCAGTTGATCGGTCCGAGCTTCTCCTTCAGATGCAGCACGCCGCCGGTGAGGAATCGCTCGACGCTTGACGCCGGCTTCCGCCAGGACGCGGCGGTTGGTGGTGAAGCGCGGGCCCTTGAGCGAGAAGACGAACCCGTCAGGCGTTTCTTCGCGCCATTTGATGAAGCTCTCCGGCTTCTGCGAGCCGTAGTAGGTGCCGTTGACCTCGATCGAGGTCAGTTGCCGGCTCGCATGTTCCAGTTCCCGCTTCTGCGGCAGACCGCGTGGATAGAAGGTTCCGCGCCACGGCTCGAACGTCCAGCCACCGACGCCGACCCGGATGGCGCCCGGCATTGTCAGTCGGATTCCTGCACATGCGCCTCGAGGAACCACAGCGCCTTGTCGAGGTCGCGTGACGCCGCGGTGAAGATGTCGGCCGTGTCGGCATCGCCCGCCTCGTGCTGCGTCGTCGATCGACTTGCGTGTGGCGTTGGCGACCCGCGCGTAGCGATCGATCAGCGCCGGCAGGTGGTCCTTGATCGCGTAGATGTCCGTGGGATAGGGCGACAGACTTCGTGGCCTTCGCCACCGCCTGCGTGGTGCCGAGGGCGGTGCCGCCGAGTTGCACGGCGCGCTCTGCCATCGTGTCAACGTGGCCGTCGATCTGGGTGCGGAAACCGTCCAGCATCTCGTGCATCGCGATGAAGCGCGGCCCCTTCAGGTTCCAGTGTGCCTGCTTGGTCAGCAGGGCAAGATCGATCGCGTCCGCCAGTCGTGCATTCAGCAGATCGATCGCGACGTTCCGTGTGTTGGAGGGCAGGTCGTTCATGGTCTGGTGCATGTGACGATCTCCTTTCTATCGGATCAGACGGCGACGGCCCGCATCAGCGGCGCCCAGCGGTCGAGGAGCGGCAGGATGGCATCCGACTTCGCCGCCGGCAGGCTGATCGACCACGCGGGCGATCCCTAGATCGCGATACCGGTGCAGTTGATCAAGGTCCTCGGCGACACGGAACAGTGTGACCGGAAGCGACGCAGGCGTGCGCCCTGCCTCCTGTGCCATCTTGTGGAACTCCGGCAAAGTCTGCGCGATGTCGCCATGCCGCGTGCGGCCGGCGCCGGGGATCCAGCCGTCGCCGTAGCGAACCGCGCGACGGGCGCCGTAAGGGAATGCGCCGCCGACGATGATGGGGAACGGCTTCTGCACCGGCTTCGGCCAGGTCTGCATCGGCGCGAAGTTGACGAATTCGCCGTGATACTCCGCGGTGTCCTGCGACCAGATCGCCTTCATTGCCTCGATGCGTTCGCGCGACAGCTTGTGACGGGTGTCGTAGTTGGTGCCGTGGTGCTCCATCTCCTCCTTGTTCCAGCCGTTGCCGACGCCGAACAGGAAGCGTCCGCCGGAGAGCAGGTCGAGCGAGGCGACCAGTTTGGCGGTCTGGATCGGATCGCGCTGGTTGATCAGGCACACGCCGGTGCCGACCTTCAGCGTCTTGGTTGCCACCGCCGCGGCGGTGAGCACCAGGAAGGGATCCATGATGTCGTAGTACGGCCGCGGCAGTTCCGGGCCGCCGGGGAATGCCTTGGTGCGCACCAGCGGGATATGCGAGTGCTCCGGCACCCACAGCAATTCGAAACCACGTTGCTCGAGCAGCGGGCCGAGTTCGGCCGGCGTCATCGAGGCGTCGGTGAAGAACATCGCGGCGCCGAAATGCATCGTGTCAGCCTCCTTTCCCCTGTACCTTTGCCCAGGTGTCGCGCAGGCCGACGGTACGGTTGAACACCGGTCGGCCAAGTGCGGAATCCGGGTCCGCGCAGAAATAGCCGAGCCGCTCGAACTGCACCGCCTCGCCGATCGGGGCGGTGGCCAATGCCGGCTCCAGCAGACAGCCGCGCAGCACCTCGAGCGAGTCCGGATTGAGATCGGCCATGATGTCGCCGTCCGCGCCCGGATCGGGTCGCGCGAACAGATGATTGTAGAGGCGCACCTCTGCGGTGATCGCATCCGCCGCGGCGACCCAGTGCAGCGTCGCCTGTACCTTGCGTCCATCCGGCGGCGAGTTGCCGCCGCGGGTCGCCGGATCGTAGGTGCAGCGCAGCTCCGTCACTTCGCCGGCGGCGTTCTTCACGACCTCGCGGCAGGTGACGAAGTAGCCGTAGCGCAGCCGCACCTCGCGCCCTGGCGCGAGGCGGAAGAACTTCTTCGGCGGGTTCTCCATGAAGTCGTCGCGTTCAATGTAGAGCTCGCGGCCGAAGGTGATCGGGCGCGTGCCGGCGGACGGGTCTTCCGGATTGTTGATCGCCTCCAGAGTTTCCGTGCGGCCCTTCGGCCAGTTCTCGATCACCAGCTTCAGCGGACGCAGCACCGCCATCCGGCGCGGCGCGGTGCGGTTCAGCAGTTCGCGGACAGAGTACTCGAACGCCGCGAACTCCGTGACGCTGTTCGACTTGGTGACGCCGCCACGGCGGACGAATTCGCGCAATGCGGCCGCGGGAATGCCGCGACGGCGCACACCCGCCAAGGTCGGCATGCGCGGATCGTCCCAGCCGCTGACGCGGCCCTCGCTCACCAGCCGCGTCAGGATGCGCTTCGACATCACCGTGTAGGCGATGTTGAGCCGCGCGAATTCGTACTGATGCGGGCGTGCGGGCACCGGCAGGTTCTCGATCAACCAGTCGTACAGCGGCCGGTGATCCTCGAACTCCAGCGTGCACAGCGAATGCGTGATGCCCTCGATCGCATCCGACTGGCCGTGCGCGTAGTCATAGGTGGGATAGATGCACCAGGCGTCGCCGGTGCGCGGATGTTCGGCGTGCAGGATGCGGTACAGCACCGGGTCGCGCAGGTTCATGTTCGGCGAGGCCATGTCGATCTTCGCGCGCAGCACGCGGGCGCCGTTGGGAAACTCGCCGGCGCGCATGCGGCGGAACAGGTCGAGGTTCTCCTCGATCGAACGATAGCGGTCGGGCGAGTTCTGCCCTGGCTCGGTCAGCGTGCCGCGCTGGCTGCGCATCTGATCCGGCGGCGTGTCGTCGACATAGGCCTTGCCCTCGCGGATCAGGTATTCGGCCCATTCGTAGAGCTGCTCGAAATAGTCCGACGCGTGATACAGGTGCTCGCCCCAGTCGAAGCCCAGCCAGTGCACGTCGCGCTTGATCGCGTCGATGAACTCCTGTTCCTCCTTGGCGGGATTGGTATCGTCGAAGCGCAGGTGGCAGCGGCCGCGGAATTCCTCCGCCACGCCGAAGTTCAGGCAGATCGACTTGGCATGGCCGATATGCAGATAGCCGTTCGGTTCCGGCGGGAAGCGCGTGACCACGGTCGTGACGCGCCCTGCCTGCACGTCGTCCTGGATGATGTCGCGAATGAAGTCGCGGCCAGCGTCCGTCGTTGCGGTTGACATTGCGGCCCCTAACTGCCGGTCACTGCCATATCGGGAAACTCGTCCTTCAGGCGCGGGTAGAGTTCGCGCGCGAAGGTGCGGATACCCAGCACGGTCTCGTCGTGTTCAAGGAAGCCGGCCTGTCCCATGATCAGCAGGTGGCCGAACCCGCCGACATGCTCGTAGAGTTTCTTGATCTGCCGATGCACCTGATCGGGCGTGCCGGCGAACATGATGCCGGCCTCGATCGCGCCCTCCACGCTGGCCGATTTGCGGAAAGCGCTCAGCGGATGCTCGGCGCCGCGCAGCATCGCGACATTGGCCTGCACCGGAACATAGCCGGGTGGATTGGCGAAGTGCGGCGGCACCTTGTTCGAGGTGATGTACCACAGCAGCTTCTCCGCCCCGGCGTACGCATCCGCCTCGTTCGGCGCGACGTAGACCATCGCGGCGTAGGCCAGCCGATGCGCCGGCACGTCATTGCCGCGCCCCGCCTGCCGCCAGCCGTTGCGATACGCATCGTAGATTGCGCGCGTGCCGTCGAAGCCGGTGAGGAAGGTCGCCTGCACGAAACCGCGCGCGCCGACCCGTGTCGCGCCAGAGGGGCTGGTGGTGCTGATCCAGATCGGCGGATGCGGCTGCTGATAGCAGCGCGGCCAGATGTTCACCGCACGATAGTGGAAGAAACGGCCCTCGTGACTGAACGGGCCGTCATGCGTCGTCCAGGCCTTGATGATGAGGTCGAGCGCCTCCCATTCGCGTTCGTTCATGCGCACCGGGTTGCTGTTGGCGGGCAGCACCTCGTAGGGCACGCCGCGGACGAAGCCGGCTTCCAGCCGCCCGCGCGACAGCACGTCCACCATCGCCATTTCCTCCGCCACGCGCACCGGCTGGCGGCGGTTGGCGATCGGATTGCCGAGGATGAGGAGGCGCGCCTTCTTGGACAGGCGGGCGAGTGCTGCGAGCACCAGCGGCGCCGCGGGATCGACGCAGGTCGCGGTCTGATGATGCTCGTTGAGCATGATGTCCATGCCCTCGTCTTCCGCGATCAGCCATTCGTCGAGGAAGCGGTCGTAGAGGTCGGCGCCCTTTTGCGGATCGTAGATACGGTTCGGCAGGCTGACGCGGATCGACTCGTATTCATCGGCCGGCGGCAGGTAGGGATAGGCGTTCTCGCTGAAATGCCACGCCTTCATCACACCGCTCCCGCATCGAGGAATGCCAGTATCGTTCTTGCGCATGCCTCCGGCTGCTCCAAATGCGGCGCATGACCGGCGGCGGCGATCGTATCGGTGCGGGCATTGGGCAGCAGCCGTGCATAGGCGGCGAGATACTCGGCTGACACGAGGCCATCGCTCGCGCCGCGCAGGAACAGCGTCGGCGCGGTGACGCGATGCAGCCGGTACGGCAGCTTGGGATTGTGCATATAGGGCTCCCATGCCAGCAGAGCGAGCGTCTCGCGGTTGCGCACCATGATCGCGAGCTGCTCATCGGTGAGCCGCGCGGGATCGGCACGCATGCGGTCAGGATCGTGGAACAGCAGCTTCTCGAGCGAGCCCTGCGACAGCGCGAACATGTCGGGCACGTCGAGCCGATCCACCGGCCCGGTCTTCACGCCGACCGGTCCGACCAGCACCAGACGGCGCACCATGCGCGGCACCTTCGTCGCCAATTCGGCGGCGATCCAGCCACCGACGGAGCAGCCGATCACATCCACCTGATCAAGCCCGAGACGATCGAGCAATTCGAGATGGATATGGGCAATGTCGTCCGCCGAATCGATCCAGTCGGGCAGGCTGGACTTGCCGAAGCCCGGATGCGACGGCGCGATCAGACGATGCCGCGCGGCGAGCGGCGCGACGTAGGGATGTTCGGGCGCAAAGCCGCCGGCGCCATGCAGGAACAGGATCGGCGGGCCTTCGCCGGCCTCGAACAGCTCGAGCTCGACGCCGGCGATCGCAATAATTTGCCGGGGCACGGGATGTCCTCCTTGGCTTTGGCGGCGAAGGCTAGGCGCATTCGCGGCCAGCGTCACGGGCCCGTGCGCCTGCGGTTTGCGCTCGATACGCGCGGCGGGCACGTATGTGACCGGACGGCCGCAGGAGGCGCCGATGCTGACCGCGCAAGACAACGATCCGTTCTGCCTCTTGGACATCGGCGAGGCGGCGGAATGAGCCGGCTCGTGCTCTCCGTCGCGATCGGCGACTACGACCGGATGCGACCGCTGGTCGACGGCAGCGTGCAGATAGACGGCGTCGATCCGGTGTTCATGCTGCTGGAGCCGGAAGAGATCTTCTTTCGCGCGTTCCGCCATGCCGATTTCGACATTTGCGAGTTGTCGATGAGCAGCTTCACCGTGAAGACCGCGAACGGCGACTGTCCCTATGTCGGCGTGCCGGTGTTCCCGTCGCGCTCGTTTCGGCACAATTCGATCTATGTCCGCGCCGATCACGGCATCGCGCGGCCGGAGGACCTGAAGGGCAAGCGCATCGGCGTGCCGGAATATCAGGTTACCGCCAATGTCTGGACGCGCGCGGTGCTGGAAGACGAGTATGGCGTGAAGCCGTCGGATGTCACCTGGGTGCGCGGCGGCTACGACCAGGCGGGACGCATCGAGAAGATAGCGCTGAACCTGCCGCGCGATGTGCGCGTGGAGGATGCACCGGAGGGCGCGACCATCTCCGGCATGCTGGCCGATGGCGCGATCGACGCGGTGATCGGCCCGCGTGCGCCGTCATGCTTCGGCCGGCACCCGCAGGTGAGGTGGCTGTTTCCCGATCCGGCCGCCGCGGCGGCGGCCTGGTACCGCAAGTCGGGGATATTCCCGATCATGCATATCCTGGGCATCCGCCGCACGCTTACGGAACTGCATCCCTGGCTGCCGGCCGCCGCGATGAAGGCGTTCGAGCGATCGAAGGCGCGGGCGCTCGAGAAACTCGGCGACGTGTCGGCGTCGAAGGTGACGCTGCCATTCATCGACGAACATCTGCACGCTGCGCGGCAACTGATGGGCGAGGATTTCTGGTCCTACGGTCTGGATGCGAACCGCCATGTGCTGGAGGTGTTCCTGCGCCGCCATCATGCGGAAGGGCTGTCGCCGCGCGTACTGGCGCCGGAGGAACTGTTCCATCCGTCAACGCACGAGACGCATCGCGTCTGAGCATGCCCACAACGCTGGGGATTGCCGCGTCGCTATGCTCCTCGCAATGACCGGGGTCTAATGCTCGGCGTTCAGCTTCTCGAGCAGCGGGCGCAGTGCGTCCAGTTCGGTGCCGAAGCCGCTCCAGTCGCCGGCCTTCAGCCGTTCGATGGCGCGATCATAGTGGTCGAGCGCGTCACGTGCCGGCCCGCTGGCGGGGAAGGAATTCGCGCTGGCCGGCGATGCGGCGGAGGGTGCGGCCTGGTTGAACAGCGCGCCCAGGGCCTCGGGCAGCGTGTCCTCCATCACCACGCGGTCGCCGTACGCCGCGATGACCCGTTTGAGTTCCGGCAACTGGCCGGATTCGGCGCGCAGATACAGCGGAGTCACGTACAGGATCGAGTTCTCGATCGGCACGACCAGGAGGTTTCCGCGAATCACCCGCGAACCCATCTGGTTCCATAGCGAGATCTGCTGCGAGATACCGGTGTTCTGGTTGATGCGCGCCTCGATCTGGAAAGGGCCGTAGACGAGTTTGTCCTTGGGGAATTCGTAGACGATGAGCTTGCCGTAGTCGGGTGGATCGCAGCGCGCGGCCATCCAGGCGATCATGTTCTCGCGCTGGCTCGGCGCCATGGGCAGCATGAGGAAGAACTCGGCGCGCGATTCTTCGGGCAGGCGCATGATCATGTAGTAGGGCGCCATCCTGGTGCCTGAGGTGTTGCCGTCGGGGCCGGTCGGTTCGCGCGGGAACTGCCAGAGATCCTCGCGGTTGTAGAACACCTCGGGCGCAGACATGTGGTACGCGCGGTACTGGAGAGCCTGGATGCGGAACAGGTCCTCGGGGTAGCGGATGTGCTGTTGCAGATCGGCGGGCATCGCGTCGAACGGCTTGAACAGAGTCGGGAAGATCCGGCGGTAGGTCGCGATGATCGGATCGGCTGGGTCCGTCACGTAGAACGTGACCGTCCCGTTGTAGGCATCCACGACGACCTTCACTGAATTGCGGATGTAGTTGAAGTCGCTGCCGGTCTGCGGCTGGGCATAGGGGAACCAGTCGCTGGTGGTGTAGGCGTCCTGCATCCAGTAGAGCCGTCCGCCGCTGATCACCATGTACGGATCGTGATCCAGTTGGAGAAACGGCGCGATCGTCTCTATGCGATCCTGAATGTTGCGATGGAGCATGATCCTGCTCTGGCCGGTGATGTAGCTGCTGAGCAGGACGTTGACGTCGTCGAACTGCCAGGCGAACAGCGATCGCCAGAACAGTCCGCCGATCGGGATGCCGTCCGCGCCATCGTAATAGGCGTAGACGTTGTCCTTTCCCTTGGGATAGTCGAACTCGGGCGTGCTGCCTTTGACGATCACCTCGTTGCCGGTGCCCTGGCCGAAATAGATGCGCGGCTCGGTGACGCCGGGCCCGCCCGTGGCGACCGGCGGAATGTCCTTCAGGTAGAAGTTCGGTAGCCCTTCGGCGGACTTCTCAGTCACCGGCGACATGACGACGCCGTTGCCGTGAGTGAACAGCAGATGCTGGTTGACCCAGGTCTGTGCGTTCGGTGGCAGGAGCGAGGATACGAGCTCGCGCGGCGCCAGGTTGACCTGCTGATAGCGTCCGTCGATATGATAGCGGTCGATGTCGACGTCGAGGAACCGGTAGTAGGTGCGGATCTCCTGGAGCTGCGCATAGGTGTCCAGCAAAGGCTGCCAGTCCCACAGCCGGATGTTGTCGATGGTCGAGCGGTTATTCTGTAGCGCCTGATACGTCAGGCCCTGATCCGCGGGGAATTGCTTCACCGTGATCTGCCGCAGATTGTAGGCTTCCTGGGTCAGCGCGATGTTGCGCTGAAGATACGGCGACTCCAGTTGCAGCTCGCTGGGCTTCACGTAGAAGCGCTGGAACAGCCCCGGCAGCACCTCACCGAACACGAACGAACTGCCGAACACCACCGCGGCCGCGCCGATGAGCAGCCGATACGTGCGCAGCCGAACATTGGCCCATGCGACAATGGCGGCGGCAGCGGCGAGGCCGATCAGCAGCAAGAGAATCGGCAGTTCGACATGGACGTCGGTGTAGCTGGCACCGACCACCACGCCGTTGTCGTCGTAGAGCAGCAGGTAGCGGTCCAGCGCATACGACAATGCCTTCACCGCGAAGTAGGCACCGAGCAGCGCCGAGAAGTGGGCGAGTGCGGCAGGCGAGAACCGCCAGAGCCGGCTGTCCAGATTGATTTCGCCGTGCAGCACATACACCGCGCCGGCCATGGCGGCGCTGAGCAGCAGGATCAGCACCATCCAGTTCTTGAGCGCGCTGTAGACCGGCAACGAGAACAGATAGAACCCGATGTCCTTGCCGAACAGCGGATCGGCCTGGCCGTACGGAACCTGGTTGATGAACCGCAGGGCAAGGTCCCATTTGCCAGTCTCGCCCATGGCGACCAGCAGTGCGACGACGAGAGCGGCCGCGAGGATCAGCAGTCGCCACGGCACCAGCGCCGATACGGGCCCGAGCATTCCAGCCGATGTGGGGGGAAATCCTTGCAGTGCGGCAAGCGAGGCTGGAAGCCGCAGTTGTCGCGGCCTTGCGAGTCGCAGTGCAATACTGCCGTTCAGCCAAAGCAGCGTTGCCGAGACCGCGAAGACGGTCGCGAACAGGATCGCCTTGGTGGCGAAGGCGGTCCAGAACACGCCGGCATAGCCCACGCTGGAGAACCACGCCCAATCGACCACGAGGCTGCTGGCGCGCCCCAGCACGATCAGGAGGACCAGGATAGCGGCGATCGTCGCGCCGATGCCTTTCCAGGCCATGTGTCCTCCTATCGATCGCGGACCTGGCTGGTATCCCGCAACCCCAACCTTACCAGTCGCGCCATCACCTCGTCGCGGAAGAACGGCAGTTCGTCGAGATAGTTGACGAACGACAGCGCGATCCCTTTCGCGCCCGCGGCGGCAAGCTGTGCCAGTTCGCATGCGACAGTGTCCGGATCGCCGACGATCGGGATGCCTCCCATGCCGTTCGCCTGATGATGGCGGCGTTCCTCGAAGTCGTCCGGGAATTTCTCGCGCGTGACGCCGCGCATCGCCATGATGCGATCGACCGCCGCCCAGTCGGCGTTGTCGATGACCCAGTGCCGGTAATACGCCTCCGCCTCGCGCTGCGTCGGGCGGCAGGTGACGACGGCGACGGTATAGACGTCGATCTCGCGCCCGCCTTGCCGTGCCAGCGCCTTCACGTTGGCGATGTGCGCCGTGAACTCGTCCAGCTTGCCCTTCGGCGTCATCGAGAACAGCGCGTCGCAGTTGCGGATCGCGAACGCCTGACCGGCGGGTGAGGCGCCGGCATTCATCACGATCGGCCGGCTGCCGCCGTACGGCTTCGGCTTGGCGCGTGCCTGGTGCAGGCGGATGTATTTGCCGTCGAGATCGAAGTCCTCGGCATCCGACCACGCCAACCGGATCGCATCGAACCACTCCTGAGCATACTCGTAGCGCGCGGCGTGTTCGCGCATCGTGGCGCCGAACATGTCGAATTCGCCCTCGTTCCAGCCACAGACGATGTTGAGTTCGAAGCGGCCCTGGCCGATGTGGTCGGCGGTGACGAACTGCTTCGCCGCGATCAGCGGATGGATCAGCGGTGCGTGCACCGTGCCGAACACCGTCAGGCGCTGCGTCGCGCCGAGCAGGCCGGCGGCCCAGGTGACGGTCTCCAGCGTTTCGCCCTGGTAGTCGGTATCCCCGCCATAGCCCTTCCAGCGACCGACCGGCAGCATGAACTCGATGCCCGCCGTGTCCGCCATGCGGGCGAGGCGCAGGCAATCATCCCAGTTGCCGCTCCAGCGCTCCGGCACCTTGGTGACGGCGCGGCCGGACGAACAATTGGCACCGAACAGGCCGAGCTTCAGGGCGTTGCGGCTGTAGAGCGAGAGACGGTCGTGCATGCTCATTGGAAGTGCGGCGCCACCTGCTCCATGAACCGCGCCATCTCGTCCTTTACTTGCGTGTGCGGCTTCAGGCCGACATTGAAATACAGGATCACCTCATCGAAGCCGGCCGCTTGCACCTTCCGCAGCACATCAGTGATATGCGCGGGCGAGCCCAGCAGGACAGAGTTCTCCGTCAGGTCCTCGGGGCGCACATTGTGCAGCCGCTCGATCATGTCGAGGAAATAGCGA
>CAVPTU010000013.1:0-34015 GCA_963708565.1 uncultured Alphaproteobacteria bacterium
GGAACGTCAGCCCATCGAATGACCGCCCGGACTTCCACTTAGCATAGTCGTCGGGATGGCCATAAAGCCATTTATTGATTTGCCTTGCCGTTATGGCGGATAGAATAGCGGTCGCAAAGTGCATCGTGCGTCGGTCATGCCGAGAAGAATGGAGGGAGCCATTATAGAATTCGATTAAGCCGTTCTCAAATTCGGCATCCGCCGGGTCAAGGTCTTCCGGGAACTCTGGAAGGGTTGGCCTCTTGTCGTGAGATATCAGCAGATGTAGCGGAACCCGTCGAAGATCATCATTATGCTTTGCGGCCCAAATTTCAAGATACATCCATAGCATCGCTTTTGCGACCGTACGCTGGTCATGAGGCTTGCATTGATATAACAGTTGAAACATGAGTTTAGAACACCGTTGCCAATCTCGGTGCTGTGCCGCTGCTCCTATGTCTTCGTATTCATCCATCTGCTATATGACCCGTAGGCGCTCGCTGGCTTGGCCGCTCTGATCCGTGCAAGGGCATTGCACGACACTCGCAATAAGCGAACCACCTCTCCGAATATTGCGATGATATCCCCGCCCTGGGCACGGGCCGCTCTTTGTGAATCGGCTACCATGCGCCTTGAGCTTGCAGCGACAATGTGACGCCATGCATCGTTCCATGAGGTAAATATTTACCCATGCACCATATGTAGCCAATCACACAGTAAGGTTTGCGGGGGCATCACTTGTCTTTTTTTCTGATCTTCTCAGCCTTCTCGTTTCGCTTCTTGGAACCAGGACTCTTCGGCTTCGGTCGATATGCCAACACAACATCAGTGATCGCATCCAACGCCTTCGGTGTGCGTATCTCAGGCTTCTTCACTCAGTCAATCCCTCGTACGTGAGGCGCTTGCCAGCCATTCCGTCGATCATGCTATCAAGCCACTCAACGGCACGACGCCGCACATTACCATCATTGAGCCGGAAGGTGAATTCGTCCACATAGCGAGGGAGGTGCTTCTTGCTGACGTGATGGTACACGCCGATGATGCCACGCTTCATCACCGCAAATGCGGTCTCAACGCCGTTCGTGGTCACGCCGTCACGCACGAACTCACCAGCGCTATGATCGACGCTCGCATGATCAGTTGATGCGCCGATACCACGATAGACCGCCGCTTCATCGGTATGGAGCGTTGATCCGATCACAACTCGCTTCTTGATTTCACCCTGGATAGTTGCCGTATCAGTTTCGGTGATAGACGTGGCGACCATGCGACCGCCACGTTCGCGCATCGCGAGAACTGCTGTCTTGCCGACCGTTCCACGATCAGCTTTCAGCTTCCTATTCGAGTGCTTGTTCTTCTCGATTCCACCTATGTAGGTCTCGTCAATCTCAACTATGCCTTGAAGGCGTTTGAGGTCATCGCCGCAGGCTTCGCGAAGCCGGTGCAGCATGAACCACGTCGATTTTTGAGTGACGCCGATTTCTTTGGAGAGTTGCAGGCTGGAAATGCCCTTGCGAGCGGTGACCAGCAGATACATGGCATAAATCCACTTGTGCAGTGGGATATGGCTACGTTCGAAAATCGTGCCAGTGCGGACGGTGAAATCCTCTTGACATTGGTTGCAGCGATAGAAACCGTTCTTTCGGATGGCGATGCGCTCCCCCAGACCGCAGACTGGACATTTCGGACCTTCTGGCCAGATGCGACTTTCCAGATATTGTCTGGCGGTCTCCTGGTCTGGGATAATCTGCAACAGTTCAAATACTGAGATCGTATCCTTGCTCATAGGTGCTCCCTTGATTGTGCTACGTTACCGCAATTTCGTGGCGGGGAGTTAAGTATATAATTCCCTTATATTACAGGGCTTGTCCCTGCCATCAATTGCAGCACCGTGCCGTCACGGATGGCTGGCACAATCCCCGGGTCAAGCCCGGGGACATGGGCCTGCCATGAGGTGAAGCGGCGGCAATGGGGCACGATCATTACCATTTGGTATTACTGAACAATGCCTCAAGAACTCTCTCGAAGCAGCGCCTAACGCTTGACATTAGAATGTCTAACTACCATCTCTCCCGGTTTCAACCCGAACCCGGCGAGCCGCCATGCACCCCGATACACCCAACGCCAGCCCCTCCGGCGCCAACTACCGCGAGATCTTCGTCGACCTCTGCGCCCAACTCCCGCCGCTCCCCGACGAAGACCCGGAAACCCGCGCGAAACGCGAGCAGCGCGCGATGGACGCCGTCGCCGCCTCACCCCCTACGATGCCTTCGAGGCGCGTCTCGCCGTCCGAGCCGTCGCGACCGACGCGCATGCCGCCGACGCCCTCCGCTCGGCCGCCCTCGCCGCCGGCGACCCCGACAAGGTGCGCCAGTGCCGCGCCCAGGCCGCATCGATGGCCCGCCAGTCGGACGCCGCGCTGCGCGCGCTGCTGCGCATCCAGGCCAGGCGCGAGAAGCTGGAGGCCGACATGCACCCGGCGGCCATGGAGAAGGCCGGCTACTGGTTCAAGTCGGTCGTCGTGCCGCCCGCGCCGGCCGCGGCCGAGACGCCGCCCGACGAAGCCGGCCCCACCCCAACCCAGGCCGGCGATCGCCGCCGACGCGGACCTCTACGCCGTCATGTATCCCGACCGCGCCGCCCGCATCCGCGCAGCGGGCGGCCTCCCCGCCCGGCTCGACTTCGGCCCGCCGGAGCCGGAAATCGTCGCGGCACTGCTGCGAACCCGCGCACTCACCCAACCCGTGGCGGCAACCGCACCAGCCGGCTGAGCACAATCCCGGAATCAGAGACTATGAGACATCCGCGAGACCCACGGTCACACCGTGAACTGCTCGGCGATGATCCGCTCGGACAGCACGCGGTCCGGATCGAACAGCACGGTGATGCTGATCGAGCGGTGCTCGCTCACCGCGACCGAGATGCACGTCGCGCACCTCGGTGAAGTCGGCCACCGCGGCAGTCGGGCGCTTGTCGGCCTCCAGCACCTCGAACAGCACCTTGGCGGTACTGGGCAGCAGCGCGCCGCGCCAACGCCGCGGACGGAACGCGGAGATCGGCGTGAGCGGCAGCAGGTTCGCCGACAGCGGCACGATCGGCCCATGCGCCGACAGGTTATAGGCGGTCGATCCGGCCGGGGTGGAGATCAGGATGCCGTCGCACATCAACTCCGCCAGCCGCACGCGCCCATCAACCGTGACACGGATCTTGGAGGTCTGGCGCAACTGACGCAGCAGCGAGACTTCGTTGAACGCCAGGGCCTCCGCCTCGTCGCCATCGGCGCTTCACCGTATGCATGCGCAGCGGATACAGCACCGCCTCGTGCGCGTTCGCGCGAGGCGGCCTGGCAGATCGTCCTCGCCGAACGTGTTCATCAGAAAGCCGACCGAGCCGCAGTTCATGCCGTAGACCGGGATGCGCAGCGACAGCACCCGGTGGATCGTCTCCAGCATGAAGCCGTCGCCGCCGAGGGCCACCACCACCGCGGCCTGCTCCAGCGGACAATCGCCGTAGACCGACGCCAACCGTTCGCGCGCCTCGGTCGCCAGCACCGTCGCGGAGGCGCAGAACGCAATGCGGCCCGCGACGAAGCCCCGGCGCGGACAATCTGCAAAGCGGGATCGAGATCGTTCAAACGCGCTTCCGGTGTTCCAGCACCGGCATATCGCGACGCACGCGGGCGGTCACCTTCGGGTCGATCCGCGCGGTGGCCCAGCCGGTGCCGTCGGAAACCTTGGCGCACGGTGTGCCCCCACGGGTCGACAGATCATCGAATGGCCATAGGTGAAGCGGGCCTCGCCCTTGCCCTCAAGGTGCTTGCCCCAGGTGGCGGGGGCGGCGAACCAGCATTGCGTTTCGATCGCGCGCGAGCGGATCATCACCTCCCAGTGGTCGCGGCCGGTGGCGAGGGTGAATGCCGACGGCAGGAAGATCACTTCGGCGCCCTGCTCGCGCAGCTTCCAGAACAGGTCGGGGAAGCGCAGGTCGTAGCAGATCGCACAGCCGATCCTTCACACCGTCCGCCTCGTAGGTCACGACCTCGTCGCCGGCGCCGTAGGTGTTGCTTTCGCGATAGCCGGTGCCGTCGGGGGCGACGATGTCGAACAGGTGCATCTTGCGATAGCGGGCGATCTCCTGGCCGTCGGGATCGAACACCACCGTGGTGTTGAACAGCTTCTCCGGCCCCTTCTCGATGATCGAGCCGCCGTGCACATGCACGTGGGCGGTCCGCGCCGTCTCGCGCAGGAATTCGTAGGCCGGACCGCCAGGTTCGTTCGAGCCTTTGGCCGGCAGCAGTTCGGCGTTGGCGTTGCGCACGGTCCGGTCGCCGCCCAGGCTGTCCCACACCTCGGGGAGGGATACGAGGTTGGGACGATCGGCCCCCACGGCTTCGCCGATCAGGCGGCGTGCCTGGGCGATGTTCTCGGCCTTGTCGGCGCCGGGGTTCATCTGGACGACGCTGATGCGCATCCGCGGGCTCCAATGGGTCGGTTCCCCGGGCCACAGGCCCGGGACTTCGGTCAGAAGAACCGAACCTTGCGGCAGACGCAACACCGCCTTTCCCGCAGCCCGCGATGTGGGCGCTTATCGCGGCCAATCGACCCTGGGTTCGGTGCGTCCCGCTGGCCGGCTTGCGATCATCCTCGCGCCGGGTCGACGCGCGGCAGCTCACGCGGCTCCTGGTCCTCCAACTCATGCGAGGCGGGCGGGATCGGCGGCCGCGTCATCTCTGGCTGCGACCTACGGGGCACGGTGGGTTCCGGCGCATAGATCTCGTCGTAGTCGGTGACGTGCCCGGTCTCCGGCAGGCGCAGCGCCAGGTGACGGATCTCGCCCTGGATCTCGTCCAAACGCGCCTCGATCGACCTCCAGCCTGCTCTTCAGGCCGATCACGCTGAACGGCATGAACAGGAACGCCAGCGCGTAGAGCAGAGCCGGCACCAGCAGCACGATCGGCACCCACCAGGGAAGCCAGTCCGGCAGCGTGAATGGCAGGGTCATGGCAAAACATTAGCACTTCGGGCGAGGCATGATCCATGCCGAGTTGAGCCCGTCGCGTCACGGCTGTGATTTGACTTGCCGGCCGATCGCCCGCCCACTGGCAGACCGGAGGAACAGGCAATGGCCAACTGGGAAAAGCGACGCGTCGGACGCACCGACCTGCATGTGACATCGCTCGGCCTGGGCACAGCGACGATGGGCGGCAGCCGGGTTGCGCTGACCAACGAAGAACGCGTGAAGCTGGTCGACGCCGCATGGAACGGCGGCGTGCGCTACGTCGATACCGCTCCGTTCTATGGCGTCGGCGCGGCGGAACGCGCGACCGGCGATGCGCTCCGCGACCGTCCGCGCGATGCATGGGTACTGTCCACCAAGGTGGGGCGCCTGCTGCGCCCGCGGCGCGGCGGTGGTGGTGCGACCGACGGGCGTCTGGCGCCGTTGCCTTTCGAGGTGAAATACGACTACTCGTACGATGGGATCATGCGCTCGGTGGAGGACAGCTATCAGCGGCTGGGGCTGGCCAGGATCGACATCCTGTTCGTGCACGACATCGGCGTCTATCAGCACGGCGCGGAGGCGAATGCCGCGCACATGAAGGTGCTGCGGGAGAGCGGTTATCGCGCGCTGGAGGAACTGCGGCGGACCGGCGTGGTCAGCGCCATCGGTCTCGGCGTGAACGAGAAGGAGGTGCTGATCGAGGTCCTTGGCTGGGCCCAGTGGGACGCCTTCCTGCTCGCCGGACGCTATACGTTGCTGGAGCAGGGGCCGCTCGACGATCTGCTGCCGATGTGCGTGACGCATGGCACGTCGATCATCGTGGGCGGACCGCTGAACTCCGGCATCCTGGCGGGGCGCGACACGTGGAACTACGCCGCGGCGCCCGCTGACGTGGTGACGCGGGTGAACGCGATCCGCGCGGTGTGCGATGCGCACAAGGTGCCCCTGCCGGCGGCGGCATTGCAGTTCCCACTGGCGCATCCGGCGGTCGCGGCAATCATCCCCGGCCCGCGCTCTGCGGCAGAGTTCGAGGAGAACCTGAAGCTGCTGGCGCTGAAGATCCCGTCCGCGTTGTGGGCGGAACTGCGCGACCGGCAGTTGCTGCATCCCGAGGCGCCGACGCCGTCGTGAAAACAAGGAGACCATGATGATCAAGGACGCCCAGGGACAGGTCGTATCAGGCGCAACGACCGAGGCCGTGGCGCTGTACGACCAGGCGGCGCGCGCGTTCAACCTTGGCTATGGGGATGCCGCCGGCCTGTTCGATGCGGCGCGAGACGCAGCGCCCGACTTCGCGATGGCGCATCTGGCGAAGTCCTGGCTGTTCGCGCTGGCCAACGATCCGCTCATGCTTGGTCACGCGAGGGCCGCGGTCCAGGGCGCCGCGAACCTGACCATGAATGAACGGGAACAGGCGCACCTCGCGGCGCTCCGGCAGGCGGTGGCGGGCGCGCGGAGCGCGGCGGCTGCGGTGCTGGACCGGCATCTGATGCGCTACCCGCTCGACCTGGTTGCGCATCAGGCAGTGACGTTGCTCGACGGCTATCTCGGACGCTTCCGCTGGGTGCGGGACCGGTCCGCGCGCGCGTTGCCGTTGTGGTCCAGGGATATGCCCGGTTACGCGGCGATACTTGCGTTCCACGGCTTCGGCCTGGAGGAGGCGGGAGACTATGCCCGTGCCGAGGACGAGTTGCGCGCGGCGGCCGAACTCGAACCGCACAGCTTCTGGCCGCATCACACGGTGGCGCATGTGATGGAAATGACCGGGCGCCCCGAGGACGGTCTCGGCTGGATGATCGCGCGCGAGCCGTTCTGGTCCGCGCCCGAGAACATCACCCAGGTGCATATCTGGTGGCACAGGTCGTTGTTCCATCTCGAACTGGGGCAATACGAGGCAGCGCTCGCGCTGTACGACGGACCCTTGCTGCGCACACTGCGACCATTGGCGCTCAATCTCTGCAACGCATCGGCGCTGCTGTGGCGGCTCGACACGCTTGGCTGCGACGTATCCGAGCGGTGGCGCGATCTGTTGGCGCAGTGGGAGGGTCACGCCGACGGCAAGTGCCTCATGTTCGTCGATCTGCACGCGGCAATGGCCGAGTTGCGGTCCGGCCAGGAGGCGCTCGCCGAACGGCGGCTGGCGGCGATGCGTGAAACGGCAGCGAGCGGCGTCGAGGGGGCGTCCTGCTATCGCGATGTCGGCATTCCGCTGGTCGAGGGCCTGACGGCGTTCCATCGTGGCGCGTATGAGCAGGCCGTGGCGTTGCTACAGCCGGCGCGCTTCGACCTATGGCGCATCGGCGGCAGCCACGCACAGCGCGACATCATCGATTGGACCCTGACCGAGGCGGCGGTGCGCGCCGGGTTGCGCGATGTCGCGCTGGCAATGGCGCATGAGCGTCTGGGTTCCCGCCCGCGAAGCGCGGTCAATCAGAATTTCCTTCGCCGCGCCGAGACGATCGCGGCATGAGAGCGATGTTGGCTCAGGAGGGTGTTGCCACGAGTTGATCGTGGAGTTCGCGGACGGACGCGGTTGCCGGCGCATAGGGCGCCAATGACGGCGCGCGCCTTGCCAGATCTTTGATCGCTTCTTCGGGCCGCGTGACATCGACCCCTGCGAGCTGCCAAGGGGCGAACCGCCACCACGCAAGGTCCAGCAACGGTCCGATGAGTTGCGGCGCGACTCTGAACTTCCTGATAGTGGCGGGGTTGCCGGCCACCACGGCGTACGGTGGCACATCTTTCACCACGACGGCGTGCGCACCAACGATCGCGCCGTCGCCGATTGTCACGCCCGGCCGCACAAATGCGCCGTGGCCGATATAGACGTCGTTGCCGATGAGCGTCTGCCGCAACGGCGTCAAGCTGGCGCCGGCCGGCAGGTTGGGCACGAACTCATGGAACTGCTCTGAGTTGGCGAAGTCGCTCCCCACATCAAACAACGGGCCCCGCAGATAGAGCGCCGGACTTGGACTGAGCCATGCCGTCGGATGATCGCTTCGACCGATCTGCACCTGTTCGCCGATCGAGGTGTAGCGTCCTATCGAGACGTGAAAATAGAACCCGGTAACGGCGTAGCTGAAGGCGCCGATATAGAGGCTATGATATGCCGTCATCCACTTGAGACTGCATGGCGGTTCGAGTGTCGTGTTGCGCGGCAGAGTACCTCCCTGGAGGAAGCACTCGACCCCTGCCTGCTTGAGACTCGCCACAAGACAGGGGGTAATAGGAACCTCGGTCATGGCTTCACACCTGCCCATACACCGCCGTCGATACGGTTGAGCAAGGGCGGCGATGGCAGGCACGCGAGGAACTCGTCCGTCGCCCTTCGAGCGCCCTGAAATATGCCGTAATCGTCAACGATCAGCACTCCGCCGCGCACCAACCTGCCATAGAGGTGTTCAAGCTCTGCCTTCGTGGATCCATAGAAGTCGTTGTCGAGGCGCAACAGGGCGATGACCCGGATGTCGAGCGTTGGCAGTGTCTGCTCGACTTGTCCTTCGATGAAGCGCAACCGGCCGCACGACGCCCGGCAATGCGCGAAATTATCCACCACGTCGTCGCGGAAATTGTCGAAACGCACGGATTTGATCGGGGTTTCGCTGCCGACCTGGCAGTCCTCCTGCCCGTCCGGGAAGCCTTCGAACGTGTCGAGCAGCCAGATCGTGCGATCGGTCATGTCGAGCTGCTCGCGCAGCAGCGCCATGAAGATGCCGACGCCGCCGAGGAAGCAACCGCATTCGACAAAGTCACCCGGCAGGCAGTTGCGCCGAATATAGTGCATCGATTGGTAGACGTTATAGAAACCGGTGATGTGCAACAGGGAGAATGGTGCCGCTGTCGCGTAAAGCTCCCAGAACAGTTCGTCGGTGATCTCGGGGTAGTTCGCGCGCATGCGGCCCGGTATTCGATCCAGGCCCTCACCAAGCGAAATGCAGGAAGATGCGAACTTCACGTGTTGAACTGCCGCAGAGGTATGCTGCGGAACAATCAGGGGCAATTGGTTAACAAAGCGTATGTCGAGGCGCTCACCCCCCTTGATCGCGCGCGGTTCGGGCGACTGCAACTTTCGTCCCGATCCTACGCCGGGGCTATCGATTGCGCTATGATGGCCCCGGGCAAAGGGGAGAAGAGCCATGCCGGAAGTCTACGTGCACGCCATCGAGGGCCGCTCGAAGGAGCAGAAACGCGCGCTGATCAAGGACATCACCGATGCGGTGGTGAAGAATTTCGGTGTCACGGCCGACGCCGTGCTGGTGGAAATCCTGGAAAGCTCGCGCGACAACAAGGCGAAGGGCGGCGTGCTGTTCAGCGAGCGCTGAGCAGCGCCAGCAGACCCTGTAGCAACTGGGTCGGGGTCGGCGGGCAGCCGCGGATCACCAGGTCGACCGGCACAACCTTGGCGACGGCACCGATACAGGCCGGGCTGCCAGCGAACACGCCGCATCCTGCCGCGCAGTCGCCGACCGCCACCACCCATTTCGGATCGGGGGTCGCGCGCCAGGTGCGCTCGAGGCCTTCGCGCATGTTGCGTGTTACCGGGCCGGTGACCATCAGCACGTCGGCGTGGCGCGGCGAAGCGACGAAGCGCAGGCCGAAGCGTTCCAGGTCGTAGAACGCGTTGTTGAGCGCATGGATTTCCAGCTCGCAGCCGTTGCAGGAGCCGGCATCCACCTCGCGGATTGCCAGGCTGCGGCCGAGCCTGCGCCGCGCGGCCCTATCAAGGTCGGCGGCGAGCGTGGCCAGAGGCGCGGGTTCCGTGACCGGCGACCGCAGGCCCTGGAGGAGGGTTCTCAGCATGATCCCATCCTCCCCCTCCCTGCGCGGGAGAGAGAAGGGGAAGTGTCTAGTTGCAATGTCACAGGTCGTGCCCCGAGTATGAGCAGTTGAACGACTTGTTGCAGAGCGGGAAGTCGGCGACGATGTTGCCCTCGATCGCCGCTTCCAACAGGGGCCACTGGAACCAGGACGCGTCGCGCAGATGGCAGCGATCGATGTGTCCTGCCCTGTCGATCCGTAACCACACCAGCACATCGCCGCGGAATGCTTCGACAACCGCGATACCCTCGCGCGGGCCGGTCGGCTCAATTGCGACACGCACATCGCCCCGCGGCAGTTGGTCGAGCATCTGCTCGATCAGCGACAGGCTCTGGTCGATTTCCTTGATGCGGATCCACGCGCGCGCATTGACGTCGCCCTCGTGCAGCACCGGCACATCGAAGTGCAGCCGATCGTACGGCGGATAGCCGACCGACCTGCGTGCATCGAAATCGCGTCCCGACGCGCGGCCGACATAGCCTCCGGCGCCGAAGCGGCGCGCCAGCTCGGCTGACAGTATGCCGGTGCCGACGGTGCGATCCTGTAGCGACGCAGTCTTGTCGTAGAGCTCCACCAGTTGGGGAAAGCGCGCCCGTATCTCGTCGATCAGCACGCGGATCTCGTCGACGCCGGTCAGATCAACCGCAGTGCCGCCGGGGACGACGCAGTCCATCATCAGGCGATGACCGAAGCATCCGGCCGCACAGCGCAGCACGCGTTCGCGCAGCATGCCGCAATGGGCCAGCATGATGCTGAACGATGCATCGTTGCAGATTGCGCCGAAATCGCCGAGGTGATTGGCGATGCGCTCCAGCTCCGCCATGACGCCGCGCAGCCAGATGGAACGCGGTGGGATCTCGATGCCGAGTGCCGCCTCGACGGCCCGGGCGAAGGCGAATGCGTAGGCGACCGTGCTGTCGCCCGAGGTGCGGCCGGCGAGGCGCGATGCGTGCTCCAGCGTCGTGCCTTGCATCAGATGGTCGATGCCCTTGTGCACGTAACCGAGGCGCTGTTCGAGCCGAACCACCGTTTCGCCATCCGCGGTGAAGCGGAAATGGCCCGGCTCGATGATGCCCGCGTGAACCGGGCCGACGGGAATCTGGTGCAGGCTTTCGCCTTCCACCGGCAGGAAGGGATAGGCGGTCGGATTCGCACCGTGATGGAGCCACGGGCGCGTGTCGGGCAGTCCGACGGGCTCGAGGCCGAACAGGTCGCGCGCCGCACGCTCCAGACGAATGGCCGGCGCGTGCAGCGCTCCAACCGACGGATAGCGATTGTCCGGGCAGTCGAGGCTCAGCACGAAAACGCCGCTGTCCAGCACGGCCATATGGACCCGGCCAGGCTCGCCCCAGAGGCTGAGCAGCGTCACTTCGCCGGCAGCGATGCATCGCGTCGCCTCCTGCCAGTAAGCGGCATCGATCATGGTCATCCCAGTAATGCCGCAACGTGCTGGAACCACACGACCAGCGGGGGCGGCAGCCAGATGCCGGCGGTGAGCACGAGTGCCAGATGCGCGAACATCGGCACATAGGATGCGGTGACCGGTCCGGTTGGTCCGCGCGGTTCGCCGAATGCCACCGATGTCACGCGGAGGAACAACGCACCGAACGACACCAACAGGCCGAACACGAACATGATCGCCAGCAGCGGCTCGCGCGCGAAGGTGGAGCTGATCACCAGGAACTCGCTGGTGAACACGCCGAACGGCGGCAGCCCGGCGATCGCGGCGACGCCGGCGATCAGGCTCCAGCCGAGCAGCGGATGGGTCACGGTCAGGCCGCCCATCTCCGCGATGCGCTGCGTGCCTTTGACCTGAGCGACATGGCCGACCGAGAAGAAGATCGCCGACTTGGTCAGGCTGTGCATGGTCATCTGCAACAGGCCGGCAAAGTTGCCGAGCGGACCGGCCATGCCGAAGGCGAACACCGTGATTCCCATGTGCTCGATCGAGGAGTAGGCGAACATGCGTTTGATGTCGCGGCGGCGATACAGCATGAAGGCGGCGAAGATCAGCGAGATGAGACCGAGCGTGATCATCAGCGGGCCAGGTGCCAGGGCTCCCGGGTTGGCGGCCAGCAGCATCTTGAAGCGCAGCAGGGCGTAGAGTGCCACGTTCAGCAGCAGGCCTGAGAGCACGGCGGAGATCGGCGTAGGACCTTCGGCGTGTGCATCGGGCAGCCAGGCGTGCATCGGCGCGAGGCCGACCTTCGTGCCATAGCCAAGCAGCAGGAAGATGAAGGCGATGTTGAGCAGGGCGGGGTCGAAGTCGTGCGCACGCGTTATCAGAACGGTCCAGACCATCGCGTCGAGTTCCTCGCCGACCACGGGACGCGCGGCGAGATAGACCAGGATGGTGCCGAACAGTGCGAGTGCGATGCCGACGCTGCCGAGGATGAAGTATTTCCACGCGGCCTCGATCGCTTCGTGGGTGCGATAGATGCCGACCATCACCACTGTGGTCAGTGTGGCCAGTTCGATGGCGACCCACATCAGGCCGATGTTGTTGGCGAGCAGCGCCAGGTTCATGCCGAACAGCATGAGCTGGAACATCGCATGGTAGAAGCGCAGGTAGTTGGGTGTGAGGCGGCCGATTTCGAGCTCATGGCCGATGTAGCTGGCGCTGAACACGCTGGTTGTGAGGCCGACGAAGGTGTTGAGCAGGATGAAGACGATATTCAGGTCGTCGATTGCGAGGTACTGGCCGGGCACGGGACGATCGGCGAGAAGCAGCAGGGCGGCCAGCAGGGAGAGTGCGCTTGCCGCGACATTGATGCGCGCGGAAAGCCGATAGCCGGCGATCAGCGACAGCGCGGCCGCCGACAGCAAAGGCACAAGAAGGACAAGAGATTCCGTCAACTTCTTCCCCTCCACCCGCGGGAGGCAGCTGGGGGGAGGGGGCCGGCGGCCAAGCATCGCCCCCTCTCCCTGACCCTCCCCCGCGAGGGGGAAGGGGAATTCTTGCAGTGTCCACGCATCATCATCGCCGCTCTCCGCGGAACTGATCGAGCACCTGTAGATCGACCGTGTCGAAGCGCTCGCGGATGCGGAACAGGAAGATGCCGATCACGATGAACGCGATCAGGATGGAGAACGCGACGCTGATCTCGACCACCAACGGCATGCCCTTTGCGCCGGTGGCGGCAAGGTTCACGCCGTTCTCCAGCGACAGGAAGCCTGCCACCTGACTGACGGCGTTGCGCCGCGTCACCATCATGAGCAGGCCGATCAGCACCACCGACAGCGCCAATGCGATGTCCTCGCGCGCGATGGGATCGGCATGCGCGGTGACCGGCAGCATCACCATCATCGACAGCGCCACCAGTGCGATGCCGGCAAGCATGGTGAGGCCGATGCTCACCACGGTCTCGATCTCGCGGTGGATGCCGAGACGGAACACCATCCGGCGCAGTGCCATTGGGATGACGATGGCCTTGAAGCCGAGTGCGATCGCGGCGGTGATATAGAGATGCGGCGCGTGCTGGATCAGTGCCTGCCAGGCGACCGAGGCCGCCAGGATCATTGCGTGCACTGCCAACACGTTGATCAGCGCGTAGAGCCGATCCTGGTAGAGCATGGCGAAGCTGACCAGCACCAGGCCGCCGGCGAGCATATGCGCGACATCGAAGTCGAAACCGTGGGTCACATGCCCCCCGAGACGAACAGCAGCAGTACACCGAGCAGGCTGAGCATCAGCGCGGCACCCAGGAAGTTGGGCACGCGGAATACGCGCATCTTGGCGATCGACATCTCGAACACGCCGAGCAGCACGCCGGCCACCGCCAGCTTCACCAGCCAGGTCACCAGGCCGATTGCATAATTTCCAGCGAGACCGAACGGGAAGAACAGGCAGGCAATGACCGAGACGTAGAGCAGCAGCTTCAGCGATGCGGCGAGTTCGATCATCGCCAGATGGCGGCCGGAATATTCCAGCACCATCGCCTCGTGGACCATGGTGAGTTCCAGGTGCGTCGCCGGGTTGTCCACCGGAATGCGCGCATTCTCCGCCAAGGCCACGATGATGAATGCCACCAGGCCGAGTGCCAGCGACACGCGCAGCCCGACGGCGGAGAACGCCATGTAGCCGGCGATTGTGGAAAGTTGGGTCGAACCGGCGACCAATGCGACCGACAGGACGATCATCAGCATCGCGGGTTCGGCGAGCGAGGCGATCATCACTTCGCGCGAGGCGCCGATGCCGCCGAAGCTGGTGCCGATGTCCATCGCAGCGAGTGCCTGAACGAAGCGCGCGCTGCCGAGCAGCGCGGTGATGGCGATCAGGTCGCCCGACCAACTGAACAGCAGGCCCGTGGCGAAGGTCGGCACCAGAGCGGCGGCCACCCAGGTGAGGGCGAAGATGACGTAGGGCGCAACGCGGAACAGCCACGAGGCGTTCTCGGCCAGCACCACTTCCTTGCCGAGCAGGCGCTTCAGGTCGCGGTAAGGCTGGATCAGCGGCGGACCGCGGCGGCGTTGCAGCCTCGCCTTCACCTTGCGCACCAGGCCGGTGAGCAGCGGCGCGAGCAGCAGCACCAGCGCCATCTGCACGCCCTGCACGAGCAGGCCCTCGATCACTGCCATAGTGCGAGCGCCAGCAGCAGGATCACGAGGGCGGCGAAGACGAAGCCCAGATAGCGGCGAATGGTCAGGAACTGCAAATGGTTCAGCACAAGCGACAGATGCCACACCGCGCCGGCCACCGGTGCATAGAGCGTGTCCCAGATCGGGTCGCTGATGTGCTTTTCGATACGTGCGGGTGCCATGTCGCCCGGCGGTGGCATGGTGACCGTCTCGTGCGTGCGGAATACCACGGCGCCGTACACGCGGCGGATCGGCTGGGCGAAGCTGGCGCCGGTGTACTGCGTCGCGGGCCGCGGATCGGGAAAGCCGCAGTCCCAGGCAGGCGCGCGGCGCAGCCGGTGCGAGGCGAAGCGATGCACCACCAACGCGGTCAGCGACGCGGAGACCGCGATGAACAGGAACACCAGCAGTCCGTTATAGGAACTGCGCGCGCTCTCGACAGGTACGATGGACAGCCACGCGACATCGAGTTGTCTCGGCATGCTGGCGCCGGTCAGCATCTGCGTCACCGGCGCGAGCAGGTCGATCACCACGCCGGGCAGAATACCGGCCAGCAGGCAGAGCGCGGCGAAACCGAACATCGCGCAAAGTGAGAATCCGTCCACCTCGCGCGCATCTGCCGCGACGCGCGTGCGTGGCCGGCCGAGGAAGGTCACGCCGAACGCCTTGACGAAGCACGCCGCCGCGAGTGCCGCGGACAAAGCCAGCAACGCGCCGTCCGCCGGGATGGCGAGCTTCAATCCCCATTGCGGCAGATCGGGATGCAGCAGGATCGCCTGGAAGGTGAGCCACTCGGAGACGAAGCCGTTCAACGGCGGCAGCGCCGAGATCGCGACGCAGCCGACCAGAAACGCGAATGCAGTCTTTGGCATTCGGTGGATGAGGCCGCCGAGGTGATCCATGTCGCGTTCGCCGGTCGCGGTAAGCACCGCGCCGGAGCCAAAGAACAGCAGGCTCTTGAAGACCGAGTGGTTGAGCACATGGAACAGCGCGGCGGTCAGCCCGAGCGCCGCGGCCACGGGAAGCTGATTGGCACCGAACGCAAGCGCCAGACCGAGGCCTATGAAGATGATGCCGATGTTCTCGACCGTATGATAGGCGAGCAGGCGCTTCAGATCGTGCTCCATCAGCGCATACAGCACACCGAGCACGGCGGTAACGCCGCCGACCGCCAGAACCATGGTGCCGGCCCACCATGCGGGCGCGCCAAGCAGATCGAAGGCGATGCGCATGAAGCCGTATACCGCGACCTTGGTCATCACCCCGCTCATCAGCGCCGACACGTGGCTTGGCGCCGCGGGATGTGCGAGCGGCAGCCAGGCGTGCAGCGGCACGACGCCGGCCTTGGATCCCGCGCCGATCAGCGCAAGCACCAAAGCGAGCGCGGCAACGCCCTGTGTCGGGTGGGCGGCGCGCATCACGTCGAAGGCGTAGCCGCCCGTCGAGCCGGCAAGCAAGCCGAAGCACAGCAGCAGCGCCAGGCCTGAGAAACTCGCCATGATGATGTAGACGTAGCCGGCCTGTGCGTTGTCGCTCTCGCGGTGGTGCGACATCACCAGCGCCCACGAGGCGAGCGACATCAGCTCCCAGGCAAACAGGAAGCTGAACGCATCGTCGGCGACAACCACGAGGTTGAGCCCGGCGAGAAACACCGGATAGAACGGCAGCACGCGTTGCGGTTCGTGTTCGTGCCGGCCATAGCCCAGCGCGTAGAAACTGGCCCCGGCACTGCCGAGCCCGACGACGATCAGGAAGAAGGCGGCGAGTGGATCGAGGCGGAAATGCGCGCCGGTCCATGGCAGGCCGAGCGGCAGCGTCACGGCCGAAGGCGCGGCGCCGAGCGAGAACAGGGCTATCAGCAGCGATGCCGCCGAAATGGCAAGGCTGCCACCGTAGACGATACCGCGGCCAGATGGTGACAACGAGGCAAACGTGCCGCCCACTGAGAGGCAGAGCAGCAGCGCGATACAGGTGAGCGTCAGCGCGATCATGCGCGATGCGACCCCGGGCGTTGCGACAAGCCCGGATTGGTCAGACGCACGCCGCGGCCGCCCTGGCTGCTCGCCGCGCCCTCCGCGATCAACTCGATGCCGGCTTCCTGGAAAGCGCCGACCAGCTTCATCAGCGAGTTGACGTTACCCCGCACCACGCCGTCGCTTGCCTCCATGCGCTGGACAGTGGGCACGGACAGTCCCGACAGGGCGGCCAGTTCCCGCTGGTCGATCCCCAGCATCGCCCGCGCCGCCCGCATCTGCGCCGACGTGATCAAGGCCGCGACGGACAGGCTGAGGTTTCATGCATCATTAACGAATATCCAGCATTGCTTCTTATGATTCAAGTATGAAAATCCATATCCACGCCGCGCGCAACTGCTCGTTGCGATTCCGCGGCGGCATCAACTCTTGGCTAGTACTTCGGTGCCTAGGATGGCGGCCGTTACGAGGACAACCGGCATGCGCTCGCCGACACTCTTGCGTGGCATGCTTCGCCAGATCGCATTGTCCCGCGCCGGGATGTGGCTGACGGGCGGCGCGCTCACGACAGCCTGCTTCGTCGCGCTCTGCTTCGCCGCGCTGGTCGCGGCGCGGTCCACCGCTGACCAGCGGGCAGAGGCGGTCGCGTCGCAGATGGCCACGATGGCCGCGCACGACATCGCGCGCACGATCGAACGGTTCGACGTGGCGTTGCAGTCTACAGTCGACCGGTTGCGATCGCCAACCGTGACCGCACTCAACGAGCCGGTCCGCAGCCTTGTCCTGTTCGACGCATCATCCGGCCTCCAGTCGCTGGGGTTCATTAATGTCCTGGACGAGAACGGGGTGGTGACAGAGTCACCGACGCCGTCGGAGCGAGGGGGACGATGGGGAGGCCGCCCATATTTCGCGGCCCAACGTGTCAATCCATCGCTCGGTCTCTATGTCAGCGAACCGTTCGGGCAGGCGGAGTATGGCAGTATCGCATTGAGCCGCCGCGTCTCGCACGACGACGGCACGTTCGGCGGCGTGGTGGTGGCCAGCCTGCGGCTCGGCTACTTCCGCGACCTGCTTGATCAGTTGGCGGTGGGGCCGCACGGAACAATCTCGGTGCTGCGCCCTGACGGCACGGTTGTCATGCGCCTGCCATTCGATCGCAACGACATCGGTCGCGTCACCGCCCCGGATGCCCAGGCCGGCCAGGTGCAGCGCCGCTTTGCCGCACAGCAGATCGGCGAATTGCCGCTGATCGTTCGTGTCGGCGTCGCGAACGAGGACGTGGCGGGAGCCTGGCAGGACTGGACGGTGGCGCAGCTCGTCGCCGGGGTGCTGCTCGCCTTGATCGGCAGCGCCTTGATCGTCGCGCTACAGCGCGAGGTCAGGCGACGCGAAATTGCCGAACGGGACAACCGCCGCAAGTCCGACTACCTGATGATGACAAGCCACGAGCTGCGCACACCGTTGCACAGCATCCTGGGCAATGCGGATCGCCTGCGAGCGGACCCGCATCTCGACGCCGCGAATGCCAGACGCGTCACGGCGATCATGAGCGCAGGCAACCATCTGCGCGGCGTGGTCGATCGTATCCTTAATGAGCTCCAGATCGAGGCGCGCATTCCCGCCCCGCGCATGCGCGAGGTCGCCCTGGCGAAGTTGCTCGACGAGTGCGTCATCCTCGTCGAGTCACATGCTGCCCAACGGGGTCTCGCACTGTGTTACGATGTAAAGCAAGGTGCACCCAAGTCGTTCGTGACCGATCCCGACCTGCTGAAGCAGGTGCTGATCAACCTGCTGAGCAACGCGATCAAATTTACTCCGCCAGGCGGCGCCGTGGTGTTGGAGCTCACAGGGACCGCCGACCACATTGCGATCCAGGTGAAAGATACCGGTTGCGGCATACCGCCGGATCAGCGCCACAAACTCTTCCAGTTCGGTGAGCGCCTCGGTGCCGAACAGACCGGCATTCCGGGTTATGGCATCGGCCTGGCCATGTCGCGGCGTTTGATAAAGTGCATGGGCGGCGAGACGGGACACCGTGAGAACCTTGGTGGCGGAAGCGTCTTCTGGGCGACTCTGCCCGCGGGCAGGATGGCGGAGCAAGCCGCGCCGCCGACGTTCCCGTCGCTGCCCCCCAGGCAACCGCTGCACGTGCTTCTGGTGGACGACGTTGCCGCGAACCGCGAGATCGCGCGCGGCATTCTGATCGAGCAGGGCCATCAGGTAACCGAGGCAGAGAGTGGCGCGCACGCCGTTCAGCTTGCCACTGACAACGACTTCGACGCGGTTCTGATGGACATTCGGATGCCGGGAATGGACGGATGCGAGGCGACGAAGCGCATTCGCAGGATCGCAGGCGGACGTGGCATCGTACCGATTGTCGCCGTGACGGCGAATGCGCTGGATCAGCAGATCCTCGAGGGCCGGCATGCCGGGATGGTGGAGCATCTGGTGAAGCCGTTCACTGCGGAGGAACTGCTGACGGTCGTGGAGCGTGTTGCGGTGCGACGCCCGCCCACGCCGCTCCGCGAGCCGCCAACGTTCGATGCCGATGTGCTGGCACAACTGGCTCCCTACATGAGTTCCGGCGAGATGGAGCGGCACTTGCTGGACCTAGCGCGCAAAGTGGAGGTCCTGCTGCGAGAGATGGAGGCAAGCGAAGTGGCGGCGAACCCCAGCCGCATTGCCGATCTGTCGCATGAATTGGCTGGGGTGGCCGGCATGTTCGGTTTTGCCGCACTGGCAGCCGCTGCACAGCGCTTCGATGCCGCACTGTTGGAGAACCCGGCGTCGGCGCCTGATCTCGCGGACGCGCTGACGGTTGCCGCCCGCGCGGCGCTTGCGGAGTTGCGCGGGCTTACCTCAGCGGAACCAGTCGGGTTCGCGTGAGGTTGTCGCGGAGACGTCGGCGCGCCGGTATATCTCGAGCACCTTGCGGCCCCGCGCAAGCTCCCGTGTTTCGCCATACGCCGGTGACGGCTCTGGTTGGCGCTTCCATTCGAAACTCGCCGCCTGCCCCACCAAGCCCACACCCAGCAGTGGAAGTATCGCCTGCCTGAGGGCGAAGTTCGAGATTGGCTTGGTGAGAAACAAGTTCGCACCAACCTGCTCCGCGGCGGCGCGCGTGGCGGTGTTTCCGTAGCCGCTCAACATGACGATCGGCACGCACGCATAACCGGGCAGGCCCCTTATGTGAGCACAGGCCTGAAGGCCGTCCATGCGGGGCATTCTCACGTCGAGCAAAACCAGTCGCGCCGAGGTGCTGCTTGCGAGCTCTACAGCTTCCGCGCCATCCCTGACCAGCAGAACCAGTAAACCGCAGTCCATCAAGAAAGTGCGCAGAATATCACGCCAGGCGCCATTGTCCTCCGCGACGATGACTCCGTTCAGATCGACATGGGATGGCACCGGGCGCCTCCTGCAAGGTGCCTGTATTGTGCCTTCGCCACGTTGCGGCGCGGTTAAATCGGCTGAAGACCCCAGAAGCGCGCGACGCGATCAATGGCATCGGGCGGCCAGGCGTGCGGCAATTCCGGCAATGACCAGAGTTCCACCGCAGGACGTTCCGGTGCGCCCCAAATCGTCCGCCGCAGAGTCATTCGGTTCGATGCGGACCGTGCTGTCGTCGAGCCCATGAACCGCCGACCACTGCTCTGCCAGAAGCTGCGAATTGGTCGGATCCACGACGTCGTCCGCCAGACCGTGCCAGATCGAGACGCGCGGCCAACGGCCGGCATAACCAGACGGAGCGGACAGATGCACCTGCCGCGCCCAGTCATCGCGCGAGCGCGCCGGCCCCGCCTCCGCCATGCGCACCAAAGCGTCCGATACGCTGCTGGCCGCGCCGACCGGCAGGCCTGCGATGATGGCCCCTGCGGCAAACACGTCGGGATAGGCTGCCATCAGCGCGGCGGTCATCGCGCCGCCCGCAGAGAGCCCGGCGATGAAGATCCGTGTCGGATCGGAGTGAAATTGCTGGATCCCCGCGGCAACCATCTGCCGGATCGACAGCACCTCGCCGGCGTCGCGGTTGACGTGGTCCGGGCGGAACCAGTTGAAGCATCGGCCGCGGTTATTGTCGCCGGATTGCTCGGGCAACACGAGTGGAACACCCATTCGGTCCGCGAGATCAGCCCACCCGGTGTCACGGGCGAACGCGGCGGCTGTCTGGCCGCAGCCATGCAGCAACACGATGAGCGGCGCGCCGACTTCAGGCGGACGGCGCGGGCAATGAACGAACATCGACAGCCTGCCTGGATTGCTGCCGAAGCCGGTCACTTCGCCGGACCGGCCCTCTCCCACGAGCGGCGTGGGAACGGACCATGATGGCATTTGCAGCGCCGCAGGCAGCTTGGCACGGGCCTTCGCCACCGACGATGCAGCCTTGAAGGCCGTCCGCATGCTCCGGCGGGCGATGCGAAGCTCACGCGACCACTTCATATCGGGGCCAGACTCCTGTTGGCAGTGTGGTCGATAAAGGCATTTGCTGCGCTGCACAAAGATCTTGACACGGCAACGGTCCTACCAGTCAGCCTCACATCCCCGTGACAATGCCGGATGGAAGCGCCGCTGACCGGAGCGGCTCCCGGGTGTCATGCCAGGAGCCATCGGGGAGACCGCGGGAACTCCGGGCGGGGCCGCCACAACGGCCTAGCTTCCTGGTTGTCTACCAGGCTCCCGCCCCTTGGCGAGAACATTTAGTGCACGCTATCGTATTGCGCCGAGCACCCAGGCCAGCACGCCCTTCTGCGCATGCAGCCGGTTCTCCGCCCCGTCGAACACCACCGACTGCGGGCCATCGATCACCTCCGCGGTGACTTCCTCGCCACGATGCGCCGGCAGACAGTGCATGAACACCGCATCCGCGGCCGCCTTCGCCATCAGCGCACCGGTAACGCGATAGGGCGCCAGCATGTTGTGGCGGTTGGTGTTCGGATCGTCCGCCATCGACACCCAGGTGTCGGTCACCACGCAGCGCGCGCCGGCGACCGCCTTCTCCGGGTCGTCGGTCAGCTCGATCCTGCCGCCCTGCCCCCGCGCCCATTCGATCAGCTCGGCCGGCGGACGCAGAGCGTCCGGCGTCGCCAGCCGCAGCGTGAAGCCGAAGCGCACCGCCGCCTCGATCCAGCTTCGCGCGACGTTGTTGCCGTCACCGCACCAGGCGACAATTTGGCCGGCGATCGGACCGCGATGCTCCTCGAAGGTCAGCACGTCGGCCATGAGCTGGCAGGGATGCGACGTGTCGGTCAGCCCGTTGATCACCGGGACGGTGGCGTATTCCGCCAACTCGTGCAGCTTCGCCACATCGTCGGTGCGCAGCATGATCGCATCGACATAGCGCGACAGCACGCGCGCCGTGTCGGCGGGCGTCTCGCCACGGCCGCTCTGCATGTCGCGCGCCGACAGCACGACCACGTCGCCGCCCAACTGGCGCATGCCGACCTCGAAGGAAACGCGCGTTCGGGTGGACGGCTTCTCGAAGATCATCGCCAGCGTCTTGCCTGCGAGCGGCCGCGACGAAACACCGCCACGCTTGTAGTTGGCCGCGACCTCCAGCATCTGGCGCAGCGTCCCGGGGTCGAAGTCGCGCAGATCGAGGAAATGCCGTGGGCCGGCCCCCTCGTCGGCGGACCGGCCCTCGGACCGTTCGGCGCGGCGGAGCGAGGCGCTCATTTCGCGGCTGCCCTGGCATTCGAAGGCAGCACGCGGCGCGTCGCCCGGCGCAACATCGTGACGGCCTCATCCAGATCCGCGTCAGTCACCACGAGCGGCGGCGCCAGGCGCAGCACATTCTCTCCAGCGGTGATGGCCATGAGACCTTCAGCGACGCAGGCTGCCTGCACCTCGCCCTGCGGCAACACGCATTTCAGGCCCTGCAACAGACCCATGCCGCGCGCGTCCTCGTACACCTGCGGATATTCTCGGGCGATCTCGTCCAGTTCGGCACGCAGCCGGCGACCCTTGCGCTCGACCTCTGCCAAGAAGCCGGGGGCCAGAACGATGTCCAGCACGGCATTGCCCGCGGCACAGGCGAGCGGATTGCCGCCGAACGTGGTACCATGCGTGCCGGGCTTCAGGGCCTTGGCGAACTGTTCCTTCGCCAGAACCGCGCCGAGAGGGAAGCCGCCGCCGATGCCCTTGGCCGCCGACATGACGTCGGGCGTGATACCGGCCCACTCGTGGGCGAACAATTTGCCGGTGCGGCCCATGCCGGACTGAACCTCGTCCATGCCGAGGATCAGGCCGTACTCGTCGCAGACCGCGCGCAGATCGCGCAGGAACTGCGTGTCCGCGGGGCGCACGCCGCCCTCGCCCTGGATAGGCTCGACGATGATGCCGGCTGTGGCGGGACCGATCGCGTTGCGCACTGCGTTCATGTTGTTGAACGGCACCTGGTCGAAGCCCTCGACCACTGGGCCGAAGCCCTCGAGATACTTGGCGTTGCCGGTCGCGGCGAGCGTCGCCAGCGTGCGGCCATGGAACGCGCCCTCGAACACGATGAAGCGGAAGCGCTCACCCTTGCCCGCGTCGAACATGGCGCGGCGCATCATCTTGATCATGCCCTCGTTCGCTTCCGCGCCCGAGTTGCAGAAGAACACGCTGTCGGCAAACGTCGCGTCCACCAGCCGTTGCGCCAGCCTCTCGGCGCCAGGGATGCGATACAGGTTGGACACGTGCATGACCTTGGCGGCCTGCTCGGCGATCGCGGCGGCGAGATGCGGATGGCCGTGGCCCAGCGACGCGGTCGCGATGCCGGAGCCGAAGTCGAGCAGTCGTCGCCCGTCCACCGTCCACAACCAGGAACCTTCGCCCCGCTCGAAGGCGAGGTCGGCACGGGCGTAGTTCGGCAACAGGGCGGAAATCATGGGTGTGCAACCCTTCCTGCGGTTTCCCCAATGGCTCCCCCACCCGCAGCCGTTCGGGGCGGGTTCGGAGGAAACGCGGATCATTGGCGGTTGCGCGGAGAGGAGTCAAACGAGGCTCGATCGCCAACATTCCAGTAATGCCTGCGTCATGCCATCGTCGGCTGATGGCAGAACCATCGCATCGCCGCGCCGCCGGCCCCCCGCCGGACGCTGCCGCCCTGCACGATGCGGCGCTCACCTATCTCGCGCACTACGCCGCAACCGAGGCCGGACTTCGCCGGGTGCTCGAGCGTCGCGTGCAGCGCTGGGCGCGCGCGGCAGCCGGGGTGGCCGATGCCGATGTCATCGCCGGTCAGGCGAGCATCGCGCTGGACGCCATACCCGGCGTTGTCTCGCGTCTGGTCGCCGCCGGTGCGGTGAATGATGCCGCCTTCGCTGAAGCGCGCGCGCGCAGTCTGATCCGTGCCGGTCGCTCGCGCCGTGCTGCGGCGGCGCATCTGGCGGCCAAGGGTGTCGCTCCCGAAACGGCGCACGCCGTTCTGCCGGCAGACGACGAGACCGAACTCGCGGCAGCATTGGTACTGGCACGCCGACGGCGCATCGGGCCGTTCCGGCCTGGTGATGCACCCGACCTGGCCGGGCAGCGGCGGGAGCTCGCGGTACTGGCACGCGCCGGCTTTCCCCAGGACGTGGCCAGGCGTGCGCTGGCCACGGCAGCAGAGCACGCCGAGACCCTGGTGAACCGGCTGCGGCGCTGATCCGGCACCAGCGCGTGATGACCGGAGGCGGAATCGGCGGAGGTCTGAACCACGCGATCAAACCAAGAGATAGCGCGGGATGAGCGCGCCCCCGAGCGCTCCTCCTGAGCTAGCGCCGGGATTGACGCGTCGTGTCGGCGCAGTCCTGCAACTCACGCCCCGCCCTGACACCGGTCTGAACGGGCGGTTCGCCGCAGACAACGGTGCTGCGGGCAGCTTGATCAGTCGGCATCCTCGGTGCGCCTGTACCGCGGCCGGCACCGATGAATTCACCGGCAAAGTCACCTTCGATCGTACTGGCCGAACACGACACCTTGGTCGGGTTCTTCTTGTTCGGACCGGAAAATGCGCATGAACCGACGGCGACCAGATCATCCGTTCTGCCGTCGAAGGTCACGTAGACCCGGTGGACCGGCAGGACCAGTTCTCCCTTGTGGTGCCCGTCGTGTCGCGGTTTGGTGCCGAGAAAGGACATGACGAAGGGTCCCAGCTCGGCTTGCGGATGCAGCAGGAATGCGTATCCCGACTGGCCACTGCCCAGCTTGATGTTGGTGATCTTGTCGGAGCACAGGTTCGGGTCGGTCGCAACGTTCATTACCGTCACCTTCGTGCACCTGCCGGCGAATGTCGCCAAGGTGGTGCGATCACGCGCGGAAACCGCGGTGACACTCGCCGCGGCGATGAGAAACACAAGGGCATATGACAATATCTTCAAAATATCACTGCAAGCTCCAGCGAACCCCATCGATGGTGCAAGGTGGTCACGCGTCGCACATACTCACTTTTGAGTCATCTCGCGCGGCGATACAAGTGTCATGATGCCGAGACGGCGGCTGAGTGCGATGGCCGGCCGGTCCACCAAACGCTCGAAGGCTATGGCGGCGAGCAGGGTCAGTACAAGGAACAGGACGAATGCGGCTGCGACCGATGCCGCCGGCATGACAGTGAAGGCAAGGCACACCAGGGTGAACAGAATCGGGAAATGCAGCAGATAGATGCTGAACGACAGGCGGCCAAGCTGGCGGAAAGCCGCGCTTCCCAGCACCGGCCACACGAGCGGGCACCACAGCACCCCGAAATACTCTGCGACCGCGCCGAGCTGGCTCTGGAACTGGAACAGGTTCGGCGCGGAGGCGAATTCGGTGCGGCCGAGCGTCAGGCGCAGCCACTCGACGAAAGGCCAGTCCTTGGTGGCGCACAGCCCGAGGCCGAGCAGCAGCAACAGCATGCCGAGGCATCCGCGCGTTGACCCGGCGCCGGTCTGCGGCAGCGGACCGATCAGGTGGCCAAGCACGAACAGAAACAACGGATGCGTGCCAAATGACAACCCTGCCGCGACGACCGCGGCGCGGTGCGCCCAGACCGAATGGGCACGCAGCGATACCAGGCACAGCACCAGCAGCGAACCATACAGTTCCAGATGCAACGACCAGAACGGCGCGTCGAGCGACCGTTCCATCGGCGGCAGTTGTCCGGCGAGCGGCGCGAATAGCGTCGACTCGCGGTAGCCGAGCAGAAGGCTGTCGAGGCCTATCTCGCGCGCGAGGTGCGCAAGCGTCGGGGCGCCGCTGGAGTCCGTCGCCAGCCACGCCGATCCGGTGAGCGCGGCCGCCTGTCGATGGGCATCGGGGAGCCATGCAAGCAGCGCGGTCGCGATCGCCGCAGCCGCGGCGACCGGGATCCCCAGTCGTACCACGCGCCTGGCGAACTTGCCCGCGAAGGTGCCGGGCCGCGCGAAGGAAGGGGTCAGCACCGTGCCGCTGATCAGGAAGAACACATAGACAGCGGTATGACCGTCAAACAGCACGCGGAGTGGCGGCCAGGCGTGTTCCGCGGTGTACGGCAGGAAGCCGGTGACGAAGTGCAGCAGCACCACCTGCATCGCCGCGATGCCGCGCAGGCCTTCCAGATACTGCACCTTGCCGGTCCGCATCCTTGCCGGTTATCGCGCCTTGGGCTCAGCCGCGATAGGCTGGTCATCACCCACGACACCGGAGCAATCAGGTGACCAACACCACCATGACCGACAACCTTACGCTGTTCGGCAGTTTCACCTCGAGCTCGACCTACAAGCCGATGCTGTATCTGGCACTGGCACGCCTGCCGTTCAGCTTCCGCACGGTGAACCTGAAGTACGGCGCTCAGAAGCAGGCCGATTATCTGGCGGTGAACCGCTACGGGCAGGTACCGGCGCTGCGCCATCGCGGGCTGACCATCGTGCAGTCCAACGTCATCCTCGACTACCTGGCGCGCACCACAGGGCACTTCGCGGGCAAGACGGAACAGGCGCAATGGACCGCACGCGAGTGGCTCTCGTGGGAGGCAGACAACGTCACCAACGTCGCGAAGGTGCGGCACTACAGCCGGTTCCGGCAGGTCGATCCGGCGGTGATGGACTATTTCCGGCCGCTGGCCGAAGCGGCTATCGGCTTCGTCGATGCGGCGCTGGCAGGGCGGGAGTGGCTGGTGGGCGACGCGCTGACGATCGCCGATATCGGCTGCTGGGGACGCATGGTGTTCATGGCCGAGGGCGGGCTGGATATCGAGCGCTGGCCGAATGTGCAGGCGTGGTCGCATCGGCTGGCGGCGATGCCGGGATTCGCGCTGCCATACGACCTGATTCCCAAGAAGGATCGCGAGGTCGTGCCCGGATAGTCTGGACCATTGGGAGACGCACCGATGCAGTGCAAGACAGGGGCGGAGCACATCCAATCGCTGCGCGACGGTCGGACCATCTACCTCGACGGGAAGCTGATCGACGACGTCACGACGCACCCGGCGTATCGCAACACGGCGGCCTCCGCGGCCAGTCTCTACGATTACCAGTCGCGTCCGGAAAACCTGGAGCTGATGACGTTCGCACCCGACGGCGGCACGCGACGGGTCAATCGCTGCTGGCAGATGCCGCGCAGCTACGCCGAGTTGGTCGAGCGGCGCAAGGCGCTCCAGGCCTGGGCACGGCTCAGCTACGGTTTCATGGGCCGCTCGCCCGACCATGTCGCCTCCGCGATCATCGGCCAGCGTATGGGCATCGAGGTCTTCGTGAAGCATGGCCCGGCGCGCGCCAAGGCGCTTGCCGACTATGTGGACTATGCGACGCGAAACGACCTGTTTCTGACCTACGTGATCGTCAATCCGCAGGCGGATCGCTCCAGGGACTGGGGCGAACAGGCGGAAGAGCTTGTCGCGCAGATCGTCGATGAGGACGCCGCGGGGCTGACGATCCGTGGCGCCAAGATGCTGGGCACCGGCTCGATCATGGCCAACGAGGTATTCGTCGCCAATCTGCAACCGCTGAAGCCCGGCGAGGAAGCCCTGGCATTCTCCTGCGCCCTGCCGATGAACACCGCGGGCCTGCGCATCCTGTCGCGCAAGAGCTACGAGGCGCACGCTGTCTCCGTCTTCGACAACCCGCTATCGGCCCGCTTCGACGAGAACGACGCGGTGCTCTACTTCGACGACGTGAAGGTGCCGTGGGAGCGCGTGTTCGTGCATCGCGACACCGACATGTGCCGCGCCCAGTTCCACGACACGCCCGGCCACGTCTTTCAGAATTACCAGGCGCAGATCAGGCTGTCGGTGAAGGTTCAGATTCCTGGTCGGTCTCGCGCACAGGATCACCGAGGCGATCGGCACCACCAGCATGCCGCAGGTCCGCGAACAACTCGGCAGCCTGGCGGCCAGCGTCGGCATGGTGGAGGCGATGCTGGCCGGCATGGAGGCCTCGGGCGGCATGCGCGGGGAGTTCTACCTGCCCGACCGGCATCAACTCTATGCCGCACATACCGTGACACAGGACCTCTACCCGAGACTGATCCATCTGATCCGCGATCTGGCAGGCGGGGCACTGATCATGCTGCCGTCGTCGTTCCGCGACTGGGCCAATCCGCAGCTCGCACCGATCCTGCACCGGACGCAGCGCTCGCCGAACCTCACGTCCCTGGACAAGGTGAAACTGCTGAAGGCGGCATGGGACGCCATCGGCTCGGAGTTCGCCTCGCGGCACACTCAGTACCAGATGTTCTACGCAGGGGCCCGCTTCGTCACCACCGGTCACAGCTACCGCACCTTCGATTGGGGTGCGGCACGCGGCCTGGTGGACCAGTTGATGTCGACCTACGATCTCGACGCCGTCACGCCCTCGCCAGCATGAGCTCATGCGCGGTCAGCCGGCGATGCAGGATATACAACGGCACTGCCAGCGCGGAGACTGCCGCGGCGGCGAGCAACGCGCCCTCCGGGCCGCCAGACATGTCGGCCGCCCAGCCGCACATCGCCGGCACCACTGCGCCGCCGGCGTAGTACATCGAGTAGAACAGCCCCATCCCGACGGCGCGGTTCTCCGGCCGCGCCGACAGCGTGCCGACGGCCATGATCACACCCGGATGGAACGAGCCCACGATGCCGATCACCACGGCGCAAATCACCGGCCAGTCGAGCAGCGCGGCACCGGCCATGCCCAGCACCAAGGCCGCGGTGCCCAGCAGGAAGATGCGGAACCCGCCGAACCGCGCGGCGAGTCCGGCGCCCAGCAGCGTCGCCGGCACGTTCCCCCAGGTCGCGATGGTCAGCACGAGGCCGGTCAGCACGAGGCCCTCGCCGCGCGCCGCCATCAGGGACGGCACATAGGCGGTGTAGCCGGAATAACCGGCGGTATAGGCAGTCCAGATCAATCCGGCGATCACCAGCAGCAGGCACTCGCGCCCGCCCGGCAACGAGAACCGCGGCGGCATCGGCGCGGCATGTGGCGAGGGACGGAAGCTGGCGAGAAACAGCACCAGCGCCGCCACCATGGGCAACGCGCCGGACAAGAAAGCGGCACGCCAGCCATACGCCAGCGCCAGCGGAGGCAGGACAAGCTGCGCCAGCCCGACGCCGATCGGGTAGGCGGCGACCGACACGCTGATCGCCCACATGAAGCGGCGGCCGGTGAACCAGTCGGCGATCATCTTGTTCTGCAGCACGATCATGGCGACCGCGCCCGACGCCGGCGAGCGATGCGGCCGACACCGATCCCGGGCGGGCCTGCTGCGAGCGCACTCACCGCCGGCCCGAGCACCATCAAAGCGAGGCCGGCGCCCAGCACCAACCTGTCGCCCAACCGGCGGGCCAACAGGCCCAGCGGCAGAGCCAGGAAACCGCCCAGCAGCATGAACGCGCCGATGAGCGCACCGAGCCCCGCATAGTCGAGCCCGTACAGCTGCATCAGGTCGGGCCCGAGCGTCGCCACGGTCTGGTACTGATAGCCGAAACCGATGCGGGCCAGCGCCACGGCCGCGAGGATGATCCAGGGTCGGCCGCCCATCCTCAGCGCGCCCCAGGTGCGATGAGTTGCTTTTCCATGTTCACGAAGGTCGGTTCGGCGTCGCCAGGGTGGGTTTCACGCGTCGTCTCGATGAAGCCGCAGGCGGCGAACAGCCGGCGGTTGTCCAGCAGCACAAGGCGGCTGCTCAGATGAACGCGGGGCAGGCCCATCGACCGCGCCGCCGATTCCGCCGCTGCCACCAGCGCCTTGGCGATGCCCAGGCCTCGCCAGGCCGGGGCCACGGCCAGCCGGCTGAGATACAGCCCGCCGTCCCGTTCGACCCAGAGCGCCGCGCCCACCAGCCCGGCCTCCACCTCGGCCACCACCCCTGCGCCGGTTTGTCGATGCGCCGCCACATCACCCTCGGTGACCCGCAGGGCCGAGGGCAACGGGTCAGTCTTCACCGACTGCGCGGCAAAGGCGGCGCGGATCAGCGCCGCCACCGCGGCGGCGTCCGCTGCCGCCATGGAGCGCAACGTATATGTGTCTTGCGGCATCGGGCCGACGGTAGCCCGCGCGGCAGCCTGTGCCTATGTTGGGGCGATGTCCGAAACCCCTGCCTTCCTGGACGGCGAGCGCCCGCCGGTGCCCGACATCGTTGTGCCGCGCGGCGTGACGCCGTTCCACCTTCCCCGTCGCCCGGTGCGCGGCCGCCTGGTGCGGCTCGGGCCCTTGGCGCATGCGCTGCTGACCCGGCACGCCAACCATCCCGCGGTGACCCGCCTGGCCGGCCAGTCGCTGGCGCTGGCCGCGGCGCTGTCCACGGCGCTGAAGTTCCGCGGCTCGTTCAGCGTGCAGGCAAAGGGCGACGGCGCCGGTGCCGATGCTGCTGGCCGACTGCACCGATACCGGCGCGCTGCGCGGCTACGCCCGCGCCGACGCCGGAGAAGCTGGAGGCGCTGCTGCGGAGCGACCCGTCGCCGTCGGCGGAGCAGCTGCTGGGCAGCGGCTATCTGGCCTTCACCGTCGATCAGGGGCCGGACCAGAACCGCCACCAGGGCATCGTCGACGATCGAGGGCGGCAACCTGGCGGAAATGGCGCTGCACTACTTCCGCACCAGCGAGCAGCTTCGCTGCTTCGTGCATCTCGCCTGCGACGAGACCGCGGACGGCTGGCGTGCCGGCGCGCTGGTGCTGGAGAAGATCGCCGGCGCCGGCGGCATCGATCCGGAGCTGGACGAGGAGGCGCAGGAGGAAAGCTGGCGCACCGCGACCATGCTCGCCGCCACGCTGACCGACGCGGAACTGCTGGACGACGCGCTGCCGCCGGAACGGCTGCTCTACCGGCTGTTCCACACCGAGGGCGTGGCGGCCGACCGCGCGCGCGCGCTGTCCTACGGCTGCCGCTGCTCGCGCGCGCGGCTGGCCGGCATTCTGGAGGGCTTTCCGACCGACGACCTGGACCACATGGCGGTGGACGGCGACATCGTCATGACCTGCGAGTTCTGCAACTACGACTTCCGCTTCCCGCGCCAGGAGGTGCGCGGCCGCGGTGCTCCCGGCATGCTGACGCGGCGGCGCGTGTCACTGCTGCTGCCGATGGCTGCTCGCCGGCTGCGGCGGCGGCGAGCGGCAGCGCGACTATCCGCCGCTGCGCTATGGCTATCTGACGCCGCTGCGGCTGAACGTCGCGGCGATCCAGATCGAGCAGCGTTTCGTGCCGTCGGGCGTGCCACCGGACGTCAGCCAGGTCGACCCCGTGCCGCCGGTGCAGGCCTCCGCGACATGGCCCAGGACCGTGTGCAGGCCCTAGGCGCCGCCGATCTGGCGATGGAAGAAGAGGGCATCCACCTTTCCACGCAGCAGCAGCGCCACCTGACGGCCCTGGAAGAGGCTGGTCAGACGGTGCTGGTGCTGGTTCGCAGCGGCCGGGTGCTGGGTGCAGTGGCGGTGGCAGATATGCTGCGTGCAGAGGTCCGTCCTGCCCTGGCCAAGGTTCGCGCGTTGGGCATCACGCGCTTCCTTGTCCTGACCGGGGACAATGAACGAACAGCACAGGCCATGGCAAAGGCTGCGGGGATCTCCGAAGTGCATGCCAACCTCTTGCCCGAAGACAAAATCGCGCTCGTTCTTCGCCTGCAAACCGAAGGTCGTCACGTCCTCATGGTGGGAGATGGGATCAATGATGCCCCCGCGCTCACCGCGGCCAGCGTTGGCATCGCCATGGGCAGCATCGGAACGGCGGTGGCGCAAGAGGCCGCCGATGTGGCCCTGTTGCGCGACGATTGGGGCCAGGTCCCCGAAGCGATCCAGTTGGGGCGACGAACCGCGCGAACGATCCGGCAAAATATCTTCTTTGGCGTGGGCTTCACCATGCTCGTCATGGGGCTGGCGTCGTTTGGGTTCATAAGCTCCATCATCGCGGCTGCCTCTCAATCCGTTCCTGATGTGGGTGTGGCGCTCAATGCCTCACGTCTTTTGAGATGGAAGCGCTGAGGAGACAGATCAGGTGGGAAGGGTCAGTCACCATTTGCTGGCCGATGGGTACGGTGCTTCTGTAACGTTTAGAGGTGGGATGGGTACCCCAGATCAGAGCGTAATCAGTTGTGCTTCAGGGGTCCTCTGCGATGTCGCACCCACCGGTGGGACACTGCCTTGGTCTTTCAATCGTAACCCCCTCCACAGGAGACCAGCGACCCCACCCACGGCACAGAGCCAGCAGTTGCCCTTTCCTCCTTCTAACCGCCATCACCTGGCCCAGTGGACAGCGCACCTGGGTACATCCGTGGCAGGCTTGCAGCCACAGCGCGGCCTTGATCTCTTCGAGATCTGTTGACTGCATAGACCACTCCTTATGAGCAAGGAACCGCTGGAGATGCGGGTGAGAACAAACAGCTGGTTGTACGGAGCAGGCGGGCGAAAGAAGGTGTACAGGTCAACCAGGATCTCGGTGGCGAGTTCGACCGCACAGGCGGCATGGTAGACGGCGAGGCCGCCATCATCCGAGAGAATGAGGGGATAGGCAGCTAAGGCTTCGGAACAGTATGAGCACCGTTTCGAGAGACTCCTAATTCCTGCCCGAAGGCGTTGTTCGTCGTTCACAATGAGCATATGGCATTCTCCTACACCAATTCGCTGGAAACTGGCGCGGTCCTTACAGAACGTCGCGCTTTTCAAGAAAGTGTAAGCAATGACTTGGCAGTTGACAAGGGGGTTGGCCAGTTTGAACTCCCCAACGGCGTAAAGCATGATACGAGACAGTCTCCGCTTGTACCACACTGACTACAGTGAATTGCCATTTTCTTTTCTCCTTCATGTTTTTCCTTGAGTCCCGTTCCCCTCAGTAAACAATTGAGGCTGCATGACCAAGATCCGCGCTGTGCGTTTGCGTCGTGGGTGCGATCCATACAGCCTGGATAATAGTGCGTTACCCGCCATCACTTCCCAGCCCGTTTCGCGCTTGACCCATCGTGGCTCGGTAGTGAGAGTGCGCGTTTTGCGTTTGTCATGAGATTTGAACCGCAGGACCCCACCATGCGGTTCGAGGGTGCGTGTGCTTGCACAGTCGGGGCATTCCACGAGCGCAATGCCACTGTCCAGAAAACGCGAGAGGTCAATGGGAACCACCCCAGAAAACGTGCATTTGGTGGGTTTGGCGGGCCGCTTCTTGTCTCCCTGAGCTGAGATCCTGGTCGCAGGCTCGTTTTGAGCAGAAAGAGCCTGATCCACCTGTTCTGTGGGTGCCGAAGTGGCTTCTCAGGCTGAGCATTCGGGGAAGAGACCTGTTCTGCTTCCGTCCCGCTCGCCTGGGCTACGCCTGTGGACTCCGATTGAGGGGCGTCTAGGCTTGGTCCTGCTCCGTCAATGAGCCGAAGCGTATCACGGCGAAGCACAAGGAGTGAAGCGGCCTCCTCCAGCGTTTCTGCTCGCACGTCGGTCTCTCCAGCCTGATAGGTCCATTCCAGGGCAGTGGTCACCAACTTCATTAAGTAATCCATCGTCACTCGTCCTGAATTGGTGGGATCAAGAACTGGTTGTGTGAGCCAGGTGTAGATGGAACCTGTCCATTGACGCAAGTTGAGCTGTGGGAAGAGTTCACGATACACGGTTTCCAGGGTCGCCAGGATCTCGCGAACTTCTTCGCTGGTGTGGCCTGCAATGCGGCAGAATGGATATGTTAATACTAGTTTCACTCAGTGTACCATAATCCCTTCTCCGTAGGACTCTAGTACTGTTTTCTGTTCTTCTGTTTACAACATCCCCCTGGTGCTCTATGCTAACAACACTTCAACAGAGGCAAAAGAGGGGATATATCCATGGCCACAATCGTACCACAGGAACGAGAACTCGCGCCAATCTCACGCATTCAACGTATCGCCGGGCAAACCGGACGACCCTTACGAAGTCATTTTCCTCAACCGAGAAGGCCGGATCATTGTTCCATTGACGGAATGGTATCGCCTACGCAAGAGCCAGGGACCACTTAGCACCCGCGAAACCTATCTCTTTTGCTTGCTGCCCTTCTTCACCTTCTTGACCGAGCGCGGAGGAACCTGGAACGCACCGCCAGAACAACTGCGAACGATCTGATTGAGTTTCATCGTGACCGCTTAGGTTGCCTCGTTCATCCTGGAAGGGATCGCGAAGGGATTGAGGTCATCCCGACGCGTGATACCCCCGTCTGTGAGAGTACCCTGCGCGTCATCCGCGCTGCTTTACGTGATTTCTATCTGGGGATGAAAGATGCAGGACTCTACCCCTTTCCCAATCCGCTTTCCTCTGAGACGCTCCTTGCCCTCAAGC
>CAVPTU010000014.1:0-25673 GCA_963708565.1 uncultured Alphaproteobacteria bacterium
GCTGTCGAAGGCCACTTACTCACCAGTCGGTAATATAGACGACACTCGGCGCCTTGAAGAATGACCGTATTAACTGAGGCATGCGCTTGATGGCGCTGAGTTGCGCTTCGATCTTCGCCTGCAGCTTTTCGCCGCGCCGCAGCGGTGTTCTCGCCACACCGGTGCGTTTCATGTGGCTCCATACCAGCTCATCGGGGTTCAGTTCAGGCGCATAGCCAGGAAGAAAATGCAGGGTCAGCATGCCCTTCGTGGAGGCAACATAGGTCTTGACCAGTGTGGTCTTGTGCGCGGGAAGCCCGTCGAGCACCAAATGCACCGGCTTCGAACGACGCCGCATCATGCGTCGCAGCAGCGAGACAAACAACTCGGCGTTCAGCCCGCCCTGGTAGGTGCAATACCAGAACCCACCCCGTGCGTTCACCGCGGAGGCCGCACTGATCGACTGCCGCTGGCCAGGGCGTTCGACCACAGGCGTCTGACCCTTCTTGCCCCAGGTCTTGCCGTGCACGCTATCGGCGCGAAAGCCCGACTCATCCCAGAAATACACCTCACCGCCCGAGGCCTTTGCCTGTCTGGCAATGGCAGGAAACCGTTCGCGCTGCCACGCCTCAATCGCTTCAGGATCGCGCTGGTAAGCGCGTTGCAGCGGCTTTTGCGGTGTCAGCCCCAGCTTGGCGAGCAGTTCGCCAACCGCCGTCACGCCAAGCCGAATGGCGAACTTCCGCTCGATCAGCTCGGCCACCACCGACCGCGTCCACAATCCGAAGTCCAGGCCATACTGACGCGGATCGCGGCCATTGATCCAGCGAAACACCTGTTGCTCCTGGTGCGGGGTCAAACTGCGTGGCCGACCCGTCGCCGGCCTCGAGTGCAGCGCTCTCAGTCCCACACCCGGCTTCGCTGCCGCGCTGAGCCAGCGGTAGATCGTCGTGCGATTGAAGCCATACGAAGCAACCACCGATGACGGACGCTCCCCGCTCCGCACACGCTCCACCGCCATCAGTCGAATGGCTTCCAGCGTCCGATGATCAAAACCCCGCCCATCTCGCTTCATCCCGCCGCTATAGCACCACCCACCGACTTGTACAATAGGAATGTCGTCTTAATTCCCGATGGGTGAGTAATACTCTCGAGAAGCGCAGCGACGAAGCAATCCCCCATCGAATGAGATTGCTTCGTCGCGTTGCTCCTGGCAATGACAGTCTGTTTCGATCGCTTCGCGATCAGACTATGCCATCGCTGTGCAGCGACTTCATGTCCGTGTCGCTCAGTCCCAGCCAGCTCGTCAGCACATCGTCCGTGTGCTGGCCGAGTATCGGTGACGGCTTTACCTGTGGCGGCTTGCCGTCGATGCGAACCGGCCATGCGGGCATCTTGAACGGCTTATAGGATGGATGCTGCATCACCTGCATGATGCCGCGCTCTTCGAAGCTCCTGTCGTTCATCAGCTCCATCGTGTCGAACACGGCGCCCGCCGGGATGCCGGCGCCGCCGACCTGCTCCATCGCCTCATGCTTGGTGCGGGTCCCCGCCCAGGCGGATATGATCGCATCCAGCTCGGCTGAGTTCTTCACGCGATCGTCCGGTGTGGTGAAGCGCGGATCGCTGATCAGCTCCTCCCGCCCCATCACTTTGCACAGCCGCGCCCAGTGTTCCGGATTGGCGCGGCTGGTCATGATCCAGACATAGTCGTTGGCACCGCCCGGCGCGCACGGATACAGACCCGACGGCGCGTTGCTGCCGCCGCCCGAGTGCGTGCCGTCGCGTTCCACCGCCTTGCCGGTGCGCGCCTGCGTGGAAAAGTTGGTGCGCATGTAGTGCAGCATCGCATCCTGCATCGCGACCTGAAGCCGATGGCCCTCGCCGGTCGCCTTGCGTCGATACAGGGCGCCCAGGATGGTGATTGCCATCGTCATGCCGGTACCCGTGTCGCCGAGCGACAGCCCCGGCTTCACCGGCATGCGGCCCTTCTCGCCGGTCACGCTGATCGTGCCGCCGGTGGCCTGCGCAATCATGTCGAACGCGAGGTTCTTCTCATACGGGCTGCCGGTGCCGAATCCCTTCACCTGGCAATAGATGATGCCCGGGTTCAGCTCGCGCACGACGTCGTAGCCGAGACCGAGCCGCTCGATGGTTCCTGGCGCCATGTTCTCGACGCAGACATCGGCCTTGCGCAGCAGGTCCTTCACCAGCTCCAACCCGCGCGGTGACTTCAGGTTGACCGTGATCGATTTCTTGTTGGCATTGAACTCCTGGAAGTAGAACGGATCGTCGTCCGGCTTTCCCGGGCGCAGCCGCCGACCCGGATCGCCGGTCTTCGGGTTTTCGACCTTCACCACCTCTGCACCGAGCCAGGCGAGCGCCTCGGTGCACGATGGCCCTGCCTCGAACTGGGTGAAATCGACAACGCGGACACCGGAAAGAAACTGCAGATCTACGCTGACGTCTTGCATGGAAGTCGCCCTCCCGTAGTGTGGCATTGCCGGGAGGTTGGCACAGGTCAGTCTTCCGTGGCCAGCCCGTGCCGATATCTTGGGTCCCGCCGCAGATCATTGCGCCGCCACGCGATGCCGATCGCGCCGACCGCGACCAGGCCTGCCAACGCCATGATGTCCACCGCCAACAGCAGCCCGAACCGGTCGGCCAGCACGCCGATCAGCAATATGCCCAGCGGGCCCATGCCGATGCAGACCGTCAGCAATCCCATCAGGCGCGAGCGGATATGCGGCGGCGCATGCAGCACGATCAGCGACGTCTGCATGTTGGCGAACGCGGCGGAGCCGAAACCGCCGACGACCAGCAGCGCGTAGGCCAGTGCGAAAGTCGGGGCAAACGGCATCAGGAACACGCAGGCCAGGAACAGCAATGATCCGCCCACCATCAACGTGCGCCCGCTCAGGCGCGGTCCCCGGCCAGTGAGCCACAATCCACCGAGCAATGCGCCCAACGATTCCGCACCAGCCAACAACCCGGTCAGCGTCGGCGAAACCACGAAGACATCGCGCCCGATCGGCGCGATCAAGGCCGAATAGCAGAACCCCAGCAGGTTCATCGCAATGGTGACCGCGAGCACGCCGCCGATGATGGCGTGGCCGCGCGCAAACGCGAACGCCTCGGCCAGTTCCCGAGGCACATGCGACACGACGATCCGGCGACTGGTCTGCCGGTAATCCAGACCGGCGACCAGGATGGCCGCGAACGAATAGACGCACGCGGACAGTCCGAAAGCGCCAGCCAGCCCGAACGTCTGATACACCACACCGGCCCCAATCGGGCCGATCAGGCGTGTGATGGAGTTGCTGACCGTGTCCAATGCCAACGCACGCGGGACCAACGCGCCTTCCACGCACTCGCCGACCATCCGCCGGCGGGTCGACATCTCCGTGGACCAAACGGTGCCGGCCAGCAGGGCGGCCACCGCAACATGCCATGGCCGTGCAACACCGAACACAGCGAGCAGGGCAATCGTCGCTGAACCAAACCCCGATACGATCTGCCCGATCAGCACGATGCGCTTCCGGTTTACCGCCTCCGACATCACGCCGGCGAAGGCGCCCAGCAGCAGCATCGGCAGTGTGCGTGCCGCGGAAACGACGGCGACCGCGAGGCCGGAGCCCGTCGCGTCCAGTGTGAACAGGGCGGCGGCAAGCACCTCGAACCAGCGCATCGTGTTGACGCAGCCGCCGATCGCCCAGAGCCGAAGGTAGGTGCGCGACGCAAGCAGGGCGCGCACGCCGTCATTGCGAGGCATGTGGGTCGCGTCAGTCGCCCCGCGTCACGTGTATCGGGGGCACCGCGCCGAACCACTCCGGCCGCGCGCGCTCGACCTGTGCGGCGACTTGCAGCAGCAGGTCCTCGCGCGCGAAGTTACCGTATAGCTGCACGCCGATCGGCAATCCCTCATGATCCAGCCCTGCGGGAATATTGATGCCGGGCAGCCCAGTCTCGTTGCCCGGCATGGTGTAGCGGCATGCATCCGTCAGCCGGTTCATCCAGGAATCCAGCGGTTCATCGCGCAGCAGCGAGTAGGGGCCGTTGGCCTCCGGCACCCGGATCGCCAGCGTCGGCGTCAGCAGTACGTCATATCGCTCCATCAGCGCGCCGAACTGTCGGGTCACGGTGTTGTTGCCGTTCATCATGCGGAAGATGTCGAACTTGTCGTAGCGATCGGCGGCTTCGTAGTGGCGCAGGGTCATCGGGTTCAGCAACCGCGGCAGGTCGCTGGTCGGGATGCCCTTGTCGGCGGCCATCGTGGTGAACAATGAACGGCTGCTGACCCACAGGGTGGCGTAGGTCCACCACATGGTCTCCCAGTCGCAGATCGCATCGTCGTTCAGCTCCTCAACCGCATGGCCGAGCGATTCCAGCAAGCGCGCGACCTCGCCCACGCGGGCCGCAACCTCAGGATCGGTATCGGTGCCGCGGCCCCAGCGCGCGGAAGAGAGGCCGATCTTCAGCTTGCCCGGCTCGCGCGCGATCGCATCCAGATACGATGCGGCAGGCGCGCCCATCTTGATGAACGAGCCGCCGTTGGGCACGCGGCTCAGGTAGTCGTAAACTGCCGCGGTGTCCCGCACGCTGCGCGACACGACGCCATCGATGCTGATTCGCGAGACGTATTCGTTGCGCGACAGCGGCTGCGGCACTCGCCCACGCGACGCCTTCAGGCCGACGAGACCGCAGAACGACGCCGGAATGCGCGTCGATCCTCCGCCGTCGGACGACATGGATAGTGGCACCACGCCCGCCGCCACCGCGGCCGCCGATCCGCCGGACGAGCCGCCCGGTGTGCGCGTCAGGTTCCACGGGCTGCGTGTCACTTTCACTTCGCCGCGGTAGTCGGTGGTGGTGTCGAAGGTCATGCCGAATTCCGGCGTCGTGGAGCGCCCCAGCGGCACCAGACCGGCACGCAGGAAGTTCTCGATCGTCGGATCGGTGGCGCCGATGCGCGTTCCCTTGGTGAACGCCGACCCCGAGTCCTGCACGCGTCCCTTGAGCCCGGAACCGAGGTCCTTCAGGAACATTGGCACGCCGTAAAGCTTGCCCGACCTGTCCGGTCCGTCCACGTCTGGATTGGTGCGCGTGTCCTCGAACAGCTCGATCACCGCCTCGAGCTTCGGGTTCAGGCGCGTGATCGCAACAGCCGCCTGTGCCGCAACCTGCTGCGCACTCACCTGCCGGCTGCGCACCAGCTCGGCCAGCGCCACACCGTCCTGACGCGCCCACTCCGCCCAGCCCATGGCCAGGCCCGCCTCAGCCGCCATATCCCGCTTCTCCCTCCCGGTGGACCGGAACCGCCGGCCCGCAGTATCATGCGCCCAACCGCTGAATTCTGGCAGAGGACGCCTGGAAATGAACGACACGGTCATGACCAAGCCGCAGTTCGACCGGACGGTCGAGGACCTCGGCAATATCGTCGAACTGGGGCATGTCAACGTCACAGTGCCCGACCAGTCGAAGGCGATCGCCTTCTACCTGATGGGTCTCGGCCTGACGCGCGATCCCTACCTGATGGCCGGCCTGGAGAACATGTGGGTGAACGTCGGCCGCGGCCAGTTCCACCTGCCGACGCGCAGCCCCGCTCAGGTCGTTCGCGGGACGACAGGGCTGGTGGTGCCCGACCTCGAGGCGCTGTTGAAGCGGCTCGAATACGCGAAGACGTTCCTGGAAGGCACGCAGTTCAGCTACCGGCAGGTGGCGAACGTCGTCGAGACAACGTGCCCCTGGGGCAACCGCATCCGCGTGCACGGTCCCGAGCCGGAGAACTTCGGCCCGCTGCGTCTCGGCATGCCGTATGTCGAGTTCGACGTCCCGGAAGGCACCGACCTGTCGAAGATCGCGCGCTTCTATACCGAAATCCTGGACGGCATCGCCGGCGTGTCGAATGACGAGCGCGGTCCCTACGCATGGGCAAGCACGTCGGGTGACAGCAGGGTGCTCTATCGCGAGACCACCAAAGAGCTGCCGCCGTACGACTTTCACCACATCCAGATCACGCTGGCCGACTTCTCCGGCCCGCACAAGAAGCTGGTGGAGCGCGGGCTGATCACCGAGGAGAGCGATCAGCACCAGTACCGCTTCGTGGACATCGTCGATCCGGACACCAACAAGACGCTGTTCCAGATCGAGCACGAGACGCGCAGCATGCGTCACCCGATGTTCAACCGGAACTTCATCAACCGCAATCCGGACATGAACAACCGCAACTTCGTGCCTGGGTACGAAGTTGGGATCTGGGCGCTGGCGTAACCCGCCGTTCTGCCGGCTTGGCCGGGCCTTGCCCCGGCCAGCCAGGCCTTGTGAAAGCAACACCCATGGCGCTCCAGCCTTACCGGGTCTCCGCCTACAACACGGCGAAGGCGTCGGAGAACAAGATCCACGACGATGCCACCGCGCGCCGCTTCGGTTTCACCGGCGGCCTGGTGGGCGGGGTGCACGTTTACGCCTACATGACCCATCTGCCTGTGGCACATTGGGGCCGTGCCTGGCTGGAGCGCGGCACCGGCGACTGCAAGTTCGCGAAGCCGGTCTATGAGGGCGACATCGCCGAGATCACCGCCGAAGTGACGGGTGACGGCCTGATGCTGAACGTGCACAGCCATGGCGAGCTTTGCGCCACGGGCTCCGCCGCCCTTCCGTCGTCCGTCACCGCGCCTCCGGTCGCCGATTTCCAATCGAGCACGCCGCCCGCGCACGATTCACGTCCGGCGGCCGACGAGACATCGTTGGCGGTTGGCCGCTGGCTCGGCATGAACCCGCTGACCGTCACGCCAGACTTCCACGCGCAGGATCTCAGTGATGCGCGCGAGACAGATCCACTCTATGCCAGGGAAGGGATCGTGCATCCCGGCACCATCCTGCGCTGCTGCAACTGGGTGCTGTCGCACAATGTCGTTCTGCCAGCGTGGATGCATGTCGGCAGCAAGGTGCAGAATCTCGGCATCGCGCGTATCGGCGACACGTTGAGTGCGCGCGCGCGGGTCACGCAGAACTACGTGCACAAGGGCCATAAGTTCGTCGAGGTCGATGCGCTCGTGCTGGCGAACGGGGCCACGCCGCTCGCGCGCGTGACCCACACTGCGATCTATCTGCCGCGGCAGTTGGCCGAGGCCGCCTGATGGGCGGGATTCCTATTCGCGGGTGAAGTCGTACGCCTGCCCGTCATCGAACGACAGACGAAGCACGTTGAGCCTGGCCTCCTTGTCCATCTGAAACTGTACGAACGCATTCGGCATAGGGCCAAGATCCTCGGCCACCGCTGCGAATATTCCGAGCGGCATCAGCTTCGCCGTGAAAATGCTGCCGTCCCACTGAGCAAGCCTGAGCCTGGCACCGCCCGCCCGCAGCGTCAGTACCAGCGCATCTCCTTCCAATGCCAGATTGGCCTTGCCGATGCCCGGGTTGCTGAAATCTCCGGGCAGGCCGGCCAGTGGCGGGAATGGCCGCGGATGATCCGGCTTGGCGAACAGTTTGACGGACTTCGCGTAGGCGGCTTTGGCGTGCTTCAGTGCATTTGCGGCATGGTCAACTTCGGGATTGTCGAGGATGCGGTCGAGAACCCACCCGCCGATGGCATCGGGCAATCCCACGTTCACTTCGTTGGTCAGGACGACCACACCGACACCTTTGCTCGGCGCGATGCCGAAGAATGAGCCGAACGCGCTGGTCCCCCCATTGTGCCAGATGATTGTGCCGTTCGGCGACTGCTGAACGATCCAGCCCATCGCGTAGCTCACCTTGTCGGACAAAGCGACCTTCGGCGTGTGGGTGACCGCAAGGTTCTCAGCGGATACGATCCGATGGCCCTCGAACGCGCCGTTGCCGAGTTGGAAGCGTAGCCAGCGCGATGCATCCTCGACTGTCGAATTGATGTCGCCGGCGCCATCGAAGTCGTACGGAAAGATCTGCGTGAATGGCACTTCGGATGTGCCATCGGGGGTCCAGCGGTAACCGCTCGCGTGGTCGGGAGCTGCTTCTATGGCCTCGGCGGAATAGGTCGTCTCTCTCATCCCGAGGGGATCGAGGATTTCCTTCTGGAGCACCGCGTTCCAGTCCTTGGCGCCGTCAATCCTTGCCACGATGCGGCCGGCGAGGATGTGCGTGACGTTGGTGTAGGCAAAGGTCGAGCGGAAACTCGAGACCGGCTCGACGTAGCGCAAGGATCTGATCAGTTCGGTCCGATTCAGGCCCAAAATGCCCAGTGCGTCGTTCGCGTAGGGTGGCAGTCCCGAGCGCTGGGCCAGCAGATCGAACACGCGGAACTCACGCGTGACCCAGGGGTCCTTCAACTGGAACTCGGGATCGAGATCGACCACACGCTCGTCCCACTTGAATTTGCCACGATCGACCATCAGGGCCATCGTCGCGGCAAGAAAGCCCTTCGTGGCCGAGCCGATCTGAAAGACCGTGCGTGTATCGACGGGTGCGCCGCCGGCTTTGCTGCGCACGCCAAAACCCTTGCTGTAGACAATGCGGTCATTCGCAACGATCGCGATGGCGAGGCCAGGCAAGTCGAAGGCCTTCATTCCCGACGTGATATAAGCCTCGGCACTCGGCCTCAAGCCGTCAATGGTTGCTTCGATCGGCATGTCCGCGGCCCATGCCACGCCCGGGTCACCCGTGATCAAATAGCCGGCGACGAGCGCAGCCAGAAGCGGGGCGAAGCAAGAGTTCGACCTGCGACGCATCGAGCGATACGCCGACGTTGCCACGCTTCAGTTCGCCAGTTCACCTTCCTGCTTCAGCATGCGGATCGCTTCGTGGAATGCAGCCGTTGTGTCCGCTACATCGGCCGCGGTGTGCGTGCATGACAGCAGCCCGCCCCCGCGCGGATTGAGATCCACGCCGTTGATCAGCATCGCAAGCCGCAGTTTGTTGATAAGCGTCTTCGGCTGGTTCTTCATGTCCTCGAGCGGGATCTTGGTCGGCTCGAAGTTGTGTGGCCCGACATCCAGCCCGCTCGGGTTCACGAACAGATGGAACCCGGAGTAGGTGCCATAGACCGCCCACGGCACACGCTCCTGCGCAAGCACGGCATTGAGCTTCTCGCGCAGCGAGGCCGCGGTAGCGGAGGCGTCGTCTGACGCATTGGTCTCGGCGATGACCGTGAGCGCCGCGGTGCCGGCCGCCGCCGATACCGGATTGGCGTTGAAAGTGCCGGGATGCGAGATCTTCTCGCGTCCCGTGCGCTCCGCGACCTGAAAGTCCAGCAGGTCCAGGATGTCCTTGCGCCCAGCGACGCACGCACCCGGCAATCCGCCCGCGACAATCTTCGCGAATGTCGAAAGATCAGGCCGCACGCCGAACGCCAATCTGCGCCCCGCCACGTGTCGCCCGAAACCCGGTGACAACCTCGTCGAACATCAGCAGCGCGCCATATTGCGTGCAAAGCCGACGCAGTTCCTGTGCGAACGCGGCGTCGAGAGGCACCTGACCGAACGACGAGCCGGTCGGCTCGTAGATCACCCCGGCAATGTCGGGGTTGGTGGCGAAGGCCTCGCGCACCGCGGCGACATCGCCCGGGTTCAGCAGGATCGACTTCTCGGCCACACCTGGCAGCACGCCCGGCGTCGGCGAGCCGTCGAAGTGGTTCGTGTAGCCGCTGGCCATCTGGTCGTGCCAGCCATGGAAGTGTCCCTTGAACCGCATCAGTGTCTGGCGCCCGGTGAACGCGCGCGCCAGCCGCACAGCCATCAGCGTCGCCTCGGTTCCGGACGAGGTGAAGCGCATGCGCTCGGCAGACGGCACGAGGCGCTGAATGGCGTGTGCCCACTGGATCTCGCGCGGGTGCGATGCACCGAACTGAGTGCCTTCGTCCAATGCCTCGCGCACTGCCGCGGTGACGACCGGGTGATGATGCCCCAGCAGCAGGGCGCCATGGCCGCCGAAATAGTCGATGAAGCGGTTGCCGTCGACATCCCACTTGTGCGGTCCCGCCGCGCGCGCGATGAACACGCCGTAAGGATCGACATTGCGCGCGTCATGCGTGATGCCGCTCGGGAACAGCGCGTTGGCTTCCTTTGCCAACTCGCCCGACCCACGCGTTCGCTCGCGATAGACGGCGATGATCCGGGAATTGGTGAGTTCGGCAGCGACGTCGTTCATGGGCCAGCCTCGCCATGGGTTACCTTTGGTCATACTGCCCGGATGGACGCTCTGGCAGCAATAGCGGCAGGGAGGATGGCGGGTCGCGGCGAGCCGCACCCAACTCGCCCGCGACTGACATGCAACACCTATGCGTACCGCCCCGATGTGGCAGGGTTGCCGCCAGGGAGGGCGCGGCATGTTCGATCTGGTGCTGAAGGGCAGTCGCGTGATCGACCCCCCTCAGGGTGTGGACGTAGCGTTTTGCCGGCGCGGAACGGCGGCTGGCCTCCCGCCGCATCGTCCTCGGCGGCCGCCGCCGGCACGAGTGACATGACCATTGTCGTGATGATGGGCGTCTCGGGCAGCGGCAAGACGACGGTCGCGCGTGCCGTCGCAGAGCGAAAAGGCTGGCGCCTGCTGGAAGGCGACGTTTTCCACCCGCCGTCGAATGTCGCGAAGATGCGCGCCGGCACGCCACTGACCGACGAGGATCGCGGGCCGTGGCTGCGCGCCATCGCCCGCGAAATCGACGCGATGCGTTCGCGCGGCGAACAAGGTGTGGTCGCGTGCTCGGCATTGAAGCGGTCCTATCGCGACGTCCTGATCGGGGATCGGACTGATGTGGTGCTGGTGTATCTGCAAGGGTCGAAGGACCTGATCGCGGAGCGGCTTGCCGCACGCAAGGGTCATTTCATGCCGGCGGCATTGCTCGACAGCCAGTTCGCGACACTCGAGGAGCCGGTTGCGAATGAGCATCCGATCGTGGTGTCGATCGCGCCATCGCCTGACGCAATCGTCGATGAAGTGGTGCGGCAACTGAAGGAGCGCACAGCATGAGCGAAGGATTCGCGATCTATCCCAGCCTGCGCGACCGCGTCGTCTTCGTCACCGGCGGTGCCAGCGGCATTGGCGCCGAGCATGTTACGCAATTCGCGGCGCAAGGGGCGAAGGTCGCGTTCGTCGATATCGCCGACGGTGCGGCGCAGGCACTGATCGGCAAAATCGAAACGGCCGGTCACCCCGCGCCGTTCTATCAGCACTGCGACCTGAAGGACATTGCCGCGCTGCAAGCGGTGATCGCCGAAGTGGGAAGGCGCCTGGGGCCGATCACCGTGCTGGTGAACAATGCCGCGAACGACCAGCGGCACAGGTTCGAGGACGTGACCGTCGAATACTGGGACGAGCGGCTGGCAACGAACCTGCGGCATCAGTTCTTCGCCATCCAGGCTGTGGCGCCGATGATGCGGTCGGCGGGTGGCGGGTCGATCATCAATTTCGGCTCGGTGAGCTGGCACTCGCTCCAGGGCGGGATGCCGGCCTATACGACGGCAAAGGCCGCTGTCGAGGGACTGACGCGTGGCATGGCGCGCGATCTTGGGCCCGACAGGATCAGGGTGAATACGGTGATTCCCGGCTGGATCATGACCGAGCGCCAGATCACGCTGTGGCTGACACCTGAAGGTGAAAGGAACCTGATGCAGGTGCAGTGTCTCAAGGAGAAACTGGCGCCTGCTGATGTGACCCGGATGGTGCTGTGGCTGGCCTCCGACGACAGCCGGATGTGTACCGCGCAGCTATGGGTCGTGGATGCCGGACGGATGTAGCTACAGTTGTCCGGTATGACCTATAGCGACTTCTGGCTGCGCTACCTGCGTGCCCACAGCCGCGCCAACACGCGTGCGCTCCACTATATCGGCAGCGTGCTGGCGCTTGGCACGTTGATGATTGCTGTCGCCACGCTCAACTGGCGCGGGCTGATTGCTGCGCCGCTGATCGGCTATAGCTTCGCCTGGACCGCGCACTTCGCCATTGAGCGCAATCGCCCGGAAACGTTCGGCCACCCCTTCTGGTCCCTGTTCAGCGACTACCGCATGCTGATGCTCGCACTCAGCTCCCGGCTTACACCGCATCTGCGCCGCGCCGGCTTGCGATAGCCCCTCCCGGCCAGCAAAATCGCAGCAGATACACGGGGATTCAGGACCATGTGGGAACCGAGCCAGCGCTATCCCGATCCGGCGGTGCAGGTGATCGATGCCAGCTTCAACCGCTATCGCCTGCCGCTTGCCTCGGTGGAGCGCCTGTTCACCGGATGCCGCTGGTCGGAGGGGCCGGTGTATTTCGGCGATGGCCGCTACCTGCTGTGGAGCGACATTCCCAACGACCGCATCCTGAAATGGGAGGAGGAGACCGGCGCGGTCAGCGTCTATCGCAAGTCCTCCAACAATGCGAACGGCAACACGCGCGACCGCCAGGGTCGCCTGGTCACCTGCGAGCATCGCGGCCGCCGGGTGATCCGCACCGAATATGACGGCACGATCACCGTGCTGGCCGACAGCTTCCAGGGCAAGAAGCTGAATTCGCCGAACGACGTGGTGGTGAAGTCCGACGGCTCCATCTGGTTCACCGACCCGCCGTTCGGGCTGCTTGGCTATTACGAGGGCGAGAAGTACGAACCGGAACTGCCAGCAAACGTGTACCGCATCGATGGCCAGACCGGCGCAATCACCGTGGTTGCCGACGATGTCCAGGGCCCCAACGGGTTGGCGTTCTCGCCGGACGAAGCAAGGTTCTACGTGGTGGAATCGCGTGCCATGCCATCGCGCAAGCTGCGCGTGTTCGAGGTGAACGGCAGCACCCTCGGCGCCAGCAGGATGTTCCTCGACGCCGGCCCCGGCACGCCCGACGGCTTCCGCGTCGACATCGACGGCAACCTGTGGTGCGGTTGGGGCATGGGCGAGGCGCACCTCGACGGGGTGCGCATCTTCAATCCCGCCGCTGAGCCAATCGGCCACATCGCTCTGCCCGAGCGTTGCGCCAATCTCTGTTTCGGTGGACGCTGGCGCAATCGCCTGTTCATGGCGGCAAGCCATGGCCTCTACGCACTTTACGTGAACACGCAAGGCGCCGCTGGCGGTTAGGCGGGACATGTTCGGCCTGCGTGCTCGCGGCACCACGGTCCACACCGAAATCCTCGCCGGCTGCGCCACGTATCTCACGATGGCCCATATCGTCGTGGTCATGACCGGAGGCGGAATCGCCGGGCGGCTCCATCACGCGATCAAACAAGGACCCTGCAATGCCGCGTCCGCCAGCGTGACGTCAGAGCCCGGTCGTCGCAGGTCCGGCAGCCGGCGCTTCGTTTGTCGCCCGGGCCTTCAGTGCGGCCGCGAGCGTGAGGCGATTCGGGCAGGTTTCGTATTTGTCACCAAGGCACCGTACGACATTGCAGTCGAAGCAGGCGGCCATTTCGTCAGGCACATCGCAGGCGATATACTTCCTGGCCAGAGCCTTCCAGAGCTCGCTGAACATCATTGCCTCTCCTGACTTGATAGCATCCCATACGACGGAACGTTTGGCATTGATCCAGATCAATAGTTGCGGCCATGCGTGCAATGTCGGAGTAACGCACGCTCCAACGAGTGTGGGGCAAAGACGTGGATGGCCGGATACGCCCGGGCATGTCGCGCGGGCGTGTGACCCGCGCTCCACTGATGGCGAGTACCGGCGGCAGGCGGATCGCCAATGCTAATCGGACCGGCGGCCGGCTACGGGAGACCAGGTGTGGAGTCAGTCGATTGCGTCGTGGTGGGCGCCGGCGTCGTCGGCCTCGCGGTGGCGCGCGCCCTCGCGTTGGCTGGCCGCGAGGTCATCATCCTCGATGCGGCGGAAGGCATCGGCACCGAGACTTCGTCGCGCAACAGTGAGGTGATCCACGCCGGCATCTACTATCCCGCCGGCAGCTTCATGGCGCGGTTCTGTGTCGCCGGCCGCAAGGCGCTCTACGCCTATTGCGCCGAGAAGGGCGTGCCGCACGCCAACTGCGGCAAGCTGATCGTCGCGACCAATGCCGAGGAGGGCGCGATGCTCGCCGGCATCAGGCGCCGGGCGGAGGCCAATGGCGTCGAGGGCATGCGCGTGCTCACGGCCGCCGAGGCGATCGCGATGGAACCCAATCTGTCGTGCACCAGCGCGCTCTATTCGCCCGCCACGGGCATCATAGACAGCCACGCCTTCATGTTGGCGCTGCAAGGTGATGCGGAGAATGCCGGCGCGGTCCCGGTATTCCTCAGTCCCGTGACCAGCGGTCGCGCCGTAGGGGGCGGCGTCGAGATCGATGTCGGCGGTGCCGAACCGACGACGCTGCGATGCCGCCTGCTGGTGAATTCCGCGGGACTGCACGCGCCTGGCCTCGCATCGCGCATCGTCGGAATGCCGCCGGATCGGATCCCGACGGCTCATTTCGCGAAGGGCAACTACTTCACGTTGTCCGGCCGTTCACCGTTCTCGCGGCTGATCTATCCGGTGCCGGTGCCAGGCGGTCTCGGCGTGCACCTGACGATCGACCTCGGTGGCCAGGCGCGCTTCGGTCCGGATGTACAGTGGATCGATGCGATCGACTACACGGTGGATCCGGCGCGCGCCGACAGCTTCTACGCCGCGGTACGCAAATACTGGCCGGCCCTGAAGGACCACGCTTTGCAGCCGGGCTATGCCGGCATCCGGCCGAAGATCGTGCCGCGTGGGGCATCGGCGCAGGATTTCGTCGTCCAGGGGCCGCAGACACATGGTGTGCCAGGGCTGATCAACCTGTTCGGCATCGAAAGTCCCGGATTGACGGCGTCACTCGCACTTGCCGACTACGTGTTGGAAGTGGCAGCGACCGGGTAGCTACGAGCGTGCGGCCTCCGGCCTGAACCGGACGCCGCCGCGGGCGTAGCCGCCGCCGATCCCGACCGGTGTGCCGTCGGCGCGCCAGCACGCGGCGCCGGTCATCGTGCCGTCATCGTCGAACCGGATGGCGCTCATCCCACCGCCGACATTGCCGACCGCCGCCACGGCGTGGCCTTTGTCACGCAATGCCGCCAGCACGTCGGGAGGCACACTGTCTTCCACATCCACGCCGAAACCCTGCGTCCACAGGCGCGGTGCCTCCACCGCCTCCTGCACGCTCATGCCATGATCGATCAGATTGGAGATCGCCTGCATCACCGAGGGAAAGATGCGCAACCCGCCGGGCAGACCCAGGCCATAGCGTGGCCGTCCATCGCGCAGCACGATGACCGGCGACATCGATGAGGTGACCCGCTTCCCTGGTGCCACTGAATTCGTGCGGTCCGGTTGCGGCGTGAATACGAACATATAGTTGTTGGGGATCATGCCGGTGCCAGGCACGATGTAGCGTGCGCCGAACAATGAATTGATCGTCTGCGTGCTGGCAACGATGTTGCCCATGCCATCAGCCACGGTGAGATGCGTGGTATGCGCGCCTTCGCCGGGTGCCACCCCGGCGCTCCAGTTTTGCGCACGCCCGAGATCGATGCGCGCGCGACGGTCCTCGGCATAGGACTTCGACAGCAGCTTCTCCACCGGCACCTTGACGAAGGCCGGATCCGCGGTTGCCGCAGCCCGGTCGGCAAAGGCGATCTTCAGCACCTCGGCCAGCAGATGCAGCGTCTCCGCGGAGCCGAAGCCCAGCGAGCCGATATCGTAACCCTCCAGTATGTTGAGCATCTGGATGATATGCAGCGGTCCCGACGAAGGCGGCGGCGGTCCCACGATGTCGAAGCCACGATACGTGCCGCGCAGCGCATCGCGCTCGACGGTGCGATAGCGCGTCAGATCCTCGCGCGTGAGATAGCCGCCCGATCTCGCCATGTGTTCGCTGTAGATCGTGCCGAGAGCACCTGCGTACAGCAGATCGGGACCTTCCCGCGCGATGCCGCGCAACGTCTCCGCATAATCGCCGGTGACCAGCCGTGTACCGGAAGCGATCGGTGACCCGTCAGGCAGATACAGCTTCGCGATCTCCGGGTCGCGCGCCATGTCGGCGGCGGAATCGGCAACGCACTCGCGCAGATAGGGTGTGACGCGGAAGCCGCGCGAGGCATGGCGAATCGCCGGCTCCATCACATCGGCCAGCGGGAAGGTGCCGAAGCGGGCGACTGCCTCGCACCAGCCCTTCAGATTTCCGGGTGCGGCGACCGCTGTCGGGCCGACGGCGTTCTTGCGCCCGATCGCATCCATCGTTCCTGGCGCGGCGTTGGGATCGGGCGTGTAGGTGGTCGGCCCGGTGGCGAGCGGCGCCATGCTCTGGTTGTCGATCACCACATGGCGTCCGTCGCTCAGGCGGATATGCGCAATGCCACCGCCGAGGAGGCCAACCATCATCGGTTCCACCACGGTCGACGTGAACAGGGCGGCGACCGCTGCGTCGATCGCGTTGCCGCCGGCGGCCAACATTTCTGCCCCGGCCGCGGAGGCGAGCGGATGATTGGTGACCACCATGCCGCGTGTACCGGTCGCCGGCTGCTTCTCGCAACGGAACGTCGTACCCGTGCGGGTGCGCCAGTCGGTCTCGGGCATGGCTGGTCCTTTCGTGCGATAGCCTCACGATCAGAATGCGCTCGCGCAAACCGCGCGACAATCGTTGGAGGGTGCGGCGTGGACGCCTATACCATGGTCGGCTTCGTCGGTGTCGGCTGCATCGTGGTGGCGTATTTCGCCAACCAGCGGGGCTGGCTCAAAGCCGAGGACTGGCGGTTCCCTACGGCGAACCTTGCCGGATCGCTGCTGATCATGGCGTCGCTGTGGAACGCGTGGAACTTCCCGTCAGCCGTGATCGAGGCGATCTGGGCGGCGATCAGCCTGTATGGTCTGGTCCGACGCTGGCGCTAGACGGCCTCGGCCGAAAAGCGGCGGGGGGCGGCACAGCAACTACAGCCCCCGGGATGCGCTCGGAACGGTGTCGCGGTGCTTGACGGCTCGGCCCCGCCGCCGCCGATTGCGGGCAAAGTCAAGGCGCGCGGCGCCGGATCGCCACAGGCCGGGCAAGGCTGGGGCACGTCAAACTCCGCAATCGGGTGACTTTCGCTGAATGGACCGCAGCGGTCGCAGTCATAGTCGTAGGTTGGCATTCAGGCCTCATAGGTCGGGTTTGGTCGAGACCGAGTTTGCCACCGGCGGGTGCTCCCGGTCCAGGGCGCAAGGTGCTGGGCGTCCGCGGGTGCCCTGCCGTACAACCCGCGGGGTACGGTCGACAGCAGCAGGGCACCTGGCACACCGACAGCGATGGCGATGAGCAGTCGCAGCGCCATCAGCGATACCGGCGATTGTGGTTCCGCCATCGCCTGCGGCAAGACGAATGCGGCAATGGTTGCCAGCAGCGATGCGGCGAGCAATGGCACGCCGGCGCGTATCGGACGCAGCGGCGTGGTGCCCAGCACATGCGCGTTCGCCCACAGTACATACGGGCTGACGAACACCTGTGCGCCGAGCCAAACCAGCACCGCCTGTAACGGGGTGCCGGGGCGAAGCAACAGGACGCCAACCGCGGTCGCGACCGTGCCGGCGATGTTCGCGATCAGCGTGTAGCGTGCCTCGCCGCGCGCAATGACCGCGACCCCGGCGGGAAACGCCAGGAACAGCCAGGCTGTCAGCGCGATCGAGTGGCAAGGCGGCTTCACCGCACGAAGCCCACGCCGGTCCAAGCAGCGCCGCCACCAGTGGCTGCATCACGACGGCCATCCCGGCGCAGAGCGGGAACGCCAGGATAGCTGGACCAGGCGAGGCAGCGATCCATGCTTGCACGCAGGGCAGGCAACTCATTCTGATGCCCCGAAAGAACGGGAAGCATCAGCCGCCACTGCGCGGTGAATGCGAGTTCGCGAACTGCATCGACCAGACGGAATGCCATATGCACCTGGCCCAGCGCCGCGGCGCCGGCGGTGCCGCCGATCAGCAGGGCGAACAGGCGGTAGCGGCCGTGCTGCACGAGGGTGCTCGCGGTGAGCGGCAAGCCGATCCGCAGCATTTCGTGAAGGCGCCGCGCGTTCACGCCGCCGCGTGGCCGCATCGGGCAGCGCGGCAGAAGGGTGAGGGCGCCGGCGCCGGAGATGACCACCTGCTGTAGCACCAGCGCCCATGCGCCGGCGCCAGCGAGGGCACTGACGACGCCCGTCAGTGTACCCAGTCCCTGGCCGATGACTGTGCGCCAGGCCAGTGTCCGATAGGCGCGTTCGCGGGTCAGCAAACCCTGCACGGGTCCCGCCGCGCCGACCAGCGGCAGCGGCAGCGCAAGGACCGCCGACATCATGACCAGCCGGTGGTCCGCCAGCGCCCACGCCAGAGGGTGGCCGAGTGCCGCTTGCAACAGCGCTGCGACGCAGCCGACCACGACCGATGCCACGAATGCGCTCGAGAACGTATCCTCTTCGACGACGCCACGTTGCACGAGTGCATCGGCAAACAGCGCGTTGACCGAGACCCACAACAGCACGTGCAAGGCGACCGCGGCCGCGCCGATCCCGACTTCCGCCGGACCGACCAGTCGCGCCACGATGAACGCGGAGGCAAAGGAGAGCAGCGCGGATATAGCGGCCTCGAGCCCGGACCAGAACACGTTGGCGCCATGCCCCTGCTTCATCGGCTGAGAGCGGGTGCGAGGACAGGCCGCAGCGAGGCGACGCCGATGATCGCGACCAGCGGCGGCAGCCACATGATGCGACTCTGATAGCGATCATGTGCTCCGGACAGACAACCGGTGATCGCCGCATTGGCCAACAGCGCGAACAGAACCGCGGCAGCGAAGCCTCTGGCCGGATGATGGTGCGGTGTCGTCAGCATTGCGCAGCATCCGGCGACGCCGGCCAGCGCTGTCGCAATATGCAATGCCTGCATCCAGCCTGGTACGGTGAGTTCGCCGGCGGTCTGACGCGATGCGGCATACATTGCCGCCTCGAAGCGTGGAAAGTCGCGTCGAATCACGGGCGTGACGGTGGCAGGCCACGGCTGCAATCCGTCGCCGGTGGCAAAATCCGCGAGCTGCCGCGTCGCATTGCCAGCGGCGGCAAGCAATTCGCTCCCCGGCTCGGCGCGCAATGCCGCGCCGATGATCGCATTCGCCTCGTGGGAGACCAGCTTGGCGCCGCCGGCCCGCATCACCGGACCATCCCGGCGCCAAAGGAAATCGTCCTCGTTCGCCGGCATTCGGTCGATGAACGGGCAGAGCCGCCAGCCAGAGGCGGGGCAGTCAAGACGCAGTATGTCCATGCCCGGGCCGTCGTAGATCACGCGGGTCAACAGGAACATGCTGCCGAACGGCGCCAATGACGCGCGACCGAATGCCAGTAGATTGACAGAGACCAGGGCAAGCACCGCCAGGACCAGCGGTGCGCCGCTGCGCAGTGCCGTCGCTCGATCAAGCCGGAATGGCAGCAGAACGATCAACAGCGCAAATGCCAGCAGCACATGCGAAAGGTGTGCGGCGATCATGAACGCGGCGAATGCCACCAGCCAGACGCGCTCGATCAACGACAGACGATCCGGGGCGAATATCAGCAATGCGAGGACCAGCACCAGAATGCCGGTGAACACGTCCGGTGCGAGTTGCGACGCAATCCAGGGCAGCGACGTTGCGACCGACAGTGCGCCGGTCAGGGGTGGCAGCCACCATGCCGACACCTCGGGAAGCAACGTCCGGCGAACCAGGTGCAGCATATGCGCGATCAGCAGCGCCTGGACGGCGATCGCCGGCCAGGTGGTCAAAGTCATGTGCAATGGCAAGAGGAACACGCTGTAGAAGATCGGCCGATCCCAGCCGACGTAGTGCTCGATCGCCTGCGACAGATAGGTCCCGGTATCCGAAAACACCAGGGGATAGCCATTCCAGTCGAAAGGTAGCGATTTCAATTAGATAAGTAGGAAATCGACACTCACAGTCACTCACAAAATCCACTCACGGGACGGCTGCATGGCGGAGTGCTGTGGTCAGTCATCAACGGATTGTGTGGCATTGGCGCCGATCGCCGGCTAGGCACACCGGCCGCAAGCGCCTGATTCCGAAGTTCGATCGAGATCATCTGCGAGGCAAATTCCGGTGCCATTGCTCGTTCAGGCAGGGCACGAGGCTATCCGGGCGGTGCCGCGGTGTACTTCGATCAGCCCGAAAGAAGCCTTCTTCTGTGACTGATATGGCGCCGCCTCTCCACACCAGCCTGTCAATGTGGAACGTGGAGCATGAAGCAATCGGTGTTGGTTGACGTGGCGCCGGCATTCAGCGCGCTGCCTGTGCAAAGTGTTCCTCACGCACTTGAACGGAGATTCGGCATTTGCCGAATCTCACGACGCAGCTTAGCGGCTTCCCGCCGGTAGTGACTAACACGGTCGGCAGCATAGCGCACCTCGCCCTCCAGCACGACGATCCGTGCTCGCAGCATTCGCTGCGTTGATAGCAGACGACGGATGATGGCGCGCAGCATTGCGACATCATCCGGCAGCCCCGCCGCCAACGGCAACGCAGGCGCCACATCTAGAGCAATTGCTGAACGCCGGCCGATGACACCCGCGAGTGCAAGCAACTTTCGCAAGCCGGGGACCACGAAGGGCTGCCGATGGCTGCGCGCTTCGTCCTGAAGACGCTGCAACGTGGCTTCGCACCTCGTCCAATGGACCCACAACTGCATGTGGCGCCTCCCTTCGTCGTAGCTTAGACCAACCGTGCGAGACGCGAATCGACTCGAATAAAACGCGATCCTTCGGGTGGTGCCGCGCGTATTCTGTCAGTAGCCCGCCGATCTCCCGGCGCGCCAACAGGGTTTGCAGCCGTCCACGCAACAGAAGCGCACCGACGAACCGACCTAGCTCAGCGGCAATGGTGCGGTCCGCCAGCCCGTCATAGCGGTGGGGGTCGTAATGGATGTCATGCCGTGCAGGAACTGCCATGAGGTATCATATGGGACCATTGGCCCGGATGGCAGGCCCAGAACGCGCTGAACTTTTGTTTATGGTTTCAGCGTCACCGGAGCGTTGAACCTGCCAACCTTGCGGCACTCTCGCGGGGAACAGCCGAGCTACCACTGCTTCGACGGTGCCCAGCCACTCACTCCGCATCTCGTGCCCATGACACTGAAAGAATGACGCTCTAGCACCGGTATGCCACACATCGCAGCGATGTAGCTTTCCCACAGCACTTCCACCAATTCGCGATTAGGGTGTCTTCGAGGGTGGTTAAGGGTATCGGCCGTGTTGAGAACACCGTCGCTTGGACACGAAGTCGCCCAACGCGGCCCATTCGGCTATCTTCCACATTAGGCACAACGTGATCCGGTGGCGTCGGCCGACGCACGCTTTCGGCCGCCTCTCCAATGCATTACGCCAACCGCTTCAGCGGACAAGGAATATGACCTGTGGGTGTTTCGATCATTCTCGGAAATCCCCGCACCAGAGTTTCTGTCGCGGCATCGCGAAATCGGCAGCGATGCAATTGGCCGCGTGTGGCCACACGACGATTGTTCACGACCTCCAGAGCGAAGAGTTCGATCCAGTCGCCAAGGGGGATGAAATCCAAACTCGCGTTTCCGGAAATCGTCTTGTTGAGCAGCACTGCCGCGAATTGGTCGAGGCTGACGGACCAACGCCCGACCACTGGGCAATAGCGGGAGCCAATCGCCTGCGAGGATTACCTCGGTGACGTGCCTACGCCGTGCCGTGACGACGAGATAGCGCCATCGCGACCCTCTTGCGTAGAGCGACAAACTAAGTCTTGTTTGCTGACACCGGCGGCTCATGCCGGCTACGACGAGAAAGCAACGAACCAAATTCGGGGGACTCAACCCTCCAGCCGGCACGTGCCGGCTACCCAACGTTTTAGTGCCTCCGTTGCACCCTAAGTGCGGCGACGGGTGAGGCATGTCTCTAACGAAAGGTAGCCGAAACGTGCCTGATAAATGTCAGACCACCGCTGACGGGTTGCGGCAGCACCCTTTGTCCGCCCTGTTTCCACCGATGCCCCACAAAGAGTTCGCGCAACTGCGGTCGGACATCTCCAAGCATGGTCTACGTGTGCCGATCGTATTGCATAACGGGCAGGTGCTAGAGGGCTGGCATCGGTGCCGGGCCTGCTGCGAAACCGGCACAGAAATTCGTACCGAGGAGTTCACGGGCGACGAACGCGCGGCGTTGGCTTTCGTACTGTCGATAAATCTTGCGCGCCGGCATCTTACCACCAGCGATCGCGCGCTCATCGCGGCGCGTCTGGCCACGTTGCGCTGGGGTGAGCGTAAGAGGGACCAAATGGTCTCTCTACGGATCGGAGAAGCGGCCGAGCATCTCAAGGTCTCGTCGAACTCTGTAAAGCGAGCCAGGAAGGTGCTGGATCGCGGCGGTCCTGAATTGATTGCCCGTGTCGTGGCGCATGAGTTGAGCGTCTCCAGAGCGGAGCGCCTGTTGCCGCCGCCTGCTCGGCCGCCGCGCGTTGTCGCCGAGGGTTATACGGTTGAGCAATGGCGTGCGCTTCCCGAGGAGGAGCGCGCTGCGTTGCTGGGTCTGCGCAACCGGAAGGCGCGGCTCAACCGCCAGAATCCAACGGAGGACGGCAACGCGATCGATTGGGCGAGGTGGAGCTACAGCCCCATCACCGGGTGCAAACACAACTGCCCATATTGTTACATTTTGGATTTTGTCTCCATCGTGCCGCTGTTTCACCCGGACAGGCTGGCCGCGCCGCTCAACCAGTCACCACAAACGACGAACGATCCGCGCGATCGCTCAATCTTTGTCGGCGCAATGGCTGACCTGTTTGGTCGCTGGGTTCCGGCCGAGTGGATCGAGGCCATCCTGGAGATCGCTCGCCTCTGCCCAGAGTGGATTTTCATGTTCTGCACGAAATTTCCGCAGAGGTATTTGGAGTTTGACTTCCCGGCGAATTGCTGGCTCGGCACCACGATCGATAAGCAAGATCGGGTCGATTCCGCCGAGGACGCCTTCGCCCAGTTGCGGGAGCGTGATCCGAAGCGCGTGCTCTGGGGCGGGCTTGAGCCAATGCTTGAGCCGATCAAGTTCAATAGGCTCGATCTGTTCAACCGGATCGTGATTGGCGGCGCGTCAGCCACAAAGCACAGCCCCGAATGGCATCCACCGCTGCGCTGGATCGATGACATTCGGCGGGAGTGCCGGCCGTCGGATGCAGCCTATATGAGAAATCGAATCTCTTGCTGAAAGAGCCACTCGGCGGCGGGACCTACGAGTTCACCGACGAGCCGCCCGCGTTCTTCCACGATTATCTCGGCAAGAAGCCATGACCCTCAGTGATCAATGGCTGGCCACATTCGCCGACGAATGCCGGCAAAGTGTCGCCGCGATCCGGCGGATTGACCGCAAAAAGGTCGATATCGATATCGCGGCCCGGAAGGCAGAAGTGGCATGGATCAAGGGATACATCCGCCGCCGTCCACGCCTGATCAAGGAACTCGATGCACGCGGTGTCAGCGAAGAAGACTGGTGCGCCGGCCTGGGCAAAGGCCATTCGATCTCGCAGGTCCGGCGTGCAATTCAACTGGCGCGGCCAGGGGCGCTACAGCGCTATGTGAGACGCCGTCGCGTGCTCGGCGATAATGGGCGATTCGGGCTGGCGTATGCGATCGAACTTGCGCAACAGGAGGGCGGCGAAGGCGAACAAGCCCGCATCCAGAGTGGCGGGGTGAATGCGCTAGCGAAACGCCGGATGCCGAGAAGCCCAGCCCGCGTGAGACCGAGCTTGTTGCTCGTGTTGCCGAGCTAGAGCGCGCGCTTGCTACTCGCGTCGCCGAACTAGAGAGCGCGACACGACAGAAGGTGGGGAGCAACCACCCCCCAGTGCCGTTGCGTTATTGGCGCACGCCCCCAGACTTGTACGCCTACCTAAACGCGATTTACCACTTCGATTACGATCCGTTCCCCTATCCGAGGCCGCTCAACTTCGATGGTCTCGCCGTGCCTTGGGGCCGCATGAACTTTGTGAACCCGCCATTCTCGCGGGAGGACGAACTTCACGGTCGCCGACTGTCAGACATCATTTGCAAGGCGATCTCCGAGCAATTGTTGGGAAATTCGAGTCTGATCCTGGTGCCGGTGAACTCGATCACAAATCAACTGCTTGCAGCCGGGGCGATCGGCACATCACTCGGCCGGCCGCGATGGCTTGATGTCGAAGTGGCGAGCCCGGTCCGCAGCAGTCGGGCTGCTGCGCAGCGTTTCTGCTGCCGGGGAGGACCTAGCCGTTGCCTAAGACCCAGAACATCACCTCCACCAATGCGGAATGGCTCGCCGCCTATAAAGCGGAACTCATGCGCCGCGACGCCGCGATCCGAAAGCTCGACCGAACGAAGATCGAAATCGACAAACAAGCGCGAGCGCTCGATGTCGAATGGGCCGAAGAGTATGTGCGTCACCGACCGCGCCTGATTGAGGTACTCGACAAGCTAGGGATCAAGGAGTGGCACTGGTGCCGCACCCTCGGACCGGGGCTTTTCGTACAGCACGGTGATGCGGCGCATTCAGATGCTGAAGGGCCACGATGACTATCTCCGGCGGCGCGACGAGGTCGGCGACAACGGCTGCTATGGCCGGGAATATGCAGTCCTATCTGGCGCGGCCGGAGAAGCCAGAAGGCGAAACGAGTTCGCGTCCGACGCGAACTCGATCGTAGGCGAAACGCCGCTCCCGATCCCGATCATCAGTTCCTGACCGGCAAGGCACACATCGAACTCCGCAAGATGCCGCCGCAGATCGGTGCAGGTTTGCATCACCAGCCCGCCATACTTGGCCGGGACGCCGCCTCTATAACATGCTGGCAGATGGCAGCATCCCTCTGCCTACGCCCGACGACATCGGCTTCGAGCCGACGTTCGAGGGATACCTCGACCATGTCGTGCGGCGCGATTTCCGCGAACTCAAGCGCGTGATGCGCCCGGATGGCGTCCTGGTCGTGGTGATCGACGATGTGATCGCCAATCCCGCCAGCATCTACGATGAGCAGAGCTATCAAGCCAACCGGACCAAGCTGAAGTTAAGTTCCCAGGTCGGATTTCGCAGCCAAGACACCACCACGATGCGGCCAAAGGGGAATTGGCTGGGCTTACCCTGGTTGTTTGCCATAGCGATGATGGACGACGGCTGGGTCTGGCAGAGATCTCATCATCTGGGACAAGGGCGGCTCGGCCGCAAGGGAATCGACCGACATCCAGGTGCCGGCACAACTTCGAATAGGTCTTGTTCTTCACCCTCAGCGCCATCGGCTATTGGTACAGATCAGGACGCGCTCCGCATCCCGCTGGCTGGCGGGCAGCCCTACAGCGTCAACACCGGATACAGCACTCCTGGGCGCCACAAACCCGGCGTCTTGCGCAAAGATGGGGATCGTGATTTCCGCGTCGCGGCAAATCCCTTGGGTCGCGTCGCCGACGCCGTGTGGCATATTCCGCCAAGTGGAGGGTATGGCAGCCACTCAGCGTCATTCCCTGAAGAGCTCGTCCGCCGCGCCCTGCTGTTGACCGCGCCACCCCGCGAAATGCTGCCCTTGGCAACCGTGATCGATATCTATGGCGGCAGCGGCACCGTCTCAGCCGTCGCGAAGAAGATGGGGCTGAAGATCGATCTATATCGACTCGAACCGATTTACACCGCGGAGGCGCGGCAGCGCGTGCTGGCAGCGCGAGCCCGATCAGGTGTGGCGCAACGACAATCTGCCATCGGCGATGCGGGCGGGAGACTGAATGCCATGTCGCTAACCATCGCCCACGAGCGCCTGCTGAAGTCCATGAAGCTCGCCCACG
>CAVPTU010000015.1:0-15192 GCA_963708565.1 uncultured Alphaproteobacteria bacterium
GCGAACCGTGTCGCATCGCCGCCAGCACGCCCACCGGCACGCCGAACATGCTGGCCAGCAGCAGCGATGCCAGCGCAAGCTGCAGCGTTACCGGGAACGCGGTCACCACGTCATCCAGCGCCGGCCGGTTGGTCTGGATCGAGATACCAATGTCGCCGTGCAGCGCCTCGCGCATGAAGCGCGCGTATTGCACCCATACCGGCTGATCCAGCCCAAGCTGTTCGCGCAATCGCTGCAACTGCTCGTTGGTCGCGTGATCGCCCAGCAGCAATTGCGCGACGTCGCCGGGCAGCAGGTGCATGGTGACGAACACCACGACGCTGACGCCGATCAGAACGAACAGGAGCTGAACCAGGCGGGCGGCGACGTAATTTGTCACTCACACCGTCTGCGATGTGCTGTGCCGATCGCGTCCGATTCTTCCGCGAGACCGAGTGCGCGCGCAACGTCTCGATCAGGGTGCGGCCGAGGAACGGCTTCACCAGCACCCAACGCTCACCGCTGATCGGCTCGGCATCACCACCGGTGAAGAACACGACCGGTATCGATGGCCGCCGCGAGCGAACCTGCCGCGCCAGCTCGAGGCCATTCATGCCGGGCATTACCAGATCGGCCAGCAGCAGGTGGAAATCAAGGCCGCTGTCCACCAGGCGCAGTGCTGCTTCACCGCTCTCCGCCACTGCCACCGCGAGGCCGTTGGCCGTCAGCATGGCGGAGATCGTGTCACGGCATTCCACCTCGTCATCGACGACCAGGATGCGGCGGTGCCAGGCCACCATGGCGTTCTGCGGCTCTGAACTCGCAGCACGCTCCGGATCCAAACTGGCGTCACGATCTGTCTCATACGTCGCACGGGGGAAGAGCACACTGACCGTGGTCCCCTTGCCCATCGCGCTGTCGATCCGCACCGCCCCACCCGACTGGCGGGCGACGCCGTAGACCTGGCTCAGCCCAAGTCCTGATCCCTGACCTGGCGGCTTGGTGGTGAAGAACGGTTCGAACGCATTCTGCAGTACGTCTTCGGACATGCCGGTTCCCGTGTCGCTCACTGCCACGACGACAAAGTCGCCAGGCGGCAGGTCGGTCGAGGCACCGTGGGGTCCCAGCGTCGTGTTGGCGGTCGTGATGGTCAGCGTGCCGCCGTCCGGCATCGCGTCGCGCGCGTTGATCGCCAGGTTCAGGATCACGTGCTCGATCTGCACCGGATCGATCAGCGCCGGCCAGAGCTTGTCGTCGAGAATCGTCTCGACGCGGGTAGTGCGTCCGAGCGTCGCGCGCAGCAGATCGCCCATGCCGCGGACGACCTTGTTCAGATCGACCAGCACCGGCGCGAGTTCCTGCTTGCGCGAGAACGCCAGCAGCCGCCGCACAAGATCGGCGCCGCGGCCGGCGGTCTGCAGGATCATCGCCAGCCGCCGGCCATGCGCCGGATGATCGCCCAATTCGCTGTGCAGGATCTCGGCGTTGCCTGTGATCGCCGACAGCAGGTTGTTGAAGTCGTGCGCCACGCCCGCGGTCAGCCGGCCCACTGCCGCCATGGTCTGTGCCTGGCGCAGGCGCTCCTCGGTCTGCCGTCGCGTCGTCACATCGGTGTACAGCGTGACGAATCCGCCGCCCGGCAGCGGATTGCGCCTGATCTCGAGCTGCCGTCCACCCGGCCGCGGCCGCTCGATCGTGCCCATGGCGGCGCCGGAGTGCAGCAGACCCATGCGCCGTGCGACCTCAGCCTCGACGTCGACCGGGCCGAACTCGCCGGCGGCGACCTGGGCTCGCAGATATGTCCTCCATCGGCAGGCCGACGCGTAGGATCGCGCCGGAACGCCGGTGAATTCCGGAAAGTGCTGGTTCCACGCCATCAGCCGGAGGTCGCGGTCGACCATCATGATGCCGTCGCTCATGCCGGTCAGCGTCGCCTCGAGAATCGCCTGCTCGCGCGCGAGGGTCTCATGGCGGCGGCGGGCGGCGGTCTGCGCGCGCAGCAGCAGCAGCGCCAGCACCGCAATCAGCAGCGTGATGCCGCCGGTGAACAGCAGCGCATTCATCTCCCAGTCCGTCGCCGCCAGCATGGCTTGGTTGCGATCGACGCCGACGACCACCTTCAGGTCTTGATCCGGAACCGTGGCGAAAGCGTAGATTCGATCGGCATCATCCAGACCCGATGCGCCGGTCCAACTGCCCTCGGCCGATTGGCGCATCGCAGCGAAGATCGGCGACTTGGCAATGTTGATGACCGCCGGATCCTCGTCCGGCCCGGCCAGTGTCCAGGCAACGCCGTCGCGCATGCTGACCACGCCGATCATGCCAGCGGCGGAAGATCGACCTCGCGATAGAATCGCGCAAACGAGTTGGTGTCGTACGAAGCAGCAATCACGCCGGCGAACGAACCGTCAGGATTGTCCAGCCGGCGGGCCAGATTGATCTGCCACAGCCGGGTGACCTGGCCTTGGGTCAGTTCGCCCATGAACATCTTGCCTTCGTCGGCCGGCAGCGATGCCTCGTGGATGAAGTAGTCGCGCTTGCTGATATCGGTGCCGACGATCGCCGGACGCGAGCTGGACCGCACGATGCCCTGTGCATCGGAGATGAACAATTGCAGCGAAACGTCGTTGATCACGACCACCTGTCTGGCCCGCGCGGCAAGATCAAAATGTCTGGGGGTCACGCTGCCATTCGTATTCCAGAATGCGCAGCGTCTGCTCGAGCAACAGCAGCTCGCGCCGCAACTGATCCTCCAACGTCAGCGCCTTGGCGAGGAGCTCTGCCTGCACGCGTGCGCGCACCTCGGTGCGATGCGCGCGGATGGCATCGCGTGCGCCGATCCAGGTCAGGGCAACCAGCACCAGGGCAGCAATGATGATGGCGGCGCGGCCAAGCCGGCGGATCGCATCACCCTGGGGGGGCGTCTTGATGCGCCTTTCGTCCGGGGAATGACGAGTCTGGTCGATATGCCCCTCCTTTCGGGTTGAGGCGCCTCCCCAGTCGCGCCGGCCCTCTGCGTGAGACTAATGCCAATTTAGCGTTACGCTCGGAGAAATGCGAGTTGTTTCAATTCGGCAGCAAAAGCCTGGGTGTCGCGGGGCGGCGAAAAGCGTGCTACGCCAACGGCAAAGCAGTGTCGGAGGCGTCCGGTGGCAAAGTCAAGACAGGCTGCCAGATTCGGGCGCATCCATCCACCGGACGATGCCTGGCTCGCCAAGGCCGCGCCGGAACCGATTATCGAGCCGGACATGCCGATTATCGATACCCATCATCACCTCTGGCAGCGTCCAGATCATCGTTATCTGTTGCACGAATTGCTCGCCGACCTGAACACCGGACACAGGGTGGTCGCCACCGTGTTCCTGCAATGCCATGCGATGTATCGCGCGAGCGGCCCGGAGGAGATGCGGCCGGTCGGCGAAACGGAGTTTGTCGCCGGCATCGCCGCGATGAGCGACAGCGGCGGCTATGGGCCGACGCGAGTCGCCGCCGGCATCGTGGGATACGCCGACCTGACGCTGGGCGAGCGCGTCGAGGCGGTGCTGGAGGCGCAGATCCGCGCCGGTGGCGGCCGGTTTCGCGGCGTGCGGCATTCCGGCAACTGGGACGCCGATCCGGTCATCGGCAACGGCGCGCCAGGTCCCGACATCTATCGCCGCGCCGATTTCCGCGCCGGCCTGGCGCGGCTTTCCGCGCTCGGCCTGTCGCTGGATGCATGGGTGTTCTATACGCAACTGGGCGATGTGATCGACCTGGCGCGCGCCTATCCCGGCACGAACATCATCATGGGCCATGTCGGCGGCGTGCTGGGCTACGGCCGATATGCCGGCAGGCGCGACGAGATCTTCGCGTCGTGGAAGGCATCGGTGACCGAACTGGCGAAGTGTCCGAACGTCACGATGAAGCTGGGCGGCATGATGATGCGGGCGGCGCTGTACGACTACGGCGCGGCGGAGCGGCCGATCTCCTCGGAGGGATTGGCCGCGCTGTGGCGGCCCTATATGGAGACCTGCATCGAGCTGTTCGGGCCGAGACGCTGCATGTTCGAGAGCAATTTCCCGGTGGAGAAGATGGGCATCGGCTGGGCGGCGCTGTGGAACGCGTTCAAGCGGATCGCCGCCGGCGCATCGGCGGACGAGAAGCGCGCGCTGTTCCATGACACGGCGCAGCGGGTCTATCGGTTGGGATGAAGCAACGATGACCGACACGGCCACCAGGAGCGGATCCTGGACCAGTTCACCCGTCAGGCGACGCCGTTCAGCACGGCAAACACCATCACCGATGCCAATGCGTTGCGGATGATCGTGGCGGCTGCCGCGCCGGCGCCGGGCGATACGGTGCTGGATGTCGCCTGCGGCGGCGGCATCGTGGTCTGCGCGTTCGCGCCGCATGTGAGGCATGCGACCGGCATCGACATGACACCGGCCATGCTGGACCGCGCGCGGCAGCTTGCGGCGGAGAAGGGGATCGACAATGTCACCTGGGATCGGGGCGACGTCGGATCGCTGCCCTATGCCGATGGCGCGTTCGATGTCGTCGTGACGCGGTTCTCCATGCATCATTTCCTCGATCCGATCAGCGTGTTGCGCGAGATGGTGCGCGTGTGCGCGCCCGGCGGACGGGTGGTCGTGATCGACATGTACGCCTCGAATGATCCGGCGAAGGCGGCGGAGTGGAACCGCGCCGAGAAGCTGCGCGATCCGTCGCATGTGCGGTGTCTGACGCTGCCGGAGCTGCAAGGGCTGTTCGGTGCGGTCGGGTTGCCCGAGCCGCGCGCGACGTTCTACGAACTGCGCGACGAAATCAGGAATCTGCTTGCCCGCTCGTTCCCGAACCCGGGCGATGAAGTGAAGATCATCGAGATGTTCGCCGCGTCGGCCGAGGACGACCGGTTGGGCATTCCCGTGCGGCGCGAGGGCGAGAGGATCGAGTACGCCTATCCGATCGCTATCCTGGTGGCGGACAGGCCGGCGTGATCATCCGAGATAGGCCCGCTTCACCCGCTCATCGTCCAGCAGCTCGCGCCCCGGACCGTCCAGCACGATGCGTCCGCTTTCCAGCACGTAGCCATGATTGGCAATACCCAGCGCCATCGGCGCGTTCTGCTCCACCAGCAGTATCGTCACGCCCTGCGCGTTGATCCGCCCGATCGTCTCGAACACCTGCTCCACCAGCATCGGCGCCAGCCCCATGCTCGGCTCGTCCATCAGCAGCACGCGTGGCCGCGCCATCAACGCGCGCGCCGCGGCCAGCATCTGCTGCTCGCCACCTGACAGCGTCCCCGCCACCTGCTTCAGCCGCTCGCGCAGACGCGGGAACAGCACCAGCATCTGCTCCTTGTCGTCGGCGATCGCACGCCGGTCGTGGCGGGTGAACGCGCCCATCTCCAGGTTCTCGCTGACCGTCAGGCGGCCGAAGATCCGCCGCCCCTCCGGCACGTGCACCACGCCGATCGCCGCGATCTCATGCGCGCCGAGCCCCGCCAGCGGGCGGCCGTCGAAGCGGATTTCACCCTGACGCGGATGCAGCAATCCGCTGATCGCGCGCAGCGTGGTGGACTTGCCAGCGCCGTTGCCGCCCACCAGGGTAACGATCTGCCGCTCCTCCACCGCGAGCGAGATGCCCTTCAGCGCCTCGATCTTGTCGTAGAAGACGTGGATGCCATCGACCTCGAGGAGCGCCATCCACGTTACTCCGCTGCCGGTTTCGCGGCCTTGCCGAGATAGGCCTCGATCACCGCCGGATCCTGCTGCACGAGCGCCGGCACGTTCTCGGCGATCTTCACGCCGTGATCCAGCACGGTGACGCGATCCGACATCGACATCACCACGCGCATCTGGTGCTCGATCAGGATAATGGTGATCGCGAAACGCGCACGGACCTGCTGGATGAACTCCATCATTTCGGATGTCTCGCGCGGGTTCATTCCCGCCGTCGGCTCGTCCAACAGCAGCAGCTTCGGTTTGGTGGCAAGCGCGCGGCCGATTTCCAGCCGGCGTTGTTCACCGTACGCCAGGTTCCGCGCCAGCATATCGCCACGGCCGCGCAGTCCGACGAATTGCAGCAGGCGCAGCGCCTCCTCATGGGCCGCTCGTTCGTCGCGCATGGTATACGGCGTCCGCAGCACAGCGCCCCACCAGGTGGAACGCAGATGCAGATGCATTCCGACCAGCAGGTTCTCGATCGCCGAAATGTTGCGAAACAGCCGGATGTTCTGATAGGTGCGGCTGATCCCCGCTGCCGCGACGCGATCGGGCGTCAGCCCGTCGATGCGTTGGCCGGCGAACCACACCTCGCCGGATGACGGGCGCAGGTTCTGCGTGATGCAGTTGAACACCGTGGTCTTGCCGGCGCCGTTCGGACCGATGACGCTGTGGATGCTGTGCTCTGCCACGGTCAGGTCGAGATCGGCGATCGCCACCAGCCCGCCGAAGCGCATGGTCAGGTGATCGCAGCGGAGCAGGGGTTCGCTCACGCCGCTACCTTGGCTGCGCGGGCACCGCGTCGGCGCCTGCGTCCAACTCCAGCGTCTCGTCTGCGGCGTGCAGTTCGCGTTGCCGCACGTCGGACGGCCACAGTCCCTCAGGCCGCAGCCGCATCATCACGATCAGCACCGCGCCATAGAACAGATAGCGATACTCGCCGAATTCGCGCAGCAGCTCCGGCAGCCCGATCAGCGCAATGGAGCCCAGGACCACACCGGGCAGGCTGCCCATGCCGCCGACGATGATCAGCGCCAGCACGTTGATCGAGATCAGCAACTGGAAGCTCGACGGATATACCGAGGTGAGCATGGTGGCGAAGATCGATCCCGCCAGTCCGGCGAATGCGGCACCCAACCCATAGGCCAACAGCTTCGACCGCACCAGGTTGATGCCGAGCGCCTGCGCCACGTCCTCATCGTCGCGCAACGCCATCCAGGCGCGACCAAGGCGCGAATTCTCCAGCCGCCACGCGACGAACGCAGCGACAGCCGAAGCGACCAGGGTCAGATAGAATAGCGAGACGGGGTTGCCGAGTACGTAATCCCCCAGTCGTGGCTTGGGTATTTGCAGGATACCCTGGGCGCCGCCGAGTAACGGCGCGGCGAAATCCGATTGCACGATGACACGCACGATCTCGCCGAGACCCATGGTCGCGACGGCAAGGTAATCGCCGCGCACTCCGAGTACCGGCAATCCGAACAGCACGCCCACCATGATGGAGAGGGCCACCGCTATCGGCATCGCCTCCCAGTAAGACAGGTGCGCCAGGGCATGCGAAGAGTCGGCGGTGAGCAGCGCCGTGGTATAGGCACCGACGGCGAAGAAGGCGACGAACCCCAGATCCAGCAGGCCGGCCAAGCCTACCTCCAGATTGAGCCCCATGCCCATCAGGATATACAGCCCGACCAGCATCAACACCTGGCCGACATACGAGCCGGCCACTGCCGGCAGCAGCACCAGGGCGAGCAGGGCGAAGCCTGCCCAGACCATGCGCTCGCGTCGGTGATCATGCACGGCGATCCGTGCGGCACGCCGGCGAAGGATGGAACCCAAGACCTCGCTGGCGATCGCCACGAGAATGAAGATCGTGATCGCGCCTTGTGGGCTGAGGCCCTCCCAGGTGTAGAGGAAGTCACGGAATTCGCCGACCGGGCCCTCGTATTGTTGCAGCATGAGCTGGATCAGTTCCTGGAATACGCCCGCTATCAGCACGGCGATCGCTCCAGGACCGATCGCGCGGCGCACCACGGCGGGGCTGATGCGCAACCGGCCCCCAGCAGACCCGCGATCGCGCCACCGCCGATCAGTATGACGATCCCCGCCCCGAGGCCTTGTCCGAACGTCAGCATTTCGAACAGATCCGAGGACAGGGCGATGAAGATCGATTGCAGCGGCACGACCGACATCACCGCTGCCAGTACAGCGATCGGCAAGCCGGCGGCGGCTCCGGCGATGAGACCCGGCAGCTTGCGTCCGGCCATGGCGCCCGCACCGCCAGCGATCAGCAGCAATACAGCCTGACCCAGCGTCAGCGTGTCCACGATGATCCAGCGTTGGTGCAGCATCAGCAGCACGCCGACCACGGCGAGATGCACCGCACCGGCGCCGAACGCGAGACCGATGAGGACGGCGCGGCGCATCAGGCCCGCTTCCTTGCCATGCGTTCGCCCAGCAGTCCCTGCGGGCGGAAGATCAGCACCATGATCAGCAGCGTGAACGCGATCAGGTCGCGCAACTGGTAAGGGGCAGGGATGCCGATGCCGTCGAGAAACAGGGTCGGCCCCACCGACTCGACCATCCCCAGGAAGAATCCGCCCAGCATCGCGCCTGGGATGTTGCCGATGCCCCCCAGCACCGCGGCGCCGAACGCCTTGATGCCGGGCGTGAAGCCCATATAGAAATACACCTGCTTGTAGACGAAGGCGTAGAACACGCCGGCGATCCCGGCCATCGCGCCGCCCAGCACGAAGGTGAACACCACCACCTTGTTCACGTCGATTCCCATCAGTGCCGCGGCCTCACCGTCCTCGGCCACGGCGCGCATCGCGGTGCCCATGCGCGTGCGCTGCACGATCAGGTAGAGCCCTGCCATGAAGACGAGGGCGAGCCCGATCACCAGGACATCGACGCGCGGCACGTTGAAGCCAAGCAACTGGAACGTCGCACGTTGCCAGTCGGGTGACGGATAGGATTTCACCGCCGAACCGAACATGCCGCGGAAGGTCTGCTCCAGAAAGAACGACACGCCGATGGCGCAGATCAGCGGCGCCAGCCCGACCACGCGACGGAATGGCCGGTAGGCGATGCGCTCGGTCAGCACCGCGATCGACGGTGGATGTGACGATCGCCACCGCGAGGATGGCGGACATGCCGAGTACCGGATGGTTATCCAGGAAGCCCGAACGGTCCAGCGGCGTGGCGACGAAGTAGCCGGCGAAGGCGCCGGTCATGACGATGTCGCCGTGCGCGAAGTTGATCAGCCGCAGCACGCCATAGACCATGGTGTAGCCCAGCGCGATCTGGGCATAGATGCTGCCGATGGTCAGGCCGAACACGACGAAGTCGAACCACTGCGCGGCGGTATAGCGATCGTGCAGCAAGGTGCCAATGGTGCCGATGACGACGACCGCCACGACGCCGATGCGCAGACCCCACAATACCACATCGACTGCATTGAAACGGGCCATGGCTGTACGCCACGGCCCGCTGCTGGCAGCAGAAGCGCCCGACACCTACGGCCAGATCTTCTTCGGGTTCTTGCCGATACCGAATGTTTTCGGGTCAGCCGAGGTGAACTCGAGCACCGAGGGCTTGAACTGCGAGCACTCGCCATAGGGGTCGCACGCGATCGGACCGCTGATGCCTTCGAACTTGATGTCGAACACCGCGTCGCGGAGCGCCTTCCTGCCGATGTAAAGGTTGCCGTCCTTGTCGGTCTTGCCCACCTTCTCGATCGCCTTGATGGCGAGCATCGCACCGTCATAGGCGTTCGCGTGATAGCCGGAGATCGGCGCCTCGCCGTAGTCCTTCTTGTACTCCTCGACGAACTTCGGATAGTTCTTGCCCATCGCCTCAGGCGACAGGTCGGGGTAGCCGATGATGAAGCCAACGACAGACGGCCCCGCTGCCTCGATGAAGTCGGCGGACAGCAGCGAACCGCCGCCCATCAGCTTGGTATGCTCAAGCCCGGGCGTCTCCTTCGCCTGGCGCAGGATCTGCGCCGCGGCGGCGGTGAACACCGGGAAGTAGATCAGGTCCGGCTTCTCGCTGGCAATGCGGGTCAGCAGCGGATGCATGTCGACGTCGGTGGGCGCGATCGCTTCCTGCGACAGCACCTTGCCGCCCATCTGCTTGAAGTTGTCCGCCATCACCTGCTGAAGCTGCTGCGCATAAGGGCTGCCGTCGTGGATAGTGACCACCGATTGCGCCTTGACGACATTGTGCACGTATGTGGCGTCGGCCTTGCCCTGCTCGCTGTCGCTGAACACGGTGCGGGCGAAGCCGGCGTATTCCGGCTTGCGCGCGGGCGCGGTGAGAGCGGGCGCGGTGCACGCCGTGCAGATATCGACAATGCCCTGCTGCCAGAGAATTGGCGCACCCGGTGTCGCGGCGGACGAGCAGGCAGGACCGAGCACGATCACCGTCTGGGGATTGGCGGCAAGCTTGGTCGCCGCGGTCTGGCCGCCCTCGGCGTTGCAGCCGTCGTCTTCCGCGTTCAGCTTCAACGGGTGCCCGAGGACCTTGCCGCCGACGTCCTTGAAGGCGATCTCGACGCCGCGCTTCTCGTCGACACCGAGCGCCGTGTCGGCTCCCGACAGGACCCAATAGGCGCCGATCTGAATTGGCGCGCCCTTGGCGATGCGGATCACGCCGAGATCGTCGGTCACCGGACCGACCGTCGCCGCGGTGGCGGTATACGCCGTGCAGAGTAAAGCGGCGGCGGCCAGTATCGTTGGGCCGGATAGTCTGCGGTACATGGCCAACTCGCCCTCCTGTCAACGACGGGGGATCACGGAATTGCTGGACTGTGCGGCTCGGATGCGCGCCAAGTCAACACTCGTGGCATGATTGGGACGGTTGTGGATGGGAGGTCGAAACGATGACCAGCCAACTTGAACAGGAGGTCGCGGACCTGTGCGCCACGGCAGAACGCTACGACGCGCGCCACCGGCGCATCGTCGATCTGACCTGGCCGGAAGGCGCGCGAATCGCAGTGAATTTCACGGCGGATTTCGATGCCATGCTGTTGCGCCGGCTGCTGAATGAACCGCCGATGCAGCTTGCCAAGGGCGAGTTCGGCGGACGTGTCGGCATCTGGCGCCTGGTCGAACTGTTCGACGCGCACCGCATCAAAGCGACCATCTTCACACCCGGCCGCATCTGCGAACTCTATCCGCAGGCGCTTCGTGCCGTGGCGCGCAGCGGGCACGAGATCGCCGATCATATGTGGGAGCACCATGTGCCGAAGGACCCGGCGCTGGAGCGCGACCACCTGCTGAAGACTGCGAATGCGCTGGAGGCGATCGCGGGACGCCGGCCGGTCGGCAGCCGCAGCGAACACACGCTGAGGCTGCTGAGGCAGGAAGGCTTCCTCTACACCTCGCATGAATTCCGCCGACCACCGTCCTTACTACCTGAGCGATGCCGATGGCGCGAACCCAATGCTGAACCTGCCGTTTCATTACGCAATGGATGACGCGATGTTCTACAGCTTTGCCTGGCTGGGCAGCGGCAATGCCGCGCAGCGCATCACCGATCCGGATCGCGTGTTCGATCTGTGGTGGGCGGCGTTCTGGCAGCAATACCGCGCCGGTGGGTACCTCAATATCGTGGTGCATCCGTTCGTGTCGGGCCGGGCGCTGCGCATCGAGATGATGGACCGGCTGATCACGCGAATGAAGACGCTGCCCGGTGTGTGGTTTGCCACCTGTGAGGAGGTCGCCAGGCATTGCCTCGACCGTTTTCCGGTCTGAACCAGGAGAGAGCACGATGCCCTGGAAACAAGGCTACACGATCTCCGACGAAGTCGGCCTGCGGGATGCCGAGATACGCTGGCCGGACGGCAACCGATACTGCATGACGGTCGTGGTCGACCTGAGCGTGGCGCGCGGTCCGCAAGGCATCTGCGCCGAGGATCTGATGCATCCGGATGCGTATTTCGCCGCGCATGACGGCCTGGACCAGGTTGTCGCGGTGCTGCGGCGGTTCGGCATCCGGGCGACATTCGCGGCTCCTGCGGTCATCGCGCAGTTGCGCGCCGAGCGGCTGCGCGCGCTGATGGCCGAGGGCCATGAGATCGCGGGCAACGGGTTGAAGCACGAGGATGTCAGCACGCTCGACGCGGCAGAGGAAAAGGCGCGGCTCGTCCTGGCGACCGAGATTCTGACGCGCACGATCGGCCACCGGCCCACCGGCTGGTTCTGTCTGCCGCGCCAGGACGATCCGTTTGCCGGAGGCACGATCAGCCTCCTTACGATCGATCTGCTGATCGACGCCGGCTACCAATACATGGGCAACGGGCTGGCCGACGATGTGCCGCACTACTGGGTGACGGATTTCGCCGCCCGGCGTGCGATCCTGACGTTGCCGTACTACTACCACTTCGACGATCAGTGGTTCCTGTCGTTTCCCCGCAAGGGAACCGGGCTCGAGCACGCCGATGATCTGTTCCGCAACTGGCGGGCAGAGTTCGCTGCGCAGTACAGGCGCGGGCGGCAGTTCAGCGTGGTGCTGCATCCCGGCGCGATCGGGTGGTGCAACCGGCTTCAGGTGCTGGAGGATTTCCTCGCCTACGTCCGGAGCTTTCCAGGCGTGTGGAATCCGACCAGCGGTGACTGCGCGCGGTACTGGCAGGCGATGTATCCCGCCGACAGAACCTTGAAGCTGGAGCCGAGCGTCTGGCGGGATTATCCGGGCAGCCTGAGCTGACCGCGCCCTGCGGTCAGTCGAACAGCGCAAGGTCGATGACATCGCCCATCCGATTGTAGCCGGCATCGCTCGGATGCAGGTGGTCGCCGCAGTCGTAGACCGGCAGCATGCGCGCCGGATGCTCGGGATCGCGCAGGCCCTTGTCGAAGTCGGCCACGGCATCGAACGCGCCGCCGTCCCTGATCCAGGCGTTCACCGCCAGCCGCACCGCCTCGCGCGCCGGGGTCCAGGCGCCGACCAGGAAGGTCTCGTTCTCGAACGGCGTCAGCGTGGCGCCGAAGATCCTGATGCCGCGCGTGTGCGCCCGCAGCGCCATCTGCTTCAGGCCGGCGATCATCTGTTCGGCGGTGACCTCCTCCTCGGGCTTGGCCCAGCGGTTGCGCAGATCGTTGGTGCCCAGCATCACGATCGCATGGGTCACGCCCGGCTGCGCCAGCACGTCGCGATCGAAACGGCGCAGGCCGCTGTCGCCGCGGATGTCGTGCAGGATGCGGTTGCCGCCCAGCCCCTGGTTCATCACGCCCATACGCCGGACACCGCGCGCAATCAGACGCCGGGCAAGCTGATCGGGCCAGCGGCAGAATGCGTCGTGCGTCGAGATGTTCGCGTCGGTCAGCGAGTCACCGAGTGCGACGATGCCGCCGGTGTCCGCGTGCGCCAACACATCGATGCCGCCCAGGAAATACCAGTCGTCGGTGATGCGGCCCACCGGCATGACCGTCTCGGCAGTAAAATCACCCGGCGGCGAGATGTAGTTGGTCTGCCGTGCATAGCGGCCGGTGACGCCGAAGCTCGCCGGCACGTCCTCCGGCAGCCAGAACGTCAAAGCGACATCCGAGAGCGGCGCCACGGGCAACTCCACCGCATCGCTCAGCAGCAGCGCGCCGGCAGCGATCGTCGCGGACGCCTCGCCACCGAACGTCAAGGCGCGATCGGAGCCGGGCACCACGCCGGCACCCGTCGCGCGCAAGCCGATATGCGCACGGCCGACTGTCAGCGGCCGCGTACCGTAAGCATTGGATAACCGCACGCGCAGTACATCGCCGCCGATGCTGACACGCGCGTTCATGCGCAGGGTCTGGTTGCTGAACGCGGCGCCTTCCGCCGGCGCGGGAGCCGTGGCCCAGGTGCCGACCCAATGCATGTCCCTTGGCATGACGCTACCTCGACTGTTTTGATGCGTTGATGCAGACGGCTAAGCTCGATTCTGGCACGCCGGGACGTGCGATGAAACTGGAGGCTCCGATGCGATACCTGTCCGTGCTGTCCATGCTGCTGCTGGCGGCGTGCTCGGATGACAGCATGACGCGCACTTTCACCCTGTCGCGCGACGCCGCGCCGGAGACCGTGGCGGCCACCCAGATGCCGCTGTCCATTCCGCCGGAGCTGGCAATGCGGCCGACGCGCCCAGGCGTGCTCGCGCCGCAACAGGGCGATGCCCAGCCCGTGCAACAGGATGCGGGCAGCGCCGGCCAGGACGCGCTGGTCGAGGCGGCAGGCCCGGCGGCTCCCGCGGATATCCGAACGGTGATCAACGAGAATTCCGGGCTGGCCTATCCGGGCCCCGGCTTTGTCGCCCGGATGATGAGTTGGACGCCGCCGCCCGGCTATACGCCAATCATCACGCAGGCATCGCAGGGAAACTGGCTCAGCCGGATGTTCTAGTGTACCGACTCTAACGCTTGTCTCCCACGGGCCACCTTTTTGAGGATTGTGGTGGCGGAAGCGGTCCAGATGAAAGGTTTGGGATCGGCATTGTGGTTTTCGAGGTATTCCTGGATGGCGGCTTCGAGTTGCGTGACGCTCTTGAACGCGCCGCAGCGGATGCGGTCCTCGGTGATCAGGCCGAAGAAGCGCTCGACCTGATTGAGCCAGGACGCCGAAGTCGGCGTGAAGTGCATATGGAACCGCTTGTGCCGCTTGAGCCAGACCCGGACGCTGGCATGCTTGTGTGTGGCGTAGTTGTCGGCGATCAAGTGCACATCAAGGTGCTTCGGCGTCTCGGCTTCGATGCGGCGCAAGAACCTGAGCCATTCCTGATGGCGATGTCGCTGCATACACTGGCCGATCACTCTGCCGGTGGCGACATCGAGTGCTGCGAACAACGTCGTTGTCCCATGGCGTTTGTAGTCGTGCGTCATAGTGCCGCATCGGCCTTTCTTGATCGGCAAGCCGGGCTGTGTACGGTCCAGCGCCTGGATCTGGCTTTTTTCGTCGACCGAGAACACCAATGCCTTGTCCGGCGGGTCGAGATAGAGGCCGACAATATCCTGTACTTTCTCGACGAAGCGCTTGTCATTCGACAGCTTGAAAGTCTTCACCAGATGCGGCTTGAGTTCGTGGGCCTTCCAGATGCGCTGCACGCTGGTGTAACTGAGGTCAGTCGCGCGCGCCATCTTGCGGATGCTCCAGTGGGTGCCTGCCACCGGCTTCTCATGCAAGGTCTTATGCACGACCCGCTCGATCGTCTCGGCGCTCAGTGGCGGCTTGCGCCCAGGTCGCGTCGCATCTCGGCGCAGCCCGACGAGGCCTTCCGCAAGGAAGCGCTCCTGCCAGCGCCAAACCGTCAACTTGCTCTTACCCACCGATCGCGCGGTGGCCATCACCCCCACACGGTCAGCCGACAGCAACACGATCCGGCTCCGCCAAACCAGCTTCTGCGGCGTATTTCGTGCCGAAATCCAACCTTCCACCGTCGCCCGATCCGCAGGAGACAGCCAGATGCATGCCGAAGTCCTCTTCATGCCACCAGAGTCGCACGCCGCTGCGTCCGTGGGAATTTTTCGTTAGGATCGGAACA
>CAVPTU010000016.1:0-395487 GCA_963708565.1 uncultured Alphaproteobacteria bacterium
GTTCATGTCCGCCGCGGCCAACCCCCCCGATCCACCCACCCAGCCCAGCCGCTCGGCCGCCTGCTCGGCCTCGTCCGCAAGCTCATCGACTACGGCAAGGAACTCGCCGCCACGATCCGGCAGCGCGCCTTCACCGACCCCGTCCCGTCTGCCGCTGCTTCGGCACCGCCGACGTCGCGCTGATCCTCGCACGCATCGCCCGCGGCCTGCACCGCGCCAACGCACTCGAAGCAAGGCTCCTCCGCACCGCCGACCGCCTCGACGCCGCACCCCGGGTGCAGCGTCCCCAGCAGGCCGCGCGCACCCCGCCAGCCACCGCGCTCGCCGCCGGCGAAGCCGACGCCCGCCTCGCCCATCTGCCCACCCCGGAGCAGATCGCCGCAAAAGTCCGCCGCCAGCCGATCGGCGCCGTCATCGCCGACATCTGCCGCGATCTCGGCATCCTGCCCAGCCACCCGCTGTGGCAGGAACTGCAACACGCCATCATCAGGGAGGGCGGCAACTACGCCAACCTGGTGAAGGACATCCTCGACCAGGCGTTTCCCATCCCAGCCCCCACGCCTCCCGCATCGCCGGCGTCACCACCTCTGCGATTCCTTGCACCCTCCCGCACCGGCCCGCCCTGAATTTGTCCCAGTAAGCGCACGATGTACGTGTCATTGCGAGAAGCGAAGCGACGAAGCAATCCCCATCGTGAGGTGGGCGCTGATGGTTTCGTCGCATTCGCTCGTCGCAATGACAAGCAATCCCGCGCGCATCAGCGATGGCGAGAGGCATGGGCCGGTCGCCGCCTTCTGCGTCGACCAGGGCGCAGTCCTACCTCAGAACAGCAGCCCCTTCTTCAGCATCCCGTGGATGCCCTTCTCGCCGTTCACCGTCTGCGTGACATGGAAATCCACCGCCAGCGAGCAGAACTGATAAGCCTGCTCGCGCGACAGATTGCTGCGCGAGCAGATGAACGAGATCATCTCCCGCAGCGCCTGCTTCATCGCCTGGTCGAGGTCCTCGTTCAGCCCCATGCTGATGAAATGAGTCGGCGTCTCCGCCTTCGGCTGCTTCAGCAACGGCCGTGACTCGCCGCCGCCCTTGTGCAGGACGAACGTGAAGGTCCCGGTCAGACACATCTCCAGCGCGGTGACACACACCTCGCCGTCGCCCTGCACGCCGTGCCCGTCACCCACCGAGAAATTGGCGCCCGGACACCCACACCGGCAAATACAGCACGGAACCCGCTGTGAGCTCCTTGTTGTCCATGTTGCCGCCATGGATGCGCGGCTCCTTCGACGCGATCGTGCCGAACGCCGGCGGCGGCGCCACGCCCATCACCCCGAAGAACGGCGCCAACGCAAGCTCCGTCCCCCACGGCAGCAGCACACGCCCCGGGCCTGATCGACCGGGATGTGACTGAGCACCGTCTCATGAAAATCCTCCGGCAGCGTGCCGGCGAGCGGGCGGATCACATTGTAGCCCCAGTCGGCTCCCGGCTCGATCTTCTCGATGCGGATCTCCAGCATGTCGCCTGGCTCGGCGCCTGCGACCGCGATCGGCCCCGTGACGATATGCCCCGCGCGCATCGCCGGATTGGCCGCGATGATCGCGCTGAGCTCCGGCGGCACGGTGAAGCCGGCAGAGGCCGGCGGCATCACATCCTGACGGCCGGAGACGCATTGCACCATCACCCTGTCGCCGAACTCGATGGTCATCACCGGCGGGAACAGTCGCATCGAACACGCCGATGCGGACGGTCTGCGGCGAGGCGCGAAGCGAATGCTGGGCCATCCAATGCTCCTATTGGGCTGCGACGAGTGCCGAGACTAGCGCAGGACGGCGGTCGCGGAACGGGGTGGCCTTCTCGAACGCATCGGCGACGCGAAACACCGTCGCTTCCTGGAACGGCTTGCCGACAAGCTGGATCGCCACCGGCAGACCGCCGTCGCCGAAGCCCGAGCAGATCGACATCGCCGGATAGCCCGCCACGTTGAACGGCATGGTGAAGCTGGGCTTCTGGCCGATATCCCATTCCGGAACCTCGTCGATCTTCGGCGCCTCCGACGGATTAGCCGCAGTCAGCACAACATCGAGCCCCGCCATCGCCGCCTTGAGCTCGGCACGCAGCTCGCGCCGGCGGCGCACCGCCTGAACGTAGTCCACGCCCGATACCAGCGAACCCAGCAACAAGCGCTGCTGAACGCGCGCCGAAAAATCGCCCAGCCGCGTGCGCGCCCATTCGTCATAGGCGGCGGCGCGCTCGGTCAACGAGATCAGCGTGCCGCAGGCGTGCCACTCGGCCAATGGCGACAGCGTCACTTCGCTGATCTGCGCACCAAGTTCGCGCAGCGTCGCGATCGCCGCATCGATGCCGCGCCGCGTCGCCGGAGTGACCTCGTGGTCCGCCTCGTGGAAGTGGTGGATCACGCCGATGCGCAGACCCTTGATGCCGGCGCCGAGTTGCTCGGTGTAGTCCTGGATCGGCCGCGAGGCGCTGGCAGGATCGCGCGGATCGTGTCCGGCGAGCGCCTGCAACATCAGCGCGCAATCCTCCGCCGTCCACGCCATCGGACCGATATGATCGAGCGTGAACGCCGCGGGTGCCACGCCCGCGCGGCTGACCAGGCCATAGGTCGGCTTGATGCCGGAGATGCCGCACAATGCGGCGGGACCGCGGATGGAGCCGCCGGTGTCCGTGCCGATACCACCGAGGATGAGACCAGCCGCCACACCCGCCCCGGTGCCGCTGCTGGACCCCGCGGTGAAATGGCCGGTGTTCCACGGATTGCGCGCCGGCGGCCACGGCAGATCGAACGACGGTCCGCCATCGGCGAATTCGTGCGTCGCGGTCTTGCCCATCAGCACGGTGCCGGCTTCCGCCAACTTCACCGCACACGTCGCATCGGTTTCCGGAATGTTGTCACGCAGGATCTTCGAGTGGCACGTCGTCGGGATACCCTTGGTATCCACGATGTCCTTCAGCCCGATCGGAATGCCGCATAACGGGCCAACCGGCTTACCTGCCATGATCGCTGCCTCGGCAGCCCGTGCATCGGCCAGCGCGCGATGCTCGGTCAGCCGAACGAAAGCGTGCAGTTCGCGATCCAGTTCTTTCACGCGATCGAGACACGCGCGTGTCAGCTCGACCGGCGACAGCTTCTTCGCAGCGATCAGCTTCGCCGCCCCGGCGATGGTTGGAATGTCGTTCATGCCAGGTCCTCCTCGGCAAAGCCGTAGGTCAGCACCGGTTCCGCCATGCGCCCGCGCGGCTTGCGCACTCGTTCCGCCATTGCGGCGACATGCGTGTAAGCAGCCTTCAGGCCCGCCTTCTGCTCGGCGGTCGGGGAAAGTCCGGCTCTGACCAGCAGGAAATCGAGCGTTGCGTCGTCAAGCTCGGGCATCGTTGCGTCCTCCTGTCGCGTTTCGTCGCATTCATTCCGCCGCTGCCAGCGCTGCATCCGGAGCGCACACGCAGCGCGCCATGCGGCCAGGTGCCGGACTGCGGGGCGCCGGCACCGCAGCGTGACATTCGGATTGCACCTTGACGCAGCGCGGGGCGAAGGCGCAACCGGACGGCAGACGCCGCAGATCGGGCGGGCTGCCCGGTATCGCCTCGATGTCGCGGTCGCGGCTCTGGCCGTGCACCGTCGAGGCCAACAGACCCTGCGTATACGGATGTATCGGCGCACGCAGCACGCCGGCAACCGGTCCCTCCTCGACGATGCGCCCGGCATACATCACGGCAATGCGATCGGCGATCTCGGAGGCGACGCCGAGGTCGTGGGTGACGAAGATGGTACCCATGCCGAGTTCCCGCTGAAGCCGGCGCAGCAGTATCAGCACCTGGATCTGCACCGTGGCGTCAAGCGCGGTGGTCGGCTCGTCTGCCAGCAGCAGACGCGGGCCGCAGGACAGCGCCATGGCAATCATCGCACGTTGGCGCAGCCCGCCGGAAAGCTCGTGCGGATAGTTGTCCAGACGCCGCTCCGCCTCGGGGACCTTCACCAGATCCAAGAGCTCCAGCGCGCGCGCACGGGCCGCGGCGCGCGTGCCGCCCTTGTGGCGCAACACAGTCTCGGCGATCTGCGTGCCGATCGTATAGACAGGGTCGAGCGCGGTCATCGGCTCCTGGAATATCATCGACACCAGGCCGCCGCGCAGGTCGCGAAGCCGGCGCCTGTCGAGCGCCAGCACATCCTGGCCGTCGATGCGGATCGCGCCGGCGATACGCGTGCGGCGAGGCGGCAACAGTCGCAGCATGGCGCGCAGCGTGACGCTCTTGCCCGAACCGGATTCGCCCAGGATGCACAGCACCTCGCCAGGACGCACGCTGAAGCTCACGCCATTCACCGCGTGTACCGTCGCCTCGCGGGTGACGAAGCGGACGGTCAGATCATTGACCTCGACAAGGGCGTTCATTGCATGGCCCGCGAATGGCCGGAGCCGGGCTCCAGCATATGGCAGGCGGCGACATGGGAGCCGCGATCGAGCCACTCACCAAGCTCCGGCGACCTTTCGCCGCACACCGCCTCGGCGAATGGGCAGCGCGTGTGTAAACGGCAGCCTGCGGGCGGGTCGATCGGGCTCGGCGGATCGCCGGTGATCGGCGGTTCCTCGATGCGGTTCGTGGGGTCCATCGACGGGCGCGAGCCGAGCAGCGCGCGCGTGTAGGGGTGCAGCGGGCGGGTGAAGATGTCCTCGGAGGGACCGAGTTCCACGACACGGCCGAGATACATCACCAACACGCGGTCGCTGACATAGCGCACGACATTGAGGTCGTGGCTGATGAACAGATAGGTCAGGTTGAACTGCTGCTTCAGCGCGCGCAGCAGGTTCAGCACCTGCGCCTCCACGGACTTGTCGAGCGCCGAGACCGCTTCGTCCAGGATCACCATGCGCGGCTCGATCGCCAGAGCCCGCGCGATGTTCACCCGCTGCTTCTGGCCGCCGGACAGTTCGTGCGGATAGCGCGGGCCGAACAGATCGGGGTTGAGGCCGACCTTTACCAGCATGTCGCGCGCCACGCGTCTTGCGTCGGGCTTCCTGCGGCCATGCACGAAGGGGCCGAATGCCACCGAGTCCTGTACCGGCATGCGCGGATTGAGCGAGGAGTAGCTGTCCTGGAACACCATCTGCACCTGCCTGCGCAAGGCGGCGACGGTGATGCCGTGCGGCGCGCCGACCGGCTCGCCGTCGAAGATCAGCTCGCCCGCATCGCGTTCGATCAGATGCAGCAACAGACGCGCGAGGGTCGATCTTGCCGCAGCCGGATTCGCCGACGATCCCCAGTGTCTCGCCCTTGAACAGCGTGAACGACACGCCATCTACGGCGCGTACGCGCGCGGACTTGCCTGCGCCGCGGACGAGAAAGTGCCTGGCGAGGTCGCGGGCGATCAGCAGCGGCTGGGCCGGCCCACCGGTATCCGTGGCGCTCATAGCCGCACATCCATCGCCGAACGCAGCCCGTCGCTGACCAGGTTGAAACAGATCGAGGTGACGAAGATCGTCAGGCCCGGCAGGGCACAGACGAACGGTACGACGTAGATCGACTGGCGCAGCGTGCTCAGCATCAGGCCCCAGTCCGGCATCGGCGGGCGCACGCCCAGGCCAAGAAACGACAGACCCGACGCGAGCAGGATGCTGACGCTCACCAGCGAGGACGCATAGATGAACACCGGTCCCAGCACGTTGCCGAGTACATGGTAGCGCACGATGGTCATGGTGCCGGCTCCGGTGGCACGCGCGGCCTCGATGAAGTCGAGCGCGCGGACCTGCGTGGTCGCTGTCTCGGCGACACGGCACATCGGCGGGATGAACACCAAAGTAAGCGCGAGCATGCCGTTGACGATGCCGCCGCCCATCGCGCCGGCAATCGCCACGGCCAGCAGCACCGAGGGAAACGCGTAGAACACGTCCATCGTGCGCATGATCGCGGTGTTGATGCGGCCGCCGGCGAAACCGCCGACCACGCCCAGCAGGCCGCCGATCAGCGAGGCGATCAGCACCGGCACGACACCCATCAGCAGCGAGACACGCCCGCCATAGATCAGCCGGCTCAGCATGTCGCGGCCCAGTTCGTCGGTACCCAGCAGATGGTCACGCCAACCGATCGGCTTCAGACGCCCGATGATGCTCTCCTTGTAAGGATCGAACGGCGCGATCAACGGCGCGAAGACCGCCGCCAGCACGATCAGCAGGACGATCGCGGCAAACACCAGCGTGACCGGGTCATGGCGAAGCCGAACGCCGACCGATTGCCAATAGCCGCGCACGCGCGTGGCCGGCGCGGCCTGCTCCTCCGGTGCGTCCAGCGGATCGGCAAGCGCGATCGTATCGGCCATGTCAGGACCGCCTGATGCGCGGATCGATCGTCGATTGCAGCAGATCGACCACGAGATTGGTGGCAACGAAGATAAGCGACAAGGTCAGGATCGTACCCTGCAGCACCGGCACGTCGCGATTGATGATCGCCTTGCTCAGCAGGAAGCCGCTGCCCGGCCAGGTGAACACCGTCTCGACCAGGATCGAACCGCCGAGCAGATAGCCGAACTGAAGCCCCATGACCGCCAGCACCTGCGGTGCGGAGTTCTTCAGAACATGGCGGATCACCGCCCACTCCGACAGGCCCTTGGCGCGCAGTGTCTGCACGAAGTCCTGGTTCAGCACCTCGGCCACCGCGGCGCGCGTCGACCGCGAGATGATGCCGATCGGGATCATCGCCAATGTGATCACCGGCAGCACCAGGAACTTCGCGTTGCTCCATTGCAGGATGTCGAAGGTTGTCGAGCCGTTCGGACCCATGCCGGTGGCGGGCAGCAGCATGTATTCGACGGCGAAGAAGATCACCAGCACGATGCCGAGCCAGTAGTTGGGCAGGCTGACGCCGACCACCGAGGCGCCGGTCACGATGCGGTCGATCCAGCGGCCGGGGAAGCAGCCCGCCAGCGCCCCCATCACGTAACCGACCGAGAATGCGATCGGCACCGCGAACACCGCCAGCAGCGAGGTGTTGGCCAGCGCCTCGGACACCTCCAGGAACACCGGCCGGCGCGTCGAGATCGAGATGCCGAAATCGCCGGTCAGCACGTGACCCAACCAGATCAGGAACTGCACCGGCAGCGGCCTGTCGAAGCCATAGGCATGCTTGACGATGGCGATCGTCTCCGCCGTCGCATCCGGCGGCAGCACGGTCTGCAACGGATCGCCAGGCGCGAGATAGACCAACGAGAAGCAGACGACGCTGACGCCGAACGCGATCGGCACCGCGTACAGGATGCGCCGGAGGATATAGCGACCCACGGTCAGGGAGCGACGCTGATCGGGGTGAGGTCCTGGAACCAGCTCTGTGCCTGCACGAAACCATGCACGTTCGGTGACAATGCGCGCGGGTTGAGGTCATGGGCGACGAAGATCAAGACCGCCTCCTCGCTCATCTGCTCGTTCAGCTTGGTCAGCAGGGCGAGACGCTTGGTGGGATCGAACTCGGCGAACACCTCGCCGACCAGCTTGTCGATCGCCGGATTGCTGTAGTGACCCCAGTTGGAGCCCTTCGGCGCCCATTGCGCCGTCCAGACATGACGGATCAGTGCATTGAACGGATCCTGAGTCTGCCGGCTGACATTGATCGCGCTCACGTCCGGATATTTGTCCACGCCGGCGCGCGTGACGTCGAGCAGCGCGTTCCAGTCCATCGTGTTCAGGGTCACCTGGAAGCCCACGGCGTCCATCTGCGACTTGACCAGTTCGTTCATCGGCAAGGGCTGCATCTGGCCGGAACCGGAGGTCGAGATGTCGAACGTCACCTTGCACGGCAGGCAGCCGGCCTCCTTCAGCAGCGCCTTCGCCTTGTCCGGATCGTATTTGTAAAGCTTCGGATGCCCGTAATACGGCGTCGATGGCGGCACCGTCGCATAGCCTTCCAGCATCAGCCCGTTGAGCAGTTCCTTCATGTCTGCGCGGTTAAGCGCATAGTTGGCAGCCTCGCGAACGCGCTTGTCGGTGAACGGCCCCTTCACGAAGTTGAGCTGGTAGGTCCAGTTGTGCGGGTAGACGTTCGTGACGATCTGCATGCCGGCCGATTTCAGCCGGTCGATGGCATCGGGCGACGGTGCCTCGATCCAGTTCACCTGACCGGACAGCAGGGCCGCGGTGCGCGTGGAAGCTTCAGGCATCGGCACCAGCACGAGACGATCCTGCTTCGGCACGCGCGCCTTGTCCCAGTAGTCGGTGTTCGGCACGAACTCCATGCGCTGGTGCGGGACCGCATGGTCGTAGCGATAAGGCCCGGTGCCCGACGGGTGCAGAGCGAATTGCGCCCAATCGTATTTCACTTCCTTCGCGCGGCACGGGCTGATCAGCAGCACGTAGCTGATCTCGTAGGGGAACAAGGAGTCAGGCACCTTGGTATCGATCGCCACGGTATGGTCATCGATCTTGGTGACGCCGGCGTAATTGCCGAGATAGGAGCGCGCCTGGGCGAACTGCGACGGGTCGAACTCCGGCGCCTTGTCGTTGGTGGAGTGGCTCAGGTTCCACAGCACATCGTCGGCGGAGAAGTCGCAGCCGTCGTGCCACTTCACGCCCTCGCGGAGCTTGAAGATCCAACGCTTGTTGTTGGTTTCGTCGACGTGCCAGTCGGTGGCGAGGCCCGGCTTGATGTCGGACGCCTTGTCGGCCCGCGACAGATCCCAAAGGACCAATGAATCGTAAAGGTTGTAGCCGACGAAGCGATAACCCTCGAATCCCTGGTCGGGGTTGCCGGTGGTGATCGGCAAATCGCCTGCGGTCATGCCCACCACCAGCGTGCCGCCGGCCTGGGCCCCTGCCGCCGCGCAGGCGATCGCGCCACCAAACGCCAGCGCCGCGGCGCGACGCGCAAGCGTCGCCCTCGTCATCAGTCCAGCCACCCCTGGTCTCCTTGCTGCCCCTTATTTCTTGGTGCAGCGCATCATGATCCTCGGCTGGAGTCCAGGCGCAAAATCAGCGTCGCAAGGGGCAGTCAGCCCGCGCACTGGGCGGATTGCCCAATGCATAGGCCGATGATTGATTGATATATGGTCGATCCGGCGATCGAGCTACGATGCGCTGCGCAGTCCGGCGCGGAAGCGTCGTGCCAGATCGCGATAGACCACCGCATTGCGGTCGAACTTCCGCCGCTCCTCATCGCTCATCACACGGATCAGCTTTGCCGGCGTGCCGACCCAGAGTTCGTTGGGGCCGATCACCTTCCCGGGCGTCAGCAGGCCACCCGCGCCGAGCATGCCGCCTTCCTCGATCACCGCGCCGTCCAGCACGGTGGCGGAGATGCCGACGAACGCGCGGTTCTTCAGCGTGCAGGCATGGATCACCGCGTTGTGGCCCACGGTGACGTCGTCGCCGATGTAAGTGGCCAATCCGCCGGAATCGACGTGGATGATCGCGCCGTCCTGGATGTTGGTGCGCGCGCCGATGCGGATGATGTTGAGGTCGCCGCGCACCAGGCAATGGAACCAGATGCCCGTCTCCGAGCCGATCTCGACGTCGCCGATCACGGCGGCGCCGGGGGCTATGAAGGCGTCCGGCGCGACCTTCGGCGTGACGCCGTCCAGTGTATAGATCGGACCCGGGCCGACCAGCGGCTCAGGCATCGACCTTCTCCTGCGGCGCGTTGGCCGGCAGACCCAGCATCAGGCGAAGGTTCTGTACCGCTGCTCCAGAGGCGCCCTTGCCGAGATTGTCGAGCCGCGCGACCAGTATCGCCTGCCGATGGCGCTCGTTGGCGTTGACGGTCAGTTCCAGCAGATTGGTCTCGTTCAGCGCCTGCGGCTCCAGCTTGCCATCGGTCTGCGGCGCGGCGACACGAACGAAGTCGCAGTCGCGGTAGCGCGCCTCGAGCACCGCTTGCAGATCGGCGCCGGAGGGCTTGCCCTGCAGCGTATCGAGATGCAGCGGCACGGAGACCAGCATGCCCTGCCGATAGTGTCCGACGGACGGCACGAAGATCGGCCGGCGCGCCAGGCCGCAATAGCGCTGGGTCTCGGGCACGTGCTTGTGCTCGAGCGTCAGCGCATAGAGTTCGAACGCCGGACCGCCGCGCCGATCGTGCTCCTCGATCATCGAGCGGCCGCCGCCGGAATAGCCGCTGACCGCGTTTATGGTGATCGGGTAATCAGCAGGAATGATGCCGGCATCGACCAGCGGCCGGATCAGGCCGATCGCACCGGTCGGATAGCAGCCTGGATTGGCGGCCTTGCTCGCCCTCGCGATGCGTTCAGCCTGGCCTGGCTGCATTTCGGGAAAGCCGTAGGCCCAGTCCGGATGCACGCGATGCGCGGTGCTGGCATCAAGGAGCTTCGGCGCGGCGTTGCCCAATCCGTCGGCCATCGCCGCGGCCTCGCGCGCCGCGTCATCAGGTAGGCAAAGGATGACAAGGTCGACGTCCGCCATCATGTCGCGCCGCGCGGCAGGATCGCGGCGACGTTCGGCAGGCAGGCTCTTCAGCTCAACGTCGGGCAGCGCGCGCAGCCGATCGCGGATACCTAGGCCCGTGGTGCCGGCTTCGCCATCGATGAACACGGTCGGCTTGGCAGCCATGTCGATCCTCCAGTCATGACGAGCTAACGCTTGCTGAACTGGAAGCTTCGTCGGGCTTTCATCTTGCCGTACTTCTTGCGCTCCACCACGCGCGGGTCGCGGGTCAGGAAGCCGGCCACCTTGAGGATGCCGCGGAGGTCTGGCTCGTAGTAGGTCAGCGCGCGCGATATGCCGTGTCGCACCGCGCCGGCCTGACCCGACAGGCCGCCGCCGGTGACGGTGCAGAACACGTCGAACTGGTTGTAGCGGTCGGCGACCAGGAACGGCTGGGTGATCAGCATGCGCAGCACGGGGCGGGCAAAATACTGCACGACCTTCCGGTCGTTCACGGTGATCTCGCCCTTGCCGGGCTTGATCCACACGCGCGCCACGGCGTTCTTGCGCCGGCCGGTGGCGTAGGAGCGGCCCAAAGCGTCGCGCTTCGGCTCGCGCTTCGGCTGATCGCCGGGCACCGGCAGGGCGCCGGCCGAAGGCGGCGGCCTGCTGCGCGGCGAGCGCGTCCTTGAGGTCGGCGAGCGTGCGGGTCTGGGTACCGGACATGCGGAGATCAGCCTCGCTTGTTCTTCGGGTTCATCGCGGCGACGTCGAGCGGCGCAGGCTGCTGCGCCGCATGCTTGTGCTCGGGGCCGGCGTAGACGTACAGGTGCTTCATCTGGCGCCGCTGCAGCGGGCCGCGGGTGATCATGCGCTCGACCGCCTTCTCCAGCACATGCTCGGGATGTTTGGACTCCAGGCGCTGGCGAATGCTGCGGCCCTTGATGCCGCCGGGATAGCCGGTGTGATAGTAGAACACCGACTGGTCAGGCTTGTGGCCGGTCACCCGCACCTTCGCCGCATTCACCACGACGACATTGTCGCCGCAATCGACATGCGGCGTGAACTGCGGCTTGTGCTTGCCGCGCAGGCGGTTGGCGATGATGGACGCGAGCCGGCCGAGTACGACGCCCTCCGCGTCGATCAGCACCCAGTCCTTCTTCACCTCCGCGGGCTTCAGCGAGATCGTGGTCTTCATGGCGGGCCCTGCGAGTTGGCGGCGGGGTATGGCCGGAAATGCAGGCAGGGTCAAGGGTTGCGGTGTGTGGTAGCAAATTACCACATAACGCTCAGGCGGCATCCTTCAGCAGATCGGTCACCACCCGCTCGAGATGGCGCAGCGTGTTGCACACCGTGACGAGGTTGCAGAACGGCGCATAGCGGAACATGTCGGAATCGCCGGTGCCCCAGGCGGAGCGGAACTCCGGGTTGAGCCAGATGATCCGCTTCGCCCGCTGCGACAGGCGCTCCATGATGTCGGTCCGGGGGTCCGTGCGGTTGCCGCGCGCGTCGCCCAGGATGATGACGGTCGTCTTGTTGGACACGTTGCGCATCCAGCCGTCCTCGAAATCGGCGAGCGAATTGCCGTAGTTCGATGAGCCGAAGCCGATCGCCTGCATGATCTTCGCGATCGCGGCCTCGATCGGCTCGGTTTCCAGGATATCGCTGACTTCCATGAGGCTGCCGGCGAAGGCGAAGGAGCGGATGTCCTTCAGGGCCTCGTTCAGCGCGTAGAGGAACATCAGCAGGAACTGCGCCATCGCGGCGACCGAGCCGGAGACGTCGCACAACACCATGACGCGCGGCTTCTCGATGCGCTTCTGCTTCCACACGGTGAGGAAGGGCACGCCGCCCCAGCCCATGTTCTTCCGCAAGGTCCGCCGTGCATCGAGCTGGCCGCGCAGCCGGCGGCGGCGCGTCTTGGCGTAGCGCGCGGCCAGGCGCTTCGCCATGGCGCGGACCAGGATGCGCATCCGCTCGAGGTCACGGCGTTCGAGGTTGGAGAGGCGGGCAGACTTCAGCAGCTCCTCACGGAACTTCTCGGTCTCGCCGCGGGCGAACAGCAGCAGATTGCGCTCGACCAGGTCACGCGCCTGGTCGCGCCGCGCCTCGATGCGGTTCTCCAGCCGATCGGCGGCGGCGTGCCGGTCGTCCTTGCGCAGCGCCTCGATGTCGCGCTCGACCTGACGCAGTCCCATGCGGTCGAGGATACGGCGGGCGTAGAGGTTCTTCTGGGTGAAGAAGCGGATGTTCTGGATGCCGGATTCACGCGCCGCCTCTTCCATTGCCGTGGCGAGTGCGGCGCGATCGTCGTCCAGCAGCATCTGGGACAGCGGGCGGCCACCGCCACCGCCGGTGCCCTCACCGCCGAAGCCGCCCTGCGTGATGGGGGTCTGGAGGTCGGTGGCTGCCTCGGTTTCCTCGGCGAGGCTGTCGCGGCGGAAATAGAGGTCGAAGCACTCGTCGAACAGGTGCTTCTCGTCGGGGGTCTTGGCGAGGACGAGGGATAACGTGTCCTTCAGGACGGTACGGTCTGAGTAGCCGACCATCTGTACCGCGCGCGCGGCGTCGATGCCCTCGGCGGCCGAGACGCGGATGCCGGCGCTGCGCGCGGCCTGGAGGAACTGGCGAAGCGGTTCGGAGGCGAGCCCCCTCCCCCCGGCACTGACGCTCATACCGGTAGCCCGGCCTCGTGCTTCGCCTTCTGCGTCAGTGTCGCGATCTGCTTGTTCGCGACCTCGATGTCGGCCTCGAACTTCAGCAGCACATTCAACGTGTCATGCACCAGCTCGGTATCCAGCGACGCCGCATGCAGCAGCACCAGCACGCGCGCCCAATCGATCGTCTCACTGACCGACGGCACCTTCTTCAGATCCAGCGTCCGCAACTGCTGCACGAACGCCACCAGCTCGCGCCGCAGGTTCTTCTCAATTCCCGGCACGCGCGATTCGATGATGCGGCCTTCCAGCTTCGCATCAGGGAAGCCGATATGCAGATGCAGGCACCGCCGCTTCAGCGCATCGCCCAGATCGCGCGTGCTGTTCGAGGTCAGCAGCACGATCGGCGTCTCCACCGCGTACACGCTGCCGATCTCGGGGATCGTCACCTGATAGTCCGACAGGATCTCCAGCAGGAACGCCTCGAACTCCTGGTCCGACTTGTCGATCTCGTCGATCAGCAGCACGGCGCCGCCCGGCTGCTGCAACGCACGCAACAGCGGTCGCGGCTCCAGGAACTGCTCCGAGAAGAAGACGTCGCCGAACGCGTGCAGCTTGTTCAGCGCGGCGGCCAGCGTCTCGGTCCCACCCAGCACATCGCCGATCTTGTCCTTCAGGATCTGGGTGTAGAGGAGCTGCTTGCCGTACTTCCACTCATAGAGGGCCTTCGACTCGTCCAGCCCCTCGTAGCACTGCATGCGGATCAGCGTGAGTTCGAGGAACGCCGCCACCGACTTGGCGAGCTCGGTCTTGCCGACGCCCGCCGGGCCCTCCACCAGGATCGGCTTCTGGAGATGCTGGGCCAGGTAGACGGCGGTGGAAATCTGCCGGTTCGGAATGTAGCCGACCGAGGCAAGCCCCTGTTCCACCGCCTCAATCGAGGCCAATTTGCGCGCAACCGTCCCGGCCGGCGCCACTCCTGCGTCTGGCATACGTGTTCCAATCGATGGTGCTTACCCGTCAGTAGCATCGGAGGCGGCGGTTGCCAAAGGGGCGTGGTCTCTCGGCCGATGGTTATGCGTTGGACGCCAGACGCGTCCCTCGGTAGACTGACCGCAATGGCGCACTGAAACCGATGCTGGCAAGCTCAAGAGCGCCATCTTCCGTGATCACAGGGCGTTCCGGCCACTGGCCAGTATCGTCGCGTCGCAGCAGTTCCGCCCGAATGCGGACGCTGTGGAGGATCAGTATCTCCCGTACGGTTGGTATGGTCGTGTAGGCCCACACGTTCGTCCACGTCTCGGTCTTGTTGGTCGGCGAGAGGATCTCGATGATCAGCACCGGCTCGTTGACGTCGTACTCCTCTACCAGGTACTCCGAGCAGGTAACGGCCAGATCAGGGATGCGAAAGTTGGCATCCGCGCGGATGCGCGGAATGGTGCCTGGGTTGGTTACCACGGTGCACTCCGGAGCCCGTGCAGCAAGATGATTGCCGATCAGGCGGCCTAACTCCGCCTGAAGGACGCCGTGCGTTCGGCTTGCCGGCGCCATGGCCTGTGGCTCGCCGTCCACCAGTTGCCAAAGGTTTCCGCTCGGCGCGTCCCATGCCAGGAACTCCGCCACATCCATTACCGCAGGTACCTTCCGTACCGGTTCCGACATCTTGGCCTCATAGCACGACATCCAGGTTCTCCACAGCTCCATGTGGTGCCCCGCCACACCCCCGCCTAGACTGCAGCAACCACGCCACCAAGGGGCCTCCACAGCATGGACTTCCACATCAGTGCCGAACAACGCCAGATGCTTGCCTCGGTGCGCGAGCTGGCACAGGCGGAGTTCAAGCCCAAGGCCGGCCGCTGGATGGACGGCAGCTTCCCCTGGGAGAACATGAAGCAGCTCGCCTCGCTGGGCGTCCTCGGCATGTCCGTCCCCGAGGAATATGGCGGCCTCGGCCTGCCGATCCTGGACACCGCGCTGATCCTCGAGGAAATCGCCAAGGTCTGCTACATCACCGCCATGGCCGTTCTGGGCGAGGCCGGCGTGCAGACCCGGGTGATCGCCCGCTACGCCCCCGCGTCGATCCGCGACCGCATCCTGCCCCGCGTCGTCTCCGGCGACTGCATGCTGGCGATCTGCATGACCGAGCCGCACGCCGGCACCGACGTCGCCAACTACCGCACCAACGCGCGCATCGTCGGCGACCGCGTCATCCTGAAGGGCACCAAGACGCTGATCAGCCGCGCGCCCGAGGCCGGCATGTTCATCGTGTTCAGCCGTATCGATAACAAGCCGGGCCGCGAGGGCATCGGCTGCATCCTGCTGGAGGGCGGCACGCCAGGCTTCGAGGTCACCGGCACCTATCACACGATGGGCGGCGAGAACCTGTTCGAGATCCAGTTCAACGACTGCGAGCTGCCGCTGGAGAACCTGGTCATCAAGGACGATGGCTTCCGCAAGCTGCTGACCGCCTTCAACACGCAGCGCTGTCTCAATCCGGCGATCTCGCTCGGCCTGGCGGAAGGCGCGTTCGACGAGGCGGTGAACTATGTGCGGGAACGGACGGTGTTCGGCAAACCGATCGCCGACCATCAGGGCATCCGCTGGAAGCTCGCGGACATGTTCAAGGACATCGAGGCCGGCCGCGGCATCCTGTATCGCGCCTGCCTCACCGCCGACCCGTTCCCCGATCCGTTCATGGCGGCGGCCGCCAAGGTGTTCTGCAACGAGATGTCGCTGCGCGTCACGTCGGAGGCGGTGCAGCTCCACGGCGGTTTCGGCTTCACCGACGAGGCGCCGGTGTCGCGGCTGTATCGCGGGGCGCGCTACGGCACGATCGGCGGGGGTACCTCGGAGACACTGCGCGATCTGATGGGGCGCAAGATCGTTTCCGATGTCGATTTCGACCAGGGCATCCTGGCGCTCGGAACCTACTGACGTGCTGCTGATCGAGGCTGACGGCAAGGCGCTGCTGGCCGAGTATGGCGTGGCGGTGCCCGAGGCGACGCTGGCGACCGATGCCGCCATCGGCGATCCCCGGGTCAAGCGCCCGGGCAGGCCTGCCAGGCGAAGGCCCCTGGATGGTGAAGGCGCAGGTGCCCGTCGGCGGCCGCGGCAAGGCCGGCGGCGTGGTGCGTTGTGACACGCCGCAGGAGGTGGCCGCTGCTGTGCAGCGCATGCTCGGCAGCCGCCTGAAGGGTCATTCGGTCGATGCCTGCCTGATCGAGCAGGCCGTCGCTGGCGAGCAGCGCTACCTCGCGATCATGGTGGACGCCGCGAATTACGGGTTCCGCGTTCTCTATTCCACGCGGGGCGGCGTCGATATCGAACAATCCGGTGCGGCGCAGGGCCGGCCTTGCGCGCCACACGCCGGCGCGGTGGCCGAGGCGTTGGCCGAGCTGATCGAAGACGAGCCCGAGGCATGGCGTGGCCATATCGCCACCGTCGCCGGCAAGTTGGCGGACATGCTGATCGAACGCGAGTTGGCGCTTGCGGAGATCAATCCGCTGTTCGTCTCGCCCGCCGGGTGTGTTGCCGGTGACGCGAAGCTTGTGGTGGACCTTGGTGCGGTGGCACGCCAGCCGCGCATCGCCGCGCTGATCGAGGCTCGGCCGCAGACCTATCCTGATGCGAATCGCAAGCTGGCCGAGGGCTTCGATTACGTGGACATCGACCCGGAGGGCGAGATCGGTCTGGTCACCACGGGCGCCGGCCTTTCCATGATGCTGATCGACGAACTCACCGCGCGCGGCATGAAGCCGCTGAACTTCTGCGACATCCGCACCGGCCAGATGCGCGGCAGCCCGGCACGCGTGATGCGCGTGCTGGAGTGGATCACGGCGCACAGGTCGCTGCGCGCCGTGCTGGTGAGCGTGTTCGCCGGCATCACCGATCTGGCCGAGTTCGCTGACCTGCTCGCGACCGGTATGGAGCGGACCCCGAGCCTGCGCGTTCCGGTGGTGGCGCGGCTGGTCGGCCGCGGTGCCGCGGAGGCGCGGCGCATCCTGGCGGAGCGCCAGCCCGGCATCTTCGTCACCGAGGACCTGGAAGAGGCGATGGTCAGGGTGGGCGGCGTGGTTGGCGAGGCTCCCTCCCCACGCCCCCCTCCCGCCAGGGGCGGGGGAGTGCCGCTCCTCCCCCTCCCCTTGCGGGAGGGGGCTGGGGGAGGGGACCTCGCCTCACTGTCGAAAGCCACACCCGTCATCGTGCAGGGGATCACCGGCCGCATGGGCCGAACCCACGCGGCATTGATGCGCGCCTTCGGCACCAACATCGTCGGCGGCACGTCCGCGCGCTCGGACGCAAGGGAAGCAGCCGGCGTGCCCGTGTTCGCCGATTGCCGCGACGCCGTGCTGGCAACCGGCGCCCTGGCATCCGTCGCGATGGCTCCGCCACTGGAGACGCTGGCTGCGGTCGAGGAGGCGCTGGCCGCGGGCATCCGCGTCATCGTCACCGTGGCCGAGGGCATTCCGCTGCACGATGCCATTCGGATCGGTCGTGCGGTGCGCCGCGCCGGCGGCACCTGGATCGGCGGCTCAACCCCTGGCATGGCGATCCCCGGTGAAATCAAACTCGGGTTCATCCCTGATGCCTGCCTGCGACCCGGGCCGTTCGCGATCATGTCGAAGAGCGGCACGCTGTCCTACGAATGCGGCTACCGCCTGGCGCAGGCCGGCCTCGGCCAGAGCATCTGGGTTGGCGTCGGCGGCGACCAGGTGAAGGGCGTACGGTTCGCCGACCTGCTGCCCGCCTTCTTCGCCGATCCGCGCACGCACGCCATCATCCTGGTGGGCGAGGTCGGCGGCAGCGAAGAGGAGGAATGCGCCGACGCGTTGGTCCGCCTCGGCGTGCGCAAGCCGCTCTATGCGCTGATCGCCGGACGCGAGGCGAAGGAAGGCGTGTCGATGGGCCACGCCGGCGCGCTGGTACTCGGCGACACCGGCACGCTGGCGTCGAAGACGCAGCGGCTGACGCAGGCCGGTGCGCGGGTGTTCGGCTCGATCGAAGCGATCATCGAGGCGTGCGTTACGGATTTTGCGGCGATGCGCACGTAGCTACGATTGTCATTTGCGAGGACGCCGCGACGAAGCAACCTCATTCGACCGAGATTGCCGCGTCGGATTCGCCTCCTCGCAATGACAAGAAGGTTGCGCGTAGCCGTTCAGATGTCCCGCACGAACTTCGCCTTCTCCGCCGCACGCCGCCAGCAGGAACGACAGGTCCGTTCCGGTGGAAACATAGCGTGCCCCCTGCCGCACATATTCCGCCATCAGGTCGGGACGCGACGCGAGGCCGCCAACTCCCACATGCTTGCCGTGTTTGCGGCATGCCGCGATGGTGCGTAGATACGCGTCGCGCACGTTGGCATGATCGAACTGCCCGGTGATGCCCATTTCGTTGCACAGGTCGTTGGTGCCGATCAGCATCATGTCGACGCCATCGACGGCGGCGATCTCCTCGACGTGTTCCAGAGCGGCGACGGTTTCCATCATCACCACCACCATGGTGGCGTCGTTCATCGCCTGGTTCACCACAGCGGACGGGAAGCTGCGATAGTGGTAGTGCGGCAGCGCGCCGCCTGCGCCGCGCTCGCCCTGCGGCGTGAACTTGGCGTAGCGCACCACCTCGCGCGCCTCCGCTGCCGACCGCACATGCGGAGCGATCACACCCATCGCGCCACCATCGAGCAGCCGGCAGATGAACTCCGGCGTGTTGGCCGGCACGCGCACCAGCGGCGTGATGCCGCACTGCATCGCCGCGATGCAGATCTGGCAGACGGCGTCGATCGACAGCGTGTTGTGCTCGACATCGACGTAGATCGTATCGAACCCCGCGGTGGCGGCGATCCGGGCGATCTCGATCGAGCGGCATAACCGAACTGTCATCGACGCCACCACTTCGTCGCGAGCCAGCTTCTCCTTCACGCGGTTGCGCAGGATGTCGCGCAGTTCTTCTGCCATGGTGTCCTCCCGAGGTTGCCGGCCATTGTTGCCCGTTGGGCGCATGGGCCTCAAGATGGCGGGACCGCGTGGAGACGCCGTATGACCCACAAGATTGCCTTCCTCGATGTCATGGACGCCAAGGTGCAGGACGAGATCCGTTCCGCGCTGCCGGCCGGCTTCTCGATCCAATTTGCCGAGACCGGCGAACGGCGTGAGCACCTGGCGATGCTCGCCGATGCCGAATTCATCCTCACCGCCGTGGCGGTGGATGCCGAGATGATCCGCGCCGCCCCGAAGCTGAAGCTGCTGCACAAATGGGGCATCGGCGTCGACAAGTTCGATCTCGATGCGGCGCGGGCGGCGCGCATCCCGGTGGCGATAACGTCCGGCGCGAATGCCGGCGCGGTGTCCGAGCACACCGTGATGCTGATGCTCGCGACCTACCGCTGCCTGTCGCTGGCCGATCGTAAACTGCGCGCTGGCGAATGGATCCGACCGCAGATTCGCGGCAAGGCGTATCAGCTTTCCGGCAAGACGGTGGGCATTCTTGGCTTCGGCAATGTCGGCCGCATGGTGGCCCATCGCCTCGCAGGCTTCGACGTGCAGATCATCTACCATGACATCCGTCGCGCCGATCGTCCGACCGAACGGGCACTGCACGCGACGCCCGTGACATTCGACGAGCTGCTCGAACGCAGCGACGTGCTCTCGGTGCACACGCCGCTGACCAAGGTCACGCGCGGCATCATCAACAGCCAGGTGCTCGCGCGCATGAAGCCTGGCGCGATCCTGGTCAACGCCGCGCGCGGCGAAGTGGTGGATGAGCCCGCACTCTACGATGCGCTGGTCAGCGGCAAACTGCGCGGCGCCGGGTTGGATGTGTTCGCCAAGGAGCCAGCGGACCCCAACAACCCGTTGTTCAAGCTCGATCAGGTGGTGCTGACGCCGCATATCGCTGGCAGCGCCATCGACCTGGTGGCCGACATCGCCCGGCACGCCTTCGGCAACATGCAGGCCGTGCTGAACGGTGAACCGCTGCCGACCAACGACGTCATCGTATCAGCCGGGGAGAACAGGTGATGGCAACGATGCAGAGCAGATCAGTCCGTCGGCGCGAGGATGTGCGGCTGCTGACCGGCAAGGGGAACTATAGCGCCGACCCGCATCCGGACGGCTTGCTGCACGCGGTGCTGGTCCGTTCGCATCACGCGCACGCGGCGATCGGCGACATCGATACCACGGCCGCGCGCGCCATCCCGGGTGTGGTCGCCGTGTTCACCGCCGCGGATCTGACCGACGTCGCACCGATCCCCGGCGGCATCGGCTTCCCGCGCCCGGACGGCAGTCCTGCACCGAAGACCGACCGGCCGTTGCTTGCGGCGGACCGCGTCCGTTTCGTCGGCGAGCCGGTCGCGGTGGTGCTGGCTGAAACCATCGGCGCGGGCAAGGACGCGGCCGAGGCGGTGATGGTCGACTATCGCGAACTGCCGCTGGTGACCGATGCGATTGCCGCCATGGAGCCGGGCGCGCCCGACGGTGTGGGACGACGTGCCGGACAATATCGGCTTTCTCTGGAAGCGCGGCGACGCCGAGGCGACCGACGCGGCGCTGCGATCGGCGGCGCATGTCGCTCGGCTGCAGTTCACCGTGTCGCGCGTCACCGCCAACACGATGGAGCCGCGCGGCGCCTGGGCCGAGGTGGGCGCCGACGGCCGCATGGTCATGCATGCCGCGCATCAGTCGCCGTATAATCTCCGCAACGGCATGGCGAGCGGAAACTTCAACATCAAGCCGACGCGATATCCGCGTTCTGACGGCCGACGTCGGCGGCTCGTTCGGCATGAAGTCGGGCGTGCAGGCGGAATACGCGCTGGTGGCATGGGCGGCGCGCAAGGCGCATCGCCCGGTGCGGTGGATTTCCGATCGCACCGAGGGCTTTCTCAGCGACGAGCAGGCGCGCGAGATGCGCATCACGGTGGAGCTTGGGCTCGACGCCGATCACAGGTTCACCGCGCTGCGGCTGCGCTGGGATGTCAACCTGGGCGCCTATGTGACGGGGCGTTCCGGCTGGCCGGTCGGCAATATCGGCGGCACCGCCGGCGTCTATCACATCCCGACGATGTACGCCGAGTCCTGCGGCGTCCTGACCAACACGGTGCCCACCGCTGCCTATCGCGGCGCCGGCCGGCCCGAGGCGACCTATACGATCGAGCGCATCATCGATATCGCGGCGCGCGAGCTTGGCATCAGCCCGTATGAACTGCGTCGCCGCAATCTGATTCCGCCCGAGGCGATGCCGTACAAGACGGCCCTCACCTTCACCTACGATTGCGGCGAATTCGAAGGCAACATGCAGCAGGCCGCGGCAATGGCCGAGCTGGACGGCTTCGCCGCGCGTCGTGCCGAGGCGGAGGCACGCGGCAAGCTGCGCGGCATCGGCCTGTGCAATTGCATCGAGGTTGCCGGCGGTCCGTTCCTGCGTCCTGCGAAGGACCAGGCCACGCTGCGCCTGGCCGAGGATGGCACGCTGGTGCTGCGCTCCGGTTCGATGTCGGTGGGACAGGGGCTGGAGACGGCGTTCTGCCAACTCGTCGCCGAACGGTTCGGCGTGCCGCTCGATCATGTGCGCTATGAGTCGGGGGACACCGATCTGCTGTCCGGCGGCAAGGGCAATGGCGGCTCCGGCGCGCTGTGCATCGGTGGATCGGCGGTGAGCGTCGCTGTCGACAAGGTGATCGAGAAAGCGAAGCAGGCCGCCGCGGAATTGCTGGAGGCCGCGGTGGTGGATGTCACGTTCGATGCCGGGCGCTTCACCATCGCCGGCACCGACCGTTCGGTAACCCTTGCCGAAGTGGCGCACGCCGCGGCCATCGACGGAAACGAGTTGGTGGAAAGCGGCGAATTCACCCCCACCGCTGTCACCTTCCCGAACGGCACGCATATCTGCGAGGTCGAGATCGATCCGGACACTGGCGTCACCGAAGTGGTGCGCTACAGCGCGGTGGAAGAACTGGGCTACGTGCTCAATCCGCTGCTGGTGGCAGGGCAGACGCATGGCGGCGTGGCGCAGGGCGTCGGCCAGGCAATGGCCGAGCAGATCGTGCATGACACGCACTCGGGCCAGATGCTGACTGCCTCGTTCATGGACTACCAGATGCCGCGTGCCGACGATCTGCCGGACATCCGCATGACGACCCGCGAAGTACCGACCAAGGTCAACCCACTCGGCGCCAAGGGTGTCGGCGAGGCTGGCACGGTCGGCGCGATGGCGGCGGCCATGAACGCAGTGAACGACGCATTGGCGCCTCTCGGCATCCGCCACTTCGACATGCCGGCGACACCACATCGTGTCTGGTCGGCCATCGCCGCGGCACGTGCATGAGCGAGGCGCAGTTCCACATGGTCGCCGGCGCGCCGACGCCGGTGGCGCCGTTCTCGCATGCCGTGGAGGTGGCTGGCTGGGTGTTCCTCACCGGCCAGATGCCGACGCTGCCGGACGACGATGCGGCACCGCTGCCGCAGGGTATCGAGGCGCAGACGCGGCGCGTGATGGACAATCTGATCATCGTGCTGCGCGGCCTTGCGCTTGGCCTGCAGCACGTGGTCAGCGTGCGCGTGTTCCTGACCCGGTTCGAGCAGGACTATGAGCCGATGAACGCGGTGTATCGGGGATACTTCCCGCCTGATCGCCTGCCGGCACGCACCTGCGTCGGGGTCACCGGTCTGGCGAGAGGCGCGCTGGTGGAGATAGACCTGATCGCGCGCAAGCCCTAGAGCGTGACGACCGCAGGCGGAATCACGCGATCAAGCCAAGAGCTGGCACTCATCCAGCGCTAAGCGCGGACGGCGCTGAATGCATTGAAGGTGATCAGCGTGGAGGTGTCCTTCACGCCGGGCAGCGTCTGGATCTTCTCTGTCACGAACAGTCCGGTGTCCTGCTCCGTATCGAGATAGAATTTGCCGAGCAGGTCATATTGGCCCGAGGTGGAGTAAAGTTCCGACATTTGCTCGATGGTGTCGGCCGCCTCGCGGGCGACCTTGTAGGCCTGACCCATCTCACACTTGATCTGCACGAAAATGGCACGCATGTTACCTGACCTTTTCTGCGCCGTTCGCAACGTCGCGATTCCCGTCGGGCATTGCGATACCATAACCGGCAGGATGACGCACGCGGCGCAGGGGGGCGGATCGGCTGGAGAGGCGAATCTCACACCGCAAAAGCCGTCTAGGAATGGAACGTCAGATGGATATTGCCCTGGACCCCGCCGCTTCCAGCGTCATTGATCGCGATATATCCGAGACCATTCAATGGGATCGCATTCAGGCGCAGTCCACTGACATTGCCGGCGAAATGCAGATCACCCAGATCTTTTCCCGAGGCATCCAGCAGCGACAGCATTCCGGTCGAAGTATCGAAGGTGGCGCTCGCCGTCTGTAGGGCATTGTAGATTTCGACTTCGCCGAAAATGCCGATCGCCGGAGCATTCGGATCGCTTGATGACACCGGCCCAATGGTGCCCTTGAACCCGCTCGGCCCCAGCATTGTCATCACGCCAGAGTTGATCCTGAAATCCGTACCGGTAACGGTTCCAATGCCCGCGTCAGGATCGCCGCTCGGATTGACCCCGACATGAACGAGGTCGCTCTCACCGTTTTCTACAACCGTGCCACCGATCGTGTTCACATCCTCCAGGCTCAAGGTGTTCTGCCCGACCGCACCAAGGGTAATCGTTCCGTTGAGTTTAAGCTTCGTGCCGAGCGTCGGCCCGGTATCGCTGGTAAAGACGTTGAAGCCGGCGCCCTGAGAACTGTAGACCGCACCAATTGTGCTGTTACCGTCAAGGGTAAGCGTCGTTCCGGCGGTCATGTCGGCGGTGAAAATCCCGTCGTTGACATCGACGCCGCCCTTGATGACGAGATTGGTTCCTGCGTTCGGCTCATTGGTTGTTGCTTCGGCAAATGGAGTCGTCGGCAGACCCGGGAAACTATTGACATAAACAGTGCCGACGACGATTTTCTGCGGGTAGATGAAGGACAGATCGGACCCGCCAAGCATGTTCAGCGAGTCTCTCATCTCAGAGAGAGGGAAGGTTGAACTACCTTCTGGTATGTCGACTGCGACGACCACCCGCCATCTCCTGTGTACTGTTCAGACCGGGACCCTACTCCCTTAAGGCCGTTTCGCTGTGAACCAGTTCACTGGCCTGGAGCGCGTCGCGGTGGCGGACCTTCAACAGCCCATGTCGCGCAGCAATCGGCTAATCAGAAACCGCGAACATGCATTGATCTGGGCATGTCAACGCTATTCAGGATTTGCCCGCGAGCGAACCAGCGCGGGATGAGCACTCAAAGGTGCGCTCATCCCGCGCCATCTCTTTGTTTGATCGCGTGATCCAGCCCTCCGGCGATTCCGCCGCCGGTCATCACGCACTAGGCCGGCGCGCCCCTCCGATCCGCCAATACCGCCAGGCGGTGGCTGGCGCTGCCCAGGCGACGCAGCATGACCGGGAGTTGGGGTTGCGATGGCAGCGGGCCGTCCTCGATGAACTCCGACCAGTCGGACCATTCCTGCTCCGACAGCAACAGCACGCGGCGCTGATCGTCCTTGCTGAGACGCATCTCCCGGCCGAGTTGGGTGAACATCTGGAACTGGCCTCGGGCCAGATTGTCGGTCGCATACCAGGTCATGCTCTGTAGCATCGGGACACCTCGCTTGGCGGTCGCAGCAGATACCCAAAGAGTTGGGAGCGGCAAGGGCGGAAATTGGCAGACGTTTTGTCCGATTTGTGGCGAGCAAACACTGTCGAGTGACCGGGCGGCAATTCGGAGTTTTGCGGATCGGGTTTGTACGTACTGCGCTCATCCCGGGTTCCGGGCGTGACGGAAGCGGCTCGATCCGACTATCCTGCCCCCAAACGCCCAGACGGGGCACGATGGGAGGCTTGGATGGAACTGGCTCAGGCGCGCAAGGCGCGCATCGTCCCACGGACGGGAGGACGCGCGCTTGCGGATGCCCTGGTGGCACAGGGCATCGACCACGTATTCGCCGTGCCAGGCGAGAGCTACCTCGATGTGCTCGACGGACTCTACGAGGTTCGGCAGAAATTGAAGCTGGTCACCTGCCGCTTCGAGGCTGGGGCGGTGCACATGGCCGAAGCGTTTGGCAAGCTGAAGGGTCGGCCTGCGGCGGCGATGGTGACACGCGGTCCCGGCGCCTGCCATGGTTCGATCGGCGTGCACGTCGCGATGCAGGACAGCACGCCGCTGCTGCTGTTCGTCGGCCAGATCCCGCACGAGGACGCCGGCCGCGACGCGTTCCAGGAAGTCGATTACCGCCGCATGTTCAGCCCGCTCGCCAAGTGGGTGACCCAGATCGACCAGGCGAAGCGCATTCCCGAAATTGTCGCACATGCGATGGATGTCGCGGTCTCGGGCCGGCCCGGGCCCGTGGTGATCGCTCTCTCCGAGGAAATGCAGAAGGACATGGTGGAGGTGCGCGATCTGTCCCGCGTGCCGGTATCGCCGCCACATCCCGATCCCGCCGCGCTGGCGCAAATGCGTGCGATGCTTGGTCGTGCCCGCAAGCCGCTCGCCGTTCTGGGGGGTTCGTGCTGGACCGAGGAAGGCCGCGCGGCGATCCGCGACTTCCTGCTGGGCAACGACATTCCGGTGGCCGTCGGCTTCCGCCGCCAGGCGCTGTACGACGGAACACTCGACAACTTCGCAGGCGACCTCGGTGTCGGTTCCGATCCCGGTCTCGTCGCCAAGGTGAAGGAAGCCGACCTGATCCTGGCGATCGGCTCGCGTCTCGGTGATACGGTGACGCAGGGCTATACGCTGTTCGACATGGCCGGCAGCGTGCCGATCGTCCAGGTATATCCAGACGGCAGCGAGATCGGCCGCGTGTTCCGCCCGACCCTGGGCATCGTGGCCGATCTGAATGCGTTCGCCCACGCCGTCGCCGCGCTGGAGCCGGTACGATCCGATTGGGTGGCATGGACCGAGGAGCTGCGCTCCCTGCGCGAGGCGCAGCGCGCCGTGCCGAACTATGAGGGCACGCTCAACCTCGGCACGGCGATGCGCGAGCTCGAATCGCTGCTCGATCGCAATGCGCTGATCACCACGGATGCCGGCAATTTTGCCGGCTGGGCGACGCGCTTCATCAACTTCCGCGACGGCCAGCGCTATATCGGTCCGACCAACGGCGCGATGGGCTACAGCGTGCCGGCCGCGATCGGCGCCAAGATCGCCTGCCCAGACCGCATGGTGGTGAGCCTCGTCGGCGATGGCGGCTTCCTGATGACCGGCCAGGAGCTCGCCACCGCGTTCCATCATGGCGTCGCGCCGATCGTGCTGGTGTTCAACAATCAGATGTATGGCACGATCCGCATGCACCAGGAGCGCACCTATCCTGGCCGCGTCTCCGGCACGGCCCTGACCAACCCCGATTTCGCCCGGTTCATCGAGGCCTTCGGGGGGCATGGCGAAGTGGTGAGCGACACCGCGGAGTTCGCGCCGGCCTTCCGGCGGGCAGTGGACAGCGGCAAGCCCGCGGTGGTCGAACTGCGGATGAACCCCGAGCAGATCACCACGCGCGCCACCATTGCCGACCTGCGCGCGGCCAGAATGCCGAAGCATACGGCAAAGCCCAAGCGTAACGCGGCATTGAAGCATCCGAAGACCGCGCGCGCCGCGCCGTCGGGCAAGAAGCGGGGTGGATGAGCTGCGGCTTCGGTCGTCGGTTCGGCGTCCACACGCGGCCTTTGCTTCGTTGCTGTTGGCGAGATTGTCTGTCATACAGACTTGACCTCTCGATAACCCGCCAGGGAGAGTGAACTGATGGCTAATCAGCCCAATGACGGAAGTAAAACGGCAGCTCAACGAAGAACGATGGTACGGAGCCTGAACCAGGCGTTCGGACGAGGGGCGATCGAGGCAACGGTCGCCAGGCTGACACCGCTGGGGGCGCGGGCTGACTTTCTGGATATCAGCGACGCGCTGGGCGTGCTGGAACCGTTTACCCGCGGCGACCTTCGTGGCTATCGGCGCAGTCTGAGTATCCCGATGCACATGCAGCGCTTCGTGACGCTGGCATTTCGCACCGCGGTGACCGAGCGCATTCCCTTGAAGCTGGACATCGTAACGGGCCCCAGAGAGAGCGCCCGGCTCGATATCAGCGAGCGCCAGATCTCGCTCACGCTCATCCGCGCGGAGTTGCCTTCGGCCGGACGCACACGGCGCTCTCCGACCCCACGGCGCAAGTCAGGCTGATCAGGACAATTCGGCGAGCACGCCGTCAGCGTCGCGCAGATCGACGCTGTCAACATCATTGGGAAACCAGCCCCGGATATCCGTAAGCATCTCGCGAGCGGTCCCGCGCCGATCGTTTGTCTGCCACAGCCGCGCGAGCCCGGTCGCGGCGCGCAGTTGAAACAGATGCGCGGATTGGTCGCGGGCGATCTCGATCGCTTTCAGGAACGCCGCCTCGGCAAGGGCCCAGTTCGGGTCGGCGCCCACCTGAAGCGCATTCCCACGAAGACGGTGCAACTCGGCGTCGGACCATCGCTCACCGGTCCGGTTCGTGAGGGCGAGACCTTCGTCGATGACGCGGAGCGAACCCTCGGTATCCCCCGAACGCGCAAACGCTTCGGCAATCATGTTGTGAATGGTCCACAGCAGAACGCCGGAACTCGTGCAGAACCCGCAAGCCTTCGTCCAGCAACGATCGGCCGGACGCGTCGTCGCCGTCGATAATCGCCATCGCACCGGCATAGCAGCGCCCGCGTGCGAGCCAGTACGGGTAGCCATGCAGCTCACACACCGCCACCAGCTCCGCGGCGCGCTGTCGCACATTCGTCAGATCTCGCGTGAGCCATGCCTGACGGCAACCGATCGCAAGGGCGACGGCGAGCGAAGGTTGGTTCTGCAACTGCCGGGCGCGCGCGATCGACATTTGCGTCTCATCGATGGAACGGTCGAGCAACCCGATGGCCGCCAGCGGCAGTGAGAGAAAGGAGCGGGCCAGGACCTCCGGGTCCTGGGCGAGCGGGACCATCGTAGCAACGGCATCATCGCCGGCACGCTCGGCGAGGCACCGTTCCAGCTCCCGTTTTGCGTCGAGGAAATGCCCCGCGAACGCGTGACACAGACCAAGCGAGCTGGCCGCGACGAAGCGGATCGTGGCGTCGTTCTGACTGTCGCCCAGGCGGATCATCTCGTGCACGACGGGAAACGAACCCACGAGATCGCCGCGGTGCACCTTCAAGGTGAATTCACCGAACAATGCGCGGATCAGAAGCGGCGTCTGGCCGACGCTCCGCGCGAGTTCCACCGCGCGAAGGATGGAGTTTGCCGTCTCCTGGCTGCCGTATCCCTTGGTGACGATCCATACGCTGCCGAGCGCCGCTTGCAGGCCGGCCTCGATGCGTCGCCGCTCGGGTGTGTCGGGCAAGCCGGCGGTCAGTGCAAGGCCGCTTTCAAGATGCGAGCGCGCCTCCTTGGTGGCCGAGCGAGCGATGGATTGCTGACCGGCGCGGCAATAATAGTCGGCGGCTTCGGTCAACAGACCGGCCTGGGCGCAGTGCTGCGCTATCAGCTCGGGCTGGCTTTCCTCAACTCCAGGGGTCAGCGCCAGAAGGGCACGAACGACGCGAGCGTGGATACCACTGCGGGTGCTGCGCAGCAGGCTCGCGTAAGCAGCGTCCTGGACCAGCGCGTGGTTGAACAGATAGACCGCGTCGGCGCCGCGGTGACGACGGAACACCAGGCCTGCCCCGATGAGTTGATCGAGTCCGCGCCTGAGATCGGTCTCGGTCGTCTCGGCCACTGCCGCGAGCAGCTCATAGGCGAACTCGCGTCCTATCACGGCGGCGGTCTGCGCGACACGCTTCGCGTCGGGCAGCCGGTCCAGCCGCGCCATGAGCGAGCCGTGCAGCGTGGTAGGAATAGCAAGCGGCGGCAACGGCCGTGCGAGCACATAGCGATCCGGCTGCTCGTTCAGAAACTCCCCTTCCAGCACCGTCTTCGTCAGCTCCTCGAGAAACAACGGCACGCCTTCGGTGCGCGACAGGATCTGGTCCGATATTTCGTCCGGGAGCGACTTTCCACTCGTCATCCGATCGATCACCAAAACCAACTCGCCACGGCTCAGTGGTCCGAGCTCAATCGCGGTGGCCTGCGAATCGGGCCAAGGTGGCGAGAACTCCGGCCGCCCCGTGATGACCAGCAACAAGCCAAAGCAGGGTGCCCTCTCGACCAGGAGCGCCAGAAGCTCCAGCGATGTCGGGTCGATCCAATGCACGTCTTCGAAGATCACCAGAAGGGGATGCTGGCGGCTCAGGTCCTCCAACTGCGCGAGCACCGCAGCCAGAAGCTTTTCCTTGCGCCGCTGCGGGCTCAGGTTCGCTAACGAACGTTGCTTGTTCGAAGGCACCGCAAGCAGGTCCGCAATCAGCGCGACCGCCTCGCCGCTGGCATGCGAACGAGCGAGCAGAGCTTCCAGCCTGCCGAGTTGCTGCGACGCCGGCTCGCTGCGGTCCAACCCGGCAGCGAACTCGAACTGGCGAATGATCGGGTGGAAGGCGGTCCCCTGATAGTGTGGCGAGCAGAAATAGCGCACCCGTGTCAGCGGCTCTTGCTTCAGTCGCTCGTCCAGCTCGGCGAGCAGGCGCGACTTGCCGATCCCCGGTTCACCGGAGACCAGCACCACACGTCCCTCACCGGCGGCGGCTTCAGCCCAGCGCGTTTGCAGCAACTGCAACTCTTCCGCGCGGCCGATCAGCGGTGGCAGTCCCGTCGCGTGCAGCGCCTCGAAGCGGCTTTGACCGGCTTGCTCAGCCAGCACCTCGAAGGCCAGCACCGGTTCAGGCAGGCCCTTGAGCAGAACCGCCCCGAGTTCGCGGCACCGGAAGAGGTTCCCCACCTGATTGAGGGTCGCATTGTCGATGACGATGGTGCCAGGGCTCGCCAACGCCTGGAGCCGCGCGGCGCGGTTCGGCGTCTCGCCGATCGCGGTCTGTTGCCGCGAGTCGCCTACTCCGATCGGATCACCGATCACGACCAGGCCGCTGGCAATGCCGATCCGCATTCGCACTGCCTCGCCCTGGATCGGAGAACCTGCGACCGCCTCCGCCGCCGTCAATGCCGCGCGAACCGCTTGTTCCGCATCCGTCTCGCTGGCCTTCGGCCAGCCGAAATATGCCAGTACGCTGTCACCCATATAGCGCGCAATGAAGCCGCCGAACTGGCTGATGCTTTCGGCCACGCGTCCCTGGTAGGCACGGATCAAGGCATTCAGGTCCTCGGGATCGAGGCGCGAGGAGAGTTCCGTCGAGCCCACGATATCGCAGAACATGATTGAAACCTGGCGGCGCTCAGCCGACGGTGCCGGGTAGGCGGGAATGATCGGCGTTGCCGGGGAGGTCTGACCGGCGGTCAGACTGTTCCCGCAACCGGAGCAGAACCGCGCCGAGGACGGGCTCGAACTCGCCGCAGACCGCGCAAAGAATGCGCAGCGGTGCCCCGCACGTGTTGCAAAATAGCGCACCATGTTGCGTCTCAGCTCTGCACGACCCGCATATCATTCCTGCACTCTAACCAATCGGGGGATTGCCGCGATAGTATTGCCTCGGGCCGTTCCATAGACACGTTCCATCGGGCCCGACCCCATCCTCAGGACGCAGCCGAGGCAGAGACGCCTTAGCGGCCCACCGCGTAGCCCTGCATGCCGCGCGGATTGGCGCCGGCACGCATCTGGCCTCCCTCGATGCGCGCGCCGGAGAGGCGACCTTCCGACCACTCGTCGCCCTTCTCGGCCTTGTGGTCGCGTGCCTTCAGTTCGTACATCACTGCGTCGGGGTAGCGGCCTTCCAGCACCACCTTGCCTGGACGTGCGACGCGCGGCCAGAAGCTCGACGGCCAGTGCTCGGTATGGAACGATGGAGCATCGATCGCCTGTTGGATTCCCATATTATGATGCACCATGCGCAGGAAGAAGATCAGCGACCACTGATCCTGCTGCTCGCCGCCCGGCGTGCCGAAGGCCATCCACGGTTTGCCGTCGCGCAGCGCGAAACTCGGCGACAGCGTGGTGCGCGGGCGCTTGCCTGGCTCCAGGCTGTTGGGCAGGTCCGGCCGCAGCCAGAACATCTGCCCGCGCGTTCCCATGCAGAAGCCGAGTTCCGGGATCACCGGAGAGGATTGTAGCCAGCCGCCCGACGGTGTGGCGCTCACCATGTTGCCGTCCTTGTCGATCACATCGAGATGGCAGGTGTCGGCGCCGATCACGCCGAGCCGAGATGCTGCCGGCTCGCCGACACCCGGCGCTCGAGTGAGCAGGTGCGCGCGGCCTGCGGCATCCCGATCGACGATGGGCGTGTAGCCAGGCACCGTACCGGGACGCAGTTCCGACGACGCGCTGCGGCCAATCAGCCTGCGGCGTTCCGCGTTGTACTCATCCGACAACAACGAGCTGAGCGGTACGCGGGCGAAATTCGGATCGCCGTAGTAAGCCTCACGATCGGCGTAAGCCAGCTTGGCACATTCGACCACGGTGTGGACGAAGTCGTTGCCGAAGGGATCCATCGCCGCGATGTCGAAGCCGCGCAGCAATGCGAGCTGTTGCAGGAATACTGGTCCCTGGCTCCAGGGGCCACACTTCAGCACGGTATGGTTGTGGTAATCGTAGGTTACCGGGTCCTCGACCGTTGCCGACCATCGAACGAAATCGCCCGCCGCCAACAGGCCGCGATGGCGGCGCCCTGATACGTCCAGCACGTCGGTGGTGCGGAAGAACTTATCCACCGCCTCCGCGACGAAGCCGCGATACCAGGCGCCGCGTGCCGCGTCGATACGGGCCTCACGCGTATCGCCGGTCGCCTCGGCGCAGATACGTTCGTAAGTGGCGGCGAGCACGGGGCGTGCGAACAGAGATTCCGGAGCGGGGCTCTTGCCGTCAGGCAGGAAAACGGCGGCTGACGTTTTCCACTCCGACTCGAACAGCGACCGCATGCTCTCAATCGTCGCGCTGATGCGCGGCACGACATGGATGCCATTCTTTGCGTAGCCGATGGCGAATGCCAGCACGTCAGGCAGTTCCCAGGTGCCCCAGTCGCGCAACAGCAGGCACCAGGCGTCGAACGCGCCGGGCACCACCGCGGGAAGCACACCGGTCGCGGGGATCAGGTCGATGTCGAGACTGCGAAACTTCTCCAGCGTCGCAGCCTGCGGCGCCACGCCCTGCCCGCAGACCACGTGCTGCGTCCGCGTTCGCGCCGAATGCAGAATGATCGGAGCATCGCCACCCGGGCCGTTGAGATGCGGCTCCGCCACCTGGAGGGTGAACGCCGTCGCCGCCGCGGCATCGAAGGCGTTCCCGCCGCGCTCCAGCACCGCCATGCCGACCTGGCTCGCGATCCAGTGGGTACTGGCGACGACACCGAACGTACCGGCTATCTCGGGTCGGGTGGTGAACATGCCGTCTTCTCCGTTGGCTGGCGGACAGGCTAATGTCGCCGCCATGCAGCTTGCCAGCAAGACCTATCAGGCGCCGGACATCCAGGCGGTCCAGGAACTCTACCATGCCAACGGCTGGACCGACGGCCTGCCGATGGTTCCACCGACGCCCGACGCGGTGCAGGCCTGCCTGGAATGGGCGATGCTGCCGCCGGACCAGTTGCTCGGGATCGAGCCGGTGCGCGGTGTGGCGATCACCGCGGAGAAGCTTGCCGTCAACGCCGTCATGGCCGGCTGCCTGCCGATGCATTTTCCCGCCGTCGTCACCGCCTTCACCGCGATGCTGCAACCAGAATTCCTGCTGCACGGCGCGACCGCCTCGACCGGCGGCTGTGCCGTGTTCGTGGTGCTGAACGGTCCCATCTGCCGCGAACTCGGCGCCGCGGGCTCGTTCAATGCGCTTGGCAACAGCGACCGCGCCACGGCGGTGATCGGCCGCGCGATCCGCCTCGCGCTCATCAACATTCTGGAGGTACGGCCCGGCGGCATCGACCGCTCCACCATCGGCCACCCCGGCAAGTACAGTTACTGCGTGGCGGAGGACGAGGAGGATACAGGCTGGCTGCCACTGCACGCGCAGCGCGGGCTGCCCGCGGAGGTCTCCGCCGTCACCGTCATGGCGGCCGGCGCGCCACGCCAGATCATGAACGAGTGGACCACGCAGCCAGAGGAGATCCTGGAAACCTTCGCCGCGGAGATGCGTGCCAACATGCGGCACTATTCGATCTGGAGCGGCAACTACGCGCTCATCATTCCCAGGCAACTGCGCGAGCATCTGCAAGCCGCCGGCTGGAGCAAGACCGATGTCGCCGCCTTCATTCATCGGCGGGCCCGCATCCATCGGAGCGAATGGGCGGAGGTCGGCAAGGCAGCGGTGGTACGCGATCGTGGCGACACCGAATACGCCGCGCTGGAGTCGCCCGATCAGCTGCTTGTTGTCGCGGCCGGGGGGCCCGCCGGCGGTTTCGGCGCGGTCATCCCGCCCTGGCTCGGCCACAAGAGCCGCGCGGTCACGCTGCCGATCGGCGCATGTGTTGACTGCGAACCGCAAGGGAAGTGAACTGCGCGCATGGTCTTTCAGGTTCTCGATCCCACCAACGAGACGGCTCCGCCGCTGGGTCAAACGGCACCGCGCCTGACCTCGCTCGCCGGCAAGACCGTCGGCTTCATCTCGAACGGCAAGGAGGGGACGAAGGGCTTCTTCGCCCACCTGGATCGCATGCTGCGCGAGGAGTTCGGCGTCGCCGATGTCGTCAGGCGGCAGAAGTCCAACTACAGCGCGCCGGCCGACCGCGACATCGTGGACGAGATTGCGCGCTGGCATGCTGTGGTCACGGGCATCGGCGACTGAGGCAGTTGCTCGTCGTGCAGTCTGCATGACTCCGTCACCGCCGAGAGGCTTGGCGTCCCCGCGATGGCGGTGATGACTGCGCGCTTCGTCAGTGCGGCCGAACTGATGGCCCGCGTACTCGGCTTTCCCGGCTACCAGTTCGCGGTCATTGCGCACCCGCTCAGCAGCGCGAGCGACGCAGCCTTGCGCGATATGGCGGCCACCGCGGCCGCACAGGCGAGTCGGTTGCTGCTGCGACGCTGATCAAGCGGTGTGCGCGGACGGCAAGTGCGTGATTTGATCCTCAACTGGCTGGACGGTGGCATCGCCGACCGCTGCGGAAAGCTATCCGGCTATCTCGTGACCAAGTTGGCTTCCCCGGTACGCGGGCTGAAGCACCGCCTGCCTCAGCCGCAGGTATTGCGGCATGCGACACGGATGACCGTCGCGGCAATACTGGCGTTCGCTGCCGCCTGGGCGTTCGCGTTGCCGGAGAGCTACTGGGCGGTGATCAGCGCAATCGTCGTCATGCAAAGTAGCCTCGGCGGCACGCTGGGGGCGAGCCTCGACCGGCTGATGGCGACGGTGGCTGGTGCGATAGTGGGCGCAGCCTGCGCAACCCTTCGCGGGCACACGCCGTTGCCAGAGGTTCTCGTGCTGACCCTGGCCGTCGGCCCAACGGCACTGCTTGCCGCACTGCGTCCGAGCTTCCGGCTGGCGCCCATCACCGCAGTCATCGTACTTGTCGGTGCGTCACCCGGAGGCGGCCTGCTGACAGCCTTCCATCGCGTGGTGGAGATCACATTAGGATGCGTCATCGGTGCCCTGACAGCCCATCTGGTGCTGCCAGACCGGGCGCGGGTGGTGATCAGGACGGGTACCGCCGGCGCGCTGGACGGACTGGGCAAGCTCGCGGCGGCGCATTTGACCGGGGCCGACATAGCACACATCGATGCGCTGAACGAGCTGGTGCATCGTCATCTGAACGCAGTCGCCACAGCGGCAGCCGAGGATGCACGGGAGCGGGCACTCTCTTTGCGGACCGGCCCGGCGGTTGCACCATTGTTGCGGACCTTACGCAGGGTCCGCAGCGACGTGGCGTTCTTAGGACGCGCGATGGTTTTCGAACCACAGGACGTGGAGGTCACGACAAGTGAGGCATTGGCTCAGTATTTCGCTGACGCGGCGGCGTTCTTGCGCGGTCTTGGCTCGGCGCCAGCGCTCGCAAAGCTGGATGGTGTGATCGGCACGGCGCCGCCGAACAGCGTACTCGGCTTCTCGCTGGTGACGCTCCGTCGCGACCTCGCTGACCTGGACGATAGGCTGACAGAACAGGTCAGAGGTGGTGCCGGTTAATATCAACGGCATGAAATACATGATCACATGGAAAGAGCGTTCACAGGGCTCAGCAATCGAATACGAGAAGGCGCAGCAGCGGATACTTGATGTCTTTCGTCAATGGGAAGCCCCGGCCAACTTCAAGGCGGCGAGCTCGAAGTCATGGCCTGGCGCGATGGTCTGAAATTCGGCTGAGGCGCGCCGATCGAGCTACCGCCTCGCGCGGCAGGTGTGGCGACCCATCGCAGCCAGGCTGACTGATGGCCAGGAACACGGAGGCCGCCGCGTCCTGACCCTCAACCGGTCAGAGCCTCTGCGCCGAGCCACTAGCCGAAGGCGTTATCTCCTGCCACCCTGGCCCCGGTGTCCACAACTTAGGAGACACACTCTGATGCAGGTCGAAATCGAATACTGCGGAATGTGAGGCTACGAACCGCGCGCCCGTGCGGCGCGGGAGGCGATCCTGAAGACCCAGCCCGCCGCGCAGGTCGCTCTGCGCAGGTCCGGTGGTGGCGTCTTTGAGATCACGGTGGACGGCAGGCTCGCCTACTCGAAGAAGGCGACCGGCCGGTTCCCGACAGACGAGGAAATTCTCGCGACCCTCGCCTGATCGCCCGCAACACGGCTCGTGGTACCTGCCGCGTGACGGTGGCCAGCCAGCGTATCGAGGAGGGCCGGGTTCGCTGCCCGGCCCTCCAGGCTACGGGGGTTCCTCGGCGAATTGCGTAGCGCCGTCGGGGATGATCACGCCCGGCAGTTTGCGTGTCGTCCAGATATGGTTCGATGACGTAATGTCGACCGGGTCATCCAGCGAGCCGCCCTTGATGCTGACGGTATCCTGGCGTGGGTCGAAATGCCGGATGCGCGTGCCACACTCGATGCAGAACATGCATTCCAGGGTTCCGCCACTGTCGGTCGGCCGGCTCCAGGTCTTCACCTGTCCCTGCGTGAGGGCGAAAGCAGCCGCAGGGACGATGACGGAAATGCCGAAGGCGGACGCCGATTGCCGCCGACATTCGCGGCAATGACAAACATAGACCTGTAGCGGTTCGGCCGACACTTCGTAGCGGACACGCGCCGCACTGACACCCGCCCGTGAGGATCATCCTGCGCCACCAACGGTTCCACTCTTGCGAAGACTATGCTGCTCCGCGTCTACGTCCAGCACGCCGGGTAATGTCTCAGTTCGAAATCTCAACGCGATCTCGCTTCAGAAGACGGAGGGTTTTCCAATGGCTGATGCCCGATGCAGTTGTGGCGCTCTCACGCTAACGCTTCCGGGACCAGCAAAATTGGTTGTAGCCTGTCATTGTCTTGACTGCCAACGGAGGACCGGCGCGCCGTTTGGCGTGGGCGCCTTTTATCCGGTCGACGCCGTCGCTCATCGGCGTTGCGGTCGGTGCGATCGCAGATCCAAAATACCCGGCCCCCGCCAGATCGGTTTTTGAGCAGTCGAAACATAACTGGGTCCAATTTGATGGTGCCGTCGAACACTTCCAGCAAACCAGCGTGGGAAAAAAGTCAAACTGAGACACCACCGCACCCCGGTATACCATTGCGGATCCGGGCGCCCAGACCGTATCATTTCATTTTCCAGGAAAGAGTGCCGATGAGGTGTCTGCCGCTCGTCCTCGCCAGAGGGTCGTTGCTCGCTCAGATCATGCGCGACGCCCATCAGGATCCGCGGCGCCATAGCCTGTGCACCTGCTGCGGCGCGCGGATGCTGATCAAGCCGGACCGGGCGGACCAGACGGTGCGCTGCCCAGGCTGCGCTCGCTGGCAGCGTGTGACCGTGCGGGAGGAAGTTCCGTGGCGGCTTTCCGCCGCCGCGGCCGAGAGGTTGCGGCGCACTGCGTCATGGGTGAGGCGACTTTAGGTCGTTCCGCTCCCTTGCCGTAACAGGCCACGCCCAACATGATGCTGACCATATCGCCATGAAGGCTCAATCATGTCCCTCGCCAACGATCCCACCACCGCGATCCGCGACGCCACCCAGCGGATCGAGCCGGCGCTGATCGAAATCCGCCGCGACATCCACGCCAACCCCGAACTCGGCTTCGAGGAAATCCGCACCGCCGGGGTCGTCGCACGCGAACTCTCGCGACTGGGCATCGCCCACCAGACCGGAATCGGCAAGACCGGCGTCGTGGGCCTGATCGAAGGCGGTCGCCCCGGCCCGGTGCTGGCGATCCGTGCCGACATGGACGCGCTGCCGATCGAGGAGAAGACCGGCCTGCCGTTCGCCAGCACCAAGCCTGGCCTGATGCATGCCTGCGGCCACGATATCCACACCACGACGCTGATCGGTGTTGCCGCGGTGCTCAAGGAGCTGGCGCCGCAGCTTGCGGGCACCATCAAGCTGGTGTTCCAGCCGGCCGAGGAGGGTATCGGCGGAATGCAGGCCATGATCGCCGATGGCGTCATGGACGGCCCCAAGGTCGATCTGGCCCTCGGGTTCCATAACCACCCGGAGATCCCGGTCGGCAGTTTCGGCTTCGTGCATGGCGCCTGCCTGGCGGCGGCGGACCGGTTCGACATTGTCGTGCGCGGCAAGTCTGGCCACGCCGCGTATCCGCATCACGCGGTCGATCCGATCGTCGCCGCCGCGATGCTGGTCGCCCAGTTGCAGACTGTCGTCTCGCGCGAGGTTCGGCCGACCCATCCGGCCGTGGTCACCGTGGGTGCGATCAATGGTGGTACCACCTACAACATCATCCCCGACGCGTGCCTGATCAAAGGCACCGTCCGCACGCTGCACCCGCCGGCGCGCGATGCTGCCGAGGCCGCGATCAAGCGTCTCGCCGCGGGCATGCTGGAAGGTATGCGGGTCGCCTGCGACGTGGATTATCGCCGTGGTGTGCCGCCGCTGCGGAATGACGACAGCGTCCTGGAACCGACGGTCGTCGCGGTGCGTCAGCAGTTGGGTGATGTGATCAGCGAATTCGAGCCCAGTCTCGGCGGCGAGGACTTCGCGCTGATGGCCGATCTCGTGCCGGCATTCCAGTTGCGCGTCGGTTCGTCGCAGCCCGGACGCAGCGATCGGCTGCACAATTCCGCCTATCAACCGGACGAACGGTGCATTGGATTGGGCGTGCAGGCGTTGTCACGCGCTGCGCTGGAGCTGCTTGCATGATGCAGTACACCATTGAACCGGCTGTGTTCGGTGCTCGCGGCCTCGGCGGCGTTGCTGCTCGGGTCCATGGCCTGGGCCACCGCGTGCGACAGCCCGCGCCAGATGGATGGCTTCAAGACATGCGCCGATGTGGAGGCAGCGGAAAAGGAAGGTCAGCTCGTCCTCTACAGCACCGACCCGGAAACCAACATGGCGCAGTATCTTGGGGACTTCCACAAGATGTTCCCGCAGATCGCCACCAACTATGTCCGCCTCCAGGCGGGCGCGCTGTACGCGAAGGTGAACGCCGAACGCCAGGCGAAGCAGTACCTCGCTGACGTGATGCAGATTACCGACATGAGCTTCGTGCTCGATTTCCAGAAGCGCAAAGGCTACGTGCCGTACGCATCGCCGGAATTGGCCGCCTACAAGCCCGAGTACAAGAGCAGCCCGGAAGGTCTGTGGACCTGGGGCGTCATCATCGTTGCCGGCATTGCCTACAATCCCAACCTCGTGCCTGCCGACCAGGCGCCGAAGAACTGGAAGGACCTGCTCGACCCGAAGTGGAAGGACGCGATCAACGTCAAAATCTCCACATCGGGCTTGCAGCATGTGACGTGGTACATGATCAGGCAGATCTACGGCGACGATTACTGGAAGAAGTTCGGCGAATTGAACCCGCGCGCCTTCAACTCTTACGTGCAGCAGTTCGACCGCACGGTGAACGGCCAGGACAAGGTGATCTCCACCGCGCAGTATTCGGGCTATCTCCAGTTCAAGGCGAAGGGCGCGCCGATCGCCTTCGTCAATGCGCCAGAGGGATTGACCGCGACGCCCGGCGTCTACGGTATCCTGGAGAACCCGCCGCATCCGCAGGCCGCGCGCCTGTTCATGGACTGGCTGCTTGGCGTACCGGGGCAGAAGGCGCTGGTCGCCGCCACGGCGCTCTATTCGCCGCGCGCCGACGTGCCAGCCTCCGGCAGGCGGCATCCCGATCAGCGAATTCAAGGTGCTGGCGCCGACCGACTGGGATGCGTTCCTCAAGACGCATACGCAGTTCGTCCGTGAGTGGGACAAGATGACGGGGCTGCGCTGACCGCTCAGCCGTGGCGCGATCGTCACCGCATCGCCGGCAGCGGTGCGCCGACCGCCGGCAGTGCCGCAAGGCCCCCCTCACGACCGCTCAACTCCCCGATTGCCGATGCGCAATCACCGCACGGCGCAGCGGCGCCGCAGGCCTGCGGTTCACATTCTCTTGAGAGTATTTGCAACGATCTTGACAAATGCAGCATTTTTCCGGGCCGTAGACCATCCATTGATCGGGTAACAGATTGAATACAGAGAGACGCGCTGCGATCCCTCGACTGATTGGCATAAGTGACCTTTCTGCCTGCGACGCGAGGGAACAGAGGTAGAATTAATGGTTGCATCAAATGCACCGCTTGGTTGTAGATGCGGCCGTAGGTTCAAGTCACATTGACCTGAGCCCGGAGAACTCCTCCAGGTATGAGTGGAGTCCGCGACCCCGAGGGGAGACGGACGGCTGAAGCGAAGCCGGTTGGCCGAAGAGCAGATCATCGGCGTTCGGTGGAAGCCGGGAATGAAGTAGCTGAGGTGTGCCGCAAGCACGGCATATCTACGCCTGGAAGGCGAAGTTCGGCGGCATGAGCGTATCGGACGCCAAGCGGCTGAGGCAGCTTGAGGCTGAGAACGGCAAGCTGAAGAAGCTGTTGGCCGAGGCGACGCCGGACAACGCGGTGTTGAAGGACATCACGTCAAGAAAGTGGTGACGCCTGCGGCTCGCCGAGCCGCGCGGGGCTTTTCGATCATCGGCGCCGATCGCAGCGCGATGCGCTGTTGCCATCGGCGTGTGGACGACGCGGCAACGCGGCAGCGGCTGAAGGAGCTCGCCGCCGAGCGCCGCCGGTCAACATTACAATGTGAATGCGAGGCAACCATGCCACGAGAACCAACACAGCACATCGATGAGACGCCAGAGCAGCTGCGGGACCGCGCCGGCCGCTATCGTCAGTATGCGTGTTATTACTACAAGGATTCAGTCTACGCGGTTCTGAATACGTTGGCCAGCGAACTGGAGGCAAGCGCCGCGCAGGCTGAGGCCGGTATCCGAGCGTTGTTGACGACGGAAAAAGACGCGGCATAGACGCGACAAATAGTTGGCGGGTCCTACAACGTCCACTACAGAGCGATTTCATAAGCTCGCGCATCTGGCACTTCTGAAGCCCAAGCCGTGAAGATCGGATGCGCAGTTGTCGGGTTCACTCTCGTAGTGTGGGCCATCTCTTGTCCCGCTCACGCACGCGTGGTCGCAGATCAAGCCATGCGCCCAACAATCGGATGCGGAGCTCTCGCTGATCTGTTCGAAATTCGCTGGGCGCAGACGAACGACATGATCCAGCAAGAGGTTGCGGCCGGAAAGTGCTTCATCATCGCGGCGGGGCAAATGGCCTATTCCGCGCCGGAGTGGCAAAGCCCAGAGAACTCTTGGCGTGGCATAACGGCTTTCTGTACACAATCCGGACGCCGCTTCTACGCGAACTCGTGGCCGTGGTATTTGCTGGGTGATGTCCCCAATTTCATACCCTAAGCGGTGCCTTTCAGTTGCTTGCCGGTTGCATGGTGCCAAACACCGGCATTTGGGCACCGCAGATTTCCCATATAAACCGGGCATTCATCGGCACGTGACCATGTGGTTTGCTACCGCTTTCATTGGACGTCTCTCGGGGCGCTCTTGCCATCGGCGACGAGTACGCTGCCCGCCATGACGTCTGGCATGCCTTTCACGAACTCCAGGACGTTGTCCCTCATCCAGTTGGCCGCGATCTCGTTTGAGGCGAGCGCTTCGTCGGCACTGTCGAACACACGGATGCTCACGAGCACATCCGGTCCGCCCTCAAGCAGATAATAGTCCCTGAAACCTGGCAGTTTTCGCAACAGCGGCACAAAACTCTCTTGTACGCGACGCGCGACCTCGGGTGCCGAGCCGCGTGTCAGACTGAACTTTCTGACGATCGTAAACATGTTTCCCCCGAGCCTGGACGCTGCCCAGGCTTCCCTCTTAGCACGCCATGGCGCTTTTGGTCTTCTGTCCAGGTGCTCAAGACACATTGCCACCCGACCGGATTACGCCGCGTCGGGTTTCGCTGTGCCGTTCAATTAGGCGTGCTGTAGGACGCAGGGCAAGACCCGGCGGCGCAGGACGCGCATTGAGCTGGATCAATACCTGTGTGAACCTGCCGGGGCACTGTCACGGCGACGGCGTTAGCCGATGAGGGTTATGGTTTGATGAACGACGACGCGGTATCCGTGATCACGCGGCAGGGGCTAGCGGGTCTCATCGACAACCTGCGCGCCGAGGGCTTCCGCGTGATCGGCCCGCGGCTGCGTGACCAGGCGATCATATATGACGATATCGAATCGGTCGCGGATCTGCCGGCCGGATGGACGGACGAGCAGGAGGGCGGCCACTACCGGGTACGGCGGCGCGAGGATGCCGCGCTGTTCGGCTACAATGTCGGACCGCATGCCTGGAAGCGCTTCCTGCATCCGCCGTTGCTGCGGCTGTGGCGTGCCGAGCGCACTGACGGCGGGATGACGGTGACGGCAACGGCTGAACCGGCGGAACGCTACGCCTTCCTTGCCGTGCGATCATGCGAGCTGCGCGCGATCGCCATTCAGGACCGGGTGTTCCTGCATGGTCCGTACGTCGATCCGCATTACCAGGCGCGGCGGGAAGGCGCCTTCATCGTCGCGGTGAATTGCGGACAGGCAGGCGGCACGTGCTTCTGTGTGTCGATGAACGCTGGCCCGAAGGCGCAGGATGGCTTCGACCTTTCGCTGACCGAACTGCTCGGCGATGAGCACGAGTTCCTGGTCGAAGTGGGCAGTGAGCGCGGCGCCGCTCTGCTCGCGAAAGTGCCGCGTACGCCGGCCGAACCGCGGCATACGGCAAAGGCGGCCGACGCAATTGCGCGAGCCGAGGGCAACATGGGGCGGCATATGCGCTCGGACGACGTGCGCGAGCTGCTGCAGGCCAATCTGGAGCATCCGCGCTGGGACAACGTGGCGGAACGCTGCCTGACCTGCGGCAATTGCACCATGGTGTGTCCGACGTGCTTCTGCACCGCGGTGTGGGACGAGAACGATCTCGCCGGCAACGCGGCGGAGCGCAAGCGGCGCTGGGATTCCTGCTTCACCATGGATTTTTCCTACATCCATGGCGGGTCGGTGCGCGGTTCGGCGCGCTCGCGCTATCGGCAGTGGATGACGCACAAGCTGGCGAACTGGGTCGATCAGTTCGGCACATCGGGGTGCGTCGGCTGCGGGCGCTGCATCACCTGGTGTCCGGTCGGCATCGATATCACCGAAGAGGTCCGCGCCATCCGGGGCGAAGGAGGCAGCGATGGAAGGGCTTGAGCGTATCGTCTCCGAGCACCGGCTGTTCGAAGGGCTCGGTGCGGAATTCATCAACCTGGCGGCGGGCTGCGCGAAGAACGTGCGGTTCGACGCCGAGCAGTATCTGTTCCATGCCGAGGATCCGGCCGACTGGATCTATCTGATCCGCCATGGCCGCGTCGCGCTGGAGGTGGCCGCACCTGGCCGCGGCGCGGTGCAGTTCGAGACGCTGGGCGAGGGCGACATCGTCGGGCTGACCTGGCTGCTGCCGCCTTATCGCTGGGGCTACGATGCACGCGCGACCGAGCTGGTGCGCGCGATCGCGCTCGATGCGAAGTGCCTGCGCGACAAGTGCGAGGTGGACCACGATCTCGGCTATGCGCTGCTGAAGCGCTTTCTGCCCGTGCTGGTGCAACGGTTGCAGGCCATGCGGCTGCAGCTCCTGGATGTCTATGGACCGCCTCGCTGAACGCGCCGGCATCGGCGCCGGACGCGATGGTGCCGCGCGTCGCGCGGGTGGCGCGGCGCGTGCGCGAGCTGCCGGATACCTGGACGCTCGATCTGGTCGCGCCGGACGGCGGCGCGCTGATGGACTACGCGCCGGGCCAGTTCACCATGATGTACGTGTTCGGCGTGGGCGAGATCCCGGTCAGCATCAGCGGCGACGCGTCGGATGCGACGCGCCTGGTGCAGACCGTTCGCGCGGTCGGCAAGGTGAGCGAGGCGGTGACGCAGGCTCGCCGCCGGCGACACGCTGGGACTGCGCGGTCCGTATGGCACCGCCTGGCCGGTGGCGGATGGCTACGGTCGCGACGTGGTGGTGGTGGCCGGTGGCCTGGGTCTGGCGCCGCTGCGGCCCGCGCTCTATGCGCTACAGGCGGAGCGCAGGCGGTTCGGCAAGCTGGTGCTGCTGTATGGCACACGGCGGCCGGAGGACATCCTGTTCCGCCGGCAGCTCGCAAGCTGGCGGCGCCAGCTCGACATGGAGATCGAGGTCACCGTGGATCACGCCGGCAGCGACTGGCGCGGCCATGTCGGCGTGGTGACCAAGCTGATCCCGCGTCTCGGCGTCGACGCCGAGAACGCAATGGCGCTGGTGTGCGGGCCGGAGGTGATGATGCGGTTCGCCGCGAGCGCGCTGCACGATATCGGCATGCCGGAGGAGACGATCCATCTGTCGCTGGAGCGCAACATGCAATGTGCCGTCGGGCTGTGCGGTCACTGCCAGTTCGGCCGGCAGCTTCATCTGCAAGGACGGCGCGGTGATGCGCTACGACAAGGTGCGCCGGCTGCTGGGGCTGAGGGAGATATGATGGCCGAACGTCCGCAAGCCCAAGCTCGCCGTCTGGAAGTTCGCCTCCTGCGACGGCTGCCAGCTTTCGCTGCTCGACTGCGAGGACGAGCTGCTGGCGGTCGCCGGAGCGGTCGACATCGCCTATTTCCCCGAAGCCACGCGCGGCGTCGTGCGCGGCCCCTATGACGTGTCGCTGGTCGAAGGCTCCGTCACCACGCCGCACGATGCCGAACGTCTGCACACGGTGCGGCGGCAGTCGCGTACGCTGATCACCATCGGCGCCTGCGCCACCGCCGGCGGCATCCAGGCGCTGCGCAATCTTCAGCGACGTGCGCGAGTTCACCCAGGCGGTGTATGCGCGACCCGACTTCATCGATACGCTCGCCACCTCGACGCCGATCAAGGCGCACGTCAACGTCGATTTCGAACTGCATGGCTGCCCGATCAACAAGCACCAGTTGCTCGAAGTGCTGGCGGCGTTCCTGAACGCGCGCAAGCCCAACACGCCGGCGCACAGCGTCTGCGTCGAGTGCAAGCTGCGCGGCACGGCCTGCGTGCTGGTGCGCGGCATCCCATGCCTCGGGCCGGTCACACATGCCGGCTGCGGCGCGATCTGCCCGGCGTACAACCGCGGCTGCTATGGCTGCTTCGGGCCGATGGAATCGCCGAACACGCCGTCGCTGAGCGCGCAAGCTTGCCGCCTGCGGCATGAGCGAGCGCGACCTTCAGCGCGTCTACAGCACGTTCAACGTCGGCGAACCGCCGTTCCGCGAGGAGGCTGCGCGGCATGGCTCGTAAGACGATCAACGTCGACTGGCTGGCGCGGGTCGAGGGTGAGGGCGGCGTGCGGGTCACCTTCGACGGCGCCACCGTGCGCAACGTCGAGCTGAAGATCTTCGAGCCGCCACGGTTCTTCGAGGCCTTCCTGCGCGGCCGCGCCTATACCGAGGCGCCCGACATCACCGCGCGCATCTGCGGCATCTGTCCCGTCGCCTACCAGATGAGCGCGGTGCACGCGATGGAGGACGCGCTCGGCGTCACCGTGACCGAGCCGGTGCGCGAGCTGCGGCGGTTGCTGTATTGCGGCGAATGGATCGAAAGCCACGCGCTGCACATCTACATGCTGCACGCTCCCGATTTTCTCGGCTACGAGGGCGCGATCGATATGGCGAATGACCACGGCGACACCGTGCGCCAGGGCCTCGAGCTGAAGAAGGTCGGCAACCAGATCCTCGAGCTGCTCGGCGGCCGCGCGATCCACCCGGTGAACGTGCGCGTGGGTGGCTTCTATCGCGCGCCGTCGCCACGCGAACTGCGCACGCTGGTCGAGCCTTTGCAGCGTGCGCGCGACATCGCGATCGCAGACGGTGCGCTGGGTGTCCGGCTTCGATTTTCCCGACTGCGAGCGCGACTACGAGTTCGTGGCGCTTGGCAAGGCGGGCGAGTATCCGTTCAACGCCGGACACGTGGTGTCGAACAAGGGACTGGACATCACGCCGCGCGACTATGACGCGCATTTCGAGGAGTCGCATGTCAGGCGATCCAATGCGCTGCACTCGCACCTGCATGGGCGGCCTTATCTGACAGGTCCGATAGCGCGCTACAGCCTGAACTCCGCGCTGCTGTCGCCGCTGGCGCGAGACGCGGCGAAGCAGGCAGGCCTAGGCGAGACTTGCACCAATCCGTTCCGCAGCATCGTGGTGCGCGCGGTGGAGGTGCTTTACGCCTGCGACGAGGCGTTGCGGATCATTGGCGCCTATCAGGAGCCGGAACAGCCGCATCTCGATCTGACGCCGCGCGCCGGCGTCGGCTATGCCTGTACCGAGGCGCCGCGCGGCATGCTGTACCATCGCTACCGGCTGGACGCGGAGGGCACCATTCTGGATGCGAAGATCGTGCCGCCGACATCGCAGAACCAGCCGAGCATCGAGGACGATCTGAAGGCATTTGCCGGCGGCTGGCTGGACTTGCCTGATGCGGCGTTGCGCCTGCGTTGCGAGCAGGCAGTGCGCAACCACGACCCATGCATTTCGTGTGCGACGCACTTCCTCAAGCTCGAAGTGGTGCGCGACTGAGGCGAAGGAGAACTCCCCCTCCCGCAAGAGGAGGGGGAGATTTTGGTTATTCCGCCGCGGCTTTCAGGCCACCGCCGGCGGCGTCCAGCGCCTGCGACAGGTCGCCGATGATGTCGTCGATGTGCTCGATGCCGATCGACAGCCGGATGTAGCCCGGCGTCACACCGGTCGCGAGCTGCTCCGCCTCGGTGAGCTGCGAGTGCGTCGTGCTTGCCGGATGGATCGCGAGCTGAACGCGAATCGCCGATGTTCGCCACGTGGTAGAACATCTGGAGCGCGTTGATGAACGCGCGTGCCCGCCTCCACGCCGCCGGCCAGCTCGAAGCCCAGCAGCCCGCCATGGCCGTGCGGCAGGTACTTCGCCGTCCGCTCCGCCGCGACGCCGGTGTGGAACGCCGGATGGATCACCCGCGTCACCTCCTTGCGCCCGGACAGGTACTTCGCCACCGCGAGCGTGTTCTTGCAGTGCTCGCGCATGCGCAGCGGCATGCTCTCCAGGCCTTGCAGGAACAGGAACGCGTTGAACGGGCTCATCGCCGCGCCGAGGTCGCGCAGCAGGACCACGCGCATGCGCAGGATATAGGCGATCGGGCCGAGCGGCTTCGCGGCCTCCGCCCACACCGCGCCGTGGTAGCTGGGATCCGGCGTGTTCAGCAGCGGCTGGCGTGCCTTGTGCTGATCCCACGGGAAGTTGCCGCCGTCGATCACCACGCCGCCGATCGAGGTGCCGTGGCCGCCGATATACTTCGTGGTCGAGTACATCACCACCGCCGCGCCATGGTCGAACGGGCGCACCAGCACCGGGGCGGCGGTGTTGTCCATGATCAGCGGGATGCCGAACTTCCGGCCGATCGCCGCCACCTCGGCGATCGGGAAGGCGATCAGCTTCGGGTTGGGCAGCGTTTCGGCGTAGTAGGCGCGCGTGCGGTCGTCGGTGGCGCGCGCGAACGCCTCCGGGTCGGTCGGATCGACGAAGCGCGCCTCGATGCCCTGGTCCTTCAGCGTGTTGGCGAACAGGTTCCAGGTGCCGCCATACAGGTCGGTGGAGCTGACGATGTTGTCGCCGGCGCGCGCCAGGTTCTGCACAGAGAACGCCGAAGCGGCCTGGCCGGAGGCGAGCCCCAGCGCCGCCACGCCACCCTCGACCGCCGCGACGCGCTTCTCGAATGCGTCCTGCGTCGGGTTCATGATGCGGGTGTAGATGTTGCCGAGTTCCTTCAGGCCGAACAGGTTCGCGGCGTGCTCGGCGCTGTCGAACTGATAGGACGTGGTCTGGTAGATCGGCACGGCGACAGCATTGGTCGCCGGATCGCTCCGCCAGCCGGCGTGCAGCACCAGCGTTTCCGGATGCTTCGTCTCATTGGACATGGTCCGCTCCCATTACAAGGCCGCCGACTATAGCCGACGGCGGTCAGGGGTGAAGCACATCGAAACGCTCCAGCCTATAGTGTGGATTGACCGCCTCGCCGCGCACCGCATCGGCGGTGATTCGCCCGATGATCGGCCCCAGAGTGTAGCCGTTCGCGCTCACCGCGTTGAAGAACCCGGGCTTTCCCGGCGCCTCGCCCAGGATCGGCGCGCGGTCGATCGCCGGGTTGATGCCGGTCCAGGAGCGGACGAATGACAGGCCGCGCAGCGCCGGCAGCGCGCGCGCGCAGACCCACAGGTTGCCCTCGATGTTGCGCCGCAGGTTGTGCGTCCGCCCGGTTGTCGCGTCGAAGCCGCCGAACCAGCCGCCGCCCACCAGGAAGCCGCCGCTCGCCTGCTGCTTCAATGACAGATGCCGGTTGGCGAGCGCGATCAGGTGCTTTGTCATCGGCGGCGCCGGTTCGGTGACGATGACCTGCTGCACTGTACCGGTGACCGGCAGATCGAGTCCGACCATCTGTCCGATGCGCGCCGCCCAAGGACCGGCGGCATTCACCACGCGACCGGCGATGATCAGCCCTTTCGATGTCCGCACATGCCACGCCGCACCCTCGCGCGCGATCGCCTGCACCTCGGCGCCGCGCAGCAGGCGGGCACCGGCGCGCTGCGCCAGCTTCAGCACCGCCATGGTGCCGCGCAGCGGATCGCCGTAGCCCTCGGCCGGCACGAAGTCGGCTCCGACCATGTCCTCGGACACGGCCGGCGCCAGCGCGCGCAGTTCGTTGGCGCCGAGGACGTGGCTTTCGATGCCCCACCGCCGCTCCATCGCCGACTTGCGGCGCAGCCACTCGAGCCCCGCGGCGTCCTCGGCCAGCATCAGGCCGCCTTCGGTGCGGATGCCCAGGTCCTCGCCGGCTTCCTTCGCGATCTCCTTCCACAGCGCGATGGAGCGGGGCGCGAGCGGCAGCGTGTGCGCCGCCTGGCCGCCATCCTCCGGCGTCTCGTCGGTAAAGTCGTACGACAGCAATTGCACATGCAGACTGCCGGCATTCGCGGTGCTCGCCGCCATGCCGGCCTCGTCGCGTTCCGCGAGCAGCACGTCGGCGCCGTCTTTGGCCAGGAAATACGCGCTGCACAGCCCGGCGAGACCGCCGCCGATCACCAGCACGTCGCAACGCCGTGTCTCCTGCGGCTGCTCCGGCAGCCTGTGCAGGTGCACGGGGGCGGCGGGCAGCCTGAGCAGTGGCGCCTCGAACTCCGGCGCCTCGAACATCAGCGGCGCGGCGGGCACCGGACGCAGCGGCGCGCGCGGCGCGGCGAACGCGAAATCGTCGGGTGCATCGGGGCAGAGCCGCGCGATCGTGGCGGCGCAGAAGCGGCCCTGGCAGCGGCCCATGCCGGCGCGCGTCGCCTTCTTCAGCGCCGGCAGCGAGGTCAGGCCGTTCGCCAGTTCCTGACGCAGCCGGCCGGCCGTCACCTCCTCGCAGCGGCAGACGATCGTCTCATCGGTGATCGTATTCGGGTGCAGCCGCGGCGGTGAGAACAGCGTCCACAGCGCATCCTGGAACGCGAGCGCCCGGCGCAGCGCCGCGCGCGTCGCCGGTTCGTCCGGTGCGTCGAAGCCAAGCTCGCGCGCGGCCGCCAGGCCGGCCAGCCGGCCCCGCGCCATCGCCACGCGCGAGCCGCCCAGCGACGCTCCGTCCCCGACGGCGAAAACGCCGGCCACCGAGGTGCGGCCGTCCTCATCCGTCTCGCTGGCAAGATGACCCAGACCGATATCCACGAAGCGCTGCTTCACGCCGAGCGCACGCGCCAGACCTGTCTCCGGTTGGAAGCCCAGGTTCAGCGCCACGACATCGACGTCATAGCTGCGATCGAACCCGCGGCCGGCAACGTGCGCGGACTGCACGCGTCCATCGCCGCGCAGTTCCCTCACACGCGCGGACCACAGCACCGGCACGCCGAGCGCGTTTCAGCGTCAGCAGCATGCCGATCCCATCGCGCACCAGGTCGGGCGCGGCACGTGCCATGGTCCACGCCTGGCGCCACGCGGCAAGGCCAGGACGCGGCGCGGCTTCCAGAACGGCCACCGGCTTCACCCCGCACGCGAGCAGTTCGCAGGCAAGCTGGAGATTGAGCGGGCCGCTGCCGGCGATCAGCACGCGCTCGCCGGGGCAGACGCGCTGGGCACGCACCAGGGTTTGCAGCGAGCCGGTGGTCATCACGCCCGGCAGCGTCCAGCCAGGTAAGGGCACCGGCCGCTCATGCGCGCCGGGTGCCAGCACGAGACGGCGCGGCCGGAATGTCACGGCGCGGCCACCGACCAGGGCGGCGATCTCGTCGGCGCCGAAGCCTCCCCACACGACGGCTTCGGTCTCGATGCGGGCACCAGCGGCCACTGCGCGATCGCGCAACGCGGTGCCAAGGCGAAACTGGGCGTCGGGTGCCGCATCCGCGTGGCTGTCGGCCAGCGGCTTCGCATACTGACCGCCCGTGGCGCTGCGTTCATCGAGCACGACGACAGCGGCGCCAGCTTCGGCCGCCGCGATTGCCGCCGACAGCCCGGCGGGGCCGCCGCCAACCACCAGCACGTCACACACCCGGTCCTCAGCCTGCGCGGCGTCCGGTTCGCTGCCGAGTTCCGCGAGCGGCAGCGCCGCGGCGCCGGTGACAATCATGCCGTCAGCCACCTTGGTCATGCAGGCGCGTTGGCCGATACGGCCATCGACTGTCACGACGCAGTCGAAGCAGGCCCCCATGCCGCAATGCAGGCCGCGCGGCGCGCCGCTCTGGGTGCGCCGAAATGCGACGATGCCCGCTGCAGACAGCGCGGCGGCGATCGTCTCGCCTTCCAGGGCGGCGATCGACGAGCCGTCGAATTGGAACGTGATGGTGCGCCCGACGGGGCGGATGGTGGGATGGGTCAGACGCATTGGCTGGTGTTCTAGTCGTTGCGCGCGATGCGGCAAGACCATCGGCGCCGTTGCTGGCGCATTAGGCGAATGCCCGATTGCGTGACCATCATTTGAGCGGATGGCAGGCAGCAACGGCTGGATAGCGGCCACCGGCAAGTGGCATGCCGCTCGCATAACCAGTCCATAGCGGGAACCGAACAGCGCAGCGTCGCTCCGGCGATGGCTACGGTTGGCGTGCCACTCCTCTCCCGCGCCACGGGTTCCCGGCATGCGCACACCACCCCTCAACTCGCATTCCATCCAGCCCCACGCACAGGAGATGTCGTCATGTGTGAACACGGCTCGCTTGACCTGACCCGGCTGCGCGCAACGCAGTTCAACCGACGCGGCTTCCTCCGCGCCACCGCGGCGAGCACGCTGACGCTCGCGCTGGGCGCTGGCGCCGCGCACGCCGCGGAAACCCATATCAAATCCACGCATGGCTCGGGCTTCTGCAATCTGAACTACTTCCTGGCGAACGCGCTACAGACCGCGAAGGACGAAGGGGTGATGCTGGACTTCATCATCACACCGACCTTCGCCGAACAGGTGACGTTCCTCGGCACCGGGCAGGTGGACGCCGGCCTGATCCCGTACACCAGCTTCGTCGCGCTGTACGACGCGGGCGCGCCGGTGAAGATCATTGCCGGCGGTGGTATCCAGGGCTGCGTGCTGGTCGCGCAGCCCGGGCTCGACAGTCCCGAAAAGCTGAAGGGCAAGACCCTCGGCACGTTCCAGATGGATACGCTCGAAGTGTTGCCGTACGACTGGATGAAGAAGCACGGCGTTGCCTTCAAGGACATCAATGTGCGCTACATGGGCAATACGCCGGAGGCGGTGGAGGCGTTCAAGGCCGGAGCGCTCGACCTGATCTGCACCATCGAACCGTACGGCACGGCGCTGCTGAACGACGTGAAGGGCAGCGTCATGCTGTCCGATGGCATTGACATCTACGGTCCCGGCTATACCGACTGTGTACTGGCGGTGCGCACCGAGCTCATCACGCAGAACCCGACGGCGCTCAAGTCCCTCATCAAGGGGATGATGAAGGCGCAGTACATGGCGGAGACGAAGCCCGAGGAGACGCTGCAAATCCTGGTCGGACCTTACTACAAGACCTCGATGGAGAATGCGCGCATCGCGAAGACGAAGCAGCCCTCGGTGGTGGACGCGCGCAGCCAGACACAGTTCATCCTCGATCGCGTCGAGTTGATTGCCGAGATGGGCTACATCAAGAAGAAGCCCGGCCGCGATGCGATCGACTGGACGCTGCTCGAGCAGGTGATCGCCGCCAATCAGGACCTGTATGGCAAGCTCAAGTACAAGTCGGCTGCCTGACGCGACGCTGCCGCCTCTCGGCGCCGTGCCGCTGGCGCGGTTCCGTGTGGCGGTCGCCGAGGTGGCACCACGCATTCTGTGGGGCGCGCTATCCATCGGGCTGTTCGCGGGTCTGTGGGAGGCTTGCTGGGCACTCGGCTGGTCGGACCCGAAGCTGCTGCCGCCGCCGCATGTGTTCATCGGCAACATCGTCGACCAGGCGAAGTTCTTCAACACGGTGAACCGCTGGCAGATCGGCGTCGGCGGTTCGGGGCCGAGCCCGCCGATGGCGGTGCTCTATACGGTGCTGTCGTCCACCGGGCGGGTGCTGACCGGGCTGGTGATCGCTTTCACGCTGGCAATCTCCACCGGCGTGACGATCCGCTATTTCCGTTTGTTCGAGAAACTCACTCTGCCGACGATCACGCTGCTCGCGCCGGTATCGCCGATCGCGTGGTTGCCGGTGGCGATCTTCCTGTTCGGCATCGGCAACGGGCCGGCGATCTTCATGGTGGTGGTGGCACTGTTCTTCCACATGGTGCTGGCAACCATCACGCAGATCGACGGAGTGAACCGCAACTTCATCAACGTCGCGCGCACGATGGGAGCGAGCAAGCGGCAGATCTACGCGCGCGTGGTGATCCCGGCGATCCTGCCGGGACTGTTCATGGTGCTGCGGCTCAACCTGTTCGGTGCCTGGATGGTAGTCCTGATTGCCGAGGCAACGGGCGTGGGCTACGGCCTGGGTCAGGTGATCATGCTGGCGCGCAACACGTTCAATCCGTCGCTGGTGTTCTTCACGATCGGGCTGATCGGCGTGCTTGGGTTCAGCTTCGATTTCCTGCTCCGCCAGGTGCAGCGGCGATTGCTGTATTGGGTGCCGCGAGAGGTGATGAGTGGTCTTTAGGCCAAGCAAGCCGTTTTCGTCGAAGGATGCCGTGGTGTGCCGTGGCGTCGGCAAGACGTGGGCGGCGGGGACGGCACGCGCGCACGAGGCACTGCGTGACTTCGAGCTAGATGTGGTGCCGGGCGAGTTCATCGCGCTGCTCGGGCCATCGGGCTGCGGCAAATCGACGCTGCTCTATCTGGTCGCGGGTCTGGAGGCTGCGAGTGCCGGCGGCATCTGGTCGTTCGGCGATCCGGTGGAGACGCCATCGCCGGAGCGCAGTCTGATCTTTCAGGAGACCTCGCTGTTTCCGTGGCTTTCCGTCTGGCAGAACGTGAGCTTCGGGCTGTCGCTGCGCGGGGAGGCAGTGTCCGCACGCAAGGAAGTGGCACGTCGTGCGCTGGCGCGTGTCGGGCTGTCCGAGGCGATGGACAAGCGGCCGGATGAACTGTCGGGTGGGATGCGGCAACGGGTCGCGGTGGCGCGCGCGCTTGCGATGCGACCGAAGGTGTTGCTGATGGATGAGCCGTTCGCTGCGCTGGATGTGCAGACGCGGGCGAAGATGCAGGATTTTCTGCTGGACGTGTGGCAGGCGTCGGGTGCGTCCGTGCTGTTCGTCACGCATCACATCGAGGAAGCGATCGCGCTGGCGGACCGGGTGGTGGTGTTCACCGCGCGCCCGGGACGGGTGAAGATGGTGGTGCCGATAGATCTGCCGCGGCCGCGGGATCTGTTCTCGCATGAGGCGGAGGCGCTGCGGCGCGAACTGACGCGGCTGCTACAGGATGAGGTGGATCGTGCGTTCGCCGAGCAGGAGGCGATCGCGGCGGAGTGAATTGTGGCACCCCCTCCCCAACCCTCCCCCGCAGCGCGGGAGAGGGAGTATTGCGCCCCCTCTCCCGCGCAGCGGGGGAGGGTTGGGGAGGGGGTGCAGCCAACCAAGGAGATAGATCGGCATGCCCGCATCACTGATCCGCAGCCGCGCGATGATCGCCCGCGCCCTGGATCGTCATCGCTGGGAGGAGGTCGCGGACGGTGCCGTGCTCCAGGAGGACGGGACGATCACCGCGATCGGCACCTTCGCCGATCTGTCCCGCAAGCATCCGACCGTGCCGGTGATCGGCACCGGCAACGAGATCCTGCTGCCTGGGTTCATCAACGGTCACCACCATGTCGGACTGACGCCGGTGCAGCTCGGTTCGCCCGACATGCCGCTGGAGCTGTGGTTCGTCACGCGCATGGTGGCGCGGAACCTGAACATGTACCTCGACACGCTGTACTCGGCGTTCGAGATGATCGCCTCGGGCATTACGACGGTGCAGCACATCCATGGCTGGATGCCGGGCAAGCTGGCCGAGGTGGATGGGCGCGCGGACGAGGTGATCCGCGCGTACGAGGATGTCGGCATGCGGGTGTCGTATTCATTCGCGGTGCGCGACCAGAACCGCTTGGTGTATCAGGACGATGCGACGTTCGTCGCAAGCCTGCCGCCGGAGCTGCGCGGGCCGATGCAGCGCTGGTTCGATCGGTTCCAGCTTTCGCTCGACGACTACATCGCGCTGTTCGAGGGCATGCACGGGCGGCACCAGAACAAGAGCCGCGTGAAGATCCAGTTGGCGCCGGCCAATCTGCACTGGTGCTCGGACGCGGCGCTTGCGCGTCTGGCGGAGACCTCAAGCAAATACGATGTGCCGCTGCACATGCATCTGGTGGAGACGGCGTACCAGAAGGAATACGCGCAGCGTCGCGGCGGCGGTACCGCGGTGGAATTTATCGACCGCTTCGGTCTGCTTGGACCGCGGATGACGTTGGGCCATGGCGTGTGGCTGAACGAGGCCGACATCGACAAACTGGCGGCAACGGGCACCTGCATCTGCCACAACTGCTCGTCGAATTTCCGCCTGCGTTCCGGCGTCGCGGCGCTGAACGTGTTCGAGGCGAAGGGGATCAACACCGCGATCGGCCTCGACGAGGCGGGCATCAACGACGATCGCGACATGTTGCAGGAGATGCGGATGGTGCTCCGCGCGCACCGGGTGCCGGGCATGGCGGACGATGTGCCGACGACGGCGCAGGTGTTCCGCATGGCGACCTCGGGTGGCGCGAAGACCACGGCGTTCGGCGAGCGGCTGGGTGTGCTCGAGCCTGGGCGCGCGGCCGACATGGTGCTGATCGACTGGCGGCAGGTGAGCTATCCGTATCTCGACGCGGAGACACCTCTGCTCGACGCGGTGATGCAGCGCGCCAAGACGAGCGGCGTGAGCAGCGTGATCTGCGATGGCGAGGTGATCTATGCGGACGGCAGATTCACCAAGGTCGATCGCGATGGCGCATTGCGCGCGCTGCACGAGGATCTGAGCAAGGCGCTGGCGGACGACGAGGTGGAGCGACGCAGGTTATCGAAGGCGCTGCTGCCGCATGTGAAGGCGTTCTACGCCAACTATTTCGACCCGAGCGCACATGCGCCATTCTACCGACCGAGTTCTCGCATCTGACCGGAGGCAGTGCATGGCCGACTATGACCTGGTGATCCGCGGCGGCACGGTGGTGACGGCCGCCGACACGTATCGCGCCGATGTGGGGGTGCGCGATGGCCGCATCGCCGCGATCGGCGACAAGCTCGACGGAGACGAAACACTGGACGCGGGCGGGCTCTACGTGATGCCGGGCGGCGTCGATACGCACTGCCATATCGAGCAGTTGCGCCCCACCGGTGGCGTGGACGAGGAGAGTTTCGTCACCGGCAGCACCGCGTGCCTTGCGGGAGGCACCACCAGCGTCATCACGTTCGCCGCCCAGTTCAAAGGCCACGGGATCCGCGACACGCTGGCGGAGTACCATCGGCGCGCGAAACAGGCGATGGTGGACTATAGCTTCCACCAGATCATCACAGACCCATCGGACAGCGTGGTGCGCGATGAAATCCCAGAGGTGGTCGCCTCGGGTGTCCGCAGTCTGAAGGTGTTCCTCACCTACGAGCCGTCGCATCTGGACGACCGCGAGTTTATCCGCGTCCTGGCGGCGGCGCGGCGCAACGGCGCGCTGGTGACCGTGCATTGCGAGAACTACGAGGCGATCCGCTGGCGCACCGCGGCCCTGATGGCCGATGGCCGGAGCGCGCCGAAATACCATTCGTGGTCGCGGCCCAAGGTGGTGGAGCGCGAGGCGACCTATCGCGCGATCGCACTTGCCGAGATGGTGGATCAGCCGATCCAGGTGTTTCACGTCTCGTGCTCCGAGGTGGCGGAGGAGATCGCCCGCGCGCAGGCGCGCGGACTGAAGGTGTGGGCCGAGACCTGTCCGCAGTATTTCGTGCTTGGCGCTGACGACATGGATCGACCGGGTTTCGAGGGCGCCAAGTTCATGTGCAGCCCCAGCCCGCGCGACGCCGTCACCAGCGAGGCTCTATGGGGTGACGTGCGGCGCGGCACGCTCGACATCGTTTCGTCGGACCACAGCGGCGCGAGTTACGAGGGCGAGCATGGCAAGCGCATCCACGGCAACAACGCGCCATTCCCGGATATTCCGAACGGCGTGCCGGGACTGGCCGCGCGGCTGCCGCTGGTGTTCAGCGAGGGCGTCGCGAAGGGGCGGATCGATCTCAACACCTACGTTCGGCTGATTGCCACGAATCCGGCGAAGCTGTTTGGGCTGTACCCACGCAAGGGCACGATCGCGCCTGGGTCGGATGCCGACCTGGTGCTTTGGGACCCAGGCAAGCGCGTCACCATCACTAATGCGCTGATGCAGCATGTCATCGATTACACGCCGTATGAAGGGTTCGAGGTGATCGGCTGGCCGGTTGCCACGGTCAAGGGTGGCCGAGTCGCGATGCGCGACGGTAAGGTGCAGGCGGAGCCGGGAACCGGACAGTTCCTGCCGCGCGCACCCTATGCCATGATCAAGCCGACCGGTGGATTGCCCAACGGCTTCGACGCCTCGCAGTTCGCGTAGCAGGTCATTGCGAAGAGCGAAGCGAGGCAGCAAGCCTATCGGAGTCTGCCTGATGGAGATTGCTTCGCTTCGCTCGCAATGACAATGCTATCGTCACTGCGCGCCATCGTGGCGACCTGGCTGATCCATGCAGGACGACAGAACCCGCATTCGCAGTCTCCACCGCGCGCCGGAGCCTGATGTTCTGGCGCCGCTGCTGGTGGCCGCGACGCTGCCGCCGGAGATCGGCACCCGAGTCGACGCCCGGGCTCACGCGTTGGTTCGCACCGCGCGTGCCGCGCACCGGCCCGGCGCCGATGTCACCGACTTCCTGGCCGAATACGGTCTCGGCACCGCGGAAGGCGTGGCGCTGCTTTGCCTCGCCGAGGCGTTGCTGCGCATTCCGGATGCCGCGACCGCCGACGCGCTGATCGAGGACCGCATCGCTGCCGCCAACTGGCAGAGCCATCTCGGACAAGGCGACAGCATCGCAGTGAACGCCTCTGCCTGGGCGTTCATGCTGACCGGCCGCGTGCTGACGCTGAACGATGCGCCGGGCGGCATTCAGGCGGCGATCGGACGAATGATAAGGCGGCTCGGCGAGCCGGTGATCCGTACGGCGCTGCGCCGCGGCATGCGGGTGCTCGCGCGGCAGTTCGTGATGGGTCGCACGATCGAGGAGGCGCTGACACGCGCCGACCGGCGCCTGCGCTACAGCTTCGACATGCTGGGTGAGGCCGCGAAGACGCACGCCGATGCGGAACGCTACCGGCTCTCTTATCTCCATGCGATTGGCGCCATCGGCCGCAGCGCACAGGGAAGCGGGCCAATCGCGGGACCGGGCATTTCGGTGAAGCTGTCCGCCCTGCATCCACGCTATGAGCCGTTGCAGTCAAGGCGCTGCGTGCCGGCGCTGATCGGCACGCTGAGCGGGCTGGCGCTCGCGGCGAAGGACGCCGACATCGGCCTTACGATCGATGCCGAGGAGGCCGACAGGCTGGAGATCAGCCTCGACATCTTCGCCGCCGTGCTGGCCGACGCGCGATTGGCCGGCTGGGATGGGCTTGGTCTTGCCGTGCAGGCCTATCAGAAGCGTGCACTTCCCCTGATCGACTGGGTCGCGGAATTGGGCCGGCGCACACGGCATCGCATCCCGACGCGGCTGGTGAAGGGCGCCTACTGGGACAGCGAGATCAAGCTGGCGCAGGTACAGGGCCACCCTGACTATCCGGTGTTCACCCGCAAGGCCGCGACCGATGTGAGCTGGCTCGCCGTCGCGCGGCGCATGCTGGAGTGCCGCGACGCGATCCATCCGGCGTTCGCCACGCACAATGCGCACAGCCTGGCGTATGTTCTGGAGTGCGCGGGAGGCCAGGACTTCGAGATGCAGCGCCTGCACGGCATGGGCGAGGCGCTGTATCACGGTGCGACGTATCCCGTGCGTGTCTATGCACCTGTCGGTACGCACGAGGACCTGCTCGCGTATCTGGTGCGGCGGCTGCTGGAGAACGGCGCCAACACCAGCTTCGTGCATCGCCTGGTCGATCCGTCCGTGCCGGAGGAGGCGATCGTCGCGGATCCGGTGGGGCGAGCGCGAGCGCTCGGTGGCGGTCGTAATCCGCGGATTCCCCTGCCGCGCGATCTTTATCCGGATCGGGTCAATTCCGCTGGATTTGACCTTGGCGATCGTGCGATCGCACCGGGCCTGCTCATCGCGGTTCGCCGTCATGCGAGGCGCGTGCCCATAGGCGGGCGCGAAATCCGCAATCCCGCCGATCGTCGTATCGTGGTCGGGGCGATCGACGATGCCGGTCCGGCGGAAATCGACGCGGAACTCAACATGCTCGCCAGCGGCTGGCGCGATTGGGACACGGCCGGCGGCGACCATCGCGCCGTGATACTGGAACGTGCCGCCGACCTGATCGAGGCGTCACGCGAGGAACTGCTTTTTCTGCTCGCCAGCGAGGCCGGAAAGACATTGGCCGACGGCATGGCCGAAATTCGCGAGGCCGCGGACTACTGCCGTTGGTATGCGCTGCATGCCAGACGTGACTTTGCCGCACCGCGCGAGTTGCCCGGGCCGACCGGCGAGCGGAATACCTGGGCGCTGGGCGGTCGAGGCGTGTTCGCCGCCATATCGCCGTGGAACTTTCCGTTGGCGATCTTCACCGGCCAGATCGCCGCCGCGCTTGCCGCAGGCAATGCAGTGGCAGCCAAGCCAGCCGAGCAAACACCGCTGATCGCTGATCGCACCATCGCACTGCTGCACGACGCAGGCGTGCCGCGGTCGGCGCTTGCTCTGTTGCCGGGCGATGGGACAGTCGGTCAGGCGCTGGTGAATGATGCGCGCATCGCTGGGGTCGCGTTCACCGGGGGCACGGAGACCGCGCAGACCATCGCGCGATCACTCGCCCAGCGGCCGGGGCCGATCGTGCCACTCATCGCTGAAACCGGCGGCATCAACGCGATGATCGTCGACAGCTCGGCGCTGCCCGAGCAGGTCGTGACCGACGTCCTGACCAGTGCGTTTGGTTCCGCCGGCCAGCGCTGCTCGGCGCTGCGGTTGCTCTGCGTGCAGGATGATATTGCCGATCGATTGCTGCGTATGCTGCGCGGGGCCGCCGAGACGTCTGCTGATCGGCGACCCGCTGGACCCCGCCACCGATGTCGGGCCGGTGATCGACGAGGAAGCACGCACTTCGCTGGAACGCGCCACCGCGCAGTTGGGCACCCGGTTGTTCGCGCTGCCGCTGCCTTCCGGCACCGAGCATGGCTGCTTCTTCGCGCCGCGCGTTTATCTGCTCGGGCACGCAAGCGAACTGAAGGCGGAGATCTTCGGCCCTGTCCTCTGCGTCGTGCGCTATGCCGCCGATCGGCTGGACGAGCTGCTGGCTGCGATCGACGCCACGGGGTTCGGCCTCACGCTCGGCATCCACAGCCGCATCGAGACGACGCAACGGCGCATTGCCGAACGGCTGCGCATTGGCAATACCTACGTCAACCGCAACCAGATCGGCGCAGTGGTGGGCGTGCAGCCGTTCGGCGGACGCGGCCTGTCCGGCACCGGCCCGAAGGCCGGCAGTCCGATCACGCTGTATCGATTTGCCGAGGAGCGCGTCGTATCCATCAACACGGCAGCGGCAGGCGGCAACGCGGCACTGCTCGCGTCGGACGAGGCATAGGGGGGATTGGTCGATGATTGGCGTTGACTGGGGCACCACCAGCTTCCGCGCCTTCCGCATCGCGCGCGACGGCGGTATCCGCGATCGGCGCACGGCGTTGCGTGGCTTGCTCAACGTGCCGGACGGTCGCTATGCGGATACTTTGCGCGACGAAATCGGTCCCTGGCTGGCCGCCGGCGAGAACCACGTGCTGCTGTCCGGCATGATCGGCAGTCGTCAGGGCTGGAAGGAGACCCCGTATCTGCCCTGCCCCGCCGGCGCGCCGGAAGTTGCGGCCGGTCTGGTGGAGATCGAGTTCGATTGGGGACAGGTGAAGGTCGTGCCGGGCCTGTCCGCGACGGACGAGGCGGGTGTCGCCGAAGTGATGCGCGGCGAAGAGACACAGGTGTTGGGCGTGCTGGCGGCGATGGGCGGCAGCGGGCTGGCCTGCCTGCCCGGCAGCCACTCGAAATGGGTGCGGGTCGTGGGCGGCCGGATCATCGGCTTCACCACGCACATGACCGGCGAGGCGTTTGCCGCACTGCGTGGCCACACGATCCTCGGGCGCATGATGCGCGACGGGCCTGCGGACGGTGCGCCATTCGATGCCGGTGTGCGGCGGGCGGCTGAGCCAGGCGGCCTGCTCCACCATATCTTCGGCGCCCGCTCGTTGGCGTTGGCGGGAAGCCTCGCCGAAACCGATGCCCCGGCCTACCTGTCCGGCGTCCTGATCGGCCACGAGGTCTGTGCGGCGCTGGGCGGGCGGCGAGGCGAGGTGGTGCACGTGATCGGTACGCCCGAGCTTACGCTGATCTACGCGCGGGCGATCTCGGTGCATGGCGGGTTTCCCGAGCGGCACGATGGCGAGGCCGCCGCGCGCGGGCTCGCGTTGATCGGTGGGCATGCGGCATGGAACTGATCGCCTGGCTGCAACGCTGCCCGCTGGTCGCCATCCTCCGCGGCGTGAGGCCCGACGAAGCCGTGGCGATCTGCGCGGCGCTGGAGGGGCAAGGCATTGCCATCGTCGAAGTCCCGCTGAATTCGCCGCAGCCGATGGAGAGCATCGCGCTGCTGGCGCGCGCTTTCGGCGAGCGGCTGCTGATCGGTGCCGGCACCGTCATGACCGAGGCCCAGGTGATGGAGATTGCCGCCGCGGGTGGCAGGCTCATTGTCACACCGCACGCGGACGCGGCGGTCGTGCGGGCGGCGAAGCGGCACGGCCTGCTGGCGGTACCGGGATTTTTTACCCCGACCGAGGCATTCGCCATGCTGGCGGCCGGCGCCGATGCGCTTAAACTGTTTCCGGCGGAAGCGGCAAGCCCCGCGGTGCTGCGTGCCCTGCGCGCGGTGCTGCCGCCAGGGACCGCGGTGCTGCCGGTGGGCGGCATGGATGCGCCCAACCTGGCGCGGTGGCGCGAGGCGTCGGCGGCCGGTTTCGGTATCGGGTCGGCGATCTACAAGCCGGGAGACAGTCCGGAGGAGGTTGCGGCCAAAGCACACGGACTGGTAAGCGCACTGCGACGGTGAGTGCAGGAGGGACCTTCGATGACCGATCCAACACCATTTCGCCCTCACGCGCCCGGCACGCAGCCACCGTATGACGCGCCAGCCTATCTCGGCACCATCAAGCGCCATCCGAAGCAGAAGCTGCATCCGCTGCCGCAGACCGTCACGGAGACCACCGGGCCCAGCTTCTCGCCGGCGCGGTTCCCGCCGCTGGCCGACCTCACCATGGCCACCGGCAAGCCTGCGATCGGCGAGCGCATCATCGTGGCCGGCACGATCACCGACGAGGACGGCCGGCCGGTGCCGAACACCATGGTGGAGATCTGGCAGGCCAACGCCACCGGCCGCTACGACCATCCGGCGGATCAGCACGACGCGCCGCTCGATCCGAATTTCCATGGCGCCGGCCGGGTGTTCACCGACGAACACGGCCGCTATCGGTTCCTGACGATCCGGCCGGGCGCCTATCCCTGGCCCAACCACCGCAATGCCTGGCGGCCGAACCACATCCACTTCTCGTATTTCGGACCGGCCTTCGCCACGCGGCTGGTCACGCAGATGTATTTCCCGGGCGATCCGCTGCTGGCGTTCGATCCGATCTTCCACGCGGTGCCGGACGAGCATGCGCGCAATCGGCTGATCGCGGCGTTCGACCTCGACCTCACCGAGCAGGACTACGCGCTGGGCTATCGCTTCGATGTCGTGCTGCGCGGACGCGGCGCCACCCCGATGGGGCACTGAGCCATGCCGATCGCCACCGCCAGCCAGACCATCGGTCCTTACTGGCATCTGCTGGAGGATCCGTCCTGGGCGGACCTGACGCGGTTCGGCGCGCAAGGGGAGAAGATCACGCTGACCGGTGCGGTGCTGGATGGTGACGGCAAGCCGTGCGCCGATGCCTGCGTGGAGATCTGGCAGTCCGATCCGCCGGCTTCCGACAGCTTCCCCGGGTTTGGCCGCAGCAACACCGACAGTGCCGGCAACTATCGGTTCGTCACGGTGAAGCCGGGGCCGGTGGCGGGACGCGGCAATGCGCAGCAGGCACCGCATATCGCGCTGTGCATCCTGTCGCGCGGCCTGATGCGTGGGCTGGTGACGCGGGCGTATTTCCAGGGCGAGAGGCTGAACGAGACCGACCCGCTGCTGATGTCGATCGAGGATCCGGCGCGGCGCGCCACGCTGATCGCACGACCTGCGGGTGCGGCGACATGGCGGATGGACGTGCGGCTGCAGGGCGAAGGCGAGACGGTTTTTCTCGACGTGTAAGCCCCCTCCCCGACCCTCCCCCGCTTCGCGGGAGAGGGAGTGTTCCGCCAGGAGGCTCATCTTGCCCACCAACCCCGCCGACAGCCCGATCCTCGGCACGCTCTACGGCAGCGACGCGATGCGCGCGGTGTTCGACGAACGCGCATATTTCCAACGCATGCTCGACGTCGAGGCCGCGCTCGCGCGCGTGCAGGCGCGGCTTGGCATAATCCCGGCGGACGCCGCCGACGGCAATCACACAAGCAGCGCGCGTGGAAAATCTGCTCACCGAAGAACTCGCTGCCAGCGCACGCAATGTCGGCTACCCGGTGGTCGGCCTGGTCACCGGACTGTCGCGCGCAGCCGGTGAAGCAGGCGGATGGACACATTGGGGCGCCACCACCCAGGACATCATGGACACCGCGACGGTCCTCCAGGTGCGTGAAGGACTGACACTGATCCGCGCCGGGCTGTCAGCGATGGTCGCTGCGCTGGCCATGCAGGCGGACCGGCATCGCCGCACGGTGATGGCCGGCCGCACGCATCTGCAGCAAGCCCTGCCGACGACTTTCGGGTTGAAGTGCGCGGTGTGGATGCAGCCGCTGATCACGCATGTCCATCGGCTCGACGCGCTGCGGCCACGCGCCGAGGTGGTGAGCTTCGCCGGTGCGGCGGGCACGCTTGCCTCGCTCGGGGATCAGGGCATCGCGGTCATGGAAGGCCTTGCCGCCGAACTCGGACTCGCCGCATCGGCCGCACCCTGGCACGTCAGCCGCGACAGCTTTGCCGAAACGATCGCCTTCCTTGGACTGGTCTGCGGCAGTCTGGCAAAGCTCGCGACCGACGTGATCCTGCTGGCGCAGACCGAGGTTGGCGAGATGGCGGAACCTTACATCGCCGGCCGCGGTTCCTCCTCCACCATGCCGCAGAAGCGCAACCCGATCGCCAGCGAGTACATCCTGGCCGCCGCGCGCACGGTGCACGCGTTGATGCCGGTGATGTTCGGCGCCATGGCCGCAGACCACGAACGAGCCACCGGCCCCTGGCAGGCTGAACTGCTGGTGCTCCCGCAGGCCTTCGTGCTGACGCATGGCGCACTACAGCATGCCGAAGCGATCGCCGAAGGCCTGGTGATCGACGCGGAACGCATGCGGCGCAATCTCGATCTTACCGGCGGCCTGATCGTCTCGGAGGCGGTGATGATGGGGCTTGCCGCGCATATCGGTCGCGGCGAAGCGCATCACGTGGTGAAGCACGCCTGCGATATCGCGCTGGCCGAGCACATTCCACTCGCCGAGGCGCTGGCACGCGACGCCAGTGTGGCCGGCCGGATCGATCGCGCCTCGATCGAACGGTTAACGGACCCGGCGCACTATCTCGGCAGCAGCGACGCGTTCATCGATCGGGTTCTCCAGGCGGCACTGACCGTGCGCTGACCCGCGGAACCTGCCCGCGAGCACTCCCCGCGGAAACTGCCCGCGAAAACTGCCCGCGAAAACTGATGGAACGCAAGAAGCTGGGGTGCGGCCGGAAAAGCCGTCCCATTTGTAACCATTTCGGCCAATAAACTCCGGCGAATTCGCATGGCAAGTCTGGTCGGGTTAGACTAGCCGGGGAAAGGGCGTCGTTCTCGGGGGAACGCGCGCCCCATCAAGGGCAGCGGGGCTGACAAAGGGAGAACGTGAAATGATCAGGTCGAAGAGAGTTTCGCGCCGCGGCGCGCTAAAGCTGGGGGCGGCCGCCGCGGCGTTGCCCCTGGTGCACATCCGTACCGCCGGCGCCGCCGGCAAGGTGGCAATCGGCTTCTGGGACCACTGGGTGCCTGGCGGCAACGACATCATGCAGAAGCAGGTCAATGCCTGGGCCGACAAGAACAAGGTCGAGGTGACTGTCGACTTCATCACCGGCAACGGCAACAAGCTGATGATGACCGGGGTTGCCGAATCGCAGGCCAAGACCGGCCACGACGCGTACACGTTCTATAACTGGGACGTTTACAACATCCATGAATCGCTGGCGCCGATGGATGACGTGGTGAAGTACCTGACCGGCAAGTATGGCGCGGTCAACGCGACAGCTGAGTACCTGGCGAAGCAGAAGGGGCATTGGACGGCAGTCCCGACCAGTTCCGGCACGCAGACCAAGCCACCTTGTGCACGCATCGAGTGGTTCAAGAAGAACGGCCTCGATTTGCAGGCAATGTATCCGGTGAAGGCGGAACATACCGCGGCGCAGGACGGCTGGACCTGGGACGCCTTCCTGAAATACGCCGAGCTCGCGAAGAAAGACGGCCTGACCTTCGGACTCGGCCTCGGCAGCAACACCAATACCGACGCCATCGACACGCACGGCGCACTGTTCGCTTCATACGGCGCCAAGCTGATCGACGAGAACGGCAACATCACGCTCGACACGCCGGAAGTGATGCAGGTCCTCGAATTCTGCCAGAAGCTGGTGAAGTTCTATCCGGACGATGCTGTGAGCTATCGACGACGCGTCCAACAACCGCGCGCTGATCTCCGGCAAGAGCGCGCTGATCTTCAACCCGCCATCCGCCTGGGCGGTGGCGAAGCGCGACGCCCCGGACGTCGCGAAGGACTGCTGGACATTCTCCGCGCCATCCGGTCCCAAGGGCCGCTTCGTGCCGACCGCCACGTTCTTCTGGGGCGTCTGGCAGTTCAGCAAGAACCAGCAGGCGGCGAAGGAACTGATCACCTACCTGATGGAGCGCGAGCAGGTCGAGGAGCGCGACAACGGCGTGGCCGGCTACGACCTGCCGCCGTTCGAGGGCATGCTCGACTTCAAGATCTGGGAAACCGTCGAGCCGCCGGCCGGCACTGTCTACAACTACCCGATCCGGAAGTGGCACAACGCGAAGCCGAGTTTGACGGCCTCCGAGGCGTCACCCGACGTGGCGGTGCAGGTCTACAGCCGAGCCATCCACAATCAGATGATGGCGCGGATCAAGGAAGGCCAGTCGATCAAGCAGGTGACAGCCTGGGCGAAGGACGAACTGGAAGGCTTCACGCGCTGACCGTTTCGAGCGAAACGGCTGCGTGGCTGGCGTTGCACATTACAACGCCAGCCGCTAGCGTGGCTGGAAAACAATAAGATGCCCCGTGATCCTTTGCCTGATCTTCCGGCAAAGGTGCGGTCGACGAGGGCGGGCTAACCGCCGCGGGCAGGGGTCTGGCTTTGGTGGCCGTCCGGTTGTTGCTGGAAGGCGCGGGAGGTACGTGAATGGCGAAGCTGCATCGCGGCTCGCATCGTAGTCAGTCACGAACAGGAGCCCACCGTGGTGGCCCGACCTTGGCATGCGCGTGCCGGGTCCGGCACCAGATTGTGGTTTGCGATTGTCCGCCGTGCTGGCGGAGCAAGGGAGAATAGAAATGGCCGACGGCACAAGCGTTCCTGCTGGCGTAATGGTTCCCGCCATGGCGGGCAGCCGCCGCGCCGGCAGCATGAAGCGCTTCACCCAGCGGCGATCCACCATCGCCTTCTTCCTGTGCCTGCCACTGATCCTGCTGGTCGCCTGCTTCGTGGTCTATCCGGCGTTCTACGCGATCTATCTCAGCATGCTGAACAAGAAGATGACCGCGTTCGTCGGTCTGGGAAACTTCGCGTTCCTGCTGAGACGCAACACCTTCCAGCTCGTGATCTTCCAAAGCTGCCTGTTCGCCGTCACCGCGGTGGTCTTCAAGGCGCTGATCGGCTTCATCATCGCCCACCTGATGCACAACATCCCCGGCAAGAACCAGCGTATCTGGCGCGGCCTGCTGCTGGTGCCGTGGGTGATTCCGCTGGCGCTCTCCACGCTCGCCTGGTGGTGGATGTTCGACCCATCCTACTCGGCGTTCAACTGGATCCTCAACAAGTTCGGATTAGCGTCGGTCCCGTGGCTCGGCGTGGGCTGGATCGCACGCTTCTGCACCATCACGGTGAACGTCTGGTTCGGCACGCCGTTCTTCATGATCATGTATCTCGCCGCCCTCAAGTCGGTGCCGGAGCAGCTCTATGAGGCGGCGGCGATCGACGGCGCCAATTCGATGCAGAAGATGTTCTTCGTCACCCTGCCGATGATCCGAAACATCATCGCCATCACCGTACTGTTCAGTCTGATCGTGACCTTCGCCGACTTCGACATCGTGCGCATCCTGACCGGTGGCGGACCGCAGGACATGACGCACATCTTCGCCACCTACGCCTTCCAGGTCGGCATCCAGTCCGGCGACATCCCGCTGGGCGCGTCGGTCAGCCTGTTCATGTTCCCGATCCTCGCCTTTGCCGCGTTCTTCGTGCTGCGCGGCGTCACCCGGCGCAGCAAGGAGATTGCGGCATGAGCACCACAACGGCGACCGCCGGGGCGCTCACTGCGGCCCGGCACCGGCGCCACAGCCTGCACCGCCAGCGCGCATGGGCGTTGTGGGGCAGCTATATCGCGCTAGGTTTCTTCGTGGTGATCTTCCTGGTGCCGCCGTTCTACACGCTGATGACCAGCTTCAAGTCGTCGGCGGAGATTTCGGCGCAGTCAGGCAATCCCTGGTACCCGCACCATCCGACGCTGGAGAATTTCTGGTATCTCATTACCTATCCGAACTTCCAGACCTACTACCTGAACTCCGTCATCATCACGGTGCTCGTGGTCGCGATCAGCATCACCATCTCGGTGCTGGCCGCGTTCAGCCTGGCGCGGATGGGATTCTGGGGCAGCCAGGCACTGGCGACCGGAGTGTTCCTCACCTACCTCATTCCTGCGTCGCTGTTGTTCCTGCCATTGTTCCAGATCATCGGCTGGCTCGGCCTGATCAACAGCTTCTGGTGCCTGGTGCTGCTGTATCCCACGCTGGCGGTGCCGTTCTGCACCTGGATCATGATCGGCTACTTCAGCTCGATCCCCAAGGAACTCGATGAGGCGGCGCTGATCGACGGCGCCGGCTATCTGCAGATGCTGTGGCGGATCTTCATTCCGGTGGCGATGCCCGGCATCATCGCGGCCACCATTTTCGCCTTCACAGTAAGCTGGGGCGCCTTCCTGTATCCGTTGGCCTATCTCTACACGTCGAACCAGATGGTGCTGACCGTCGGAATCGTCAGCGACCTGATCCGCGGCGACGTTTTCCAGTGGGGCAAGATCATGGCGGCCGTCGTGCTGGCCTCGATGCCGCCGATTCTGATCTACGCCTTCCTGATGGACTACTACGTTGCCGGCCTGACGGCCGGTGCCACGAAGGGATAATTCCACCGCCAACCACGAGGGAACGACAAGACCATGGCTGAAGTCTCCTGCCGCAAGGTAGTCAAGAACTACGATGGCGGCGTGCAAGCGGTGAAGGGTATCGACCTGGAGATCGCCGATCGCGAGTTCGTGGTTCTGGTTGGACCGTCAGGTTGCGGCAAATCAACCACGTTGCGCATGATCGCCGGCCTCGAGGAAATCACCGACGGTGAGATCTGGATCGGTGGCGACGTGGTGAACGACGTTCCGCCCCGCGACCGCGACATCGCCATGGTGTTCCAGAACTACGCGCTCTATCCGCATATGAGCGTATTCGACAACATGGCCTTCGGACTGAAGTTGCGAAAATTCCCCAGGGACGAGATCAAGCGCCGTGTGGACGAGGCGGCGCGCATCCTGGACATCGGCATGCTGCTCGATCGCAAGCCGCGCGCCCTCTCGGGCGGCCAGCGGCAGCGCGTCGCGATGGGCCGCGCGATCGTGCGCAATCCGAAGGTGTTCCTGTTCGACGAGCCGCTGTCGAACCTGGACGCCAAGCTGCGCGTGCAGATGCGCACCGAGATCAAGAAGGTGCACCAGACCGTGCGCACCACGACGGTCTATGTGACCCACGATCAGGTGGAGGCCATGACGCTGGCCGACCGCGTCGTCGTGATGAACCACGGTGTCATCGAGCAGGTCGGTTCGCCGCAGGACCTGTACCACCACCCGACCACGCGCTTCGTCGCCGGCTTCATCGGCTCGCCGGCGATGAACTTCCTGCCGGTGCGCGTGCAGGATGGCACCAACGGCGGGCTGGCGGTGCGCATCTCCGACCAGATCGTGCTGCCGGTGCCGCCATCGCGCACCGACCGCTACGGCAAGTACAAGGGCAAGGACATGGTGCTCGGGCTGCGGCCCGAGCATCTGTTCGAATACCATGAGAGCGGCCGCCCCGGCTGGATGCGCGTTGAACTGCCGGTCGATGTCGTTGAGCCGATGGGCATGGAGACGATGGTCCACTTCTTCGTCGGCAGCGAACCGGTCTGCGCCCGCGTGGACCCGGCAACGCACGCTGAACCCGGCGAGATGTTGCCGCTGACCGCGGACCTTAACCAGATGCACCTGATGGAAGCGGATAGCGGACGGGTGGTCTAGTGTCGTTCGTCGCCAGGTGCGACGAACGAAGGGAGCAAGCCACCAGCGCAGGATGAGCGCGTAAGAGCGCGCTCGTCTCGCGCTGTCGCCAGCACGAGCGCGAACAGGAAGCTGTTCCACGATGCGATGAAGGCCAGGATGGACGTGGCGGGGCCCGAGCGCGCCGCGCCTGCCGATCCCACTCGCCATGGCCGTCTCCTCCGGTTGTTGCCACCGACTGTGCGGAAGCCGCAGGGCGCGGGTCAACGCACTTGCGGCGCCGCGTCAGACGCGGAACCATGGCGGCCCCGGAGGGGAGGGAAACGCGATGGTCGATGTGGTGGTGCGTGGCGATACCGTGGTGACGCCGCAGGGCGTGGGAGCCTATGACATCGCCATCACCGGTGAGCGGATCGTCGCGGTCGCCGCGAAGGGCAGCCTGCCGGTTTCCGACGGAGCGCGGCTGATCGATGCGACCGGCAAGGTTGTCATGCCCGGCGGCATCGATCCGCATGTGCACTGCAAGTGGTTTCTGCCCAACCCGGACGGCAGCGCGGCGCTGACCGATCCGCCGGATGTGGTGGGCCGCGCGGCGGTGCATGGCGGGACGACGACGATCATCGATTTCACCCGCGCGAGCGAAGGCGCCAACGTGCAGGATGCGATTGCGAAACGCGAGGAGGATTGGAAGGGCCACTGCGCCTGTGACTATGCACAGCACATCATGGTGGAAGGCGCGCTGCCGCTGACACTGCCGGGCCAGTTGGCCGAAGCGATTCAGGCCGGGTTCCCGACGGTGAAGATCTTCACCACCGACATCACGCCATCGCGCAAGGGACGCATGGTGGATTTCGGCGACATCTGGGAAGTGTTCCAGGTGCTGCGCGCGAACGGTGGCCTCGGGGTGATCCACTCCGAGGACAACGACATCGTGATGCACATGTACGGCAAGCTGATCCGGGAGGGGCGCACCGGTTTCGCCAACATGGCGGAGGTGCACAACACGCTGTCCGAGGACATCTCTTTCCGTCGTGTGATCCGCCTCGCCGAGAAGGTCGGCACCACGCTCTACATGATGCACACCTCGGCTGCATCCGGCGTGTCGGCGATCCGCGAGGCGCGCGCACGCGGCGTGTCGATCTACGGCGAGTCGCTGCACCAATACATGCTTTACACGTCGGAGGACTATAAGCGCCCGAACGGGCAGATCTATCACACCTATCCATCGCTGAAGTCAGCCGAGGACCAGGCGGCGCTGTGGGCCGGCACACTCGATGGCTGTATCAATTGCGTGGCCACCGACGAGATCTGCTGCACGCTGGCGAAAAAGCTGCAAGGCGTGCGGATCGACGACACCACCGGCGGCAATGCCGGCGTCGAGCCGCGCGTGGCGCTGATGTACACCGAGATGGTCGGCAGGCGCGGCTATTCGCTGAGCCGGTTTGTCGATCTGGTATCGACCAACGCGGCGAAGATCATGGGTTTGTATCCGCGGAAGGGCGCGATCGCGGCGGGGTCGGACGCCGATATCTGCGTGCTGGATCCGACCGACAAGCGGACGATCCGCGCACAGGATCTGCATGAGGCAGACTACACGCCATGGGAGGGCCGCACGATGGAGGCATGGCCGTGCCTGACGCTGCTGCGCGGCAAGGTGGTGGTGGAGAATGGTACGTGGCAGGGCGCACTCGCCGACGGCAAGTGGCAGCATCGGAGGATCGCGCCGGAAATGCTGCAAGGGCCGAGATTGTAATGCATGAACTGCGTGCGCTGCTGGTGGATTGCGTCAGGCTGTGGGGCGTCGAAGCGCGCATCGCAATCCGTGCGGACACGTGTGGAGATCGCCGCGAGCGCCGGCACGTTCCTTTTGCAACGCGCCCCAGAGGACATGCGGCCCGTACGCTGGCTGCTCCATACGCCGGAACGCCGCGCGGCCGGTCGTCCGCCGCGTACCGCACCGTCGATCGTCGCCCTGCTCACCGCCCTGCGCGACGCACTCGGCGCGGAAGGCGGCAACAAACTGAGGATCGGAGCATCGGCATCGTGAAACCTGACGAGCGCAATCTGCCGCTGTCGACCGACAGTGCCGAAGCGGCCCGCCTGCTCGACCGCGCGGTCGAACACTACCTGAAATACCACACCGACACGATGGCGCTGGTCGGCAAAGCCATCGCCGCCGACGCAGACTTCGCGATGGCGCATTGCCTCAAGGGCTATCTTCTTCTCACTGCCGCAAACCCTGCCCACCGCGAGCAGATCGCCGCCACTCTCGCCGCCGCCCAGGTCAATGCCGCCACCGCCACACAGCGCGAGAAGCAGCATGTGGCCGCATTCGCCGCCTGGGCGGCTGGCGAACTCGACAGGTCCTTCGCGATCTGGCGGCAGATCCTCGACACAACACCGACCGATCTGCTCGCGCTGCGTATCTGCGACACGACCTGGTTCCGCCATGGTCAAACGGCCAAGATCCGTGAACAGGCGGACCGCATCGTGCCGCGCTGGTCATCCGACCTGCCAGGCTACGACCTGGCACAATGCGTCTGGGCCTTCGCGCACGAGGAGACCGGCGACTACGCGGCGGCTGAACGCGCGGTGGACGCCGTGCTGGAACGGGACCGCACCAACTACTTCGCGCATCACGTCAAGGCGCATGCCATGGAGATGGACTGCCGCCCGCGCGATGGTCGCGACTGGCTGGAATCGCAGATTCCCAACTGGTCCGTCGGCAATAACCTGATCCACCACCTCTGGTGGCATCGTACGCTGATGGAGCTCGACCTTGGCGAGCGCGACAGCGTGCTGGCAAGCTATGACGCGAATATCCGCAACTTCGACGATCCGATGACCAAAGCGGTGCCGGACCACTATGTCGATCTCCAGAACGCGACCGCGCTGCTGTGGCGGCTGGAGCTACTCGGCCTCGACGTGGGGAACCGGTGGGATGAGCTTGCCGACAAGGCGGAAGCCCGCACCGGCGAAGCTGGCCACCTTCTGCTGGTGCCGCATCTGATGCTCGCACTGGCTGCCACCGGACGCGAGGCCGCCGCCGCGCGCTACCTTGCCGCGCTGCGCGAACTCGCCGCCGATCCCGCGCTATGGACCGCGCCTGCGATCGCCGGCGTGGTGATACCGGCGTGCGAGGCAGCCCTTGCCCATCGCCGCGGCGAGCACGCCCGCGTGGTTGATCTGCTGGAGCCACGCCAGGACCAGATCCGCCTGCTCGGCGGCAGCAACGCCCAGCGCGACCTGTTCTTCCAGATGCTGATCAACTCAGCCATGCGGGCCGACCGCCGCGATGTGGTTTCGGCCATGATCGCCCACGAGACGGCCACGCGGGCGGTGCCGCCGGCACAACGGGCCGGATACGCGGCGGCGGCGCGCTGGTTGCATTCTTGACACTGTCCAACCCCAACTGTAGCAAGCCCCCGCCTTCCGGCAGGGCTTCCTGTCAGGAGCGGACATGAGCGAGGAGCCGGGCGAGGAAGAAGAGCCTCCCTCTTTCGAGGAGAGGCTGAAAGCCGCCCGCAGCAGGCAGGGGCTCGATGCCCCGCCGCCATCGTCAGCCGGGGACCCCGGCGACCTCGGCGGCATGAGTCCCTGGGGGATCGGCCTGCGGGTGGGGATCGAGCTGGTCTCGGCCCTGGTCGTGGCGGTCGCCATCGGCTGGGGGCTGGATCGCCTGCTCGGCACGAAACCGATCCTGATGGCGGTGTTCGTCCTGCTGGGCGGAGCGGCTGGAGTACTCAATGTCTGGCGCCTGTTCGCGCCACGACCGACACGGGGACCAAAGGTCCGGGACGGGGGACGATAGTGGCGGCCGGCGGATCGATCGACGCAATGAGCCAGTTCCAGTTGCATCCCGCGCTGGGCCCTATCGGCGCGTCAGTGAACTTCACCCAGTCCAACCTGATGATGGTCGTCGCCGGCCTGCTGACCTTCGGCCTGCTGTGGCTCGGCATGCGGCCGCGCGCGATGGTGCCGGGACGGCTGCAATCGGCGGCCGAGATGGCCTACGAAGCCGTGCTGGGCATGTGCACGGAGACGATCGGCCCTGAAGGCCGCGCCTACTTCCCGTTCGTCTTCACGCTGTTCTTCTTCATCCTGTTCGGCAACCTGCTGGGCGTGTTCCCTTACTTCTTCACCTTCACCAGCCATATCGCGGTGACGCTGGCGCTGACCGTGTTCGTCGTGGGTCTGGTGACGGTCGTGGCGATCCGCATCCATGGCTGGCACTTCTTCAGCTACTTCGTGCCGGAGGGCGTGCCGGCGGTGCTGCTGCCGCTGCTGGTGCCGATCGAGGTGCTGTCCTACCTGTCGCGGCTGATCTCGCTGTCGGTGCGGCTGTTCGCCAACATGATGGCAGGCCACGTGATGCTGGAAGTGTTCGGCGCCTTCGTGATCATGCTGGGAGGCGCCGGCATCATCTTCCTGGTCCCGGCCGCATTTTCGCTCGCCGTGAATGTGGCGCTGATCGGCTTCGAAATTCTGGTGGCGACGTTGCAGGCGTACGTGTTTGCCGTCCTCACCTGCATCTATCTGCACGACGCAGTGCATCTTCATTAACCAAAGGGACACAGAACCATGGATCTCGCTTCCGCAAAGGCCATCGGCGCGGGTATCGCCGTCATCGCGCTGTCGGGTGTCGGCGTGGGCATCGGCTACATCTTCGCCGCCCTGGTCAGCAGCGTGGCGCGCAATCCGGCGGCCCGCGAGCGCGTGTTCGGCCTGGCCATTCTCGGCTTCGCGCTGACCGAAGCGGTGGCGCTGTACGCGCTGGTGATCGCGTTCATCATCCTGTTCGTCTGATGCCGATACGCCCAACCCGCATCATTTGGGCGCTGCTTGCCGCGTTGCTGCTGCCGACCGCCGCCAGGGCGGACGGCATGCCGCAGCTCGACTTCGCCAATCCCCTGACCACCAGCCAGGTGGTTTGGGGCGCGATCATCTTTGCCGTGCTCTACATCGTGCTGTCGCGCATCGCCCTGCCGAAGGTCGGCGAGGTGATCGAGCAGCGGGCACGGCACATCGCTGCTGACCTGGAGACCGCGCAAGCCTCCAAGGCGCGGGCCGACGAAGCGGCGCGTCACGTGGCGGAGGCCACGGCACGCGCACGGGCCGAGGCGCAGGCGGCGATCAACGCGGCGCTGGACGCGGCAAAGCAGGAGGCATCGGCGCGGATCGCGGCGCTGAACGAGCGGCTGGAGCAGCAGTTGCACGAGGCAGAGGCTCAAATCAATGCGGCGCGGGCGGCGGCAATGCGCGCGCTGCGCGATGTGGCGACCGAGACGGCGGCCACGGTGATCGCCCGCCTGACCGGCACTCCGCCCGACGCGCAGCGGCTGGATGGCGCGATCGGCGCCGCGCTGGCCGCGCGCCGGATCGCCTGAGGGCACGGCGCCATGGAACACGAACCGAGCTTCTTCGCCGAACCGCGCAACTGGGTGCTGATCGCGTTCGTGCTGTTCTTCGTGCTGTTCGGCCGCAAGCTGTGGTCGGTGCTGGCACAGATGCTGGACGATCGCGCCGCCAAGGTCCGGACCGAACTGGACGAGGCCGCACGGTTGCGCCAGGAGGCCGAGGCGATGCTGCGTGACGCCGAGACGCGGCGGACCGAAGCCTTGCGCGAGGCGCAGGCGCTGATCGAGGGCGCCAAGGCGGAGGCCGGGCGCGTCGCGGCCGCCGCGGCTGCCGAGGCCGAGGCATCGGCGCGCCGGCGGGAGCAGATGGCGATGGACCGCATTGCCGCCGCCGAGAAGGCGGCGGTCGACGAGGTGAGGCTGACCGCCGCAGAGGTGGCGACCGCGGCGGCGCGGCAGGTGATCGCCGAGGGACTGTCGGCGGAGGCGGATTCGCGGCTGATCGACCACGCGATCACCCAATTGCCGAGTGCGCTGGCAGGCCGCCGCGTCGCCTGATCGGGGTCGCCGCGCAGGTTACTCCAACCTGTGACGGGGTCGGCGGGTGCGTCGCTTGACCTGCACCTTGTCGCGCGAGGTGGCAAATAATCGCGCCTCGCATCGACCGACTTTCCATATGACCGGTTTATGCGGCCACGCTGGTGGCGGTGGCGCAGCCGACGCGCCCGCCGGGTGCTGTGGGCAGATCATGTGGTCGTGGTCGGCGGCGGCACAAACAGGTCTTTGACCAGATAGATGATCGCGATGGCCGCACTCCACCACAGCGTCGCCCGGCCTTCGTCGAGCGCGATTGTGAGCAGCGAATCAGTGAAGCCAGCAAGCTGCCGGAAGGGGTCGATCACAACGAGCAGCAATGTGCCAAGCGATAGGCCAGTGCCAAGCAGGATGCCCCAGCCGGCTGCATTGCGGTAGCCGGCATTCAGCGCCAGACCGATGGGAAGCCAGACCGGGAAGATAGACGAGCGCGCAGCAAATCGAGACGACATCCCCGACCGCCCAGGGCTTCACCCGCGCTATCGCTTACTAAATTCTGACACGACCGCCACCGCGCCCGCCACGACCGCAGTGACGATGCTAGCCCAGTCCTGCACGTGCCCCTCAAAGCCGGCCACGCGGGTCAACACCGAAACGATAGCCCCGACCGACGCTGCCACAAGGGCCATCGATAGTGCCCAGTTGACCCGTTCCCGCCAGTCGTGGTGCGAGTTCGAGGACGGCCGTCTAACCTGATGCACCGTGTCCATTATCACCAAACATTTGGACGAACCGTGCGTGTCACACAACTTGGGAAGATCCCGGCCGGCGGGCAAGCCACCCCATGAACCGGTCATTCATCCCTTCCCGCACACGCCTCTGTTGGCCGAGTTCAAGCGAGCCGGTGTGGAAACTCGAACTCGATTTCCCGCCAGCACCGGCACACGGCCACCCTGCCGGCTTATCGCCACCCGCACTCTGCTTTCTCTATACATGTCCTTATCATACCTAGAAACCAGGCTAGACTCCCCACATGCCCAACCCACCCGCGAAGCCTTCCCCGACCGAAATCGACCTCGCGCGGGTCAAGTCACTGGCCGTCCAATTCAGGGCCGCCTTCGAGAGGTGTGATCCAAACCGGCTGCCCGACACCCTCAAACAGTTTCCCTATGGAGCATGCGGGGACGCGGTGCTTCTCTTGGCGAGATTTCTCAGGGAGCAGGGTATCGAGACGCCGTTTACCTATGTGCCCGGCCAACGCGGAGCCAGTCCTGACCTTCAATCGCACATATGGTTGGAAGCCGAAGGCGTGGTCGTGGACATCACTGCTGACCAGTTCCCCGAAGTGGCAGAGCCAGTGATCGTCGCCGGGAATTCTGCCTGGCACGAGACCTTCACGAAGGACACGGACATGCTGCACGCAGCTGACTATCGCATCGACGACCAACCTACCGTGGCTAGGTTGAACGGTGCTTACCGTGCGGTCCTGGAATGAGTGGAGCCGTAGCCATGACAAACCGGCTCCCCGCCACCATCATCGTCAGTGAGTGTGCACACCTTGTGCCGCCGCTCATCGCGGCGGCCGGCGAGCGCGCCTCGCGCGCGCAACGCAGCTCTACGGCCGCCGGCGCGAGGAACTTGGCCTTGACGAGGTGGAAAGCATCAGAGTGTGACAATGTCGCAGGGGAATGCGCGAGTTGGATCCAGCCTACATATCAGCGTTTTCTGCCCTCTTCGGCGCCACGATCGGCGGGCTGGCATCGTTCGGCACGTCATGGACAACACAGCGGACCCAGCTCCGCCACGCCCGTCGCGACGCCGAGAGGTCAAAGATCGAGACCCTCTACAACGACTTCATTGCCGAATCATCGCGCCTGCTGGGCGACGCGCTCAGTCACCAGAAGGACGACGTCACCGCTATCGTGGGACTGTACGCCCTCGTCGGCCGCATGAGACTTGTCTCGCCTCGGGAAGTGGTCACGGCGGCCGACGAGGTGATCCACGTCATCATCGAGACCTACCTTGGGCCCAATCGCGCGCTTCACGAGATGCTGGCGTATGCCCAGCAAGGCAACATGAATGTCCTCGTGGTATTCGGCGAGGCATGCCGGAGCGACCTGGCGAAACGGGCGTGACCACAGCGGTCCGATTGCACCCCGGAGCGGGACGCGTGGCATGCTTGCCCCCGGCCATGCAGTCGGCTACATCCCCGCCGCGCCGGCACCCCTGGAGGCCGGCGTTGCCATTTGCAGGAGCGGACCATGGCCAATGTCGTGACCATCGAGGCCGAGGCACGCACGCGAGCCGGTAAGGGGGCGGCGCGGGCGACACGGCGAGCGGGCAAGATGCCCGGCGTGATCTACGGGGCGCGTCAGGCGCCCAGCCTCATCGCACTGGACCCCCGCGCTGTGCTGCGCGAACTGAGCCGGCCCGGCTGGCAGTCGCGCCTCTACGAGATCAAGATCAACGGCGACGCGACGCAGGCGCTGATCCGCGACGTGCAGTTTCACCCGGTGAGCGACGCGCCGGAGCACGTCGATTTCCAGCGGCTGGCACCTGGCGAGCCGATCCGTGTGTCGGTGCCGGTGCATTTCGAGAATGAAGGGCTGAGCCCGGGCCTCAAGCGCGGCGGCGTGCTGAACGTGATCCGCCACACCGTCCAGGTCTATGCACAGCCCGAGCACATCCCCGAGCAATTCACCGCTGACCTCGCCGATCTGGACTTCAACGATGCGGTGCGCTGGGAGGACCTGAAGGGCAGCGAGAACACGCGCCCGGCGGTTGCCCGCAACTTCGTTGTCGCGACTGTGGCGCCGCCGACCAAGCTGGCCGAAGTCTCGGCCGAGCCGACGGCGGCGGCGCGCACCGGCGGCGGCTCCGGCGGCCGCGGCTCCGGCCGCAGCCCCGGCACGCGGCGGCGCCGCGCGGCGCTGATCACCGCGTGTCATGCTGCTCTGGGTCGGCCTCGGCAATCCGGAGCCGGGGATGGCCCGGAACCGGCACAACATCGGCTTCATGGCGATCGACACCATCGCCATCAAGTACGGCTTCGCGCCATGGCGGCAGCGCTTCAAGGGCCTGATGAGCGAGGGCAGCGTCGCCGGCGAGAAGATCCTGGCGCTGAAGCCGCAGACCTACATGAACGAGTCTGGCGTGTCGGTGCAGCAGGCCGCCGCGTTCTACAAGCTGCCGACCGAGGCGATCACCGCGTTTCACGACGAGCTGGATCTGGTGCCGGGCAAGGTTCGGGTGAAGCGCGGCGGCGGCGCGGCTGGGCATAACGGCCTGCGCAGCATGGACCGCATCCTCGGCACGCAGGACTACTGGCGGGTGCGTCTGGGCATCGGCCATCCAGGCCAGAAGGAGCGCGTACTGGGTCATGTGCTGGGCGACTTCGTGAAGCAGGACCGCGACTGGCTGCTGCCGCTGCTCGACGCCGTGGCCGACGCCGCGCCTCTGCTGGTGCAGGGCAAGCCAGAGGACTTCATGACCAAGGTCGCGCTGCTGGCGCGGGAGCCATGAGACGTTGCCGTGCCTCCGACCGTAACTGTTGTTTGGATACCGTGCGGGTATAATGGGGAAATCCGCGATCAAGGTGCTATGAATGGCTACTGCTGCCAGTCAAACGCGTGATAGGCCGAAGCTCGCCCGCATCACGTTGAGCGGGTACCGCTCGATTGAGCAGCAAACTATTGAGTTCGGCAATCGGACCATCCTGATAGGCGCCAACGGCGCCGGGAAGTCTAACCTGATTGACTTCCTGCGCATGCTCGGGTTCATGCTTCGATCGGAGCATGGGCTGGCCACCTTCGCCAGCCTCTATGGTCCGGCGAGCGCCCTGTTTCACGATGGTCCCAAGCGGACGCCGCAGCTCGAGGCTCTTTTGGAAGTGAGGACGCGGGCTGGCGTCAACGAATACCGCTTCCGGCTCGGCTATGGCGCGAACGAGACCCTCATCTTCCTAGAAGAGCAATGCCGCTATTCAGCAAAAGATCGCCAAGCGCCAAACCCACGATGGATTGAACTTGGCGCAGGGCACCGTTCACCGTTGTTGCTGATCCCCTCGACTGGCGCAAATAGCCGAACGCAGCAGACTATCCTCCGTTTGCTACGCGATCTCCATGTGTTCCAATTCCACGACACCTCGCGTGAGGCCAACATCAAGCAGCAATGGTCGGTGGGTCAGAATCGCTTCCTGCGGGGCGATGGAGCCAATATTGCACCATTCCTTCTTCGGCTGCGCAATGAATACTCGCAATACTACCGCCGGATCGTTGAAACCGTCCGGCTCATCGCGCCTTTTTTCGACGACTTCGTGCTGGAGCCACAGGACGGTGAGGTTTCCCTGCGGTGGCGCGAAATTGGATCGGAATTCGAATTTACGGCCCATCAGGCTTCGGATGGCACGTTGCGGTCCATGTGCCTGATCACGCTACTGCTGCAGCCGCCAGAGACGCTGCCACCCATCCTCGTCATCGACGAACCCGAACTTGGGTTACATCCGTTCGCCCTCCGGATCGTCACCGGCTTGGTGAAGGCCGCCTCGCAGTCGTGCCAGTGTGTGCTCGCAACTCAGTCGCCGGCGCTGTTGGACGAGTTTGACGCCGGAGACGTGCTGGTGGTCGAGCGCGAGGCGAGGTCATCAGTGTTCCGACGCCCCTCCCAAGCAGATCTGCAGCGATGGCTTGAGGACTACACGCTTGGCGAACTGTGGAACATGAATGTGCTAGGTGGCCGCCCGGGCCGCGCTGCGGCTGAGTGATCGCGCGTGCAGTTGTTCCTCTTCTGCGAAGGCCAGACCGAGGAAACCTTTAGCAACGTCGTGCTTGCGCCGCACTTTGCCAACCTGGGCGTCTTCGTCCATCCCCTGCTACTGCCGAACGTCAAAGGCGCGCACGCACGCCGTCACAAGGGTGGCTGGAATAGTTATCAGACGGCGCGGCACTTCATGCACGGCATCATGCAGCAGCATCACCGCGAGGGCACATGGTTCACCACCTTATATGACTATTACGCCCTGCCCAATGACTACCCAGGCGCCGATCCGGCGGCGACAGCGCCGCGAGAGAAGGTAACAGCGCTGGAGAAGGCAATGGCGGAGGACCTTGTAACCAACTCCGTCTGGCGTTTCACCCCGCACCTCCAATTGCATGAGTTCGAAGCACTTCTCCTCGTAGACGTCGACGCGTTCGGAAAAGAGTTTCCCGAGCGGCCCGAGGGGGTGGCTTTGTTGAAGGGCGACATCCAGGGTATTGCACCGGAGGATGTCAATGACAGATCGAATACTCACCCGGCAGCACGCATTATTCGCCGGATACCAGAGTATGAGGGCCGCAAGGCCTCGGCCGGCCCCATCCTGGCAGCGCACATCGGGCTCGTTCGGCTACGGCAATCCTGTCCACACTTTGCCGCCTGGATCTCTCAGCTCGAACGACACATTATCGGAGCGGCCGGAGAGGGGCCAGTTTAGATGGGCTTCAATTGCGGCATCGTCGGACTGCCGAACGTCGGCAAGTCCACGCTGTTCAACGCCCTGACCGCGACGGCGGCGGCGCAGGCGGCGAACTATCCGTTCTGCACCATCGAGCCGAATGTCGGCCGCGTCGCGGTGCCGGACGCGCGGCTGACCACGCTCGGCGCGATCGGCAAGTCGGCAAAGATCGTGCCCACGTCACTGGAGTTCGTCGATATCGCCGGCCTGGTGCGCGGCGCCAGCAAGGGCGAGGGCCTGGGCAACCAGTTCCTTGCGCACATCCGCGAGGTCGACGCGATCATCCACGTTCTGCGCTGCTTCGAGGATCCCGATATCGCGCATGTCGAGGGCGGGATCGACCCGCTGCGCGACGCGGATGTGGTGGAGACCGAGCTGATGCTCGCCGATCTCGACAGTCTGGAAAAGCGCATGATCGCCGCGCAGAAGCGCGCGCGCGGCGGCGACAAGGAGGCCATCGCATCAGTGGCGCTGATGGAACCGCTGCTGGCCGCGTTGCGCGAGGGACGCCCTGTGCGGTCAGTCGTCACACCAGAGCAGGCCGAGGCGGTGAAGCGGCTGCAACTCCTGACGTCAAAGCCGGTGCTCTACCTGTGCAATGTCGAAGAGAGCGCCGCCGCGAGCGGGAATGCGTTTGCCGAACGGGTGGCCGAGCGCGCACGTAACGAAGGCGCGCGCGTCGTCGTGGTCTCGGCGGCGATCGAGGCGGAGGTGGCGCAACTGCCAGAGGCGGATCGCGCCGAGTTCCTCGAGGGCCTTGGACTGCACGACAGCGGGCTCGATCGCGTGATCCGCGCCGGCTACGACCTGCTGGGGCTGCTCACCTTCTTCACCGTCGGGCCGAAGGAGGCGCATGCCTGGACCATTGTCCGCGGCACCAAGGCACCGCAGGCCGCAGGCACGATTCACGGCGACTTCGAACGCGGCTTCATCGCCTGCGAGACGATAGCCTACGACGACTACGTTGCCTGCAAGGGCGAGGCCGGCGCGAAGGACGCCGGCAAGATGCGCGTCGAGGGCAAGGAGTACGTCGTGAAGGACGGCGACGTCTTGCTGTTCCGCTTCAACGTGTGAGAGGCGGACCTCGCCTCACTCCAGCTTCGCGTCCAGCGTGATCGCGGCGTTCAGCACCTTCGAGACCGGGCAATTGGCCTTCGCCCCTGCCGCAAGCTCCTGGAACTTGGCGTCATCCAGACCCGGCACACGGGCGCGCAGCGTCAGATGCACCGCGGCGATCTTCCAGCCAGCGCCTTCCTGCTCCATGGTCAGCGTGGCCTCGGTGTGCAGGCTCTCCGGTGGATGGCCTGCGCCGCTGAGCTGAAACGCCGTCGCCATGCTGAAGCAGCCGGCATGGGCCGCGGCGATCAGCTCCTCGGGATTGGTGCCCTTGCCGTCGCCGAAGCGGGCGGTAAAGGAATACGGCGTCTCCTTCAGGGTCGCGCTCTGCGTGGTGAGGCTGCCTTTGCCGTCCTTGCCGCTGCCTTGCCAGACCGCGCTTGCGTGCCGCTTGATGCTTGCCATGGAGAACCTCCTGCCTGTGCAGACCCTGCATGTGGGAAGCCTTCCGCCGATGTCATGGGGTCAGGCAGGGCAGGCCGCTGGACAACCCTGCGGCCCCACTGGAATAGTCGATGAGCGAAGATCGCGAGGAGAGTCCGCATGGCCTACGAGACCATCGAGGTGAAGCCGTACACCGCGGCGATCGGCGCGGAAATCTCGGGCGTCGATCTTGGCCGGCCGCTGGGCAACCAGCAGTTCCAGGAGGTGCACGACGCGCTGATGGCGCATCAGGTGATCTTCTTCCGCGACCAGAAGCTGACCTTCGATCAGCACAAGGCGTTCGGGCGGCTGTTCGGCGAGTTGCACATCCATCCGAACACGCCGGGACCGGAAGGACATCCCGAAATCCTGCCGATCCACGCGGACGCGAATTCCAAGCGCATCTCCGGGGAGCGCTGGCACTCGGACGTGTCCTGCGATCCGGAGCCGCCGATGGGCTCGATCCTGAACCTCAAGATCGTGCCGCCGGTCGGCGGGGATACGATCTTCGCCAGCATGTATGCGGCGTACGACGCGCTGTCGGAGCCGATGAAGGAGTTCCTCTCTGGCCTCACCGCGATCCATGACGGTTCGATGAACTACTCGCGTACCAACCGGCTGATCGGCGCGGAGGGACCGAAGACGTTTCCGCGCGCCGAGCATCCGGTGATCCGCACGCATCCGGTGACCGGACGTCAGGCGGTCTTCGTCAATCCGGTATTCACGCACTCGATCAAGGATGTGCCGGAAGCAGAGAGCCAGCGCGATCCTGGACTTTCTCTACGAGCATTGCGGCCGTCCGCATTGGCAGGTGCGGTTCCGCTGGCAGCCGAACTCGGTGGCATTCTGGGACAATCGCTGCGTGCAGCACATCGCGATGTGGGACTACTTCCCGCAGGTGCGCTCGGGTTATCGCGTCACCGTGAAGGGCGACAAGCCGTTCCATCGTGCGCATTGATCCGGCCGAGGTCGCGCGGCTGATCCTCGCGGGTCAGGCAACCGCCGCCGGAGTGGATCCCGCATATCGTCGAGCTGCGGCTGGAGCGCAGCTACATCACCGACCTGCGCCCGATTTCACGGCTGACGGCCCTGCGCACCCTGCTACTGACGCGATCGCGCATCAGCGATATCGCACCGCTCGCCGCACTGACCGGGCTACGGCATCTGCACCTGTCGTTCACCGCTGTCAGCGACCTGGCACCGCTCGCGGGCATGGCTGAACTCGAGGGCTGCTTCCTGACCGGCTCGCTGGTCGATGACGTCGCGCCGCTGGCTGGGCTGACGAAGCTGGAGCGTCTCGATCTCGGCGACACCCAGGTCACCGACGCAACGCCGCTGACGGGACTGCGCAACCTGCGTCAGCCTCGATCTCTCCGGCACGCGGATCACCGATGTTGAGCCGCTTGCTGCGCTGACCGCGCTCCAGTTTCTCGATCTCACCGGCACGCCGGTCACCGACCTCGCGCCGCTGAACGCGCTGACCAACCTGCGGTGGCTCATCATGCGCAATACGCACGCGGATGTTTCACCTTTGTCGCGACTGGCCCGCTGTCACGTCATCACCGCCGTCCAGACGCCGCGACGCAGAGCACAGAGGTGATGGACCGCCCGCGACGTAACGCAGCAGGCGGCTCAGTCCGTCGTGGGAATCCCTTCGGCGGCGGAGATCAGGTTCACGCTGTCAGGTCCGGCGACGTAGCGCAGGAACAGCACCTCCGCCACCGCCATGGCGCACAGCAGTGCGGCAGCGATCATGACGCCGCTGCGCTCGCGGCTGGCAGCGCGGCTGCGACGTTGCTCCAGCGTGTGCCATACCGTTTGCGTGCCGCTCATCACCCGTTCTCCCTTTTCTTGGCCTGTCGCGACATGATCCGCGATGGGCGGAGGAGCGGCTATGAACTGGCTCACATGGACGAAGCTCTTATCCGAGACCTGGGAGAACTGGACAGTGCCGCCGACGCCGTTCGCATACCACCCTTCAGTGCTCTACAATCGCGCCGGAGATGAGAGTACACTCAACGATGCCGAACGGATCAAAACTCTCTCGGGGAGGTGACCGCGATGAGCGCAGCAGCAACGCACAAGCCGATCGTCCATTTCGTCGGCAGCATCCCGCTGCCGGACGCCGAGACGGTGTTCCGTACCCTGTCGGCGGCGACCGGACCACATCTGAAGCGCCTGCCGGACGGCGAGACCGGCATCCGCAAGACCTGGATCCGCTTTCTGCAGCAGGTGCTGGCCGATAACCCGGCGATCGAGGTCGCAAGCGACGTGCCGCCGTTCAAATTTACCCAGTGGGACGGCAAGGTGCTGCGCGAAATTCCGCGCCTGCGTGTGAAGCCAGGCGCACGGCTCGACCCGGCGACCGTCAAGACCGGCTATGCCGACATGGCGATCGAGTCGTGGCGACTGTTCGACCGCCTGCAGCAGGCAGGCTGTGATCCCCGCCGGCGTCAAGTTCCAGATCTCGCTGCCGACCCCGATCGCGCCGACCTACAACAACATGGTCCCGACCGACCGGCCGGCGCTGATCCCGATGTTGACGGCGCACATGCTCGGCGAGGTCGCGGCGATCGCTCAGGCTTTGCCGCACGACCGCATAGCGCTGCAATGGGACGTGTGCCAGGAGGTCATCGCCTGGGAGGGCTACTACGACCCGGGCCCGGTCGATTTCCGCAAGGAGACGATTGCCGAGCTGATCGCGATCGGTGACGGCGTCCCGGCGGCGATCGAGCTCGGTTACCACCTGTGCTACGGCAGCCCGGCCGACGAGCACGTGATCCAGCCGAAGGACGCCGGGATCATGGTCGAGATGACCAACGCGGTATCGGCAGGGGTGCGCCGGCCGATCCAGTTCTTCCACCTGCCGGTGCCCAAGCCGCGCACCGACGATGCCTTCTTCGCACCGCTCGACGGGCTGAAGTTGCACCCGGAAACCGAGCTCTATCTCGGCCTCGTTCACCGCGACGACATGGCGGGTAACGCCGCTCGCCTCGCCGCCGCGCGGCGCCATGCCCGGGTCGACGGCGTCGCCACGGAATGCGGCATGGCGCGCGGCGATCCCGAGCGCTTCCCGGCGCTGCTCGCGGCGCACACGCAGACCGCCGAACTCGGAGCGTAGGTGTACTGCCAAGTCCCGCTGACGACGACTCATACGGTCATCCCGGGCGAGGGCCCGGCATCCACGTATTTGTAGCTCGTGGCAAACGCCGGCACGACTGTTTGCGAACGCGCTGTCGCATCATGCCGCTCATGACGCGGTTACGATGGGATAGGATCGTCCCGGCGGGTAGCCGTCATATTTCGCCACGCCAGCTTCGACATGATCCCAGGGCTGCGCGCTCCGCATGAAGATGTCGGCCTCAGGCCGGAACCAGCTCGGATCGTCCAGGGTGCAGACTCGAAGACCGACCAGATCCGGGCGGGTCGCAACCTGCACGTAGAGCGGCGTGCCGCAATCGCCGCAGAAGACGCGGACGATCTCGTTGCCGCTGTCTGCCTTCGTGACGTATCGCCTGGGCGTGCCCTGGAGGATGCGGAACCCCGCGCTTGGCACGCGGGCAGCGGGAACATGCGCCGCGCCGCTTTGCCGCTGGCAGTCGCGACAATGGCAGCGCAGGGTGAAGACGGGGTCTCCGACGGTTTCGTAGCGGATCGCGCCGCACAGGCATCCGCCGGCTCTTGGCTGGGACATAGTCGGCCTCCTGGAGATACATATGTTATACTAACCACCAGAATGAATGCCCGTCCGCCTGCGCGATCTGCCCTCATCGTCATGGCCTGGCTTGGCCCGGCTTGGCCCAGCCATCCACGCCAACAACCACGATGATTGACAATCGGCTGCCCCACGCGTCATGGCGTGCGAAGGCGCGCCATCCACGTCTTTCCTTTGATCCACGCGGCAAAGGTATTACTGTAATATAAGCTGTGCGGCTCGCCCGCGGCTTGTTGCAGCCGAGCTGGCCGGCCGGTTAACATGGTTTATGACAAGTTGGCGGCGCTACGTCGGAACCCACGGGGGGGTTGCCCGCGAGATAGGCCAGTTGCTCCCCGGAGAGCGTCGCGATACCGCGGCAGAGTAGCTCGGTAACACTGCGCCGCTTTTTCAATTTAAGACGATGTCAGCATTATTCGCAGAAAAGCAACTATGAGATACCTTCATCCCGCCAATGTTCGTGATTTCCGGGCCAATTTCCACGGTGATGCCCGCGTAATGGATGGTCCCTAATATCTTTATTGCCGATTCGTTTAGGTAAGTGATGTCGAGAACTTTCTCTCTCTGTCGGTCAGTCACTATTAGCGAACTTTTGTCGGGCCATTCCATGCTATAAAAATTATTGGTATTTACGGTAAAGACATTATCCTTGATAACGACTATGGCTCGCCCGTCTTTACCTAGGATCTCCAGATTAATAGTCACTTGCCCATCGGGGTTTCTGTTAAGAGAGACGACGTCTCTCCCTTCGATTCTCATAACGGTATGGGGAAATGTGAGGGCGATTGCCGCGTTGCTGCCATAATACAGCACAGCATTACCCGGCTTCAAATTATATCCGCATGGGCTAGGCGGACTGTCATATTGAGCGGGGAGGAGATGCCCCCGGATAATGTCTCCTGATTTTGGAGGGGGTGGTAGCAAAATCTCTAACAGCCTGTCGCGTACAGGTTTAAGACAATCGCGTACCTTGTCTGCTTGGTCTGCTGCGACTTGCCCTAGGGCATTGTCGAGACCGTTAACAAGTCCTTCTGCGCTGGATTTGCTCATTTTGTACTCGCCAGAGACATTTCCCTTGGCATCGAGCGACCGAAGCGAAAAATCGAGCCCTCCCGTTCCTCCGCCCGTAAGGGCCTCAGTGTGGCCCCCTCCCACGCACAATCGAACCATAGTATCAGCGATTTGCTGCGGGTTCGGCGATGTTTGTGCGTATGCTCCTCCGGTCCAGAGCAGGAGCGTAAGAAAGCCGACAATCCCGGTGCGGCGCATTTCACCCCCCAAGAGCGAAATTCGCTCCTTTGGAGGCGGCCTTACCCGACAACAATGCACAATTCAAGTTGGCGCTAACGGTAGCGCCTGAGATGTCCGTGGAAAAATTCGCAGTATCCATGGCGGCTTCGTTCAGCTCCTTGTGGTCTGGAACGCCAACGATCATGCGGCGAGCCTCGAAATCGTGCTGGCGTGGACGTTGAAGCTGCGGGCGATCTCCCGCACGGCTCGCCGTTCTCCTTGCGGCGAAGAATTGCCTCGCCTGCTGGTGCGGGGTGAGCTTCGGCTTGCGGCCCATTTTCACGCCGCGCGCCTTGGCCCGCTCGCGGCCTTCGCCAGTCCGCGCCCGGATAAGGTCGCGCTCGAACTCTGCGAGGCCGCCCAGCACGGTCAGCATCAGCCGCCCGTGTGATGTGGTGGTGTCGGCCCATGCGTCGCCTAGCGACCGGAATCCGGCCTTCTTGCCGGTGATGGTGGCGAGGGTGTTCAACAGGTCGCGGGTGGATCGCGCCAGCCGGTCGAGCCGCGTCACGGTCAGCACGTCGCCCGCCTCAAGCTGGCCGAGCAACCGGCGAAGCTGGGCGCGGTCGGTCTTGGCTCCGCTCGCATGCACATCGCGGAACACCTTCTTGCATCCGGCCTTGGTCAGTTGGCGCACCTGTGCGTCAACGCTCTGGCCGTCCGTCGATACCCGCGCATACCCATAGATCATGGGTTGCATTCTGCACCGGAATTACGCGCCAAAAAAGCGCAATCTTTTCAGCGCGGTAGTTTTGATGCGAATTTCTTGAGTTTCGCACGAGGGCCACGACTTTTCATCGATGGCGTGTCCGTGGTCGAATGGTCGCCGCAATTGAGGTATCGATGAAGACAGGGGCTTAAGCAAGGGAGGGCGAGGTGACTGCAAGAACCGATGACTACGACGAAATCGTGCGCGTTGTGCAACTCTACGTTGATGCATGGAATGACAACGATATCAGCAAGCTCCGAGAAGCTTTCGACGAAGATGCATGGATTTTCTACATCGACGCCAAGGGCATCTGTCATAAGCACCTGATATCGGAATCCTTTGAGAGTTGGGCCGCCCCGCCGAGTCGCGGTGTGGTGGGCCGGTTCATTTCGGTAACCCAAGTAGGAGATGCTGCCTCTGTGCAGCTGAGCTTTGACTTCGCCTCGGATAAGTCGAGCGGCTTTATCGACTTCCACAATCTGCTCAGAATCAACGGTGTCTGGAAAATCACAAACAAGACCGCCACTCATAGCAGCAGACAGTCGGCCGCATTACGTTGATTCACCTGGTGCAGCTCTTGGCTTCGCTGGCAAACGACAGGAAGAAGCTGCACCCAGCATCGCCTTCGCTGCCCGCCACGCCATACGGCTCTTTGCCGCATGTCGCGCGAGAAGCGGGTGATACGCTCGCTGAACACCTACTCTACCGGGTCGCCATTGCCGAGCGTGAGCCGGACGCGCCTGGCGACGCGCGCCCTCCTCTGGCACAGGCGCCGTGGCCGCTCCCGCATCAAGCTTAGGAGCACCGGGCCAGGCCTCTTATTACAACTAACTTATATCGTTAATTCAACTTGACATCAGCCACCGCTTGTGTTCTTGTTGCGTTCATGCCCGCGTCCGCCGCCTCACCAACCATCCCCCCAGCCCAGCCGCTCCGGCCGCCTGCTCGCCCTCGTCCGCAAGCTGATCGACTACGGCAGGGAACTCGCCGCCACGGTCCGCCAGCGCGTCGCCACCGATCCGATCTTCGCCAGAACCAGCTTCGGCACCACCGATCTCGCGGTGATCTTCGCGCGCATCGCCCGCGGCCTGCTCCTCGCCCAGGCGCTCGAGGCGAGGGTGACTCAGCCGCGCCGCCTGGCTGGACAAGGGACCAAGGCCCCGCCGGACCCGACCCGCGCCCAAGCCGAAGCCGCTCGCCTCCCCGCCCGCCGAAGGCTGCCGATCCGCGTCTCCCGCAACTGCCCACGGCCGAGCAGATCGCCGCCGAGGTCCGTCGCCGGCCCATCGGCGCCGTCATTGCCGACATCTACCGCGACCTCGGCATCCTGCCGAGCCATAAGCTGTGGCGGGACGTGCAACAGGCGATGCTCGAGTTCGGCGGCAGCCTTGCGGCTGCTGAACGACATCTTCGATCGGAGCCTTGGGCCGATCCCCTCCTCCCGGTCCCTCGGCCCAGCTCTCAAACCGGCCCTGCAATCGCCGACACCTTCGGGCACCGGCCCTCCCTGACACGCGGCGCTGGCGATGACGAACCGCGGATGAACACGGATCAAATAATCCGCGTCCATCCGCGTTCATCCGCGGTTTCATTGTCGTGCCGCTCAGCCGAGACCGGCGAGCTCCCGCCATTCGGTCTCGGTGATCGTGCGCACGCCCAGCTCGCCGGCCTTGCGCGCCTTCGATCCGGCATCGGCGCCGACCACCACAAGGTCGGTCTTCTTCGACACGCTGTCGGTGACCTTCGCCCCCAGCGCCTCGGCGCGCGCCTTTGCCTCGGGCCGCGTCATCGTCTCCAGCGTGCCGGTGAACACCAGCGTCTTGCCGGCGATCTCGCTGTCCGCCGTCTGCGCGCGCGCCGCGTCCTCGATCGTCAGCTCGTCGGCCAGCTCGTCCAGCAGTTCGACATTGCGCGCGCTCGCCGAAGAAGTCCGCCAGCTCCTCGGCGATCGCCGGCACCGATGCCGATGATGTTGTCGAGCTCGGCGCGCGCTTCCGAACCAGCCTCGACCGCCGCCAGCATCTCGCCGCGCCAGTTCGCGAAGCTGCCATAGTGCCGCGCCAGCAGCCGCGCATTCGATTCGCCGATCCGACGGATGCCGAGCGCATAGATGAACCGATCGAGCGGAATGCGCCGCCGCGCCTCGATCGCGCGCGCGAGATTGCGCGCCGAGACCTTGCCCCAGCCCTTCGCGTTCGGCGATCTCCGCCTCGCGCGCCGGCAGCCGGAACAGATCGGCCGGGCTGTGCAGCCAGCCCTCCTCGTAGAATTCGCGGATGGTCTTCTCGCCGAGCCCATCGATATCGAACGCCGGGCGCGAGACGAAGTGGATCAGCCGCTCGACCCGCTGCGCCTCGCAGATCAGCCCGCCGGTGCAGCGCCGCACCGCCTCGCCCGGCGGCACGCACCGCGTGGCTGCCGCACACCGGACAGACCTCGGGGAACACGTAGGGCTTCGCGCCTTTCGGCCGCCGCTCGGTCACCACCGAGACGATCTGCGGGATCACGTCGCCGGCGCGCTGCAGCACGACGGTGTCGCCGATGCGGATGTCCTTGCGCGCGATCTCGTCCTCGTTGTGCAGCGTCGCGTTCTGCACCAGCACGCCGCCGACATTCACCGGCTCCAGCCGCGCGACCGGCGTCAGCGCGCCGGTGCGGCCAACCTGGATGCGGATGTCCTGCAGCACCGTCATCGCCTGCTCGGCCGGGAACTTCCAGGCGATCGCCCAGCGCGGCGCGCGGCCGACAAAGCCGAGCCGGCGCTGCAACGCCAGGTCATCGATCTTGTAGACCACGCCGTCGATGTCGTAGCCGAGACCGGAACGCTCCAGCGCGATCTCGGCCTGGAATGCCGCGGCATCGGCTTCGCTCTTCGAGATGGCGCGACAGCGGGTTCACCTGGAAGCCCCACGCGCGCAGCCGCTTGCAGGTAGTGCCAGTGGGTATCGGCCACCGGTTCGCTCGATTCACCCTGCGCATAGGCGAACAGCGACAGCGGCCGCTCCGCCGTGATGCGCGGATCGAGCTGGCGCAGGCTGCCCGCGGCGGCGTTGCGCGGATTGGCGAACACCTTCTGCCCGGCCGCCGCCTGCGCCTCGTTCATCTTGAGGAAGTCGGCCTTGGTCATGAAGACCTCGCCGCGGATTTCGATCAGCGCCGGCGCGCGGCCTTTCAGCCGTGTCGGCACCGCGTCCATCGTGCGGAGGTTGGCGGTGACGTCCTCACCTTCGGTGCCGTCGCCGCGCGTCGCGCCGCGCACGAAGCGGCCGTCCTCGTAGGTCAGGTTGATCGACAGGCCATCGATCTTCGGTTCGGCGACAAACGCCAGTGGCGCCCCCGCCGGCAGCCCGACGAAGCGTCGCGCCCGGGCACAGAACTCGCCGAATTCCTCGGCGCTCATCGCGTTGTCGAGCGACAGCATCGGCACGCGATGGCGGACCTTTGCGAACCCGCTCTCCGGCGCGCCGCCGACGCGGTTGGAGGGCGAGTCCTCGCGGATCAGATGCGGAAAGCGCGCCTCGATCGCGGCATTGCGCCGGCGCAGCGCGTCGTATTCCGCGTCGGTGATCTCCGGCGCGTCCTTCTGGTGGTACAGCGGTCGTGATGCGCGATCTCGCGCGCGAGCTGCGCGAGTTCCGCCGCGGCGTCCTGCTCCGTGAGGTCGCCCACGTCCGTACTGGGCGCCTCCGCTTCCGCCTTGCGCGGAGCGCGGCTCATAGGCTCATGCCGCGGCAGCCCCAGCAGATCGTCGGCCGCCGCCCTGCGCAGCCTCGGTGATCGTTTCGCCAGCCAGCATGCGCGCGATCTCCTCGCGCCGTTCCGGCGCGTCCAGCTGATGCACCCGCGTCGCCGCGCGTCCGCGCGCCGCCTGCTTCGACACCCGCAGATGCGCACCGCCGCGCGCCGCAACCTGTGGACTGTGCGTCACCACCAGCACCTGCATCCGCTCCGCCACCCGCGCCAGCCGCTCGCCGACCGCCGCCGCCGTGGCGCCGCCGACATCGGCATCGACCTCGTCGAACACCAAGGTCGGCACCGGCGAGCCGGATGACAACACCACCTTCAGCGCCAGCATCAGCCGCGACAATTCGCCGCCGGACGCGATCCGCCCCAGCGGTCCCGGCTCCTGGCCCGGATTGGTGGCGATCAGGAACCGCACGGCATCGGTCCCCGCCGGCCCCCAATCGCGCTCCTCCAGCGCCACGACCTCGGCGCGAAACCGCGCCTTGTCGAGCCGCAGCGGCGGCAGTTCCTTCGCCACCGCCCGATCCAATCGCGCGGCCGCGGTCCGCCGCGCCGCCCCAAGCGCGGCGGCGGCCCCCACGTAGTCCTCGCGCGCCTGCCGGACCGCCTGTTCCAGCGCGACCATCTCGGCGGCACCGGTCTCCAGCGCGGCCAGCCGCGCGCTCAGCGTGTCGAGCAGCGCCGGCAGTTCCGCCACCGCCACCGCGTGCTTGCGAGCCGCCGCGCGCAGCGCGAACAGCCGCTCCTCCGCCTGTTCCAGCAGCCGCGGATCCGCATCCGCTTCGCTGGCGAGCCGGGTCAGGAAGCTCTCCGCCTCAGCCAGCGCCTCCTCCGCGCGTTCCAGCGCGGCAATCGCCGGCTCCGCCGGATTGGTCGCGTCCGGCTGAGCCGGCGTCACCAGGCGCTGCAAGCGCTCGGCAGGCGGCGCGCAGCGCCGCGGCGGGCGCGGCGCTGCGGCGATCGTGCGGCGCCAGCTCGGCGAGTGCCGCCGCGATCGCCTCGGCGTGCCGCTCGCCCTGCTGCAACCGCTGCCGTTCCTGCGCCAGCTGCTCCTCCTCGTCCGGTTGCGGCGCCAGACCGGCGAGTTCCTCCACCGCATGACGCAGCCACTCCTCATCGCGCTGCGCCGCCGCGATCGCCGCGTGGGCAGCCTCCAGGGCCGCGATCGCCTCACGCCACGCGCGCCACGCCGCTGCCGTGGCATCGCGCAACGGCCGCGCGACACCGAACGCATCGAGCAGACCGGCATGGCTCGCCGGATCGGCGAGGCCGATCTGTTCGTGCTGGCCCTGCACCTCGACCAGCAGCGACGCCGCGCGTCGCAACAGCGCCACGCCGACCGGCTGGTCATTGATGAAGGCGCGCGTCCGGCCATCCTTGGTCAGCACGCGGCGCAGCACGATCTCGTCCTCGGCATCCAATCCCTGCTCGGCCAGCAGCGCTGCCGAGGGATGCCCCGCGGGCGGCGCGAAGCAGGCGGTCACGCTGGCCTGTTCGGCACCCGCACGCACCAGTCCGGCGTCCGCCCTCGCCCCCAACGCGAGGCCGAGACTGTCCAGCAGGATCGACTTGCCGGCGCCGGTCTCGCCGGTGAGCACGGTCAGGCCCGCGCCGAACGAAATATCCAGCCGCTCGATCAGCACAACGTCGCGGATGGAGAGTAGCGGTGAGCATGCGGCTGCGCCTGCTGCCGCCGCGGTTCAGAAGACCGAGTGCCAGGCGCGGGAGAAGAAGCCGCGCTCGTCTGGCTTGCGCGGCGGCCCTGGCTGCTGCACCAGACCGTTGTCGAACAGGTCGTTGTAGCTGTCCTCGTACCACGAGCTGCCTGGGTAGTTGTACGCCAGCACCGACGCGGTCTTGCGCGCCTGATCGCGCAGGCCGAGGAGCAGGTAGATCTCGGTCAGCCGATGCAGCGCCTCGGGCACGTGGTTGGTGGTCTGATAGTCATCCACGACGCGCTGGAAGCGGCCGATCGCCGCCTCGTAGAGATGCTGGCTTTCGTACCAGCGGCCGATCTCCATCTCCTTGCCGGCCAGGTGGTCGCGGCAGAGGTCGATCTTCAGTCGCGCGTCGCGGGCATAGGCGCTGTCCGGGAAGCGGTTCACCACTTCCTGCAGCGCGTTCATCGCCAGCTCGGTGCCGCGCTGGTCGCGCTGAATGTCGGCGATCTGCTCGTAGTAGCACAGCGCACGCAGATAATAGGCATAGGCGACATCGCGATGCGCCGGATGGAGCTGGATGAACCGATCCAGCGTGGCGATGGCATCGGTGTAGTTGTTCCGCAGATACTGCGTGTAGCCCTGCATGAGCTGCGCGTTCACCGCCCAGCTCGAATACGGATAGTTCTGCTCCACCAGGTTGAACTGGTCCGTGGCGGTCTCGTATCGGCGAGCGTTCAGCGCATCGATGCCGTTGTTGTACAGGTCCTCGACCGGAGCCACGGTCGTGGTGGCGCTGGCGTTGTCATCCTTCTGGAGCTTCCGCAAGCGCCGAGCAGCGGCAGCAGGACGACGAGGCTCGCGAGAAAGCGCCACGGCGGGGCGAAGTGAATCGGTGTCATCGCGCCACTTATACCACGCGGCGCCACGGAGCGAAGCGGCCGGACTATTCGGCGGCGACCGGAAGCTGCGCGGGCTCGCGTCTGCCGCCAGGCGGCGCGCTGGGCGAACAGCGCGTGCAGCAGCCGGTTGTTCAGTGTGTGGCCGGACCGATGGGCAATGAAGCGGCCGCAGCAACGGCGCGCCGGCAAGCGCCAGGTCGCCGACGGCATCCATCAGCTTGTGACGGACGAACTCATCCGGCACGCGCAGACCGGCGGGGTTCAGCACCCGCGCCTGATCGACCACGACCGCGTTGTCCAGACTGCCGCCTTGCGCCAGGCCGGCGGCGCGCAACTGGTCGACTTCCTCGGCCAGCGTGAACGTGCGGGCGCGCGGCCAGCTCGCGGCGGAAACTGTCGGGCGTCAGCCGCAGCGACAGCGCCTGGCGGCCGATCGCCGGCGGCGGCGAAATCGATCGACAACGCCATGTCGAGGCCGGTCGGAGCCCGGGCGCAATTCGGCGAACGCGTCGCCGTCGCTGACGCGGACGGGCTGGCGAATCTCGATCGTCGGCCGCGGCGCCTCTTGCGCGACGGTGCCGGCGCAATCCAGCAGGAAGACGAACTGGCGCGGCGGAGCCGTCCAGGATCGGCAGCTCCGGCCCATCGACCTCCACCAGCGCGTTGTCGATGCCGCAACCGGCCAGCGCCGCCAGGACGTGCTCGACCGTGCCGATCCGTGCGCCGTCATGCGGCCAGCACGGTGGCAAGCCGCGTATCGACGACCCGATCGAACCGCGCGGGGATGTCCGCGCCGATATCGGTGCGGCGGAAGACGATGCCGTGATCCGCCGTGGCCGGGCGGAAGGTCAGGCTGACCCGCTGTCCGGAATGCAGGCCCACGCCGACGCAACCGATCGGCGCCTTCAGCGTCTGCTGGCACCGCGCGGTGATCTCGGAACCCAGGGCTTGCGGCAGACCGTCCATGCACCTCGCCTCTTTGCTCTTATGGCAAACTGCAAGCTAGTTGCCGTTCGCGAGCCTTGGCCAGTCAATGTTTGTTTCTGAGTGTATCCGCAGAAGCCTTTGATTTTGCGGTTTTCACCTACCGTCCAAAGCGTCGCCGCGACCTCTACGGCAAGCAGAATCGGTCGCGGCATTGACGACGCTATGACGACTGGCGGCGGAGGAAGGCTGGAATGTCGAGCCCCACCTCGTCGCCGCCGGTCTGACGCACCGAGGCGCGCGGCTGTCCGGCCTGAGGCTGCTCCTGCATCGACGGCTCCGCGCGAACCGGCGGCGGCTCGCTGTGCGTTGCGGACGCCTGCTGCCGGCGCCGGAAGGCTCCGGTCACCGTGCCGAACAGACTGGGCCGCGACGGTTCGGCCGCGGCTGCCCCTGGGCGGGCGCGCTGACCGGCTGCGGCGCCTCCGCAAACAGGCTCACCCGGGCAGCGCCCGACCGCGGTCGATGCTGCGGCTCGCCGACTGCGGCGGCGGCATGCGAGATCGGCTGCGGCGCGGTCGCGGTCATCGCCTCCATCATCGGCGCCATTTCCGGCATGGACGGCGTCACCGCAACCATCTGCGGCGCGGCCTGGCGCAACGGATGCAGGCCCATCGTCGTGCCGGAGCCGGCACCGCGCCGGCCGGAAGCGACATTGCCTGCATCGGCAGCGGGATCGGTTGCGGCATCGGCATCGCGCTGCCCCCCACCGCGACCAGGCGCGGCCGATCGTGCTCGGCCTGCGCCGGGAGAATCGATGCCGGTCGCGACAACCGACACCCGAATGCGGCCCGACAGCGACTCGTCGATCGCCGAACCGAAGATGATGTTGGCCTCCTCGTCCACCTCCTCGCGGATGCGGTTCGCCGCCTGATCGACTTCGAACAGCGTCAGGTCATCGCCGCCGGTGATGTTGATCAGCAGGCCACGCGCGCCGGCCATCGAGGTGTCTTCCAGCAGCGGATTGCTGATCGCCGCCTCGGCCGCACGGATCGCGCGGTTCTCGCCTTCCGCCTCGCCGGTGCCCATCATCGCCTTGCCCATCTCCGCCATCACGGTGCGGATATCGGCGAAGTCGAGATTGACCAGACCCGGCGCCATCATCAGATCGGTGACGCCGCGCACGCCCATGTAGAGCACCTGGTCGGCCATCTTGAACGCCTCGCGCCAGGTGGTGCGCTCATTGGCCATGCGGAAGAGATTCTGATTCGGGATCACGATCAGCGTATCGACGTGGCGCTGCAGTTCCTCGATCCCCTGATCGGCGCAGCGCGCGCGGCGCACGCCCTCGAAGCCGAACGGCTTGGTCACCACGCCGACGGTGAGGATGTTCCGCTCCCGCGCCATGCGCGCGATGACCGGCGCCGCGCCGGTGCCGGTGCCGCCGCCCATGCCGGCGGTGATGAACACCATGTGCGCGCCGTCGAGATGGCGCGACAGTTCATCGGATGCCTCTTCCGCCGCCGCCTTGCCGATCTCCGGTTTCGCGCCGGCGCCGAGCCCCTGCGTGATATGCGGGCCCAACTGGATGCGCCGATCGGCGCGGCTGTGCATGAGCTGCTGCGCGTCGGTGTTGGCGACGACGAACTCCACGCCCTGGAGATTCGCGGTGATCATGTTGTCCACCGCATTGGTGCCGCCGCCGCCCACGCCGATCACGGTGATGCGTGGGCTGAAGTCGGTGTGCGGGGTCTGCGGGATGGTGAGATTCAGAGTCATAGCGACTTCTCCCCCAGTCGTGCCGATTTCGTTGTTACGCCACATCTCGCGATTCGCGTCGCGCCGGAGGCGCGCACGAGCAAAAAATTCGGGCATCAGACGCGCTCCTTCAAAAAATTGACGACGCGGCGGAGCAAGCCCGCCGGGCGTTCGACGTCGAGGTCGACGTCGCGCATCGTGCGTCCCTCGCCGGCGGCCCAGGCCAGCAGACCGGCCGCCGTGGCGAACGCCGGACCAGATGCCGAATCGGGCAGACCACGCAGCGCGATGGGACGGCCGAGACGGACCTGCTTGTTCAGGATGCGGCCCGCCAACTCGCGCGCCCCGGCAAGCTGACAGGCGCCACCGGTCAGCACCACGCGCGTTCCCGCGGCGCGGGTGAGTCCCGAGCCGTCGAGCTTCTCCTTCACCATCTCGAAAGTCTCTTCGAGCCGCGGGCGGATGATGTTCACCACCATGCTGCGCGGCACCTTGGCGATCTGATGCTCTTCCTCGCCAACCAGCGGCACCGGCAGCATCTCGCGCTCATCATCCGGACAGGACTGCACGCTGCCGTAGAGCGCCTTCAGCCGCTCGGCATGCGCGACCGGCGTCGACAGCAGCCGCGCCAGATCGTTGGTCACGTGCACGCCGCCGACCGGAAGCTGCGCGGTGTGCAGCAACTGGCCCTCGGCAAACACCGCCATGCCGGTGGTGCCGCCGCCCATGTCGATGACCGTGGCACCCAGTTCGCGCTCGTCGGCCACCAGCGTCGCAAGACCTGCCGCCATCGGCGCGGATACCAGCTCGCCGATATCAAGGTCGCAGCGCGCGATGCAGGCACCGAGCGAACGCAGCGCGGTGGAGACGGCATCGATGACGTGCAGCCGCGCCGTCAGCTCGTCGCAGAACAGTCCGCGCGGATCGGCAACGCCGTCGGTCTGATCTACCGAAAATGTCAGCGGTATCGCGTGGATCACTTCGCGGCCATCGACGCCGGCACGCCCCCTGCCCTCGTTCACGACGCGGCGGATGTCGGCCTCTTCCACCGCGCGCCCGCCAACCGGCCACTGCACATTGAACAGTCGCGATTCCGGCTGACCGCAGGTGAGATTGACGGTGATCGAGCGAAGCCGCGTATCGGCCATGTCCTCCGCCTGACCGACCGAGGCGCGGATCGCCTTCTCGGCCGCGTCGAGATCGACCACGCTGCCGCCGCGCACGCCGCGTCCCTTCTGCCAGCCGAAGCCCAGCGCACGCAGCGTGCCGTCGCTTTCGGTGCGGCCGATCAGGCAGACGATCTTGGTCGTGCCGATGTCCAGCACGCCGAACGGTCCGGCGCGACCATAGCGCGAGCGCTCCGGCTCATCGGGGTCGCCGACCGGCGGCAGCACGCGGCGGGACATGTCGTTCATGTCGGCTTCTTCTCGTCCGGCCGCGGGCGCACCACGAGGCGATCGCCAAGCCGCATATCGATTGCCGCGAGCGGGCGATCGAGCAGCGCGTGCTCCTGCTGAAGCTGCATAAGCCGATCGAGCGCCACGACCTCATGTCCCTCCGGCAGCATCACATCGGCACCGTTGTTGAGCCGCAGGTTCCAGCGCCGCTCGCCGATGCGGACGGCGGCGATGACACGCTTCTGCAGTTCGGGGCGATCGGTCAGCGCGTCGATCAGCGGGGCGGCCGCACTTGGCGCGCCAGGCCCGACGACAAGCGGCAAGCTGACGGAACTCGGCCAGGTTCTCATTGGCGACGACCTGGCCATTGCGATCGATCAGCACGAACTTGCCCTGGTTCTGCCAGATCGCGAACGGACGGCGCTCCTGCAGGAACACGACGACGGTGCCGGGCAGACGCCGCTCGATGGTGGCGTGTTCCACCCAGGACAGGGTTTCCACGCGCTGCGCGCGCCTGCTCGACCGAAAATCCGATGATCGGATCGCCCTTGCTGACGCCAAGGGCCGCGCGCAGCAGCGGTTCAGGCGTATTGGCGCGGCCCTCGATCACCACGTCGGTGACGCGCAGGCCGGCGAGAGCGGTCGCGTCGCCAAGCCGCTCGCGCAGTGTGGCGAGCGTGCCGCCAGGCGCTGCCGAACGCACGGCGGCGAAACCGAGCAGCACGACGACCGCGGCGAAGGCAACCCAGCCGGCGGGACGCAACAGCCGCTTCTGCCGGCGCAGCAGCAGTTCGCAACCGGCCGGGCCGATCCTTCACCGAACTGCGCGGACCGCGGGTCACGCGCGGCATGTCGCGTTCTCCACCATCCATGCGCAGAGCTGCGAGAAGCTCATGCCGTGATGCGCCGCCTGTTCGGGCAGCAGCGAGGTCGGCGTAAGGCCGGGCTGCGTGTTGATCTCGAGCAGCACGAGGCGGCCGGGTTCGCCGCGCGTGTCGTCGTAGCGGAAGTCGCAGCGCGTCGCACCGCGACAGCCAAGTGCGCGATGCGCTGCGAGGGCCACGTCGAGCGCGCGTTCGTACATGTCGGGATGCACGCGCGCGGGAATGACGTGGCGCGAGCCGCCGTCGGCGTATTTCAACTCGTAGTCGTAGAAGACGCCAGCCTCGGCGATGATCTCGGTCACCGCGAGCGCGCGATCGCCCATCACGCCAACGGTGAGTTCGCGGCCGGGGATGTATTCCTCGACCAGCGCCGCCTTGCCGAAGCGCCAGGCGCGGGCGACCTCCGCGCGCCGGTTATCGCCGCTGCGGATGATCTCGACGCCGACCGAGGAGCCTTCGGCCGACCGGCTTCACCACGTAGGGCAGCGGCAGCGGATCGGCGGCCTCAAGTTCATCGGTCGGCACCACGCGGCCGTGGGGGACCGGCAGGCCGGCGGCGGCAAAGATCGCTTTGGCCGCGACCTTGTCCATGGCGAGCGCGGAGGCACGAACGCCGGAGTGGGTGTAGGGAATCGCCAGCCAGTCGAGCACGCCCTGGATCGCGCCGTCTTCGCCAAAACGGCCATGCAGGGCGTTGAACACCGCGTCGGGGCGCGGGTTGAGTGCTGCGATCACGGCAGCGATGTCTTCGCCGACCTCGATCGGCTTGACGTCGAAGCCGGCTTCGCGCAGTGCGGGAATCACCTGAAGGCCGGTGGCGCGGCTGACCTCGCGTTCCGCGGAAATGCCGCCGTAGAGGACCGCGATGCGGGTCATGTGACCGCCTCCGGCTTTCCCGCAGGGACGCCGATGCGATGGATCTCCCACTCCAGCGTAACGCCGGTGGCTGCATGCACACGGCGCCGCACTTCCTCGCCGAGCCCTTCCAGATCGGCCGCGGTGGCGGTGCCGGTGTTGATCAGGAAGTTGCAGTGCTTCTCCGATACCTGAGCGCCGCCGCGGGTCAGGCCTCGACAGCCTGCACCATCGATCAGCTCCCACGCCTTCATGTCGGGCGGGTTGCGGAAGGTGGAACCGCCGGTCCGTGCACGCACCGGCTGCGAGGCTTCGCGCGCAGTGCGGATCTCCGCCATGCGTGCCGCTATCGCCGCGGGGGCACCGCGCCTGCGCGCGTAGCCGGGCGCGCACCACGACCGCGCCGTGCGGCAGACGCGAGTGCCGATAGGCGAAGGCGAGATCGGCGGCGGCGAGACGACGCCGTTCGCCGCCGCGTGTGACGACCTCTGCCCATTCCAGGCAGGACGCGACGTCGCCGCCGTAGGCGCCACCGTTCATCACAACGGCGCCACCGATGCTGCCGGGAATGCCTGAGAGAAATTCCAGCCCGGTCAATCCTGCCGCGGCCACGGACTCGGCAACTGTCACGTCGAGCGCCGCGGCGCCGGCGACGACACCATCGCCATCCACCGCAATCGTGCCGAAGCCACGCGCAAGACGAATGACCACGCCCGGCAGTCCGCCATCACGAATGATCAGGTTCGAGCAGGCGCCGATCACATGCACCGGGATATCGAGCGGCAACGCCCGCAGGAACTGCGCGAGATCCGCTTCATCGGCGGGCCGGATCAATGCTTCGGCGGGCCCGCCGACGCGGAACCAGGTAAATGGTGCCAGCGTCGCGTTCACCTGCACGCGTCCACGCAGCGGCGGAAGCGCGTTGACGAAATCGGAAATGCGGGCCGCGGCCATCGTCATGCCGCACTGCCCGCAATGCGCCGTCCCTGTAGCTCCGCCAGTTCGCCCGGCAGCGCCGCCGCCCAGCTCGTGATGTTCCCCGCGCCGAGACAAACGACGAAGTCTCCCGGCTTGGCGATCGCGAACACCATCTCCGCCAGCCGTTCCGACGATGGCAGCGGCACGACGCTGCGGTGGCCGCGCGCGCGCAGTCCGTCCACCAGTGCATCGCGCGTGACGCCGGGGATCGGCGGCTCGCCGGCGGCATAGACATCGGCGACGATCACCGTGCCGGCGTCGTTCATGCAGGTGCAGAACTCGTTGAACAGCGAATGCAGGCGCGTAAAGCGATGCGGCTGCACCACCGCAATCACGTTGCGCGCACCAGCCTGACGCGCCGCCTTCAACACCGCGGCGATCTCCACCGGATGGTGGCCGTAATCGTCGATCACGGTGATGCCGCCCGCCTCGCCGGTCTTGGTGAAGCGCCGCTTGACGCCGCGAAACCCCGCGAATGCACCACGCAGCGTGTCGTCGTCGATCTCCATCTCGACGCCGACCGCCACCGCCGCCAGAGCGTTCTGCACATTGTGGCTGCCCAGCATCGGCAGCCGGTATGGCCCTAACTTGCGCGCCCGGTTTCGCGCGCGATCGGTGATGGTGACGTCGAAGGTGGACCCCAGCTTGTCCGGCACGACGCGATCGGCGCGCACATCGGCCTGCGGCGAGAACCCGTAGGTGATGATGCGCCGATCCGAGAGGCGCGGGATCATCTGCTGCACCGCCGGATGATCGATGCACAGCACCGCGAATCCATAGAACGGCACGTTGGAAACAAACTGGTCATAGCCGGCGACCATCGCCTCCGGCGTGCCCCAATGATCGAGATGCTCGGGATCCATGTTGGTGACGACGGCGATGACCGCCGGAAGACGGAGGAAGCTGCCGTCGCTTTCGTCCGCCTCCACCACCATCCAGTCGCCCGCGCCAAGGCGCGTGTTGGTGCCATAGGCGTTGATGATGCCGCCATTGATCACGGTGGGGTCGAGATGCGCGGCCTCCAGTGCCGCGGCGATCAGACTGGTGGTGGTCGTCTTGCCGTGCGTTCCGCCGATCGCGATCGACCACTTCAGCCGCATCAGCTCGGCGAGCATTTCGGCGCGACGTACCACCGGGATCAGCCGCGCGCGCGCGGTCGCTACCTCGGGGTTGTCGGGCCTCACCGCGGACGACACGACGACGACCTGGGCGTTGCCGAGATTGGCCGCGTCATGGCCGATGGCGACGGGGATACCGGCCTCACGCAGGCGGCGTACGTTGGCAGAATTGGCAAGATCGCTGCCCTGCACGCCGTAGCCGAGATTGTGCAGCACCTCGGCAATGCCCGACATGCCGATGCCGCCGATGCCGACAAAATGGATCGTGCCGATCGACAGCGGCAGCGCTCTCATGCCCGTACCTCCTGGCGCATGAGTTGCTCGACGAGATCGGCCAGCCTTGCCGCCGCATTCGGATGCGCGATGCTGCGTGCGGCGAGCGCCGCATGGCTCAGCATGTCAGGCGCGGCCAACAGAGCCGCGAGCCGGTCGCGCAGTGCGTCGGGGGAAAAATCCCGCTGCGCGATCACCGACGCGCCACGTGCCTCGGCCAGTGCGCGCGCATTGGCGGACTGATGATCGTCGATCGCGCCCGGCAGCGGCACCAGAATCGCCGGCCTGCCGGCGGCTGCCAGTTCGGCGACAGTGGAGGCGCCGGCGCGAGCGATCACCAGATGTGCCGACGCAAGCTTCTCGGCGACATCAGGAAAGAAGGCCGCCAGTTCGGCATCGATGCCGGCCAGATCATAGGCCGCGCGAACCCGGCCCAGATCCTCGGCGCGGCACTGCTGCACGATCGAGAGGCGCGACAGCAGGCCATCCGGCAACGACGCCAGTGCCGCGGGCACGACGTCGCTGAATACCCGCGCTCCGAGCGAGCCACCCAGTACCAGCAGCCGGATCGTCGTCCGCGGGCGGCACGTAGGGCGACGTCGCGAGCGCCTCGATCGCGCGGCGCACCGGATTGCCGGTAACAACCGTCTCGACCCTGGGCACACGCTGGGTCGCGTCGAAGCTCAATGCGAGCCGGTCGGCATGACGGGCGAGGAAGCGGTTGGCACGGCCGAGTACCGCATTCTGCTCGTGCACTATCACCGCCGGACGCATGCGCCATCAGGCGGGCAGCCAGCACCGGCGCAACACTGGGATAGCCGCCAAAGCCCACCACCGCTGCGGCGTGGATGCGCGTGAGGATCTGTCTTGCCTGGAGCACACCGCCGGCCAGGGCAACGACAGCCTTGCCCGCGCGCAGCGCCCCGCGGCCGGCAATTCCCGCGCCGCTTATGACGAAGTGCTCGAGCCCGGCGAACACCGGGGATTGAATGCCGCCCGAGCGCGCATCGGTCATCAGCGCCACGCGCCGACCACGGGCAAGCAGCTCGCTTGCCAGCGCCTCGGCCGGAAAGAAGTGGCCGCCGGTTCCGCCGGCCGCGATCACCACGGGAAGTACTGCCGGTCCTCTCATGGCACGTCGCCATGATGGCGACGGCGCGTCAGCGCCAGCAGCATGCCCATGCCAAGGGAAACAGCGAGCGCAGACGAACCGCCGTAGGAAATCAACGGGAGCGTCATGCCCTTGGTCGGGATGAGCTGAAGCGACGAGGCCATGTTGATGAACGCCTGAAGGCCGAAGCCGGTCACCAGGCCGGTGCACGACAGCACGATGAACAGATCCTGCTCCTTCAGCAGCCACAGCAGCCCGCGCAGCACGATGAAGGCGAACACGGCGATGATGATCAGGCACAGGATCAGGCCGAACTCCTCGCCGGCGACGGCGAACACGAAGTCAGCATGCGCGTCGGGCAGTATGTCCTTGACGCGGCCCTCGCCGGGACCGCGGCCGAGCAGGCCACCGTTGCCGAACGCCTCCAGCGCGGTGTGCGGCTGATAGTCGCTGCCGGTGGTGTTGCCAGGATGCAGGAAGTTCTCGACGCGCTTCTGCACGTGCGGGAAGAACATGTAGGCGCCGACGCCGGCAAACCCGAAGCCCAGGACAGCACTGGCCACCAGGAAGAGGTTCAGCCCGTCGATGTAGAGCTGGACAAAGAACACCGCGGTGATCACCGCCAGCATGCCGACGTCCGGCTGCGACTTCAGCAGCAGCGCGATCACCAGGAAGGTGCCGATGGCCAGCGACTTGCCGGGGAAGCGCGGCGAACGGCGGCCCTCGCTGATCAGCCAGGCGGCGACGATCGCGAAGCACGGTTTGAGGAATTCCGAGGGCTGCACGGAAAGGCCCGGCAAGCGAAATCCAGCGTCGTGCGCCCTTGATGTCGACGCCCACCAGCAAGGTCGCCGCGGTGAGCACCAGGGCGATGATGCAGCCGACAATGGCCAGCCGACGGATGCTGCGCGGTGACAGCAGCGACACCGCCACCACGATCGCACCGGCGACGGCGAGGAAGAACACCTGCTTGAGGATGAACATGTCGCGCGATGAGCCGATGCGTTCGGCGACCGCCGGGCTCGCCGCCAGCATCATGATGTAGCCGAAGCCGATCAGCGTGCCGACGGCGCCGAGGGTCCAGCGGTCCACGGTCCACCACCAGCGGCCCAGCACAGAATTGTCGGCGCGCGAGAGTGTGGGCATCAGGCAGGTTCCGCCGTCGAGCGGACCGCATGAAAGCTGAGCGGTGCGATTCGCAACAACGGCATCCGTGTCAGGGGACGCTCATCTGATCTTCAAGGTCGCCAGGCCGACCAGGGCGAGGATCATCGAGATGATCCAGAAGCGGATGACGATGGTGGGTTCCGCCCAACCCTTTTTCTCGAAGTGGTGGTGCAGCGGCGCCATCAGGAAGACGCGCGTGCCGGTGCGCTTGAACCAGAACACCTGAACGATCACCGAGGCGGTCTCCACCACGAACAGGCCGCCGACGATCAGCAGACGATCTCGTGCTTCGTCGCGACCGCGACGGCACCCAGCGCGCCGCCCAGCGCGAGCGAGCCGGTGTCGCCCATGAACACCGCCGCCGGCGGCGCGTTGAACCAAAGGAAGCCGAGCCCGGCGCCGATCAGCGCGGAGCAGAACACGGCGAGTTCGCCGACCCCGGGCACCGGATTGAGCTGCAGGTAGTCCGCGAATATGCGATTGCCGACCAGGTAGGCGATCAGCGCGAACACCCCGGCGCAGATGATGGTTGGGACGATGGCGAGGCCATCCAACCCATCGGTCAGGTTCACCGCATTCGAGGCGCCGAGCATCACCAGCATGCCGAAGAAGGGAAAGGCGTAGCCGAATGGAATGAGCACGTCCTTGAACACCGGCACGGCCACGGAGGTGGCGAAAGCGCCACGCGTCAGCAGCACGATCCAGATGGCGGCGGCGAGGCCGATCAGCATCTGAGCGGTCAGCTTGACGCGTGCGGAGACGCCCTTGTGGTTGCGCCGCGACAGTTTTCGGTAGTCGTCGACGAAACCCAAGGCACCGTAGCCCAGCGTGACGAACAGCACGGCCCAGACATAGGCGTTGCGAAGATCGACCCAGAGCAGGGTCGAGACCGTCAGCGCGGACAGTATCAGCACGCCGCCCATCGTGGGCGTGCCCTTCTTCTCGATGCAGGTGCCGCTCCGGACCGTCCGTGCGGATCGGCTGGCCGTCGCCCTGCGCCGATCTCAGCCAGCGGATCAGTGGCGGCCCGAGGATGAAACTGACGATCAGCGCGGTCAGGCAGGCGGCGCCCGAACGAAAGGTGATGTAGCGGAACAGGTTGAACAGAATGAACTGGGTGGCGAGCGGCCGCGCGAGATCGTACAGCATCAGGCGGCCTCCGCCGCGTTGCTCGAGCGCGTTGACCACCAACTTCATGCGGCTGCCGAGACTGCCCTTGATCAGGATGGCGTCTCCGGCAGCGACGGAGCGGGCGAGGAGCGGCGCGAGCGAGGCGGCGTCCTGGGCGTGGCCGGCGCGGATCGCTTCGGGGACTGCGCTGTACAGTTCATGCATCAGCGGACCGCAGGCGAACAGACGATCGGCCGCGGCGGCAACATCGGCGGCAAGGGCGCGATGTTCGACGGGCGCCCGAATCGCCGAGTTCCAGCATATCGCCAAGAACGGCGATGCGACGTTCCGCAGGTTGCAGACGCAGCACCGCCAGTGCCGCGCGCATCGAGGCGGGGTTGCCGTTATAGCTTTCGTCCAGCAGCAGCGCGGTGCCGCCCGGCACGGCGATCTGCCGGCGCGTGCCGCGACCGATGACCGGCGCGAAGCCCTCCAGCGCTCGCGCGACGCGCTCCGGCGCCGCCTGGCTCAGGCAATGCGCCGCGGCGAGCGCCGCCAATGCGTTCATCGCCATGTGGCGGCCGGGGGCGTTCAGCCGAAACGCGATGCGGCGACCTGCAACCTCGGCCGCGACATCGCTGCCATCCGCGTCCATCGTGAGATCGACCAGCCGCACGTCGGCGGAACGCGCCTCGCCGAACGTCACGATGCGCGCGTCGCCGGCAGCCGCGCGCAGCCGCGGCAGCAGGGGCGTGTCGGCGGGCAGTACCGCGACGCCGCCAGGTTCCAGCGCGCGCAGAAGCTCCGCCTTCTCGTCGGCGATGGCCTCGATCGAGCCAAGGAAGCCGATATGCGCCTTTTCCACTGCGGTGATCACCGCGACGTCCGGTCGCGCAAGACGCGCGAGGGGTGCGATCTCGCCGGCGTGGTTCATGCCGATCTCGGCGACGCAGAATTCCGCATCCGGTGCCATGCGCGCGAGCGTCAGCGGCAGTCCCCAGTGGTTGTTGTAGGAGGCGACGGCGGCATGCGTGCGGCCAAATGCCGTCAGCATGGTCCGCAGCATCTCCTTCGTCGTCGTCTTGCCGACGCTGCCGGTGACCGCGACCAGCCGGCCGGTGAAGCGCTCGCGCGCATAGCCGCCCAGGCGATGCAGGCCGGCCAGCGTGTCATCGACCAGCAAGCAGCCGGCCGACATCAGGCACGTCACGATGCACCATCGCGCCGGCCGCGCCCTTGGCGAGAGCGTCGGCCACGAAGGCGTGGCCGTCGCTCGCCTCGCCGCGCAAGGCGACGAACAGATCGCCGGGCTGGATGGTGCGCGTATCGATCGAAACGCCGGTGGCGGCGAACGGCGCGTTCATGGTTCCGCCGGTGGCCTCGAGCAGATCATGCGCGGTCCACAGCGGGGTCATGATGCGGACACCAGGCGCGCGCACGACGTCCACGTCGTCGAACGGGATCACGGTGTCGCCGATGGTCTGACCCTGCTCGTGGCCCTTCCCTGCCACGACGAGCACATCGCCGGCCGCAAGGTCGTTCAGCGCCGCTGCGATGGCCCGCGCGCGATCGCCGATTTCGCGTCCACCGGGACAGGCCGCGAGCACCGCGGCGCGGATTGCCGCTGGGTTCTCGCTGCGCGGATTGTCGTCGGTGACGATCGCCACATCGGCAAGACGCGCGGCGGCGGCGCCCATCAGCGGACGCTTGCCACGGTCTCGGTCGCCGCCGGCGCCGAACACCACGTGCAGCCGGCCCGTGGTGTGCGGGCGCAGCGCGGTCAGCAGCCGCTCCAGCGCATCGCGGCGTGTGCGCGTAGTCCACATAGACCGCCGCGCCGTTCGGCAGACGCGCCGCCAATTCCAGCCGGCCGCGCACGCCGTGCAACAGCGGCAAGACGGTCCAGCACATCGGGCTCGCCGAGCGCGGCGGCCAGAGCCGCGGCCAGCAGGGCGTTGTCGGCCTGAAAGCGGCCCGGCAGAGGAAGCTTGACCTCGCGCCGGACGCCAGCCGTCTCGATGCGCAGCAACTGCCCGTCGGGACGCGGTTTGGCGGCCAGCAGGCGGATCGCCGATCCGGCCTCGCCGACGGTGCGCAGATCGAGCCGGCGCCTGACCGCGATGTCTTTCAGCGCTGCCAGCGTCGTCGCATCGATTTCGCTGCTCGACCGCCGCTGGCGCGCCGGCTGGCAGCAGCTCGGCAAACAGTCGCAGCTTGGCGGCGCGATAGGCGTCCTCCGAGCCGTGGTAGTCGAGATGATCGCGCGTCAGGTTGGTGAACGCCGCGGCGGTCAGGCGCACCCCGTCCAGGCGGAACTGGTCGAGGCCGTGCGACGAGGCCTCTATCGCGGCATGCTGAATGCGCGGCGCGCGCCAGCCGCGCGAGCGTCTCGGCCAACGTGACCGGATCGGGCGTTGTCAGGCCGGGACCAGGGTCGAAGCCCGCGGCGATCAGGCCGAGGGTGCCGAGACTGGCTGCGGGCTTCCCGCCGGCACTCCACAACTGGCGGAGGAACTCCACGGTGCTGGTCTTGCCGTTGGTCCCGGTGACCGCGACCATGACGCGCGGCTGGCTGCCCGCCAGCCCGGCGGCGAGCTGGGCCAGCCGGCGCCGCGGCTCCGGATCCTCGAGCAGCGGACGCGGCGGGACGCCCGGCGGCCACGCGGTACCGGCCGGAGCCAGGACGGCGACTGCGCCGCGCGATACCGCGTCGGCGATGAATGCGCGGCCGTCAACGCGGCTGCCGGGAAGGGCCGCGAACAGATACCCGGGCGCCACGCGGCGGCTGTCGGCGGTGATGCCGGCGATTTCGAGCCGAGCCGCATTCCGCCAGGAGGCGGAAACGCAGCGGGCGTTAGCCAGGGAGGGGGCCTGGCGCATGATGTCAGCGAGCCGCAACGGGCGGCGGCTGCGACTGCGGGACGATGCTGCGGCGGCGATCACGCTCGACGCCGGCACGTCCGCCTCGTGGCGGGCATCGTGGCCGATCGGGCGGACAGGCGTGAGCGGCGTAACCGGCACCGGCATCGCCGGGCGGGCTGACGCCCCGGGAGCCGAGACCGTCAACGGTCCGCGCGCGACCACACCCGCCGGTCTGCGTGGCTGCAAGCGGGATGAACAGCGCCTGATTGATCGCCGGCGCGTCCTGGATGTCCGGCAGCAGGCCCAGCATCGGCGCAATCCGCGCGATCACCCGGCCGGCCGCCGGCGCCGCCACCCAGCCGGCGGTCGAATAGCCATAGGTGCTTTTGTTGCCGTGCGGCTCGTCGAGCATCATGTAGACCGCATAGCGCGGGGCGTTCATCGGGAACACGCTGGTGAACGCGGCGACGTTGAAGTTCTCCTTGAAGCCGCGCTTGTAGCCATGCTTGCCGACCTTCTCGGCCGTGCCAGTCTTGCCGCCCGGATAGTAGCCCGCAACCTCCGCCTGCTTGCCGAAGCCGTCGGTCACCACCAGGCGCATCAGCTTGCGCATCGTGTCGGACGTCGACGGCTGCATCACCTGCACAGCGTCCGGGTGTTGGCCGGGCGCCAGCGCCAGGATGGTCGGCCGCACCAGCTCGCCCGTCGCGACCGCCGCGGTGCCGCGCACCACGTGCAGCGGCGAAACCGAGATGCCGTGGCCGAACGAGACCGTGAGCGTGACGACCTCCTTCCAGGCCGATGCGGGCTGAACGATCGGCAGGCCGGCCTCCGGCAGCTCGATGCCGACGCGGCCGAACATGCCCATCGACTTCAGCCAGGCGCGCTGGCGCTCGGCGCCCACCGTCTCGCCGATATGCGCCGCCCCGAGGTTGGAGGAATAGGCGAGCACTTCCGGCAGATAGAGCCAACGGTGCTTGCCCTCGAAGTCGGTGATGGTGAAGCGGCCGATATGGATCGGGCGCGAGGCGTCGAATTCGTCCCAGATATGCACGATGCCGGAATCCAGCGCCATCGACGCGGTCTGCAGCTTGAACGTGCTGCCCGGCTCGTACATGCCGGTCACCGCACGGTTGAACCGGTCATCGGCGGGGGTCGTGCGGAAATCGTTGGCGTCGTAGTCGGGCAGGCTGACCATCGCCAGCACTTCGCCGGTGTTCACGTCCATCACGATGCCGCAGGCGCCGATCGCCTGGAACTCGTCCATCGCCTTGGACAGTTCGTCGCGCACCACCGCCTGCACGCGCACATCGATCGACAGGCGCAGCGGCGTGCTGTCGGCGAACAGGCGCTGGTCGAAATACTTCTCGACGCCGGCGACGCCGTGTTCGTCGACATCGGTGCCGCCCAGCACCTGTGCGGCGGTGCGGCCCATCGGGTAGTGCCTCTCCTCGGTCGGGCGGAAGTCGATCCCCGGAATTCCGAGCGAATTGATGGCGAGTTGCTCGCGCGGCGTGATCTGCCGCTCGAGGTAGACGAACTGCCGGTTGGTCTCGGACAGGCGCGTCCGGGCGACTTCTTCGTCGAGCCGCGGCAGCACCTGCTTCAGTCGGTGCGCCGCGTCGGCTGGATCGATGATCTGCCGAGGATCGGCGAACACCGCGACGGTGGGCAGCGAGATCGCCAGGATCTGGCCGTTGCGGTCGGTGATCATGGCGCGCTGAGCCAGCTCGGTCGGTTCCGCTGACGCCTTCGGCGCCGTGAACAGAGCCTCGATCGGCCTGTCCGGCCGGTGCGGCGTGAGCGGCTGGAGGATGGTCGCGTCGGCCAGCTTGGCGATCACGGCGAGGAACAGCAGGGCGAAGCCGAACGCCGTATACACCAGCCGGTTGCGCGTCTTCTCCAGAGCGCCGCGGCGCTGCAGGTCGGGCTGCGGTGACGCGCACCATCTCCATGCGCGGCACGGCGTCGGCGGACGCGGCGCCGCGACGGTGGGCGGGCGAGCCGCGCGGGGCGGAGTCAGCGGACGGGGCATCGCTCATCGCCTAACCCCCTCCCCCGTTGGTCACCCACTGCGATGCACTGACCGGCATGGGGCGTGGCGGCGGTGGAACCGAAGCACTGCGTGCCATGCCGAGAGCGGAACCGGTGATCGGCGCCGGCGTCGGCTGAGCACGGCCGCGGCTGCTCGGCGACGACAACCCGGCGCGGCGCGACCGGCGATGGGCGCACCGGCTGCGGCTTCGGCGATTACCGGGCGCTCGCGTGGCACCTCCGCGAGCACCGGACGCGGCGGCGGCTTGTGCTCGGGTGGAGGAGCGGCGGCGGAGCGGCAACCGCGACCGCGGGCGCTGGCCGGACGGGCGGCGGCGCCGGGACGGCGGCGCGCGGAGCAGCGGGTGCGAGCCGGCGGCTCGTCAGGTTGCGGCGCCTGCGCGACCGGCACTGGTTGAGGCTCGGCTGGCTCGGGGGCTGCCGGCTCTGGGGCGGGAACCGCAGGCAGCCGGTTGTCCAGATCCGCCAGGCTGGTGAACTGGCCCGGGCGTCAGCGTCTTCAGACTGAGGAACTGATCGGCCAGCGCCTGGAGACGCTGCGGATCGTTCTGCAGCGTCCATTCGGCGTGCAGCACCCTGATCTGCTCGCGCAGATCATCGGTGGCATGAACGGTCTTCTCGATCTCGCGGTCGACCACCTGCACGCGATGCTTGGCCGAGTAGAGATAGAGGCCCGAGCCGCAGGCCAGCAGGAAGCAGACCAGGTGAAGGGGCGGATCATGATCCGCCCTCCCCGGCGGTGCGCTCGAGCGCGCGCAACCTGGCGCTGCGGGCGCGCGGATTGGCGGCGGTCTCCGCGGCGCCGGGGCGCAACGGCCTCGCCGTCAGCAGGCGGAAGCGCGGCGCCGGTCGCGTGGCCAAGCCCCGCGGATCGTGGCGCGAGGGCGACGGGGCACGTCCGGCCGCATCGGCCATGAAGCGCTTGACGATGCGATCTTCCAGCGAGTGGAACGACACCACGATCAGACGGCCGCCGGGACCAAGCAGTCGGCTGGCCTGGTTCAGCCCCCGCTCGATCTCGCCGAGTTCGTCGTTCACCCGGATGCGCAGCGCCTGGAAGCTGCGAGTGGCGGGATCGATGCCCGACCGGTCCGGCGGCAGGACGCCGCGGATGATGGCGGCCAGCTGCGCGGTGGTGGTGATCGGCGTCTCGGCTGCGGGCCGCGACGATGTCGCGCGCGATGCGGCGCGAGGCGCGCTCCTCGCCAAGCTCGAACAGCAGGTCGGCCAGTTCGCGTTCGGGCAGCGTGTTGACCAGATCGGCGGCGGTCGGCCCGCTGCGGCCCATGCGCATGTCGAGCGGGCCATCGCCGCGGAACGAGAAGCCGCGCGCCGGATCGTCGAGCTGGAAGGAAGACACGCCGAGGTCGAGCACCACGCCATCCAGGGCGGTGACGCCGTGCTCCGCCAGCAGATCCAGCATGTCGCCGAACTGGCCATGGATCAGATGCAGACGGCCGGGAAAGCGCGCGGCCAGACTGGCGCCGCGGGCGATCGCCTCGGGATCGCGGTCGATCGCCCACACCGTGCAGGGCGCGGCTTCCAGGAACGCCGCGGCGTAGCCGCCGCCGCCGAACGTGCCGTCGAGATACACGCCGCCGCTGCGCGGGGCGAGCAGGCGGACGACTTCGGACAGCATGACGGGAACGTGGCTCATTGCGCACCACCGGCCGGCAGCGTGAAGCCATGCACGCGCGCCCGTTCGCGTGCCTCGGCGCGCCGGCGTTCCGCCGCTTCCGGTTCCCAGATCTGGAAGATGCGGCCGAGACCCATGAACACCACGGTCTCGGACAAGTCCGGCATAGCTGACGAGCGAGTTGGGCAGAACGATACGACCTTCCTTGTCCGCCTCGACCGGAAATGCATCCGAATAGAGGGAGGCTGCTAAATCATCGTGAGCCTGACTGAACAAATCGAGTCGGTTCAATGGCTCGGACAACGCTTCGAATACGGTGCTGGGCCAGGCTTCGATGCAGCGATGCTGATGCGAGGGGCGCAGCACGAGGTGCGTGCCGTTGGTTTCGTCACAAGAGCGGAGTGCCGCGCGAAACGGCGCGGGGACGGAGACGCGGCCCTTGGCGTCCAACCGGTTCTGGTGGGTGCCCAGGAAGCTCGCCATCCTTCCGTTGTTGCCTTTCCGGCTCGACGCCAGGCTGCGTCAGTCTGTTGGGATGACATGGGATAGCATGGGCTGGGATGGGCGTCAAAGACATTTCCTGCCGCCGTCGAATTTTTCGCGGCTCCTCAATGGCTTACGCGCTCACTGATTCCGGTTGCGTTCCTGTGGATCAGTCTGCGGAGGTCAGAGCTGCCAGACGGCCTGTAAGCCGGGTTCTGTCCGCACCGCCCATGGTTTCCCATGCGATGCGGGACGACCATTCCTCTGGGACGCGCCTTGCGGCGCGCCTCGCGCGACCAACCCGGACGGCGGAGCGGGAATGCTCCTGCGCCTTGCGGCGCGGCCGTCCCTATTCGGTCTTGCTCCCGGTGGGGTTTGCCCTGCCGCCCCTGTTGCCAGGGGCGCGGTGCGCTCTTGCCGCCCCGTTTCGCCCTTGCCCGCGGGCTGCCTCGCCGCGCTTGCGCGGGCGGTTTGTTTTCTGTGGCACTTTCCCTGGGGTCGCCCCCGCCGGACGTTATCCGGCACCGTATTCCCGTGGAGCCCGGACTTTCCTCTGCCCCCCCGGGTCAAGCCCGGGGACAGGCAGCGGCCGTCCGGCCGTCTGGCGATCCATCAATTGCGGTTAACCGCCAGGCCGGTCAAGCGTCGCGTTCCGCGTTTGCGACGAGCCGGCGCACCGCCGACAGGCGGGCACGGGTGCCGGCGTCGGCCTCGCCGGTGACCGCCTCGGGCCGCCAATGACGCTGAAACGCGCGCAACACCGTGGCAATTGCGGGATCGAATGCGCCTTCAGGTGCCACGCGGTAGCCGATGTCGCCGAGTGCGGCGCGCACATCGAGCAGACAGGCCGCATCGCGCACCGCACCATCCGTGCCGAAATCCGGCTACCCCTTCGGCCACAGGCCGACGCCGTTCTCGGCCAGGCTCCGCCAGTCGAACCTTTCCCCCGGATCCTCCTTGCGGTCCGGCGCCACGTCGCTGTGTCGCGACGACGTTGCGCGCCGGGATCGGGTGCCGCGACAGGATCGCGAGGCAAAGATCGCACACCGCGGCGAGCTGCAGCACCGGAAAGTCGCGGTAGCCCCATTCATGGCCCGGGTTCACGATCTCGATACCGATCGAACGCGCGTTCAGGTCTCTGTGGCCGCGCCAATACGACACTCCGGCATGAAAGGCCCGTCTTGCCTCCGGCACCAGGCGCAGCACTGCGCCGTCCTCGTCCACCACATAGTGAGAGGAGACGCGCGCGGCCGGATCGCGCAGGCGGTCGATCGCCTCCCTGCGCAGTCTGCATGCCGGTGTAATGCAGGATCAGCGTGTCGATCGGGGTGCCCGCCGGCCGGTCATCCTGGTTCGGGCTCGGCAGGTCGCGGACCCGCAGGTTCACAAGCCGCGCTCGCGCTTGATCCGGTCCCAGGCGGCGTTGATCCGCGCCACCTTCTCATTGGCGCGGGCGATGAATTCGGCCGGTACACCGCGTGCGGCGAGGCTGTCGGGATGGTTCTCCCGCATCAGCCGCTTCCAGGTGGCGCGGATCTCCTCGGCGGTGGTTGCGCGCGTCACGCCGAGTATCGTGTAGGCGTCGGGCTCGTCGGATACCGGCCGCCTTGGGGTTACGCCGCGCACGCGATCCCATGCCGTCTGATCGAGCCGGAAGCTACGATGCGTGCGCGAGAGGAAGTCGAGTTCGCGGCCGTTCACCGCGCCATCGGCGCGCGCGATCACGAACAGCGCGCCGAGCACGTCCTCCAGCATCCCGCGGTTGTCGGCGAACGCCTCGCCCAACTGCACGGCGTAGGCCTCGAAACCCTCGGAGCTGTCCCGCGCCTGGTCGAACAGCCGTCCGATGTCGCGCACCGCCGCGGGCGGGATACGGAACTGGCGCTTGAAGGCGTCGATCTCCTCGCGCTTCACCTGGCCGTCGCACTTGGCGAGCTTGGCCGACAGCACCACGACGCAGATCGCGAAGAGTTGGTCGCGCCGATTGAACATCGCGGCGAGGCGAGCCGGGTTCCAGCCCGCCCGTGGCTTAAACTGCGCGCGGAAGTTGGGCACCGCGCCGGAGTCTGCCGCATGGCCGAGGGCGGCCCCGACCACGGCCCCCACGGGGCCGCCCATGGCGAAGCCTGCCACTCCGCCGATGATTTTGCCCCAGTAGCCCATTCCTAGCCCTTACCACGCAGAGGTTGACACGGGCAAAATAATGGGAGGGGAGCCACAAGATTGTTGCATCGAGGCGAACCGGGCCCGACATCTGGCGGATCAGCTCAGTACTCCGGCCAAACCCGGCCGGGCGCAGAGGCCTCACGAGAGCCTGCGCGGCACCGTCTCCATCCAACGTTTGCTGAAATGGCACGCGCCATCGACGGTGATGCGCACCCGTGACAGGTGGGTGTAGTTGGCCGCATCGCTGGACGTCTGGCAGGTCGCCTCGACGCGAATATCGAGTGTCGGATGCACCGCGCTATGCGTGGCGGACGATATGATCGAGGCGTGCGCCGGCTTCCGGTTCGATACCGTGTAGCGCGATCGGCTGCTGGTACGACCGCCATCCGGCGGGCGCAGGACACAGCATACCGTGTCGTCCACCAGATCGAGTTCGAACCGGTAGTCCGGCCGTGCCAGCGTCTCGACGGCGGGCAGAGAATGCGGCGACGGAGTGAACTCCGGTGCAGGCAGCGGATGCGGGTCCGGGTGCGCGACGGGCAGAACGATGCGCGACGCATGCGCTCCGCCGTAATGCACCGTGTTCATCGCCGGCTGCCCGGTCGGCCAGGCATTCTGAAATTCCGCGCTGGCAACCGCCACGCGGAGCCGATGTCCGGCCGCGATCGCATAGGCGCAATGCCGCAACGGGATGCGGAGCGCGTAGACATTGCCCGGAACCAGCGATTCCGGCACCTCATGCGAGTTGCGATGTGTCGCCAGCAGCCCGCCATCGCAGATCAGCCGCGATGTGCCATCTTCGGCAACATCGCAGAGTTTGACATGGAAATAGGCGACCTCCGCGGTGGAGGACGCGTGCAGCAGCACGACCGGTCCGCCAAGCAGCTCCAAGGGTTCGTGCAGCCGCTCGGTGGTGAACAGCAGCGAAAATGCCTCGTCGAGCCGTTGATCGATCGGCATCGCCCAGGGCGTCGTCGATCCAAGGCCGCGGCGGCCCGCGGTCAATCCTACCGACGGTCGATACGCGTAGCTGTCGGAACCGGGATCACCGGCGGCATCCACCAGCCTCCCGGCGCTCGAGAGGTAAATGGTGGTCGGCTGCACACGCGCCGGCGGCCAGGACGCCTCGTTGCGCCATGTGCCGGCATCTTCCAGGCAAAACAGCGATGGTGCCTGCCAGCCGCGCACGAACACCGTCACCGGCGGTTCGAGCATCACGCCGTTGTCGATGCCCTTCAGCCAGTGATCGAACCACTTCAGGTATTCCGCCCGCGCGTCGATGCGTGGTCCCGGGAATGCCTCCTTCTCTTCCGCGTAATAGTGTCCCCACGGCCCGATCAGCACCTTCCTTGGAGCACTGAGGCGCTGGAATGCACGCAACTCTTCGGTGGCGTACCAGTCCGCCCAGCCTTCGATCAGCAGCACCGCGCATTGCACGCGATCATAGCCCGGCGCCAAACTCTGATCGCGCCAATATGGACCGTGCAGGGTGTTGCGAATGTAGCCGAGGCTCCACGGTTCGCTCCGCTCCAGCCGCTCGGCCCAGATCGCGGAGAACCGATCGCCTACCAGCTCGGGATCGGGTGGCGAGAAGTTCAACGCGTTCATCAGCGGTGCATAGCATTCGAACATCCAGGGCCGGATGCAGCCGCCGGGATTGGTGAATCCCGTATAGACATCGTCGTTGGCGGAACGCACCACGATCGCCTTCAGCGCCGGCGGCCGCTGCACGGCGACCTGCCACTGCACGACGGCACCATACGACTTGCCGATCATGCCGACGGCGCCGGTGCACCAGGACTGCGCTGCGATCCAGGCAACCATGTCGTAGCCGTCCTGCCGCTCGTCCGGGGAGTAGATGTCGGTGGAGAAACCCGACGAGCTGCCGGTGCCGCGTACGTCGTATTGCACCACTGCATAACCGTGCTCGGCCAGGTACGGCACGACCGGCGGATACTCAGCACGCCAGTCCGGCAGCGCGGCAGCAAGGCGTCGATATGGATGGTATTCCATCACACCGGGGAAACGGCCAGGCGCATCCGGCCGGGTGACCCGCACATTGAGCTCCACACCGTCGCGCATCGCCACGCGAATGCCCGTGTGCACCTTGACCGGAAAGATCCGAGTCATCGCTCCAGTCGCGACTTCAGCGCCTGGTCTCGATTGGACGCACTCGGCTGCCGTCGCTCACTCCGTCGGGGAGATTGAGCACCACGCTTTCCCCGATGCGTGCGCCATCCGCCAGGGCGGCAACCATGCCGTCAGTGGTGGCAACCTTGACTGGCTGCAACCGTACGGTGCTGTCCTTGCCGACATTGGCGATGAACGTGCTGGCACCGCGTACCACGAGGCCAGCCATCGGAATCTCTGGATAACTCGGCACCGGAACGTGCAGGGTCACGTAGGCAAAGCTACCCGGCACCATGAAACCCTCGCTGTTGTCCAAGTCGAGTTCCACGAACAGCGTGCGCGTGCGCGGATCGAGCTGATCGGACGTGCGGGCGATCCGTGCCCTCACCTTGCGGTCTGGATTTGCGCCGTCCGCGACGTCGGCCAGATCGCCGACATGGACGAATGGCACGTCCTTCTGCTCGACATAGACATCGACGCGCAACCTGCTCATGTCCGCGATGGTCATCACCGGCTGGTTGCTTGTCTGATTGGTCACCGAACTCTGCACCAGGGCACCCACGTCGACGAAGCGTGCGGTCACGGTGCCGTCGAACGGCGCACGCAGGACCTCGTACGACTTCATCACCGCGAGCTGTTCCATGTTCGCCTGCGCCATGCGATACGCGGTATCAGCCTGGTCAGCCGACTGAACCGAGGTCCAGCCGCGCTTGACCAGGTCACCTTCCCGCTCGGCATTCTTGCGCTTGTTGTCAAGGTCGCTGACCGCTGCGTCATATTGTCTGTCGGTCTCCGCGGATTCCACCTCCGCCACCACCTGCCCGGCCTTGACATGATCGCCGCGATCCACCGCGATCGACCTCAGATAGCCGCCGACCTTGCCATAGAGCGTGGCGACCTGATTTGGCCGAGTGTCGCCCAGCAGCGTGATCAGCCGCTCCTTCGGGCCTTGCGTAACTGTCGCCACCTGGACCGGCGGACCCTTCGCCAAGCCCTCTGCCATCGCCTCGCGTGCAGCGAGAAGCTGCGCATCCTTGTCGTGCCATAGCCTGACGCCGACGAAGGCCGCGCCGGCGACCACCAGCAGATCCGACAGAGATAGACCATGAAGGAACTGAAGCGACCGCGGTCTAGCCATGGTGAGCGTTCTCCGAACCTTGCGCGCCCGCCGCCTCGGCTGCGAAACGCAGTATCGAGGCTGTGCAGGGCCGGCGGCCTGCGCCGCAGCAGAGTGTAGAAGATCGGCACAATGAACAGCGTGGATATCGTCGCCACGATCAGACCGCCGATCACCGCGCGGCCGAGCGGCGCATTCTGTTCGCCAGCCTCGCCGAGACCCAAGCGCCATCGGCACCATGCCGATGATCATGGCGAGCGCGGTCATCAGCACGGGCCGCAGGCGGATGCGACCGGCCTCGATCACCGCGCGCAGCGGCCCCACTTCCTCGCGCGCGCGCAGGTCGTTGGCGAAGCTGACCACCAGGATCGAGTTCGACACCGAGATGCCGATCGACATGATCGCGCCCATCAGCGATTCGACGTTGATCGTGGTGTGCGACAGCGCCAGCATCCACAGAATGCCCATCAGCGCACCTGGCACCGCCATCATGATGATGAGCGGATCGACCCAGGACTGGAACAGGACAACCAGCAGCGCGTAGACCAGCACCACTGCCAGCACCATGCCGACACCCAGGCTATGGAACGAGCTGAGCATCACCTCGTTCTGCCCGAGGATCAGGATCTTCGTGGTGATCGGCAGCCCCTTGCTCAGCTCGTTGATCGCCTGCTGGATATCGGCCGCGGTCGAGCCGAGATCGCGGCCATCGACGTTCGCGGCAACGTCGAGCTCACGCTGCACCGTGTAGTGGCTGACGGATTCCAGGCTGGATCGCGGCGAGACCGCGGCGACGTCGCCCAGCCTGATGACCGGCGCGCCCGGCTGCGCCGCGGGACCAGACAATGGCGCCCCGTCCGGGCGGCTCACCGGCGTCTCGAGCAGATCGCCCACCGAATTGATCCGTTCGAGCGGCGTCTGCACCGCGACGCGAGTAGTTCACATTGTTCTGCGGATTGAGAAAGAAGTTCGGCGCCACCAGCGAGCTGGACGACAGCGTGGTCAGCACGTTGTTGGCGACATCGCGCTGGACGACATTCAGCTTGGCTGCACGCAGGCGATCCACATCGACCTGCAGCGTCGGATAATTCGAGCACCTGCACCAGATGCGCATCGGCCACGCCCGGGATCGCCTGCATCCGGGCAAGCAGCCGCTGCGCAAGCTCCGACGCGCGCTCGAAGTTCACGTCCTGGACCTGCACATCGATCGGCGCGGAGAGGCCGAAATTCAGCACCTGGCTGACGATGTCGGCGGTCTGGAAATAGATCAGGCTGCCGGGAAACTCACCGGGCAGTTTGGCGCGCATCGCACGGATGTAGTCGATAGACGGATGATGGCCGGGCTTCAGAGAGATCAGGATCTCCGCGTCCATCGATGCCGACATTGTCTGTCTGCACGAACGCCATGTTGAACGAGGACAGCGCACCGACCGTGTCGTTGATGGTATCCAGCTCGTCGGCCGGAATGATCTGGCGGATGCGGTCCTCAACCTGCAGCACCAGCTGTTCGGTGCGCTCGATGCGGGTGCCGGCGGGCGCGCGGTAGTGCAGCTTGATCAAGCCCACATCGGCGCTCGGGAAGAAATCGAGGCCGATGACCGTGGTGAGGCCGCCGGACACGACCAGCAACACACCGGCGCAGATCAGCACGAACACGCGCCGGTGCAGCGCGCCTTCCAGCAACCTGCCATAGCCGTCACGGAATCGGTTGAAGCCGCGGTCGAACAAGCCGAAGAACCCACGCGGCGGCCCGTGATGCTGCAGCCTCCGAGGCCAGCAGGAAGCGCGCGAAGCTCGGCACCACGCTGAACGACAGGACATAGGACGCCAGCATGCAGAACACGACGGTCGCGGCGAGCGGAATGAACAGATAGCGCGCCACGCCGAACAGCAGCACGACCGGGAAGAACACGATGCAGATCGCCAGCGTCGCGACAGTCAGCGGCTGGATCACCTCATTGGTGCCATCCAGGATCGCCACCGTCAGCGATTTGCCGAGCGACTGATTGCGATGGATGTTCTCGATGGTGACGGTGGCATTGTCCACCAGCAGGCCGATCGCCAGCGCGAGGCCGCCAAGTGTCATCAGATTGATCGGTGTTGCCGGTGAGGAACAGGGCGATGATGCCGGCGAAGATGGACAGCGGGATCGAGGTAGAGACGATCACCGTGTTGCGCCAGCTTCCCAGGAACACCAGGATCAGCAAGGAGACCAGAATCGACGAGATGATCGCCTCGCGGATCACGTTCTGCACCGCCGCGCGCACGAATACCGACTGGTCGAAGTCCAGTTTCAGCTCCAATCCGGCGGGCGCTGCGGCCTGAATTTCCGGCAGCGCTGCGCGAGTGGAGTCGACCACCGCGAGCGTCGAGGCATCCGCGTGCTTCAGGATCGCCAGATAGACCGCGCGCTTGCCGTTGACGTGCACGATGTTGGTCTGCGTGGCGAAGCTGTCACTGACATGCGCCACATCGCCCAAGGTGACCGTGGCGCCGTTGAAGACGCCGATCGGAAGGGCATTGAAGCGATCAACCGCGCTCGGACTGGAATTCAACTGCACGTTGTATTCCCGCTCGCCAATGCGCGCGGTACCGGCGGGCACGATGACATTGGAGGCCTGTAACGCGCTGACGACATCGGTCGGGGAAAAGCCTTTGGCCTCCAGCCGCGCCGGATCGATGTCCACGTTGATCTGGCGCGACTTGCCGCCGAACGGGCCCGGCGTGGAGAGGCCCGGGATGGTGAACAGCTTCACCCGGATGAAGTTGAGGCTGTAGTCGTAGATCTGCTGCTCGGTCAGCGTCTTGCTGGAGAGCGTCATCTGCACGACAGGCACGTTCGACGCATTGAACTGGATCACCGCGGGTGGCGGTCATGCCCGGCGGCGCGATGCGCAGGATGGAGTTGTTCACCGAGGTGATCTGCGCGATCGCGCCGCCGATATCCGTGCCGGGCTGGAAATAGACACGCAGCAGGCCGATGCTGGGGATCGACTGCGATTCGATGCGCGAGATGCCGTTGACCGTGGTCGAATAGGCGCGCTCCGAGATGAAGACGACGCGCCGCTCCATGTCCTCCGTGGTGAGGCCGTTGTAGTTCCACACGACCAGCACGACAGGGATGTCGATCACCGGGAAGATGTCGACGATCATGCGGGTGATGGACAGTGCGCCCATCAGCAGGATCAGCAGCGCGGCGATTGCCGAGGTATAAGGCCGGCGCAAGGCAAGCCGCACCAGGCCGATCATCGCCCCCCTCCACAACTACATTGTCCCAGACGATACTATTGTTGCCACTCCGAGCGGAACAGTGCCAAGCGGGTCATTTCCATGGGGGAGGACGGATGATGGATACGCAACAAATCGGCCGGGCCGCCGCCCTGCTCGTCAGGGGCACGTCGCGATCGCACGCTGCTGGCCGGTCTACCGTCGGACGCAACGCCGGCGAGTGTGGCCGATGCGCATGGCGATCCAGGATGCGGTGACCGCCGGCCTGGGCAAGCCGGTCGGCGCATTCAAGGCGATGGCGCCGGCCAATGGCGAGCCGACGCGGGGCGTGATCTACGCCGACACGATCCATGCCTCGCCGGCGCGCGTCCCGGCAGCCGAGGTGCCGCAATGCGGTGTGGAAGGCGAGGTCGCGTTCATTTTCCGCCGCGATCTGCCGGCGACGCGCCGACACCCTATTCGCGCGAGGAGGTGGCCGCCGCGGTGGAAGCCTGCGCGGCGATCGAACTGGTCACCAGCCGCTATCGCAATTCAGATGCCGCGACGAACCTGGAAAAGCTGGCGGACTGCATCAGCAACGGTGCGTTCGTGCATGCCGCACCGTTCGGCGCGTGGCGCAGCCTGGAACTCGGCAAGCTGAAGGTGACGCTGACGGTGAACGGCGCGACGGTGTTGGAGCAGGTGGGAGGGCATCCGACCGGCGATCCACTCGGTGTTGCGGTGGTGCTGGTGAACATGATGCGCGAGAAGGGCGGCGTGCGCGCCGGCCAGTTCGTCACCTGCGGCTCCTGCACCGGCCTGCGCTATCTGCAGCCGGGCGACGTCTGCGGCGTCCGCTTCGAGGGGCTGGGTGCGGCCGAGGTGACGTTCACCCGTTGAGGCGGGCCATTGTCCGCGCTGAGCGCTGGCCCCCTCCCGCAAGGGGAGGGGTCCATCGCTGGTCAGCGGTTTACCAGCACGTTCGCCGGATCGGCGGCGAGTCTCGCCGCGCTCGACGCGCTTCACCACCTCGGTCAGCATCGCGTGCGTCGGCGCCGGCACGCCGACCTCGGCGCCTTTCTCGGCGATGAAGCCGTTCATGAACTCGATCTCGGTGCGCCGTCCCTTCGCCATGTCCTGCGCCATCGACGGCCGCTGAAGATCGCTGCGCGCGGCCGCGTTGGTGCCGGCCAGCATCAGCGCCTCGATCTCCTCCAGCGCGTCGCGGTCGCCCTCCGAGGCCAGCGCCAGCTTCTCGGGATCCAGCGCGCCGATCTTGCCCAGGGTGAATCCGAGCGCCTGACCGACACGCACCGACTCGCCGCCCAGCCGGATGCAGACGCGCCGGATCGCGTCGTGGCTGTCGCGCGCATTGCCGCCGAGCCCTGTGGCAGCCGAAACGCCGTTGCGCATGCCGTTGACGCACAGCTTGGTCCAGCGCTCGCCCCACAGATTGTCGGTGGCATGCGCGGTGTCGATGCCGTCCAGCATCTCGGCCAAGCTCCTCGATCCGGCGCGTGATGCGGCCGTGCGGCTCGCCGACATGGAACGACACGACATTGGGGTTCTTCAGCATCGTGCGGCGGACATGGCCCGGCTCGAACAGCTCCACGCCCACGCCGCCGCCCACCACACAGCCGACAGTGCGGCCCCAGCCGACCACGGCTGCGATGCGCTCCTCGTTGATGCAATTCTGCGACGACACCACGAAGCCGCCCGGCGACAGGTACTGGCGGATCAGGCGCGTCGCCCACACCGTGTCGTAGGACTTCACCGCGATGAACGCGATGTCGATCGGCTCGCTGCTTCGCCAGTTCCTGCGCATCGGTGATGTGCATGGCGTTGACGCGGACGGTGCGGTTCTCGGCCTCGGTCATGCCGTAGAGGTGCATGCCCTCGGCGCGCATCGCCTCGACATGCGCGGGCCATGGATCGATCAGCGTGACATCGTGGCCAAGCGCGGTCAGGTTCGCGCCGATATAGCCGCCGATCGCACCGGCGCCGACGAAGGCGATGCGTTTGGCCATTCCTGTCGGTCTCCTGTTATTCAGCGGCGAGCGGCATCTCCGCCGCGGCAGAGCGCAGCCATACCGCGGTGTCGTGAAACACCGCGCCGCCCATCGGCGGCGCCGGATCATCGCTGGTCAGCGCGTTGATGCCGATGCCGCCTTCGAACGCGGCATTCGGCCACACACTCTCCGCGACCACGACGCCGGGCTGGAGGCCGTCGAACAGATGCGCATGCAGCACGACCTCGCCGCGCGTGTTGCCCAGCCTTACGCGGTCGCCCTCGGCAATGCCAAGCGCGCGCCGCATCCGCGGGATGCAGCAGCACCGTCGGCCGCCCTTCGCGTTTCCGCGATGCCGGCGTCTCGGTGAAGGTGGTATTGAGGAACTGCCGCGCCGGCGCCGTCACCATGCGGAACGGATGATCGGGCGTGGCCGCATCGATCGCCGGCATGTAGTCCGGCAGCACCGGCATGCGCGCCCAGTCGGGGCCGATCGCGCGCCAGTCCGGCGCGAAATGGAAGCGCTTGTCAGGCTGCGGAAAGCCTTGATGGAAATGCGCATCGGCGAACGGCGGCGCAACGTCGATCCAATGCCGCTCCAGCACGGTCTGCGCATCCGGCCAGCCGGAGACACGCAGCGTTTCGTCGATGATCTCCATCGCACTCATCTCGAAGCCGCGATGGTTCGCGCCCAGCCGCGCCGCGAGACCCTGAAGCACAGCATGGTTGGACCGGCATTCGCCGGGAGGTTCGATCAGTTTCGCGCCGATCTGGATATGGCTGTGTCCGCCGGCCTGATACAGATCATCATGCTCCATGAACATCGTCGCAGGCAGGACGATGTCAGCAAGCAGCGCGGTCTCGGTCATGAACTGCTCGTGCACGGCGACGAACAGGTCGTCGCGCAGAAAGCCGCGGCGCACACGATTGGTGTCAGGCGCCACTGTCGCGGGATTGCTGTTCTGGATCAGCATCGCGTGCACCGGTGGACCGCCTCCCAGCGCCTCGCGATCGCCGGTCAGCACGCTGGCGAGCCGGCTCATGTCGAGGATGCGCGTGGAGGGATCGATCGCGTCGAGGCCCTCGATCAGCGTCTTGTCCCAGTTGTAGATGCTGCGATAGCTCCACAGCGCGCCGCCGCCCTCGTGCTGCCACTTGCCGGTGACGGTCGGCAGGCAGGTCACCGCATGCATCGATGCGGCGCCATTGCGCGAGCGCGCGAAGCCGTAGCCGATGCGGATATAGGCGCGCTGCGTCGTGCAGTACAGCTTGGCGAATTGCTCGATCTGCTCCACCGCCAGGCCGGTGATCGCCGCCGCCCATTCGGGCGGTTCGCGCGGCAAGATGCGCCTCGAGGCCGGCGGGAAAGTCGGAATACCGCGCCATATAGTCGCGATCGGCGTAGCCGTCGCGGAACGCAACGTGCATCACCGCGCAGGCCAGCGCGGCATCCGTGCCGGGTCGCAGCGCCAGATGCATGTCAGCGACCGCCGCCGTGCCGGTGCGATACGGGATCCACCACCACCAGCTTCGCGCCCCGCTCCTTCCGCGCGCGCGTGATATGGGTCATCACGTTGACCTGGGTGGAGACCGGATTGCCGCCCCACATCACGATCAGGTCGGCGCGCGCCATTTCGCGCGGGTCCGGGCCGATGAAGCGGCCGACACCGGCCTGCCAGCCGGCCTCGCAGATCGACGTGCAGATCGTCTTGGCCTGACGGGAATAGCGCATGACGTGGCGCAGCCGGTTGATGCCGTCGCGCTGCACCAGGCCCATCGTGCCGGCATAGTAATAAGGCCACACCGCCTGTGCGCCGTGCCGTTCGGTCGTCGTGATGAACGCCTCCGCCACGCGATCCAGCGCCTCGTCCCAGGAGATCGGCCGGAACTGCCCGGACCCCTTCGGTCCGGTGCGCAGCAGCGGTTGCGTCAGCCGGTCGGGATGATGGATGCGCTCGGCATAGCGCGCGACCTTGGCGCAGATCACGCCGGAGGTGTAGCTGTTGGCCTGCGGCCCCGCGCACCGCGCCGATGCGCGTGCCGTCCAGCACTTCGATCTCCAGGGCGCAGGTGGAGGGGCAGTCGTGCGGGCAGGCGGAGTGACGAATGTCGCGTTGCATGGGCGTGAAGCCTAGCGCCTGACGCGCGGCCTTGGCAAAGTGGCGGCAACAGGCCCTGGGAGACACGCGATGCTGACGAGACGCACCCTGCTGGCCAGCTCGGCCGCCACCGTCGCGGCGCCTGCCGTTCTGACCGGGGCGCACGCCGCAACGCCCAAGGGCGTCGCGGTGATGGCCAAGCAGATCGACGACATCGTCAGCTTCGATCCGGCCGAGTTCGTACGAGTTCACCAACGGCGAGGTGGACGCCAACTGCTACCGACGGCTGATCCGGCCGGACCTGAACGATGCGACCAAGATCGAGGGCGACCTGGCAGAGAAGTGGGACGTCAGCAAGGACGGCCTGACCTTCACCTTCAAGCTGCGCCGCGACGCCAAGTTCGACTCCGGCAATCCGGTGACCGCGAACGACGCCGCGTTCAGCCTGCATCGCGTGGTCAAGCTGAACAAGACGCCGGGATTCATCGTCACGCAGTTCGGCTTCAACCCGGACAACGTGGAGAAGATGATCCGCGCGACGGACGACTACACGCTGGAGATGAAGCTGCCGAACGAGGCGGAGGCGACCAGCTTCGTGCTGTATTGCCTGAGCGCCAACGTCGGCAGCGTCGTGGACATGAAGACGGTCATGGCGAACCAGACCAACGGCGATCTCGGGCAACGCCTGGCTGAAGACGCGCACCGCCGGCGCCGGCCCGTACAAGCTGACCGAGTGGGCGGCGAGCGACCACGTGATCATCGACACCAACCCGCACGCCGCCGAGAAGGCGCTGATGCGCCGCATCGTGCTGCGCCACGTCGCCGATCCTTCGGCACAGCTTCTGCTGCTGCAGAAGGGCGACGTGGACATCGCGCGCGATCTCGGCTCGGACCAGCTCAAGTCGATCGCCGGCGACAAGAACCTGACGCATCGCGTCGTCGCCACAGGGCACCTCGATGTACATCGCGATGAACCAGGCGATGCCGGAGCTGCAGAAGGTGCAGGTGCACCAGGCGATCAAGTGGGCGATCGACTACGACGCGATCGCCAAGAACATCACGCCGAACACCTGGAGCGTCTGCCAGACATTCCTGCCCGTCGGCGCTGCCCGGTTCGTTGAAGGCGACGCCGTTCAAGAAGGACGTCGCCAAGGCAAAGCAGTTGCTGGCCGAGGCCGGGCTGGCAGACGGGTTCTCGGTGACGATGGACTACATCAACACCTCGCCGAGCTCCGACATCGCGCAGGCGATCCAGGCTGATCTGGCGGCGATCGGCATCAAGGTGTCGCTGCAGCCGGGCGACCAGAAGCAGGTGATCACCAAGACCCGCGCGCGGCAGCACCAGCTGGCGATGCTCGATCTGGGGCACCGACTACTTCGACCCCAACTCCAACTGCCAGGCCTGGTGCGAAAATCCCGACGACTCGGATCAGAGCAAGCTGAAGATCCTGGCCTGGCGCAGCCATTTCGTGGACAAGGAGCTGACCAGCGAATCCGAGGCAGCGGTGCACGAGCTGGACCCGGCGAAGCGCATCGCGCTGTATCACAAGATCCAGCAGCAGTTCATGGAGCGCGCGCCGTTCGCCATGCTGCTCCAGCGCAACGCAGTTGCGGTGCTGGGCAAGGGCGTCTCTGGTTTCAAGGTAGGGCCGATGCCCGACTACACGCACTACTCGAAGATCACCAAGGCATGAGACCGACGGCTGCGGATGCTGGCGGGCACTTTCGGCAGCATTCCGCTCACTCTGTTCGGCCTGACGCTGGTCACGTTCCTGATCGGGCGGGTGATGCCGATCGATCCGGTCATCGCGATCGCCGGCGATCACGCGCCGCCCGACGTGATCGCCGCCGTGCGCGAGCAGCTCGGTCTGGACAGGCCGCTGCTGGTGCAGTTCTGGATCTATCTGGTGCAACCTGGTGCACGGCGATCTCGGGCGTTCGGTGATGACCTCGCATCCGGTCACCGAGGACATCGCGCAGTACTTTCCCGGCGACGCTCGAACTGGCGACCACGGCGATCATCATCGCCATCATCATCGGCGTACCGCTCGGCGTGCTCGCCGCGGCACGACAGGGCACGCGGTTCGACCACGCAGTGCGGGTGGTGAGCCTGGCCGGCCAATCGGTGCCGGTGTTCGTGCTCGCCCTGCTGTGCCTGCTGGTGTTCTACGTGAAGCTCGGCATCGCGCCCGGGACCGGACAACTGGACGTCGCCTACGAAGGCCTCGTGCCGCGTGTCACCGGTATGCTGGTGGTGGATTCAGCTGATCGCCGGCGACTGGGATTCGTTCTGGGACGCGCTGGCGCATCTGGCGCAGCCGGCCCTGGTGCTGGCGTATTTCTCGATGGCCTACATCACGCGCATGACGCGCGCCTTCATGATCGAGGCGCTGTCCGGCGAATACATCATCACCGCGCGGGCGAAGGGGCTTTCGGCAAGCGCGCATCCTGTGGCGGCACGCGTTCGGCAACATCGCGGTGCGTTTGATCACGGTGCTGGCCCTGGCCTATGCCGGGCTTCTGGAAGGCGCGGTGATTACCGAGACGGTGTTTTCCTGGCCTGGTCTGGGGCTCTATCTGACGGTATCGCTGCTGAACGCCGACATGAATGCGGTGCTTGGCGCCACGCTGGTGGTGGGGCTGGTCTACCTCATCCTGAACCTGCTGGCGGACGTGCTGTACCGTCTGCTGGACCCGCGCGTCGCATGAGCGGTGTCCTGTCGCGCGAATGGCTGCTGAGCGAGACGCCGGCGTCGCGCACGCAGGCGGCGTGGGTGCGGCGCTATCGCGGCTGGCTGCAATTCCGCGCCAACGGCCTGGCAATGGCGGGTCTGGTGACGGTGGCGGTCATGATCGTTGCCTCGCTCGCCGCGCCGCTGCTGGCGTGGCAGGACCCGAGCGCCCAGGATCTCGCCGGGCGCCTGGCGCCGCCATCGTTTGCGCATTGGCTCGGCACGGACGAGCTGGGCCGCGATATCTACGCACGCATCCTGTACGGCGGACGCGTGACGCTCGGCATGGTCGTGGCGGTCGTGCTGTTGGTGGCGCCGATCGGACTGGCGGTGGGCAGCATCGCCGGTTACCTGGGCGGCCTGGCGGACCGCGTGCTGATGCGCGTGACCGACGTGTTCCTGGCATTTCCGCGCCTGGTGCTGGCGCTGGCGTTTGTCGCGGCGCTGAAGCCTGGCATCACCAGCGCGATCATCGCGATCGCGCTGACCGCGTGGCCGCCTTACGCGCGGCTGGCGCGCGCCGACACCTTGACCGTGCGCGGCAGCGACTTCATCGCCGCGGTGCGGCTGACCGGCGCAACCAGCGGCCGCATCATCCTGCGCCACATCATGCCGCTATGCCTGTCCAGCGTGATCGTGCGCGTGACGTTGGACATGAGCGGCATCATCCTGACCGCGGCGGCGCTCGGCTTCCTCGGCATGGGCGCGCAGCCGCCTATGCCGGAATGGGGCACGATGATCGCCTCCTCGCGAGCGTTCATCCTGGACCAGTGGTGGGTGCCGACGATCCCGGGCGTGGCGATCTTCGTCGCGTCGCTGGCGTTCAACCTGCTGGGCGACGGGATGCGCGACGTGCTCGATCCGCGTCAGCGATAGATGCTGGTCGAGATCAGCAACCTTCGTATCCAGTTCCCCACCGCTACCGGTCTGTCGGATGCGGTTCGCAACGTTTCGCTGACGCTCGGCCAGGAGAAACTCGGCATCGTCGGCGAATCCGGTTCCGGCAAGTCGCTGACGGCGCGCTCGATCCTGCGCCTGCTGCCGTCCATATGCCATCGTCACCGCCGACAAACTGACATTCGACGGCATCGACGTGCTGCGCGCCGATGAGACCGCGCTGCGCCGCATCCGCGGCGCACGCGCCGGACTGATCCTGCAGGACCCGAAATTCTCGCTGAACCCGGTGATGACCGCGGGCGCGCAGATCGCCGAGGCTTGGCGCGTGCATCGCGGCGGCGGCCGGAGGCTGGCCCGGCAGGCCGCGATCGATCTGCTGGCGCAGGTGCAGATCCGCGATCCGCAACGCGTTGCCGGCGCCTATCCGCACGAGCTCTCCGGCGGCATGGGGCAGCGCGTGATGATCGCGATGATGCTGGCGCCCGATCCGGAACTGCTGATCGCGGACGAACCCACCAGCGCGCTCGATGCCACCGTGCAGGCGGAGATCCTGCGACTGATCGAGGACCTGGTGTCGCGCCGCGGCATGGGTCTGATCCTGATAAGCCATGACCTGCCGCTGGTCTCGCATTTCTGCGACCGGGTCGCTGTGATGTACGCCGGCCGCGTGGTTGAGGAGCTGCCGGCTTCTGATCTGACGCGCGCGCGACATCCGTATACGCGTGGCCTGCTGGAGTGCCTGCCGACACTCAGCCATCAGCGGCAGCGGCTGACCGTGATGCAGCGCGATCCCGTCGTGGCTCGAGACATGATCGAGGTCGATGGCCTTTCGATTCGCTTCGGCCGCACCGAGGCGGTGAAGTCGGTTTCGTTCGCCGTGGCGCGCGGTGAAAGCTTCGGTCTCGTCGGCGAGTCGGGTTCCGGCAAATCGACCGTGCTGCGCGCGATATCGGGGCTCAATCCGCTCTGGACCGGCCGGATGTCGGTTGACGGCGAGGCCCTGGCGCCGCGGCGCTCGAAAGAATTCTATCGTCGCGTGCAGATGGTGTTTCAGGACCCATACGGTTCGCTGCATCCGCGCCAGACAGTGGATCGCCTGCTGTCGGAGCCGCTGCTGGTGCATGGCATGGACAAGATCGAACGGCGCATCCTGCGTGGCCTCAATGAAGTGGCGCTGCCAGCCTCCGTGCGTTTCCGCTATCCGCACCAGCTCTCCGGCGGCCAGCGCCAGCGTGTGGCGATCGCGCGCGCGTTGATGGCGGAGCCGCAGGTGCTGCTGCTCGACGAGCCGACCAGCGCGCTGGATGTTTCGGTGCAGGCCGAGGTGCTGAACCTGCTGGCGGATTTGCAGCAGGCGCGCGGGCTGACCTACATCCTGGTCAGCCACAACCTTGCGGTGGTCGCGCATCTCTGCGCGCGCATCGGCGTGATGCAGGCGGGAGAACTGGTGGAGCTGCTGTCGGCGGACGACCTCCGCGCGGGCCGCACCCGATCACCCGCACACGACGTCGCTGCGCAAACTGAGCATCGAACTGGAAGAGCCGGAGACCCGGCCATGACGGCGGACCACTGCCGCGAGGTTTCCCATGCTATCCCATTTCGATGCGGTCGCGGTATACTGGACCACCATGACGAGCCAGGATCGGAAGCGATGACGACTATGTCGGCAAGAGACAGCATGATGAACGGCCTTTGCTCATACTATGTGCAGCATTGCAACCGCCGTCGGGTGCCAGACGCGCAGCGCTGACACAGGGATCGGGCGTAAACGATGATCACTCTGTCACGCGCGCCGGCAACGCTGCCTGAGGGACGGCGCATCTACGCGATCGGCGATATTCATGGCTGCAACGTGCAGCTTGGCAACCTGCATGAGATCATCGCCGAGGACCTGGCGCGGCGGCCAGTCGATATGCCGCTGCTGCTGCATATCGGCGACTATGTCGATCGCGGCATCGATACCGCGGGCGTGCTGCAAAGACTGATGGCAGGCTCGCCGGTCGAAGGCGTGCCTGTGGTCAATCTGGTGGGTAATCACGACGAGACGATGCTGCACGCGCTGACCGGCGATCGTCCGGCTGCGACCGACTGGCTGTTCACCGGTGGCAGGCCGGCGCTCGAGAGCTACGGCATCGATCCGGACTCGCCGCGCGAAAGCTGGCCAGAAGGCGTGCCAGTGGAACATCTCGACTTCCTGCGCGACCTCACGCTGACCTATCGGGATGGGGGCTACTTGTTTGTGCATGGAGGCGTGCGTCCCGGCGTGCCGCTGGAACAGCAGTCGCGCGAGGACCTGCTGCGCATGCGTCAGCCTTTTCTCTACTCGGAGATGAACTTCGGGGCAGTGGTGGTGCATGGGCACTCGCCGGTGAAGGCACCGGTCGTGCGGCACAATCGAATCGCAATCGACACCGGCGCGGTGTTCGGCGGCAAGATGACGTGCCTGGTGCTGGAAGGCGAGACGCTGGGTTTCCTGACCGCCGATCCGGTGGGCGAGCCGGTATCGATCGCGCACCGGTAGGGCAGCGATCCTTACCTATTGATCTGGGTCAAAGTCTTCGCTGCGCCTAAGCCCTAGCTGTTGCAGTCCGGCTGCACAGGGGAAGGAACCACCATGGACATGCACGCGGACGATCGCGACGCATCACGAGACGGCGCAGGCTTATTCGAGGCTGGAGGAGCGCATCATGGCGCGCGACCAGGTCGGGGCCAGCGAGGTCTTCTATCGATCTGGTTCGCGCCGGCCGGCCGCTGAACGAGATCATCGCGGAGACCGTTCGCATCCACGCGCCGTATACGCATGTGCCGTATCATGAGCGGATCGACGACGGCTATCCAAACTTCGTCAACAACGATCACTGCCTGCTGTCGGCGCGCGCCACGCTGCATCTGACGAAGCTGCTGCCGAGCGAACTGGCGATGCTGCCGATGGCGCAAACGATCTGGTACATCCCGACCGGCCTCGACATCTGGAACCAGAAGATCAACAAGGCGCCCGGCCACTATACGCGCGGCTTCGCAGGCAAGATCGAGAACCCGCCGGCGCCAGTGGTGTACTGGCCGGACCAGCAGCCGCTGCGCTCCAACGCCCCGCTACAGGAGAGACTGGGCGACTGGCTGACAATGGTGCAGCGGGGCGAGGTGCTCGACGCCTACCGCAGTTTCCTCGGCCTGATGGAGGACAAGGCGAACCGCACGCAGGTTCTGGCGGAACTGGTGTTCGCGGGTCTGATCGACGTGCAGGACCGGCTGTACCGCAATCGTTCCTACACGACCGGCCATAAGGCGTATCGCGCACGTTCGACGGTGGAGCTGGGCAGGGCGTTGGGTTGGGACAATGCGCACAACGTGATCTATGCGGGTGCGCTGGATATCGCCGTCGGGCCGCGATGGTACTCGCTGTATGAGATGGCGTGCAACACAGTGAAGGAGGAGATCGAGGGCGTCGCGCTGCACGCGGTACCGTATGGCGGCGTCACCGAGGCAGAGCTGGCGATACTGCGGAACACCGCGCCGTTGACGGCGGAGGACGAGTTCGCGCTGCTGCGCGCGTTGCTGCACGAGCATTCGCCCGCCAATCTCGACTGCGTCACGCAGATGTTGAAGGCCGGCAAGGATCCGCGGCGCATCATCGACATGATCCAGATCGCCGCGGCCGAAATCGTGCTGGCGACGCATGGCGTCAACAATTTCTCGATGCCGATGCACTGCTACGAGTACACCAACGCGCTCGGCTGGTTCTACGACACGTTCGACCACCCTCGGCGGCTGCGGCTGCTGTATGTGGCGGCCGAGTTCGTCAACATGACCGCCTGGCACCAGAAGTTGATCGACGCGTTCGCTCCGTCACCGATCCTTACGCCTGCCTGTGCCCGGAACTTCGATGAGCACGAACTGCTGCAACGGATCGACGCCGCGATCTGCTCGCTGAACGGGCCGGAAAGCCTGTCATGGGTTCAGGCATATTGCGGCATGCGTCGCTGATCGCGCGCCGCTGGTGCAAACTCTGGCGCTGGCGGCATGCAAGCTTGGCAACGATCCGCACAACCAGGAAATCCCGCAGAACATGCTGGAGGACTTTGCCAAGAACCAAAGTCCGCGGCGCGACCGGCTACTGCTCGCCTGTGCGCAGCATTGCGCGGCGCATCGCAAGTATGGCGATCCGCTGGAGGCTGCGCAGCGGTTCGGGAAAGCCTTGGATGTCGCGATCGATCAGTTCGCCGCCTGACGTTCCGCCATGCCGGCGGTCTGGTGCTCGACCAACCGCGCATAGAACCCGCGGCGCGCGGACAGTTCGGCATGCGTTCCCGCCTCGATAACGCGGCCGGCGTTGAGCACCAGGATGACATCGGCCGCCTGTATGGTGGACAGCCGATGCGCCACCACGATCGTGGTGCGGTTCACCATCAGCGCACCGAGCGCCGAACGCACAAGCTGCTCGCTGATCGTATCGAGATGCGACGTGGCTTCGTCGAGCACCAGGATCGGCGCATCCTTCAGGAAGGCGCGCGCGATCGCGATGCGCTGCCGCTGACCACCGGAAAGCTGCACGCCACGTTCGCCGACGCGCGTTTGCAGGCCTTCCGGCAGATCGGCAACGAACTCCGCGAGCGCCGCCTGGCGCAGCGCGGTTTCGATCTGCTCGCGAGTCGCGTCCGGCCTGGCCAGGCGGACGTTCGCCTCCAGCGTGTCGTTGAACAGATAGGTGTCCTGCGCGACCAGGGCGATGCGTCCACGCAGACCGTCCAGCGTCAGTTCGCGCAGATCGACGCCGTCGAGGCTGATCGCACCCTGTTCGGGGTCCCAGAAGCGCAGCAGCAGATTGGCGATGGTGGTCTTGCCTGCCCCCGACGGGCCAACCAGCGCGACCGTCGCGCCCGCCGGCACGTCGAAGTCCGCATCCGCCAGCGCGGGACGCTGCCGGCCCGGATAGGTGAAGCGCACATGCTCGAAGCGCACGGTGGAGCCACCGCGCGGCGCCGCGGGTACCATCGGGCCGTCGGTGATCGCCACCGGCTCGGAATGCACCACGTGCAGGCGGCGCGTGGATGCAATCGTATCTGCAAGCTGCCGGCCGACCTGAGCGATCTCGGATACCGGCAGGAAGGCGGCGATCGACACCAGCACCAGCAACGGCAGCAATGTCGGTGCCATCCAGCCATGCGCGACGAGCGGAGCACCGACCGCCGCGACCGCCAATCCACCGAGACCGGTCGCCACTTCAAGACCCACGGTCTGTAGTGTGAGATCGCGCAGCAGCACCAGGCGCATCTGTCTGGTATTGTCGCACATAGGCCATGAATTCGTCGCGGCGCCGCATCGTCGCTTCGAATGCGATCAGCTCGGGGAGCCCCTGAATGGTCTCGGTCACGTGCGCGCCGAGCTCGCCGAGAGCACGCCGCGCGGTCGAGGCGAGGCTATCGATGCGCCGCCGGCCCAGCACCGGCGAACCGGCGGCATAGGCGAGGAACGGCAGCAACGCCAGGGCAAGCGGCCAGGCAACCACAGCGAGCGTCACCAGCACTGCGCCCGGGATCAGCACGGCGACGAAGGCGGGCGCAACGGTGTGGGCATAGAAATATTCGATTGTCTCTACATCCTGGGTCGCCAGCGCGACCAGGTCGCCGGAGCGGCGCTTCAGCAGATAGGCCGGCGCCAGCGCGTCGAGCTTGCGGTAGAGATCGACCCGCATCACGGCGAGCAGCCGGTATGCCATGTCATGCGCCAGGAACGATTCGAGCCAGTGCAGCAACCCGGTGACCGGCGCTGCCGCGAGCAGCAGCACGACCAGCAGCAGCGATGGCGCATTCGCCCGCACCGCGGCGATGATCAGCGCGCCGAATACGCCCACGCCGATGAAGGCGACGACGCGGCCGATGCCGCAGGACACCGTGATCGCAAGCTGGCGCCGCCAGGGGCGGATGAACCCGAGCAGGGTGCGGATTGTCTCCGGCCAGCCGACTTCGGCGGCGTCCTGCGCCAGGTCGTGCACCACGGCGGTGGTGTCTTCCACCGGTGCGCTGCTCGGAGCGGCGAATTCGCCGACCGGCGCGATCGCGTCGGTGCGTTCGGCAAGTTGCGGGCCCATCAGCCGACGATAGGGGCCGTCGTGCGCGATCAGCTCCGCGTGGCGACCGCTCTCCGCCACCGCACCCTCTTGCAGCACCAGGATGCGGTCAGCGTTGATCACGCTGGAAAGACGATGCGCCAGGATCAGCGTGGTACGCCCGACCATGAGGCGATCCAGCGCCTGCTGGATCACCGCCTCATTCTCCGCGTCGACCGATGACAGCGCCTCGTCCAGCACCAGGATCGGGGCGTCGCGCAGCAGCGCCCGGGCGATGGCGATCCGCTGGCGCTGGCCGCCCGAGAGGCGCGCACCGCGTTCGCCGATCACCGTCTGATAGCCGTCGGGCAGCGCCTCGATGAAGTCATGGGCGTTGGCGGCGCGGGCTGCGGCAACAACCTCGCCCTCGTCGGCGTCGGGCCGCCCGAGACGCAGGTTGTCCTCGATCGTGCCGTGGAACAGGTGGGTATCCTGCGCCACGACCGCGATCATCCGGCGCACCGCCTCCGGATCGAGCGCGCGCAGGTCCTGTCCGCCGATGCGCACCGTGCCGCTCTGCGGATCATGCAGGCGGAGCAGCAGGCGCACGATGGTGGACTTGCCGGAGCCGCTTGGCCCGACGACGCCGACACGCTCGCCGGCGGCGATGCTGAACGACAGTCCCTGGTGCGCGGCACGCCGGCCGCCGGGGTAGGCAAAGCGCACGTCGTCAAAGGCGATGCTGGGCGCGAGCGTCAAGACGTGCGCCGGGTTGGCCGGCGCGCTCGGCGCGGTGACCGGTTCATCCAGCAGCGCGTTGATGCCGGCCGCTGCTGCCTGGCCGGTCAGGCCCTGGTGCAGCACGGTGCGCAGATCGCGCAGCGGGCGGAAGATTTCCGTGCCGGCCATCAGCACGATCAACAGCGCCTCCAGGCTCATCTCGCCGTGGCGGACGCGGTAGGCACCCAGCGCGAGTGCCGCGGCGGCACCAAGGGCGCAGCCGAGGTCGGTGATGCCGCGGGTCAGAATGCTGGTGCCGAGTACCAGGAAGGTGCTGTCGGACAGAGCGCGCGCCCTGTCGGCAAGGATCCGACCGAAGGCGCCGCTCTGGCCGAATGCCTTCAGTGTCGGCAGTCCCTGCACCGCATCGAGGAATTCCTCACCGAACGCCTTGAACGCCTGCTGACGCTCGCGCGATGCCAGGCCGGTACGCTTATGGACGACAGTCGGCGCCACCAGAGTGAACAGCGCGGCGCAGAGCATCACAGCGGCGACGGGGAGATCCCAGAACGCCATGAAGGCGAAGATCGCCACCGGCGCGCAGGCGGCGATCGAGACCTGGGGAATGTACTGGCCGAAGAAGGTCTGCAACTGCTCGACGCCGTCGATGATCGACAGCATCACGCCGCCGGTGCGTTCCGCACCGAACCATGCCGGGCCGAGGGCGACGATCTTGTCGTACAGGCGACCGCGCAACGCCTCCTGCACGCGGGCCGCGGTGCGGTGCGCGATCATGGTGCGAAGGTCGTCGAAGCCAGGCGCGCAGCAGAATGGCGGCGAGGACGCCGACCAGCGGGATGACCAGTTCGGCGGTCGGTGCCGCGCGGAACAGCCTGGCGAGGAACTGGCCAAGGAAGGCGAAGCGCGCGATGCCGACGGCGAGCGCCAGCAGGCCGAGCAGGATGCCGAGGGCGATCCGCCCCCGCAGGCCCTGCGTCATTCGCCACAGTCTCAGATCGAAATGCACGTCGGCCCTCCTGCGATGCGGGCGCATCCTGGGCGTCCGCGGACAGTGTCGCGCAAACGCGAGATTTTCAACCGCTGTTGAGCTATATTGAACGGCGATGACCGATCGCATTCCCCCTCTGGCGGCGTTGCGTGCGTTTGCCGCCGTCGCGCGCCACGGCTCATTCGCGCGTGCGGCACTGGCGCTGCATGTCAGCACGTCCGCTGTGAGCCACCAGATCCGCGGCCTCGAGGCGGCACTCGGCACGCGGCTGCTGACACGCGCGAGCAACGGCGCCGGCCACACGCGCACCGCGGTGACGCCGGAGGGGGCGTCGCTGCTGGCGACCGTCGAGGCGACCTTCGCGCAGCTCGCCACGGCCTGCGAGGCGGTGCGCGAGCGTGCCCGTGGTACACGGCCGACGCTCGCCATTTCGGCCAACGGATCGGTCGCGTCACTGTGGCTGGCACCGCGGCTGGCGGCCTTCGCGGCATTGCATCCGTCGGTGCAATGGCAGGTCCGCGCCATCGAAGAGCCGGAGCCGGACATGGTGCGGGAAGGTCTGGACCTCGCCATACTTCATGTCCGTCAGGGGGAGCTTGCGGCGGGCGACCGGCTGCTGTTCAGCGAGACAGTGTTTCCCGTATGCAGCCCGTCACTCCTGCCGGTCAGCGGGACGCAGGACCTGCTGCGCCACAACCTGCTGCAGGAGGATCACGGCAGCAGCCGCGAGAAGGCCTGGCGCACCTGGCTCGATCTGCTCGGCATCCCGGCCAGGGCAAGGCCGACCATCGTCCGGTTCGACACGTTCAATGCCGCCATCGGTGCAGCGCTCGCGGGGGCCGGCATCGCACTCGGACGCCGGCCACTGATCGACTTCGAGCTTGCCAGCGGACGGCTCACCCGGCTGTTTGCCGACCGGTCGCTGCCGGGGTCGCGGGACTTCGTCATCCGGGGCCGTCCCGACGTGGCGCGCGACATTCACGTGAGCCACCTGCGGGATTACCTGCTATCGCAGTCAGCAGCGCGTTAGGCGAAGCCGGAGAAGTCAGGCTTGCGCTTCTCCATGAACGCCGTGAATGCCTCGGCTGCCTCGGGCGAGCCTACGCGTTCACGAAACAGCTTGAGTTCTTCGTCCATGCGCGCGGCGAGGTCGGTCGCGCCGTGCCGGATAAGGTGCTTGGTCAGCCGCACCGCCTGCGGCGGCAGCGATGCGAGCCGATGCGCGATCTCGTAGGCGGTCGGCAACAGCGCCACATCATCGACCACGCGGTTCACGAAGCCCCATTCGTGGGCGGTGGTCGCATCCAGCGGCTCGCCGAGAAGCAACAGGGCGCCGGCGCGTTGATAGCCGAGCAGGCTGGGGGAACAGCAGCGAGCTTGCCGCCTCGGGCACCAGGCCGAGACTGGTGAACGGCATCAGGAAACGTGCGGAACGCGCGGCGACAATGAAGTCGCAGTGCATCAGCATCGTGGTGCCGACGCCGATCGCCGCCCCGTTCACCGCGGCGATCAGCGGCTTCTGCATCGACGCTATCGTCGGCAGGAAACGCGACGCCGCGCTGTCCCCTTTCCCTGCCGCGCGCGCCTGGAAGTCGCCGATGTCGTTGCCGGAGGTAAACGTGTCGCCCGCGCCGGTCAGCAGCGCGACGCGCAATGTGGGACTGGCGTCGACCTGCGCGAATGCGTCTGCCATCGCGTCATACATCGCGCGCGTCAACGCGTTCTTCTTCTCTGGCCGGTTGAGGCGAATTTCCAGCACGCCGTCCGTGCGGGTGATGATGACGTTATCGTTCACGGGTCTCTCCTGATGCGGCAGATGTTCGGCGATATAGGGCGGCAGGTTGAAGGCACCGACATGGATTTCCGGCGTCCAGTAGCGCGTGGTGCCAAGGATGCCCGCCGCCTGCGCACGCGCCCGTATTTCATCGGCGCCGACTCGCGTCAGCGACGCATCCTTCGCCGCCCAGCCCAGCGTCATGAAACCGCCGACATAGGTCGGCACCGCCGCAACATACGCCGTGACATGCGGAAAGAACTTCGCGCGCCGCGCGCTGGTCTCGCGCAGTTCGTCCGCCTGCATGAACGGCACGCCGCACTGGTTCACCACCAGCCCGCGCGCGGTCAGGATGCGCGCGCAGTTGGCGTAGAACTCGTCGGTGAACAGCACCTCGCCGACGCCGATCGGGTCGGTCGAATCGACGATGATCGCGTCGAACGCCGCATCCGGCGCGCGCTTCACATAATCGATGCCGTCGCCGACGATCACCTCGGCGCGCGGATCGTTCCAGGCATCGCCGCCGATCGCGCGGCAGAAACTCCTTCGCCAGGCGGATCACCTCGCCGTCGATCTCGACCATCACGGCGCGCTTCACGCCGCGATGCTGCAACACGCGCCGCAGCACGCCGCCATCGCCGGCGCCGATGATCAGCACGTTCGCCGCGGCGCCGTGCGCCAGCAGCGGCACATGCGTCAGCATCTCCTGATAGACGAACTCGTCGCGCTCGGTGATCTGGATCACGCCGTCCAGCACCATCACGCGGCCGTGCGAGAAGCTGTCGAAGATCACGATGTCCTGAAAGGCGCTCTGCACCCGCGCCAGCTCACGCTTCACCAGGAAGCGCTGGCCCCAGTCAGGATACAGCGTCTCGTTGATCCAACTATCGGTCGCCATGCCGGTCTCCAAACAGAACGGCCCGGAGCATCGCATCCGGGCCGCGCATCACGCCAAGGACAAAGACGTTACGGAATCAGCCCGCGCCGCTGCTCGGACAGCAGGATCGACTTCGGCGCGAACACCTCCTTCAGCACCGGCAGCGAGTGATACGGATTGCACGCGCCGCACATGAAGATGTCGACGGCGGCGAAGTCGCGCTCGGGCCAGGTGTGGATCGAGATGTGGCTCTCCGCCAGCACCAGCACGCCGCTCACGCCGCCATCGGGGCCGAAGTGGTGGAAATGGCTGTGCAGGATCGTCGCGTTGGCCGCTTCGGCGGCATCCCGCAGCGCGCGATCGATCAGCTCCGGATCCGTGAGGTTGCTCGCACCCCACAAATCCAGCAGCAGATGCGTGCCGGCGAACTTCACGCCGTCCTTCTCGACGAAGTAGTCCTTCGGAGCATCCTCGCTCGGAGCGTCCGAGACCATCCCCAGCGGGCTGAGTGCGTCCATTGCGTACCCTGTTCCTACCAGCAGACAGCCTGTTGAACGGCCGCTCGCGGCGTCCGTTCCCTCGGGCCAAGGCGGCGGAACATGGGGAAAGGGGGGGCGGCATGCAAGAGGCTATTTCGTCCGCTGCGGGCCTAGCTTACTGGATTTGCCGCGGCCGGCGGCTGCAGGGCCTTCAACTCGCCCGGCAGTGCGTGCGCCAGGGCCGCCTCCTGCCCGGACCGCTTCAGGTCGGCGACGCCGCGCACCTGATCGGCCGTCAGCAAGCGGAACATGTCGGCCAGCGGCCCGGTTCCCATGCGCGCGCCCTCGCGCTGACGCAGCGCCGTCAGTGCCGCATTGTCGCCGGCGCGCGCGGCGGCGGTGGCGAGGCGCAGGAGTGTCCGGCGCTGCGCATCGTCCAATTTGCCCTCGGGCGGCACGGTCTTGGCGGCGTAGTCGGTCAGCGCCCGCTGCGCCGCCGGCCAGTCATTGCGCGCGTTCCAGGATCGTCGCCCGTGCCTCATCGGCAGCGGCGCTGTCCAGCGTAGCCGAGCGCAGCCAGCGCCCGGTCGTTGTCGCCGCGCCGCGCGTTGGCCTCGGCGACCAGCAGCGTGCGGCGTTCCGTCAGATCCGGCGGGAGGTCCGCAGCGACGGATGCATCGAGCGCTGCCAGCGCTCCCGCCGGGTCGCCCTCGCGCAGCCGCAGCGCCGCCAGCCGCGCTCCGAAGCCAGCGCGGGCGACGCCGGATTTCGCCGCCTGCATCAGCTTCTCCAGCACGGTTGCCGGCGCGCTTCGGCAAGTCGAGCGCGACCAGCCGATCGGCCAGTTTCGCCTGCAACGCCTCGCCGTCCGGGCCGGCCGGGAAGCAGATCAGCGTTTTCCTCGACCACCGACACCAGCTCCAGCGGTGCCAGCGAGTCCGCCGCATCGTCGCGCAGCAGGGCGGCGAACATGTCGGCGAGTTCGCCGTGGATCGCGGCCTTGTCGTCCGGGAACAGCGCCTCGGTTTCCCGCAGCAAAGCAAGTCCCGACCGCCATGCTCCGATGCGCGCCTTGAGCTCGGCCAGACGCTCGCGCAACGCGCGCTCGCGCTAATCGCCGCGCCAGGAGTACAGCAGGCTTTCCAGTTGGTCGGCCGCCTGTTTGGCATCGATCGCGCCCGAAGCGAGGCGCAGTTCCACCGCGCGGGCGGCGGCGCTGGCGTGCACCGATTGGTCGCGTGACTGCGCCAGCCGATCGTAGTCTTGTCAGTGCACCTGCGGTGTCGCCCTGCGCCTCCTGCAGCATGGCTCGCGCCAGATCGAGCGCTGTATCGTCCTTGCGTGCCTGGAGCAGGGCCGCGGCGGCAGTCGAGCTCACCGCCTGCCACCATCGTCTCCGCCGCCAGCGGCAGAATGCGATCGCGCATTTCCGGCGGATAGTCGAGCACCAGCGGCAATCGTTGCGGCGAACATCGCGGCAGCCGGCGCAGAGCCATGCTGTAGCTGCGCCAGGCGCACGGCGCGCCACAGCGCGATGTCGTCAGCCGCCGGAAGGCGCGGATCAGCCAGGCCATCTCGCTTCGTCGGGTCGATGCGCGAGCAAGCGCGGCGATCGACGATCAATCGCCGTATTGTCCGGCGAGCCGGCCTCATGCGGGTCGTCAGTTGCCGCGATATTCAGCATGGCGGCGGCCTCGGCGCCCAGGCCGAGCGCGATCATCGTCTCGAGCCACGGCCTCGCCGCGGCGGACCACGGGCGAGTGGCGGTGATTGTGCATCCTCGGCAATCTGACGCTGAAGGCGTTGCAGCAACACCGCCGTCGGCTGGTTGGGAAAGTCGAACCGCCGCGTCAGGCCGGTTGAATGCGCCAGTTGCTCGGCGATGTCGGATGCCGGCGAAAGAGTGTGAGCGCCATCAATCAAGAAGCCCTGCGCAGTCGGGCGCAATGTCACGGTATCGGCGTTCGGTTCCACCACCACGCCCTGCCACGTCGGCAACAGCGTGAACTCCGGCGAACGGCGCTGCGCCGGAACACCCTGGCCGCCGCGACGTTGCGTGCCGACCAACAGCGTGACGCCAGTATCAGGATCCACCACTCCCACCACACTGCCCGGTGCCGCCGCCGACAGGACGAGGCGATCGTCGGCCACTGTCGCCAGGATCGGATGCAGCGTTGGCTCGCGTGGCGTTGCGATAATGTGCCACGCATCGGCAGTGTGCGATGCGGACAGCGCGGTTCCCGCGTCGAGCCGCACGAGGATCACGGTCGCGGTTGGCAGCGTTTGCGCGGAAGCGGTACCGAACACCGGGTCATCGCGCAACGGCGCCGTATCGATGGCGCGCGGCCGATCGAACACGATCAGTGCCGCGGCGCCACGGCGAAATACCGCGACGCCAACCTGCGGGTCGGCTGGCACAACGAGTGCAGAATCGACGACTGGATGCAGGTTGCGCCGTGGTGTCTGCGACAGGGGCGTTCGCGCCGGGTTGCGGCGTTGAGCGTTGGCGGCGGTTCCTGTGGGGTGGCCTGTGGCGGCGGCGCGGCCACCGGGACGGGTTCCGGTTGTCGGCTTGGCTTCTGCCATCTTCGGCGGCAGCGCGGCTCGGCCTTTGAGGACGCCGGTTCGGCAGGCGGGGGCGCCACGACAGCAGGAGTTGCCGGTGGCGTGTTGCGCGCGGGATTGGCTGGCGTCGATCCGCGTGGCGGCAGCCGCCTTGCGGTGCCGGGGCACCGCTGGCCGCATCGCGATCGAGGACATCGATCACAACGAGATCGCCGAGACGCCAGTCGTGCAAGACCGTTCCCTGGGCCACGACGAGTTCCGCCTGATGGGCGCCACCAGTGATGCTGACCACATTGCGCGGAACGCCTGCCGACTGGCCGATCGTCAGATCGCCAGCGAACTCGACCAGCACGTGCTGGCCCTGCTGGGTCACGTGATAGTCGGTTCGCGGCGGCAGATAGAATACGACACGGCCGTAACCCTCGTGGGTGCCGACATGCACCGGCACGTCTGGCTCGCTGCCGGCGAATGCCGCGATGGGCAAGAGGGTCAGCAACGTGACGAGCAGCCAGGTCGCGAGTAGTCCTGTCCCCGCTGCTGCGCGGAGGACGAGCGATGCGTCATTCGAAGCTGGCCAGCAACTTGTCGATGTCGGACTGGTCCATGGCGACGGCGGGGTGCTGCGGTCCGTTCAACAAAGCCGTGTCGGTCGGCTCGGCCACGAACTCGGCCGGCGTCTACCGGATCGCCGCCGCCGAACGTGGCGACGATCTGGGCGACCTTGGCCTCGATCGTCTTCAGCGTCCCGACGACCTTGTTGATGCGCTGGCCGGTGATGTCCTGGAAGCTGCACGCCTCATAGATGCGCGTGGTGGCATCCTGGAGCCTGGCCGCCGGCTTCGCCGGCCAGGCTCGCCCGCGACCTCATCGAGCGTTTCGCAACTGGTCAGGATCGCATTGGTGGCCGTGGCGGTGTGTTCGACGATGGCATCGAGCTCGTCGGTCGCGAAAGGGATATGGTTGTCGGTGATGTCGTCGACGCGCAACGCGGCGATCTCGGCCTTGGCGCGGGCGATGGTGTGGCCAAGCGCCTCCACCTCGGCCAGCAGCGAGGTTTCCTGTGCGGACAGATCCCCGCTCAGCGTGGCAAGCACGGCACGCACCACTTCGGCGACCATCTCGGGTTGCGAATCCGGGATGACGTGCGCGGATCTCCGCAAGCCTTTCGAGCCAGCACCGTCTGAATCAGCCATGGCCGAGCACCTTCTCGATCTTGTCGCGCAGGGTTTCCGCGTTGAACGGCTTCACGATGTAATTCGAGACGCCGGCCTGCTTGGCGGCAACGACGTTCTCGGCCTTGCTCTCGGCGGTGACCATGATGAATGGCGTGGCCTTCAGCTTGGCGTCCGCCCGCACCTCTTGCAGCAGTTGCAGTCCGGTCATCGGCACCATGTTCCAGTCGCTGATCACCAGGCCGAAATTGCCGGCGCGCAGCTTGGCCAGGGCGTCGGCGCCATCGGTGGCTTCCTCGACATTGTTGAACTCGATCTGCTTCAGCAGATTGCGGATGATGCGCAGCATCGTCTTGTAGTCATCGACGATCAGCACGTTCATGGATTTGTCGATCGGCATCGTCGTTCGGTCCTTCTCCTGCACGTTCAGCTGCCGCCCTGGCCGTCGCGTTGCGTGCGCAACTGGGCAAGCTTCGCGGTGAGGTCGCGCGCCTTGTCCGGCTGCATCGCCGCCAGCACCGGCGCCGCCTTCGCCTCCTTCATGCGGTCGACCACCTGCAGCAGGACCGGCATGTCGAGATCGTTGAAGATCGTCGCGGCGTCGCGCGGCTTCATCGCCTCGTAGAGCTTCACCAGCCCCTGCCAACTCGCGTCCTCACGTTCCTTGCGCGCGCTCTCCAGCGCCTCGAGTTTGGTCTGCAACGCCTGTAATTCAGCGACGCGTGACAGCAGTTTCTGTTCTGCCGCGGCGAGCATCGATTCGCGCGTTGCCAAGGCGGCGTCGCGGGCGTCCAGTTCCTCCCGCCGCTGCCGCAGGTCGAGCAGCACCGTGCGCTCGGCATCGGGGATCGGTGGTGGCGCGGTCTCCTCGGACGGCTTACCGGGGCGGGCTGTGCGGCGGACGGCCGGTGTCAGCGGCCTGTGCCGTCGTGACAACCTGCGGTGTCGCATCGTGCACAGGCGCCGCCGCCCGAACCAGTTGTGCCGACTTCACGGCCAGCAGGCTGGCGAGAGCGAAAATCGTAATGGGCAGCAGCCGTATTGAGCCCGGGCGCAGAATCATCTTGCCATCCTCAGAGCCTTCAGCAGGTCACGCTCGGCCTGGCTTCGGACACGCGATTGCGCGGCATCCGCATCGGAGACGACAGTCAGTCGTGGCGCTTCGCTGGCGAGTGGTCTGCCGGCACGCACCAGCGCATCCAGCCGATCAGCCAAGCGGTCGCCCCGCTGCACCAGCAGCGTGAGGTCGTCCTTGAGCGACAACGCCGCATCGACCTGCCGAGCGATCTGCTGCCCGGCGCCCTCGGCTGCGGCCCGCAGCCGCTCGATGCCGATTTCGGCCTGGCGCGTGCTGGCGTTGAACCCGGCGATCAGTTCCTGCAATGCACACGATCGTGTCTCAACACGCCGAGTGCGCGCTCCAGACGCACGGCATGGAACAGGGTCGCCGCGAGCAGCGCGACCAACGCCAGTTCGAGAATCCACTCCATGTCCGGATTGTCGCGCGCGAGTGTTAGGAAACTGCCAATGCGGCTACCGCTCGGTCTGTTGCAGCCGCGCGACGTCGCGCTCGATGCGCACGGCGATGCGGTTCTTGCGGCGTCCGACGCGGCCCTCGAACAGCGGCACCGTGCCACAGCGCACCAGTACCGGCGCGCTCAGTGCCGTGTTGAGCACGATGCGGTTGCCGGGCTGCAGCGCCATCACGTCGGAAAGCCGCATCATCTGCTCGTCCAGCACCACGTCCAGCTCGACCTCGGTGTTCCACAGTTCCTCGGCGAGGTGGGTTTCCCAGATCGAATCACGGCCGAATTTCTCGCCCATGAACTGCTGCAGCAGCAGTTCGCGCACCGGTTCCAGCGTGGCGTAGGGCAGCAGCAGCTCCATGCGGCCGCCGCGGTCTTCCATGTCGATGCGCAGGCGCGCGAGCACCGCCGCATTCGACAGCCGGCTGATGGTGGCGAAGCGCGGATTCACCTCCAGCCGCTCGAAGCGGAAGGTGACCGGGCAGAGCGGGTCGAAACTGGCGGACAAGATCGGCCAGCACCACCTGGATCAGCCGCTCGACCAGTGTGCGCTCGATCGTGGTGTAGGGGCGGCCCTCGATGCGCATCGCCGCGGTGCCGCGGCGGCCGCCCAGCAGCACGTCCACGATCGAATAGATCATCGCGGAATCGACCACCATCAGGCCGTAGTTGTCCCACTCCTCGGCCTTGAACACCGCCAGCATGGCCGGCAAGCGGGATGGAGTTCAGGTAGTCGCCGAAGCGCAGCGAGAGGATGTTGTCGATGCCCACCTCGACGTTGTCCGAGGTGAAGTTGCGCAGCGAGGTGGACATGATGCGCACCAGCCGGTCGAACACGATCTCCAGCATCGGCAGGCGTTCGTACGAGACGAGGCCCGAGCTGATGATCTTCTGCATCCCGCTGCGGTTTTCGCCGCCGGCGGGACCTTCGTCGAAGCCGAGCAGGCTGTCGATCTCGGCCTGGTTGAGCACGCGCGCCGGCTGGAGCCGACGTGAGCTTCGGCGGCTTCGGTCTCCGCGCCCCACGCCGCGGCCAGTTCTTCGTCGGACTGAGGTTGTTCGGGTGCGTCGCTCATTGGACCAGCATCTGGGTGAACAGCACGTCGGTGATGTGCGCCGGCGCGGCGGCGAGGTTGGCGCGCGCGATCAGTTCCTCGCGCAGGCGATAGGTGCCGGCGGAACCGCGCAGCTCCTGCGGGCGCATCTCGCGCATGTAGGTCAGGAACAGGTCCTGCAGCCGCGGCATGGCGGCCTTCACCCGGTCCACGTCTTCCTGCTTCTGCACCTCGAGACGCGCCGTCAGCTTCACGTAGCTCGGCCGCTGCGGATTGCTGTTCAGGTTGGCGATCAGCTCCGGCAGATCGACATAGATTGGCGTGGAGGGCTTGGCCTGTTCGGCGGCAGTCTCGGCGTGCTGCATACCGAGCAGGCGCGGCAGGACCCCGGTGAACCAGAGGCCGGCGCCGATGCCCAACAACGCGACGGGCGCCGGCGAGCAGGATCAGCTTGCGCCGGCTGCCGGACTTTTCCGGCTCCGCTTGCGCGGATGTTTCGTCGGACTTGCTGGTCTCTTCCGCTGCCGCGGCCTTGGCCACTGGCTGCCCCTTGCCCTGTCGCACGGGAGGATGACAGGGAGCTGTTAAGAAAGACTTTGCCCGGCAAGTTCCGCCGGGTACGGCAATCAGTGCCGGACGTCGATCGCTACCTTCTCGAGCGGCATGACCCGCCACCATGCTTTCCAAGCGGTCGCAAGCGACATGGATGAACGCAGCGGCCAGTGGCACGCCGATTGCGACCTCGCGGACATGGAACATCGTCAGCAACGTCGCCGCCTCTCGTCTGGTCGCACAGCAGCGCGTGATGGACGTGATCGCGGACAACATCGCCAACGCCAACACGCCCGGTTTCAAGGCCGAGCGCATGCAGTTCAGCGACTGGCTCAGCCAGCAGCGCGGCACCGATGCGCCGCAGGGCGGCCGCAGCATCGCCTATACGCAGGACCGCGCGACCTGGCGCGACTTGCGCGCGGGAACGCTGACGCACACCAGCAATCCGTTCGATCTGGGCATCACCAGCGACGGCTACTTCACCGTCAGAACACCGCGCGGTCCGCGCCTGACGCGCGACGGCCGGTTCGGCCTGATGCCCGACGGAACGATGGCCGACGGCGCAGGCAACGCGGTGCTGGACACCAACGGGCAGCCGATCATTCTGTCGCCCACCGATACCCAGATCACCATCGCCGGCGACGGCACCGTGTCCAGCGAGAACGGCCAGCTCGCCAAGATCGGCGTGGTACGGCCGACCGATCCGATGCAGCTCGCGGCTGAGGGCAACACGCTGTTCCGCTCCGGTTCGACCACAGCGCCGGTGGCTTCGCCTGGCCTGGTGCAGGGTTCGATGGAGGATTCCAACGTCCAGCCGGTGCTTGAGATGACCCGGATGATCGATGGCGAGCGGCAATTCCAGTTCATGACGCAGTTCATGCAGGCCGAGAGCGACCGGGAACAGTCAGCGATCGACAAGTTGCTGCCGCAGCAGCAGAGCTGAGGAGATCCTTACATGCGTTCGCTCGATATCGCCGGCACGGGGATGCAGGCGCAGCAGACCAATGTCGAGGTGATCTCCAACAATATCGCCAACATGACGACGACCGGGTTCAAGCGCCGGCGGGCCGAGTTCCAGGACCTGATCTACCAGAACCTGCGCCGCGTCGGTTCCAACAGCTCCGACACCGGCACGCTGGTGCCGTCCGGCGCGCAGGTCGGGCTCGGCGTGAAGACGGCGGCGATCTATCGCATCAACGAGCAGGGCAACCTGCAGCAGACGTCCAACACGCTCGACATGGCGATCCAGGGCAACGGCTATTTCCAGGTGACGCTGCCGTCGGGCGACACCGCCTACACACGCGACGGCACGTTCGGCCTCGCGGCCGATGGCACGATCGTCACCGCCGACGGTTATGTGGTGCAGCCCGGCGTGCAGATCCCGTCCAACGCCACCGGCGTCACGGTGAACCAGTCCGGCCAGGTGCAGGTGACGATAAGCGGCCAGACCGCGCCACAGACGGTCGGCCAGCTGCAGCTCGCGGTGTTTCCCAACGAGGCCGGGTTGGATGCTCAAGGCGACAACCTCTATCTGCAGACTGCGGCATCCGGCCAGCCGGTCACCGGCAATCCCGCCTCGCCAGGCTTCGGCTCGGTGATGCAAGGCTTCATCGAGACGTCCAACGTCAACGTCGTCACCGAGATCACCAATCTGATCACCGCCCAGCGCGCCTACGAAATGAACAGCAAGGTGATCACCACCAGCGACGAGATGCTGTCCACCCTGACCAACCTGCGGTGACATGATGATCCGATTGCCACTCGCCGTTCTGGCGATCTGTCTCGGCGGCGCGACCGCGCAGTCCGCGACGCTGCGCACGATGACCACGCTGCGCGCGCCGGTCGTGCGGCTGTCCGATCTGTTCGACGATGCCGGCGCCAATGCCGACCGCGTGCTGGGTCCCGGGCCGGGCGCGGGCGGGCGCATCGTGGTGGAAGCGGCGCAGCTTGGCGCCATCGCGCGGCAATTCGGTGTGGATTGGCGGCCGGCATCGTCGGCCGATCGCGCGGTGCTCGATCGGCCCGGCCGACCGCTGCGGCGCGAGGACGGTCCTGGACGCCGTGAGGAGCGCCCTGATCGAAGGCGGCACATCGCCCGACTGCGACATCGAACTGGCCGACTTTACGGCACCACTTGGTGCCGTTCGAGTCGGATCCGCGGCCGGTGGTGTCCGACCTTAGCCTACGACAGCAATGCCGGCCGGTTCACCGCAATGCTTTCGGTCGCCGGTGAAGCCATGGAACCGATCTACATGCGCCTCGCGGGCCGGGTGGATGACACGATCGAACTGCCGGTCGCCACCACGCGCTTGCCGGCAGGCAGCGTTCTGCGGGCCGACGACGTTCACGTGGCACGGGTGCATACCTCTACTGATCCACGGCGAGGTGGTGCACCGGATCGCTGACGCGGTCGGCATGCAGACGAAGCGGCAGATTGCCGGCGGCGCGCCACTCGGTGTGACCGAACTGATGCGCCCATCCATGGTGCAAAAGGGTGCCACCGTTCTGATGATGCTCGACAGTCCTGGAATTGCGCTGACCGCACAGGGCCAGGCGATGGAGGCCGGCGCCATCGGTGAGCGCATCCGCATACTCAATCCGGTATCCCGCGCGGTGGTCGAGGCCGAGGTGACCGGGCCTGACCGCGTGCGTGTCGCACCGAGCGCGCTGCCGCTGAATGTGAGCGTGCGATGAACCGGAACGCTCGACTGTTGGCGCCCGCGCTGGCATGTCTGCTGCTGGCCGGCTGTGGATCGCTTTCCCGACTGTCCGAGGTCGGGCGCGCGCCGGCGATGACGCCGACATCGGATCCCACCAAGGATCCGACGTGGCGGCCGGTCAGCATGCCGATGCCGGCGCGCGAGCCGACGCCGAATGAGGCAAACTCACTGTGGCGGTCCGGCTCGCGCGCCTTCTTCAAGGATCAGCGCGCGGCGCAGGTGGGCGACATCGTCACCATTCTGATCAGCATGAACGACACCGCCAACGTGAAGAATGCCACGACGACCAGCCGGACCAGCGCCGAGACAGGCAGTCTGGCCAGCTTCTTCGGCATGCAATCGCGTCTGCCGGCGTCGATTACCGACCCGTCGAAGATCCTGAACGTCGGCAGCGGCAGCAACAATGGCGGGTCGGGACAGATCCAGCGCAATGAGGTGGTGACGATCAGGCTTGCCGGCGTCGTGACGCAGGTGCTGCCGAATGGCAACCTGGTCGTGTCGGCGCGGCAGGAGTTCCGGGTAAACAGCGAACTGCGCGAGCTACAGGTGACCGGCGTGATCCGGCCGCAGGACATCGCTTCCGACAATACCGTGCTGCACGATCGAATGGCTGAGGCGCGGATCGCCTATGGCGGGCGCGGCGAGCTCACCGAAGTGCAGCACACGCGTTGGGGTCAGCAGTTGATGGATATTCTGCTGCCATTCTGACGGCGGCCACATGGTCCGCCGAAAACTTCAGCGTGCATCTGTGCGGTTGCCGCAGCGATCGTGTCGCACAGTTCGTCGACCATGCGGCCGATCAGCGCCTCGTCCTCGCCCTCCGCCATCACGCGAATCAGCGGCTCGGTGCCGCTCTCACGGATCAGCAGGCGGCCACAACCATTCAGCGTTGCCTCCGCTGCCGCGATAGCGCGCTGGATGCGTCTCGTTGCGCAACGGCGAGGGGCCGGTGAAGCGGACATTCTTCAGCAACTGCGGCAACGGCGTGAACACCCGGCAGACCTCGCGCGCCGAGCGCTGCTGTTCGACGATCACCGCAAGGACCTGCAAGGCCGCCAGCAGACCGTCTCCGGTGGTGGCGAAGTCCGACAGGATCACGTGCCCGGATTGCTCGCCGCCCAGGTTCATGCCAACCTCGCGCATGCGCGCGGCGACATAGCGGTCGCCCACCTGGGTGCGGTCCAGCGTCAGCCCACGGCCGCCGAGGAAACGCTCAAGCCCAAGATTGGACATGACCGTGGCGACGATGCCGTCGCCGCGCAGCCGGCCGCTGGTGGCCCAGGATTGCGCGATCAGTGCCAGGATCTGGTCGCCGTCGATCAATTGGCCCTTCTCGTCGGCCATCAGCAGCCGGTCGGCGTCGCCATCCAGCGCGATGCCGAGTTGCGCGCCGTGCTCCACGACCTGGGCGCAGAGGTGCTGCGGCACTGTCGAGCCGCAGTCGCGGTTGATATTGAACCCGTCCGGCGAAACCCCGAGCGGGACCACGGTGGCGCCGAGCTCCCACAGCACGGTCGGCGCCACGCGATAGGCCGCGCCGTTGCGCGCAATCGACCACGATCTTCAGGTCGTCCAGGCGCAGTCCGCGCGGGAAGCTTGCCTTGGCCGCCTCGATGTAGCGCCCGGCGGCGTCGTCCAGGCGAGCGGCGCGGCCGAGCACGGCCGGCGCCGCCAGGCGCTGGCTGATGTCGCTGGCCATCAGGGCTTCGATCTCGCCTCGGTCTCGTCGCTGAGCTTGAAGCCGTCCGGGCCGAACAGCTTGATGCCGTTGTCCTCATAGGGATTGTGCGAGGCCGAGATCATCACGCCGAGATCGGCCCGCAGGCTGCGGGTCAGCATGGCGATGGCCGGCGTCGGCAGCGGACCGACCAGGGTCACGTCCATGCCCGCCCCGATGAAGCCCGCCGTGAGCGCCGGCTCCATCATGTAGCCGGACAGCCGCGTGTCCTTGCCGATCACGACGCGATGGCGGTGGCTGCCGCGGGTGAACAGCAGCCCGGCCGCCTGGCCCAGCCGCAGCGCCAACTCGGCGGTCATGGGGTCAGAGTTGGCCGTGCCGCGGATGCCGTCGGTTCCGAACAGATGTCTTACGCACGCCATGGATTGGTCGCCTCGCCTACCCGACAGACATGTTGCCTGTGTCGCCTCGGCGATGGAAGCACAATCACAATGCAAGGTCTAATCGCCTGCAACGTTTCTTGATTGTCATGGACCGGACCTGCGCCAGCCGTTGTGCAGCGACGGTTGCGCGGTGCCGCGTCAGCCCGGCTGCGGCGCCGGGCCCAGGCCGCCAGCCGGCGGCGTCGGTGCCGCCGGACGGCCCGCGGTCGGCACCGAGGCGCGGCGGCTCTCCGGCGCCGGCTCGTCCACCACCTTGCGGATCACCGGCTCGCCGCGCAGCACCGTGCGGATTTCGTCGCCGGTCAGCGTCTCGTGCTCCAGCAGCCCGCGCGCCAGGCGGTGCAGTTCCTCGACGTTCTCGGTCAGGATCCGCTTCGCCTTGGCGTAGGCGCGATCGATGATGTCCTTGATCTCGGCGTCGATCTCGCGCGCCGTCGCCTCGGACACGTTCTTGTTCTGCGTCACCGAGTGGCCGAGGAACACCTCCTGGCTGTTGTCGCCATAGGCGATCATGCCGAGCTTGTCGCTCATGCCCCACTCGGTGATCATCCGCCGCGCCTGGTCGGTCGCCATCTTGATGTCGCCGGCGGCGCCGTTGGACACCTTGTCGGGCCCGAAGATGATCTCCTCCGCCGCGCGGCCGCCCATCGCCATGGTCAGTTCGGCCAGCAGCTTGGACTTGCTCTTGGAGTAGCGGTCGCCCTCCGGCAGGCTCATCACCAGCCCCAGCGCCCGGCCGCGCGGAATGATCGTCGCCTTGTGCACCGGATCGCATTCCGGCTCGTGCATGGCGCACAGCGCGTGGCCGCCCTCGTGGTAGGCGGTCATCCGCTTCTCGGCCTCGGACATCACGAGCGAGCGCCGCTCGGTGCCCATCATCACCTTGTCCTTGGCCGCCTCGAACTCGGCCATCGCCACCACGCGCTTGCCGATGCGCGCCGCCAGCAGCGCCGCCTCGTTCACCAGGTTCGCCAGATCGGCGCCGGAGAAGCCCGGCGTGCCGCGCGCGATCACCTTCGGATCGACGTCGGACGCCAGCGGCACCTTGCGCATGTGCACGCGCAGGATCTTCTCGCGCCCGTTCACGTCCGGGTTCGGCACCACGACCTGCCGGTCGAAGCGGCCGGGGCGCAGCAACGCCGGGTCCAGCACGTCCGGCCGGTTGGTCGCCGCGATCAGGATGACGCCTTCGTTGCTCTCGAAGCCGTCCATCTCGACCAGCATCTGGTTCAGCGTCTGCTCGCGTTCGTCGTTGCCGCCGCCCAGGCCGGCGCCGCGATGGCGGCCGACCGCGTCGATTTCGTCGATGAAGATGATGCAGGGCGCGTTCTTCTTGCCCTGCTCGAACATGTCGCGCACGCGGCTCGCGCCGACGCCCACGAACATCTCGACGAAGTCGGAACCCGAGATGGTGAAGAACGGCACGTTCGCCTCGCCGGCGATGGCGCGCGCCAGCAGCGTCTTGCCGGTGCCGGGCGGGCCGACCAGCAGCACGCCCTTGGGGATCTTGCCGCCAAGCCGCTGGAACTTCTGCGGGATCCCTGCAGGAATTCGACGATCTCCTGCAGTTCGCCCTTGGCCTCGTCGATGCCCGCCACGTCGTCGAACGTCACGCGCCCCTGCTTCTCGGTCAGCATCCGCGCGCGCGACTTGCCGAACCCCATGGCGCGGCCGCCGCCCGCCTGCATCTGGCGCATGAAGAACACCCAGACGCCGATCAGCAGCAGCATCGGGAACCATGACAGCAGGTAGTGCAGCAGCGGATTGACGTCGGAATCCTCGGGCTTGGCGATCACCCGCACGCCCTTGTCGGTCAGGCGCTGGACCAGGGTGGAGTCCTCGGGCGTATAGGTCTGGAACGTGCGGCCATCGGTGAGCTGGCCGGAGACCGTGCGGCCCTGGATCACCACGTCGCGGACCCGCCCGCCGTTCACCTCATTGATGAAGTCGGAATAGGCGACCTGGGTGGCCGCGGTGTGTGTTGCGCCCGGCTGGAACAGGTTGAACAGCACCACGAGCAGCAGGGCTATGATCACCCAAAGAGCCAGATTGCGACCGAAATTGCTCATTCTGTCTTCGCTCACGTCCACGCGGTGCACTGCCATGCCAGCCGGAGTGCCAACGAAAGGTGAACCGGCCGCATCAGCTTACGTCAACATAGGGTGTCGGCGCCCTTCATGCATCCCCAAACCAAAACGGCGCGGCCGCCGCCGGTCGCGGCGGAGCTGAATAGCACCGGAAAGCATTCGCACCCATTACGGTCAGGATAGAGCAGATGCGGCACCGCGAGAAGTGCGGAACCGCGCCGGACCGCCGGAAGGGTCCGCAGCACGGCGGACGGAAGCGGCGAGAGCCGGCGGAATCGTGCCGCATCGTCGCCCAGCGGGCCCAAAGTCGCGTCCGACGGCACCCGGGCCTCGGCACCGAGGCGGAAGCGCCCGTCCCAGACGGCGCCGGGCTGTGCGGCGACTGGCGGCGCCATCGCGGCAGGCTCGCGCACCGCCAGCAGGCCCGGTCCCAGCCGGCCCGCCGGCAACAGCCGGACGCCCGCCAGGGTCGCCGGCCTGGGTGCCGCGGCGAGGGCAGAGACGGCCCGGGTAGCGGGCGGAAACGGCGCCCCGGCGATCGTCTGCACCAATGCTGCGAGAACAGGGGGCGCGATCGGCTGCCCCGACAGCACGGCAAAGCCCTCTGGCCGCAACGCGGCACATTCGGCCAGGGTGGCGGCGACACGCCTGTCCTGCTCGGCGCGCAGCCGGCCGGACGCGGCGGAGGCAGCAACCAGAGCGGTCGTCGCCGAACCGGTGCCCGTCGCTGTCGCTCCGCAGCAGCCGCAGGCGCGGACGCAGCGCTGCCGCATCGACGTTCGACGGGTCCTCGAACCAGTCCACGCCGATGGATGTCAGCGTCGCGCGCAACCGCGCCGGCGGCACCGCCAGCAGCGGACGCAGCAGGCGCAGCCTTGTCGTCTCCACAAGCGGCGCCATGCCGGCCATGCCGGCTGGACCGCTGCCGCCAAGCGCGCGGATCAGCACGGTTTCTGCCTGATCGCCCGCATGGTGTCCGAGCAGCAGATGCAGAATGCCCGCTTCGGCGCAGGCCGCCTCCAGCGCCGCGAAGCGGGCGTGCCGCGCCCGCTCGGCGAGCGCCGGACCGCGGCCAAGGCCTTGGATCGCCGAGAACCTTCGCCGCGATGCCGCGCTCGCCAAGTCGCGCTACCGTCTCCGCCGCCTCCCTGCCCGACTCGCTACGCAGGCCGTGATCGACGACCAGCGCCAGCAGCGATCCGCCGCGCTGCCGTGCCCAGGCATGGGCCAGCAAAGCCAAACCCATGCTGTCGGCACCGCCTGAGACGCCGGCCGCGATCCGCGGCGCCGGCTCGAACGGGCCGAGCGCCGCCATGCGAGCGGCAAATTCCTCGTCGGTGACCACTCACGGTGACCGCTCACCTGCAGCCGGCGCGCTGGCCGGACGCGGCCATCGCCTCGCGGATATCGGGGCGCGGGCTGGGATATTCGCCGTGCAGCTTGGCCAGCGTATCGCAGGCCGCCTTCTTTTCGTTGATGGCGATCAGCGAATTGGCCAGGCCGAGCAGGGCATCCGGGGCATGCGCGCCCTTCCTCGACCGGTTGTAGGTGTCGTCGTAGGCGATGGCCGCCTGCGAATACTGGTGCTGGCCGATCAGCGCCTGGGCAAGCAGGAACTGCGCGTCATAGGCGCGGGGCGAGGTGCGATTGCTGGTCAGCACCTCGCGCGCCGCCTGTTCGGCGGCCGCATAGTCGCGCCGCGCCAGAGCGGCATTGCCTTCCTGCATCGCCAGTTCGGGCGTGCGCCTGACCGGCGTTGGTGGTTGTGGCGGCGCAGGCGCCGGCGGCCCGCCTTGCGCGGCCGGGGGCGACATCAGCGCCAGGTTGCCGGTCTGCTGGCGAGACCGGCGTTGGTGCCGGCGGTCGGGTTGCAGGCGACGGTGCCGCACCGCGAGGACTCTGAGCCTGAAATGCCATATCGTCGATCCGCTTGCCCAGGTCGGCGCCCTGGCGCTGCACCTCATTCTGCGTCTCGTCAATCCGTCCGCGAAGCTGGCGCACCTGTTCCTCGAGGGCATCCACCCGCGACAGCAATTGCGCGACGAGATCGCTGCCGCCGGCTCGATGGTTGCGGATAGGTGCTGCGGCCGAGATTGGTCGGGCTCCGAGCCTCCCCGGTTCGCCTGATCCTGAAGCGTCTGCATCTGACGACGCAGTTCGAGGATCTGGTTCTGCAGCGCGATCCCCTCGCGGCTCTCTACCTGCGCAACAGCCGGCATCGCCGAGGCCAGCAGGACAAGAGCCACGATCAGCGGCGCTGCCGACGCTCTGCTCATTCTCACTCTCCTCGCGGCCGCGACGGGAATCGGGAGCCCTATCATGCCAGATGCAGGCGTGGCCGTCGCGTGGCCAACACTGTGCGCGAGCGAACCGGCGGTGCAAGGCCGCCGGTTTGCTGTCAATCCGCCCGCTTGGAACCCGCTCGGTTCAGCGGACCGACGTGATGGTATTGCGGTTCTGCGCCCAGGCCTGCTCGTTGTCGCCCAGTGCTGTCGGGCGGTCCTTGCCGTAGCTGATCGTGGTGATCCGCGATCCGGCGACGCCGCGCGCGACCAGATAATCGCGGCTGGAGTTGGCGCGGCGCTGGCCGAGCGCGAGGTTGTATTCCTCGGTCCCGCGATCGTCGCAGTTGCCGGCCACCTGCACGTTGACCTGCGGATACTTGGCGAGCCAGCCCGCCTGCCGATCGAGCGTCGCGCGCGCATCCGGCTTCAGCGTCGAGCGATCGAAGTCGAAGAAGACGCGATCGCCCACATTGGCGACCAGGTCTTCCTGGCTGCCCGGGACCGGACCCGAGGTTGCCGCGCCGGCGCCGGTCGAGGCACCGGTGTTCTTTTCCGCGCACGCCGCCAACAGGGCGACGGCGGCCAAAGCGCCGAGGAGCTTGCTGTTCATGTCACTACGTCCCTGGTTGAGGGTGACATCGGAGGAAGGCACGCCAAGCCGGCGGTAACGGTAATCCGTTCCGCCACTGAATGCGATTAGCCGGTTGTGCCGAATCGGGTCAAGTTCGCGAGAACCTCGCTCGGGTTCGATGCAACCGCTGCGCCCTGGGAGTGTGGCCTAAGCCGCCAGCGGCGACCAGGCCGGGTCGGAGGCGTCGGTCGGCGTCGCGACCACCCGCTCGTTGAAGCCGGTGATGTCGACCGAGACCAGGCGCGAGGAGAAGCCGGAGCCCCGGCTGTCGCGCGCCGCGCTCTGGCGCCAGAACATCAGCACGCGGCCGTTGGGGGCGAAGGTCGGGCCTTCGACCGAAAATCCCTCGGACAGGATGCGCTCCCCCGACCCGTCCGGGTGCATGACACCGATCGAGAAGTTGCCGGATTCGCCGCCGAACCGGGTGTAGGCGATCAGGTCGCCGCGCGGCGACCAGACCGGCGTGGCATAGCGGCCGGAACCGAAACTGATCCGCTTCGCGCCGCCGCCGCCGGCGCCCATCACGTAGAGTTGCTGGTCGCCGCCGCGATCCGAGTTGAACACGATCTGGCTGCCGTCCGGGCTGTAGCAGGGGCTGACATCGATCGCGCCGGAGTTGGTCAGCCGCCGCGTCGCGTGGCTGCCGAGATCGACGGTGACGATGTCCGACCCCTGGCCGGTCGCCACCGCCATGATCACGCTGTTGCCGTCCGGCGAGAAACGCGGCGCGAACGTCATGCCGGGGAAGTCGCCGAGCACCCGCTGCTGGCCGGTGCCGAGGTTGAACAGATAGACCCGCGGGCGGTTGTTGGCGTAGCTCATGAAGGCGATCTCGTCGCGCGTCGGATGGAAGCGCGGGCGTCAGCACCAGCCACGAACCGTCGGTGAGGAAGCGGTTGTTCTCGCTGTCCTGGTCCATGATCGCCAGACGCTTGGTCTGCCGGCCGCGCGGACCGGTCGCGGCGATATAGACGATGCGGGTGTCGAAATAGCCCTTCTCGCCGAGCAGACGCTCGTAGATCACGTCGGCGATGATGTGGGCGATGCGCCGCCAGTTGGCCTGGCTGGTGGTGTAGGCGGTGCCCTGAATCTGGGTCTGCGGCAGGACGTCCCACAGGCGGAATTCGACGCGGATCTGCCCGCCGCCCTGTGCCTCGGCCCGGCCGGTGACCAGCGCCTGCGCGCCGATCGCCTTCCAGTTCTGGAAGTTCGGCGCCTCGCCCTGGTTGGCGCCGGCCTGGATGAACGCCTGCTGGGCGATCGGGCGGAACAGGCCGGAACGGGCAAGGTCATTGGTCACCACGGTCGCGATGTCCTGGCCGAGCTGGGCGGAGTTGCCGTCGGCGCCGCCAAGGGCCGGAATGGCGATCGGGATCGGGTCGGTGCGCGCGCGGTTCACGTCGATCACCGCGCTCTGGCCGCCGCCGCCGGAGCCCGCCTGGGGCGGCGCGAGCGCCTGAGCACGGACCGCGGCCGGAGCCGCGAACAGGGAACCTGCCGCGCCTGCGAGCAGCGAACGCCGGCTGAGCGGAAACACGGGCAATCCTGTCATGTCTGAGCCTTCCTTCAAGTGAGTCCTCTCACGGTCGGAAACGGAAAGTGAACGTGCGCACCTGCCCCAGCATGTTCGGCGGCAGCGGCAGGTTGGCGCAGTTCGGGTCCATCACCGCGCGGACGCGCGCGCTCGGAGAACACGCGGAGCCGCATATTGCTGCTGACCCGGCCCTCGTCCTCCGGCGCCACGACCGCCCGGCGCACGACGCCGCTGCCGTCGGTGGTGACGGTCAGCAGCACCTCCATCTTGTCGAGATCGAGCATGCCCGGATCGGTCGTCCAGCAGCGGCGGACGAAGTCGCCGATCGCGCCGCGCTGCGAGGCGGTCAGCGCCGAGGTGTCATCGCTCTGCGGATTGCCGCCGCCATTCGGCGCGCCGCCGGATTGCGGATTGTAGCGCGCCTTCGGCGGCTGGTTCTGGCGCTGCAGGCTGCGCAGCTTCTCCAGCGTGTTCTCCAGCGCGGTGCTCTGCGGCGCCGGGTTCTTCGTCGGGTTGGGCTGCGAGGTCGCGCTCTGCGGGCTGGGAGGAACCGGCGCCGGCGGCGGCGGCACCGGCAGAGGCGGGGTCGGCAGCGGCTGCGCCTGTGCCTGGGTGGGCGACGCGGCTGGCGGAGGCGGCGCGATCGCGGGAGCAGGCGACGGCATGGGCGGCGGGACCGGGATCGGCGGCGTCGGCAGCGGCGGCGCCGCTGCCTGAGGTGGCGGAGGTGGCGGCGGAGGTGGCGGAGGCGGCGGTGCCTCGGTCGGTTGCGGCTTGGGCGGCTGTTGCGCCTGCGGGGCCGGCGTTACCGCGGGTGCGGAGGCCGGTGCGGGAACCGTGGCCGGCGCTGCCGCGTGAATGGAGGACTCGGCCGTGCCATCGAACACCATGGCGACCGCGGTCTCCTGCGGTTCCTCAGCGGGCCTGGCGAACGGCAGGCCGACAAGCAGAAGCAGCAAGATGACGAGATGGACGGCCGACGAGATGATCGCGCCACGTCGCAAACCAGGCGTGATCCCATTCCGCCGGTTGTCCAGGCGGTCAACCCCATGCAGGACGCGCTGCAGCACGCGCTATCCTCATCCTGCCTTTGGACTGGCTGCGGCTGGCTTGGCGGGCTGCGCGATCGGTTGCTCGGCCAGCAGCGCCACCTTGGTGAAGCCGCCCTGGGTGATCGTGCCCATGACCTCCATGATCCGCCCGTAGGCAAGATCCTTGTCGCCACGCACGAAGATGCGGCGATCCTGGTTGTTCTGCGCGATCGCCTGCAGCTTCGTCACCAGCTCCGGAAGCTGAACCTCCTGGTCCTGCAGGAAGATCTTGCCGGTGGCGTCGATCGAGACGGTCAGCGGCTGGCTGTCGGTGTTCAGCGGCTTGGCGTCGGTCTTCGGCAGATCGACCGATACGCCCGACGTCATCAGCGGCGCGGTGACCATGAAGATGATCAGCAGCACCAGCATCACGTCGACCAGCGGCGTGACGTTGATCTCCGACAGCGGCCGGTATCTGCCTCGCGTTTGAGGCCGGCCATTCAACGAGACAGCCATGGCTCAGGCGCGCTCCTCGCTCTGGCGCGACAGGATGGCGCTGAACTCGGCGCCGAAGCCCTCCAGGCGTGCTGCGAAGCGGGCAAGGTCGTTGCTGATCTTGTTGTAGGCCAGCACCGCCGGGATCGCCGCCACCAGACCGATCGCGGTGGCGAACAGCGCCTCGGCGATGCCCGGCGCCACCACGGCGAGGTTGGTGTTGTGCATGGCCGCGATCGCGGAGAACGAGTGCATGATGCCCCACACCGTGCCGAACAGGCCGATGAACGGCGCTGTGGCGCCCACCGAGGCGAGAAAGATCATCCAGCGTTCCATGCGGTCCATCTCGCGCTGCACGGTCACGGTGATGGCGCGATCGATCCGTTCTCGAACCGAGGTGCGGCTGATGTCGGCGCCGGCGACGCGCACCGATCGGCGCCACTCGCCCATGGCGGCGCCGAACACCGCGGCCATCGGGTGCGCCGGGTTGGTTGCCTCATGCTCGAACAGGTCCTCAAGGCTGCCGCCGGACCAGAAGCGATCCTCGAAGCCGTCCGCTTCCCGATTGACCTTGCGCAAGCTGGACCACTTTTCGAACACCACGGCCCAGACCCAAACGCTGGCTGCGAGCAGGCCAAGCATGACGACCTTCACGACGATGTCGGCCTCGAGGAAGAGGCCCCAGAGCGAGAGGTCCACGTTCGGCACGGCGAGGTTCGCCGCATCAACAGCTCGATCCACCTGCTACTCCTTATCCAGCGCAGCCTTTGCCGCTGCGCACATTTCTGTCAGGACCTGGCGCCAGCGTTGTGGCAGCCGCCCTGGCTTTGCTGTCTCCGGCCTCACGCATGCGAGGCGCACGATCAACACTGGCGCATGACCCTTCCGATCCCTGGACATCCTGGCGCAGTGTTACGGTTGCGCCGCCCACCGAGAGAAGTTCAGTTACCACGGTCAGCGAGTCGTCGATGCGCGCGGGGCGGAGATAGTCCACTTCGACGCGGCGCACCACGAGCATCGAGGCGAATTTCTGTATGAGCTCCGCGTGCGGGATTCCCGCGGCGCGCAGAGCTTCGGTGCGGGCCCGTTCGGCAAACCGCAAATAGGTGGCGTGATAGACGACACCACCGGCATCGGTGTCCTCGTAGTAGACGCGCACCGCATAGCGGTGGTGGCCATCCCGGGGGATGGAGGGCGGATGTCCATTCATTCACGAAGCAGATCCAGTTGGTCGGGCTGACGCGCCGGCACCGGCAGGTCGAGATGCCGCCAGCCCGGCTCGCCGAGCATTCGGCCGCGGCTGGTTCGGAGCACGAGACCCTCCTGAATCAGGAACGGCTCGATCACGTCCTCCAGCGTATCGCGCGCCTCGGCAAGGGCCGCTGCGAGCGTCTCGACGCCGACGGGACCGCCGGCGTGGTGCTCCGCGATGCGGCGGAGATAGCGACGGTCCATGGCGTCGAGGCCCATGGCGTCCACCTCCAGGCGGTTCAACGCGGCATCCGCAAGGGAACGGTCCACCCTGTCGGCGCCGTCCACGGCGGCGAAGTCCCGCACGCGGCGAAGCAGGCGGCCGGCGATCCGTGGTGTACCGCGAGAGCGGCGCGCGATTTCGGCTGCGCCATCGGCGGTCAGGGAGACATCCAGTTTGGCGGCGCCGCGGCGTACGATCAGCTCGAGCTCGGCTGGAGTGTAGAAGATCAGGCGAAGCGGAATGCCGAAGCGGTCGCGCAATGGTGTGGCAAGCAGGCCCGCTCTCGTGGTTGCGCCAACCAGCGTGAACGGCGGCAGGTCGATACGGACAGAGCGCGCCGCCGGACCCTCGCCGATGATGAGATCGAGTTGGAAGTCTTCCATTGCCGGGTACAGCACTTCCTCGATCGCAGGCTGCAACCGATGGATTTCGTCGATGAACAGGACATCCCTTGGTTGAAGGTTTGTCAGGATTGCGGCGAGGTCCCCTGCCCTCTGGATGACCGGTCCCGAGGTGGCACGGAAGCCCACGCCGAGCTCGCGGGCGACGATCTGCGCCAGGGTCGTCTTGCCGAGACCGGGCGGGCCGTGCAGGAGAACGTGGTCCAGCGCCTCGCCTCGGGCGCGGGCGGCCTGGATGAAAACGGCGAGGTTCTCGCGCGTGGCCTGCTGGCCGACAAATTCGGCCAGGGTCTGCGGGCGAAGGCTCGCCTCGGCCGCGTCTTCCTGGCGGCGGATGGGGGAGATGGTTCGGGAGGTGTCCTCGGCATGATCGGGCGCCCCCTCCCCCCGCCCCCCTCCCGCAAGGGGAGGGGGAGGGCTTTTTGGGAGGCGGCTCATCCGGCTGCCCTCTGAGCCAGGTCTTTAAGGCTTTCGCGGATCACCGCGTCCAACGGCGCGGGTTCGCCAAGGCGCTCGACGGCCCGAGCAACCACGGGCTGCGCTTCAGGTCTGCGGTAGCCAAGGTTCAGGAGTGCCGAAATTGCGTCCTCGGCGACGCTAGGCATGGGAGAAGCGGGCGCGACGAAGCCGGGCGCCGCCGGCATCGCGCCGGCCTTGTCGCGCAGCTCGGTCAGCAGGCGCACTGCCAGGCGCGCGCCCACGCCGGGCGCCCGCGTCAGGCTGGCGCGGTCACCCGAGGCGATAGCGGTGACCAGGTCGCGGGGTGAAAGGGCGGACAGGACGGACAACGCCACTCTGCCTCCGACCCCCTGGACGGTGGTGAGAAGGCGGAACCAGTCGCGCTCCGCAGAATCAGCAAAGCCGTAGAGCAGAATTGCGTCCTCGCGCACATGCGTCTCCACCAGCAGACGTGCCGCGTCAGGCGGTGGAGGCAGCGCGGCAAGCGTGCGCGTCGAGGCATGCACCAGGTAGCCGACGCCATTCACGTCGATGATGCAGCGGCCTTCCTCCAGCGCCTCGACGCGGCCGGTGAGTTGCGCGATCACGCAATCCTCATTCGCGCATTCCACAGTATGCGACTGGCGCGGTGATGTGCGTGACAGATAGCGACGGCCAAAGCATCGGCGGCGTCCGCGCGGCGGAGCGCCGCCCCGGGCAGGAGCCGGCGTACCATCATCTGCACCTGGGCTTTTTCCGCGCCGCCCGAACCCACGACGGCAAGCTTCACCGATTTCGCCGCATATTCGACGACAGGCACGCCGAGCAGCGCCGGCACGAGAAGCGCCACGCCACGGGCGTAGCCGAGCTTCAGCGTCGCGGCGCCGTTGCGGTTCACATAGGTCTCTTCGATCGCGGCCTCATCCGGACGGTGCTGCGCCAGCAGAACCACCAGCGCTTCGTGCAACACCTTGAGACGATCGGGCACGGAGGTCGCGCTGTCGGTGGCGATTACGCCATCGGCAACATGGCGCAGGCGGTTGCCGTCCGCCTCGATCACTCCCCAACCGGTGAAACGGAGGCCGGGATCGACGCCGAGCAGCCGGATCATGGGCGAATCGGATCCCCGTTCATGACGGCCGAGGGTATACGACAGGCGAACCTGGATAGCAGCGGCCAATGAGCAGCGAACCGATCTGACGGTCAGGCCGAAAGCTTCTGCATCACCGCGTCGGGGATATCGAAGTTCGCATAGACGTTCTGCACATCGTCGCTCTCGTCCAGCACCTCGAGCAGCTTCAGCACCGATGCGGCGCGGACTTCGTCCAGCGTAACGCTGGTGGTCGGACGCCAATCCAGCCGGGCGCTTTCCGGTGCGCCGAACCGTCCCTCCAGCGCGTCGCGCACCGCAAAGAAGTCCTCGGCGGCGGCGGTGATCTCGTGCGCCTCGGCATCGCTCTCGGCATTCTCGGCGCCAGCCTCGATCGCCGCGTCCAGCATGTCGTCGGCGGACCCAGCGGAGGCCGGATACCGGATCACGCCCAACCGGTTGAACAGAAAGCTCACCGAGTTAGTCTCCCCCAGCGCCCCGCCATGCTTGGCGAATGCCGACCGTATGTCCGAGGCGGTCCGGTTGCGGTTGTCGGTCAGCGCCTCAACAATGATCGCGACACCGGCCGGACCGTAGCCCTCGTAACGGACTTCGGCGTAGTCCTCGCCGGCGCCCCCGCCGGTTGCCTTCTTGATCGCCCGGTCCACCGTGTCCTTGGGCATGTTTGCCTGCCGCGCCGCCACCATCGCCGCACGGAGCCTCGGATTGAACGCCGGATCGGGCTGTCCCTGCCGGGCAGCAACAGTGATTTCGCGGATCAGCTTGGCGAACTGCCGCCCGCGGCGCGCGTCCTGAGCGCCCTTGCGGTGCATGATGTTCTTGAACTGAGAATGTCCGGCCATCGCTCACGACTGTGTGTTATTCGTTAAACTGCCAACAGCCAGAATCTACACTGAGGCGACACGAGGAGGCGAGAGTGACGGACGCACCAGGTTGGCCAGGCATTGCACCGCGTTGGACCTCGAGCGCAAAGAGCGGTGTGGGTACGGCGCTGTCCCCCGTGAGCCGGGTCTGGTTCACGCTCAGCCACGGCATCCTGGACGAAATCTACTATCCGCGCGTCGATCAGGCCTGCACGCGCGACTTCGGCCTCATCGTCACCGACGGGGATGGGTTCTTCGCCGAGGAAAAGCGTGACTGCACTTTTGACATCGCCGGGCTGGAGGATGGCGTGCCGGCGTTCCACCTCGTGAACACGCATGTCGGCGGCCGGTTCCGGATCCACAAGGACATCCTGACCGATCAGCGCGCCGATGCCGTGGTCCAAAGCATCAGACTGGAGGTGCTGGAAGGCGGTCCCCTGCGCGTGTTCACCCTGCTGGCGCCGCACCTGGTCAACGGCGGGGCGCACAACACCGGCTGGACGGGCGACTACAAGGGCCATCACCTGATGTTCGCGGAGGGTGACGGCACGACGCTGGCGCTTGGCTGCTCGCGCCCGTTTCTTGCTCGCTCGGTCGGTTTCGTGGGTGCCTCCGACGGCTGGCAGATGCTGCGCCAGAGCGGCCGGCTGACCGACGAATACGACCGCGCAGCCGATGGCAATGTCGCGCTGACCGCCGAGATCGCGTCGCCGGAGAAGGAGTTTCGTCTCGCCCTGGGTTTTGGCCGCAGCGCCCCGGAGGCGGCGTTTCGGGTTCGCGCGAGTCTCCAGACACCGCTGGAGCGACAGATGGAGGAATACGCCACTGCCTGGCGGTCCTGGCAGGCGCGGCTTCGCTCGCTGGACCGGAAGGTGGAAGGGCACAACGTCTATCGCGTCAGTACCGCCGTGCTGCGCTGCCACGAGAGTCCGACGTTCCCCGGCGGCCTGATCGCGAGCCTGTCTATTCCCTGGGGCGGCAGCAAGGGTGACGATGACCTGGGCGGCTATCATCTCGTGTGGCCCCGCGACCTGGCGCAGACCGCGGGAGCCTTCCTGGCCTGCGGCGCACATGACGAGGTGCTGCGTATCGTGCGCTATCTGCGGGCGGTTCAGGAGGACGATGGAAGCTGGCCGCAGAACTGCTGGCTGGATGGCACGCCGTACTGGAACGGCCTTCAACTCGACGAGTGCGCGTTCCCGATGCTGCTCCTGGACATGGCCTGGCGCGAGGGCGCGCTGCCTTTGCCGGTGCTGCCGGCGTTTTGGCCGATGGTCGAGCGTGCCGCAGGGTTCGTCATCAGCCATGGGCCGCGCACCAGCCAGGATCGGTGGGAGGAAAACGCGGGCTACACGCCATTCACGCTCGCCGTGCAGGTCGCCGCCCTGCTCGCCGCCGCCGATATCGCCGACGCCTGCGACATCGATAAGGTCGCGGACTTCCTGCGCGATACGGCCGACGCGTGGAACGAGCAGATCGAGGAATGGGTCTATGTCGCCGATACCCGGCTCAGTCGGGAAGTCGGTGTGGCTGGCTACTATGTGCGCATTGCACCCGAGGTGCCTGGCGAGGCACGCGCCGAGTTGCGCGGTACGGTCGAGGTCCGCAACCGCTTCGCCGAGGCTTGCAACGTCGAGGCAGACGAGTTGATCAGCACGGATGCCTTGGCCTTGGTGCGGTTCGGGCTGCGGTCGCCGGATGATCCGCGCATTGTCGATACGGTGAAGGTGATCGACCACGTACTGTGCGTCGATCTCCCCTATGGCCCCGGCTGGCGGCGCTACAACGGCGACGGCTACGGCGAGCATGACGACGGCGGCCCGTATGACGGCACAGGCGTCGGTCGCGTCTGGCCGCTGCTTGCCGGCGAGCGGGCTCATTACGAACTGGCGGCCGGTCGCCGTGCCGAGGCGGAGCGGCTGCTGGCCGCGATGGAAGCCGGAGCCAGTCCAGGCCGGCTGCTGCCGGAGCAGGTGTGGGACAGTCCGCCGATCCCGGAGCTTGAGTTGCTGCCGGGCCAACCCAGCGGATCGGCGATGCCGCTGGTTTGGGCGCATGCCGAGCATATCAAGCTGCTGCGGTCGCTCGCCGACGGCGCAATATTCGATCGGCCGCCGCAAACGGTGCGACGCTACCTGCGGGAGAAGCGCATAGCCCGCTGCCGACCCTGGCGCCCCGACTGGCGGACGCCATCGGTGCCCGTGGGGCGAGTACTACGACTCGATCTGCCTTACGAGGCCGTGGTGCACTGGAGCACGGACGGCTGGCGAACGCGCAGTGACGTGCGCGACGCATGACACGGGAATTGAAATTCACAGCGTCGATCTGCCGACGAATGGCCTGGTTCCGGGCCAAACCATCGTATTCACCTGGATAAACGTCGCCAGCGGCGAATGGCTCGGCCAGGATCACACAGTGACGGTTGAGGGCTGATCGCCCGAGCGCTTCCGCAGCAGGAAGCGCTGGCGTCCGTCCAGCACCAGCTCCCTTCGCTGGTTATAGACCGTGCTGCGAAGACCGACGACGCCGGTCGTACGGTTCGGCGGACAACTCGTCCACTTCCAGCGCCGGGTATAACGTGTCGCCGGCGAAGACCGGCTTCAGAAAACGGCTCGACTGCTCGAGGAATCCCACCAGCGAATCTTCCGTGACGAACGGGAAACAGCCCAGCGCCTGGCGCGGTCTGGATCAGTGTCTGAAAACCGTGGGCGAGCATGCCCGGCAGGCCGCGCGCCCGGCAGTACTCTGACGTTGTAGTGGATCGGATGATTGTCGCCGCTCGCCGCCTGGAACGCCAGGAACAGCGCCTCGGTCATCGTCCTGCTCGGCAGCACGAAGCGCTCGCCCATCTGGAAGTCATCGAACCAGCGCTGCTCAGGAATCATCCGATGCGTGACCGGATCGAAGTCGCTCATACCGCTCCGGCAGCGTGCAGGGCATGGATTTCCGATGGCGCATAGCCAAGCTCCTGCAGCACGACATCGGTGTGCTGGCCGAGCGCCGGAACGTCACCCATCGCCGCTTCCACGTCGGTGAAGGTGAACGGCGGGAGCAGAGCGCGTACCGGGCCGCCCGGCGTGTCGATCTCGCGCCAGCGGTCGCGCGCGCTGAACTGCACATGCTGCCAAACGTCGCCTGGCTCGTTCAGTCGACCATTGGCGATGCCGGCCGCATCCAGCTTCGCCACCACCTCGACTGAGGTCATGTCCGAGAAGTAGTCCTCGATCAGTTCGGTCATTTCGAGCCGATGCTCGCGGCGTGCGTTGTTGTCGCGGAAGCGCGGATCGGTGGCGAGTTCTGGTCGGTCCAGCACCTTGGCGCAGAACGTCACCCATTCGCGCTCGTTCTGCAGGCCGAAGATCACCTGGCCATCCTTGGTCTGATGCGCGCCATAGGGGCTGAGGGCGGGATGGCTGGTGGGCAGACGCGGCGTCGGCGATTTGCCGTATGCGTGCCGATACAGCGGATACATCATCCATTCGGCCAGCGCGTCCAGCATGGCGACCTTGACGTTGGCGCCTTCACCGGTGCGGCCTCGGCGGACAAGCGCGGCAAGGATTCCGGACAGCGCATACATCCCGGTGGCGATGTCGGCCGCGGAGATGCCGACGCGCGAGGGCGTGTCCTGAGTGCCGGTGACGCTGATCAGGCCGGATTCCGCCTGGATCAGCAGGTCATAGGCCTTCTTCTGCGCGAACGGCCCGCTCTCGCCGTATCCCGAGATGTCGCAGACGACGAGCTTCGGGTGCCGCGGCGCGAGGTCGGCGTGGCTCAGGCCAAGCCGCGCGGCGGCACCGGGCGCGAGGTTCTGAAGCAGCACATCGGCGCTGCCAACCAGCCGGTCCAGTATCTTCGCGGCTTCCGTATGCTTCAGGTCGAGCGCCATGCTGCGCTTGCCGCGATTGAGCCAGACGAAGAAGCTGGCCTGGCCGTGCACGTAGCTGTCGTAGTGACGCGCGAAGTCGCCCTCGACGCGGACGTTCCACCTTGATGACATCGGCACCGAGGTCGGCCATGTGCCGACTGCAGATCGGCGCCGCCACGGCATGTTCCAGGGCGACGACGCGGATGCCTTCGAGGGGTCGCACGATCGGATCTGCCTTCCTGGTGTTCTACGGCAGGAAAGCGCCGTGGACTGCCGGTGTCAAAGCGCGATCGAGGTGGTGGCGGATAGCGCGGCGGCAATGCCGGGGGCAGCGGCAAGGATCGCATTGCCCGCGGTCGCGCCGTCGCCGGCCATGAAGGGACTGACCGTCGCACCTGCTTCGGCGAGGATGGTCAGTGCCGCAGCAACGTCCCACAGATTGATGTGCAGCTCGACGTAGGCGTCGGTGCGGCCGGCCGCGACATCGGCGAGACCAAGCGCCCCCGAGCCATTGAGCCGCGGCATCGCGCCGGCGGCGATGATGCGATCGGCAAGGCCGATGAAGGCCTCGCGTGGCCGGCGGTGCGACCAGCCGAGTTCGATGGTGGCGCGAGCCAAGTCCGAAGTGTCGGCGGCGCGGATCGGTGCGCCGTTCAGCGTGGCGCCGCCGCCACGGCGTGCGGCGAACGTCTCCCCGAGCGCGGGTGCGACGATCACACCGATCACCGGAGTCTCGCCGTCGAGACAGCCCAAGCGAGACGCAGAAACGCTTGCCGCCACGCATGAAATTCGCGGTGCCGTCGATCGGATCGACCACCCAGCGCAGGGTTCCCGAGCGGGTGCGGCCACCTTCCTCGCCTTGAAAGCCGTCGGCCGGATAAGCCTGGGCCAGGCGTTCGGACAGCAGGCGCTCGACCGCGCCGTCGGCCTCGGTGAGCCAGTCCTGCGCACCCTTCAATGTGGCCGACGATGCGCCGGGCGGCGGCTGCATACGCAGGGCGAGGGCCGCAGCTTCGGTGGCGAGCGTGACGGCGGTTTCGAACCGGTCGGCGAGTGCGGTCATCGGATCCCCGCGCGCATGAAGCTCTGCACGAATTGCCGCTGGAACAGCAGGAAGGCAACCAGCAACGGCGCGCTGGTCATCAGCGTGGCGGCGGTGACGATCGACCAGTCGATACCCTGGTCGGTGGTGGCGAAGACGGCCAGGCCCACGGTCAGTGGCCGCGTGGTCACCGAGTTGGTGATAACCAGCGGCCAGAGGAAATTGTTCCAGTGATAACTGACGGAGACCAGGCCGTAGGCGATGTAGGTCGGCTTGGCGAGCGGCACATAGACGCGCCACAGCCGTGCCAGCAGTCCGCAGCCTTCCAGCCGCGCCGCGTCGTCGAGCGGTTGCGGGATGGTCAGGAAGGTCTGCCGCAGCAGGAAAATGCCGAAGGCGGAGCCGAGATAGGGCAAGGCGATCGCCAGGATCGTGTCGGCCAGATGCAGCTTGCACCAAAGTGCGGTAGTTCTCCACCAGCAGCACGTCCGGCATCACCATGAGTTGCAGCAGCACGACGGCGAACAGCAGGTCGCGGCCGGGAAACGTCAGGCGCGCGAAGGCGAACGCGGCCAGCGTGCACAGCACGAACTGCGCGGCCAGGATCAGCGTGACCAGCATCACGGTGTTGATCAGGTAGCGGGTGAACGGTGCCGCCTGCCAGGCTGCGTTCAGGTTGGCGAAAGTCAGCGGCGCCAGCGGATCGAAATGCGTCGCATAGATTGCCGGATGGAACGCGGTCCATACCGCGTAGAGCAGCGGCAGCATCCACAGCAGGCCGAGCAGCCAGGCGCCGATCGTCTCCAGGTTGCGGCCGAATCGGATGGTGGTCGGCGACCATCATCGGTAATGCACTCGCCGGCCCAGCACGCCGAACTGGAACGCAGCGGCCAGCGCCATGATCGTCAGCAGCACCACGGTCGCTGTCGCCGCGGTGGCGGTGTCCCAGAAGCGGAAGCCGGTTTCATAGATATAATAGAGCAGCAGCGTCGTCGCGTTGTCCGGACCGCCGCGGGTCATCACCACGATGTGGTCGATCACCCGGAACGCGTTGATCACCGCGTTGACCAGCACAAACAACGTGGTCGGCATCAGCAGCGGCAAGGTGACGCGACGAAGATAGTTCCAGCGCGACGAGCCCTTCCAGCGCCGCGGCCTCGCGCAGATCGGTCGGCATGGTCTGCAAGGCGGCGAGGTAGAAGATCATGAAGAACCCGGCTTCCTTCCACACCGCGACGGCGATCATCGCCGGCAGCGCGGTCGACGCATCGCCCAGCCAATTGTGCCGGCCGCCGCCGAACGAGCGCCATGATGCGATCGAACAGGCCGTAATCCGGCGTGTAGAAGAACATCCAGATGTTGGCGACCGCGATCATCGGCAGCATAGTCGGCAGGAAGTAAGCCATCCGCAGCAGCGCCCTGCCGGGCAGCGCCTCATTCACCGCGAGCGCCATCAGGAACGCGAGCACGATCGAGACGGGATCGTGGCGGCGGCATACCACGCGTTGTTGCGCAGCGCCTGCCAGAACACCGGGATCGTCCAGCAGGTCGGTGTAGTTGTCGAGACCGACGAACGGCGCCGGCCGGCTGCCGTGCGGCGTGGCGTACAGGCTGTCGATCAGCGTCGCGATCGCCGGCCAGTGGGTGAACGCGACCAGCAGGACGAGCGCGGGCAGCAGCAGCAGATAGGCGTGGAGGGTTTCGCGCCGCATACGCCGGTCCCATCAGGTCCGCTTGTACGGTTTCAGGATCCGGTCCGCCTCGGCCTGCGCATCCGCCATCGCCTGCGCCGGCGTCTTGCTGCCGCTCAGGCAGGCCTGGATGTTGTCGGTCAGCACCTTGTAGACGCGTTGGTTCTCATGCACCGACAGTTCGCCGGTCGCTACCGGCAGGAAGGTGCGCGCCACATTCGGCTGCGGGAACTTTGGCGATGTAGTCCTTCAGCGTCTGGGTTTCATAGGCCGCCGGACTGGTGGCGATGTAGCCGGTCCGGATCGACCAGTCGGCGGCGCGCTCCGGCTGCGCTGACCCAGCGCGCGAACCGCAGACTCGCCTGCCGCTCGGCCGGGCTGGCGTTCTTGAAGAAATACATATTGCCGCCGCCGACCACCGTGTGCGGCGAATTCTTACCGGCCAGGCCTGCCACGCCGAACGGGAACTTCGCCTTGTCGCGCACGTTCGTCAGACTGCCGGTGGTGTACTGGATGATCGCCGTGTTGCCTTCCAGGAAATCAGGCGAAAGCTGCGGCCAATTCGACACGCCGTCCGGCGTCGCATGGTGCTCCGCGGACAGGCTCTGCCAGAATGCCATCGCCTCGATGGTCTTCGGCTGATTGAAATACACCTCGGTGCCGGCTTCATTCATCAGCTTCTGCTCGGCCTGATTGGCGAGCGCGCCGAACGTCCACTGCGCATTGCCCAGATCGCCGGCCATCTTGATGCCCCAGCGTGTCACGCGACCGGATGCATCGCGCTTGGTCAGCTTCTCCGCCGTCGTCGCAAGCGCGGCCCATGTGGTCGGGAAATTTCTCGGGGTCCAGCCCGGCTTCCTGGAACGCTGCCTTGTTGTAATAGAAGATCGCGGTCGATCGCTGGAATGGCACCGACCATGTCTTGCCATCGGCGTGACTGTTCGCCATGAATGCCGGATAGAAGCCGCCGAGCCACTTCTTGCCGTCCGCATCCAGGCCAATCTCATCGAGCGACACCAGGATGTCCTGGTCCTGCAGGCTGTGCATCTCCGCGGCCAGCAGCACGGCGAATTGCGGGCCGGTGCCTGCGCGGATGGCGGCCAGCGCCTTGATCAGCGTCTGGCTATAGTCGCCGGCATACACCGGCTCGACCGCGATGCCGGTCTCCTGCTGGAACGCCTTGCAGTAGCCATCCATGATCGCCTGCAGTGGACCGCCCACGGCGATCGGATAGTAGAACGTCAGCTTCTGCACGGTCTGGGCCCGCAGGATGGCGGGCGCGGCGAGCATGCCCGCCGAAGCAGCGAGCAGTGTGCGGCGACGGATCATGGTGAGGCCTCCCCCATTGAGCGCGCTTCGGGCACGTTGTGCTTTGGCTGCGCGGCAGCTTGGGTGAAAGTTCATGCGCCGACAGTCTGTTTCGCTGTCGCGGCGAGCTCGATGCGACCGCCCGAGGCTGCGTCGAAGAGGTGGATCGGTTCCTCGGTGGCGAGACACACCGGCGCGCCATCGGCCAGCACCACACGGCCTGGGAGCCGTGCCAGCAGCGGCACGTCGCCGGCGGTGCAGGCAACCACCGTGTCAGCGCCAAGGTATTCGGCATGCCGAACGCGTGCTGCTATCCCCTGCTCGGCGAGGTGAAGATTCTCCGGCCGGATACCACCAAGCAATTGGCCTGTCAGTCGGCGGTGCCAGGATCGGGCCATCCGATCCGCGCAGAACCATGCCGCTGCCGCGCCGTTCCAGCGGGAACAGGTTCATCGGCGGCGTCCCGATGAAGCTCGCAGCAGAAACTGGTTGCCGGCCGAGCGTAGATTTCGGCGGGCGGCGCGTCCTGCTCGATATGGCCGTCGCGCAGCAGCACGATCTGATCGGCCATGCCCATGGCCTCGGTCTGATCATGCGTCACGTACAGCATGGTGATGCCGAGCCTCCGCTGCAGCGCCAGAATCTCGCGCCGCATGTCGGCGCGAAGCTGCGCGTCGAGGTTCGACAGCGGTTCATCCATCAGGCAGACCGGCGCCTCGGCCACGATGGCGCGGCCGAGAGCCACGCGCTGCTGCTGGCCGCCGGAGAGCTGGCCCGGCTTGCGGTCCAGCAGATGGCTGATGCCAAGGATTTCCACCGCACGCGCCAGCCGACGCGCGCGCTCTCGCGGCGCCACGCTGCGCGCCTTCAGACCGAACACGATGTTCTCCGCGACGCTCAGGTGAGGGAACAGGGCGTAGGACTGAAACACCATCGCAACGCCGCGCGCGGCCGGCGGCAGGTTGGTGACGTCGCGACCGGCAATCTCGACCCGGCCCGCGGTGGCGGTTTCAAGGCCGGCGACGATTCGCAGGCAGGTGGTCTTGCCGCAGCCTGACGGACCCAGCAATACGGTGAAGCGGCCGGGCGCGACGTCGATCGAGATGCGATCCAGTGCCGCCGTCGCGCCCCAGCGCCGGCTGACGTCGATCAGCCGCACCGACGCGCCGGAGAAGGCCGGTCGCGCTGGCTGGGGTGTGTCGTCGCGTGGCATGAAACCGGTCTCGTTGCGGGAACCGATGCCAATCTGCGCAGCTAACCCGCCGTCGCGGCAAGCGGGGAGGGCGATCCCGATCATGGCGTTTGAATGAAACCGGCATTGATCTTCTCGGCGCAGCGAGGAAAGGTACCGAACATGTCGATTCTGTCTGGTCACGCCCGAGTCGCCGGTATCGCCGGCTGGCCCGTCACCTATTCCCGCTCGCCGCGCCTGCATGGATTCTGGTTGCAGCGCCACGGAATCGATGGCGCCTACATCCCGCTGCCGATTCGGCCGGGCGAGTTCGCGACGGCGATGCGCGGATTGTTGGCGGCGGGATTTGCCGGCGCCAACGTTACAATTCCCCACAAGATCGCCGCCTTCGACATCTGCGACACGATCGACGACACCGCACAGCGCGCGGGGGCGGTCAACACGCTGGTGTTCGCGGACGGCAAGATCGCCGGCAGCAACACTGACGGCTATGGCTTCGTCGCCAATCTCCAGCGCGCACGGCGTGGCACCCCGCCGCAGGGCCGGTGCTGCTGCTCGGTGCCGGCGGCTCGGCGCGTGCGGTGGCCGCGGCGCTGCTTGATGCAGGCGCGCCAGTGACGGTGGCCAATCGCACGCTTGCTCGCGCCGAGGCGTTGGCGCGCGACCTGCCGGGACTGCGCATCGCCGAATGGGACGCCAGGGTTGCGGCGCTCGCCGACCACGCACTGGTGGTGAATGCCACGCCACTCGGCATGGTCGGACACCCGCCGCTCGATCTCGACCTGTCACGGGCGCCGGCTTCGCTGGTGGTCGCCGACAATGTCTATGTGCCGCTGGAAACACCATTGCTGGCTGCCGCCCGCGCCAGAGGCCTGCGCTGTGTCGAGGGTCTCGGCATGCTGCTCCATCAGGCAGTCCCGGGCTTCCGCGCCTGGTTCGGCGTAGAGCCACGGGTGGATGAGGAGCTTCGGCAATTCGTCGCCTCCGACCTGCTGACGCAATGATCATTCTGGGACTGACAGGCGGCATCGGGATGGGCAAGTCCACGGCCGCCGCGGCGTTTCGTCGAGCGCATATTCCGGTATTTGACGCCGATAGTGCCGTGCACCGAATGCAAGCACGCGGAGGCAGGGCGGTGCGCGCGATCGCAGCGGCTTTCCCCGGCACGGTACGCGACGGTGAGGTGGACCGCGCGGCGCTGCGTCAGGCGGTGCTGGGCAAACCGGATGCGCTGACCCGGCTGGAAGGGATCCTGCACCCGATGGTTCGTCAGGAGGAGCAGGCTTTCGTTGCGCGGGCCCGACGCCACGGGAGTCGCGCCGTCGTGCTCGATATCCCGCTGCTGCTGGAAACCGGAGGGGATGAGCGGGTCGACAGGATCATCGTCGTGTCGGCGCCGCGCGCCGTGCAGATGCATCGGATCCGCGGCCGCCGGAAAATGAACGATGCCGACATCGAGGCGGTGATAGCACGGCAGATGCCGGATGCAGCCAAGCGCCGCCGTGCGGACGTGGTCATCAAGACGGGTCTGTCGCGCAACGCCTCGCTGAAGGCGCTGAGCAAAGTCATCAGAGAGGTCTTCACGTGATCCGCGCCGTCCTGTTCGACACGGAAACCACCGGTCTGGAACCCCATCTCGGCCACCGAGTGATCGAGGTGGCGGCGCTGGAACTGCTGAACGACCTGCCGACGGGACGGCATTTCCATGCACTGGTGGACCCTGAGCGGGACATCCCGGAGGACGCCACACGGATCCACGGCTTCACGCTGGCGAGATCTCGCCGGCAAACCACGCTTCGCCGAGATCGTCGATGATCTGCTGGAGTTCTTCGGCGAGGCCAAGCTGATTGCGCACAATGCGCCGTTCGACTTCGCATTTCTCGATGCGGAGTTTGTCCGCCTCGGCCGCGCCACTCTGTCAGCCACGCGTATGATCGACACGCTGGCCTTGGCCAAGGCTCCGCTTCCCGGGGATGCCGAACAGCCTCGACGCGCTTTGCCGCCGGTTCGCGATCGATCTCAGCGCGCGCACGACTCACAATGCGTTGCTCGACTGCCGTCTGCTGGCCGACGTCTATGTGGAACTCACCGGCGGGCGCCAGCGCGGCCTGTCACTGGCGGCAGAGAAAGACGGTGGTCGAACCGGTGATCTACACGACACTCGGGCGATCGAACGCCGCGACCGATCTTGCCGAGTGAGGCCGAACTTGCCGCGCACGCGGCCTTCGTCGCGCGGTTCAAGGATCCCGTCTGGCTGCGGACCTGAGCAGGATCAGGCAACCGCCGTGGTCGCCTGGCTGGGCCTGCGCACGACGCGCCTGCCAAAGCGCGACGAAGTCGATCGGCTGCAGCAGAACCGGCGGGAAACCGCCGTCGCGCGTCACGTCGGACAGGATGTTGCGGGCGAATGGGAACAGGATACGGGGGCATTCCACCAGCAGCACCGGCTCGATCGCGTTGTCCGGCAGGCCGGACAAGGTGAACACGCCGGCATAGGTGAGTTCGGCGACGAAGACCGTGGGCGGCACGGCGGCCGACTGGCCGTTGCCCGATGGCGCCTGGCGCCTCATGCGCCTCGGCACGGATCATGATCGAGACCTCGAAGACGTTCTGGCCCTCCTGCACGCGCCGGGCCTGCACATCCAGATTGATGTTAACCTGCGGCTGGGCGCGAAGCTGCGTGAAGACCTGGGGCGCGCCAGGCACCTCGAAGGAGAGGTCCTTGACGTATTGGATGTTGACCACCAGAGGCGGCGTCTGCTGCTGGCCGGTCGTCTGGGGTGCTGCGGTCGTCTCGGACATTGCGATCTCCGTATCGTTGCAGCCCTGGGCTGAGGCGCCCGCTTGCCGGGCCGGGTAGCACGGAATGGCAGGGCGGCGCCATCCCGTTCCGCGTGATCCGTCAGGCCCGCCAGGTGATCTGTTCGGGCGGCGCTGCCGTTTGGGTCGCAGCGCAGCCACTCGCCATTCATGACGCTCTTGCCGGTCAGCGACAGGATGAAGCCCCAATGGCTGACCACCAGCGTGTCCGACCAGTCCGGCAAGCGCGGCCATCTCGGCACGGAACAGCGCGGCGCGGCCGGCCACCGAGGCGGCCGGCTCCTCGATCGGCGGCCACCACACCTCGTCGATGGTCGAGAAGTCGTGCTCTGGCCAGGCACGCTCCAGTTCGGTCCGCGGCGTTCCGATATCGCAGGCAAAGGCGTAGCGCTCGCGCACGATCGGGTTGATCACCACCTTGACCCCGAGCGCCCTGGCGAGCGGCGCCGCGGTTTGCAGCGCCCGCGTGTAGGGGGAGGCGATGATCCGGGTGATCCGCTCCGCCGGCGAGATGCCGGATCGCATCGGCCGCCTGCCTGTGGCCGAGTTCGGTCAGGCGCGGATCGACGATGCCAGGATCGCGCCGCGTCGCGCTGAAATGCAGGTTGAACTCGCTCTGGCCGTGGCGCAGCAGGATCATGGCCGCGGCAATACAGGCCGGTTCAGGGGCCGGCAACCCGCCGGCGTGCGAGAATTGTTTGTGTCCCGGGCGATGCGCGCTTATCTGTGGCCGGAAGGAGAGCATTGATGGGCGCCGGCAGCAGTTTTCCGATCGACCTCATCCTGTTCGGGATGATCGCGGCATTCCTGGTGCTGCGGCTGCGGAGCATCCTGGGCCGCCGGACCGGGTTTGAGCGCCAGGCACCGCCGCATCAGCCTCAGGCCGGCCAGATTGCGCGCCGGCCCCGTGATCGAGGGACAGGCGGAGCCGCCGGCGACGCCACGCCCCGCACTCTGCCGGAGCCGACCAGCGCGATCGGGCAGGCTCTGGGGCGGATGCGTTCGATCGACCATAGCTTCGACCCGGCCGCATTCCTCGACGGAGCCGAGAAGGCGTTCCGCATCATCGTGACCGCGTTCGCCGCGGGAGATCGGACCACGCTGCAGGGTCTGCTGTCCGAGGACACATGGCATGCCTTCGAGCAGGCGATCGCGGCCCGTGAGGCCAGCCGGACAGACCCAGGTGAGCACCATACATGCCATCCACAGCGCAACGATCGAAAATGCGGAGCTGCGCGGGCAGGTCGCCTCCATCACGGTGCGGTTCGTCTCCGATCAGACCAGTCTGACGCGGGACAAGGATGGCCATCCTGTCACCGGCACCGACGCGGTGACCGAGATCACCGACATCTGGACTTTCGAGCGGAACCTCTCGACGCGCGATCCGGTGTGGCGATTGGTCTCGGCGCGCAGCGCCTGATGCGAGGCGGCGCGCGCTGATCCATGGAGCAGACGCAAGGTAACCACCAAGCGCTCGCCTGTGCGGCGATTGCCTGACGGTGCTGCCAACCCTCGGAGCCGGGACGGTCGACGTCGTCGTGACATCGCCGCCGTATAATCTCGGACTGTCGTATCGCGACTATTGCGACAGACGGAACGAAGACGAATACCTCGACTGGCTGATACAGTGTGGCGAGCGAGGTCCGTCGCGTCATGAAGGCGGACGCTTCGTTCTTCCTCAACATCTCCGGCTCGTCGAGTGCCCCCTGGCTGCCGTTCGAACTGGTCGTTCGTCTACGGCCGCTCTTCGTGCTCCAGAACCACATCACCTGGATCAAGTCGATCGCCACCAAGAATGATGCGGTCGGTCACTTCAAGCCGGTCGGTGGGCAACGTTTCCTGCACCACAACCACGAGCACATCTTTCATCTGACCTTATCAGGCGATGTGAAGCTCGACCGACTGGCGATCGGCGTGCCGTTCAAGGACAAATCGAACATAGCGCGCCGCAACCACGCCAGAGGATCTGCGATGTCGCGGCAACACGTGGTTCATCCCGTACGACACGGTGCAGAGCAAGGCAGCGAAATTCCATCATCCGAGCACGTTTCCCCTGGCGTTGCCGCGCTGGTGCATTCGTCTGCACGGCCGTAGCAACGCCGTCGTGCTGGACCCGTTCATGGGAACCGGAACCACATTGGTCGCCGCCGAGTTGGAGGGCGCGAGCGGCATCGGCATCGACGTCGATCCGAGCTACGTTGCCATCGCCCGCCGGCGCCTTGTCGAGGCGAGACGACGTGCAGCGTGAACTGGCGGACGTCTGACATGGCATCCGACAAGCCGCGCGTCGCACTGTTCGTCACCTGCCTGGTCGATCTCCATCGCCCGACGGTCGGCTTCGCGGCAATCCGGTTGCTGGAACAGGCCGGCTGCCAGGTCGAGGTCCCGCGTGCTCAGACCTGCTGCGGGCAGCCAGCCTATAACTCCGGCGACCGGGCCACGGCACGCGATCTCGGCGAAGCCATCCTCGATGCATTCGGGGGCTATGACTATGTCGTGGTGCCGTCAGGTTCCTGCGGCGGCATGTTGAAGCATCATCTGCCGCACCTGTTCGATGACGACCCCAATCTGCGGGCACGTGCCGATGCGCTGGCGGCGCGAACCTTCGAACTGGTAAGTTTCCTGGCCGACGTCATGGGCGTCGAGCGCCTCCAGACCCGGCATGTCGGCGGCCCGGTAACCTATCACGACAGTTGTTCAGGCCTGCGCGAACTGGGTGTCAAGGAGCAGCCGCGCCGCCTGCTTCAGGCGATTGGCGCCACTGTCACCGAGATGGCCGATGCCGAAGTCTGCTGCGGTTTCGGCGGCACATTCTGCGTGAAGTATCCCGACATCTCCACCCGGATGGTGTCCGACAAGGTCCGCGACATCGTCGCCACCGGCGCGGAGACCGTGCTTGCCGGCGATCTCGGCTGCCTGCTGAACATGGCAGGGCGCCTGCAGCGCGAAGGCCACCGCACAAAGGTGCGCCACGTCGCCGAAGTTCTTGCCGGGATGACCGGTCAGGTGCCGCCGATTGGCGAGAGCCGTCAGTAGCACGCGTTGCCGCTGCGTCAGTGGCCGCGCAGTATCTGGCTGAGGAACAGCTTCAGCCGATCGGTCTGCGGGCTCTCGAACATGCGCTGCGGCGAGCCGCTTTCGACGATCTCGCCGCGGTCCATGAACACGACGCGGTCGGCGACCTGGCGCGCGAATCCCATCTCGTGAGTCACGCAGACCATGGTCATGCCGGATTCCGCCAGCTCGATCATCACATCGAGCACCTCCTTGATCATCTCGGGATCCAGCGCCGAGGTGGGCTCATCGAACAGCATGATCTTGGGGCGCATGCACAGGGCGCGCGCGATGGCAACACGCTGCTGTTGCCCGCCCGACAACTGTCCTGGATATTTCCTTGCCTGCTCGGGAATCCTGACGCGGGTGAGGAAGCCCATCGCGAGTTCCTCGGCGTCCGCCTTGGACATCTTGCGAACCCAGATCGGCGCCAGCGTGCAGTTCTCCAGGATGGTCAGATGCGGGAACAGGTTGAAGGACTGGAACACCATGCCGACCTCGCGCCGGATCGTGTCGAGCGCGCGCAGATCGTCGGTCAGCTCGATGCCATCGACAATGATCTTGCCTTGCTGATGCGATTCCAGGCGGTTGATGCACCGGATCATGGTGGACTTGCCCGAACCGGAGGGGCCGCACACGACGACGCGCTCCTTCTCGGCGACCGACAAGGATACGTCGCGCAACACGTGCAGCGGGCCAAACCACTTGTTCACCTTGTTCATGACGATGATCGGCGGGGCCTTCGTATCCGCCAAATGGGCGACGATGTGATCTGGCAGTGCGGCCTGACCCATTGTGAGGACCTCTGTCCAGGTGCGAACGCGATCTGCGGCATGGCGCTCGTCGGCGGCGATGACGCGCGGGCTGATTTAGCGCACTTTCATACGGGTGAGAAATTTGCTCAATTCGGTCGAGCCGGGCTCAGCTTTCCGGCAAACCTGCGCGCCGCAATCCTTCCGCATAGAAATCCAGATCCGCCTGGCTCTTCATCGGCGATCGTTCGAGCGCGTTGCTGATGCAAAACCCCGGTTCAAGCGCGAGCAGACGTGTCAGCACGCGCGCGGCCTCCCGGTGATGCCCAAGATGGCCGAGCGTCGCCAAATAGCCCTTGTAGGTCGCCGTGAAACCAGGATTCAGCTCGATGGACCGACGCCCGAGCGCCAACGCCTCATCGAGCTTGTTCTGCAAGAAATACGGCATCATCAGCGCCGTGTCAAAGAAGAAAGTGTGAGGATCCATGCGGCGAAAGATGGCGGGCTCGTGCGATATGTTCGATCGCAATGTCGTGATGAGAGAGGTAGCATTGTGCGAGCCCCGAAAAGCACCACGCCAGGGCCAGGTTCGGGTTCAGCGACAGCGCGCGCTCAAGGAGCGCCGACGCTTCGGCGGCGCGCTTGTGCAGGAAGCCACGGACATGACCAACCAGCGCCAATGCGCGCGCGTCGCCCGGGTCAAGCGTGACGGCCCTTTCGGCCAGTTCGCCTGCGCGCTGCGCCGCGGCAACCGGATCCCGGGCCCAGGCCTGCCCAACCAAAAACAAGTGCCAATACGCCCACCAGGCATTCGATGTCGCATTGTCGGGCTCCATGGCCACCGCCTCGATCGAGCAGTTCGCCGGCGGCATGAAATCCCGACGGTTCAAGCCGATAGATGGCGGGAACCGCACGCAGCGTTAGATCGAATGCGGTTGACCTCGGCAGTTTCGCCGGTGTTGCGGCGCTCGCCTTCGCGCAGCAGCAATTCAAGATCGACCTGAGACGCGGTCTCGCTCGCGATCTCCGCTTGCAGCGTCAGGGGATCATCCGAGGCCTTTCGATCGAAACGACGCGCCCAGACCACATTGCTGCCGGCATGAAGATCGAACAGACGAATGATGATACGCGTGCGATCCCCGGCACGCTGCAACATGCTGTCGAGAATATAATCAGAGTCAAGAGTCATGCCCGGTCGGTTCAGTCCGTGCTCGTCTGGCGCCTCAGCGACGCAGGAGATCCAGCGGAAGCGCGAGACGGCCGCCGTGATCTCCTCTGCCAGACCTGGCATCAGCCCATCCAATCCGAACCCCATCAGGAGCGCGCGGCTGAAGCACACACAGGCGAATCCCTGTTCCGCCGCCATTACGTTTCGCGTCAATCAACAGCGTACGAGCGCTGCCTAGATTGCGTGCGACGGACCAAGCGCTTCGGTCTCGGGCGACGGGGTAAGACCGGCTTGTGACAGCGCTCCTGCGCATCGCTCGAAAGCAGACCGGGCGGCAGGCCCGGTCGCCCTGTTCCAGATGCGCACAAATCAGAGCTCGCCACGCTGGTTCGTGCAACCGATCGATACTGAGCAACCGCTCTGCCGCCGCGGTACGTGCCTTGGCGTCCGGCGCGGTATGAAGCACTGCCGCCGCCACGGAAAACGCTTGCTGCGCCACCCGTTGACGCTGGTCTGCGAGCCATCTGTCGAATGCGGGATCGAGACCATCGAGACCATCGAGCAAAGTGGTCCGAAATCCCTCCAGACTTTGTGGGTCCAACAGCGTCGCTCCTGCCGCCACGCGCACGTCGACCCACAGCCCTTCGTCGGACAAGATCAGGTGATTGCGGTCTGTCCGCAGCAAGGAGGCGACCTGTCCCAAGGTTCGTTGCAACTCAAAGACAGATTGCCGCAACGATCCTCTTGCCTGTTCCTTGCCGCGCCGGCTCCACAGCAGCGCGGTCAGCTGGCTCCGCAATACCGGCCTCGGCGCTGCCAGCGCGAGCACCGCCAGCAGCGCGCGGGTTTTGCGCGATCGTGGCAGAACGCTGCGTCCCGATGCATCATCTGCCCGCATCGGACCGAACAGCGACAGGCGCAACACCGGTTCCGCGAGACCGTCTGCCACAAGCGTCGTTCGGCTCATTCGCTTGCAGAACAGTGACCACAGCACCTCGCCGCCCGGGCAACCCGACCGCAACCACAACCTATGGTCGATCTGTATTGGATAGAATGCTAGCCACGGATGCGATTGCGATGCAAGAACCCGCAATCCTGGTTGGGGTTCGGCAAGCGCGCGAAATTCGGTTAGGCTTCGTGGGCAGACGACAGCTAGCCGGGAGAAGACACGCTCATGGCGGTACAGCAGGATTTGGCAGTTTCGACGGCGCCGCGTATCGCTACGGCGCCCTGGCTGCGATTGGCAGCCGGGTTCGCGCTGTGCGTCGCGATAGCGGCCGCCGCCATCGCTGCCGCGGACTATGCGCCGATCATCGGCGCACCGGTGATCGCGATCGCCATTGGCGTCATTGTTACAAACACACTGCGTGGGCCACTGCATATCGGCACCTTGCGCGTCGGTGAGGTCAGCAAGCTGTGCCTGAAGGGTGGTATCATCTTACTCGGTGCCAGCCTGGATCTGGGGGTCATCCTGCGCACCGGCGCCGAATCGCTTCCCGTACTTCTGCTGACGATCGGCGTCGGGCTGGTTTGTGCATTGTTCGATCGGTCGAGCGATGAACGTGCATTGGCGGATGCGATGCCTGATAGGGATCGGCACAACGATATGCGGCGCGTCGGCGATTGCGGCGTTGGCGCCTGTGGTGCGCGCCAAGGCGGAAGAGATCGCTTATTCGATCTCGGTCATTTTCTTTTTCAACATGCTCGCGGTCTTCACCTTTCCGACAATCGGCCATCTGCTGGGCCTGAGCGATCCTGGCTTCGGCCTGTGGGCAGGCACAGCTGTCAATGACACATCGGCGGTCGTGGCGGCCGGTTTTGCCTACAGTCACGACTGCGGGAACGATCGCGACGATCGTCAAGCTCACACGCACCACGTTGATCATCCCGCTGGTAATAGGCTTCGGACTCGCTGATGCCGTGGTTCGAGCCACGGCCCGAGGGAGAGAGCGAATCGCTGGCACAACGTGTCTACCAGGCTGTGCCGGTTTTCATCATTCTCTTCGTGCTGGCGTCGCTGCTGAACACGCTGGGGCTGATGGGGCAATTCGGACCGAGCGTGCAACTGATCGGGCGTTGGGTCCTGGTGGTGGCGCTGGCGGCAGTTGGGCTGCAGGGCCACTGGCGCGCCTTCACCGGCGCAGGCGCACGCCCCGTGCTGCTTGGCCTGGTCACCTGGATCGCTGTCGCCGTCGCCAGCCTTGGCATTCAGTTATGGACGAACACGCTGTAGGCTGTATGAAAATATTCCTTGACAGCCTTGCTCCGACGAGGTATCCGGCGCAGGTCAACGGGCGTACCATGTCCGTTTGGTTTCCCGATCACGCAGGCCGCCAACGCGCCTACTCCACGGTGTGATGGCGGTTGCCTGCGTACGGGAATGCCGGCTTGCGCCCGGGATGACGCCACCTCCGACAGGGACATCCCGACATGAAGTCGTCCTCTTCGATCGCCTTGCCCGCGACCACCGACACCGGCCGCATCCGCTTCGGGCGGTAGCTGGCGGCTGCCGTCAGCCAAGCCAATTCGCTGATCTGATACCGAGCGCCTGATCGCCCCGCGGCCGTTCGGTTCCGGCCGCGGGGCACGTCCGTTCATGCCACCAACAGACCAGGAGCGAGCCGTGCCCCTGAACCACTCCAGCACACCGATCGTGCATTTCTATCGTGTTATCGGCGAGGCTCGCCTGCCACAGCGCGCCGATCGCTCGGCCGCCGGTACCTTGCCGACGCGCGCCTACCGCTATTGCGATGCTGTCACCACTGCCGCCGGATTTGGCTGGTGGATATTTCCGCCAACGGATCTGCAGTTCCTGTGGGATGGTTACGATATCTTCTGGCAATGCACCGGCTGGTCGGATTGGTTGCCGCTGATGCCCGCGGCACAATTCCCGGACCTGTCCGCCCGCTTCGACCGGGCTGCGCCCGCCTCGCTTGCTGGATGTTCGCCGCCATTCCTGACAGCGCTTCCCGAGCCTGGCACCCTGCAGATCTGGACCGGCCTGATGGCGCGCACCGCTGCGGACTGGAGCCTGTTGATCCGCGCTCCCGCCAATCTGCCTTCGCCTGGCGGCTTCAGCATGTACGAGGGAATCGTCGAGACTGATCGCTGGTTCGGGCCGCTATTCACGAATTTGCGTTTCACCCGGAGCCATGTGCCGGTGCGACTGCGCGCAGACTTCCCGTTGGCGCAGGTTCAACCATTGCCACGTGTCGCCTATGCCGACGTGACACTTGGCGCCGTCGACACCACCGCCGATATGGCGGGCTTCGAAGCGCGCGACTGGGCCGACTACGAGAGCACTATCGCCGTCCCCAACGACACCCCCGATCGCCAGCTTCGGCGGCTACGCAGTTGCCGCGCGCAAGCGTGCGCGGAGGGGCTGCCCTTTGACAGCCACCATCGAGTGACGACGCGGGATCATATCGACATCAGCCGCATGCAACCACCCTTGCGGCCGGCACGAAACAGGAAATCGACCAGCGCGCCGACACCGAGCAGCCTCGGCCACTTGTCAACCGAAGTGAGCTGCCAGATCTCCTCGACAGCATCGATCGCGCCCAGCAGCGCCGGATCGTCGCTGGCAATCAGCAGAACCGGCAAATCGCGATCATGCGCAGAAACGGTCATCAGCACATTGCAACCGTCCTGCCCGGCCGCGTCCATTTCCGCCACCACCGCCATCGGGCGGCGTTGCCGCAATACTGATCCGAGATCGTCATAGGTCGGATATTCGTTCGACCCCAACATTCAGACATTCGCAAACGCTGAGAAACGCGCCGGATATGCTGTACTCGTCTTCGATCACCAGCACCAACGGTTCGCGGGTCGCTTTGCCCGAACCGCTGCCACTATCCTGTGCAACAACACACAGGCCGAACGTCCTTTCCATGTAGGTCATAGCGCCCCCGACAAATACGGTGCCCGGCATTTCGGCTGTCCCCATCAAGGAGAATAGGCAATCAATGTGCCTCGGCAGCCAAGCAGGTTGAAGTGGCGCAACGGTTAGTACACCGTCAAAGTGCAGCATTACCTCGTTAAGCGTGCTTCCGCGCGCTATCAGCCGCGGCGCAATGTCACCGTCCAACGGCATCGGCCCGATTGCAGCGTGCCGCTGATCGCGTCCGTTGCGGCGGCCCCCATCGCATCGAAGCTGATCGAAAGGTCCTGGTGATCAGCGCCCTGACGGACCAGCCTGCCGCTGAGATGGCCGTCATCGCTGACCTCTCCACGAATGACCGTGGTGCTTCCGAACGGGTCGAAGCCGAAGCCCTTGCCCCCTATCGACATGAGCCCCTGTGTCGTGGCTCCGCAGGCAGCAACTGCCGGAACGACCGGACCAACCCAGCGTCCCTGCAAGCCTTGCCAGGCGAGAACCCGGCCAGACTGCAATCGCTCGCCCAGATCGCCCTGGCATCCGCCGATCAGAGCGACGAGTAGCAATGCTCGGACAGCCGGGCGAGGCAGGTCGTGACGCTTGGCTAGGATTATTTTCAAATTTCGCTTGCCCAAATGCCCCAGTTTCTGGTATGCATTCCGACATGATGGCGTTGCGCACAAGCGAGACGCCCCTTCGATAAAATTCGTTGGTTCCGGTTGCCGTCGCGTTGACAGGAATCTGATTCGGCGGGCCGCGCGGCCGCGCCATGCCTCTGCCGTTCGTCCGGCAAGCGCCACCTGGAACTCCATCATCTGAAGATGCCGAGTTCCTTGCACGACTCGCAAAATCGGACCGACGAGTCCAGTCCGGATCCAGTCATCAGTTCAGACCTGTTCGCATGGGCATCCTGGGTCATGGCGAGGAGCGGTCAAAGCCCCGCCCTGCATCATCGCCTCATGCTCAAACAACTCGATCTGGTGTGCCGAGGGGAGATCGATCGCCTGATGGTGCTGATGCCGCCGGGATCGGCAAAATCAACCTACGCGTCGCTACTCTATCCACCGTGGTGGTTCACGCGGCATCCGGACAGTTCGGTGATCGCAACCTCGCACACCAGAAGCCTTGCGGAACACTTCGGTCGTCAGGTGCGCGATTTGGTGAGGGAACATGCTCACCTGCTCGGTTACGAACTGCGTTCGGGTCCTCAGGCTGCGGGTCACTGGCAGACCACGCGCAAGGGAGAGTACTTCGCGGCCGGCATCCGTGGCCCGCTGACCGGCCGGCGCGCCGATCTCGTCATCATCGACGATCCGATCAAGTCTCAGGCCGAGGCTGACAGTCCCGTTCTGCGCGAAAGGGTCTGGAACTGGTACCGCTTCGATCTGACCACGCGGCTCAAGCCGCATGGCCGGATCGTGCTGATCATGACGCGCTGGCACGAGGACGATCTGGCCGGTCGCCTGCTCGCGCAGAATGCGGCCGAATGGTACCTGTTGCGCCTTCCCGCTCTGGCGGAGGAGAACGATCCGCTGCAACGCGCTCCTGGCGCCGCGCTATGGCCGGAATGGGAGGACGAAAGCGCGCTGTTGCGCAAGCGGGACACGATCGGCGAACGGGCATGGTCGGCCTTGTTTCAGCAATCGCCTCGGCCGATCGTCGGCAGCTTGTTCAAGATCGACTGCATCGACATTCTCGATGCGCCACCCACGCAGATTGAAGGCATGGTGGTGCGCGCCTGGGATCTTGCCGCGACCGCGGCGACCGGTGGCAACGATCCCGACTGGACCGCCGGCGTGAAACTGACGCGCGACGGTACCGGCCGGTTCGTTGTGCTGGACGTGGTGCACATGCGCGGAACACCGCACGAAGTCGAAGCTGCAATTGGAGAAGCCGCGCGTGTGGATGGCACGTCGGTCGTCATTGGCCTCCCGGAAGACCCTGGACAGGCAGGCAAGCACCAGGCCTCCTACCTCACCGGCCGCCTGGCCGGCCATCGCGTTGCAGTCTTCACGCGAAACCGGTGCAAAGACCACGCGCGCGGCCCCGGTGGCGTCCCAGGTCGAGGCGCGAAACTTCGCCATCGTCCGCGGCGGCTGGAACCATGCCTTCCTCGAGGAACTGCGTGACTTCCCATTCGGCCGCAAGGACGACCAGGTCGACGCACTGTCGCGCGCGTTCACCATGCTGACCACCTCGGGGCGCCGGCGCGCCGTCTCTCCATGCCGTTTCTGGCGCGCTAGACTGACACGAAATTCAACTCGGCGGGCCAATGTTCGAGACAATCTGCAACCTCATTCCGCGCGATCCGCATTATGCGGGGCGCGGGCGCACGCTCGATATCCTCAAGCGTGTCCTGGACGGGAAACTATACGACGTCCTGCCGTACCAGTTCCACGAAGAGCGCGGGGCGGGCGGCGAGTATATCCCACTGCGCAACCGCCGTCCCAGCGTGCGCTATGCCCTGTGCCGCATCGTGGTGGAAGATAGCGTTTCGCTGTTGTTCAGCGAGGGCCACTTTCCGACGATCGATTGCGCTGACCGTGCGATCCGCGCCTCGCTCGCCGATATCGCGAAGGAAACCCGTCTCAACCTGACGATGACCGAGGCAGCGATACGGGGCTCCATCGGGTCGGTCGCGATCGTCATGCGCGTGCTGCGCGGGCGCATCTTCTTCGACGTTCTGGACACAACGTACCTGATGCCGGAATGGGATCCGCAGGAGCCCGACACGCTGCTCCGGGTGACGGAGAGATACAAGGTGCCAGGCGCCCTGCTTGCTTCCAGCGGATATGAAATCGCCGATAACGCAATCGACTACTGGTTCACGCGCAGCTGGGACGCAGAGGGCGAAGTCTGGTTCATGCCCCTGCCGGTCGGCGCTGCGTTCGAGGCGGCTATCGATGCCGCGCGCAGCGTGAAGCACAACCTTGGTTTCGTGCCGGTCGTCTGGATCCGAAACCTACCTGGGCCGTCGGCCACTGGGGACCCGGCTGACGGCGCCTGCACATTTCGCGCCGCCATCGAGACCCAGATCGAGATCGACTACCAACTCAGCCAGGCAGGCCGCGGGCTCAAGTACAGCAGCGATCCAACGTTGCTGATCAAGGAACCGGCCACGACCGACAGCGAGATAATCAAGGGCGCAGGCAACGCGCTCGTGGTCAGCGAGAAAGGCGACGCCAGACTGCTTGAGATAGGCGGCACAGCATCGGCCGCGGTCATCGAATATGTACGGACGCTGCGTGAACTCGCTCTGGAAAGCGTGCATGGCAACCGGGCAAATGCCGACCGGCTGACCGCAGCCCAATCGGGCCGTGCGCTGGAGCTTGATGAACCAGGGCCTGATCTGGCTCGCTGACAATCTGCGCATCAGCTACGGGGAAGGCGCGCTGCTCTCGCTTGCACGTATGGTGCTGCGGGCTTCGCAGGTCTATCGGCTGCGGGTCATGGGCCGCGAGATACCGGCGATGGATCCCATGGCGCGGCTCTCGCTCAACTGGCCGCGCTGGTATCCGACAACCGCCGATGATCGGCAGAAGGATGCGCAGACATTGAGCACGCTGGCGAATGCGGGACAGATCAGCCGCGAAAGCGCCGTAAAGGCGATCGCCGATACATTCGACATAGAGGATGTGCCGGCAGAACTCGCGCGCATCTCCGCCGAACGGAACATCCACGGAAGCAACTAATGTCAGAAGAAGACCATCCTGCCGCGCCGGATGCCGATCCGGTGGCGGAACTGCGTATGCGCGCCGAGGCGCTCGAGCGCCGATTGGCGGATATCAGGCAGGAGGCACAAGCGCGCGTCATTCGTGCCGAGCTGAAGGTTGAGGCTGTGCGCGCGGGAATTGTCGATTTGGACGGACTGAAGCTGCTCGATCTCAAGAACGTGGAGCTCACTCCGGACGGCGAGTTGGCAAATGGTGCTGAGCTCGTGGCGCAATTGAGGCGGGCAAAGCCCTGGCTGTTCGGCGGAACATCGTCGTCCAGCCCCGCAAGTCCACCTCCGGCCCAGCCGCCGCGACAAAAGCTAGCGACCGAAATGACCGACAAGGAATACCGGGCCGCCCGCGCGGCGATCCTGAAACACCAGCTATAGAGGGGATACCCGAATGGGCATTCAGAATTTTCCGGCGGCCTTGCAACCGATCATCCAGCAAGGCTTCCTGGAGCGCGAGTTCCAACAGGCGCTGCAATCGCGCCTGGGCTATCGCGCCTGCGCCGATCGGGTGCAGATTTCGGTCGGCATTGGCGAAACGCTGACCAGAACGCGCGCGGGTCTGAAGCCCAGTATCACCACGCCGCTCGCCGCCAACACGAATACCAATCTCGATAACGGCCTGACGGCGACCGGTTGGAGCGTCGAGCAATACACCATCACGATCAACCACTACGCCGCCACGACCGACCTGAACATGGTCACAAGCCGCGTTGGGATAGCGTCGCAGTTCTTGCAAAATGCCTATGTGAATGGCGAACAGGCGGCGCGCAGCCTGGATGAGCTTGCGCGCAATGCCCTGTTCAGCAGCTATTTCGGTGGCAACTCGCGGGTGCGAACGACGTTGGGGAGTTCCGGCACCGCTGTTACGGTCGATGACATTCGCGGCTTTCAGTACGCCTTTGTCAACGGCGTGCAGCAGACGATTGGTGCGGCCAACCCGTTGACTGTGACCATTGGTGCCAATGCCTACACTTTGGTCGGCGTTACGGCCGATGTCACAAATGTCTCTACCGCGCCGAATGGCGTATCCGGCGTGCTGACATTTTCGGGCAACGTATCGGTGCCGGACGGGACGGCCGGCAATGCTTTGACCGCGGCCAATGCGTCCGTGGTTGTCCGGCCATCCCAGCGCGCCACAACCGCTGCGTTGACTGCCACCGACGTGCTGACCATGGCAGCCTGCTGGATGCGGTCGCCAAAGCTTCGCATGAACGCCGTGCCGGAAATTGACGGCGTCTACAACTGCTATCTCGATCCGGTTTCCGCGCGGCAGTTGTTTGCGGACCCCGACTTCAAGCAGTTGTTCCAGGGCGCCACGTCGGCCAACCAGGTGTTCCGCCAAGGCATGACGAACGACTTCCTGGGCCTCCGGTTCATCCCGACGACCGAGGCCTTCGTGCAGCCGCATCCTGCACTGGCCGGCCTGATGGTCCGACGGCCGATCGTCTGCGGCCAGGGAGCACTGATCGAAGGCGACTTTGCTGGAATGGCCGCCGAGGATGTGATACCGAAGGACTCGATCGTCGCGGTTGTCGATGACGTGGCGATGGTCACACGCGAGCCGATCGATCGCTTGCAGCAGATCATCGCCCAGTCCTGGTACTGGATTGGCGGCTTCTGCGCACCGTCCGACACGACGACCAACCCCACGACGATTCCGACAGCCACCAACGCGGCATTCAAGCGCGCCGTGATGGTCGAGCACATCGGCTGACCCGGGCACGAGACATAGCACATGGCAATCGGGTCCATAACCCCGTTCCGTCCGACGGGAACGGTCTCACTCGGCGCTGGCACGTTGTCCAGGGCGATTGCTCTGGCGGGAGGAGGCGACTCGGTCGTGGTGACCAACACGAGTGCGTCGCTCGCCTACGTAGGCTTTGGCGCCGATCAGTCAGTAACGGCCTCTAGTGCCGACATGCCAGTAATGGCGAACTCACGGATACTTCTGTCCGTAAACAGCCTGGTGAACTATGCCGCCGCTGTGCTCGCTTCGGGTAGCGGCACCGTGCTTTTCACCCGCGGCGATGGATCCTTCATCTGATGGCGTTCGCAGATTCCGAGAAGGCAGACATTCGTCGCTACTGTGGCTATCCGGCATACGGCGCGGCTGCCACGGGCTTTTCGAGCTGGCGCTTCTTTCAGGTCTACGGGCTGCTGGAATTCCGTATGGACAACCTGGCTTCTTCGGAAGAGGCCATCGTACGCCGTTACCTCGGCACACTGAATGTGCTGGAGGGCGCCGTGCCGCGCGCCGGCGACAATCTCGATACCAGCGAGGCCGCAGTATGGACGCACAACCGTGACGAGGTGCGCGACCGCACAAAACTGTTCGATGACTGGCGTCGCCGTCTATGCGGCTTTTTCGGAATTCCACCCGGACCCGCTTTGACCGACAGCGGCATCGGTCTGGTCGTCTGATCATGGATCCAAGAGCAATGCAGGACCGGGTCTATCGAGGCCTGAATGCTGCGGCACGCGCCGTCGGGACAGACACCGACGCCTATCGGCCGTCGGGGCTGCATGAGCCCCTGGATCGGCGAAACCGGTTTCTCCGCCTGCGCGCGGCATTCATGGCGCGCGACGGCAGGTTCGCGCATCCCAACGCGTATGGCGACGCTCTTTGGTATGGAATCTTCGATGCCGCCTATACACGTCCGGGCGACTATCTGGTGCAGGCCGCAGGATGTCTGGTTCATCGCAGCGCAGCAACGGCTGTTGCCGGTGCTCTGCGTGCAGACCAACCGCGTCGTATCGTTCTCCCGGCCGGCCGCGCCATCGAGTACCGGTGTCAACACCTACGGCGGCGCGGTCACCGCCACCAATGAGGCGATGCTCACGGACTGGCCAGCGAGCGTCATCGGCGTGGCCGGGCGCGGGCGCCCAAGTGCCGACCTGCCCAGTGACAGTTCAATTGCCTATTGGACTGTACTGATACCGGCGCTGACCGAGGTGATACTGCGGCCATCTGACCTGATGACGGATGATCTCGGGCGGAACGCAGTCGTCGCCGGTGCCGAACTGACAGCGCTTGGCTGGCGGATCACGGTGAAACAGGCAACCACCTGATGGCCGACCAATCCGATGTTGAAGTTGCCTTGGTCAATTTGGTCTCGGCTGCGCTTTATCCGCATGGAACCGGCGAAGCGAGCGCACCGGGGCCAGACTGCCGCATTTACCGAGGCTGGCCGAACCCGGCTGCGTTAGATGCTGATCTGGCCGCTGGAAAGATCAACGTCACGATCTTCCCCGGTGGGGGCACGAGTCGGACCACCACGCGATACGCCGAACAGTGGTTGGGTTCGCCGGCACAGCCGACTTTGACAGCCACGGTCGCCGGGACGTCGGTGACCTTCGGTGGCACCGCAAATATTGGACAGGTGGCCGGCATCCTGGTCGATGGCGCCAGCTTTGCATATCGCACGCAGGCGGGCGACACTCCGCAATCGGTGGCGGCCAATCTCGCAGCTATGGCCCGCGGTAACTCGATCGTTCATTTGTCGAACAGCACGTTGACGATCGCCGGCGCCGGCGATCTTTTGGCGCGAGTGGTTGCGGATGCACCGACGCTGCAGGAGGTTCGCCGCCAGGAACAGGGCTTTCGCGTCACATGCTGGTGTCCGACGCCAGGGATGCGCGATATGGCGGCAACCGCCATTGATCAGACGCTCAGTACCCAACACTTCTTTGCCCTGGCTGACGGATCGAGTGGCAGACTGACCTATGCCGGCACAACCGTCTTCGATCAATCACAGAATGCGCGACTGTATCGGCGCGATCTGACCTACAACGTGGAATACCCGACGATCCTTTCAAGCGCACTCCCCGCGATGCTGTTCGGCAATCTAGTGCTGAATTCCGCATCCGTTACCGCCTGACAGTGGAGTAACCATGAACATGCATCTGGTCGTGGTGAGGCCGTTCGCCGGCTTCGCTCGTGGCGACATCGTCACCGATGCGATCCGCATCAACGAAATCCTGAACAGCGAGCACGCGACCTCGGTCGTGCGCGTGGCCGTGCCCGCGAACAAGGGAGCCTGAACAGATGCCAATTGTTCAGCAGGGCAGCATCAATACCACCGCACTCGTGGTGCCGGACCTGTACGTCCAGATCGTCCCACCTCAGAACCTGGTATTGAACGGTGTATCGACCAACGTTGTCGGCGTCGTCGGCACGGCGTCCTGGGGACCCGTCGGGCAACCGGTGATCGTGGCCACCATGGCGGACTACGCCCAGAGCTTCGGCCCAATTGTGGCACGCGGATACGACATGGGAACTCAGGTTGCCACGGCTGTGCAGCAGGGAGCGCAGAACTTTCGTTGCGTCAGGGTGACAGACAATACTGATTCTGCCGCGCAAACCGTCCTTACCGGGACGACGGTGACATTTACGGCACTCAACACCGGATCACTCGGCAATCAGATCATTTTATCTCTGACGACAGGATCGAAGGCCAACACCTGGCGCCTGACCGTCTCCCTGCCCGGTTTGCAGCCGGAGGTGTACGACAACATTGGGGGATCGGGCGCGACTTTCTGGTCAACTCTGGCAACGGCAGTGAACCAGGGACAGGGTCCACAACGCGGCCCTTCACAGTTCATCGTGGCAAGCGCTGGCGGAGCCACCATTGCACCAAGTGCTTTCTCGGTCGCGCTCGGTTCGACGCACAGCCGGCTCGGATGGTGCAGTGAACGTCACGGTCACGGGCCTCGTCGGCACCGACATTCCGCCCCGCTCTGGCATGTACTCGCTTCGCGGTCAGGGCTGCGGCATTGCGATACTGGCGGATGCCGATGACCCGAACTACTGGACCGCCCAGGCGGGATTTGGACTCCAGGAGGGGATCTACATGATCCTCACGGGTCCCGCCGGAGACACAATTCAGAACGCGGTCACGGTCAAGCAGCAAGCTGGACTGGACAGCTACGCCGCCAAATTGATGTTCGGCGACTGGTTGTGGTGGTCGGATCAGGTCAACGCGACAATTCGCCTCGTGTCACCGCAGGGGTTTGCCGCCGGACGCCTTGCGAATCTCTCGCCTGAACAGTCCAGCCTGAACAAGCAGCTCTACAGCGTGATCGGCAGCCAGAAATCAGGTACGCCAGGTTCGGGTCAGAATTCCTCCTACTCGTCTGCGGATCTGGCGGTTTTGTTGGGTGCAGGCATCGACGTGATCAGCAATCCACAGCCAGGTGGCACTTTCTGGGGTGTGCGCGGCGGCCACAACTCGTCATCCAACGCGGCGATCAACGGCGACAATTACACACGGCTGACCAACTATATTGCGGCAACGCTCGCCGCCGGTATGGGCCTGTATGTCGGCCAAGTGATCACGGCTGACCTGTTCCGGCGAATCCGCGCGACGCAGCTCGCATTCCTACAGAACATGCTCGGACAGGGCCTGCTCGGCAGCACCGACGGTTCTCTGCCGTTCAGCGTAATATGCGACACTTCGAACAACCCCAACAGCAGGACCGATCTCGGCTACGTCCAATCGGACGCGCAGGTGCAGTACCAGGCGATCAACGAAAAGTTCATCGTCAACATCGAAGGCGGTCAGACCGTGCAGGTATCCCGCCAGACACTGCCCACCGGGCAGCCGGCGTAAGGAACAATCCGGATGTCTTTCACCTCGTTCTCCATCGGGCGCGACACGCAGTTGGTAGTGATCGGTGCGACTGGGCGCATCGATCTGACCCACGTTACCTCGTTCGACAGCCGTCAGCTCACCCACTCGGTGCGGGTGGACCGACTGGATGGCACTCAATTGGGCACAGAGCTACCCAAGGGTTGGGAAGGCAGCTTCGAACTCGACCGCGGCAATTCGACCATCGATGACTTCATCGCCGCCGCCGAGCAGCAGTATTTCAATGGAAACAGTGTGGCACCCGGCACCATGTATCAGTACGTGACGGAGACCGACGGGTCTACCTCGACCTATCAATATGATAATGTCATATTCCGATTGAGCAATGCCGGGACGTGGAAGGGCGATAGCAGCGTCAAACAGAAACTTGAATTCTTCGCGATCCGCAGGCGGCGCATCTGATGACGCCATCAGCATCCATACTTGCCGCCGCGGCGACCACCGAGACCGTCATCGATGGCACGGGGCGCCAAATCACCATCCGAAGGATGACCGCTCTCGATCGACTGCGGCTCTTCAAAGCGGCCGGCCCGTCGCTGGCACAGAACCAACTCTGGCTGGGGATGGCATTGATCGCCTCATCCGTTACTGCGATCGACGACGTGCCAATGCCCCCGCCAAGCAATGAGATCCAGATCGAGGCGATGATCGGCCGCCTTGGCGATGCAGGAGTTGCTGCCGTAGCGACGGCATTGCAGCAACCCGCTGATCCGACGCCCCAGGATCTGGTGGACAACGCGGGAAACTGAGCCGGCACCCTGACCTGATCGACTGCCTCTATCTGGTCCGGAACGGGGTGCCTTTCGACGTCGCTTTCAGCTTGCCGCCCGATGAACGGATGGCATTCGTGGCAGTCCTTGGTTCACTGGATGGCGGGTTATTCGATTGGCGAACCATGCGTTGGAATCCCTCGACGTGACTGCCAACGAGGCCGCTACGATCGGCTCCAGGCTAGCGCTGAGGCATGGCGTTTCCGGCATGATCGATAAACTGAAGCCAGAGCTGACGGCAATTGCCCGCGCCCTCGACGCCAGCTCGACGATGTTGGCAACAATGACGCAGCTCGGAGGTCGATTGAACGCCTTCAACGCCAATGTTGCTCCTGTTGACTCTGCCTTTGCCCCCTCGGCGACAGACTGACGGTGGCATGCAAGATTTGGAAGTGCAGATGCCTGCCAAGAAAGGGACTCGTGCGGTATATCGAACGATCACGCACGAGATCTCTGCTTCACGAGCGCAGCCCCCATAAGCCGGGTGGATACATCCGTCGAAAGTGCGTCCGCTCGATGGAGCCTCGCCGCCACCGAAAAGCTTTCAGCGGCAAGGGGCAGCACCGATGTCCGGGCCGGTTCCGTCGCCCATAGCAGAATCCCCGGCCGCGCCAGCATCAACCAGCCAGCTGACATCACCTACTCCCGACATGGCGCCTACATTTCCTGTTCCCGGTTTGGAGGTAGTGAAAGCGTGGTCAACTCCGACCGTCCCTTCATTGGCGGATGCGCCGCCAAGCATGGCACCCTCGATTGCGCCAACTGCCCCTGCAGGGAAGCAATTGTCATCATTGATCTTCCACGAGCAACAGGCTGCAACAACGTCCGTAGCCAAGTCTGATGACGGTAGCATCCCGCAAATATCCCGGATGCAACAGACTGTAATCGGCGCAATGGCACCAGGCCGTTCGGCGCAACTGTCTGCCTATGCAGGCTCTGAACGTGCGGCCGCTCCGACAGAGGCCTCGGTACCTGGAACGGCTGCACAGCCCTCTCTCGCGGAAAGCGCAATCGTGACACCCGCGGAGTCGCCATCTTCACCCGCCCCACCGCGGTCGCAGCAAGCGGACACCGAACCGCGACAAGGATTGCTTGTTCTGGATGGTGCGCAGCTTGGCCGCTGGATGGTCGATCATCTTGAAAGCACTGTGTCGCGGCCCAGTGCGATGACAACCGGTATCGATCCACGGATGAACGCAACCTGGCCCGGCGCACCAACAGGAGCTTGAGCAGGTGGACGAGCTCCTTATTCCGTTCGTCCTCTGGTTCAGTGACGAAGCACGACCCGATCTCACTACGATGGCAGCTCCCCTCATGATCGCAGTGATACTTCATCACGAAAGCGGGGCAACTGCACAGGACGCCGAAAATGCCCGCGAGGGTCAGGCGGTCTCAGGAAGTGAAGGTGCCGATGCCTGACGTGGCATTATTGCTTGGGCCAATCGTCTTTCGGGACTTCGAGGTTCCCTCCGGCGTCAATTTTGGCGGCAGGCAGCGCCTCGCAGTGCATCGATTGCCGGGCGGTTCCCGCATCGTCGATGCGCTAGGACGTGACGACGCGCAAATCAGTTTCTCGGGCATCTTCAGCGGCTCCGACGCCGCATTGCGTGCTCGAAGTTTGGATGAGTTACGCGTCGCAGGCATTGCCCTGCCCCTGACGTGGGACGTTCTGTTCTACACCGTGCTGATAAGCGAGTTCAGTGCCGATTATCGCAATGGTGGGTGGATTCCATACCGCATTGTGTGCACTGTCCTGCAAGATGAGGCGACGGCACTCATGCAGTCGGTCGCTTCGCTGGCGACTACTGCGCTTGTGGATATCGGAGCGGCAGCCGGCTACGCGGCCAACGCTGGGATAGAACTGTCGCCACTGCAGACGGCCCTTGCCGCACCGGACGCCACGACCCGCGGCACAGCTGCCTACTCGGCTGCCCAGGCCTGCCTTTTAAGCTCTCAGTCGTCGATAAGCGGATCCATCGCTGCGGCTAACGGAGCGCTTGCGAATGTGACCGTCGTGAATTCAAATTCGGCCCAAGCGGGCGCGGCGGCACTGCTTGCTGCAACCGACGCCGCTGGCCAGCTAAGTTCCTTGGTCGCGGCTGGTTCGTATATCGGCCGAACAGCGACCAATCTCGCCAATGCCAGTACCTGACCATGAAGACCATTACCGTAGCAGGTGACAACCTGTTCAAAATCGCGGCCGCTGAGCTGGCGGACGCTAGACAATGGATACGGATTGCCGAGCTCAACAAGCTCTCCGACCCGATGCTGGTTGGCGTCGCTTCCTTGCTGATCCCGGACATCGATCCCAGTGCTGGAGGCGGCATTGCTTCTCAATGATCCGCAATCTACCTGGCGTTCTCCTCGGCTGAAGATCATCGCCAATGGTCAGATCGTCTACGGCGCGATGGAAGCCGAGGTGACTTCCAACAACTATTATGCGGCAGATCGATTTCGGGCGTCGGTTGCCCTGGGCATCGATCCATGGGCTGACGCATCCTTCTGGGCAAGCGAGCCCGATATACTGCTGGACGTCCAATTCAGCATAGATGGCGGCGCATCGTTCGTCAGTCTTGTGCAAGGAGTAGTCGATTGCGTGAGTTTGGATCTTACGCTCGGATTGGTCCGCCTCGACGGTCGCGACCTCACGTCGGCACTGATCGAGGCGCGCACTCAGGAGACATTTGCAAATCGCACGTCAAGTGAAATTGCGACACTTTTGGCGCAGCGCCACAATCTGACGCCGCAGGTTACCTCGACCACGTCCCCGGTAGGCCGATATTATCAGAGTGAGCACGACCGCATTACGCTCGATCAGTTCAGCCATACCACCACCGAATGGGATCTGCTTGTCTTTCTTGCCCGGCAGGAAGGCTTTGACGTATTCGTCCAAGGCCAGGCGTTGTACTTCCAGCCTTCGGCACAGACGGCAGGTCTTACAGTTTCGTTGCGTAGTCAGGATGTAATCGGTCTCAAGCTGGAGAGATCGTTGACGTTGGCGCGCGATATCGACGTTGAGGTGAAAAGCTGGAACTCAAGGCAGAACAGTGCTTTCGTTCAGCGGGCACAGGCTTGCGGCCGCAACGGGAGCAGACCGTCCAACAGGTCACCGCAACGCTATGTTTTCGTGCGACCCAATCTTACACCGGACGAAGCTCTCAATTTTGCCCAGCAGAAGCTTGCCGAGCTGACGCGCCATGAGCGGACCATAAGGATCAGCATGCCTGGCGAGCTTTCGCTCAGTCCGCGCAGCATGATCACGTTGGAAGGAACGGGTACGGAGTTCGATCAGGCCTATTACGTCGACGTCATAGAACGGCAGCTCAGACAAGATAGCGGACTGACTCAGTTTATTCTGGCCAAGAACTCCTCCCCACGAACCGAAACGACGATGCCGATATCAGGCAGCACCACATAGCGCATGGAACGACTTCTCAACATCATCAAGCAGCACGCGGGTGCGCTGGACCAGGGCGGCAGTCAGCCACGCTTCGCCACGGTGACTTCGGTGAATGCACCAGCCGCGACCGCGCGGGTCACGTTACAGCCTGAAGGGGTGCTCAGCGGCTGGCTGCCTGTTCTATCTCCATGGATCGGCGCCGGTTGGGGTTTGTGGAGCCCACCATCTCCCGGTGATCAGGTACTTGTGCTCGCGCAGGAGGGCAACGCCGAACACGGCATCATCATCGGACGGGCTTTCTCGAGCACACAAACGCCACCTGCCACGCCAGTGGGCGAAATCTGGCTGGTGCATGGCTCCGGCAGCTTCATCAAGCTGCAGAATGATGGGACGATCCAGATACATGGCGATCTCCATGTCGCAGGCGATGTCTACGATCAGCAGGGTTCCCTGTCACGCCTGCGCGGCCATTATGACGCACACACGCACAGCGATTCCAGAGGCGGCACGACAAGTGCTGCCAATCCGCAGGACTGAGCATCATGGCCGATGCATCCCACCAATGGGGCTCCGACCTGGCCATCGGCGCCACAGGTGACATCGGCACGGCGGACGGCCCACTGCTTGGTCAGCAGCGTGTGCTGCGGCGCTTGCTCACCAATCCTGGCGACTATATCTGGCAACTCGATTACGGCGCCGGCCTGGCTCGCTTCATCGGTCAACCAGTCAACCCTTTGCAGATCAGGGCTGTTATCCGCAGTCAGATCTTCAAAGAAGCTGCGGTCGCGCGCGTGCCTGAGCCACTGATCGACGTACAGGTAGCCCCTGGCGGCGCATCGGGTACGGTGTACGTGTACATTCGATACGTGGATGCCGAGACCAGCCAGACACAGGTGCTCTCTTTCACGGTTTCGGGGTAGCCCATGCAACTTTCGCTCCGGACATTCGATGCGATGGTGCAGTCGACGGCGGCCGCCGTACAGGCGTCCGCCGCACAACTTGTGGACCTGACCGTGGGCTCCACGCTGCGCGCGGTGCTGGAGGCAAATGCCTCGATCGGCCTGTGGATGCAGTGGCTCATGTTGCTGGTGCTGCGGACGACGCGAGCGGCCACCAGCAGCGGGTCCGATCTGGATAGCTGGATGGCCGATCTGACGTTGACGCGCCTGCCCGCAGTTGCGGCCACGGGAGCCGTGTCATTCTCGCGCTTCACCTCGACGATGTCCGCCTTGATCCCGGTCGGTGCCCTGGTACGGACTGCCGATGGCACCCAGACCTTTGCGGTCGTCGCTGACACATCGCAACCTTCATGGTCAAGTGCCAGTAACGGTTATTTTGTGGCCGGCGGCATAGCCTCGCTCGATGTGCCGGTGGTCGCGCAGATACCAGGAAGCGCCGGCAACGTGCAGGCAAATACGATTACATTGCTGGCATCGGCCATTCCCGGCATCGACTCCGTCAATAACTCCAGCTCGTTTCAAAATGGGCTGGATGCGGAATCCGATGATGCATTCCGAAGCCGCTTCAGCAATTTTATCGCGACCCGGTCGCGCGCCACACCGCTTTCTGTGGGTTATGCCATCAGCAGCATTCAGCAAGGGCTGAATTACGCGCTCCAAGAGAACGTCGATCCGTCAGGTCAAGCGCACAACGGCAGCTTCGTGGTAACGGTCGATGACGGATCCGGCAGCCCCTCTACCGCATTACTGGCCACAGTCCAATCCGCGATCGATGCGGTGCGGCCAGTCGGGTCGATCTTCAGCGTGCAGCCACCCATGGTGCTTACGGCCGGCGTGTCACTTACTATCACGACCTCCACCGGAACGACAAAGGCACCGATTCAGGCGCTCGTCGGCAATGCCGTCGGCGCTTACATAAACGGCCTGCCGATCGGGGCATCTCTCCCGCTGACCAGGCTTGCACAGATCGCCTATTCGGCCAGTCCGGCCGTAATCAATGTCAGCGCTGTGCTGGTGAACGGCAGCGCTAACGACCTCATTGTTCCCGTCACGGGCGTCGTGAAGGCGGGCGTGGTTGCGGTGAACTGACGTGACGGGTGATCAACAGGATATGCTCGCGCGGCTGCGCGCCGTATTGCCGGCGCGCTGGTTCCCGGACAGCGCTCCCGTGCTGGACGGCCTGTTGAACGGCCTCGCGTCCGGCTGGAGCTTCGCCTACCAGCAACTGCAATACGTGAAGGCACAGACACGCATTGCCACGGCGACCGATATTTGGCTTGACATTATCGCCCTCGACTTTTTCGGCAACCGGTTGGTCAGGCGGGCAGCTCAAAGTGACGACGCATTCCGCAGCGATATCCAGCGCGAATTGTTCCGCGAACGCGGGACGCGCGCCGCCATCGTTTCGGTGCTGCTGGACCTCACGGGACGTGCGCCGGTCGTGTTCGAGCCCGCGCGATCGTCAGATACCGGCGGATACGCGTCGTTGGCCGGTGCCGGCGGCGGGGTCGGTTACGGTGGCGCCGGAGGATGGGGCAATCTGACACTACCATTTCAGTGTTTCGTCACGGCTTACCGCCCGCTCGGCAGCGGGATCGCCACCGTCTGTGGTTGGGGCGAATCCGGCGGAGGCTACGGCCAGGGCGCAATCGAATATGCCAGCCTGGCGATGGTGCAGGGACAGGTGACCGACACCGATATTTACGCGGCGGTCGCCGGTGTGCTGCCGGTCGCCGCCATCGCTTGGACCAGGATCACAAACTGAGCTGGTTCCACGATCAGCAAAGAGGGTCTCATGGACAGAATCCTGGTCTACCCCGGGAGCATCCCGCTCGATACTGATATTCTCAATACCAATCGGAACGCCATGGTCGCGCTGGGGTATCTCGCCCAGGCGATACTCGGAAGCAACACTGTTGTCGACGGACTTGCTTGTTCGCCGACGGCCCCGGCCTCGTTGACCGTGACGGTGGCACCCGGAAGCGTCACCCAATTGACGATCGTCGATATGCTCGCCTACGGCTCGCTGCCGGCGGACACGACTGACCCACTGCTCAAGCAGGGCGTCAATCTTACCGCAACGTCGTTCACGCTCGCGGCGCCGACCACCTCTGGTCAAGCGATCAACTACCTCATCCAGGCGACCCTCCTGGAGAGCGACACCAACCCGGTCGTGCTGCCTTACTACAATGCGGCCAATCCGGCACAGCCGTACAGCGGCCCCAACAATTCAGGTGTCGCACAGAACACCAGCCGAATTCAGCGCGTGCAGCTCCAGCTCAAGGCAGGCGCCGCGGCAAATACCGGCTCACAGACCACCCCGCCGATCGACAGTGGTTGGGTGGGCTTGTATTGCGTTACCGTCTCCTACGGCCAGACCGCAATCGGTGCAGCGAATATCGCGCAACTGAGCACCGCGCCATTTCTGACCTGGAAGCTGCCGGCGTTGCGCCCCGGCTTTGCCTCGGGAGTACAGAGCTTCCTCAGCAGCGGCACCTTCACCGTGCCAGCCGGCGTCTCGCAGGTCGAAGTGGAGGTCTGGGGTGGCGGATCCGGAACCTATGCCTCGTATGGCGGCATCCCCAGCGGAGGCGGCTCCGGCGGCGGCTATGCGCGTAAGCGCGTCACCGGGCTCATTGCGGGTCAGACGGTTCCAGTCACCGTCGGCAGCGGCGGCACTGCTGGAAACACCAGCGGAGTGTCACCCTCGGCAGGCGGAACGTCCAGTTTCGGTACATCTGTCAGCGCGACGGGCGGCAGCCTGAACGCATTGGCCAGCGTTGGAAATCCGCAGAACGGCGCTACGCCCGCCGGCACCGGTGTCGCCGGTGACGTCAACTTCATAGGCTCGGCGGGCCAGGCTGGTACGTTGAACCAAGGGGGGCTCGGCGGCGCCGCCCCTATCGGCGGCTGCCAGAACAGCGGGACTTGGGGCCTTCAGGGCGCCTTCCCGGGCGGCGGCGCATCTGGCGCGGGTACCGGGGCGAATAGTGCAACGCCATATAACGGCGCGCCAGGATCCGCCGGCCTCGTCGTCGTCAGATGGTAGGATCAGCAATGAAGACTTATGCGCGCATTCAAGACAGTCTCGTCGCGGAATTGCTGAAGACCGACGGCGACATCACAAGCATGTTCAATCACGCACTCGTCTGGGTGGATGTGTCCTCGCAGCCGAACGTCGGCGATGGTTGGCATTTCGACGGTACGAAATTCACTCCGCCATCCGCACCGCCGGCGGCCGCATCAGTTCCGACGATCGCCGAGCTCCGGGTACAGCTCGCCACGCTCACCGCAGAGTTCGCAAAGTTATCCGGCAAGAGTTGAACGCTCCAATCCAGTCAGGATCCCGACATGCCAACCCCAGCGACACACGTCTGGAAGCCCAGCAACGCGCGGACCGTCGTGCTGGATTCCTTCATCCCGGTGCCCCGCGGCTCGACAGCGCTGGTTCCGCCGCCGCTGAACTGGCCGACGAAGGATCCCGTCGACGTGTTGGACTACCAGTTCGACATATCACCCGCGCTGGTCGGCAATGACGGCGACACAATCTCCACGCTCGATGTGACGATCGAGCCGGCGAATCCCGGCGACCTCGTTCTGAACAGCACGACGACTGACGGCGCCGTGGCGATCCTGTGGTTGTCAGGCGGTCAACCGGGGATGATCTATACTGTGAACCTCATGATCACCACGGTGAATGGCCGCACCATCAACCGCACCATCCTGTTGCCGGTACTCTATCTGTCCGTTCCGCCAATCCCGCCCAATGCCCTGGTCACCGACACTGGAGTCGTGCTGACCGACCAGAACGGCAATCCAGTTCTGACGACGTAGCCACCAAGCCACCCAGGCACCGTTCGCAACCAGCTCCAATCCGCGCAGTCCCTTGCCGCGCCGCTGAGAGGCCGTCCCGATCATGCCGACAATCGATCAGCTCGCGCCTGCTACGGCCGCGTCCGACACCGACGAGCTATTGGCCAGCCAAAGCGGCATCGCGCGCAAGGTAACCCGCGCACAAGTTCTGGCGGGCGTACAACCGCAGCTTGCGATCAGTTCTGGAACACTACTCGGCCGTACCAGTGGCGGCACGGGCGCACCCGAGCAGATCACCATCGGCGCCAATCTCACCCTGATCAACGGTGGTCTGTCGGCGGCTGCCGCACCTTTCAACGTCGCAACACTGACCGCCGGCACCGTACCGGCCAGCGGCGATCTTGTTCCGCTCGGACAAGCCGGCAGCAACACGGCGGTGAGCTACAGCCAGTTCATGAGCGGGCTGTCCGGAATCGCCAACGTCGATATCAGCCACCTTCTGGTGACACCGACCGGGAGCAAGTCGCCAGCCAAACTCGGCGACTTCGCCGCGAACACCTTATCACTGGCCGGCGGTTCGCTGACCGGCGTTCTCACCCTGGCCGCCGATCCCACGACGTCCCAGCAGGCGGCGACGAAGAGGTACGTAGATACTCAGGTCGCAACGGCAGTGCCGAAGACGGGCGCCGCTTTATCGGGCGCCCTGACCCTGGCCGCTGACCCCACGACATCGTTGCAGGCAGCGACCAAACAATACGTTGACGGACAGGTCGGCACCGCGGTGCCCCGGACTGGGTGCACGCTCACCGCGCGCTGACGCTGGCAATGGATCCCACGACATCGTTGCAGGCAGCAACGAAGCAGTACGCCGATACCCGCGTATCGCGCGGTGGCGATACACTGACCGGAGCGCTGGTGCTTGCCGCCGATCCGACAATCCCGCTACAGGCAGCGACGAAGGGATACGTCGATACCCAGGTTGCCGGCTCGCTTTCCAAGGGCGGCGGCACACTCACCGGCATGCTCACTCTGGCGGCCGACCCCACGCTGTCGATGCAGGCGGCCACCAAGCATTATGTCGACGCACAGGCCGCGGCATCGTTGCCTATCCGCGGCGGCACCCTCACAGGCCCACTGGCACTTCCATCCGATCCCAACCTGCCCCTCCAGGCGGCGCCGAAACAGTACGTTGACAGCCAGGTCGCCTCCGCCCTTCCCATCAGCGGGGGAACGCTGACCGGTATGCTGAGCCTGGCAGGTGATCCCACGTCCGCCCTTCAGGCGGCGACCAAGCGCTACGTGGATTCTGCCAGTGGCAGCAACGCGGGCGTCATCGACGTTCGCTCCGCTCCCTACAATGCCGCGCTCAATGGTGTCACGGACGATACCGCCGCGTTCAAGGCTGCCTATCAGGCAGCAGCGGCGGGCTCGGTCATCCACGTGCCGTATGGCGTCACGGTGCTGCAACCTCCACCCAGTTGGGGTATCCCCCTGACCAAGCGGGTGAAGTGGATCGTCGATGGTACATCCCTACCCGACGGCACCCCGCTCGCAGACGCAATTCCAGGCGGTGCCAGCCCCGCGAGCAATTACTTGCCTGGGATCGTCGTCGGCAATAGTGCCGCCAGCGTCGAAGTCTCGCAAAATGGCTCGCAGCCCACGGACTTTGCCGTGGCGCACTCATCATACATCGTCAACCACACCGGCGGGCCAACCGGCGGTGCCGTCATCGCCAACTCTCGTAACGACACTATTATATACAATAGTCCGAGCAACTTCGTCTGGGGCGGCGTCGACCGACTGCTCTGGTGCGGCTCGCAGACACCAAGCGGCGCTCCTGCGGCCGAGCATGTGGGGCGTTACGTACAGACGATCCGGCAAAACGTCGGCCTGGATTCGTCCGGCAAGGCGCTGCCGCAGCCCAACCTTTGGGCCGCATGCCTGGAATACCGCGACGTCACCGGTCAGCCGTCGAGCCTGGCGGCCTCTTCCATCACAGTCGAGATGGACTGGTTCGGCAACGGTCCCGATGACGGCGCGCTGCGCCAGATTCAGTCTCTGGTCATCGGGCAACACAACACGTCCGGCGCACCGATCGAGGTAGGCACGATCATCGGCGTCTACCTGGCCGCGGGTTGCACCGGTCATGCGTATCAGGTCTTCAATGTCAACGTGCCGTTCTCGATATCGGTGCTCGACACCACCTGCGCCCAGCAAATGGCAGGGGCGGCGGCGATCCGGATGGCCGCCGGGCACGCGATTGCCTTTGAGCCCACCAACAGTTGCCGGCTCGCGTACGACAGCATCACGAGCACACTTCGCTGGAACCAGGGAGCCCTTTCCTTTCCCGTCGGCAAGGGAATCGCAGTTGGCTGGCAGACCGTCTATGCCAGCAGCGCAACGTTGCCGAATTCCATCTCCGGCAATATCGTTTTTCTGGTCGGCGGCTCGCCCTACACGATTACCCTGCCGGCGGCGCACACCGTCGCAGCCGGTACCGGGTTCACCTTCTCTGTGCTCGGTTCGGCCGACGTGACCATGGCGGTGACAGGCAGCGATACGATCGACAACGGACCCGTTACGCTGCGTCCGAACGATCGCTACCACGTCGTCTCGGACGGGACGTCAGCCTGGCACGAAGTATTCCGGACAAATGCGGTGAACCCGCAATTTTGCGGCCCTCCGGTACTGCCCTCGTACACCGTGTCGACACTGCCCCGCTCGCCCGGCACAGGCGCCAAAGCCTTCGCCAGCAATGGCCGCAAGCCGAGCGAAGGAACCGGTGCCGGTACCGGCGTGGAGGTCTTCTACGACGGCAGAAGCTGGATCTCGGTATGCAGCGGCTCGCTGGTCGGAGCATGAACCAACAAGCTTATTGAGCCCGCGGCCCAGGATAGTGCGATGCCGACGATTTCACAATTGCCCATTGCCTCGGAAGTCACCGCCGCGGATGAGGTCCCAGTCAGTCAGGCGGGAGTGACGCATTCGGTCAGCGTCGGAACACTGCTCGCAACCACGCAACCTGCCATCATCACCGATCCAGGCACGTTACTGGGCCGCATCAGCCTTGGGGCCGGCGGTCCGGAGACCGTCGCCGTCGGCGAAGGGTTGCTGCTGAATGGCGGAACGCTGGCTGCGTCCGCATTCAATCTTGCCGGCCTGCCCCAGCGGACCGCGTTGTCGGTGTCCGACAATGCGCTGCTGGACAGCGATGGCCTGTTGACCCAGTTGCCGCTGTCGTCGCTGCGGGGCCTGTTCTCCGCCGGCGCGAATATCAGCATCGATGCGACCGGCACGATTTCCGCCACGGTGACGACCGCCGGCTCGTCCAGCTACAGCATCACGAACCTGGCGCCGGTAACGACCATTGCCAGCGGTGATCTGGTAGGCATCAGCCAGGGCGGGGCGGATCACTCCATCACCTACGCCAATCTGCTTGACGGCTTGACCATCGACCTGGCGCAGCCCGCGGTTCCCGCCAGCGATACCGATACGTTTTGGGTGGCGCAAGGCAGCAGACCATGCTGCGACAGACATTCGCCGCGATCTGGTCGTGGCTGGCATCGAAGCAGCCAACCTACAAGATTCCGGTGGTGGAGATCACCGCGAACACAAATCTGGACGGCACGATCCACAACGGCCGGATTTTGATCTGCAGCCAGCCCGTCACGCTGACGCCGCTGCCGCTGAACATGGGCAGCGGCTTCCACTGTGACATCCTCAACCTGAGCAGCGGCAATGTCACGCTTGGTTCCGGCATCATCACCTCCTCAGGTTCCAACGCATTGCCGAGTGGTCAGGCCGCTTCGGTGCGCGTCGCCACTTACTCTCGTGGCACCGTGATCTTCGCCTCACTGCCCGGCAGTGCCACCGGCGGCAGTTCTGCGCCGGCATCACCTGGTCAAGTCACCGCCCTCAGTGCCAGTAATCCGACGTCGAGTGGCGTAACCCTCAATTGGTTGGCTCCCGGTTCCGGCGGAGCCGTCAGCAGCTACGCCGTCCAGTATCGTGTCACAGGCACCACGACCTGGTCGACCTTCGCAACCGGCATCACTGCCACAACTTCGTCGGTGACGGGGCTTGCCGCGTCAACGGCATATGACTTCCAGGTGTACGCCGTGAACGGCGGCGGCTCTGGACCCTCGTCCGTGACGGCCAGCGCCAGTACAACCGCCGTCTTCACGGTGACCTGACGTGAGCGTCGCCTTTGTCGCTCCGAACCGGCCGATGGGTATCGGCGCCGCACGCTTGGCGCTTTGGCGCGCTCTCCGCAGCGATTCGTCCTCGTCGGATGACGGCACAGTGAGTGGGCCTCTGCCGAACGCCATCAGCGATCTGTCAGGCTGGTGGGATGCCAGCGACACATCGGCTGCTCTCGGCCCGACCGGCACGCCGATTTCAGGCTGGAACAGCTCGGTTGCCGTCCTGTCGGACAAGTCAGGACATGACACCGCAATGGCCCCATATTCCTTCGGGACCGCCGCCGGACTGCCGTCGGCCGCACCTCGACTGTCCGGTCTGCTTGGCGGGCTGGGACGCGTCGCCGGGGGATATGGCACACTCACTCCGGCCCTCGATGCGGACCTGGGCTTTCAAGTGGCCAATGTGCCATTCCAGTCGAGCGCAGCCTGGACACGTTACGTCGTCTGGTCGAGGCCGAACTGGCGGCAGAACTCTGGCCGCGATACCAATCCGATCGCGCTTTTGACGTCCGGCGGTACGTGCGTGTTGCAGGCCGACAGCGCATCGGGATCGAACCGGCTGCTGCTGTTTCCCGGCATTGCCCAGACCGTGCTCACCACGGCGCTGACGCGCCGTCACACCCATTCGATCATTCTGCGCAACCGTCCCGGCATCGGCGTCGACGTTTGGCTGGATGGCACGCTTGTGGCGGCCGGTGTTGGCAACCCGATATCGTCAGGCACGGCGGCGCCGATGGTGCTGTTGCACGACGTCACCGTGCTGGGTGGCGCGCAATGCTGGCTCCATGAAGCGGCGACATGGGAACGCGCCCTCGCCGATGCGGAAGTGACAAGCTTGATGCAATGCGCCGCACGCTGGATGCGTGGTCCGCGCCGCGGGGTGAGCCTGCTGGTCAACGGTCAATCGAATGCCATCAACTATGTAATCAATGATGGCGCCGCCCAGCTTCTGGCACAGGGTATCGCCTGGCATCTGGGCGCGCTGGCCTATAATGTCGTGGCGAATGCCGGCTCGACCGGCTACACGATGATAGCCGGCCATGGCCTCTATCCCGCCGTCGACGGGATCTACAGTGGCAGTTTCGTCAACAATCCGAACGACGGATCGAACCCTTCCACCTGGCAACTCGGCACCGATGGACTCGCGACGCAGTCGGCAATCGCCGCACTCGCCCAGGAAGACCAGCAGGACATCTGTGCGTTTCTGTGGCCATGGAGTGAGACGGACAGCCTGCGTGACTACAGCGAGAAGGCGACCTTCCTGGCGGCTGCCGAACGTTTCCTGTCGCTCGAACGCGGCATGCTTGGACGCTCCGCGGACAGTCTTCCGCTGATCTGGTGGAACGCAATCCCTTACGGGATCCCCGGCGGCATGCAGATGCATCGCGAGGTGGTCGCGGCAATGGCAGCCGATGCGACTCAGAACGTCGTCATTGGCAACCCGCAGACGAGCGACAGCAATCCCCGAGGATCGTCCTGGGACCCGACAACGGGTATCGCCACCGGCGGCGATCCAGCGCATCGCGACAGCATGGACAATCAGCGTTTCGCCCAACTGGCAGCGCCAGTAGCGGCACGCGCCATCCTGGCGAGCAGCGGTGGAGACGGACTGAATGCGATACCAGCCGGTCTACCGGTCAATGGCGGCCCAAAGATCGTGCATGCGTATCGACAAAGCAGCACCACGCTGGTCCTGACGATCCAGCACGACGCCGGCAACGATCTGATCGTGCCATTGCAGGCAGCGACCGGCGTGGGGTTCTGCGTGATGGACGGTGGTTCGACTGCCAGCCCGGGCACTGTCGTGACAGCCACCGCCTGCCTACGCGGCGATGCCACGCATCTGACGATCACGCTCGCGCAGCCGCTCCAAAATCCCAGCGCGTCCTGCAACCTGTATTATCCGTATGGCAACGTCACGATCGGCCGCGGCAATGCGGTAACCGACAATTTCTCGACGCTGGTCCCTCCGCCCGGATGGGATATCGTCGGCGACCTCGGCAGCAATTGGCGCTGGTCGTTCCCGCTGGCCGCGACGACAACGCCGGTCGCGCTCAGCGACATCCCCGGTTGAACGCCATGAGCAACTTTGATCGAATGTTTCAGATCGTGGTTGGTCACGAGGGAGACTTCAGCAACAGCCCCGCCGACCCGGGCAACTGGACCGGTGGCACCGTCGGCGCCGGAACCTGTCGCGGCACCAGGTTCGGTATCAGCGCCGCCGCTTACCCCGACCTGGATATTGCCAATCTCTCCCTCGCTTCCGCGAAGGCGCTGTATCAGCGCGACTACTGGCAGCGGATTGTTGGCGATCGCCTGCCGGCCGCGCTCGCTCTGCTGGTGTTCGACGCTGCGATCAACAATGGCACCAACCGGGCGGCGCGCTGGTTACAGCAGGTCGCTCAGGTGCCGCAGGACGGCGCGATAGGCGAACGGACCCTGAGCGCCATCGATCGAACTGCCGCAAGACCGGGTGGCGTCGTCGATCTCTGCTCGGAGTTCCTGGCGCAACGGCTGATCTTCATGACGTCGCTGCCGACCTGGAAGACCTTCGGCATCGGCTGGGCTCGTCGCCTGTGCCGGCTGCCATACGAGGCTGCGGACGCAGGCGACATCAATGAAAGTCGCGCGACCGAGGAAAAACCCGCTCCTGACGAGGATGACCGGGACTCCGCATCGGCTGCGTCCTGATGGATGCCTCGGTGATCTGGGCCATCATGGCGCTGCGATCGTTCAACCGGTCGGCAATGACATGGAGGATGCCCTCGGGGCTGCGTTGCAGGCGGCCGGTCACCTGTAGCAGGCTGCTGCCCATCACGGCACGGCGGAACCGACCCAACAGGCTCGACCAGACCACGATGTTCGCGATGCCGGTCTCATCCTCGATGGTGCAAAACACGACATTGCCATTGCCTGGCCGCTGACGCACCAGAACCACGCCGGCGACGGACAGCCGGGTACCATCGGCCAGCACCGCGACCTCGGCACAGCTCAGCACGCCTTCACTGCTGAACAACGAGCGCAGGAAGCGCATCGGGTGGGACTTCAGCGACAGGCCGGCGGTCTGGTAGTCGATGATGACGTGCTCGCCCGCCATCATGACGGGCAGCGGAACATGGTGAGTCGCAACCGGCTGGTGGGCAAACAGGGGCAGCTCCATTACGTCCGACAGCCCGCGCACCTGCCACAGCGCGGCGCGCCGATCGAGTTTTTGACTCCGCAGCGCATCCGCTTCCGCCAGCAGCACCAGAGCCGCACGGGGAAGCCCGACACGCACCAATGCCGAAAATCCCACAGAAGAATCCTCCCCCTCCTCTCGCGGGAGGGGGCTGGGGGAGGGGTCGGTGGGATAGGGATGGTGCCCTTCACCGCGCGCCTCGACCAGCCGTTCCGCCCATTCCTGCGAAAAGCCGGTGATCAGGCGGAAACCAAGACGCAGCGCCCCCTCTTCCAGCGTACAGTCCCATGCGCTGGCGGCCACATCGATCGGCCGTACCTCCACCCCATGCTCGCGCGCGTCGCGCACGATCTGCGCCGGCGCATAGAACCCCATCGGCTGCGAATTCAGCAGCGCGCAGGCGAACGCCGCCGGATGATGGCACTTCAACCAGGCCGAAACATAGACCAGCAGAGCAAAACTGGCGGCATGGCTTTCCGGGAAACCGTAAGTGCCAAAGCCTTCGATCTGATGGAAGCAGCGCTCGGAAAAATCCCGCGCATAGCCGCGCGCCGTCATCCCAGTGACCATCTTCTCGAAGAAGCGATGGATGGTGCCGGCGTTGCGGAACGTCGCCATCGAGCGGCGAAGCTGATTGGCCTCCTCCGGCGTGAACTTTGCCGCGTCGATGGCGATGCGCATCGCCTGCTCCTGGAACAGCGGCACGCCCAGCGTCCTGCCCAGCACCTGCTCCAGTTCATCGGCCGGACCGTATTCAGGCGAAGGCGACGGCAGATCCGGCTGTTCCAGTCCTTGCCGCCGGCGCAGATAGGGATGCACCATGTCGCCCTGGATCGGCCCAGGACGAACAATCGCCACCTCGATCACCAGATCATAGAATTTGCGCGGCCGCAGCCGCGGCAGCATGTTGATCTGCGCGCGTGATTCCACCTGGAACACGCCGATCGAATCCCCCCGGCACAGCATGTCATAGACGGCGGTGTCTTCCGTCGGCACCTCGGCCAGATTCTTGATCCCCAGCAGCTCGAACGCCTTCCTGATACAGGTGAGCATCCCGAGCGCCAGCACATCCACCTTCATGATGCCCAGACGGTCGATGTCGTCCTTGTCCCACTCGATGAAGGTGCGCTGGTCCATCGCGGCCCGGCCGATCGGTACGGTCTCGTCCAGTCTTCCGCGCGTCAGCACGAAACCGCCGACATGCTGCGACAGATGACGCGGCAATCCCACCAATTGTCGCGCCAGCTCGATCGAGCGGCGGACCACAAAGCTTTGCGGATCGAGGCCGATCTCGGTCAGACAATCATCCGACCACAATCCCTCCCCCGCATGCCATGACTGCGCCGATAGTGCGGCCGTGGCGTCCTCCGACAGCCCCATCACCTTGCCCACCTCGCGGATTGCCCGCTTCGGCCGGTAGTGAATCACCGTCGCAGCGATGCCTGCGCGTTCGCGGCCATAGCGCTCGTAGATATACTGGATGACCTCCTCTCGCCGCTCGTGTTCGAAATCCACGTCGATATCCGGCGGCTCACGGCGCTCGGTGGAAATGAAGCGCTCGAACAGCAGGTTGATCTGCGCCGGATCGACCGCGGTGATGTGCAGGCAATAGCACACAGCGGAATTGGCCGCCGAACCACGACCCTGGCAAAGAATGCCGCGGCTGACGGCATAGCGCACGATGTCGTGCACCGTCAGGAAATATCGTGCGTAGTTGAGCTGCGCGATGATGCGCAATTCTTTTTCGATGGCATCGCGCACGTGCTGCGGAATGCCATCAGGATAGCGCACCGCAGCACCTTGCCAGGTCAGATCGGCAAGATGCTCGTCCGGCGTCGCGCCGCGTGGAATCGGTTCGTCGGGGTATTCATAGGCGAGTTCCCCGAGCGAGAAGCCGCAGTGCTCAACGATGTCTTCCGTGCGCCGCACCGCCTCGGGGTATTCGCGAAACAGACGCTCCATCTCCCGCGGCGACTTCAAATGCCTCTCGGCGTTGGGTTGCAGCGCGAGACCCGCCTGATCGATACGGCATCCAAGACGGATGCAGGTCATCACGTCCTGTAGCGGACGCCGGTCAGGCAGGTGATAGAGAACGTCGTTGGTCGCCACCATCGGCAATGGCAACCCGGCCATCGCGCGCAGCCGGCCGGCATCATCACCGCGATAGCGGCGACTGGCAGCAAGATACGCATCGCCGCGAAAATCCGCTTTCAGGCGCTGAAGATTTTCCCGGAATGCGCTATCCAGCCGCTCCGGCGCAACAGCAAGCAGAATCTGTCCTTCGCCATGCTCCAGCAGATCGGCGTACTGCAGGAAGCAGCGATTGGTGGCCTTCGCGGCATCGCCCGTGTCGCCATGCGGCACGCGTCCCTTGCCGACGGTGAGCAGCCGCGCCAGCCGCCCCCACGCCGCACGGTCCCGCGGATAGCACAGCAGATCCGGCGTGCCGTCGCGGAATGCCAGCCGCGTGCCGACCACCAGGCGGATGCCGACATCCTTCGCCGCATCCCACATCCGCACCACCCCAGCCACGCTGTTGAGATCGGTGACGCCGATGGCGGACAGCCCCAGCACCGACGCGGTGGCCGCAAGCTCCTCCGGCGACGAAGCCCCGCGCAGGAAGGAGAAAGCGCTCGCCACCTGGAGCTCGGCATAAGCCACGCCCCTACCCTCCCCCTCCCGCAAGGGAGGGGAGAACTCCTCAGTTCACCCAAACAGCCCATGCAGATACCACCGCGGCATCCGCTCCTCGGCATGCAGACCTGCACGAAAGATCCAGAACCGGGCGCCATCGGAATCCTCCACCCGATAGTAGTCGCGAATCAGATCCGTCTCCGGCCGTTTGCCCGATCTCTTGCCTTGCCACCATTCTGCGGCGATCCGTTCGGGACCCGCGGCGGCGCGCACGCGATGCGCCACTCCGCGCCAACTGAACCGGATCGGCGGATCGTCCGGCACCGGAGCGATCACCGCGATCTCCTCCGGCCGATGCAGCAGCCGGATCGGCCGCGGTGCGGCGGGATCGTTCACCCAGGACGGCTGCCTGAGCGGCAGCGGCGGCACGCGCTGCACGGCGCGCTCCGGCACATGGCTCGCAAATGGCGCAACACGGGAAACGCGCTCCGAACCCAGACGGTTGGTCAGCGTGTCCACCACGCCGGCGAGACGATCGGCCGCATCCTGCGCGGCGACATCGGCAAGCTGGGCCTGTGCTGACTTCAGTGGCGCCACGGTCTCGGCCTCCAGCGCAATTACCTCGATGCCAAAGCCCGGATCGACAGTGTCCAGCTTCTCGCGCAGCAGCTTGGTCAGATACGCCGCATCGCGCACCGGCAGTGCGGTGCTCACCACGATCTGCGGCACGACGTCATCGACCCGGAAGAACCGCGCGACAAAGCGCTGGGCGCCTTTGTCCTGCTCCGTCAGGCGCCGGCACAACCCTTCGGCAAGCTGCGAAAGCGAGCGTGCCAGGTCCTCCGGCGTGCCGATCGGTTCGGCGAAAGCCAGGCGTTCATGCCACTCGATCGGGGGGCGCGGCCAATCGATGGCCTCCTCGATGGCACCCAGCGCCTGATCCAGCCGCAGCACCGGCAGCGCACCGAACCGAGACGTGATCTGTGCCCGTGGAATGCGCAGCAGATCCTGCACCGTCCGCAAGCCCAGCCGGCGCAGCCCCATCACCGTGCCTGCATCGAGCCGCAGGCTGGCGATCGGCAGCTCGGTCAGCGCCGCCTTTTCCTCCCCCGGCGGCAGAACAACCCGATCCGCCCCGGCATGTGCCAACGCCCAGGCAGCCCGGGTGGTGCCAGCAACTGCCAGGCGGCAGGGAATGGCATTCCGCTCCAGCCGGGCAGCAAGGTCCTGCACCAGCTCCGCTTCCGTCGCAAACACCGCGGTGCAGCCGGTGATGTCCAGCCACAGCCCATCCGGCGGATCGGGCGCCGCCATCGGCGTGTAGCGCTCACACCAAGCGGCGAGCCTGCCCAACGCCGCCTCATCCGCCACCGGGTCGGCATCGAGGGGAACCAGCGTCGGGCAGACGGCGCGCGCATCGGTCATCGTCTGCCCGGGGCGCAGCCCCTGCGCCTCCCCATCCTCGCCCACCGCGACAAGATGGCGCACGCCGCGGACGGCCTCGATGGTGACCAACGGCCTATCCGGCGAGACGGAGACGCTGCGATTCAGGCGCGTGATCGGCCAGTGCGGCAACCACACGGAGAGGATGCGTCGCATCATCCGAAGCCTCCATGATCCATTCCCCTGGCCGACCACTGCGGGCATGCGTCAGCGCCACGTGCCAGCGCGGCCGGCCCGGTTCCTTGCCGTCCTTCACGCTGGGCACCGGCGTGAGATGCCAGCGGGTGACGGCGACGCTGGCCTCCCGGTCCGCGGCCCTGCGGCCATGCGGCCAGCGGCGCAGCACGAAGCCGGTAGAGCCATGACGCAGGCAGGCAAGCTGCAGGCGGCGCGAGGCGGTACGGTCGAACTGCCCCACCTCGCCCACCACCGCGGCCGCGACACCCTCCCGCAGCGTCACCTCCATGGCGGCGAGCGTCTCGACATCCTTGGCAGGACGCACCAGCACCAACCGGTTGGGATCGAAGCCATAGGACAGCAGACCAGGCGGATGCAGGTCGCTCTCGGAGGCGATCCAGAATACCGGCCGGGCGGGAACGACACGGGCCAGCAGAGCGGCGATAAACCCTGTGGGCAGCGCGGCGGTCTCCGCGTCCAGCCCGGCCGCGCCGATCTCATGCAACTGACCCAGCGCGAGGCCGCCGCCCAGGCAGCCATCCAACCCAGGATCGCCGAACGGCAGGAGAGCGCCGGGCGTTTTTCCCGGCCCCCTCAGCAAGCCAGCCAGATGAGCCGGCAAGGCTTTCGGTCGGCTGAACCTGCCCAGCCGGACGGTGCCCTCGGCCTTGGCGACAGCCGGGGATTCGTCAGCAGGCCGTTCCGTGATGCAAGATGACGGGCGCATAGCTGTGTTCCTTATTTGTTCCCAGCCAGCGCTCAGAGTCAACGACTCGAATCGGGATTCCAATTCGTCAGCCCCGCACGGATCAGGAACTCGCGCGCCGGCGGCACCAGCCCGCCTCCGACCTTGGCCAGAAATGCCGGCAGCTGGGCCTCCGACATCACCAGCATCTGCTCGTATTCGGCATTGCCATGCGCCCGGTGCGCCGCCAGCACCGCCTTGGCGCTCAGCTTCGTGACCAGCGCCATCCCGAGATCCGAGACGTGACTGCCCGGATGCTCCACGACGCAGAGCGGCCGTGCCTCCCCCACCGCATCGGGAGAAAGCCCCAGCTCTTCCTGCAATTCCCGCAGCAACTGGCGGCGAAGATCGGCAATGCCATCGGCGGCCACGGCAGCCGCATCCACGCTGCCGGACGGCGGCAATTGCCACATGCCGGCCTGGTAGATCGCCGCCCGGTGCCGCCGCCCCACCATCACGCCACCCGCACAGCGCAGCACCCCGCACACCGCGAATGACCGCACGCCCAGCTCGGCGAACAGCTCGGGTCGTTCCATCTGCGCGACAACGCGGCGGTACTCGGTCAGATGGCCGGAGATCAGGTGCGGAGCGATCGCGTCGGCGCTGAACACCCGGCCATTGAACATCAACCCTGCCCCGCCGGCAGCCACCCGCCGGCTCGCTGCTTGCCACAGGCGCTCGACTTCCCGGTCCACGACGCCGGGCAGCACCGGCATCGCACGCTCGACCCGCGCCACGACGTCCGGCGCAACCTCATGCACGACAAATCCGTCCACTGCCTTCCCTTCCCGCGCCGGCATGCCGATAGTAAGGCCGGATCAGCCGAAGGAAGCAGCGCGATGAGCCACCACGACCATCATCATGAGGCGCCGGCACCCGGCACCGTGGACTGGCGCCACAACGGCGTGCGGGTCATCAAGGGCAACCAGCTCGACCCCAACACCGCGCAGACGCCCGGCATGAACCGCGCCGCCGCGATCAACGCCGCCCGCGTCGGGGCGCAGAAAATCTGGGCCGGCACCGTCAGCATCCACGCCAACGCCAAGACCGGCGCCCACCACCACGGCGCACTGGAAAGCGTGATCTACGTGGTGCGCGGCAAGGCCCGCATGCGCTGGGGCGAACACCTGGAATTCGTCGCAGAGGCCGACGCGGGCGACTTCATCTTCGTGCCTCCCTACGTGCCGCACCAGGAGATCAACGCCAGTTCCGACGAGACGCTGGAATGCGTGCTGGTGCGCAGCGACAACGAGGCCGTGGTGGTCAACCTGGACATCGAACCGGTGGAGAAGCCCGAGGCGGTCTACTGGGTGGACCCCATTCACAAGCATCCCTAACCGCTTACATCGCCCGCTTTTCGTAGACTGTGGTGATCGCGCGTCCGTCCCACACGTAGCACAAATGCCTTTCCTGCCTGGGATTGCTCAGGCAGCGCGGCCTGAACACCGCGGCGCAGACGCCGTCGATATCCCTGACGCTGTCGTAGACGATGCCGGACGAACCCTCGGCGCGGAGCCGGACCGCCAATGCCTGACCGGCCGCGTAGTCGTCGGGATGGTAAACCAGCGGCAGCACCGCTCGCTTGCCGCTTATGTCGTGCAACTCGCCGTCCAGGTCCACTGCATAGACCCGCATGTCCAGTTCCATGCGCGGCTGAACGGTCGCTCGCATGAAGCGCGTCCGATGGTGCCTCGTCTCGGCAATTGCCGTGGTCAACGTCGCGCCGGCATAGAACACGCCATAGCTGCCGTCGCTGAAGCGGCTGCCGTCCGGATTCGGATGAGTGAACGCCGCCATGATGACCGAGCTGCCCGGTCCACCGACGCGTTCCGCCACCGAGACCAGCGCGATATCCCCCGCCTCGTCCCTGATCCGATCGTTCGTCAGTGATTCGAGGGCAATCAGCGCCTCCCAATCGGCCGGATCGGCGATCCGTTCGAACAGATCGATCGGCGGAAATCGGCTCGGAACGATGCGCCAGGATGGCCGCCAGGTGATGTGCCGCTTCTCGATCGTCACGCCCATCCGCCCCGCTGCGCGTCGAGATAGCGGCGGACGACGAACAGGTCGGCGACGTGACCGGACAGCATCCGATCCAGGGCAGATCGGCCACCGAACAACGGCGCCTGGTTGGGTAGCCGCACCCAAGCGTCCGCGGCGTGCGGGTCGGGCAGGAGGATTTGCAGAGCCTTGTAAATTCCCAGGAGATAGGAAATCCGTTCCAGCGTATCCTTCGGCAGCTCGACACCGGCATTCCTCTTCCACTTGAAGAAGGTGGACCGCGCCGTGACGCCGAGAAGGGTCATCTGCTCGGCGACGCTAAGCTGCCAAAGTGCAGCAATCCGGAAAAACGCCCGCAGCGCGGGTGGCGAGAGAAGCTTCCTGGATCCTTCCAGTTGTTCCGGGGCCGGCGTCATGATCCATAATTGGACTTTGAGTGGGATTTGTCCAGACTTGGACCGCTGCCCTCATTCAACCCCGAGACGATCAGGCCGATCCCCTGGGCGTGCCAGCGCTGCACCGCCTTGTGGTCGGCACCGATCGCGGCAGCCAGCCGGCGCCACGGGTAAAGATGGCGCTCGGTGATCGGATGCACCAGGCTCCGGGCGCCGACGATCCGCCGCAGCACATAGCGGTCCACCGGGATCAGCGGGATCCAGCCCATCGCCTCGTCCATACGTGTGATCCGCGCGGCCGAAGGGATCGGCGGGCGGATGCGCTTCGCCGTCCAGCCGTAGCTTTCGATGGCAGTGCGCACGATCTCCAAGCGACGAACTGCGCAGCCTGGTCGACCAGCCTGAACCCGGCAGCGCCAGCAGCGTCGCGCCCGCCTCTTCCAGCCGGTAGATCACCAGCCCGGCGTCGAATGGCCGCGTTTCCGCCCCGCGGGCCTCGCTCATGATCGACCTCCTTCGGCATCAGCGAGGAAACATCGGCAGCGGATACGGCGTGTTCTCCAGAGACAGTGCCGGCGGTGATCACGCCCCAGCTTCGCGGATCGCCGGCCGGCAGCGGGTCGCGCGATGGATCCTCCGGCGGCGGCACGAATTCACGCGGCGGCGGCCGCGCCCCGATGCGACGGCCACGCTCGATGACGGACCAGCGGTTGAAGCCGAGAATGGCGGCGACCGTGTCCCAGGACGCGCCTTCGCTCCTCAGACGCCTGATCTGCGTGTCCTGCGCCGCGGTCCAGACGAACTTCCTTGGCATGCCGCCTCCGAACAAAGCAGGAACGGCGGTGAGGTTAGTTTACCAGACTTCATTATGTCAATATAAATAACAAGTGGCGCTCGTTAGCGAAGCTGACGTAGGCTGCCGCGATGACCAATCCGCAAGATATTGGCGCCCGCATCCGCGCCGCGCGCGAAGACCAGGGCTGGACGCAGGATCAGTTGGCCGTTGCGGTCGGCGTCTCCCGCAGCGCGGTCGCGCAATGGGAAACCGGCCGCGCCGGCCAGGTCACGACGAACCTGACGCGGGTCGCCGCGGCCTTGGGCATCGGCGTCGAATACCTGATGTATGGCCGCGACGCCGCGGGCCGCGGGCCAGGCCTACAGCGGCGACGAACTGGCAATGCTGCGGCTGTACCGCGAATGCCTGCCGGAAGACCGTCAGCTTTTGCTGCGCACCGCCCGGCGGCTGGCGAAGTCCGCGGCTAAGCGTAGCCGCCGTCAGCGCCGCCGCGCCGCCGCCACCATCGAGGCGATCGCGCACGACGCCTGCCGCGCCAGCAGCGAGTCCGCCCGGCTGGTCAGGATGATCGGCACCCGCGCGCCGAGCACGATCCCGGCGGTGTCGGCGCCGGCCAGGAACGACAGGCTCTTGGCCAGCATGTTGCCGGCCTCCAGGTCAGGGACCACCAGCAGATTGGCCCGCCCGGCGACCGGCGAGACGATGTGTTTGATCGCCGCCGCCTCGGGACAGATCGCATTGTCGAGCGCCAGCGGACCGTCCAGCACCGCGCCGGTGATCTGGCCGCGATCCGCCATCTTGCACAGCGCCGCCGCCTCGATCGTCGACAGAATCTTCGGGTTGACCGTCTCCATCGCCGACAGGATCGCGACGCGGACTTCCGGGTAGCCGACCGCGTGCGCCAGGTCGATGGCGTTCTGCACGATGTCGACCTTGTCCTCCAGCGTCGGCGCGATGTTCACCGCGGCATCGGTGATGATCAGCGGATCGAGATGACCGGGGACGTCCATGACGAAGCAATGGCTGATCCGCCGCTCGGTGCGGATGCCGGTATCTCTGGCAACCACCGCAGCCATCAGCTCATCGGTGTGCAGGCTGCCCTTCATCAGCGCCCCGACCTTGGCTTCCCGCACCAGGGCAACCGCCTTGGCCGCGGAATCGTGGCTGTGCGCTGACTCGACGATCGGCAGATCGGTGATATCCATGCCATGCCGTGCCGCCACATCGCGAATGCGCGCCGGCGGACCCACCAGGATCGGCTCGATCAGACCCAGCTTGCGTGCCTCGATCGCACCGCCGAGCGACACTTCATCACAGGGATGCGCGACCGCTGTCGTGACCGGCGGCAGCTTCTGCGCCGCCTCGATCAGGCGCAGATATTTGTCGTGCGCGCGCGGGCGAACATGAGCGGAATGAGAATACTGGTTGTCCATAGCCGTTGCACTATGTTGCATCACGACATGCAGCGCATTGACCTGGATCAAGTGAGTCGCAGGCGTCAATTCGAGTGTAGAATACCGAGCGTTCGCCTGTCGGTCCACCAAAGGAATTCAACTGATGCCTCGCCATTGTCACTCTTGCCATCCCCGCCGCCGCACTGGCGTTGAGTGCCTGTGCCGCTGCACCACCGCCCGGCCCTTCGGTGATGGCGCTCCCCGGCCAGGGCAAGTACCTTCGAGGCCTTCCAACAGGACGATGTCGCCTGCCGGCAATACGCGTCACAGCAAACCGGCGGAGCTTCGCCTGGTGTAGCGGCCACCAACAGCGCGGTCGGCAGCGCAGTCGTAGGCACGGCGCTGGGTGCCGCTGCGGGCGCCGCGATCGGCTCTGTGGGCGGCGCGGCGGGCGCCGGCGCAGCGATCGGCGGCGCGACCGGGCTGCTGGCCGGCAGCGCCATCGGCGCCAACAATGCCGCCGCTGCATATGGCAGCGTCCAGCAGGCCTATGATGTCGGCTACACGCAGTGCATGACCGCACACGGAGATAGCGTGCAGGCGCCACCCACCGGTTATGCCGCTTACCCCTACCCGCCTACCCGTATACTCCGCCTATCCGTACGGCTACGCCTATCCAGGCTACTACGGCGCACCATTCTACGCGCCGTCAGTCGTCGTCGGCTTTGGCGGCGGTTGGGGGGGCGGTGGGGCTGGCGAGGGGGCGGATGGTATGGCGGTGGGTGGCATGGCGGTGGATGGCTGGTGGTGGATGGCATGGCGGCGGCTGGCACCGCTGAAACCTACCCTAGGGAAAAATCGCTCTGCCTGATCAGGACATCAGCCGAACGAGGTCGGCCGCGATTTGTTTGCACCGTCCTCGTCCGCCTGGATCGGCGCGATGAATTTGCCGTCAGGTCCCATCAGGTACAGCACCGAGCTGTGGTCCATCGAGTAGTCGTTCGGTCCCGGGACCGGTGCGATGTTCGGCGTAGTAGACGCGATATTCCCGCGCCACCTCGGCAATCTGCTCCTGCGAACCGGTCAGGCCGATCAGCCGCGGCGTGAAGGCAGCGGTATATTGCTTCATCACCGCTGGCGTATCACGCTTCGGATCGACCGTGATGAAAATCGGTTGCAGCCGGTCGGCCTTGGCACCAAGCCGGTCCAGCGCATCGGCCACGTCATTCAGCGTGGTGGGGCAGACATCCGGGCAGAAGGTATATCCGAAATAGACCAGCATGTACTTGCCGCGGAAATCGCGGTCGCTGACCTGTTTCCCGTTGCCGTCCTCCAGTGCGAACGGACCGCCGACCAACGACGCCGTGCCGCCCTCAGTCAGCCAGATGAAGCCGCCGGTGCCCAAAATCAGCACCGCAACCACCAGCCCGATGATGCCGTAGATGAACGTCGCCGGCCGGGACGCCCGTGGCGAAGGATCGTTTGACGCACTCATTGCGGCCGGGACCGTAGACCACTCTCCTCACGCCAGGTAGCCCTAGGTCCGGCTCGGGACGAATGCCAAGTATGCGTGATCGTGCCGCGAAAGGCTCCCGGGGAACGAAATATGATGGAAGAATCCGAAGTGCATTCCCTGACGCGGTGCGATATGCCAATCGGATGCATGCACACCGGGATCAACGTCCGGGTTACCAGTGACGATCGCGAGCGACTGCCGGTCAGCATCGCCGCTGTCCGGCGCGGGCGCCTGGTGTTAGATTCGCTCCACCAGCCTTCCTGAGCCAGCCTTCCTGAGAACGCAATCGCCTGTCAAAGAGGAAACCCCAATGCGCCGCTTTTCCCCGATGTCCGCTGCGGTTTTGCTCGCGGCGGTATCGCTGCCCGCGCTCGCTTTCGGCGCCGATCGGGTGCCCGATGTGAAGGGCGACTGGGTCGGCAAGACTTACACGATCATCGCGGGGCGTGGGGGACATTGGCCAACCAGCGCCGGCACGTTCGACAAGCCCGGCTTGTACGAGAAGGACATCGTCATTAAGGTGACCGGCCAGTCCGACCGCCGTATCTGGGGCCGCGTGATCATATCCGGCAAAGGCCAAAAGACCGAGGAACCCTTTGTCGGCGAGCTGACTGGAAAGGACAACCGGCACTTCATCACGGCCGACACGGACGGCTACGTCGTCGGCGACATCAGCGACGATAACGTCCTGAGCTTTTGCTACATGCAGGCTGGGGGTCCTTCGCATTCAAGCGTGGTGAGCTGCACCGACGTGAAGCTGAAGCGCTGACGCCGGCCGCCGGCGTAGGCCGTGGTGCTGTCGACGCTCGACCGCACCCAACCTGGCCTACCCCTCCAGCGTGGGCGTTGCGACGCTGGCACCAAGTGTTGGATTCGCTCCACCAGCATGGACCGCTTGGCAACTCTGTTCACCTGGCGTCTTCGTAGTCCGGCAGCAGCCATTCGGCAGGCTCCGCATCGGCGCCGGCATACCATTCGCTCACCAGCGGATGCGCCCGCACCGCGTCGCAATAGGCACGCGTTCCAGCACCGATCTCCGGCCGCCAGGTGAGGAACCGGCTGACCACCGGCGCGTACATCGCATCGGCCAACGTGAACGCGGCACCGAACAGGAACGGCCCGCCCGCTCCGAAACGCCGGCGCGCGTCGGCCCACATCGCCTCGATGCCGGCGACGTCGGCCAATGCCTCCGGCGTGCGACCCAACCCCGCAAAATCTCGCCCGAGATTCATCCACATCGACTGCCGCAACCCGGTGAACCCAGCGTGCATCTCCGCGCTTATGGCACGCGCGTGCGCCCGCGCAATCGGGTCAGCCGGCCACAACGACGGCGTGATCTCGGCACAGTACCTCGCACACAGCTAGTGACTCCCAAACGCGCACTCCGCGATGCTCCAGGTAAGGCACAAGGCCATTGGGAGACAATCTTCCGATCGCCACGGTCGGTCCCGGCCGACTGAAATGAATCATCACCTCCTCGACATCGAGCACCGCCAGCTTCACCGCAAGCCACCCGCGCATCGACCACGACGAGTACCGGCGATTGCCGATATAGAGCCGGCCTTCAGGCATCCGTGAACCTCCTCAATTGAACAGTTGCTGTGGCGCCGGCGCACCGCGCGAATATCCGAGCGAGCAGAAGCCGCCACCCATGTAGCGCTCCGCGACAGGATCGCCACTTACCTTTCCGGCAAGCTGGCCGGCAAACGGATCCGCGCTGTCGATCGGCTGCCAGCCGATCGTGCCGCGCGCATCGTCCTTCCACCACGTCATCCGTTGATTATTGGATGCACCCCAAGTCACGGAGCATCCGACGCGTTCGGTCAGCACGCAGCGCACCACCAGGCGAGCCAGGTCCGGATAGGAGAGCCAGGTAGCGAGTGCACGCGCATCCATCGGCTCGGGAAAGCAGGAGCCGATGCGCAGGAAGACGCTCTCCACGCCATGTTTGTACCAGTAGAGCCGCCCCATCAGCTCTCCATATGCTTTCGACAGTCCGTAGAACCCGTCGGGCAGGAATTGCGTATCGGCACCAATCGTCTCGGTCCGCTCATGAAAGCCGATCGAATGATTGGACGAGGCGAAGATCACCCGCGCGCCCTCGCGCCGCGCCGCCTCATAGATGTGATAGAGACCGCGGATGTTCGGCCCGAGCACCTCCTCGAACGGGCGCTCCACCGAGACGCCGCCGAGATGCACGATTGCCCCACAGCCTTCCGCCAGCCGCAGAATTGCCACCCCATCGTTCAGGTCAACCTTGGTGAAGCTGGCACCCGCCGGCACGGCATCCGGGAATGGCACGATATCGGTCAGCCGCAGCGTCCAGCCTTCCGCCGTCAGCGACCTCACCAGCACACGGCCCAGCGCGCCGGATGCGCCGGTCAGCAGCACGGGCTTTGCGGGCTTATCGCTCATTGTGCATCCTTTCATGGGAACGGAGAGGCCGCATCATGCGCACGATCGAACAACATGCCAAAGCCCTGGCCGACGGCGGCACCACCAGCCGCGCGCTGGTGGAACAATGCCTCGACCGCATCGCCGATCCGCACGGCGAAGGTGAGCGCGCCTTCATCAAGGTGCACGCCGAGCAGGCGCGCGCAATGTCGGACGCGATGGACACGCTGCGTCGCGTCGGGCGCGAACCGGGCCGCTATGCGGGCATTCCGGTCAGCCTCAAGGACCTGTTCGATATCGCCGGCGAACCGACGCCGGCTGGTTCGCGTGTGCTGGCCGACGCACCGCCGGCCAAAGCGCATGCGACCGTCGTCCAACGCATGCTCGCCGCCGGCTTTGTCCCCGTGGGCCGAACCAACATGACCGAGTTCGCCTTCTCTGGTCTTGGCATCAACCCGCACTATGGTACGCCGCGCTCGCCCTGGGATCGCGCGACGGGGCGGATCCCGGGCGGCAGTTCCTCGGGCACCGCAGTGTCAGTCTCGGACGGCATGGCCGTCGCGGGTCTCGGCACCGACACCGGCGGATCATGCCGCATCCCCGCCGCCTTCTGCGGCATCGTCGGCTACAAGCCGACCGCGCGTCGCGTGCCGATCACCGGCGTGCTGCCGTTGGCGCCGAGTTTGGACTTCGTCGGACCATTGGCTCCGAGCGTCGCATGCTGCGCGGTGATCGACGCGATCCTGGCGGGCGAAATGCCGGCCGTCCCCGCACCGGCCAGTCTGAACGCTCTCCGGCTCGCGGTTCCGACCAACGTCGTGCTCGACGGCATGGACCAGATCGTGAGCAGCGCATTCGACCGCGCCCTCGCCGTGCTGTCCCAGGCCGGCGCGCGCATCGCGCACGTTGCCTTCCCCGAGTTCGACGAAGTCTCTTCGGTGAACGCCAAGGGTGGCTTCGCCGCCTCCGAGGCCTATGCGTGGCACCGCGACCTGCTTGCCAGAAGCGGCGAGGGCTACGACCCGCGCATCCGCGCGCGCATCTCACGCGGCGAGCGGATGACCGCGGTCGATTACCTGGAACTCTCCGCCGCCCGCGCACGGCTGATCGCAAACTTCAATGCTAGAACCAGCGAGTTCGATGCACTGATCATGCCCTCCGTGCCGATCGTGCCGTCCCGCATCGCCGACCTCGACGACGAAAGCGAGTACAACCGCGTCAACCTGCAAACCCTGCGCAACACGGCACTCGGCAACTTCTTCGACCGCTGCTCGATCAGCCTTCCCTGTCACCGCGCAGGCGAGCCGCCGGTCGGTTTGATGCTGGTGGGCGAAACGCTGGGCGATGCCAGGCTGTTCAGCATCGCCGCCGCGGTTGAGGCGGTGCTGTAGCGAACACGGTCACGTCAGCAGCATCACCTGTCGCGTCAACTCCCCGTCCGCGTCGCGCAATTCGTGCATGATGGTGAAGTGGTTCGCACCCGCCACCGGGATCAGCACCCCCGGCGCATGCGCCGCGGCTCGCACAGCGTGCAGGTCACGACTATCGGATACCAGCGGCGGCAGTTCCGCCGTGCCATAGGTGATCGCCAGCCTCTTGTGCACCACCGGCAGACGCAATGGCGAAAGCGTCGCGATCTCGTCGTCGGTCAGCCGCAGCTTCTCGTCCAGCAACGTATCGCGCAGCGGGCCGAGTTCGAAGATGCCGGAGATCGCCAGGCCGGCAACGACGCTGGGATGATCCAGGCACATCGCGGTGAGATGTCCTCCCGCCGACCACCCCGACAGCACGATCGGACCAGCAACCCCGTGCGCCGCGCCATGTTCGGCCAGCCAATCCAACGCGGCGCGGATCTCGGCGACAATGTCGGTCATGGTCGCATCGGGCGCCAGCGTGTAACCGGGCAGCGCGGCCGCCCAGCCCTGCGCATAAGGACCGCCGATCAGATTGGCGAACTGCTCCTTGCTGTTGCGCTGCCAGTAGCCGCCATGGATGAACACGAGGCACGGAGCCTTCGGGTCCTTCGCCGGAAACAGATCCCACAGGTTCCGCTCGCGCTTCCCATAGCGCAGATCGAGATGCTCCCCATGCGCGCCCCGAAACGCTTCGGATGCGGCCACGGACTCCGCCCGCAGCGCCATGCTGTCCTTGACCGCACCGACATTGTCGTATGCCGCATCGCGCTCGGCACGGCTCATCATCCCCCAGTTCATGCCGTCGCCCTCAGATACCAGTCCATGATCTGCCGCCCTTGCCAGAACAGCGTGCCGGGCTTCGCAGCCATGTAGCCCAGCGCCTGCTCGAACCAGCCGATGCGATGGGGCACCCCGCTGATATAGGGGTGCACCGCGAGGCCCATCACCTTCGCGCCCTGCGTCTCGGCCTCCGCATACAGCCGATCGAACTGCGCCACCGTCCGGTCATACAGCTCGCGCGCCGCGTGGTGCTGGATCATCATCATCGGGATGTCGTTCAGCTCGACGCTGTACGGCATGGTGAGCAGCGGCCCATGCGCGGTGCGGATCGTGCACGGCAGATCGTCCACCACCCAGTCGGCGCAATACCGGATGCCGGCCTCCGCCAGCAGATCGGGAGTCTCCAGCGTCTCGGTAAGACCGGGTGCAAGCCAGCCGACGATGTCGTGCCCCGCCGCCTCGCGCAGTGCTGACGATCGCATCGCGGATCATCGCGCGCTGGTCCTCCACCAGGTGCGTCGCGATCTGACGGAAGCCGTGACCCACGAACTCCCAGCCGGCATCGCGCGCCGCCCGTGCCACGCGTGGATAAGCGGCGGGCACGGTGCCGTTGATCGTCATCGATGGCGCAATGCCATGCGCATCGAGCGCCGCCTTCAGGCGCCAGAACCCGGCGCGCATGCCGTATTCATGCCAAGCCCAGTTGGGCAGATCGGGAGTGACCGACGCGCCCTGCGGCGCCGTCAAAACCTGACGCGGCATGGCGCGCGCGATGTCCCAGTTCTCCACGTTCACCACGATGAAGACGGCGACGCGCTTGCCGTCCGGCAACACAAGCCGCGGCCGGTCGATGCTGGCCTGATACTCCAGCCGTTGGTCAGGCTTCATGGCAGCGCGATCCCGGTCAGCGCCTGCCACACGCGGATCACGAACGCGTCGTCCTTGGCACCTTCGCCATGCGCGGCTGCGGCCAGGAACAGCTGATGCGCCGCAGCGGCCAGCGGCAGCGGAAAGGTCAGCGCGCGCGCCTGATCCAGCACGATGCCCAGGTCCTTGACGAAGATGTTCACCGCGGACAGCGGCGTATCGTCACCATCGAGGATGTGCGGCACACGGTTCTGCCACATCCACGAACTGCCGGCGGACGAGGAGATGACCTCGAACAGCGTACGCGGATCGGCCCCTGCGCGTATGCCGAGTGCCAAACCCTCGGCGGCCGTCGCGATATGCACGCCGGCCAGCAACTGGTTTACCATCTTCACCGTGCTGCCGACGCCGGCCTTGTCGCCCAGCCGCCATACCTTGGAGGATATCGCGTCCAGCACCGGCTGCGCCTTGGCAAAGGCGGCGTCGGACCCGGACGCCATCACCGTCATCGTGCCGGCATGCGCGCCGGCCTTGCCGCCGGACACCGGCGCATCCAGCATCAGAAAGCCTGCCGCGACGATCTTCGGTTCCAATTCACGCGCAGCCTCCGGCGCCACAGTCGCGCAGCACAGGATCACCGCGCCCTTCGTCAGCTTGTTGAGGCAGCCCTGCGCGCCGAACAACACCTCCTCGGTCTGCGCCGCGTTCACCACGAACACCACGACCGCCTCGGTATCCGCCGGCAGATCGGCCGCGCGCGCGACGGCGGCTCCGCCCGCCTGCACCAGTTCTGTCAGCACCGCCTCGCGCATGTCGCAGCCGGTCACCTGATGTCCCTTGCGCAGCAGGTTGAGCGCGGCGCCCATCCCCATCGTGCCCAGCCCGATGACCCCGACCTTCATGACCTCATCTCCCGTGACGGAAGCGCTCGACCGCGGCGACCAGGGCGCGGCGAATGCCAGGCTCCAGTGCCGAATGTCCGGCATCCGGCACAATGGACAGCCGCGCCGCCGGCCAAGCCGCCGCCAGCTCGAACGCGGTGCGCGCCGGGCAGATCATGTCGTAGCGGCCCTGGACGATCTCGGCTGGAACACGGCCGATCCGGTGCATGTTGCCGAGCAGGCCCTCCGGCGGCAGGAACAGGTTATGGGCGAAATAGTGCGCCTCGATGCGGGCCAACCCCAGCGCCGTCCGATCCTGCGCGAACGAACTGACCGTCTCCGGGCTGGGCAGCAGCGTGCTGCACGAGCCTTCGTACACCGACCAGGCGCGCGCCGCCGGCAAATGCACGGATGGATCGGGATCCGTCAGCCGCCGCAGATAGCCGCCGAGAATGTCGCCGCGCTCCGTTTCCGGCAGGAAACCCGCGAAGGCGGCATGCGCATCGGGAAAGATCGCCGCGAGGCCGTGCAGGAACCAGTCCACCTCCGCCGGGCGGCCGAGGAAGACGCCACGCAGCACGCAACCGATGACACGCTCGGGGAACGCCTGGGCATAGGCCAGCGCCAGCGTGGAGCCCCAGGAGCCGCCGAACAGCAGCCAGCGGTCCAGCGCGAGATGCCGCCGCAGCGTTTCGATGTCGGATACCAGTTCCTGGGTGGTGTTGTTCTCGAGGCTGCCCAGCGGCCGCGACCGCCCCGCGCCGCGCTGGTCGAATATGATCACGCGCCAGAATTCCGGATCGAAGAAGCGACGATGCACCGCTCCTGCGCCGGCGCCCGGGCCGCCGTGCAGGAACAGCACCGGCCTGCCGCGCGGATTGCCGACCTGCTCCCAATACATGACGTGGTTGGACGAAAGCGGCAGATAGCCGGTTTCGAACGGGCCGATCTCAGGGAACAGGTCGCCGCGTGGCATGATGCCGGATGGTATAATCAGCGCGCGCGGTGCGGAACAGGGTGGCCGGCATGCAGAGAGTGTGGATCGCGCTGGGTGCGCTGGCCGGGCTGACCGCGGTGGCGATGGCCGCTCTGGCGGCGCACGGCCTGGGTTCGCTTGACCCGGCGGCGCTGGCAATGACCCGCAGCGCGATCGAGATGCAGGGCTGGCACGCGCTGGTCCTGTTGGCCTGCGGACTGTGGTCGCCGAGGGGCGGCAGACTGGCCGACTGGGCTGGAGCGGCCTTCGCGGTGGGAACGGTGCTGTTCTGCGGCGCGGTCTATGTGGTTGGGCTGAGCGGCATTCGACTGGGGTTCATCGCGCCGCTCGGCGGAACGCTGCTGATGGTGGGGTGGCTCCTGCTCGGACTATCCGCGATATTCGCACGACATAGTCCGAACCGGATCTGATCTCCACGCTCGTTCAAGCGCCAGCGCGACGAAGCAAACTCCATCAATGTGCTGACAAGACCAGCAGACCTTCGTTCGGGCATCCCGCAGCTTCGCGCGCTCGTTGGTGCGCATTGGGATGGTACGCAACCCTCCCTGTATGGGAGAACAATGGTCAGTGTCGCGGCATCGGCATATGGTGTCGTCCCATCCCATGTCTCCCCCCGTCGATCCTGTACAGTCCGACACGCGCGTGCCCGAGCGCACCGCGGTGGTGATCGTGGGCGGCGGCATCATCGGCACCACGACCGCTTTGTTCCTCGCCGAGAAGGGCCATTCGGTGGTGCTGTGCGAGAAGGGCCGCATCGGCGGCGAGCAGTCCAGCCGCAACTGGGGATGGTGCCGCACCATGGGGCGCGATGCACGCGAGATTCCCCTTGCGATCGAGAGCCTGCGGCTGTGGCGCGGCATGAACGCGCGCATCAATCGCGACAGCGGGTTTCGCCAGGCCGGCATCGCCTATTTGTGCGAGACCGAGAAGGAGATCGCCGCGCAAGAGGCGTGGCTTGCTGATGCGCGACAGTATCAGGTGGACGCGCGGCTGCTGCGCGGTGCGGCGATCGACACGCTGGTGCCCGGCGCGTCGAACCGCTTCATCGCCGCCCTGCATACACCGACCGACGGCCGCGCCGAACCGTCGCAGGCCGCGCCGGCAATCGCCGAAGCGGCGCGGGCGGCGGGTGCCACGGTGCTGACCGACTGTGCGGTGCGCGGTATCGAGACGCAGGGTGGCCGCGTCTCGGGCGTGGTCACCGAGCAGGGCCGCATCCTCTGCGACAGCGTCGTGCTCGCCGGCGGTGCCTGGTCGCGGCTGTTCTGCGGCAATGCCGGCATCGACCTGCCGCAGTTGAAGGTGCTCGGCTCGGTGTTCCGCACCGCCCCGCTCAGCGGCGGCCCGGAGATCACCGCGAGCGGTTCGGTATTCGCGTTCCGCAAGCGGCTGGATGGCGGCTACACGATCGCGCGGCGCAACGCGAACGTCGCCGACATCACGCCAGATTCGTTCCGCCTTCTGCTGCGTTATGCGCCGACGCTGCAAGCAGGACTACGGCGAGATCCGCCTGCGCTTCGGCCGGCGCTTCTTCGAGGAATGGCGCACGAAACGCCGCTGGTCGCTCGACGAGCCCACGCCGTTCGAGGCGGTGCGGGTGCTTGACCCCGTGCCGCGGCAAACGACTCTGCAAGAGGCGCGCTCGGTGCTGTCGCGTTGCTTTCCGGCATTCGCGCAAATGCAGGTCGCGGAAAGCTGGGGCGGTCTGATCGACGTGACGCCCGATGCAGTCCCGGTGATCGGCGAGGTGCCTGCCATCCCGGGCTTCTTCCTCGCCACAGGCTTTTCCGGTCATGGCTTCGGCATCGGTCCGGGGGCCGGACGGCTGACCGCCGATCTTGTCGCCGGAGATACGCCCATCGTCGATCCTGCGCCGTTCCGTTTCAGCCGATTCACCGAGGGGAATCGGCAGGCCGCGTAAATGGCGAGTGTCGCTGTCACCGCCCGTCCTGCCGTGTCCTTGGCCGCGCGCCAGCGCGCCCTGTTCGCGGTGCTGTGCTTCGTCTGGGGCACCACTTGGCTCGCCATGAAGGTTGGTATCGCCGACGTGCCGCCCGGCGTCTTCGCCGGAACGCGTTGGACCACGGCGGGACTGATGCTGCTGTTGTGGCGGTTCGCGCGCGGCCAGCGGCTGCAAATTCCCATGCGATTGACCGGTCGCCTGATCGTGGTCGCCATATTGATGGTGTCCTTCAATCAGGTGATCCAGCTCTACGGTCTGCGCTTCATTACCGCCGGACTGGCTGCCGTGCTGTCATCGGCATTGTCGCCGATCTCTCTGCTCGGCTTCGCGGTGATCGTGGGACAGGAGCGTCTGGTCTGGCTCCAGGTGGTGGCATTCACCATCGGCGTCGCCGGCATCCTGGTGCTGTTTGGTCCGGCGGCCCTCGCAGGCCGGCTCGACATGCACGAACTGCTCGGTGCCACCGGCGTCATCATCGGCACCTTGTGCTATTCTGCTGGTTCGGTGATGGCACGGCCGCTGATGAATTCGCTGGCGCCGGCGCAGATGGCTGCCATGACCAACCTGATCGGCGGTGCCATCCTCCTGGTCGCCTCAATCGTCTTCGAGCCTGGAGCGATCGCGGCACTGATCCACCCATGGGGCTGGCATGCCATGTTCGCCTGGCTCTACCTGCTGCTGCCCGGATCGATCCTGTCCACGGTGATCTACTTCCTGCTGGTACGCGACTGGGGCGCCAGCCGCACCGGCACCTATGCTTTCGTCTCGCCGGTGATCGCGGTCGCACTCGGCACGACGCTGTTCGGCGAACGGCTTGATCCAGCCGATATGGTGGGCATGGCGCTGATGCTCGTCGCCGCCGCAATCGTGCTCAGGCGGACATAGCAGTCAAATCCATACGTCGTTCTGCGCAGTTCGTTCGCCGCCCTCGTGTCCGGTATTGAGCACCCCGCGCGGTTCGATCAGCAACAGCTTGACCTCCTTCTCGGCGTACGGCTTGTGCTCCACGCCCTTTGGAACGACGAACATCTCGCCGGCCGCAACCCGAACCGCGCCGTCGCGGAAGTCGATCCGCAGCTCGCCCTCCATCACCAGGAAGGTTTCGTCGGTGTCCTTGTGGTCGTGCCAGACGAAGTCGCCCTGCAGCCTCACGATCTTGAACTGATAGTCGTTCATCTCGGCGACGACCTTGGGCTGCCACTGCTCGTCGAACAACGCGAACTTCTTGCCGAAGTTGATCGCCTGGTAGGTCATGCAATGCCTCCGTCAGGTCACGTGCAGCACCGCCTTGCCAGGAAACTCACGCGCGATCAGGCGGCGCGCAATCGAGGCGATGTCGGTCCACGGCGCCTCGACATCGATATGCGGACGCAGCCGGCCGCGCGCAACCTCGCTCGCGAGCACCGCCAGTCCTTCCCCCGCGGGTTCCACGCGGCGCAGTTCGTGGAACAGGATCAGGCCATACAGCTTCACACCACCCTGGCGGAAAAACGCGCCGCTTTCGAATGTTGTTGTCGGCGCTTCCGATACGCCGAAGTGCACGCACGTGCCGTTCGGTTGCAGCATCGTCAGCGCCGCGGACAACGCAGAGCCGCCGATCGAATCCACGATCAGGTGATAGGGGCCGCTCGATGCCGCCGCGCCAAGGTTGGACGCGACGATGATACGCTCGCCGCACCACTCGCTGATCATCGCCCTCTGTTCGACGCGCCGCACGTGGCCATAGACCTCGGCGCCTGCCGTGGCGGCAAGTTGCACGGCAAGATGCCCAACGCCGCCCGTCGCACCATCGACCAGCACCTTGCGACCCAACAGCAGCCCGCCCTGCCGCAGTGCATGCAGCGCGGTAAGACCGGCAACCGGGAGCGTCGCCGCCTGCGCGTCGGTGACCGCATCCGGCAGCGACCGCGACCGCGTGGCTCGGCGCTCGGATGCGCTCTGCCCAGGCGCCGGTCGACAGCATGCCGACGACGCGTGTGCCGGACTTCGGTCCGCTCCCGTCGGCTGCGGTCTCTTCGATGACGCCGGCAAAGTCCCAGCCGGGCCGCGCACCGGCGTCCGACTGCGACAGCGCACGATTGACCTCGCCACGGTTCAGCGAGATCGCGGTGACGCGGACCGTTACATCGCTGATCGTCGCTGGCGGCAGCTCGACCGATTGCAAGGTCAGCTTTTCACTGCGGGTTGGATCAACGACGACGGCGCGAACCGATTGAGCCATAACGTCCTCCCCCTTGTCAGACCTCTATCAGTTTCCCTTGAACCTGGGCTTCCTGCGTTCCCGCCAGGCCTGGTGCGCTTCCTGCTTGTCCTCGGTCATCTCCAGCATGGCGAAGCGATACAGATCGCCCAGCACCGCATCCGCCAGCGGCACGTCGATGCCGCGATTGAGCGACTCCTTGGTGAGCCGCGTCGCCAGCGGCGGCAGCGAGGCGATGTGCTCCGCCACCTCCATCGCCCGCGCCATCAGCGCATCGTGCGGCACCAGCCATTGCGCGAGGCCGATGCGATACGCCTCCTCCGCCTTCAGCGGAAAGCCGAACGCCATGCGCATCGCGAGGCCCTTGCCGACCCAGCGCGCCAGCCGCGTCGCCCCGCCCTGCGCGGGGATGATGCCGAGACCGCTCTGCGGCAGCCGCCACTCCGCGCGCTCCGACGCGACGATCATGTCGCAGCAATAGGTGACGATGCAGCCGATCCCGACGGCATAGCCGTTCACCGCGGCGATGATCGGCTTGGCGAAGTCGGTCAGCATCGGGATCGGATGCGCACGCCGCCGGTTCGGCAGGTCCTTCAGGAACGCGGCGACCGAGTCCATCGTGTGGGTGCGCGGGTTCTTCAGGTCGGCGCCCGCACTGAACGCGCCGCCCTTGTCGTCGCCGGTCAGGATGACGCAGCGGATGTCGGGATCGGCCTCCAGTTCCGGCAGGCGTTCGCGCAATCCGGTCTGGAATTCCTCGCACCAGGCGTTGCGTGCCTCGGGGCGGCTGAGCGTCAGGACGGCGACGGCACCGCGGACGTTCACACAGCAGCGGCATGGTCGGTTCCTCCTCACGCGCGATCCCACCGCAATGGTTCGCGCGTGACAAGCACCTCTCCGCTCGCGGTCAGCCGGATCACGTTGACCGTCCGCGCGAGATCGGGCGAGCCGGAGTAATACGCCGGCACCGTGCCGTCGCCGACGCGCTCGGGCCGGTCCCAGTGGCCCAGCGCCAGATAGTCCGCCGCGGTCGCCGCGATCGCATCGTCGCTGAACAGCCAGGACGGACGCAGCGGTGTCGCGAGGTTGTGCGGCGGCTCGTAATGCCCATGCGCCATTGCGATCTGCCAACGCGTGCGGCGCGCGCGCGGGCCACGGAGCGGGGCCATGTTCTCGTAGTCGCGATGCGCATGTCCCCAGATTTCCAGGTCACGGTCCGGAAAACCGACCGCCTCGTCGTGCGTGACGCCGAGGATGGTGACGTTGGCGATGGACGCAAGCCCGCCGCGCACGAAGACGCTGTTCGGCAGCGCTGGGTCATGGTTGCCGGGCAGGATCACCACCCGGATGCCGGCATCGGCCAGCAGCCGGCCGGTGCGATCGAGCACCGGCGCGGGCACGCGGTTGTTGTCGAACGTGTCGCCGGCCAACAGGACGACGTCGGCGTTGGCGCCGCGAGCGGCGGCCAGCACGGCGGCAAGGCCAGCGGTGCCATCGCCGTGCTTCGTGGCGTTCTGTTCGTCATCGACGTGCAGGTCGGAACTGTGGACGAGGACGATGTCCACCGGGGACGGCTGGTCGCTGGGCATGGGCCATTATCGTAGAGGGTGGCGCAGCCCGGGGGAAGAGTGCGCCGGCGCTGCTGGTAGCCATACTCGAACAGGACTCGCATGCAGCTCTGATCGAAGCTCTCGTGTCGCTCCGTGGTGAAGTCCGCACCGATATAGGCCGTCGCGCCGTGACGTCGTTGCAGCCGCTGTAGTGAATCATCGTGTCGAAGGCCCGACCTGAGCCCATTCCGGATCAAGTTGCCCGTTGCGGATCACCTACGCATGCCGCTCGCGGGTAAATTCTCCGAAAATTCACCAGCGGACCGATCTGCGGGGGAATCAAAAAGTTCTGTGCGTCTGTGCCTCCGTCGGACTCTGCGCCGCGAGGCGGGCGGCGCCAGTCACTTCTGCGTTTTGCACTGGCTGATTCGTAGCTCTGGTACGAACAGGGCGAGGGCAGGCTCGTACTGGTCGAAGACGCACCGCTCGTACCGTTCGACGACGCACCGATGGGATCGGCCGACGTCGCGTTCGGCACCCCCTTCAGGGTGTCATCCGAATTCCCCGCCGGGCTGCGCGGAGGAGCGACCCTGGCCACCGCCGGAAGCGTCCTTGCCTGCGGTAGGTTCCAACTCTTCACCGCCTGCGCGAAACAATGACCGTCAGGATCAGGAAAACCAGCGCCGCCTTCTTCTGCCACGTGAAGCTGAACAGCCTGTTATCCTCCTCGGCACACCACCGCTGACAGAATTCTCTGGTTGGAAGCGGCGCTTCGAAGACGATGTCATACAAGGCGTCATCCGGCCGGCCGGGTCGCTCTTGCAGTTCAGCCATGACCCAGTCTTTGCCTTTGGCCTTCAGGGCCTCGCGCCAGACGGCCTCAGGTTCGCCAACCGTAGCCATGCCGATCTCTCCACAGGAAAGCAGCAGCACCATTCAACCATAACGCGAGCCGCCGCTTCCAGTGCATTTTGTCAGGCGTGCAACGAGGCGGTCGCCTCCACGCCACTCCTCGACGCCGGCCGCCACGTCTTGAGCACCGGCATCACCTCCTTCGCGAACAACCGCATCGAGGCCTCCGCCTTCGCGAATGGGATCCCACCGAACCGGAATGAGCTGTTCAGCTCGAAATCCCCCAGCAATTCCCGCCGCGCCTCGTAGGCCCGCAGTACCTGATCCGGCGTTCCCCGCACCGCCACCTGCAACAGCGCGTTCACCAGCCCGTCCCGCCCCGCCGACCGCGCGAGTTCCGACTTCTTCGCATACGCGTCGTAGCCCTTCGCGGTGGCGAAATGCGTGCTCATCAGCTCGTAATGCTCGAGGTTGCTGTCGACGAAGCTGGCCATGTGACGTTCCGCCAGTTCGTTCGCCTCGTCCGCCGTGCCAGCACAGATGCACTGATCGGCGGTGACCACCGGCGGTGCCGCGCCGCCATTGTATTGTGTATACAAGGCGCGATACCGCTCGATCCCCGGCAGGCGCGCCGGCCATGGCCGGTCGGCGAACATCAGCATGCGCGCGCTTCAGCCGCGCCGCCGCCTCGATGGAATCCTCGCTGGAGGCGACCGCATAGGTGCGCCCCGCGAAGCTGCGTTCCGGGCGCGGCCGGATCTCGATCCGCGGCTGCGGATAGAACTTGCCGTGCCCTTCGATGAAGCCGGTCCGCAATGCGTCCAGGATCATTGCCGCGGCCTCGTCGAACCGCTCGCGTGAATCGTCCATAGTGCCACGGAAGGCGGCGAACTCGCGCCGCGCCAGACCTCGGCCGATGCCCAGCCTGACCCGGCCGCCGCTCAGCAGATCGAGCACCGATACCTTCTCCGCCACGCGCAGCGGGTCATTCCACGGCAGGATGATCGCCGCGGTGCCGAGGTCCGCGTGCGTGCAGAGCGGCGCCAGATACGACAGAAGCTGCGTGTTGTCGGGGCAGAACGAATAATCGAAGAAGTGGTGCTCCACCGACCAGATCACGTCGAAGCCGAGTTCGTCGGCCAATCGCGCCAGACGGATCTCCTCCTGCCACGCCTCGCGGTCGCTCATGCCGGACCAGCCGTAGGTCGAGAAGATCATCTGAATGCCGACGTCCATGCGCTCCTCCTACCGGCTGTATAGACAGCCTACCAACGGGTATGTACCGCGTTCGCCGTCCTCCTGACAACAGCAGGCGTGTCACATGGAACGCGACGCGGTCTGACAATCGTCAAACTGCCCTTCGCATCAAGTACCGGTGAGCATCCTATATCGATCGATTGACTTTATCGTTCGACCGATCTACCACCCCGGGCCTTCTGAACGGGTCCAGGAATGTCCGCGACCGCAAACCGTTTCCGCCCAGGGTTCTACCATCGCGGCGAGGAAACCCGCGGCCGTATCATGGAAGCAGCCCTCGAGTTGTTCGCCGCGAGCGGCTTCGAAGGCGCCAGCACCCGCACGATTGCGGAGCGCGCCGAAGTCAACCTCCCCGCCATCCAATACTACTTCGGCAGCAAGGAAGGCCTTTACCGCGCCGTCCTCGAGGAGTTCGGCCAGCAGATGAAGGCCGGTGTCGCGCCGGTCGTCGAGCGCATAACCACCGCTTTGGCCAGCGGTCAACCCTCGCGGCGGCAACTCGTCGGCCTGCTCTGCGACATGCTCGATGTTTTGTTCGCGTTGATCCTCGACGACAGCGTTCCCAATCGCGCGAGCCGTCAGCGATTCTTCGCGCGCATGGAGGTGGAACCCAACGCGGCGGTCGATGCGTTGCAGGACGAGATGATGCGTCATGTATGCACGCCCTGCTGTGCCATCATCGGCCGCCTGATCGACCGACCGCCGGACCATGAGCAGGTATTGCTGTACACGATGACGATCATCGGTCAGGCCAAAATCTTCTGCGGATGGGGGACCAATCGGGTCCTCCACTGGGACACCGTCAGCGAAGCGCGCATACGGTCGGCGCAGTCCATCGTACGGCAAAATGTGCAGGCGATATTTCGCGGCGCACGGAGCAGACATTCGTGAGTCGAGCAGCGAGCATGGGCACCGTCGCCATCGCGTTGGCCATCGGCGGTTGTGCTGTCGGCCCGGACTTCCGTCGTCCCGCGGCGCCGGCCGATACCGGCTACACGCCAGAACCGCTGGCGACGCAGACCGCGTCGGTCAGCACACGCGGCGGTGAGGCCCAGCATTTCCTGCCCGACCGCGACATCCCCGGCGACTGGTGGACGCTGTTTCGCTCCCACCCGCTGAACCAGTTGATCGATCAGGCCTTGAAGGCCAACCCAGATCTCGATGCCGCGCAGGCCGCCCTGCGGCAGGCGCAGGAGAACGTCTACGCCCAACAAGGCGCGCTGTTCCCTCAGGCCAGCCTGAGCTTCCAGGCCGAGAAGGAACGCTTCTCGGGGGCTACATTCGGCAATCCAAGTACCTCACGCGGTATTCGGCCTGGTGACGCCGTCGCTGAACATCTCCTACGTGCCCGACGTGTTCGGTGGTACCCGGCGGCAGATCAAGTCACTCACGGCACAGGCCGAGTATCAGCGCTTCCAGGTCGAGGCCACCTATCTCACGCTGACCTCGAACGTCGTCGTGGCCGCGGTGCAGGAAGCCTCGCTGCGCGGCCAGATCGCCGCCACGCAGGACATCATCCGCGACCAGGCGCAGTCACTGAGGCTGGTGCGGGATCGCTTCAATCTCGGCGGTGCATCGCAGGCCGACGTGCTGACCCAGGAAGCGCAGCTCGCCCAGACTCGAGCCACCCTGCCGCCGTTGCAGAAGCAATTGGCGCAGACGCGCAACCAGCTCACCGCTCTGGCCGGCCAGCTTCCCGCGCATGAAACGGCCGAGACGTTCGCGCTCGACAGCATGCACCTGCCGCAGGACCTGCCTGTCAGCCTGCCGTCGCAACTGGTGGAGCAGCGGCCCGACGTGCGCGCCGCCGAGGCGCAGATGCACGCGGCATCCGCCGAGATCGGTGTGGCGACCGCGAACCAGTTGCCGCAGTTCAGCATCACCGGGACCCTGGGCACCGCGTCGAACAGCTTCACCAATATGTTCGCGCCAGGCACCGGTGTATGGAGCATCGCCGGCGGCATCACCCAGACCCTGTTCGACGCCGGCACGCTGCTGCACAAGAAGCGCGCCGCCGTCGCCGCCTTCGAGCAGACGGCTGCGCAGTACCGCAGCACGGTCATCAAGGCATGCCAGAACGTCGCGGATGCACTGCGGGCACTGCAATCCGATGCGGACGCCATCGTCGCGGAAGCCGCCTCGGAACGTTCAGCGTTCGCCAGCCTTGATCTTGCGCGGCGGCAATATCAACTGGGCGCCATCGACTATCTCACGCTGCTGAACGCGCAGAGAACGTGGCAGCAGGCGCGGATCAACCTCGTGCAGGCCGAGGCAAATCGCTACGCCGATACCGCGGCATTGTTTCAGGCTCTCGGCGGCGGCTGGTGGCATCGCTCCGATGTCACGCAGGTCGCCGACAGTGCGAAACTGCCCTGACGGAGACTGACATGATCAAGCGCATGATCATCATGTTGATTGCCGTGGGGGTCGTACTCGGCGGGTTCTTCGCATTTCAGACCTTCAAGGCCAATATCATAAAGCAGGTCATGGCAAAGCTTGCCAATCCGCCGCAGACCGTCTCCACGGTAGCGGCCGGATTGCAGGACTGGCAGGCGCGGCTGGAGGCTGTCGGCAGCCTGCGCGCTGTGAACGGCGCCGATCTATCGCTGGAGGTCTCCGGTATCGTTGACCAGATCGACTTCAAATCGGGCGATGACGTTGCCGCCGGCGTGGAGCTACTGCGACTGCGCTCCAACGACGATGCGGCAAAGTTGCTGGCGCTTCAGGCCACCGCGGATCTTGCGCAAGTCACCTACGACCGCGATCTGAAACAGTGGAAGGCTCAGGCGATCAGCCAGGCCACGCTGGACTCTGATACCTACAATCTCAGGAACGCGCGCGCCCAGGTCGAAGAGCAGAAGGCCACGCTGGACAAGAAGATGCTTCGGGCGCCGTTTGCCGGCCATCTCGGCATTCGCGCGGTGGATGTCGGGCAGTTTCTGAACTCCGGCACCGCGGTGGTCACGTTGCAGGTGCTCGATCCGATCTATGTGGACTTCTTTCTGCCGCAGCAGTCGCTGGATCAGATAAGGATCGGCCAGACGCTCTCTGCCAGGGTCGATACCTACCCAGGCCAGACCTTCGCCGGAAAGATCATGGCGATCAACCCGCAGGTGGACACAAGCTCGCGCAACGTGCAGGTGCGCGCCACCCTGAGAAATCCCGATCACAGACTGCTGCCGGGCATGTACGCCACTGTCGATATCGACGTGGGTAACCCGCAACAGCGCATCACGCTGCCGCAGACCGCAATCGCGTACAATCCATACGGCAGCACGGTTTTCCTCGTCGAGCAGAACGGTGCGGCGCACACCGCGCGGCAGGTCTTCGTCACAACCGGAGCGACGCGCGGCGATCAGGTTGCCGTACTGACCGGAGTCAAGGCTGGCGACGTCGTCGTCACCGCGGGTCAGATGAAGCTGCGCAATGGCTCGCCGGTGACGATCAACAACAGCGTGCAGCCCGCGTCGGACGCGGCACCGGCACCAACCGACCACTGACGGATCGTATCATGAAGCTTACCGACATCTTCATCCGTCGGCCGGTGCTGGCTTCCGTGGTCAGCCTGCTGATCCTGGTGCTTGGTCTGCGCGCGCTCGGCACGTTGCAGGTGCTGCAATATCCCCAGACACAGAACGCCATCGTCACCATCAATACCCTTTACTACGGCGCCGATCCGGACGTGGTCGCCGGTTTCATCACCACGCCACTGGAGAACGCAATCGCGCAGGCCAACGGCATTGACTACATGACCTCGACCAGCACGTCGGGCGTCAGCACGATCACCGTCTACCTGCGGCTGAACTACGAAGCCGACAAGGCGCTGACCGAGATCAACACCAAGATCAGCTCGGTGCTGAGCCAACTCCCCAGTGGCACGCAGCAGCCAACGCTGACGGTCAGGGTAGGTCAGACCATCGATGCGATGTATATCGGGTTCAACAGCAAGGTTCTCGCGCCGAACCAGATCACCGACTACATAGTGCGCGTCGTGCAGCCTAAGTTGCAGGCGGTCCCCGGCGTCCAGACGGCGGAAATCCTCGGCGGCAAGAATTTCGCGCTGCGCGCCTGGCTCGATCCCGACAAGCTGGCCGCCTATGGCTTGACGGCCGCCGATGTGTCGCAGGCTTTGGCCGCCAACAACTACATCTCGGGCCTCGGCAATACCAAAGGCCAGATGGTCCAGGTTGACCTGACTGCTTCCACCGACCTGCATTCGCTCGACGCATTCCGCAACCTGGTGCTGAAGCAGTCCGGCGGGGCAATCGTCCGGCTGAAGGATGTCGCCAACGTCACTCTCGGTTACGACGACTACGATACCGCAGTGGGCTTCGACGGTCAGCAGGCCGTCTATATCGGCATCCAGGTCGCACCGGCGGCTAATTTGCTGAGCGTGATCGCAGGGGTCCGTGCGGTCTTCCCCGGCATCCAGGAACAACTGCCCACTGGCCTGAACGGCCAGATCGTCTATGACTCCACCGCCTTCGTCAGCAGCGCGATCCACGAGGTAGTCCGCACGCTGGTCATGGCCGTTCTGATCGTCACGTTCGTGGTGTTCGCCTTCCTCGGATCGCCGCGCTCGGTGCTCATCCCGATCGTCGCCATACCGCTGTCGCTGATCGGCACATTCACCATTATGCTGTTGTTCGGCTTCTCGATCAATCTGCTGACGCTGCTGGCACTGGTGCTGGCGATCGGACTGGTCGTGGATGACGCGATCATCGTGGTGGAGAACGTCAATCGCCATCTTGAGGATGGCATGCGGCCGATCCCCGCGGCGGTCCAGGCAGCGCGCGAACTGGCCGGTCCGATCATCGCCATGACGGTCGTGCTGATCGCTGTCTACGTGCCGATCGGCTTCCAGGGTGGCCTGACCGGCGCGCTGTTCACCGAGTTCGCCTTCACCCTCGTGGGCGCCGTCACCGTCTCGGCCATCATCGCCCTGACATTGTCGCCGATGATGACGTCACGCCTGCTGCGCCCGAGCGCGGAGGTGGCCCGCTGGGAGACACGCCTGGTCGGCTTCATCGACCGCTGCTTCAACGCCATCCATCGCCGTTACGAGCGCTGGCTGCATGGCAGTCTCGGCCACCTGCCGGTGACCACCGTGTTCGCGCTGATCATTCTGGGGAGCATCTATTTCCTCTACAGCAGCGCCACGAGCGAACTGGCGCCGCAGGAGGATCAGGGCGTTATCATCACCTCCTCCACCAACGCCGCGGATTCGACGCTCCAGCAACGCGAGATCTACGATCGGCAGGTCTACCAGGACTTCGACAGCTATCCTGAGACCGACCACGTCTTCCAACTCGACATGCCCGGTCAGGACATCGCCGGCATGGTGCTGAAGCCGTGGGATCAGCGCACGCGCACCACCGCGGTGCTGCAACCGCTGGTCCAGCAGAACATGGCGAAGATCGCCGGCGCGCAGATCGTGGCGTTTCAGCCGCCGCCCCTGCCCGGCAGTCAGGGCCTGCCGATCCAGTTCATCATCGGCAGCACCGATCCCTTCTCGCGCTTGAACGACGTGGCACAGAAGTTCCTTCAAGACGCGCGGGCCAGTGGACTGTTCATCTTCCTCGATACCGATCTGAAGATCGACAAGCCCCAGACGACGGTCGAGATTGATCGCAGCAAGACAGCGCTGCTGGGCCTCAAGATGAGCGATGTCGGCAGTGCGCTTAGCGCGATGCTGGGCGGCGGCTACGTGAACTACTTCGGCCTCGACGGACGATCCTATAAGGTAATCCCGCAGGTCCAGCAGCGCTTCCGGCTCAACCCCAGCCAGTTGATGAACTACTACATCCGCACGTCGAGTGGGGCGTCCGTGCCGCTGTCCACCGTAGCGCGCATTGTCACTCACACCGAACCGCAGTCGCTCAATCACTTCCAGCAGGTGAATGACGCAATGATCCAGGGAGTCACGGCACCGGGCGTGGCACTCGGCACCGCGATCCAGTACCTCCAAGAACTTGCCGCGCGCGAATTGCCGGCCGGCTACTCGGTCGACTATGGCGGATTGTCGCGCCAGTACGTGCAGGAGTCGGGCGGCTTCCTGCTCACCTTTGGCTTCGCGCTGGTGATCATCTATCTTTCGCTCGCCGCGTTGTTCGAGAGTTTCCGCGATCCGTTCATCATCCTGGTCTCGGTGCCCATGTCGATCGCCGGCGCGTTGTTCTTCGTCGGGCTCGGGATCGGCGGGGCGAGCCTGAACATCTACACGGAGGTCGGTCTTGTCACCCTGATGGGACTGATCAGCAAGCACGGTATTCTGATCGTGGAGTTCGCCAACAATCTCCAGAAGGAAGGCCACTCGCGGCGTGAGGCGATTGAGATGGCAGCCGGCATCCGGCTGCGGCCTATCCTGATGACTACCGCAGCGATGGTGCTGGGCGTTGTTCCGCTGATCGTCGCGACCGGCGCGGGCGCGGTCTCGCGCTTCAACATGGGACTGGTGATCGCCACCGGGCTGTCGATCGGCACGCTGTTCACGCTGTTCGTCGTGCCCGCGGTCTATATGCTGATCGCCGAGGACCACCATACCCGCAGCCGCGTCGGCGAGCCGGTGCACGCCGCGTAGTTTGTGCTGTCATTGCGAGCGCGGCGACGAAACAATCCCGGTCATAAGTTCAAACTCTCGCTCAGCGAGTGGCGGCTAGCTAGGCATGGGCTACGCCTGCTACCGTTACGCCGCAAAGTGGTTCTGGAAGGGAAACGTCAAATGCGATCGTTGTGCTTACCGATCATGATCCTGCTCGGGTTGGCAGGTTGTATCAGCAGCAGCAGTCCGCCACCTCCAGCCTCACATACCACCATTGTGGTTCCTCCCGGATCGACAGCCGTATGCGCGAATGGCACTCGCCCGCCGTGCTAGCGTGACGCCGACAGCATTCCCGCCGTCTCGGCGTTATCACGTCTCTGTGTCATGGCTGAAATAATGACACTGTAACGGGCTGCTTCCGTTTGACTATCCGGAGCTCTGCACGATGCCATGCTCGGACTCCCCGCCGGGCAGCCATCGGTGAGCCGTCTTGGTCCCCGAAAAACCAGGGCGGTTCACCGTCGGCTGGCGTCGGGTTGAGCTTCCGGCGTCGCTCCCGCAAGATGGACGCCGGAACGCTGTTACTGCCCGGCATATCGCTCGCGTTGAACCCCTTCTGGTCCCGGAGTCTGAATGAACGACGCAGGAGCCGGCGGCGTCGGCATCGATCCGATCACCGTCGAGGTGATCGGCAGCGCCCTCGCCTCGATCACCGACGAAATGGGCGAGGCCCTGATCCGCGCGTCCCATTCCACCAACATCAAGGAACGTCGCGACTGTTCCACCGCGCTGTTCGACATTCATGGCAACACGCTTTGCCAGGCCGAGCACATCCCGATGCATCTCGGCAGCTTCATCGGGCTGATCCCGCATATCCTGAAGCGTCATCCGATGGAGCAGATGCTGCCCGGCGACGCGTTCTGTGGCAACGACGCCTATGAAGGCGGCGGCACGCATCTGCCCGACATCGTCCTCGCCGAACCGGTCTTCGTCGATGGCCGCATCATCGCCTTCGCGGTGAACCTCGCGCACCACGCCGACTTCGCCGATCGCGGCCACGCACACATCTACCAGGAGGGTCTGCGCATCCCGCCGATCCGCCTGTATCGCGGCGGCGAACTGCAACGCGACGTGCAGGAGCTGATCCTGCTGAACTGCCAGGTGCCGCGTGAACGCCTGTCCGATTTCCGCGCGCAGATGGCGGCCAATCGGTTGGGCGTGCAACGGATGCAGGCGCTGTGCGCGAAGTACGGCCGCCAAACCGTGCTCGCCGCCGGCGATGCGCTGCAGGACTACGCGGAACGCAAGATGCGCGCCGGCATCGCCGCGATCCCTGACGGCACCTACCGGTTTGCCGATAGCTACGACTGTCCGGAGATCGACGGGGAGCTCGCGCTGTTGTGCGAGATCATCGTGCGAGGCGACGAGATGCATTTGCATTTCGGCGGCCCGCCACAGGTACGTGCCGGTCTCAACATGACCTATACGGCGCTGCTCTCCACGGTCTATTACGCGGTGAAGACGGTGGTGGACCCGACGATCCTGCCGAATGCCGGCCTCGCGCGTCCGTTGCATGTCACCGCACCCGAGGGCAGCGTGGTCAACTGCGTGCATCCCGCCGCGGTGAACGGCAGGCTCGGGATGTGTCAGCGCGTCGTCGACCTGATTCTCGGTGCGCTGTCGTCGGCCGTGCCGGAGCGGGTCATCGCCGCCGCCAACGGCGCCTGCACCTCCATTACGTTCGCCGGCCACCAGCCGAAGGACAACGCGCTCTGGGTCTATCTCGAGACGATCGGCGGCGGTTCCGGCGCGCGCGCTTCGAAGGACGGACTGGACGGCGTGCACGTGCATATGACGAACACGTCGAACCTGCCGGTCGAGGCGCTGGAGATCGAGTATCCGCTGACTCTGCTGCGCTATGAACTGGTGGACGGCTCAGGCGGGCAGGGCCGGCATCGCGGCGGCATGGGCCTGCGTCGCGTGTATCGCGCCGAGGCGCCATGTCGTGTGCGCGTGGATATCTCGCGCAGGCTGTCCGCGCCTTGGGGTCTGTTCGGCGGCCTGCCTGGCGGCAAGGCGGACGTCGTGCTGCGCGGCGGCGCGATGCCATTCGACCACGGTTCGGGGGGGCTGCGCCCAGGCGAGATCATCGAAGTGATCACCGCCGGCTCCGGCGGCTATGGCCCTCCCGCGGAACGCGACGCCGAGGCGTTGATTCGCGACATGGCAGAGGGACGCAGCGACAAAGCCGGTTAGAGCGTGATGACCGGAGGCGGAATCGCCGGAGGTCTGAATCATGCGATCCAACAAAGAGACAGCGCGCGCCCTTGCGCGCTCATCGAGCGCTAGTCCGCGGCGAGGCGCGAGCGCTCGGCGATCAGCTTCCGCGTAAGCGGCAGCAGGCTGCGTCCATACTCGATCGCGTCGTCGAGCGGATCGAAGCCACGGATCAGAAACGTTGTGACGCCGAGATCGTGGTAATCGCACAGCGCCTCGGCCACCTGAAGCGGCGTGCCCACAAGGCTGGTGGTGTTGCCGCGCGCGCCGGTCAGCAGTGCGGCACCGGTCCACAGCCGCTTGTCCAGACGTTCGCCCTGCGCGGCAGCGGCAAGCAGCCGGCGTGAGCCTTCGTTGGCCGGCTCGCGCGGACCGAGCCCGGCCTTTGCGCGCAGTTCCGCGATCCGCTGCTTGATCCGTTCCGCGCGCGCCCAGGCCTCGTCCTCGCTTTGCGCCAGGATCGGCCGGAACGACAGGCTGAACCGCACCTCGCGCCCATGCTGTGCCGCGGCTTGACGTACCCGCTCGGTCAGTTCGCGCACCTGCGCGTGAGTCTCGCCCCACAACGCGTAAACATCGGCGTGCTTGCCGGCAACGGCGATCGCGGCATCGGAGGCACCGCCGAAGTAGATCGGAATACGCGGTTGCTGCACGCAGCGCATCGCGGTCGAAGCATTGGCGAAGCGATAGTATTTCCCGGCATGGTCGACCGGACCCGTCTCGGTCCAGATGCGCTTGAGGATATGCACGTACTCATCGGTGCGCGCGTAGCGTTCGTCCTTCGGCAGCGTGTCGCCGTCGCGAAACTGATCGACATCGTCGCCGCCGGAGATCACGTGGATCGCGGCGCGGCCGCCGGTGACCTGATCCAGCGTGGCGAACTTGCGCGCTGCCAGTGTGCGGCGCGACGAAGCCCGGGCGATGGGCGACCAGGAAGCCCAGCCGCTCGGTGTGTGCTGCGGCATATGCGGCCAACAGGAACCCGTCGGGCCCGTCGGAGAAATAGCCCACCAGCACACGATCGAAGCTGGCCGCCTCCGCCGCCTGGGCGAAGTCGCGGACGTAGCCGTGATCGAACAGCAGCGGCCCCGGCGGATGGATCTCCGAGGCGTGGCGGTGGTGGATCATGCCGATGAATTCGAACGTCATTGCGAACACCTCAGACGCATTGCGCCAGTATAACGCACCCACTGTTGTCATTACGAGGAGCGCCGCAATGAGGCAATCTCGATCGACCCTGCGCGCGCACTCCAACGATGCCGGCTGCTACGGAAGTCGACCCGTACAGACGAAGTGGGGGTTCTCCCAACCCGGCTTGTCGTAGCGCAGTTCAGCACCGTCGAAAGTGCGAACAGTGCCGCCGGCCGCCTCGAGCACCGCCTGCGGCGCGCAGGTGTCCCACTCCATCGTGCGGCCGAACCGCGGATAAAGATCCGCAACGCCTTCCGCCAGCCGGCAGAACTTCACGCTCGAGCCGAAGTTGATCAGCCTCGCCACGCGTTTGCCCCGCAGGAACTCATCGAGCCGCGTGCTGTTGCCGTGATAACGGCTGGCGAGCACGGTGAGCCCTTCCTCCGGCGGAAGCCGCGCACTGACCGCGGTCTGCGTCGCGCCGATGCGCTTCCAGGCGCCGCGTCCGATAATGCCGCCAAACAGTTCGCCTGCCGCCGGGATCGCCACCACGCCCAGCACCGGCCTGCTATCGCGCACCAGGCCGATGTTCACGGCGAACTCATCGTGGCCGGCAGCAAATTCGCGCGTGCCGTCGAGCGGATCGACCAGCCAATATTCTTCGCTCGGCGCGGTGAGACTGCCCGCCGCCACTTCCTCCTCGGCGATCACCGGAATCCCGGGCACCGCATGGCGCAGGCCGGCGACGATGATCGCCTCCGCCGCATGATCGGCCTCGGTCACCGGCGAGCGATCTTCCTTGCGGATGACGTCGAAGCCGCGACGGCGAACCGCGAGGATGGCGGCACCGGCATCCAGTGCCAACGCAGCGGCTAGTTCGATCAGCGCGTCATCGTCCATGCGTTGCTCATACCGGTCGGGCGCGGCGGTGGCAACGCGCTCCCGCTAGAGCGTGATGACCAGAGGCGGAATCGCCGGAGGTCTGAATCACGCGATCAAACAAAGAGATAGCATGGAATGAGCGCGCCCTTGCGAGCTCATTCCGCGCTAGTCGGCCGCCACCGATGCCACCTGCCTCCGCCGCCGGCGTCTGGACTTCACCCTCGCCGCCGCTCGATTCTGGGACGTATTGGTCGATCGGCGCCGACGCGCTTTCGCCAGGTCATCGACCTGCGGTTCGGTTTCGATCAACGGTACGGCCACGTCACGATCGAGCGGCCGCGCCAGGAAGATCTCCGACATCTCCTGCACAAAGCTCGGCTCGAGCCCACGCATACAGGCAAGATTCCGCGTACAGTCCTGTGGTCGTGCGAGATAGCACGGGCTGCACGCCATATTGCGCCGCATGGCAACCGCCCGCTTCCCGACCGGTCCCCATTCGATCGCATCCACCACACCGGAATGGATGCCGATTGTCGGCACCCCAAGTGCAGCGGCGATATGCTTCGGCCCGGAGTTGTTGCCGACATAGAGCGCGCATGCCAGCAGCAGTTCAGGGAGCCGGCGCAGCGGGGTCTTGCCGACCAGCGAGATCACCGCATCGCGATTGGTGACCTGGCTCAGCACCTCCTCGGCCAGCTCCACCTCCTCCATGCCGCCGATCAGCACCGCGTTGACCGCGTTCTTTGTTACCAGAAGGTCGATCAGCGAGGCGAAATGCTCGGCCGGCCATTGCCGCATTACGTTGCCCACGCCCGGATGCACCGCCACGACCGGCTTGTCGAACAGTGCACAGGCCGCGGCCGGCAAAAAATCGGGCGGCCCCGCTGCGGGCGACGCAACCTCGAGTCTGGTGCGATCCGAATCGCCTGCCCTGCCGATCGCCTCGACCAGGTTGATCAGGTCGCCTGTGACATGGCTGCGCTTGCGTTGGAGGTTCCTGTCACCTTCCCATTCCAACGCGACATCCAGGAACGGGAACTGACCCATGTAATCATAGCCCGCAAGAAAGCGCGCTGACGTGTAGCACAACACATCGCGCGTATCGAGGTGCTTGCGCAAATCCACCGCGATGTCGAAGCGATACGGCGCCAGACGGTCGCGCAGCGCCTGATATTCCACCTCGCCGATCTCCCGCGGCCCGAGACCGGATACCGCGTGAAAGAACTCGAACTCGATGAACTCGTCGATGCACGCCTCCGTCTCAGCGAAGGCATGCGCGGCGCGGCTCGCCAGCACATGGATCGCGGCGGCCGGAAAGATCTGCTTCAGCCGCCGGATCGCCGGAAGCGCCATGACGAAATCGCCGATATGATCGACCTTCACCGCCAGTATCCGTTTGATATCCGCGCGACAAAACAGCGGATGCCCGGCGAATATCGTCTCCACCGGTTCGTCATCCGGCCGGTATTCATCTGAATGACGTGACAGTTGCGGGTTGAAATATGGATCGCCGGCGGAGAACAGCGTGTTCCAGCGTGCCGCGAACTGACCGAGATCGAATACGTCCTCCATCCGGTCGCGGCTTGCCGCCTCGTGATGGATCAGCGAGGCGTATGGTGTATAGACAGTCAGCTTGCCCGCCCGATGCGCGCGCAGACAGAAGTCCAGATCGTTGTTGATGATCTGATGTGCTTCGTCGAAACCGCCCAGCGCCTGAAAGACGCCGCGCCGCATCAGCATGCATGCGCCGGTCACCGCGATGACGTTCCGCTGTGTCAGCGCCAGCCCGAAATAACCCGGTTCGTCGGCCGCCGAGAAGCGGAATGCGTGGCGAGCGGTCCCGTGCGTGGCCAGAAACATGCCGGCGTGCTGAACCTTGTTGTCAGGATACAGAAGCTGCGGCCCAACCACCGCTACCTCCGGACGCTGCGCATGCTCCAGCATCGCATTCAGCCAATCGGGCCGGACCACCTCGACATCGTCATTCATGAACAGCAGATATTCGCCCGCAGCCGCCTTCGCACCACGATTGTTGAAGTGCGACCAGTTGAACGCGTCCGGCATCGCGACGACCTTGTCTGCGTTCTCCTTCAGCCAGGTCTTCCACGCAACCTGGCTGTCCGGGATGTTGTCGACGCAGACGATCTCGAAGTTCCGATAGGCTGTGCGCTCACGCAGTGATTTGATGCATGTCTCGATATAACCTTGTGCAGCGCAGGTCGGTATGATGATCGACACCATGCCCGTCACCGGCGCCGTACGCCGGAAGCGCCACGTGCCGGGCACAGCACCTGCCGACACATCGGCCACGATGCCGCGCCGTGCCGCCGCGCGCGTCAGTGCCGCCGCTTCCCGCTCGATATCGTCGATCTGCCGCACGCCACGCTCGCACAGCAGGCGAGGCACGTGGTGAACCTGCACCGCCTGCTCCGTGCATCGCAGCACGGCGTCGTATTCGCCGGCCTCCATTAGATCGCGCACGGTTACGCCGCTACGGCCGATCAGCGCTGTCGAGGCGACCCAGGGGCGGCCAATGTAATTGGTGGACAGCAGCAGGTCCGGCGAGAAGTCCGGCTTGAAGAAGGGCTCACGTTCACGACTTGCCGGACTCAGCCGCAGCTCGTCGGCGTACAGCATGTCCGCATCGCGGTGCAGTCCGCCGGCCAGCGTGAACTGCAACAACGCGTCGCAGCCGAGCCGATCGCCCGGGGACAAGAATCCTACCAGCCGCAAGGTCGATGTTTCGGCAACGTCGCCGATCGGCTGATCGGCCGTTGCCGCATCCGACGCGTCGATCACGTCGATCCGCTCGACCAGGTCGTCCGCGGCCTCGGCAAGCAGCGCGCGAACGGCATCGCCGGTGCTGGCGTCGCTCGCGAGAACCTCCAGCCTCCAGTCGCGATAGACCTGCGTCCGCAACGATGCGAGCGTCGCCAGCAGACCCTCGATGTCCAGCACCGTATCCTGGCGCAGGATGAGGCGGAAGTCAGGGCGATACGCGAGGCTATCCAGCACATCCCGCGACACGTCCGCTTCCACCTGCGTCATGCGCTGCCGGATGGTCATGCCATCCTCAGACCCCTCGGACTTGCCCACCAGGACATTGAAGCGATGCTCCAGGATCTCGCCGCTGCGCGCGCGAACGTTGAGCTGCACGACGTGCTCGCCGTTGCGCAGGCTGCGCGGCGGGCAGTGGAACGCGTAGCCGCTGCGCGCTGAATCCACCCAATCGGGAAAAGCCCTGCCGACATCCTGCCGCGCGAGGCCATAATGCGCGTCGCCAAGCCGCTGGTCGTCGAGCAGCACCTCGATGCCGGTGATGCCCGAACGGGACAATGCCCATCCCTCTATGGTGAGCCGGCCGGTGACCGGCTCGACCGCTGCGCCAGCAACCACGGTAGGGCTGTCGATCTCCAGGCGAAACTCTCCCGGCATCGTCGCGGGCAACAACACCGGCGCGGCCTGCGCGATCAAGACAGTGCGGATTTCTTCGCGCAGATCGTCGAGCCCGTTGCGCAGCAAGACGCGCAGCCGGTGCTCGCCTGCGGGCACGGCTCCGAGCATCCTGGTCAGACGAAATCCCGCATAGCGCGCCATCGGAATGCTGCTGTACTGTTCGCCCACATCCTCGCGCGGCAAACCAAGTTCCGCTTCGCCGATCGGCTGGTCGTCGAGATCGACCGTGACCGCGGATATGCCGATAGGACAGACCGCCCAGCCACCCACATACAGGTTGCCCGCGGCATCAAGGTCCATGTCGTCGCAGTGGAAGGCGATCACCCGGCGCGGATCACGGTTCAGTTCCGGCGCAATGGGGCGGGCGGCCATCGAGCTCGAGGCAGGCGCGACCGTCACCGACGGTGCCGGAACGATTTGCGCCGTCGCCTCCACAGTTGGTCCCGGCGCCAGCGCGCGCGCCCGCTCCATCGGCACCACCGCCTCATGCAGGAAGCCGTTCAGGCTGATCGCCTGCACGCGCACGGAGACCTCGGTCCCGGTTGGAACTTCAATGCGTTTGGACAGCGCGAAGCCCGACGCGCGGGCGTTCCAATAGGCTGGGAACGCCGTCGCCACATCATCGCGTTGCCCACCGAGGATCGCGGCGCCCACATGCTGCTCGTCGACGAACACCTGCACAGTCACCATGGCGACGAGCGATATCGCCCAGCCATGCACCAGCAACTGTCCGCTGTGGTCCAACGCCGCGCGCTCAACATACAGCACGACCGGCGCGCGAACGTGCGGGTAGGTCTGCGATGAACGGGTCGGGCCGGATATGACGGCAACCGGCATCGGATTGGCAGGATCGACCAGAAGGTCAAAGGCCTCCTCGTAGGTTTCCCCGTCCTGCTGGCGGGCGGCAACAACGCAGGTGCACTTGCGATGCGCCTGGCCGCGCCGCAACGGGATATTGATGTGGAACCCGTGCTGGACGCGGCCGTCATCATTCGCCTGATCGTGCTGCGATACCGGACTCGAACCGCCGTACAGCACGCGGCCGACGACAGCGCCATCCAGCCTGGCGACCACCTCCTCGACCGCAGTGCTGGAGACGGCGCGACCACGGATCAGCAAATCGTACCGGTCATGGATGTATCCGGCGGTGACTGCGGGATCGACATCGATCGAAGGAGGAGGGGGAACCGTCCGGCGCTTACGACGACGTCCGGCCTGCGCAGGGTCGGCATCCGGATCGGGCACGCGTGGCGACCGGCTCATGGCTGGATACGGGTCGTGACGCAGGTCCCCACCGGCCAGATCCTCGGACAGAATGCCAACGGCGTCTCTCCGCTCATCACGGACCGCTCCAGCCCGGGTTGCCACTTCACTCTAGGCGGGGACCAAACGGGGTCCCACCTCGCCCCGTAAGGCATCTCGGGGGGGCGCCGCAAGCATCTAGAGCGGAAACGGCAGGCGGCCCTCGCGGTAACCGTTCTCGGCGAAGTGCTGCTTGGCGGAGCGGAGTATGCCCTTGCGAACGCTCTCGGCAATGTCCGGGTAGTTGTCCAGATACCAGCGTTCGTCGACCGGCATTGCAAACGGCATCCTGCCCTCAAAGTAGCCATCGTCGACAAAATGCTGCTTTGCCGACTTCACGGTGCCGTTGCCTATCGCCTGGGCTATGTCCTCATTCTCCTTGAGATACCAGGTCTCATCCACCTCGACGCCGGAAATCATCATCCGCAGGAGGCTGATGAAGTCTTCGTACGACAGGCCGACCCGCAACGTTCCCTTGACCGTCGAGATCTCCACCATGCGCCGGATCAGATCAAAGGGCGGAAGATATTTCACGTCACCTCCGAGCAACATCTGGAATGCTTTCGCCCGGGGAAGATATTCGCGAATTGCCCTCCCGCAAAGCAATTCCGACGAAACCCGCTATTCGTGGACCAATCGTTAACATGCCACGGTCGTTGCGCTGCCGCTCGCCAAGTGTGATATGAAAGCATGAGAGGAATGTGAATAGGTCATCGTGGATGGATGCCATGGCTCGGCAAGGCGGCGATACGGAACTCGCGGAAGCCGTTCGCCGCTTCGGCGCAGCGCGCGTCCTGGTCCTCGGCGACATCATGCTCGACCGCTATGTCAGCGGTAGCGCAAGCCGCCTCTCTCCGGAGGCGCCGATCCCGGTCCTGCGGCCCACCGCCAGACGGGCGACTGTCGGAGGAGCTGCCAACGTTGCCCTGAACGTTGCGACCCTGGGCGGCCAGGTGGTGCTGGTCGGGGTCGTCGGCGACGATAGGGAAGCCGCGGAACTGGCACGGCTGCTGGACAGCAGCGGCATCGTGCGACACCTGGTGACTGCCACCGGGCGGCCGACCACCGCCAAGACCCGCTTCATGGTGGGTGCCCACCAGTTGCTGCGGCTCGACGAGGAAACCACCGCGGCGATCGACGAGGCGACGGCGAACCGCGTGATCGCGTGCTTCTCGGACGCGCTGCCGACGGCGGACGTGGTCGTGCTGTCCGACTACGCCAAAGGTGTGTTGACCGATTTCGTCTTGCGCGGCGTGCTGGCGCGGGCCCGGTCATCCGGTTGCCTGGTTATCGCCGACCCCAAGCGGGCTGATTTCGCCGCCTACCGCGGCGCCACGGTGCTGACCCCGAACGAGCATGAAGTGCGCGAGGCCACCCGGATCGAGGCAGCCGACGACAGCGAGGCCGACCGGGCGGGGCGCCACGCCCTCGACGACACCGGTTGCGCCGCCGTGCTGGTGACGCGCTCGGCCAAGGGTCTCACTCTGGTACGGCGCGATCAGCCCCCGTTGCACCTGCCGACGCAGGCCCGCGAGGTCGCCGATGTGTCGGGCGCCGGCGACACCCTGGTGGCGGCGCTCGCCGTCGCGCTCGGCGCGGGTGCCACCCTGCCCGAGGCCGCGATGCTCGCCAACATCACGGCCGGGATCTCCGTGGGCAAGCCGGGCACGGCCAGCGTCAGCCGTGAGGAACTACTCGGCGTGCTGCACCTGGAGGACCTCGTGGCGACCGACCGCAAGATCGCCACCCACGACGAGGCCATCCAGCGCGCGGCCGCGTGGCGGGCCCAGGGGCAAAGGATCGGGTTCGCCAATGGCTGCTTCGATCTGATCCATCCGGGGCACGTGAGGTTGCTGACCGAGGCGCGGTCACGCTGTGACCGGCTGATCGTGGCGTTGAACACCGATGCATCGGTCCAGCGGCTGAAGGGGCCGACCCGGCCGCTCCAGAACGAGACATCGCGGGCGACGGTGATGGCGTCGCTGGCGCCGGTGGACATGGTCGTCCTGTTCACCGAGGACACGCCGCTCGAACTGATCCGGACACTGCGGCCTGATGTGCTGGTCAAGGGTGCGGACTACAGCATCGACCAAGTGGTCGGCGCCGACCTGGTCCAAAGCTGGGGCGGCAGGGTGCTGCTGGTGGACTTGCAGCCCGGGCACAGCACGACAGGCACGATCAGGCGGATGAGCGAGGCTGCCGGAGGGACACCATGAAACTTGGATATCTGGCGTTGTCGGCCCTGTGCGCTCTCGTGGCGTGCGCGGCTCCTCCGGTTCCCGACGCTGGCGCCGCCATCATCGGTTACCGCTACCACGACGCCAACCATACCGGCGGCGTCAGTCAGGCGTCGCCGCAGGCAATCTACAACGGAAGCCACGGCGTGTGGCTCTGGCCGCCGGCGGGCAGCATCCGCCCTGGCTAGCGCGGGATGACCGGAGGCGGAATTGCCGGAGGTCTGAATCGCGCAATCAAACAATGAGATAGCGCCGGAGGCGCACCCTTGAGCGCGCATCCGGCGTTAGTCCAACGCCTCACGGCCCGCGGCGCCGCATCCCGCCACGCCCTCGCCGCTTGGCGGGATCGTAGCCGCCGCCACCCGGCCCCATCGGCTCCGGCGTCCGATCGCGCTTCCCGCGCGGCGCGGCACCAGGCCGCAGCGAAGCGGAAGGCGCTGGAGGCGGCTCCAGCCCGAGATCGAGCGCCTCCAGCCGGCGGATCTCGTCGCGCAGTCGCGCGGCCTCCTCGAACTCCAGATCGGCCGCGGCCCCACGCATGCGCTTCTCGAGATCGGCGATCGCCGCCTTCAGGTCCTTGCCGACAAATTCGGCAATGCCGGCGTCCTTCACCGGCGCCACGGTCACGTAGTCCTGCTCGAACACACTCTCGAGCACCTTGCCGATCTGCCGCTTGATCGACACCGGCGTGATGCCGTGCTCCTCGTTCCACGTGCGCTGCTTGTTGCGCCGCCGCTCGGTCTCCTCGATCGCATGACGCAGCGAATTGGTCATCGTGTCGGCATACAGGATCACGCGGCCGTCGATGTTGCGCGCCGCGCGCCCGATGGTCTGGATCAGCGAGGTCTGCGACCGCAGGAACCCCTCCTTGTCGGCGTCCAGGATCGCCACCAGCGCGCATTCCGGGATATCGAGCCCCTCGCGGAGCAGGTTGATCCCCACCAGCACGTCGAACACGCCAAGCCGCAGGTCGCGGATGATCTCGATCCGCTCCAGCGTGTCGATGTCCGAGTGCAGGTAGCGCACCTTCACGCCGTGTTCGGTCAGATAGTCGGTCAGGTCCTCCGCCATCCTTTTGGTCAGCGTGGTGACCAGCACCCGCGCGCCCTGCGCCGCCATCGTGCGACATTCCGCCAGCAGGTCATCGACCTGGTGCTCGACCGGCCGCACCTCGGTCACCGGATCGATCAGCCCGGTCGGGCGAATCACCTGCTCGGCGAACACACCCGCTGTGCGCTCCATCTCCCACGGCCCCGGCGTGGCCGAGACGAAGATGGTCATCGGCCGATACGTCTCCCACTCCTCGAACTTCAGCGGCCGGTTATCGACACAGGACGGCAGCCGGAAGCCGAACTCCGACAGGATCGATTTCCGATTGAAGTCGCCGCGATACATGCCGCCCAACTGCGGCACCGTCACATGGCTCTCATCGACGATCAGCAGCGCGTTCTCCGGCAGGTATTCGAACAGTGTCGGCGGCGGCTCGCCGGGATTGCGGCCGGTGAGGTAGCGCGAGTAGTTCTCGATCCCCTTGCACGACCCAGTCGTCTCCATCATTTCGATATCGAACGCCGTGCGCTGGCTGAGCCGCTCCACTTCCAGCAGCTTGCCCTCCGCCGTCAGCTCCGCCAGCCTCGCCTTCAGCTCCACCTTGATGTCGGTGATCGCCTGCGTCAGCGTCGGCCGCGGCGTGACATAGTGGCTGTTGGCGTAGACGGTGATTTCGTTCAGCGCCGCGGTCTTCTCGCCGGTCAGCGGATCGAATTCGTGAATCGCCTCCACCTCGTCGCCGAACAGCGTGACACGCCAGGCGCGGTCCTCGTAGTGGCTCGGGAAGATGTCCACCGTCTCGCCGCGCAGCCGGAACGTGCCGCGCTGGAACGCCTGATCGTTGCGGCGGTACTGCAGGTCCACGAGTGCCTTGGCCATCACATCGCGATCAATGCGGCCCCCGGTCTCCAGCTTCACGACCATCCGCGAATAGGTCTCGACCGAGCCGATACCGTAGATGCACGACACCGAAGCAACGACCACCACATCATTGCGCTCCAGCAGCGACTGGGTCGCGGCGTGGCGCATGCGGTCGATCTGCTCGTTGATCTGCGCGTCCTTCTCGATATAGGTGTCGGTGCGCGGGACATACGCCTCCGGCTGGTAATAATCGTAGTACGAAACGAAGTATTCCACCGCGTTGTTCGGGAAGAACTGCTTCATCTCGCCGTAGAGCTGGGCCGCCAGTGTCTTGTTCGGCGCCAGGATCAGGGTCGGCTTCTGCACCGCCTCGACCACCTTCGCCATGGTGAAGGTCTTGCCCGATCCGGTGACGCCCAGCAGCACCTGGTCGCGCTCCTCCGACCGCACGCCGGACACCAGTTCGGCGATGGCGGTCGGCTGGTCGCCGTTCGGCTCGTATTCCGATACCACCTTGAGCGGACGCGTGTTCGGCTTCGCCGGCTGCTTCTCCGGGATGAACAGCACGCGCGGCGACGGGCGGAGCAGGGTCTGGGACATGGCCAACAGATGGGGGATTTCCGTCGTCTCGTCGAGGGGGCAGGATCGTCCCAACCGCAAGCCAGGAGGAAGCCATGCCCAAGGGTCTGCTGTTCGCCTCGTTCGACTTCTCCACAGCGCACGCCGACGAATTCCACGATTGGTACGACCTCGAGCACATCCCGGAGCGCCTGCGTGTCCCAGGTTTCATCAACGCCGAACGCTGGATCGGCGAAGAGGATCCGAACCTCGCCGTCGCCACCTACGACCTCGATTCGCTGGGTGTACTGCAAAGTGCGCCCTACAAGGCGATCGGCTACGAGAACGCCTCGGTCTGGACCAGGCGCGTCACCGCGATGGCCAGACGCATCCTGCGGTTCACCGGCGAGCAGCTCCTGCCGGGCGACCTCGCCGCTCCTCCAGGTGCCGGCGCACTGCTGGTAGCGTCGATGAACGTCGATCCTGCGGCCGAATCCGAATTCAACGAGTGGTACAACGCCGAACATCTGCCGCAGCTCGGTGCCGTGCCGGGGGTGCTGTGCGCCCGTCGCTACAGCTCGGAGGCGGCGGATCGTGAGCGCAAGTACCTGGCGCTATATCACATGACCGGGCTCGACGTGCCGCGCGGCGACGCCTGGAAGAAGGCTGCGGACACGCCCTGGACCGCCCGCATGCGGCCGCATTTCCGCGACCTGCTGGCGCTCCGCTGCAAGCGGTATATCCGCCGCTAATCTAGCGGACAAAATCTGGCGCTTGGTGCCTGTCGGGGCATAACCGCTGGCCGCCAAATGGTGGCTGCCTACAGCGACAGCCATAGACCGGCTTGCCGAGTGGAAGCGGGTGCTGCATGAGCGAAGTTGGCATCGACCCAAAATCTGGTCGCGTGGCCTTCGGCGACGATCCAGGCAACTATCACAGGGCGCGGCCCCGCTACCCTGATGAACGCATCGGCGTTCGAGGATGCCGCCATCGAGAGGGCCAGCTTTGATCTTGGCGTCAGTGCCACCGCATTTCACTGGCTGAATGAGGACATGGCCCTGATCAAGGTCGCGGAACTGCTGCGACCCGGCGGCTGGTGGGCAATGGTGTGGTATTCGGTGACGACAGCCGCCCCGACCCGTTTCACGAAGCGACCAAGGCGCTGCTCGCCGTGCCTTTGAGCCCTTCAACGAGCTCACGTGATGTTCCGTTCGCCCTCGATGCCGAGGCCCGCGGCGCGGCGCTGGAGCGAACCGGCGCGTTCGATGCCATTCAATATCAGGCAAGCGCCTGGCCGCTGGTCCTCGATCCCGACCAAACCGTCGCGCTCTATGCGACCTTTTCAAATATCAACATTTGCCCTGACCGAGAGGCAATCCTCGTGGAACTGGGCCGCATCGCCCGCGACGAGTTTCACGGCAGCGTAACCCGCAACACGACCACCAGCCTCTACACCGCGCGGCGTCGTTGACGGATCAGATGTCCGCTTCGTGCTACGGCGCCACAACCGCGCGCTCCTCGGCACGGCGCACCCGCTCGCGGTACACATTATAGGTGCCGGACGCCGCCACCACGACGGCACCGGCCAGCGTGTTCCACGACGGCAGGTCACCGAAGATCAGAAAACCCGCCAGCACGCCCCAGGGCAGCACACTGTATTCGTAGGGTGCCAGCGCCGAGACCGGCGCCAGCGCATAGCTGCGCGCGAACACGCAATGCGCCAGCCCGCTCGATAGCCCGAGGAACGCCAACGCCAGCCAGGCTGAGGTGCCGACCGTGCCGGAGCCCGGAAACCGCGGCAGTAACAGCACGCCGGTTAGCGTATGGCAGATCAACAGCCAGAACGCCTGGCACTCCGGCGTCTCGGTGGTGGTCAACTGGCGCGTCATGATCCGCGTCAGCGCCATCACCAGCGTGCCCGCCAGCAGCAGCAGCACGACCGGCGTCCACAGATCGCCGCCCGGTCGCAGCATGATCAGCACGCCGCCGAACCCCACCAGCGTTGAGAGCGCACGCCGCCAGCGAATCCGCTCGCCCAACATCGGGATCGCCAGCACCGTCATGATCAGCGGCGCCGTGAAGCCCACCGCGTAGGTATCGGCCAGGCTCATCGACAGCCAGGAGACGTACCAGCACACTGAAACGAACGACGACAGGACGCTGCGCGCGAGCACGAGCCCCCAGCGCCGCGGCACCAGCCGCCGCCACCCGGTGGCGGTCGGCCGGCCGAGCGTGATCGCCGCCACCGTCACGGCGCCGAACACGCCGCGCCACAGCATCGCGCCGGCAACGCCGACACTGGGCAACGCCCACTTTGCCGTCGCGTCGCCGAGCGTCCAGATCAGGTAGGCGAGCAGCGCCAGGCCGATTCCGCGCATCGTGTCGGAGGCGTTGTCGGTGAGGATGCGCGGCGCGGGGGACGCCACCGCATGCGGCGCAACATCAGCCAACGGAACGTTCCCCCTGGTTCACGGTGCCTCCATGCCTTGCGACCGGGCCCGCGGCAAGGCAAGCAGCAACGGTCTTTCCGAGGATCTGGATGGAGCTCACGGAATACGACCGGATGGATGCGGTCGAGGACCACATGTGGTGGTACCGCGCGCTGCATCACCGCCTGGTCGCGGCGTTGGCCGGTCTGCATGGCTGCGTGCTGGATGCCGGCTGCGGCACCGGCGGCCTGCTCGCACGGCTCGTTCGGGAGCGGCCGGACCTGCGGACGGTCGGTCTGGAATGGGCCGAGCCGGCGTCGCGCCGCGCCGCCGCCAAGTCAGGCGCGCCCATCGTGCGTGGCAGCGTGAACGCCCTGCCCTTCGCCGCGGCCTGCTTCAACGCCGCGATCGCCGCCGACGTGCTGTGCCACGGCGCGGTGGACCCGCCGCAGGCGCTGGCCGAACTACGGCGTGTGCTCCGCCCGGGTGGCCGGCTGATCGTCAACATGCCTGCGTATGCTTGGCTGCTGTCCGATCACGACCGCCTGGTGCACAACGTGCGGCGCTGCACCCTGGGTCAGCTTCGCGCCTTGCTGCGCGCTGGGGGTTTCGTCCGCGTGGACGCAGGCTACTGGAACGGCCTGCTGCTGCCCCTCATGGTGGCTCAGCGCAAGCTGCGGCGGCGCAGCGCAGCCGCCTCCGACGTTGCCCAGTTTCCGCCATGGCTCGATGCCATGTTCCATGCCATCACAGAGACCGAGCGTCGCCTGCCCTTCCGCCTGCCGGCCGGCGGATCGGTGTTCGCGACCGCGGAGCGACCATGAACGACGACACGGACCTGCGCTATCACCCGTCCGCCGCTCCGACCCTGTCGCTGGGCGTCGGCCTCTCGATCGTCATCCCGGTGTATCGTGGCGCCGCCACGATCGGGCGTCTGGTCGAGGCGCTGTCCGCGCTGCATCCCGCAGGCGGACTGGAGATCGTGTTGGTCAACGACGGCAGCCCCGACAATTCCGACGAGATCTGCAGGCACCTGGTGCAACACGCCCGGCTCCCGCTGACGTATGTCGAGCACGCCCGCAATTTCGGCGAGCACAATGCCGTCATGACAGGATTGCGGCACGCACGCGGCGCCTACGTGATCACCATGGATGACGATCTTCAGAACCCGCCCGAGGAGGTCATCCGGCTCTACGATCACGCGCGTCTCGGCAACTGGGATGTCGTCTATACGCGTTACGACATCAAGCAGCATGCCGGCTGGCGCAACCTCGGCAGCCGCTTCGCCAATGCCGTGGCGGATCGCCTGCTGGAGAAGCCGAGGGGTCTCTACCTGTCGTCGTTCCGCTGCATGTCGGAGTTCGTGGTGCAGGCGGTCACACGCTACCAGGGGCCGTACCCCTATGTCGACGGGCTGATCATGCAGGTGACACAGCGGATCGACAGCATCGAGGTGCGCCATCTGCCGCGCATCGAGGGACGTTCCAACTATAACCTGGCCCGCCTGGTGCGATTATGGCTGAACCTCGCCACCAGCTTCTCGCTCGCCCCGTTGCGGCTTGCCGTCTATGCCGGAGTGTTCATGGCGCTGCTCGGCGCCGCCGGCGCGGTGGCAACGATCTTCGAAGCGCTGTTCCTGCATGACACGCCATCCGGCTGGGCTTCGACGATGACGGTGCTCCTGCTGGTCGCCGGCGTGCAATCGATGATCCTGGGCGTACTTGGCGAGTATGTCGGCCGCACCTTCCTTTCGGCGAACGGCAAACCGCAAGGCACGGTGCGTTCGATCGAGCGCAGTGCGGCAGCCGCACGAACCGACGGGTGACGATCTACTGGGTCACGCTCTTTGCTGCCATCGCCACCAGCATGGCAGGGCAGGCGCTGCTGAAGGCAGGCGCCGGCGCGGTCGATTTCGCAATGCAGTTGCTCGACTGGCGCACGCTGTTCGGCCTGTGCCTGTACGGCGGCGCGGCGGTGCTCTATATCGTTGCACTGCGCCGCATCCCGATGTCGCGCGCCCTGCCCTGCACCGCGATCTCCTATGTCGCAGCGGCGCTGATCGGGCATTACGCGTTCGGCGAGCCGTTGGGTGCCACGCATATCGCGGCCATCGTGTTGATCTGCGGCGGCGTCGTCATGCTGGCGTTCGCCTGAAACGTGATGACCGGAGGCGGAATGAAATCACGCGAGCAAACAAAGCGCGGGATGAGCGCGTCTTCGAGCGCTCATCCCGCGCCATAAGGCGCCGGGCCGAACATCCCCACCTTCTCCGCGCGCACCCGCCTCTCGTCGCCGACACGCACGGTGACACCGGCGCGATCGAAGAACTCCAGCACCTGGATTGCGACCTTTCTGCCGTTCGCCAACCGGTCGCGAAACGCCGCGGCGGTCAGCGTGCCGGCGGGTCCCGCTTCTGCTATCGCCGCAGCAATGGCGGCCATCTCCGCCACCGTCTCGCTGAGGAAGAACTGATCCGGCGCGACCTCGATCAGCCGCCCCATCCGCTGCACCCGCTTCAGTGCGGCGCGCATCGCGGCCTCCGGTACCGAAAGCGCGCGCGCCAGATCGCGCGTCCTCGGAGGACGGAAGCGCTCCGCCGCGATCAGTTCGCGCGCCTGCCGCCACACAAGTTCATCGTGCGCCGACAGAACGGCGCGATGCGTGGCCAGCCGGAGCCACGGACCGTCCTGTTCCACCGCGCCCGCGCGAAACAAAGACTCGATGACGGCACGAAACGCCGTCGCCGATGGCCTGCCCGGCGTGGCTGTTCGCAGCCGCTCGAACTGCAATCCCGGCTGATCAGGTGAAGCGGCATGATGCGCGGCGAGGCGTTGCGTCACGCCCTCGCGCAGCGCATTCAGCGTCGCCGGCATCATCAGCAGATCGGCAACCGCGACCGCCGGCGCCCCCGACTGCACCGACCGTTGCACCGAGGGCGCCAGGTTGCGCGAACGGATATATACGGCGCGACCGGTCCAGCCGGGCGGCAACGCCAGCACCGCGCGCAGTGCGTCGGTCGGGTCCGGCTGGTCCAGCGCCGTGAGTTGCGCGAGTCGTTCCGGCACACGCCGCCCGCGTCGCGGCGGGAACGGATCGATCACGACGCCACCGCCGATGGTTCGCGTCGCCGTTGCATCACGCAACACCAACCTGTCGCGCGCCAGTGCACCGATCGGGCGATCGAGCGTCAGCCGTGCCAGCACCGTACTGCCCGGCTCGATCCGCGCGGGATCCAACGCCGCGACGCGCGCCGTCACATGCGCGGCGCCAAGGTGCAGATGCACCGGCGCATCGGCGCGCAGCGCACGCAATTCCTCCGCCAGCAGCGTCAGCCGAACGTCGAAGCGCGCGGTCGGCGCATGCACCACCGGGTGCAGCACCCAGTCGCCGCGCGTCACCGCATCCTTCGACAGACGTGGCCCGGTGACGTTCAGCGCGGCGCGCTGACCCGCGACCGCTTCCTCCGCCGGCCGGTTCTGCGCGTGCAGGCCGCGCACGCGCAATTCGATCCCAGGCGGCGACAGCACCAGCCGGTCGTCGACACGAATGCGTCCCGAAACGAGCGTGCCGGTGACCACGAGACCCGCGCCGGCCAGCGTGAATGCGCGATCGATCGCGAGTCGCGGATACAACTCGGCGTCGCGCTGGCGCGGCCCGAGCGACAGCAGCTCGGCACGCAGCGCCTCGATGCCTGCGCCGGTCACCGCCGACACCGGCAGCAGCGGCGCCGTTGCGAGCGCGGTCTTCCGCAACAGCGCGGTCACCTGCGCGGCCACCTCCACGTCGCGCTCCGGCGCGAGATCCGCTTTGGTCAGCGCCACGACGCCGCGATCGATGCCGAGGAGTTGCAGGATCTGCACGTGCTCGCGGGTCTGCGGCATGATGCCGTCGTCGAGCGCCACCACCAGAAGCGCTGCATCGACGCCGCTCGCCCCGGCGAGCATGGTGTGCACGAACCGCTCATGGCCGGGCACGTCGACGAAGCCGAACGCATCGGTATAGGCGTAGCCGAGATCGATGGTGATCCCGCGACGCTTCTCCTCGGCCAGGCGGTCGGCGTCGATGCCGGTCAGCGCCTTCACCAGCGCCGTCTTGCCATGATCGATGTGGCCGGCAGTGCCGATGATCATCGCGCGCGATCCATCTCGGCAGTACAACGCGCAAGCCGGCCGCAGGCAAGTCTCCGCGACTGGTCGAACCGACCATGTGAGGATACAGCACGCGCGTGAACACGACATTCCACCTGGTCAAGTTGGGTGGCGACCTGCTGCGACCGAGCACATTGCTTCTGTTGCTGTGCTGGGCCGGGTTCGGGTTGACCTTGTTGCGTGGTTCCTCGTGGGGCCGGCGGCTGCTTGCGGTGGGGTTGACCGGCTTTCTGCTGACCCTGCTCCTGCCGATCGATCAATGGGCCCTGCTGCCGCTCGAGGATCATTTTCCTCGCCCGCCGGAGCCGTCGCGCGTCGATGGCATCATCGTGTTGGGTGGCGCGATCGAAAGCGAGATTACCAGGGATCATGGCATTCCCTCGCTGAACTCGGATGCCGAACGCATGACCGAGGCCGTTGCTCTGGCCCGGCGCCATCCCGAGGCACGGCTGGTGTTCTCCGGTGCCAGCGGCTCCCTCGTGCCGGGCGGTCCAAGCGAAACCGATGGCGCGCGCGAACTGTTTGCGGCGCTCGGTCTGGACCCGGCACGCGTCATCTTCGAGGACAGGTCACGCAACACGCACGAGAACGCCCTGGATTCGTGGCGCATCGTTCACCCCGCGCCCGCAAGCTGCTGGCTGCTCGTCACGTCGGCGCGTCACGAGCCGCGTGCTGCCGGTGTTTTCCGCCACATCGGTTGGGACGTGACCGCCTGGCCCGTCGCATACAAGTCCGGCCTTTCGTGGCGTGCCTGGATCGCGCCATCGTTCAGCACCAGGCTGGGCAATCTCGACGAAGCGGCACATGAATGGATGGGTCTGCTCGCATATCGTCTGCTCGGCTGGACCGATACGCTGTTCCCACCACCCGAGGGTTCAGCCTGCCGATAGCTTGACTTGCTCGCTGCCGTGCCGGCACGCTCTCGCCCAACACAGGTCGCAAGGGCCACGACCCGACGGGAGGGTATGTCGATGCAGCAGAGCAAACTTTCGCGCCGCCGACTGATGGCGGGCACCGCCGGCATAAGCGCGGCAACCATCCTGCATTGGCCCGCCGATGCAGCCGAGTTCACCTACAAGTTGGGTTCGTCAGCGCCGATGGAGCATCCGGCGATGGCGCACGACCAGATCGCCGCCAACAGGGTCAAACAGGAAACCAACGGGCGGCTGGAGATTACCATCTATCCCAACAGCGTACTCGGCGGCGACACCGCGATGATCGCGCAGGTGATCTCCGGCGCAATGGAGATGTACAATCTGCCGATCGATCTGCTGGCGCCGCGCAACCCGGCCTGTGGCATTCCCGGCGTCGGTTTTGCCTTCCCGGACATCGATCATGTCTGGGCCGCAATGGACGGCGATCTCGGCAACTTTCTGCGCGCTGCGGCGGAACAGATCGGCCTCTATTGCCTGGACAAGGGCTACGACCACGGCTTCCGCCAGATCACCACGCGGACCAAGCCAATCACCAGCCCCGACGACCTGCATGGCTTCAAGATCCGACTGCCGGTGGCGCCGTATCTCATTTCGTTGTTCCGCCACCTTGGCGCGTCGCCGACCGCGATCAACTTCAATGAGGTGTACAGCGCTTTACAGACGGGCATCGTGGACGGCCAGGAAAACCCGCTCGTGCTGATCGATACCGCCAAGTTGTACGAGGTGCAGAAATACTGTAGCCTCACCAACCATGTCTGGGCCGGCTTCCACACCTCGTTCAACGTCGCGGCTTGGAAGCGGCTGCCCCCCGACCTGCAGGATACCGTTCGCCGCATCTTCAACGAGGAGGCGCTGGCTGAACGGCAGGACTTCATCAGCATGACAAAGACGGAGCAACAGAACCTGAGCGCCAAGGGGATGACGTTCAACGCCCCCGACTCCAAGCCATTCCGCGAGGTGCTGGCAAAGGCCGGCTTCTATCCCGAAATGAAGAAGACCGCCGGCGACCAGGCGTGGGCGCTGCTGGAGAAATACGTCGGCCCGCTTACGGCATGAGCCTCGACTCGTCCGACCTTACGACAGGGCTTGCCCAGCCGATCGCACCCGGTTGGGCCACGCTGCGGCGCAGCGCCTTCCTGCTCGACCAGGCGATCGGCAAAACCTGCGAGTTCGTCGGCGCGCTGCTCGTGCTGGCCGAGGTGTGCATCCTGTTCGCCGGCGTGGTGTCGCGCTACGTGCTCGACAGTCCGCTGTTCTGGACTGACGAACTCGCAAACTTCCTGTTCCTCTGGCTGTCGATGCTGGGCATGGTCGTGGCACTGCGCCGCGACGGCCATATGCGGCTGACCACGCTGGCCAACTGGGTGCCGCCGCACTGGGCAAGCTGGTTCGCCGCTGTCGCCTCGCTGGTGGTGATCGCCTTCGTGCTCGAGGTCCTGCTGCCCGCCGCGCAGTACCTCGATCAACAGCGTTACGTCGAGCTGATCTCGCTGCAAATTTCCGACGGCTATCGCGTCGTCGCCATCGTGGTCGGCATCTCGCTCGCCGCGATCATCTCGCTGCTGCGCCTGTTGGAAACCACGACCGTGCGCAGCTTCTCGCTGGCGCTGGCGACGGTTGCCGGCATCGCGGCGCTGCTGTGGCTATGCCAACCGCTGCTGCTCGCCATGGGCTTCGGCAGCCTGATCGTGTTCTTCGTCGTCATCGTCGCCGTCTGCGTCGGCATCGGCGTGCCAATCGCCTTCGCCTTCGGCATCGCCACCATGTCGTATCTCGGCCTGACGAGCGCCCTGCCGCTCTCCGTCGTGGTCAATCGCATGGACGAGGGCATGTCGAACCTGCTGCTGCTGTCGGTGCCGATGTTCGTGTTCCTCGGCCTGCTGATGGAGATGACCGGCATCGCGCGCGTTATGGTGGCCTTCCTCGCGGCCCTGGTCGGCCACGTGCGCGGCGGCCTGTCCTACGTGCTGCTCGGTGCGATGTACCTGGTGTCCGGCATTTCCGGATCGAAGGCCGCCGACATGGCCGCGGTCGCGCCGGTGCTGTTCCCCGAGATGCAGCGCCGCGGCTCGCACCCCGGCGAGCTTGCCGCGCTACTGGCGAGTTCCAGCGCGATGTCGGAGACCATTCCGCCGAGCCTGGTGCTGATCACCATCGGCTCGGTGACCAATGTCTCGATCACGGCGCTGTTCACCGGGGGGCTGCTGCCCGCCGCGGTGGCGGCACTCGCTCTGGTCGTCGTGTGCTGGATCCGCTCGCGCCACATGGACAGCGGCGGCGGTGAGCGCGCGCCCATGTCAACGATGTTGCGCACCTTCATCATTGCGATCCCAGGCCTGACCTTGCCTTTCGTGATCCGCATCGCGGTGATCGATGGTATCGCCACCGCCACCGAAGTCTCCACCGTCGGCGTGGTGTACACCGCAGTGCTCGGGCTGCTGGTCTATCGGCAGTTCGACTGGCGACGCATCTATCCTCTGCTGGTCGATACGCTCTCGCTGACCGGCGCGGTGATGCTGATCATCGGCACCGCCACCGCGATGGCCTGGGCACTGACGCAGTCGGGCTTCTCGCAGTGGCTGGTCGCCACCATGGCGGCGGTACCGGGCGGGAAGGGCGGCTTCCTCGCGATCACCGCGGTTGCCTTCGTCATACTGGGCAGCGTGCTGGAAGGCATTCCGGCCATCGTGCTGTTCGGCCCGCTCCTCTTTCCCGTGGCGAAGGCGATGGGCGTTCACGAGGTGCATTATGCCTTGGTGATCATCCTTGCGATGGGCATCGGCCTGTTCGCTCCGCCGTTCGGCGTTGGGTTCTACGGCGCCTGTGCGATCGGCCGCGTGTCGCCCGACGACGCGCTGTGGCGGATGTGGCCCTATCTCGCTGCGCTCGCGGTCGCACTGGCGATCGTCGTGGCGGTGCCCTGGCTGTCGATTGGGTTCCTGTGATCGCCCCGTGGCATGTTGACTCTCGCGATCAAGATTGACGCACGCCTGGAAGTCGCCGCCTAAACTGAGGCTTTCGCCTGGAGGCCATCCCCATGATCACGCCCGGTTATGTCCGCCTGATGGCGAAGTACAACCAAGAGATGAACCACCGCCTCTATAGCGCGGCCGCGCGGCTGACCGACGGCGAACGCAAGGCGGATCGCGGTGCATTCTGGAACTCGATCCACGGAACGCTGACGCATCTCCTGTGGGGCGACACGCAATGGATGTCGCGCTTCGATAACTGGCCCAAGCCCGAGGTTGGCATCAAGCAGAGCGCCGGCATGGTCGATGACTTCACCACGCTGCGGGCGCGCCGTGAAACGGCGGACGCCGACATAATCGCCTGGGCCGATCGGGTGGACGATGCCTGGCTGGCCGAGGATTTGGTGTGGTTCAGCGGCGCCGCCGGCAAAGAGATGCGGCGCAGGAAGGGGCCGCTGGTGATGCACTTCTTCAATCACCAGACGCACCATCGCGGCCAGGCGCACGCGCTGCTCACCGCCCGCGGTCAGGACACCGGCGATACCGATCTGTTCCTGGTCGTGCCGAACCCCTGATCCCCCTGCGCCCCTCTCGATTGGCGTCCGGATCGCCCATGCGCTAGTAGCACCCATGGTGGGAGCGCAAGTCACTGCGCCATTGTCATTGCGAGGAGCGCAGCGACGAAGCAATCTCGGTCATAAGTACGTGCCACAGAACGGCTTCGCAACGCCGCTGCACGATTCCGGCTACTAACCAGGTCAATCAATTGGGGGAACGATAATGCATTCAGGACGCACTGCGACGTGCCTCGTGGCCACGGGGGCGTTGCTCGTGGCCGCCTCCGGCGCGATCGCCGAAACCCAGCGCGGCGTCACCGATACCGAGATCCTTGTCGGCACCATAACCGACCTGTCCGGCGTCACCGCGGTGCAAGGCGTGAACAACGCGAACGCCATACGCCTCGCGTTCGACGACGTGAACGAGAAAGGCGGCATCAATGGCCGCAAGATCCGCTACATCGTGGAGGACAGCCAGTACCAGGTGCCGCGCGCCGTGCAGGCGATCAACAAGCTGATCAACAATGACGGCGTTTTCTTCACCATCGAGGATGGCGGCACGCCGATGAACAACGCCACGTTCCCGATGGCGATCGAAAAAAATGTGCCGAAGCTGCTGCCGCTGTCGGCGGCGCGTTCCATGTTCGAGCCGTTCAACAGGTTGAAGTTCAGCCAGTATTCCTCCTACGTCGATCAGATGCGCGCCGGCGTGAAGTATTTCGTCGAGCAGCGCGGCAAGAAGGCCATCTGCGCGATGTATCAGGACACTGATTTCGGCAAGGACGTGCTGGCAGGCGCGCAGATGCAGGCCGAGGCGATGGGCATGAAGATCGTCGCGACAACGGCACACAAGCCGACGGATACCGACTTCACCGCGGCGATCGCCAAGTTGCGCGAGGCGAACTGTGACCTGATAACCATGGGCACGATCGTGCGCGACTCGACGCTGATCATCGCGACCGTCAAGAAGGTGGGCTGGAAGGTCGATCTGCTCGGCCAGGTTGCGTCGTACGACACAGCAATTGCCGAGGCGCCAGGCAATGTCGCGGACGGGTTCTATTCGATGTCGCCGTCGCTGTATGCCTATCCGGACGATCCACGGCCGGCGATCAAGGCGTTCGCGCAGAAGTACAAGGCGCGTTACGGCGTCGACGTGAACTACCTCGGCGAAATGGGCTACACCTCGGCGCAGATCGCCATCGAGGCGCTGCAACGGGCCGGTCGCGACCTCACGGTGGACAGCCTGGTGAAGGCGATGGAGAGCATCCAGGACTTCCACGATCTGTTCGGCGGCACCTATTCGTTCAGCGCCACCAACCACCACGGTGCCACAGCCGCCTTCCTCTCGGTCGTGCACGACGGCCGCTGGGAACCGGTGGTGGATCACGCCCTTGTCTATTAGCCCCGGCATGACGAAGTCGCCGGTCCGCATTGCCGTCCTGCACTTCCAGCACGAGACGGTGACGTTCCTCCGGAACGACACGACGGTCGCGACTTCGTCTACCCCGGCTCGCCCGCGCGCGGCGAGGCGCTGTTGGCGTCGGAGCCGAAATCCTACATGGGCGGCTTCGTGCAGGTCGCACGCGAGTACGACGAGGTCGAACTGGTCGGCATCGAATCGCCGCTGTGGCCGAAGACCGGCTCCGGGTCGGGGTGGGTGACACAGGAAGCGTACGAGACCTTCGTCGGCCGGATGATCGGCGCAACTCCGGGCAGAGGGACCGTTCGACGGCGTCTATCTCTGCGTGCATGGCGCGATGGCGGTGCGCGGCATCCCACGCCCGGAGGCCGAGCTCGCCCGCCGCGTGCGCGAAGTGGTCGGGCCGCGCGCGTATCTCGCCGCGACCTTCGATCCGCACGGCAACGAGGACGCGGAGTTCTTGCGCCACGCCGATCTGGCGTTCTGCGGCAAGTACTTCCCGCACTACGACAGCCACCTGCAAGGCCAACGCGCCGCCCGCACGCTGGTGCGGGCCATCCGCGGCACCTACCGGCCGGCTCATGCAACGGTGAAGGTGCCGATCATCTCGCCGACCGTGGTGCAGTGGACCGGTGCCTCGCCCTGGATGGACCTGGTGCAGCGCGCGCTGACCTGGGAGGCGCGCGAGCCCGACGTCTATGTCAACGTATATTTCGGCTTCCCCTGGTCCGACGTGCCGGATGTCGGGATGACGATTCAGGCGATCACCAACGGTGATACGGATATGGCGCGCCGCATCGCCGACGACATGGCACGGTTCGCCTGGCGGCGGCGCGATGCGCTGCTGCACTCGACCGAGGTGCACACGATACCCGACGGCGTCGCGTCGGCGAAGCAGGCGGTCGCGGCGGGCGATGTGCCGGTGGTGCTGGCGGACCACAGCGATCGCTCCGGCTATGCGACCTGGCTGCTGCGCGAGATCGTCGCACAGGGACTGTCCAGAACGCTGATCGCCACGGTCGCGGACGCAAGCGCGATCGACGCGTTGAAGAACGTCACCGCGGGTGACGCGTTCGACATGGCGGTCGGCGGTCTGGCCGACGAATCCGCCGGCGACCCGGTTCGCATCACGGGCTCTGTCGTGCGCGTGACCGAACGCCACGGGCAGCGCTGGGTCAGCGTCGCGTTCGGCCATGGCAACTTGCTGGTGATCAGCCCATATCTGGTGCAGATCATAGAACCGTCGACGCTGGTGGACGTCGGCATCGACCCGGCCGCCTTTCATGTCATCGCGATCAAGTCGCGCGTGCACTTCCGGCGCGGCTTCGACGACAGCGGCTTCGCCAGCAAGATCCTGCTGGTCGAGCCAACCCAGCCATTCCTCGGCACCATCCGCCTCGATGCGCTCAGCTACGAGAATGTCGAGCTGGCGAAGTTCTATCCGTACGGGGACGTGACGCTGTAGCCCTGTTATTGCAGACCCTTCCGGGGGCAAGCGCATCGCTCGCCGCAAAGGCGGTCGAACGCGAGCACGTCGAACGCCTCGCCTGCTCCGCGCCAGCATGGATCGGCGAACGCTCGGCGCATGATAGGCAGCGTTGCGCGGCTCGAATCGTCCTGACCGATCAGGGCAAGCGCCACACGCGGATAAGACGCGGCGCGCGCACGGATCTCGGCCGGCGTTTCCTGTCGGCCGATCACCAGCAGGCGCAGCATCGGCGCCGACTCGACGGCGAAGGCGCCGACGATGCCCACGCCGTCATTGCCGTGCGGCAGCAGCACCACGCCATCTTGCGCAAGCGACGCGGCCGCGGCCGCCGTGGCACGCGCCGGCTGCATCGTCTCCTGCCGCGTCATCAAACCAAGCAGCGCGACGGCCTGGATCGCCAGGACAGCATGGCGAGCGTAGCGTGGCAACGCGGCAGCCAGCAGCAGGCCGGCGAACGGCGTGGCGAAGGCGAGATAGCGCAGTTCGATCGGCGTGTTGTCGAACGCGAGGCCGAGTAGCAGAAGGCCGATCGCCGGCGCGGCGGCGGACATGGCAAGCAGTCCGCGCGTCGCGGGCGTGGCGATGCGGTGCCAGCGCAGGATCATCAGTCCGATCAGGCCGACCGAAACAGCCCCCAGCGCGACGGTCACGCATGTTCGTGCGATGCCGTCGACATAGAGCGGTAATCCGCCGAACACGGTCGCGACCGCATATTGCGCAAGCCGCACCAGCGAGCGGGTCGGTTCGAACGGCGCGAACTGGCCGGCGCGACTTTGCCGCTGGGCCAGAAGGAACCAGAGGTCGGCGGGAAGCCAGGCAGCAAAGCCCAGCAGGACCAGCCCACGACGCGAATCACCGCTTGCGACGCGAGTCGTAAGACCGCGAAACCAATGTACTGCGTGAACCAGCGCGGCGCAGGCCACGAATGCCGCGAGGTAATTCGCGAATGTCGCGGCGCCCAGCAGCGAACCGGCGCCGAGCGACCGCCAAGGGCGCGACCGGGCGACGATCAGCAAGGCCACGCCGGCCACGCTCAGCATCTGGGCCATGGCGAAGCCGCGCGCGGTGGCACCGGTATAGGCGAAGCCGTAGCAACCCACCGTCAGCAGCACTGCGCTCACAGGTGGAATGCCGAGGGACCGCGCAATCTTCGCGACCAGCCCCAGCGTCACGACGCTGAACAGCACGGAAGCCAGGCGCGCCGCGAACAGCGAATTGCCTGCCAACCTCCGCCACAGCGCAACCGTCCAAAAATACAGCGGCGGGTGGACGTCCGCGGCGCGCAGGTCGCGCGCCACGACAGCAAAGTCCGCGCGCCCGGACTGCAACGCCCGCACCTCGCCGGCAGTGACCACATCAGCGCCCCAGACCGGACGGGCCACGCCTGCGGTCAGGAACAGCGTATACTGCTCGTCGTATTCCGCCCCACGCAGCCAGGCGATGGTGGTGAGCAGCATCGTCGCGACCAGCAATACGGACAGGATCGGCAGTCTGCGCACGGCGTCGTTCACCGGTCATTAGCGGCCACGCGTCTATCGCAGCGCAATGCGAAGGATTGGTTACCGGCTGCTGACGGCATCGCTTGCCCTGACGCTGCTGACCGGCGCCGGCGATCTGCCGGACACGCTCCGGCGCGGCGTCAACATCACCCATTGGTTCCGTTTCCCGCCGCGTCGCGATCCGGGCGCGCTGCGCTTCTATCTCGACGACGCGGCATTGGATGCGCTGAAGCATGCCGGATTCACCTTCATCCGCCTGCCGCTGCAGCCCGAACTGCTCGCTCGACCGGATGCGCTGGCCGAGCGCAGTGGCGCCGGCTGCGAGCGGCACGGTCTCGCGGTGATCGTGGCACTGTTCCCCACCGACTGGCACCTGGAGACCGACCCGGCGGACCGGGCGAAGCTGCTCGACGGCCTGGCGCTCGCTGGCGCTCGCTGCTGCGCCGGTTCGATCCCGGCGGCGACGTTCCCCGAAGTGCTGAACGAGCCGGTGTTCGCCGAGCGAACCCGACGCCTGGGCCAGCCTCCAGCATCAGGCGTCCTGGCCAGATCCGCGCCGTTCTGCCCGCAAATACCATCGTCCTGACCGGCGGCCGACTGGGGCAGCATCGCCGGGCTGCAGTCGCTGGCGCCGGAACCCGACCCCAACGTGATCTACAGCTTCCATCTGTACGAGCCGGCGGAGCTCACCGCGCTGGGTGCCTACCGACCCGGGCCTGGACACCGCCGCCATGGCGCGGCTGCCGTTTCCGGTCACCGATCCGGCGGCCTGCGACGCGATCGCCGCGAGTCGAGCCGCGACGCACCGACCATCGACCTGATGCGCTTCTACTGCGCGCAACGCTGGGACGCGGCGAAGCTCGCCGCGCGAATCGCGGCAGCGGGCGACTGGGCGCGGCGCCATCACGTTGTCGTGTTGGCTGGGGAATTCGGCGCCTCGCAGCGGCTGAATGCCGCCCGCGCGCCTGGCCTGGCTCACCGCCGTGCGCGAGGCGTGCGAGCAGCCAGGGAATCGGCTGGGCGCTGTGGGGCTACGACGATTCGATGGGGTTCGCGCTGCATCCGCCGGCCGATCGCCGAGCCGGATCGATCCGGACCTGCTGCGCGCGCTCGGGCTGCGGCCGAGACAAGTAAACGTGAAGCATTGCCCCCGCGCGCGCCAATGGATCGTCGCGGCCGTGATGGCGGCTGTCAAAAAGCCGGTGAAAAGAAAAAGCCCCCGGTCAGTGACCGGGGGCAAGTAAACAGGGAGGCTTCACGTCTGGGAGACGCAGGGGTCATCGACCCCCTTCCGACTCCGAAGAGCCGGAACACTGGCGGCAACGCCGCCGTATTCGATGGCTCTACTGTAATGGTGCGCTGCGACTGCGATCCATCCGCAAAAACCGGAAGCCGCCATGCCGAGGACGCATGCCCTGACGGCAACCCATCCGATTGTGGCATTGGTGCGGCAGCGCGGTTACCAGCTCAGTGGAACGCCGCCAGCCGCGACAGCAGGAAATCGCGAAACACCGCCACCCGCTTCGAATTCCGCAGCTCCTCCGGGTAGACGAAATACACGTCCACCTTCGGCCCCTTCAGGTCGGGCAGGATCCGCACCAGGTCCGGATTCTCCGTCACCACGAAGTCCGGCAGCGCACCAATCCCCAGCCCCGAGCGAATCGCCAGCAGCACCGCCTGGGTGCTGTTCACCTCGAGCAGCGCGCCGCCGCGGGTTGCCCGGACGCCGGCCGACCTCCGCCAGCCAGTTCACGTCCTCCACCGGCGGATGATGGTGGCCGAACAGGACCAGCTTGTGCGCGTCGAGATCCTCCGGCCGCTGCGGCACGCCGTGTCTGCTTCAGGTATTCGGGCGACGCGCAGACATGCCATTGCAGCGTCATCAGGTGGCGCTGCACCAGATCGGGCTGCTTCGGCGGATGCATGCGGATCGCCACGTCCGCCTCGCGCATCGCCAGGTCGAGTTCCGAATCGTCCAGCAGCAGCGAGATCGACACGTCGGAATACATCTCGAGGAACTCGTGCAACCGCGGCGCGAGCCAGATCGAGCCGAACGCCACGGTCGTGGTGACCTTCAGCCGCCCCGCCGGCTTCTCCTTGCTCTCGGTCAGCAGCGCCTCGGTGATCGCCAGCTTGGCGAACACCTCGCGCACCGTGCGGTTCAGCGCCTCGCCCTGCTCGGTCAGGATCAGTCCGCGCGCGTGGCGATGGAACAGCGGGCACCTGCAACGCTTCCTCGAGCGCCGAGATCTGCCGCGATACCGCCGACTGGCTGAGGTTCAGCGTGTCCCCGGCATGCGTGAAGCTGCCGGCCTCCGCCACCGCGTGGAAGACCCGCAGCTTGTCCCAGTCGATCACTCGGCATCTCCCGTCCGCCGGTCACGTGACCCCGGCGGAATCGCATGAAACCTGCCCTGACAGTGCGTCGCTACCCCGCTCGTTGCAGCGGCGGAACGCGGCACTAGAACAAATCGGCCCGGCTGTGCGCGACGATGTTGGACCTATTCGCGCGATTTCTGGCTAGTCCGCGGCCATCGCGGGAACCTCGACCGCTCCCGCCAGCCATTTTTCCGCCTCCAGCGCGGCCATGCAGCCGGTGCCCGCCGCGGTGACCGCCTGGCGGAACACCTTGTCCTGCACGTCGCCCGCGGCGAACACCCCCTCGACACGTGGTCCGCGTGCTGCCCGGCTCGGTCAGGATGTAGCCGTCCGTCGTCCATCGCCACCTGCCCGGCGAAGATCGCCGTGTTCGGGCGTGTGGCCGATGGCGATGAACACGCCATCGACCGGCAGCCGCTCGAAGGCGCCGGTCTTCACGTTGCGCAGCCGCACCCCGGTGACGACTTCCGGCGTGCCGCCGCCCTCGATCTCCTCCACCACGCTGTCCCAGACCACGCTGATCTTCGGGTGGGCGAACAGCCGTGACTGCAGGATCTTCTCCGCCCGCAGCGCGTCGCGGCGATGGATCAGCGTGACGCTGTCGGCGTGGTGGGTGAGGTACAGCGCCTCCTCCACCGCGGTGTTGCCGCCGCCGACCACGGCGACACGCCTTGCCGCGATAGAAGAAGCCGTCGCAGGTGGCGCAGGCCGACACGCCGCGGCCTTGCAGCCGCTGCTCCGACTCGATGCCCAGCCAGCGCGCCTGCGCGCCGGTGGCGATGATCACCGCGTCCGCCAGGAACACGTCCCCCGAATCGGCGACGCAACGGAACGGACGCTGGCCGAAATCCACCCGCGTGATCAGGTCGTGCACGATGCGCGTGCCGACATGCTCCGCCTGCGCCGCCATCTGCTCCATCAGCCAGGGGCCCTGGATCACGTCGGCGAAGCCCGGATAGTTCTCGACATCGGTGGTGATCGTCAGTTGCCCGCCCGGCTCCAGGCCCGGCCACCAGGATCGGCGACAGGCTGGCGCGCGCCGCATAGATCGCCGCCGTGTAGCCGGCGGGGCCGGAGCCGATGATCAGGACGCGCGTGCGGTGGGTTTCGGGCATTGCGAGTCTCGTTGCAGGTGATCGCGTGACAATATCGGTCCGCCGCGGCGCCAGCACAAGCAATGCGGCGCGGCGCACTTGCTGCCGCCCGCTCCTGCAATATTATTGCGTCTATCCAGCCGCCCCTCGAAATGTCACAATCAGACCATGCAACCAGCGCCCGCTAGAATGCGCGCATCATGAAGGCTCCGATCGGCGACACGCCCGTTCTCGACGCCATCGACCGCCGCATCCTGTCGGAGCTCCAGACGGATGGCCGGATGACCAATGTCGAGCTGGCGCGCCGGGCCGGCATCTCCGCCCCGCCTTGCCTGCGCCGCGTCCGCCGCCTGGAGGAGGCGGGCGTGATCCGCGGCTATCACGCCGATTCGGATCCGCAGAAACTCGGCTGGGAGATCATCTTCTTCGCCATCGTCGGGCTGGACAGCCAGAAGGAGGCCGTGCTCGCCGCGTTCGAGCAGCTTCGTCGCCGCCTGGCCCGAGGTCCGCGAGTGCCACATGATCCGCGGCGGCGGCGACTTCCTGCTGAAGCTGGTGGCGCGCGACACCGCGCATGAGAACCAGCTGACCCAGCGCCTGACCGGCGCGCCCACCGTCACCCGCGTGCAGACGTTGCAGACGATCCGCACCAGCCGCCATCTGGCCGGGGTGCCGCTCTAGAGCCCGTGGCCCGTGGCATAATTCACGGCATGTCCGAATTCCGGCTACCCCGCTGATCGAGGTTGCCGACCGTCGCGCGCGGCGCACCGACGCTGACCGTTGTGGTGCCGTGCTACAACGAGCGTCCCAACGTCGCGCCGCTGATCGCCAGGCTGGACGCCGCGCTGTTCGGCATCGCCTGGGAGGTGGTCTACGTCGACGACAACAGCCCGGACGGCACCGCCGCCGAGGTCCGCCGCATCGCCCAGACCGATCCGCGCGTCCGCTGCATCCGCCGCATCGGCCGCCGCGGCCTTGCCTCCGCGGTGATCGAGGGCGCGCTGTCGTCCTCGGCCCAGTTCATCGCGGTGATCGACGGCGATCTTCAGCACGATGAGACGAAGCTGCCGGATATGCTGGCCGTCCTGCGGGAGCGGCCAATACGATCTCGCCGTCGGCAGCCGCCACGTCGGCGGCGGCGATGACGCCGGACTGGCCAGCCGCTGGCGCCACCTGCTGTCGGACGGCGGCATCCGGCTGGCGCAGCTTTTCCTGCCGGCGCGGCTGACCGATCCGATGAGCGGCTTCTTCATGCTGCCTCGCCCGCTGTTCGAGACACTGGCGACCAACCTCACCGGCCAGGGATTCAAGATTCTTGCTCGATCTGGTGCTCAGCTCGCCGGCACCGTTGCGCGTGATCGAGATCCCCTGCGTCTTCCACGAACGCGTGGCCGGCGAGAGCAAGCTCGACGCGCTGGTGCTTTCGCAATTCGCCGGCCTGCTGCTGGACAAGGTGTTCGGCGGGCTGCTGCCGCTGCGATTCATCTCGTTCGCGCTGGTCGGCGCCCTGGGCGTGCTGGTGCATCTCGCCGTGCTCGACCGCGGTGCTGAAGCTGGTCGGATGGCAGTTCGAAGCGGCACAGGCCATCGCCACCGTGGTTGCCATGGTGTTCAACTTCCAGCTCAACAACGAGATCACCTATCGCGACCAGCGGCTGCGCGGGCCGCGTCTGTGGCGCGGGCTGTTGTTGTTCATGCTGGTATGCGGCCTCGGTGCCGTCGCCAATATCGGCATCGCCAAGACGCTGTATCGATACCCACACCAACTGGACGATCGCCGGCGCGATCGGCGCGGTGATCGGCGTGGTGTGGAACTACGCCGTGTCGGCGACGCTGGTCTGGCGCGCACGATAATCCGTCATCCCGAGGCGCGAGGCGGCAAGGCGATCCCAGGGGCGATGAGCATTTCGCGCTGGGCACTGGTCGCGCTGATCGCGCTGACCCTGCTGCGCCTCGTTGTCGCGGCGTCGGTGCCGCTCGCACCGGACGAAGCCTACTACTGGGTGTGGTCGCGCGCACTGGCGGCCGGTTATCCCGACCATCCGCCCATGGTCGCGCTCTGGATCCGCATCGGCACCACGCTGGCCGGCGACAGCGCGCTGGGCGTCCGGCTGCTCGGCCCGTGTCGCCGTCGCGATCGCCTCGCTGCTGCTGGCGGACGCCGGCGGATCGCCTGCTGCCGGGCCGCCATGCCGGCCTTCGCGCCGCGGCGTTGCTGAATGCGACGCTGCTGTTCGGCGTCGGCGGCGTGCTGATGACCCCCGATGCGCCGCTCCTCACGTTCTGGACCGCGTGCCTTTGGGCCATGGCGCGCCTGCTCGACGGCGGGAGCGCGCGGTGGTGGCTCGCTGATCGGCCTGTTCGCCGGGCTCGCGATGGCGAGCAAATACACGGCCGCCTTGCTCTGGTTCGGCATCGCCCTCTGGCTGTTGGCCATGCCCTCGATGCGGGCCTGGCTGCGGCGGCCGGCACCCTGGCTTGGCGCATTGCGTCGGCTCGGTGATCTTCCTGCCGGTCGTGCTGTGGGAGGCCACCCATGGCTGGGCGAGCTTCGCTCGACAGGGCGGCCGTGTGGCCGCCTGGCATCCCTCGCAGGCGATCAGGTTCCTGGGCGAGCTCGTGCTTGGCCAGGCCGGACTTATCACGCCGCTGATTTTCGCGTTCTGCGTCGGCGGCATCATCGAGGCCGCGCGCCGGTCCTGGCGCACGCGTGATCTGGCGTGGACGCTGCTGGCCGCGCTGACTCTGCCCGGCGGTAATGCTGTTCACGCAGCACGCGCTGGGCGACCGGGTGCAAGGCAACTGGCCCGCCATCATCTATCCGGCCGCTGCCATCGCCGCGGGCGGACTGAGCGCGCCCATCTGGGCGCGCATGCTGCGGCCGGCCCTGGCTCTCGGTTTGGCCCTCACGTTCCTGGTGTATCTACAGGCGGCCACGCCGCTGCTGCCGGTGCCCGCCGGCATCGACCCGATCGCCCGCCAGTTGGCCGGCTGGGATGGACTGGCCGAACGGGTCGACGCGATCCGCCGACAGGCCGGTGCTGCCTTCGTTGCGGCGGACGATTACGGCGTAGCGGCGGAACTGGCCCGCGCCCTGCCACCTCGAGTGACCGTGATCGGCGTCGATGCACGCTGGACCCTGACCGATCTGCCGCGGGCGATCCCGGCGGGTCACGTCGGCATTCTGGTCCGCAGCGCACACCGCGGCAGCGAACTCGACGAACCGCCTTGGCGGAACCCGACGGAGATCGGCGAAACGGCGCGCAAAAGCGGTGACGCAACGGTCGAACTGTTCCGGCTTTATCGCGTCGTGATGGCCGGCGATAGCGTGCCTGCCGTCGGTCCTGCCGCGGCCATGAGGCGGTCGCGATTAGCCAGGAATTAAACTGGAACGTTCACGCTGTTCCTGTCGCGGGAGTCTGGCATGCGCATGCGTGGCAAGGCGGACAGGAAGGGCAAGGTCGAAATCCTCATCCGCAAGGAGGAGGTGGTCGAAGGCGAGGGGCATGGCGGTGCCTGGAAGGTCGCCTATGCCGACTTCGTCACCGCCATGATGGCGTTCTTCCTGCTGATGTGGCTGCTGAACGCGACCACCGAGGAACAGCGCAAGGGCCTGGCCGACTATTTCAGCCCGAACAGTGTGCTGTCGCACAACTCATCCGGTACCGGCCTGCCGTTCGGCGGACGCACAGCCTTCTCGGATGGTGCGATGCTCTCCGACCTCGGAGCCGCGCAGGTGACGGTCGGCGGGACATCCCGTGGTCGATCACGCCGAGGATGACCGCCTCGGATGTCGATCGTGCCAGCCGCGGCCGCATCGCGACGATTCGAAGAGCAGGCGCCCGATCTTGGCGGCAGGCCGCCAGCCGAAGCCGCCGCCGCAACAGGTGCGCGACGCCGCCGCGCGCCGGCCCGAGCCGCCGGTGCGCCGCGACCAAGCCGGGACACGGCGACGCACGGCGCAAGCCAAGCGAGGCGGAGCTGCGGGCGGAACAGGAAAGAGGCGAGAAACAGTCCTTCGAGCAGGCGGCGCAGCAGATACGCGACGTGGTGCACAGCGATCCGGAACTGCAGGAGCTGGCGCGCCAGTTGGTGATCGACATGACGCCCGGACGGGCTTGCGCATTCAGATCCGCGACGCCGACCGCGAGCCGATGTTCGCGACCGGCTCCGCCGAACCGAACGAGAAGGCCGAACTGCTGCTGCACAAGGTGGCGCCGGTGCTGGCCAGGTTGACGCAGGAGATCTCCATCGCCGGCCACACCGACGCAGCACCATACGCCGGCTCTGGCCGAACCAATTGGGAACTTTCCGCCGACCGCGCCAATACCACGCGACGGCTGCTGGTCGAATCGGGCTTACAGGAAACGCGTATCCGCAGCGTCACCGGCAATGCAGAGCGCGACCTCGCAGTGCCAAGCGACCCGCTTGCGGCAGCCAATCGGCGCATCGCCATCGTCGTGCTCCGCTCCGCGCGGTCGCCGCCGGAAGCCCCCTGAGCCGATGCGATGTTGACGGTCGGCGCCTTCGTCCTGCTGCTCGCCTGCGTGTTCGGCAGCTACCTCGTGTCCGGCGGCAGCTTCGATGTGCTGATGGAGGCCCTGCCATTCGAAATGTGGACGATCGGCGGCTCCGGGATCGCCGCGTTCGTCATGGCCAACAGCATGCACGACCTGAAGCATTCGGTCGGCGGATTCAAAAAAATCATCGCCGGCGCCGCCTTCAGGAAGAGCGACTACATCGATCTGCTGAGCCTGTTGTATTTCCTGGTCCGCCTGGCCACCACCAAGGGCAACATGGCACTCGAGGTGCACATCGAGAAACCCGAGGAAAGCCCTGCCTTCCAGAAGTTCCCCAAGGTTCTCGCCAACCACTTCGCGAGTTCGATGATCTGCGACTACCTGCGGATGGTCGGGATGAACGCCGACGACCCCAACCAGATCGAAGACGTGATGGCACGCGAGCTGAAGAAGACGCTGAACGAAGAGCTGCACGGCGCGCATGCCTTGCAGGGCATGGCTGACGGCCTGCCCGCTCTCGGTATCGTCGCGGCGGTGCTCGGCGTGATCAAGACGATGTCGCACATCGACCGGCCGCCGGCGGTCCTCGGCGGGATGATTGCCAGCGCGCTGTGCGGCACGTTTCTCGGTGTGCTGCTCGCCTATGGTCTCGCCGGACCTTGTGCGTCACGCCTGAAAGGCGTGGTGGAGGAGGAAGCGAAATACTATGAAGTGATCCGCGCGGTGCTGGTCACCCATCTGCACGGCAACGCGCCGCAGGTCAGCGTCGAATCAGGCCGCAAGATGGTGCCCAACGAGCACATGCCATCGTTTCTCGAGCTCGAGGAGGCGGTGCAATCGGTGCAGATCGGTTAGGCGGATTTCCGCGGCGCGGCGCGGAACCTCCCCAGCGTCTCCCGCCTCGCAGCATCACGCGCCGGGCAAGCAGTTGTGGCAGGCGCCAGACCTTCCATTTGCAGTTGGCGGCGCTATAGTACCCACCGCACAATAGCCGCAGAACCGCTGTCAACAATAGTCTCAGGGGAGAACGTCCATGCGCAGCACGAAGTACGGCTTTGCGATCGCTGTCCTACTCGGTCTTGGCACGACGCTTGGCGGCATGCCCGGCCGGGCGCAGACGGTCGACACCGCGCGCATCGCCGCCGACCACCCGAACGACTGGCTCACCTACCATGGTGCCTATAACGGCTGGAACTACAGCGGCCTCGACCAGATAAACAACAGCACAGTGAAGGATCTCACGGTCGCCTGGATGCATATTCCAGGCCGCTCGACGCGCGGCTTGCAGTCGGTGCCTTTGGTCGCAGACGGCGTGCTCTACTACACCGGCTCCTACAGCCGCGTGTTCGCGCTCAATGCCGCCACCGGAGCATTGATCTGGTCATACTTCCCCGAACTCGACGACGCTCTCGTGGCACGCCAGACGCACTCGCCCTACAACCGCGGCGTCGCGCTCGGCGAAGGCAAGGCGTTCGTTGGCACGGTGGACGGCCGGCTGATCGCCCTCGACATGAAGACCGGCAAGGTCGCCTGGGATACCAAGCTTCAGGATTCGCAGAAGCTCACCGTCGGTTTCACCGGCGCCCCGCTGTATGCCAAGGGAACCGTGGTGATCGGCAGCCAGGGCGGCGAGTGGCCTGGCCGCGGCCCGATCTACGGAGTGGACGCGGCGACCGGCAAGGTGAAGTGGACATTCCTCACGGTTGCTCCCACCGATGAAGCAAAGAAGACCTGGGGCAACAATTCCTGGCGCACCGGCGGCGGCGGTGGCTGGATGCCCGGCACCTACGACAGCGATACCAACACCGTCTATTGGGGCACCGCCAACCCGGCGCCGCTCTACGACTGGTCAGGCCCCGACTGGAAGACGTCTGGCGCGCGACCGGGCGACAATCTCTACACCACGTCCGGTACTCGGCCTCGATCTCGACACCGGCAAGCTCAAATTCTATCACCAGGAACTGCCGCACGACGGCTGGGATTTCGACAGCGCGGTCGGCGAGTTCGTCATGCTCGACCGGAACGGTCAGAAATACATCGTTCATCCCAACAAGAGCGGTTACATCTTCGTCTACGATCGCAACCTCAAGCTCGATAACGTCTATCCCATCGTCGACAACATCAACTTCGTCAAATCGATTAATCCGAAGACCGGCGAGTTGGTCGGTCGCCGCGATTTCAGTGCCGGCAAACAGGCCGAGCCGCTGTGCCCCGCGATCAATGGCGGGATAAGCTGGAACGGCGGCAGCTACAATCCGAAGACCGGCCTCTACTACAAGATCGGCAACGAATGGTGCATCAGCCTCGACGTGGTGAAGACCACCCCAGTGACCGAGCCTGTGGTGCAACTCAACATCGGCGCGAACTTCAAGCTGGTGCCGCCGCCGGGCGGAACGATCTACGGCCACCTCGACGCGCGTGATCCGATCACCGGGGCGAAGAAGTGGGAGGTCCGCTTCCCCGAACCGCCGATGGCGAGCGTGCTGTCGACCGCAGGCAATCTGGTCTTCGTCCCCGACAGTCGCGGAACCCTGCACGCCTATGATGCGGCAACCGGCAAGGAGCTCTGGAGCCACGGCGACGGTCTCGGCCATCAGGGCGGCATCGTGAGCTACGCTGTCGACGGCAAGCAATATATTGCCGTGGTCGCGGGCTTCGGCGGCATGGTGAGCGACGACTTCGCGCCGACCTTCGGCGAGCCCTACAAGAGCATGCCGCGCGATGACGGCGTGCTGGTGGTCTATTCGCTGAAGTAGCCGCTCGCCTCTCAGGCTCCCCTGCCGATGTCACATCTCCGCCAGCGGAGCCTTCCGACGGTTGCGGCCAACGCCGGAGACGACACCATTTCATCATGCTTTTTCGCATGCTCGGACTGGCATTGCTGGCCGCCAATGTGTCGCGGATGGCCTTCGCTCAGCAGCCTCCCACTGCGCATGGGACATCCTCGCTCGACGTGCCCGCGCTGTTCGCGACCACCTGCGGCTGGTGCCACAGCGATGGCGGCCGCGCCGCCGGCAAGGGCCCGCAGCTCATGAACACCCAGCGCAGCGACGACTTCATCCGCACGCGGATCAAGCTGGGCAAGGAAGGTGCCATGCCCGCTTTCGGATCGACGTTCAGCGACGCCGACATCGACGCCATCATCAAATACATCCGTTCACTGAAACCGGAGCCCGGATGAGCCCGCCGCCGCGCTTCCTTGGTCTGGCGGCGCTGAGCGTGCTCTGCCTCGCCGGCAACGCCTCAGCCCGTTCTCTCGCGGCGATCCGCGAGGCCGGCTCCATCGGCCTTTGCGCGCATCCGAACTCGCTGCCTTTCGCGAGCCGCACCGCGCAGCCGCCTGGTTTCCAGATCGAGCTGGGTCAGGCGCTGGCGAAGCAACTCGGCGTCGCGCTCGCGCCGGAATGGGTGCTCATCAGCTATCAGATCCCGCGCACTGACTGCGACCTCATGCTCGACACGATCGCCGCGAGCGACGCGCCGACCGATTTCGGCATCAAGCTGTCGAAACCCTATTATCGCAGCGGCGTCATTCTCGCCGTGCCGCCAGGCAGCCCGATCAGATCGTTCAAGGACCTCAACCCCAACACCAAGGTCGCGGTGCAGTCCGGATCGCTCGCCGCGATGAGCCTCGATCGCCGTCACGTGCCGATCTCGATATTCGGCTTCGAGGAGGACATGCTGGACGCGCTCGCGGCTCACGAGGTCGACGCGGCCGCCGTGACACCTTTGACCGCCGGCTATTACAACCTGCATCACGCCGACCACCCCGTGACGCTGCTCCCGCCGGACGAGGCCGAACACGATCTGGTCTGGAATGTCGCCATCGGCATGCGGCGTCCCGACGACGCACTGCGTCAGGCGATCGACCAGGCAATCGATCGTCTGTCGGCGGATGGTGTCATCGCCGGCATCTATCGCCGCTATGGCGTGACCTTGGAGCCGCCGCGGTAGAGTGACCGCGCGCTATGCGACGGGTCGCGCCTCGCCCTTCATCTGCGTGCGATGCATGATCCGCCGGCTCGACGCATCGAACGGATCGCGCCGGTGCATCGTGCAGCGATTGTCCCACAGCACCACGTCGCCGACCCGCCACGCATTGTACCAGGTCAGCTCGTCGCGCGTCGCATGGTCCCACACCTCGTCCAGCAGCGCCTCGGACTCCGCGAGCTCCAGGCCCTCGATATAGGCATTGCGCCGCCGCCCGAGATAAAGGCACTTCCGCCCTGTCTCCGGGTGCGTGCAAACAATCGGGTGATACGTCCCAGGCGCCTCGCGCGGATCGTCGGTCGGCGTCACACCCTGCCGCACATAACCGCCGCTGTTGTAGGTGCCGTCATGCTTTACCCGACGGCCCGCGATGCGCCGCCTCAAGGCGTCCGGCAGTCGCTCGTACGCCTGATACATGCTGGTGAACCCGGTATTGCCGCCCGACGGTGGAATCTCGATCGCGTACAGCATGCTCGCCTTGGGCGGATCCTCCAGATACGACATGTCGGTGTGCCACACCGCCTCGCCGGCACCGAGACTGCCGATCGCCACGCCGTTCTCGATCACGTTGGAGACAACGTAAATCTCCGGGTGCCCCTCGACGAACCGCCGGCCGTTCTCCTGGATCGGCGCGAAGTCCAGCGCGCCTAACCGCCGGCTGAATGCGATCAGATCATCGTCGTTCAGCGTCTGTCCCCGGAACAGCAACACCAGATGATCGAGCCACGCGCGATGGATCGCCGCGAAGTCGGCATCCGTGATGCGGCGCAGATCGACCCCGCCAACCTCCGCGCCCAGCGCGGCACCCGTCGGTCTCACCGTGATCGACATGCGATCCCTCCCAATCTCCATTGCCTTGGATGCGCTCGTGAGTGCTCAACCGATACCGTCTCACGGCTCGAATTCCTAGACCCCGTGAAGCCTTGCCGCCGGAATGCGCCGGTGTCACAGAACGCATGAGAGGGAGTTCACGCCATGTCGCAAGACCTGTTCGAGATCATGCGGACCACGCGTTCGATGCGGCGGCTCAAGCCGGATCCGGTGCCTGACGCGGTGCTGCGCCAGGTGCTGGAGGCAGGAACCTTTGCCGCCAACGGTGGCAACATGCAGAGCTGGCGGTTCCTGGTGATCCGCGATCCAGCGATCAAGGCCGCGGCCGGGGCATGGTACACCAAGGCCTGGCACGAGATCGTCGGACCGCGCTATCGGGCCAGCGCACCGGCACCCGGGACAACCCCCGAGCGTTTCGCGCGAATGCTTGCGGCGGCGGAATATCTGGCCGACCATTTCCACGAGGCGCCGGTCTGGATCGTGCCGTGTGCGCCAGGGCCCAGGAACACCGGATCGTCGGTGTTTCCCGCCGTGCAGAACATCCTTCTGGCCTGTCGCGCCCTCGGCCTCGGGGCCACGCTGACCACGCTTCACCTGAACTTCGAGAAGGAAGCCGAGACGGCGATGGGGCTGCCGGAAAACGTGCATTCCTACGCGATTTTGCCGATGGGTTATCCGCTGGGGAAATTCGGACCCGTGCGGCGCACGTCGTTGGAGAGCGTCGCTTATCAGGATCGCTGGGGAGAAACCTACCGCGGCGAATGACGCGAACCGGACTCGCCGGGCATGAATATCGCCAACCACACGAGGGGAACCGACCATGTCATCCAGCATAAGATCGCTCCGGGCACCGTCATGGCTGAGCGAGTTCCGCGCCTTCATCATGCGTGGCAGTGTCGTCGATCTCGCCGTCGGCATCATCATCGGCGCCGCCTTCACCGGCGTGGTGAACAGCCTGGTGAAGGACGTGCTCAATCCGCTGCTCGGTCTCGTCGTCGGCGGTATCGATTTCTCAAATGTGTTCGTAGCGCTGAACGGCCAGCACTACGCCACACTCGCCGATGCCCAGCATGCCGGCGCGCCCACTCTCAACTTCGGCTTGTTCATCAACGCCATCATCAACTTCATCATCGTCGGCTTCGCGATCTTCTGGGTGGTGAAGGCACTCACCCGGCTTCACGTGCGCGAGGACGCTCACGCGGGGCCGAAGGCAGAGGAGCTGCTGGCGGAAATCCGCGATATCCTGAAGGCCGAGGCCGCCGCGCAACCCGCGCGGAATTAACCGCTTTTTTCCGCCGTCCCCGTTTCCTCACGGATTAGATTGGAAGCGGATCAGGGAGAGAGGCGTCATGCGCCGGCTTGGACTGCTGCTCGCGGCACTGCTGTGCTTCGCCTGCCACATCGCGTGGGCGGACGACTTTACATTGCCCGGCCTTGAGGCCGACAGCGCGGCCTACGAACAGACGCTCACGTCGCGGTTTCCCGCAGGCGGCACGCCGCAGGCACGCAAGCAGGCGGAGCAGGCAGCCACGGCAGCGATCCGCAAGCAGGACTGGGCGGCCGCCGGCACGGCATGGGAGACGCGCATCGCGCTAGGCGATGCGACCGCGGCGCAGTGGCTGGCGTTGGCCGAGGCGCAGATGCGCCGCACGCCGCCCGAGGCCGGCCGCGCCCTCCAGGCCGCCTGGCAGAACTTCACCGCCGCCGACAGCGGTGCACCCGAAGTGCCGTCGCTGCTGCTGATGGCCGACGCGTTGCGAGCGCTGAACCGGCCGGCGCAGGCGATCCAGGCCCTGGAGGCCGCTGCCGAACGCGCGCCGGATAACAAGGCGATCGTGCAGAAGCTGAATGAAGCCCGCCGCGCCACCGGCATCCTTATCCGCCGCGTCTCCACCGAGCCTGAGGCCGAACCGCCGCGCGCCTGCATCGATTTCACCGTCGCCCCCGCCCGTCGCGACGATTTCCACGCCGAGGACTGGGTGCGCCTCGATCCGCCGGCACAAGGCGCGGCCGTGACGCGCGAGGGCGATCAGATCTGCGTCTCCGGCCTGCCCTCCGGCACGACCACGCGGATCGTGCTGCGCGCCGGCATGCCCGGCGAGTCCGGCCTCAGCTTGGTGAAGGACACCGCACTGAACGTCGCCATGGGCAATCGCCGCCCGCGCATCGACTTCGACACGCGCATGTTCCTGCTGCCGCGCGGCCAGACCCCGGCCATCGGGCTGAGCACTGTCAACCTCTCCAGCGTCAAACTGACTCTCGCGCGCCTGACCGAGCGCAACATCATCGGCTTCATGCGGGGCGCCAGGCTCGGCCAGCCGGTCGAGTCCTGGGACGCCGAGCGGATCGGCGAACAGACCGGACGCATTGTCTGGCAGGGCAGCGCGGACATACCGGACTGGCAGCCGAACCGCAGCGCACACACCGCGCTGCCAATGCCCGATGCGCTCGCCGGTTCCGGCCCCGGCCTCTACGCGCTGAGCGCCACGGCCGGCGACGGCACGCCGAATGCGCCGACCGGCGTGCAGATGATCCTGCGCACCGATTTTGCGCCCACGATCTGGCGCGGCACCGACGGGCTGACCGTGCAGGTGCGAGGCTATTCCGACGCCCGCCCGCGGGCCGGAGTCACGCTGCGCCTGCTCGCCGAGAACAACGAGATCCTTGGCGAGACCGCCACCGACACCGACGGCGTCGGCCGCTTCGCCGCGCCGCTGATGCATGGCGACGGCCCGGTCGCGCCCCGCGCGATCGAGGTGCTGGGCGGCGACGACTACACCCTGCTCGATCTCAGCGGCGCCGCGTTCGATCTGTCCGATCGTGGAGTGACCGGGCTGCCGCATCCAGGACCGCTCGACGCCTATGTCTGGCTGGATCGCGGCATCTACCGGCCTGGCGAGACAGCAAACGTGATGGCGCTGCTGCGCGACAACGCGGGCCGGCCGGCCGACATACCTGTGCATGTGATCGTGAAGCGGCCGAACGGTCAGGTGTTCCTGGACGCGACCCCGGCGCGCGCGGCGGAGGACGCGGTGCATCTGCCCGTGAAGCTGTCGAACGGCGCCCCGGTCGGCACCTGGACAATCGAGGTGAGGGCCGAGACGGATCGCCCGCCGATCGGCCGCGCGGAGTTCCGCGTCGACGCCTTCGTGCCCGACCGTATGGCGGTCGAACTGGGCAACGCGTCCGGCTGCGATCGTTCCCGGCAAGCCCTATGCGCTGCCGGTCACCGCGCGGTTCCTGTATGGCGCGCCCGCTGCCGGCCTGACCGGCCAGGCGCAGATGCGGCTGGTGATCGATCCCGCGCCGTTCCCCGCGCTCGCCGGCTATCGCATCGGCCTGATCGACGAAACCTACGCGCCCGATTCCAAGGACCTGCCGGTGCCGGACACCGACGCGCAGGGCCATACGACCGTTTCGATCGACATCCCGCGCGCCCCGGACACGACGCACGCGCTGAAGGCCTCGCTCACCGTCGGGGTCAACGACCCGTCCGGCCACGCCTCGCTCGCCACCACCGAAATCCCGCTGCGCCCACCCGGCAAGCTGCTCGGCATCAAGCCGGCATTCGCCGACGGCGCCATCGATGCCGGCACCGAGGCGGCGTTCGACATCGTCGCGGTCGGCCCCGACGGCGCGCGCAGCGCGGCCAAGGCGAAGCTGCGCCTGGTGCGCGAGCGGCCCGACTGGCGGCTGGTGATGCGCGGCAGCCTGGCGCGCTACGAGACGGTGTGGCGCGACGAGCCGCTGGAGACCCAGGCGATCGACATCCCCGCCGATGCGCCGTTCCACTTCGCCCGCAAGCTCGACTTCGGCCGCTACCGCATCGAGGTTCTGGAAGATGGCGGCATGGCCGCCAGCTCCATGCGCTTCCGCGCCGGCTGGGTGTCGTCCGACAACCCGGACGTGCCGGACCAGGTGGACGTCTCCGCCGATCGCAAGTCCTACGCGCCGGGCGGCACAGCGCGCATCCACATCGCCCCGCCATTCGCCGGCGAGGCGACGCTGCTGGTGCTGTCCGACCGCGTGCATTCCGTGCGCAACCTGTCGGTGCCTGCCGGCGGCACCGATGTCGAGGTGCCGGTCTCCGCCGACTGGGGTCCCGGCGCCTATGTCACCGTGCACGTGTTCCGCACGGCTGCGGATGCGAAATCGCGCCCCGGTCGCGCCATCGGGCTCGCCTGGGTCGGCATCGATCCCGGCGCGCGCAAGCTGCCGGTGGCGTTCGACGTGGCGGACAGATACCCGCCGCGCGCCCGCGCCGTGATCAGGCTGCACACTGCGCCCGGCGCCTGGGTCAGCCTCGCCGCGGTGGACGAGGGCATCCTGCGCCTCACCAACTTCGCCTCGCCCGACCCGTCCGACCATTTCCTCGGCCGCCGCCGGCTCGGGCTCGACATCCGCGACGACTGGGGCCGGCTGATCGCGCCGCCCGACGGCGCGGCGACCGTGCTGCGCCAGGGCGGCGACGAGGGCAGCTTCGTGCTGCCCGACATCCCGCAGAAGACGGTGACGCTGTTCGTCCCGCCGGTGCAGGCCGGCGCCGACGGCGTGGCGCAGTTCCCGCTCGACCTGCCGGACTTCAACGGCCAGGTGCGGCTGATGGCGGTCGCCTGGAGCGGCACCCGTCTCGGCGCCGCGGCGTCCGACATCTATGTGCGCGACCCGCTGGTGGCCGAACCGCTGCTGCCGCGCTTCCTGGCCCCCGGCGACCAGGCGCGGCTGACCCTGCTGCTGCACAATCTCGACCTGCCGGCGGGCGAGCAGGCGGCGACGATATCGGTCGACGGTCCGCTTGCCGTCTCCGGCGAGCGGCGGCTGGCGGCAACGCTGGCACCCGGCGCGCAGGCACTGCCGTTCACCACGCTGACCGCGACCGGCGCCGGGCGCGGCATCATCCGGCTGGACGTGACCGGCACCGGCGGCTTCCACATCCAGCGCGAGACCGCGATCACCGTGCGGCCCGCGCGCGGCGCCACCACCATGGTCGCTGCCGGCGAACTGGCTCCCGGCGCGGATTTCCAGCTTGCCCCGCCGCTCGACCAGTTCGTGCCCGGCACCTGGAAGGCCGCGGCGACCTTCGGCGGCGCGGTGCGCTACGACGTCGCCGGGCTGGTGCAGGCGCTCGACCGCTACCCGCTGTGGTGCCTGGAGCAGGCGACCAGCCGCGGCTTCCCGCTCGCCCTGCTGCCGGACGGCCCGTTGGCCGGCCCCGACCGGGCCGCGCGGCTGCAGCAGGCGGTGGGCTTCGTGCTCGACCGCCAGCGCTTCGACGGCGGCTTCGGCCTGTGGTCGGCATCGGAGGAAGCCGAGCCGTGGCTGTCGGTCTATGCCACCGAGTTCCTGCTGCGGGCGCGCGACGCCGGGGCGGCGATCCCGGACCAGGCGATGATCGACGCGGAGAAGTTCATCGCCGGCGCCGCCGACGAACCCGGCGACAAGCCGGAGGACCTCGCCTCCCAGGCGTACCGGCTCTACGTGCTGGCGCTCGCCGGCAAGGGACGCCCGGGCGCGGCGCGCGTGATGGCGGAGCAGATCGGCCATCTGCCGACACCGCTCGCCAAGGCGCAGCTTGGCGCGGCACTGGCTCTGGCGCACGACCAGCCGCGCGCCGAGGCGGCGTTCGCCGCGGCCCTGGCGGCGCCGGCCCGCAGCTGGTGGGCGTACGACTACGGCACCGCGCTGCGCGATCAGGCGGCGATCGCGCTGCTGCTGAAGGAAAGCGGCCTGCCCGGCGACCGGCTGGAAAAGCTGCTCGCCGTCATGCCGGGGGCGGACCTGTCGGCCGATACGCTGTCCACGCAGGAACAGTCATGGGCAGCTGCGGCCGGCGCCGTGCTGGGCCGGCGACGGCGCGCCGGCCCGGATCGCACTGGACGGCAGCGACCTGCCGCCCGCTCCCGTGGTGTCGGTGGCGCTCGGCGGGCCGGCCGTTGCACGCAACCTGGCGGACAAGCCGGTGTGGCGGGCGGTGTCGGTGACCGGCGTTCCGGCGACGCCCCTGCCGGCGGCGCGGTCGCAGATGCGCATCACCCGTCAGTTCGAGACGCTGGACGGGCAGCCGCTCGACCTCGATCACCTGAAGCAGAACACGGTGTTCGTGCTGGTGCTTGAGGGCAAGGCGGAGGACGGCCAGGCGCACCGCGCCATGGTGCAGCACGGACTGCCGGCCGGCTGGGAGATCGCCGGACGGCTCGGCGGCGGCGAGGTGCCCGGCATGGCGTGGCTGGGCAAGCTGTCGGATCCCGAGGCGCAGCCGGGCGCGGACGATCGCTACGCCGCGGTGGTGGCGTTGACCGCCGAGAAGCCGGACTTCCGGCTGGCCGTCCGGGTGCGTGCGGTCACGCCCGGAACGTTCGAGCTGCCCGGCGCCGAGGTGGCGGACATGTACCGCCCCGGCGTGTTCGCCCGTCAGGCCGCCGGGCGCATCACCATCGTGGCAGCCGAGTGAACAGAGCCGGCCAATCTACTCCCCCTCCCCTTGCGGGAGGGGGTTGGGGGAGGGGGCGACGCCCGGACCGCGCAGCCCCCTCCCCCCAACCCCCTCCCGCAAGGGGAGGGGGAGCTTCCTGACTGTTGCCCTCTTGGCTCTTCTCCCCTCGCTCTGCCTCGCGCTCGCCGCCCTCGGCGCCCTGCTCGACCGCGTCTTCCCTCCCGATCTCTCCCGCCTCTCCTCCGTCGGCAGCGAAATCCTCGACCGCCAGAACCGCCCGCTGGCATTGCTCCCCGCCGCGGGCGGCGTCTGGCGCTTTCGGCCCGACACCGCGCCGCCGCTGTTCACCGACCTGCTGATCGCGGTCGAGGACCGCCGCTTCTGGGACCATCCCGGCGTCGATCCGATCGCCCTCGCCCGTGCGACCGCCCAGTTGCTGCGGTCCGGCCATGTCATATCCGGCGGCTCCACCCTCGCGATGCAGGCCGCTCGCCTGCTGGAGCCGCGCCCGCGCACCATCCGCTCCAAGCTGATCGAAATCGCCCGCGCCTTGCAGCTCGAGGCACGCTACGGCCGGCGTGGCGTGCTGGATATCTGGCTCACCCTCGCCCCATTCGGCGGCAACCTGGAGGGCATCCGCGCCGGCTCTCTCGCCTGGTTCGGCGTGCCACCCGAGGCGCTGGAACCGGCCCAGGCCGCGCTGCTGGTGGCGATCCCCCGCCGGCCAGAGCGCCTGCGTCCGGACCGCCACGCCGCAGCCGCAACCGCCATCCGCGATCGTGTGCTTGCGGTCGGCCTCCGCGCGGGCCTGTTCGACGCCAGCACCCATGCCCGTGCCCACCGCCCGCGTCCCGCTGCCGCGCCATGCGCCGCAGCTCGCGGCATCGCTGCCCCGCCTGCCATGGGTCCAAACGACGCTGGATCTGCCGCTCGAGGTGGCTTTGGAGCGGCTGGGGCTGGAGCGTCTGGAAAACCTGCCCCCACAGGCCGCGCTCGCCTTGCTGGTGGCCGATGCATCGTCGCGCGAGATCCGCGCCCTCTATTCGGGGGCGCGGTGCCATTGACCTGACCAGGGCCGTGCGCTCCCCTGGATCGGCGCTGAAACCGTTCATCTACGCTATGGCCTTCGCCGATGGCATTGCTGCACCCGATACGGTCGTGCCTGACCTGCCGCGCCGCTTCGGCGGGTACGCGCCGGAGAACTTCGACCGCGGTTTCGCCGGCAGCCTCACGGCGGCAGATGCGCTGCGCCGCTCGCTGAACCTGCCGGCCGTTGCGCTGCTCGACCGCGTCGGCCCGCTGCGCTTCGCCGCCACCCTGCGCGCCGCCGGCGTCGCCCTCCATCTGCCCCGCGGTGCCGATCCGTCTCTGCCGCTGGCGCTGGGCGGCGACGGCATCACGCTGCGTGACGCTGCCGCGCTCTATGCCGCGCTCGCCACCGACGGCACAGGCGGCCCCCTCCGCCTGCTCGCCGCGCCGACCACACCGCGTCCGGACTTCCTCGCACGCCAGCGCCGCGCGCGAGGTGGCCGATGTGCTCACCCGCCCGCTGCCAGAATTCGGTGCGCGCGGCATCGCCTGGAAGACCGGCACGAGCTGGGGCGGGCGCGACGCCTGGGCGTTTGGCTTCGATACCAGCCACGTCGTCGCGGTGTGGATCGGCCGGCCGGACGGCACGCCGCTGCCAGGCGCCACCGGCACCTCGCTCGCCCTGCCGCTGATGTCCCGGGTGTTCGACCTGTTGCCGAAAGCCCCGCGCAGCGTGATCGCCGGTCCCGGAGCAGAACACCCACCCAGTCCCGCCCGGTCACCGACGCCCTGCATCTGTTGTTCCCGCCATCCGGGGCCGTTCTCGCGCCCGACGGGCCGGTCACCATCCGCGTGATGGGCGGGCGGCGGCCGCTGACCTTTCTGATCGATGGCGCGCCGCTGCCTGCCGATCGCATCCGGCGCGACGCCGCGTGGCTGCCTTCGGGGCCGGGCTTCTACCGGCTCACCGTACTGGATGCCGATGGGACCTCGGTCCGAGCCACCGTGCAGGTCCGCGCAACGCCGTGATCCGAGCGGCGCCTCTCCTGCTCGCACTGCTCGGTCTCGCCGCCTGCGCCAGCGGCAGCGCAAATCAACAGCGCACCGGGAACGCCTGTGCGCTGATCCGGCTGGCCGTGGTGCCGATCGAGGCGCGCGAGCACATGCTGTTCACGCATGCGACAGTCGGCGGGGACCCGGTGACGCTGCTGGTCGACACCGGCGCCGAACGCACGCTGCTGACCGAGACTGCGGTCGACCGCCTGCATCTGCCACGCGACTTCCAGCATGCGACGCGCACCTTCGGCATCGGCAGCCCCACATCGACCTGGGATGCCAAGCTGCCCGACGGCATCGTGCTCGGTGGCACGCATTTCCCGGTGGACAGCGTGACGGTCGGCAACTTCAGCATCGACCACGTGGCCGGCGGCTCCGCCGATGGGCTGCTCGGTGCTGACATCCTGCTCGGTTTCGACCTCGACCTCGACCTTCCGGCGCATCGCATCACCTTCTATCGCTCGCGCCCCGATTGTCCGAACCCGATGCCGCCCTGGAAGGAGCCCTACCTCGACATTGCCGGCGTCAGCACACGGCGCGACCGCCTGTTGGTGCCATTCGAGCTCGACGGCGTGGGCGGCCTGGCGGTATTCGATACCGGCGCACAGGTGAGCACGATCAGCCAGCGCATGGTGGAGCGGATCGGTCTCGCCGACGACCACATGGCGGACGACCGCACTGTGATCGCGCATGGTGCGGCGCCCGATCAGGTGGCCGTGCACATCCATCGGTTCCGCGAATTCCGAGTCGGGCCCACGGAGATGGAGGATCCCGTGTTGCCCGTGGTGCCGATGGTGAGTGGCATGGGCGATGCCCTCTTGGGCGCCGACTTCCTGCAAGGCAGGCGCGTATGGTTGTCGTTCTCGACTCACCGCCTCTTCGTGACGCCAGCTCGAGCGCAGCCCCTGGATCGCAGTGACGCGGGCCGGCAACTGACTGGCGCCGCGTCAGCGCAACGCCAGGCTCCAGTCCTCGCCGACCATCGGCGGCCCGAAGTCGCTGTGCGGTTTGCTGGCCACCAGACGAAAGCCCGCCTGCTGATAGATCGCGCGCGCGGCCACCAACACCTCGTTGGTCCACAAATTGATGCGGCGATAGCCGGTCTCGCGAGCGAAGCCGATGCATTCGGCCACGAGACGCCGGCCGATGCCGAGACCGCGTGCCGCCGGCTCGACCAGCAGCAAACGAAGCTTCGCCTCCTCGTCCGAGTGCCGCACGAGGAACACGGAGCCGACATTCACCCCGTCGTTCTCGGCGATCCAGCAGCGCTCGCGGGCCGGATCGTGCTGCGCGAGGAATTCGCCCGCGACCCGCGCCACCAGCGCCTCGAACCGCGCATCGAAGCCATACTCCTCGGCGTAGAGCGCGCCATGCCGCCCCACCACCCAGCCGATATCGCCAGGCCGGTGCTGGCGCAGCAGCCACGGCGCCGAACGCGGCGCGCCGAGTAGCGACTCGATGCGGCCCATCGCGGCGACCACCGCGGCCTGTGCGGGCTCCGCCAGAGGCGCCAGCAGAGCGCCCATCTCCTCGCGCGAACGCGCATCGAGCGGCGCGAAGGCGTCGTGGCCGGCCTGGGTCAGCGACAGCAGGTTCTGCCGCCGGTCGATCGGCGAAGGCGTCCGCGCAAGCAGCCCGTCGCGCTCGAAGCGCTGGAGAATGCGGCTGAGATAACCGGCATCGAGATCCAGTTCGCGTCCAAGCTCGGTCGCCGTAACGCCGGCGCGCTGGGCCAGCTCGTAGAGCACCCGCGCCTCGGCCAGCGAGAAGTCGCTGTGCAGCAGGCCATCATGCAGGGCGCCGATCACGCGCGTGTAGAACCGGCTGAACCGCCGCACAGCCGCCACGCGGTGATGGAGGTTCGAGAGCTTCTTCCATGAAGCAGTCATACGATTATTTGACCATAAGCAAGCAATATCCGTCAATGCGAAGTGATGCCGGTCAGGCGCCCGAAGCCCCATTCGCGCCGCATTCACTGCCAATCTCTGATAAGCAGCGCGAAACGAACTTCGGAGATCAGACGGAGGAGCGCCATGTTGATTCGAAGAACATACATTGCCGGCCACGCTGGCTTTATCGTCCCTGGGCGCGGCATCGGCCGTGGCTCAGACGGTCGTGGTCGCTCCGACGCCGGTTCCGGCGCAGTCCCAGGTTTACGTCGCGCCGACCGCGCCGCCCCCGCCGCGCGTCGAGGTCGTGCCGTCGCGCGCCGCCCGACACGGCTCGCGTGATGACCTGGCGGCCGGGCCATTGGGCATGGGACGGCGCGCGCTGGACCTGGGCGCAAGGCGAGTATGTCGAGCGGCCGGCGCCGCAGGCGGTGTGGGAGCCGGGGCACTGGGCCCAGCAGCCGTCCGGCGGCTACGTCTGGGTCGACGGACACTGGCAGGGCTGACAGGAGGCAACGATGATGCCGCGCCTTCATCACACGTGTTTCGCCGTGCCCGCGCTGCTTGGGTTACTCGGCTGCGTGCGCGAGGAGCCGCCGGCGCGCACCACCCAGGTCATCGTCCAGCCGCCGGCGCAACCGCCGGCGCAGACAGCGCTGACGGTCCCCGGGCCGCCGCCGCCACCCCGCAGCGAGCTGGTCCCGCCGCCGCCCGCGGGAGCCGGGCCGGTCGTCTGGCAGCCAGGCCATTGGATGCTGAGCGGCAACAACTGGGCGTGGCAGCCCGGCCAATACGTGCCGCCGCCAGCCGGGTCAACGACATGGGTCCCAGGCCGCTGGGCGCAGCAGCCCACCGGCGGATGGGTCTGGCTGGAGGGCCACTGGGCCTGACCGCGCCCACGGGTGAGTTGACGGACCAGGGAGTTTCGCCACCATACTCGCCGGTAGTCGCAGCGAGGATTGGGCACGCATCATGAAGCTCCTCTGGTTCCATCTCATGCCGTACACCGAACTGCCGGAGGACTTCCGGCAGAAGCATCCGTCCGTGTGGGTCGACATCCACTCGTCGCTGTTCGATCCGAAGCGCGCGCACCTGATGTACAACGACTTCATGGACGAGATGGAGTTCGCGGCCGATTGCGGCTTCGACGCCGTGTGCTGCAACGAGCACCATTCCAACGGCTACGGCCTGATGCCCTCGCCCAACCTGATCGCCTCGGCGATCTCGCGGCGCACCAGGGACACGGCGATCTGCGTGATGGGCAATTCGCTCGCGCTGTACAATCCGCCGACGCGCGTGGCCGAAGAGTTCGCCATGATCGACTGCATATCGGGTGGCCGGCTGATCGCCGGCTTCCCGGTCGGCACGCCGATGGACACCTGCTACTGCTACGGCCAGAACCCGAGCCTGCTGCGCGAACGCTATCTGGAAGCGCATGACCTGGTGATGACGCGCCTGGCAGGACCCCGACACCTTCGCGTTCAACGGCCGCTTCAATCAGCAGCGCTACGTGAACATCTGGCCGCGCCCGGTGCAGCGTCCGCATCCGCCGGTGTGGATACCGGGCGGCGGCTCGATCGAGACGTGGCAGTGGTGCGCGCGGATGGACTACGTCTACGCCTACCTGTCGTATTTCGGCTACAAGGACGGCAAGGCGACGATGGACGGCTTCTGGGCGGAGATGTCGCGCCTGGGCAAGGACCGCAATCCGTACCGCGCCGGCTTCCTGCAGTTCGTCGGCGTGGCGGAGACGCGCGAGAAGGCGATGGAGCTGTATCGCGAACCGGCGGAATATTTCTATGGCCGCTGCCTGTTCACCGATTCCACGCTGGGCGACGCCGCCCGGCTACGTCACCGAAGGCACGCATGCGCGCCGGGCTGCAAAGCCAGGTCGGCCGCGCCGCCTCGCTCGCCGCGCGCGCGCAGGCGCGCGATGCGACGCAGATGGAGGACATCGTCGAGCGCGGCTACGTCATCATCGGCTCGCCGGATGAGGTGGTGGAACAGCTCACCGAAGTCGCGACGTCGCTGAATGTCGGCCACCTCATGCTGCTGCTGCAATACGGCAACATGAACAAGGAGCTGACCAAGTACAACACGAAGCTGTTCTCCGAGGCGGTGATGCCGAAGCTGAAGCCGCTGTTCGAGGAATGGGAAGACCGCTGGTGGCCGCAGCCGATGGATGCCGCGCAGCGTGCCGAGGTGCCGGCATTCGTGCCTGGTCTCGCGGCGGAGTAGCCGCGCCCCTGTCATTGCGAGAAGCGAAGCGACGAAGCAATCCCCATCAAGTATTGCGCGCACAACTCGATCGAGATTGCTTCGTCGCTCCCGCTCCGCGCAATGACAAATCCTGGCTTGGCCTGAAATCACATATCCATACAGGATTGCATCGCCCTCCCCTGACGTCGCATGATCGCCCCGGGAGTGAAACGCGATGTCATGGCGGGCGGTCGTGTGCCAACTGATCGTCGCGGGGGCAACCCCGATGGCGCATGCGCAGTTGCCGTTCGACGTACCAAAGCCGGCGGCGCCGACCGCCGCATCGCTGTTCGCCAGCCAGTGCGGCACCTGCCACACCGTTGAACACGGCGCCGCGCCACGGCAGGGGCCCAACCTGGCCGGAGTGTTCAACCGCAAGGCCGGCACCTTGTCAGGCTTCCACTATTCGCCGGGATTTGCCAGCGCCGACTTCGTCTGGGACGACGACCCATCTCGACGCCTGGCTCACCAATCCGCAGAAGCTGATCCCTGGCGCGGTAATGCTGTATCGTCAGGCCGATCCGGCGATTCGTGCCAGCATCATCGCATGGCTGAAGGAGCAGCACTGATGGCCAAGCCCATTCACAGCATGATCCGCGTGCTCGATGAAGCACGCTCGGTCGATTTCTATCGGCGTGCCTTCGGCATGCGGGTGGCCGACCGCTACGATTTCGATGGCTTCACGCTGGTCTATCTGATCGGCGAAGACAAGCAGCTTCGAACTGGAGCTGACCATCAATCACGGCCGCACCGAGCCCTACGCGCAGGGCGACGCCTATGGCCACATCGCATTCGTGGTGGACGATCTGCCGGCCGAACACGCCCGCTTCACGGCGGAGGGGCTGACACCCAATCCGATCCGCGAGTTCCACCGCGACGGCGCGCTGATGGCGAAGTTCTTCTTCGTGCAGGACCCCGACGGCTATCGCATCGAGGTGCTGCAACATCACGGCCGCTATCACTGAACGGCAACAATCCGAACAAGCTGGGAGAAACGCACATGAGGGAAGTGGACAGGCGCACCAAGGTCAGCCGTCGCGTGTTCCTGCGCGGCAGCGCCACCGTTGTTCCCGCCGCCGCGGCCGCTGTCACCGGGATGAGCATCAGCCCTGACAGCAGCATGGGCGCAGGACGCCAAGAACCTGACGCCCCACACGATGGCGACACTGGCGCGGATGGCGCGCGACATCTATCCGCACGATCGGCTCGCCGACATCTATTACGTGAAGGCCGTCGCAGGCTACGACGCGAAGGCCGGCCAGGACGCCGCGTTCCGCAAGATGGTCGAGATCGGCGTGGCACAGCTCGACGCCGCCGCGCAGCAGCACCACAAGAGTCCCTATCTGCTGGTGGCATGGGAGGCCGATCGCGTCGTGCTGCTGCAGGGCGTCGAGCAGGGCGCGCTGTTCAAGAAGCTGCACGGCGACCTGCTGGTGACGCTGTACAACAACAAGGAGGTGTGGCCGAAGTTCGGCTACGAGGGCGCCTCCGCCGACAAGGGCGGCTACATCAACCGCGGCTTCAACGACATCGACTGGCTGCCGCAGGCATAGGGGAGGCGACAATGGCGACATTCGATCTGAACGACGACAGCGTCGTCTGCATCATCGGCTCCGGCGCCGGCGGCGGCACGCTCGGCAACGAGCTGGCACAGAAGGGCATCAAGGTGGTGATCCTGGAGGCCGGCGCACGCCACGAAATTCCTGACTTCGTCAACGACGAGTGGGCGAGCTTCGCGCAGCTCGCCTGGAAGGACATGCGCACCACGTCGGGAACCTGGCGCGTGGCGCACGACTTTCCCAATCTGCCTGCATGGATCGTCAAGTCAGTGGGCGGCTCCACGGTGCACTGGGCCGGCGCATCGCTGCGCTTCCAGGATTACGAGTTCAAGGCGCGCAGCACCTACGGCAACATCGCCGGCGCGAGCCTCGCGGATTGGCCGATCACGCTCGCCGAGATGGCGCCGTGGTACGCGAAGGCCGAGGACAAGATGGGCACCACCGGGACCAACAACATCCCACGTCTGCCCGGCAACAACAACTACAAGGTGCTCGAGGCCGGCGCGCGCAAACTTGGCTACAAGGAAGTGCACACCGGCAACATGTCGATCAACAGCCAGCCGCGCGACGGTCGCGGCGCGTGCCAGCAGATCGGCTTCTGCTTCCAGGGCTGCAAGTCCGGCGGCAAGTGGTCCACGCTGTACACCGAGATTCCCAAGGGCGAGGCGACCGGCAATCTCGAAGTGCGTCCGAACGCGATGGCCATGCGGATCGAACACGATGCGCAGGGCAAGGTCGACCGGCGTCGTATACGTCGATGCCGCCGGCAAGCAGCAGCGGCAGAAGGCGCGCGTCGATAGCGGTGGCGGGGAATTCGCTGGAAAGTCCGCGCCTGCTGTTGAACAGCGAGTCAGCCAAGTATCCGCAGGGTCTGGCGAACAGCTCGGGTCAGGTGGGACGCAACTACATGCGCCATACCACCGGCAGCGTCTACGCAGTGTTCGACAATCCGGTGCACCTGTATCGCGGCACCACGATGGCCGGCATCGTGCGTGACGAAGCACGCAACGATCCGAAGCGCGGCTTTGTCGGCGGCTACGAGCTGGAGACCCTGTCGCTCGGCCTGCCGTTCATGGCGGCATTCCTCAATCCAGGTGCGTGGGGCCGCAGCTTCACCAGCGCCATCGACGACTACGCCAACATGGCGGGACTGTGGATCGTCGGCGAGGACATGCCGCGCGAGCAGAACCGCGTGACGCTCGATCCGAAGGTGAAGGATGCCAACGGCATGCCGGTCGCGAGCGTGCATTTCGACGACCACGAGAACGACGAGAAGATGCGCAGCCACGCCTATCGACAGGGCGCCGCGATCTATGAGGCGGTCGGCGCGGTGCGCACCTTCCCGACACCGCCCTATCCGAGCACGCACAATCTCGGCACCAACCGCATGAGCGCCAATGCGCGCGACGGCGTGGTGAACAAGTGGGGTCAGACGCACGACATCAAGAACCTGTTCGTGTCCGACGGCAGCCAGTTCACCACCGGTGCGGCATGCAACCCGACACTGACCATCGTGGCGCTGGCAATCCGCCAGGCCGACGCAGATGGCCGGCATGATGAGCCGAAAGGAGATTTGACACGCGGAACCCTTGACCGAGCGGCGTCTGCCCCTCTGGTGGACCAGCCGCCTGGGCGATCTGGTCTATGAGACGGTCGCTTCACTCACCGCCCACGAGCCCCAGCGTGTGCCGCGCGATGACCAGTTCCTCATCGGTGGGGATCACATACGCCGGCAGCGGGGAGTCGGCGCGCGTCAGCAGCGGGCCGCCTGTCTGGTTCGCGGCCTCGTCGATCGAGAAGCCGAACCAATGCAGTTGATGCAGCACGCGGGCACGGATCTCGGGACTGCGCTCGCCGATGCCGGCGGTGAATACCATCCCATCGATGCCGCCCATGGCCGCTGCCAGCGCACCGGCGGTACGGGCGACATGATAGATGAAATGCTCCACCGCCAGCTTCGCCAACGGCACGTCGCTCGCGAGCAGCGTGCGCATGTCATTGGACACGCCCGACAGCCCCTTCAGCCCGCAATCGGCATAGAGAAACCGTTCGACCCGATCGACCTCCCAGCCCTTCTGCTGCTGCAACCAAAGGATCACGCCGGCATCGATCGAACCCGGTCGCGTCCCCATCGGCAAGCCATCCAACGCCGTGAATGTCATCGACGAGTTCCACACTCCGGCCACCCACCAGCGCGCACATGGAAGCGCCAGACCCAAGATGCGCCACCACGATCCGTCCCAGCGCGATCTCAGGCACGCGCTCAGCCAAGGCACCTGCGATGTATTCGTAGGACAGCCCGTGAAAGCCGTAGCGCCGCACACCCTCGCGGTAAAGCGCATCGGGAATCGCAAATCGATCCGCCACAGCCGGATGGCCGCGATGGAATGCCGTGTCGAAGCACGCCACGTGAGGCAGACCCGGAAACAGCTCGGACAACGCCTTCAACACGGCCACGGCGGGCGGATTGTGCAGCGGCGCGAGCGGCTCCAGGGCCTCGATGCGCGCGAGCGCCGCGGCGTCGACCACCACGAGGTGCATCAAGGTCGGGTCCACCATGCACCACGCGATGACCGAACCCCATCAGCCCCTGCCTGTCCAACGGCCCATCGGGCAACCCGGCCAGCATCGCGAGCGCGTCGGCATGATCCTTTGTGGTCACCATGCTGTCATGTGTGGGTTTCCCATCAGCGGTCGCTATCAGCAGACGCCCCTCACCGCCGATCTTCTCCACCTCGCCGCTTTGCAGACGGTGCAAGGCGCTGTCCGCCACGCCGTACACGGCAAACTTCAGACTGGACGAGCCGGCATTCAGAACGCACAGGCGACGATCTTGCATAGCTCTTGGCCTTTCGCGTCCGGAGCGTGCATGCTTCGCAGCCGAGCCACAGACGAGCCCCGGAGACAGCGTCCATGACCAAGTTCGGCCTCGCCCAGTCTGTCCGCCGCGTGGAGGACCCGCGCCTGCTGAAGGGCGAACGGGCGCTACACCGACGATATCGTGTTGCCGGGCATGCTGCACGGTATCGTGCTGCGCAGCCCGCACGCCGCGGCGAAACTCGGCGCGATCGACACCAAGGCGGCAGCATCGGTCGCCGGGGTTAAGGCAATCTATACCGCGGCCGACCTGAACGCCGACGGCATCGGCCCGCTGCCCTGCGCCGCGCCGGTGCAGAACCGCGACGGCTCCGACATGGCGAACCCGCCGCATTTGTCGCTCGCCGACGGCGCCGTGCGCCATGTCGGCGACCCCGTCGCGTTCATCGTCGCCGAAACCGCCGCGGCCGCGCGCGACGCGGCCGAACTGGTGTCGGTGGACTACGACGTGCAGCCTTCGGTCACCGATCTGGCGCACGTCACCGACGCCACCGCGCCACTCGTCTGGCCGGACGTGAAGCGCAACATCGCGTTCGACTGGGAGATCGGCGACAAGGCGGCGACCGATGCGCTGTTCGCCGCGGCCGCGCACGTCACCAGCCTGACAGTGGTGAACAACCGCGTCGTCGTCGCATCCATGGAAGCGCGCGCCTCGATCGCCGACTACGATCCGGCCTCCGATCGCTGGACGCTGTACGCCAACACGCAGGGCGGCTGGCTGATCAAGAACCTGCTCGGCGCGGTGTTCCAGACCGAACCGGCGAAATTCCGCGTCATCACGCCCGATGTCGGCGGCGGCTTCGGCATGAAGGCGTTCCTCTATGCCGAGCACGTGCTGACCTGCTATGCGGCGCGCAAGCTGGGACGGCCGGTGAAGTGGGCATCGGATCGCGGCGAAGCGTTCCTGGCCGACACGCAGGGCCGCGACAATCGTCACGCTGGGCGAGCTGGCGATCGACAAGGACGGAAAGTTCCTCGCACTGCGCACGCGCAACGTCGCCAACATGGGCGCCTATCTTTCGACCTTCGCGCCTTACATCCCGACGCTCGCCGGCGGCGCCGTGCTGTCCGGCGTCTACAACTTCCAGCAGATCTACGCCAACGTGCTCGGCGTGTTCACCCACACCATGCCGGTGGACGCCTATCGCGGCGCCGGTCGTCCCGAAAGCAACTACCTGCTGGAGCGCCTGGTCGATGCCGCCGCGCGCGAACTCAACATCGACCGGGCGGAACTGCGCCGGCGCAACATGGTGCCGCAATCGGCGATGCCGCATGCCACGCCGGTCGGCAAGACCTACGACACCGGCGACTTCGCGATGGTGCTGGACGCCGCGCTGCGGCAGATGGATTACGCCGGCTTCGCGGCACGGCGCGCGGAGGCCGCGCGGCGCGGCAAACGTCGCGGCATCGGCCTGGCCTACTATCTCGAAGTCACCATGGGCGATCCGACCGAGCGGGCGGAAATCCGCTTCGCCGACGATGGCTTTGTCGATGTGTATGTCGGCACGCAATCGACCGGCCAGGGACACGAGACCGGCGTATATCCAGCTCACGTCGCAGCGGCTCGGCATCGACGGCGAGAAGATCCGCGTGCGCCAGGGCGACACGGATACCATCCCGGTCGGCGGCGGCACCGGCGGATCGCGCAGCCTCTATTCCGAGGGCCAGGCCATTCTGATCACGGCCGATTCGGTGATCGACAAGGGCAAGCAGGCGGCGGCCGAAGTGCTGGAGGCCGCGCCCGCCGATATCGCCTTCGCCGACGGCACGTTCTCCATCGTCGGCACCGATCGCGGCATCGACATCATCACCCTCGCCGCCACGCAGCGACAGAAGGCCGCTGCCGGCGAGCCGGCCACCACGCTCGACGCGGCGGAGGTGGTGAATGTCGCCGAGCACACCTTCCCGAACGGCTGCCACATGGCCGAAGTGGAAGTGGATCCCGAGACCGGCGTGGTGGAGATCGTCCGCTATCGCGTGTGCGACGACTTCGGCAAGACGGTGAACCCGATGATCGTGCGCGGCCAGGTGCATGGCGGCGTATCGCAGGGGCTCGGCCAGGCGTTGCTGGAGCGCACCAGCTTCGACGCCTCCGGCCAGCTTCTGACCGGCAGCTTCATGGACTATGCGCTGCCCCGCGCCGCGGATTTCCCCGACATCGAGGTCGATCTGCTGGAGGTGCCGAGCGTCGCCAATCCGCTCGGCGTGAAGGGGGCTGGCGAGGCTGGTTCGGTCGGCAGTCCGCCGGCGCTGATCAACGCCATCATCGACGCGCTGTCGGTCGATGGCGTGACCCACATCGATATGCCCGCCACGCCGGAAAGCGTGTGGCAGGCGCTGTCGCTGGCAAAGGCGGCGTAGCTGGACAAGAGTGGCCGCCCCGACCGCTCGGGTACCGGCTAGATCAGCAGCGCCTGCGCACACGCATCGAGGATCGCATCGGCGTCGATGCCGTACTCGCGATACAGGTCCGGAAGGTCGCCGCTTTGGCCGAAGTGGTCCGGTCCCAGTGGCACCACGCGCTGACCGTGCACCGCGCCCAGCCAGGCATGCGTCGCCGGATGCCCGTCCAGCACCGTGACCAGGGCGCCGCGCGACGCCAGCGGCGCCAGCACGCGCTCGACATGCGACACCGCCGTTCGCTCGCCGTTGCGTCGCGCGCGCAATGCGGCGAGCCAGCCGGCATGCAGCCGATCCGGGCTGGTGATTGCCAACAGTCCGGCACCAGGCTCCTCGGCCGACAATTCGGCGAACGCCGCCATGGCCTCCGGCGCAACCGGACCCTGGTAGCCGATCGCGATACGCGCGCCGTCGGCCGGCGGCGGCACCACCCAGTGCGCGCCCTCGATCACCGCCCGCGCATCCAGCGCGCGTGCCGGCTGTTCCAGCTGACGTGTGGACAAACGTAGCCACACGGCCGAACCATCGGGGCGCTGCATGTGATCGAACGCATGGCGCAGCAGGATCGCCAGCTCATCGACATGCGCCGGCTCGAAACTCGCCAGCCGGTCAGCCGCCATGCCGATCAGCGGGGTGTTGATGGACTGATGCTGGCCGCCTTCCGGCGCCAGTGACAGCCCCGACGGCGTCGATACCAGCAGGAACCGCGCATCCTGGTAGCACGCATAGATCAGCGCATCGAGCCCGCGGTTCACGAACGGATCGTACACCGTGCCGACCGGCAGCAGCCGCGCACCGGTCATCGCCGGCGTCAGCCCCGCGGCACCCAGCAGCAGGAACAGGTTCTGCTCGGCGATGCCAAGCTCGATATGCTGCCCGGTAGGCGACATCCCCCAGCGCTGCGCGCTCGCCAGCTTCGCGTCGCGAAACACGTCGTTGCGCGTGTGGCGATCGAAGATGCCGCGCCGGTTCACCCACGGCCCAAGATTGGTCGACACGGTCACGTCGGGCGACGTGGTGACGATATGCTCGGCGAGCGCCTTCAACTCGCCGTGGCCACGGCCGATCTCGGCAAGCATGTCGCCGAATCCCGCCTGTGTGGACATCCTGCGGCCGGCCAGCTTCGCGACCGGCAGAGCTTCCGGCACCGGCACGGTGGGCGCGCTCAGCACCCGGCCTTCCGATGTGAGCGGCGTGCCGAACGGACAATCGGCGAGAAAGCCACGCAGTTCGTCCTCGCCAATATCCAGCCCCTCGAAGAAGTCCCATTCATGGCCCGGTCGGATGCCCATCGACCGGCGGAACACCTCCATCTGCTCTTTCGTCATCAGCCCGGCATGGTTGTCCTTGTGGCCGGCAAACGGCAGACCCATGCCCTTGATCGTGTAGGCGATGAAGCATGTGGGCTGGTCGTCGTCAGCCTCCGCGCGCAGCGTATCGATCACCGTTTCGATGTCATGGCCGCCCAGATTGGTCATCAGCGCGCCGAGTTCCTCATCGGACAGCGAATCGATGATCGTGCGCGCCTTCGAGCGTCCAAGGTCCGCCAGCAGCGCCTGGCGCCAGGACGCGCCACCCTGAAAGGTCAGCGCGGAATACAGCGAGTTCGGGCAGTCATCGATCCAGGCGCGCAGCGCCTCGCCACCCTCGCGCGCGAACGCCGCCTCCAGCTTGCGGCCGTACTTGATGGTGACGACGTTCCAGCCCATATCGCGGAACAGACCCTCGATGCGGCCGAACAGCCGGTCGGGAACGACTAAATCGAGGCTCTGGCGATTGTAGTCGACGATCCACCAAAGATTGCGGACGTCGTGCTTCCAGCCCTCCATCAAGGCTTCGTAGATATTGCCTTCATCCAGTTCGGCATCGCCGGCGATCGCGATATGGCGGCCCGGCGGCAGGTCGGTGCGGCCGAGATTGTGCAGCCGCACATAGTCCGCCATCAGCGCCGAGAACGTCGTCATCGCGACGCCGAGACCGACGGAGCCGGTGGAGAAGTCCACCTCCGGGCCGTCCTTCACCCGCGATGGATAGGACTGCACGCCACCGAGCTGACGCAGCCCCCGCATCTTCCCCAATGTCTGCCGGCCGAACAGATAGTTGATCGCGTGGAACACCGGACCGGCATGCGGCTTCACCGCGATCCGGTCCTGCGGCCGGGCGATCTCGAAATACAGCGCGGCCATGATCGAGATCACCGACGCGCACGATGCCTGATGCCCGCCCACCTTCAACCCATCGCGGTTGGGCCTGATGTGATTGGCGTTATGGATCATCCACGACGACAGCCAAAGCAGCTTGCGCTCGAGCTGTTTCAGGACGTGCACATGCCGCGAGTCTCGACTGCACGAGCGAAGCGGGTGCGCTGAGCGGCGTGTCCATGGACTGTGCTGGTCTCCGGGTACGGCCGGCGGAAGTCTAACGCCTCACGGATGGCAGCGCACTACCGCCGCCCTGCGCTCAGTTCCATCCCCGCGCCAGCCGCCGCACCGTCGTCGATGCGTTGCGCTTGCCCTCACCGGCATAATCCTCATGCCAGTCCTCGATCTTGGCGGGATCGTACAGGTAGTTGACCATCAGCGTCGCGCTCTCCTTGGCGCCCTTCTCCGATGTGTCGCCCAGCACGTTGATCCGCTCCACCCGCGCGCCGTTCGACAGATGGAAATGTGCCACCGGATCGCGTGCGCGCCTGCCGCCGACCACCTCCGCCAGCAGATAACGCGCGCAAAGCCGCACCAACACCGGTTCGGCGGTCTTGCGCAAGCCTGCCTCGCGCCACCAGCCGCGCTTCGCCAGGATGGCCGCCAACGCCTGCTCGCCCGTCGGTGCCGGCATGGCCGAGCCAAGGCTGGCGGCTTCCTCATCCGACAGCAGACCAGGCTGGTCGGCGGCCAGCCTCTCGTCCAGCCAGGCGCGAAAGCCCGGGATCGGCGACAGCGTGGCAAACGCCTTCAGGTTGCGGAACTCTCCCGACAACTCCTCGACCACGCGCTTGATCAGGAAATTGCCGAAGCTGATGCCCGCCAGTCCGCGCTGACAGTTGCTGATCGAATAGAAGATCGCGGTGTCCGCCTGTCGCGGATCCTGCAACGGCGCCTTTTCGTCCAGCAGGCCCTGCACGCTGCCCGCCAGTCCCTTCACCAGCGCGACCTCGACGAAGATCAGCGGCTCGCCCGGCATGCGCGGATGAAAGAACGCATAGCAGCGGCGGTCGGAATCCAGGCGGTTCTTCATGTCGCGCCACGAGCGGATCTCGTGCACCGCCTCGTAGCCCACCAGCTTTTCGAGCAGCGCCGCCGGGCTGTTCCAGTCGATGCGCTGCAACTCGAGGAAGCCGATGTCGAACCAGGCCGCGAGCAGGCCGCGCAGGTCCGCTTCCAGCGCCGCCAGCAGCTTGTCGTCGCGCCGCACCTTCAGCAGGAAACCGCGCAGATCGACCAGGAACTTGCGTCCGTCCGGGATGGTGGTGAACTGGGTCAGCAGCCGCAGCCGTGGCGGCTCCAGCGCGCGGCGCAGGGCGGCCTTGGCGATGGCGAGCTCGGCTGGATCGCCCGCCGCCTGGACCTCCGCGTATGCACCCGCCACCGCATCGGCGTCTGAATCGAAGCTGGCCAGCGTGCGCAGGAACTCCTTGCGCCCGGCCTCATCTGAGCCCTGGTAGGTCTCCGCCAGCTTGGCCGCCCGATTGCGAACGCTCACCTCGCCGCCGCGCCCCGCCAGGCAGGCGCGCATCTGCGCGGCGATGGACTCATCCTCCACGCCCGCCGCCATGTCGCGCCAGACCGTGGTGATCCGGCGGATGGCACGGTCGAGCAATCCAGGCACGACGGCGTCACTCATGCACGCACTCCTCGCAGCGGTCGCCAATCATAGCCGCTCGCGGAGGCAGATATGGCTGACATGTTGCCTCGACCAGGGCCGCGGTGATTGCCGGAAGCAGATCCTCCGCCACCAGACCTTGCCCCGCGATTACACCGGCACGCCCATGCAGGAAGGCGCCCGCGGCCGCGGCCTCCCACGGCGCCATGCCCTGGGCGAGCAGTCCGGCGATCAGCCCAGCCAGCACGTCGCCCGATCCGGCGGTGGCGAGCCAGGGCGGCGCGGAGGCGTTGATCGCGACCTTGCCGTCCGGCGCGGCGACGATCGTATCGGCACCCTTCAGCAGAACCGCCGCCCCGGTACGCGCCGCGGCAGCCCGCACGGCCTGCACACGGTCCACACCCGGCGTCGCCGAACGCGCGGGCGAATTCGCCGGCGTGCGGCGTGAGAACGGCCGCACCGCGCAGCGCATCCGGTTCGCCGGCAAAGGCCGAGAACACATCGGCGTCAGCGACGACGCAGCGGTGCGCCGAAAGCAACAGCGGCAGCGTCGCGCGCGCAGCGTCGGGCCCCAATCCGGGGCCGCATACCCACACGTTGCGACGCCGGTCCTGGAGCAGTTCGGCGAGTGGGGCATCGCTCACCAGCAGGCCCGGTGAGCCGGCCCGATAGATATCGCCGCCGCCTCTCGCCGCAATGGTGACGAGGCCCGCGCCGCCACGCCGCGCGGCATCGGCGGACAGACGCGCCGCGCCGGTCATGGTGGCACCTCCCACCACGGTGACATGGCCGCGCGAGTACTTGTGCGACTGCGATCCGGGAACCGGCAGTCGCCACAGCTCCGGCAGGTTGGCGAAACAGCTCGGTGGCACCTGCTTCAGCACCTCGCCGGGCAGCCCGATATCGGCAAGCACGATTTCGCCGCACAGTTCCCGGCCCGGCAACAGAAGGTGCCCTGGCTTCAGCCGGAAGAACGTCACCGTGAGCATCGCGTGTGGCGCAAATCCCCGCACGGCGCCGGTGGCGCCATCCAGCCCACTCGGCACATCGACGGCGACCACACGTCGCGCGGCACGCAGCGCATCGGCGACGACGCCATCCACGTCCCGCGCCAGCCCTGCGCCGAACACGGCGTCGATCACCAGCGCCGCACGCGCTGCCTCCATCGCAGTGAACGGCGCGGACGGGCCACGCCAGCGCGACGCGGCGTCGGCGGCGTCCGACCCGGCGCGCGGCGGGGCCAATGCGGCCAGCGCAACCGGCCAGCCTGCCTGCTGGAGCAGCCGCGCCGCGACATAGCCGTCGCCGCCGTTGTTGCCGGGCCCAGCCAGCACGAGCGTGCGGCACGGGCGGAACCTCCGCTGCACGGCGCGCGCCACCGCACGCCCGGCATTCGCCATCAGCACCGGTCCAGGCACACCCAGCGCCGGCGAGGCGGCGTCGGCGCGCGCCATCTCCTCCGGCCCAAGCAGTTCGGATCGTCCGGCAAGCGAACGCAGCCAATCAGGATCGAATGTCACGCGTTGACTCTGCTAGGCCGCAGGGTTGACCTCAAGGGGTCCAAAAGGAGAGTCGCATGACCCATGTGGCCGTGGTCGGCGCGGGACTGATTGGCCGCGCCTGGTCGATCGTCTTCGCGCGTGCCGGATTCGACGTCGCCTTGTGGGATCCGTATCCGCAGCAGATCGAGGCCGCCATCGCCTTCATCGCCGAGCGGCTGCCGGAACTGGCGGAAGCCGGACTGCTCGGGGAGCCGCCGCCAATCGTTGCCGCCCGCGTGCGTCCGGCCGTCACTCTGGCCGAAGCGGTGGCTTCAGCGGAGCACGTGCAGGAGAACGGACCGGAGCGCGTCGACGCCAAGCAGGCGCTGTTCGACGAACTGGACAAGCTCGCCCCGCCGGATACCGTGCTCGCCAGTTCGACCAGCGGGATTCCCGCCAGCGCGTTCACCGAAAAGCTCGCCGGGCGGGCGCGCTGCCTGGTCGCTCACCCGGTCAACCCGCCGTATCTGATCCCTCTGGTCGAATTGTGCCCGGCGCCATGGACCGATCCCGCTGCCGTGGTGCGAACGCGTGCGCTGATGACCAGCGCGGGCCAGGTGCCGGCCACGGTGAACAAGGAGATCGACGGCTTCGCGCTCAACCGGCTGCAAGGCGCCCTGCTTGCCGAGGCCTTCCGGCTGATCGCCGATGACGTGATCTCTCCCACGGATCTCGATGCCCTGGTGAAGCATGGGCTTGGCTTGCGCTGGAGCTTCATGGGGCCGCTGGAGACGATCGACCTCAATGCTCCGGGCGGGATCAAGGACTACTGCGAACGCTACGGCCCGCTGTACGCCGAGGTGCAGAAACAGATGACGCCGCTTGACTGGGATGCGGAGCTGATCGGCAAGCTCCATGCGGCGCGCCGCACGGAGCTGCCGGCGAACATGCAGGGCGTGCGGCAGGAATGGCGCGATCGCCGGCTGATGGCGCTGCTCGCCCACAAGGCGACGCAGCCGGAGTGAGCGTGCCGATGCTGGAGGCGCAGCGGAGGTTCATCAGGCAGCGATGGCGCAGGTTGCTGGCCAAATCCTGGCTCCTCGCGCGCTGCCATTACCGCTGGCATGGTCACGTGCTGACCGGGCGCCCCTCCGATCCGGTGTGGTATCTCGCCTACGGCTCCAACATGCACCACAGCGCCTTTCGCGAGCGTCGCGGGATGCAGCCGGCCGAGTGGCGTGTCGCGCGTGTCCGCGGCTATCGGCTGCGCTTCAATCTGGAAGGCCGTCCCAGGGGCAAGGCGGCGCCGGCCAACATCTGTCCCGATCCGGATGGCGAGTTGTGGGGCGTGCTGTATCGAATCACGCGACGCGAACTGCTTCGGCTCGATTTCACCGAGGGCGTCCCAGGCCGGAACTACCGGCATGTCCTGGTATCCGCGGAGGACACGGACGGGAATATAATTCCAGCCGTGACCTACATGGCGCGCGGCACTCGACACAGATGGCACGCCGTCATTCCGCTATATCTCGCTGTTGCGCGACGGCGCCCGCGCGCACGGTCTGCCGGAGACTTGGATACGTTACCTCGACAGCGTTCGGCACCACCCTGAATGACCGCTACCGACCCCTCGGGTCGAGCGCATCCCGCAACCCGTCGCCCACCAAATTGAACGACAGCACGGCGAGGAAGATCGCCAATCCAGGAAACACCGCGAGCCACGGCGCCTGCGACAGGAAGCGCTGCGCCGAGTTCAGCATCGAGCCCCAGGACGGCGCCGGCGGCTGCTGACCCAGACCCAGAAACGACAGGCTCGCCTCTGCGATGATCGCCGCCGCGATCGCCAGCGTGCCCTGCACCATGATCGGCGGCACGATGTTCGGCAGCACGTGGCGCACCGCCACACGCCAGCCCGGATTGCCGATCGCACGCGCCGCCTCCACGTAGTCGTTGCTTGACGCGTCCAGCGTCGCGGCGCGCGTAACGCGCATGAACCGCGGCGCCGTGGATACGCCGATGGCGATCATGGCGTTGGTCAGGTCGGGACCGAGGAACGCGGCAAGCGCGATCGCCAGGATCAGAAACGGACAGGCCAGCATGGCATCGACGATGCGGCTCAGCACGATATCGATCCAGCCTTCCGCAAATCCCGCGAGCAAACCCGCCGGCACGCCGATGCCGGCCGCGATCAGCACCGCAACCACGCCCGCGAGCAGGCTCGCGCGCGCGCCGAACACCACACGAGACAGCACGTCGCGGCCGTTCTCGTCGGTGCCCATCCAGTGCGCCAGCGACGGCGCCTTGCGGATCGCCGACCACGAGGTGGCGACCGGATCATACGGCGCGATCAACGGCGCGAAGATCGCCACCGCGATGAACAGCACGATGACCACAAGGCCCGCTACGGCGACGCGGCGCTGAAGGAAGCGCTGCAACGCAAGCCGCCCCGGACTGCGCGGCATTGCGGCGGCGGCGCGGGCGATCGTGGGGGCGGCGACTGTGGTGCTCATGCTAGCGGCACCCCCTCCCCAACCCTCCCCCGCTTCGCGGGAGAGGGAGCGCTGCTGAACTCCCTCTCCCGCGAAGCGGGGGAGGGTTGGGGAGGGGGTGCCGGAACCACTCAATCATTCTCACCCTCCCCTCAACCGGGGATTGATCACCACGTAAAGCACATCCGCCAACAGGTTCAGCATGACGTAGAGAAACGCGGTAACCAGCACGACGCCCTGCACCACCGGATAATCCCGGTTGAACACCGCATCGACGATCATCTTGCCGAACCCCGGAATACTGAACACCTGCTCGGTCAGCACCGCCCCGGAGAACAGCGTGCCCAGCTCCAGCGCCCCCAACGTCACCACCGGGATCAGCGCATTGCGCAGCGCGTGCCGGATCACCACGACGAATTCGCGCAGCCCCTTCGCCCGCGCCGTCCGCACATAATCCTGATCGAGCGACGTCAGCATGGCACTCCGCGTATGCCGCATCAGGATGGCCGCGATTGCGTTGCCCAGCACGAACGCCGGCATGATCGTGGTGGCGAGCGATTGCCGCCAGTCCTCGGTCAGCGGCACATAGCCCGATGGCGGCAGCCACCCAAGATCCACCGACACCACCAGAATAAGCATGATGCCGAGCCAGAACGTCGGCGTGGAAAGCCCGGCCAGCCCGATCGCATTGGCGACGTAATCCAGGAACCGGTTGCGGTACACCGCCGCGACAACCCCCGTCGGCACGCCGATCAGCACCGCAATGGCGAACGCCATCACGCCCAGTTGCAGCGTCACCGGCAGCTTCTCGGCGACCAGCTGCGACACCGGCTGGCGAATGCGCCACGAATACCCGAGGTTGCCGTGCAGCACGTTGCCCATCCAGTGCAGGTATTGCACCGGCAGCGGTCGATCCAGCCACAACTCGGCGCGGATCTGCGCCAGCACCTGCGGGTCGCCGCGCTCCTCGCCCGCCATCACCAGTGCCGGATCGCCCGGCATGAGTTGTTGCAGGCAGAACACCAGAATGCTGACCAGCAGCAGCGTCGGAATGATCTGCGCGATGCGCGTGCCCAGATGTCCGCGCACTACTTCGCCATCTCCAGCCCCTGCACCCGGATCATGCCATCAGGCACCGGGCGGAAGCCTTGCAGCTTCGCCGTCATCGCCACGATGTTGCGCGGACTGTACAGGAAGGTGATCGGCAGGTCGCGCCGCAACACCGCCCACGCCTGTTGATACGCCACCCGCCGTTTGCCGGTATCGGTCATGTCGCGTCCCTGCTCGAGCAGCCTGTCGACCGTCGGATTGCTGTAGCCCATGAAGTTGTTGCCCTGCCCGGTGTGCAGGAACTGGAACGTATTGCCGTCCGGATCGACGCGACCGGACCAGCCGTTCAGATAGACCTGGTAGTCGCCCCGCTGCTCCACCTGGCCTGCCGCCGTGACCTCCATCGCCGTGATACGTATGTCGAATCCCGCCTCCGCCGCCATGGACTGGATGACCTCGGCCGCCTGTAGGGTGTCCGGCTGGTTCGGCGTCAGCAGTTCGAGCGCGACGGGCGGTGTCACACCCGCCTGCCGCAGCAGCGCCTTCGCCTTCGCCACATCGCGCGGCGGCGGGGGCAGCGCCTCGTCGTAGAATGGCGAGTTTGGCGCCACCGGCTGCACGTTCGGCGCGAACATGCCGTTGAACACGACATTGACCAGCGCCGTCCGATCGATCGCCGCGTCCAGCGCCTGCCGCACCAGGGCGTTCTTGCCGTAGGGCGTGTCCGAACGCGCGCCAAGGCCGACATTGTTGATCAGCCCGATATAACCGAGAGCGTCCGACACAGCGAGTTTCAGCCGGGGGTCCGCCTTCACCGTCGCGACGTCGGTCGGCGCCAGATACTCCGTGATATCGGTGGTGCCGGCCTGAAGGTTGGCGAGCCGCACCGAATTGTCCGGCAGCACCTGGTACACCACCCGGTCGAAGTGAATATCCTTCGCATCCCAGTACCCAGCGAACCGCTCCAGCGTCACGTGATCCTGCGCCACGCGCTCGACGAAGCTGAACGGGCCGGAACATACCGGATGCAACGCGAAATCCTTGCCCTCCGCCTCGGTCGCCTTCGGCGGATAGATCATGCCTGAGCGATCGGTGAGCTGCGCCAGGAATGCACCCGACGGGTTCTTCAGCACGATGCGCACGCTCGACGGATCGACCACCTCGACATGATCGATCGAGCTGATCTCGCTCTTGCGGAAGCTGCCCGGCAGCGTGAGGTGGCGCTCCAGCGAATACTTCACCGCATCCGCATCCATCGTCTCGCCGTCCTGGAACTTCACCCCCGAACGCAGATGGATCACCAGCGTCCGGTCATCCGACCACTCATAGCCGGTCGCGAGCTGCGGCACGATGTTCAGCTTGCCGTCGATGTCGAACAGCTTGTCGCACAGTCCCGCGAGCACGATGCGTGCGACATAGCTGGTGGTCAGCGTCGGGTCCAGAACATCCAGGTCCTGCCGCAGCGAGATGCGCAGCGTCTGCGACAATGCGGGCATCGCCGTCGCCACCAGACAAGCAACGGCCAACAGAATTCGGTGCATGGTGAAGCTCCCAGGTCATGCAGTCCTCAACCGTTCGGACGGCTTGCCTCCCTGGAAGCAGCGGCGTTGCTCACCGCTTGGTCGATCGCACCATAGGGCCCACGCAATGCGCGTGCCAAATCCCGAGCTACTTCGTCATCTCCAGCCCCTGTAGCCGGATCATGCCGTCAGGCACCGGACGATAGCCTTGCAGCTTCGCCGACATCGCCACGATGTTGCGAGGATTGTACAGATAAGTCAGCGGCAGATCGCGCCGCAGCTCCGCCCAGACCTTGAAATAGTCCGCCCGCCGCTTCGCGACGTCCGTCGACCCGCGCGCCTCGTCCAGCAGCATATCGACCGTCGGGTTGCTGTAGTGGCTGGCATTGTTGCCTTGCCCGGTGTGCAGGAAAGCATAGGTGTTGCCATCGGCATCGACGCGCCCCGACCAGCCGATCATGATAGGCCTCATAGTCGCCACGCACCGAGGCCTGGAGCGACGAGGCGAACTCGATCGCCTGGATATGCACGTCGAACCCCGCCTCGGCGGCCATCGACTGCACCACTTCGGCCGCCTGCAACACGTCCGGCTGGTTCGGCGTCAGCAATTCCACCTTCACCGGCAGCGCGACACCCGCCTGCTTCAGCAGCGCCTTGGCCTTCGCCACATCACGCGGCGGCGGCTTCAACGCCGGATCGTAGAACGGCGAGCTCGCCGACACAGGCTGCACGCTCGGTGCATACATTCCGCTATACACGACATTGACCAGCGCCGCGCGGTCGATAGCCGCGTCGAACGCCTGGCGCACCAGCGGGTTCTTGCCATACGGCGTGTTCGAACGCGGGCCGTTGTCCAGGTTGTTGGTGATGCTGGCATAGCCGAGCGCATCGGACACCACGAGCCTGAGCCTGGGATCGGCCTTCACCGCGGCGGCGTCGGTGGGCGCCAGGAATTCGGTGATATCGCTGGTGCCGGCCTTGAGATTGGCCAGCCGCACCGATGAATCCACGAACACCTGATAGACGACCTTGTCGAAATGGATGTCCTTGGCATCCCAATAGTCGGGGAACCGCTCCAGCGTGACGTGATCCTGTGGCACGCGCTCGACGAACTTGAACGGCCCGCTGCACACCGGATGCAGCGCGAAATCCTTGCCCGCCGCCTCGGTCGCCTTGGGCGGCAGGATCATCCCCGAGCGATCGGTGAGCTGCGACAGGAATGCGCCCGACGGCGTCTTCAGCACGATCCGCACGGTCGCGGGATCCACCACCTCGACATGATCGATCGAGCTGATCTCGCTCTTGCGGAAGCTGCCCTGCAACGTGAGATGGCGCTCCAGCGAGTATTTCACCGCCGCCGCGTCCATCACCTCGCCGTCATGGAACTTCACGCCCGGACGCAGATGGATCAGCAACGTCCTGTCATCGGCCCACTCGTATCCAGTGGCGAGCTGCGGCACGATGTTCAACTTGTCGTCGATATCGAACAGCTTGTCGCACAGCCCGGCGAACACGATGCGCCCGACATAGGTGGTGGCGAGCGTCGGATCGAGCAGGTCGAGATCCTGCCGCAGCGAGACCCGCAATGTCTGCCCGAACGCAGGCAGGGCGGTGGCCGCCACGGCAGCGGCAGCCAGCAGAAGGCGGCGCATCATGAAGCTCCCGGCAATGTTGTCATGGCGATCAGTCAGGCAGTCTTCCCTCGCGTGCAATGGCCGCGTCGATCACCGCGCGGTCGAACACGCCGCATGGGCTGTCGGCGCCGGCAAGGAAGCGGCGGAACACGGCGAACCGTTCCAGGCTAACCGCGTAGAGACGGCGCAGTTCCGCCAACGGATCGGGATGATCGTCGGTGCGGATGTCGAGATCCGGATAGGCGTCCCGCGTGCAGATCTTCAGCGCCGCCGACTGCTTGCCGCGCTTGTCGCCGCCCGCTGCCTCGCCAGCCTCCAGCGCCGCGAGCAGCCGTTCCGCGAGCGTTCCTTCGGCGCGCTGGAACGCATCGAGCGTGCGCTCCACCACCGCCGGGCCGGCCAGCATGTTGCCGGCCACCGATACGTCGGTCCCCCGCACCGAGCCGCACCATGTCACGCAATCCTTGCCGGTATGCTGCTCGATACGGCCCTGTGCGTCGATCATGTGCAGTTGCCGGTGATCGCGGCCGGCATCCTGGGCCAGCAGCGCCGCCGCCACGGCATCGGGCGCCTCGCCGGCACGCAGCCGCGCCATGCCGGCCGCCGCGTAAATCGGATTGATCAGCGCCTGGGTGGCCAACGCCGCGACGCCGCCCTCGACATGGATCGCCAGCGCGCCGACCGCGAAGAACCGCGTCGCTACCGCCGCGCCGAGCGCCCCCGCTGCGGGATCACGCACCAGAATGGACCACGTCATGTTCGCGATCCTCGCCGCTCAGCCGACTCGTCGCAAGCCGGTTAGATTGGGCGGAATGCAGTCCCGCGTGCCGATCGCGACCGACCTAGTCCTGCTGGGCGCCGGCCACGCGCACGTCGAGGTATTGCGCCGCTTCGCCATGCGTCCGGAGCCCGGAGTCCGGCTGACGCTGATCGGCCGCGAACCCGAGACGCCCTACACCGGCATGCTGCCAGGACTGATCCGCGGCGAATACAGCTTCGACCAGGCACATATAGATCTGGCACCGCTCGCCGCGGGGGCCGGCGCGCGGCTGATCCTGGCGGAGGCGATCGCCATCGACCTGCCGCAGCGCCGCATCGCGGTTGCCGGGCGTCCAGACGTGCCGTTCGACCTGCTGTCGATCGATGTCGGCGGCGAGCCGGCCATGCCGGCGGGCAGCGGGATGCCGGTCAAGCCGATCGGGCAGTTCCTGGCGAGGCTCGCGGTCATTGGAGGCGGAGCTGCGGCCGGGTGCACGCATCGCCGTGGTGGGCGGCGGCGCCGGCGGCACCGAACTGGCGCTCGCCCTGGCGCGACGCTATCGCGATCGGGTGCGGGTCGTCCTGGTGTGCGATACGCCGGAGCCGCTGGCCGCCGCTCCATCGTTTGCACGATCCGTCACTGCGTACCGCGCTGGTGGATGCCGGCGTGGAACTGACCTGCGGGGTCAGGGCCGGCGCCTTGTCGAATGGCCGGCTCGCCCTGTCCGATGGCAGTTTTCTGGAAGTCGCGACCGCGCTTTGGGCAACCGGTGTGGTGGGGCCGGCGTTTCTAGCCGCCTCCGGACTCGCCTGCGACGAGGCCGGCTGCATCCGCGTGGATGCAACGCTGCGCAGCATAAGCCACGGCTTCGTCTTCGCCGCCGGCGACTGTGCGGCGATCGAGCGCAACGCGCGGCCCAAAGCCGGCGTCTGGGCCGTGCGCGCCGGCGCGCCGCTGGCTGCGAACCTCCGACGCGCCGCGCGTGGCCAGAGGCCGCGATCCTGGCGGCCGCAATCGCATGCGCTGGCCATCGTCGGTCTCGGCGACGGACGCGCGCTGGCGTGGCGCAACGGCGTTGCGGTGGCTGGTTGGGCCGTGTGGCGCTGGAAGGACTGGATCGACCGGCGCTGGATGCGCATGTACCAGGAACCTGATGGCGCCGATGCAGGGCGATGACCCGATGCGCTGCGGCGGCTGCGGAGCCAAGGTCGGTGCCGAGGTCCTGGCCGGCGCGCTGGCGAACCTGCCGCGTTTGCCTGCCGCCGGTGTGCTGATCGGCCTAGACGCCGCCGACGACGCCGCCGTCATGCTGCCGCCAGCGGGGATGGCCGTGGTGCAGAGCGTGGATCACTTTCGCGCCTTCATCGACGATCCGTTCGTGTTCGGCGAAATCGCCGCGGCCCATGCATTGTCCGACCTGCACGCGATGGGCGCACAACCCTGGACTGCGCTCGCGGTGGCAGCCGTGCCCTACACATCGGACGACAAGATGCGGACCGAACTGTCGGACATGCTCCAGGGCGCCGCAGAAGTTCTCGCGGCAGATGGCTGTGTGCTGGTGGGCGGCCACAGCGCCGAAGCCGCCGAGCCGGCGCTGGGGTTTGCGGTCACCGGCCTGGCTGATCCGGCGAGCCTGCTGCGGAAATCGGGACTACAGCCGGGCGACGCACTGATCCTGACCAAGCCGCTCGGCACGGGCATCGTACTCGCGGCGCACATGCGCGGCCTGGCGTGCACGGCGTGGCTCCAGGCGGCAATTACGTCCATGCGCATGACCAATGCCGTCGCCTCGCGGATCCTGCGCGGATTCGGCGCCGTTGCCTGCACGGACATCACCGGCTTCGGCTTGGCGGGACACCTGCTTGAGATGCTGCGCGCCTCCGGCGTTGCGGCGGTTCTCTGGCCCGATCAGCTACCCGCGTTGCCGGGGGCATTGCAGCTCGCCGGTGAGGGCGTCGAGAGCACACTTGCGCCGCAGAACCGACGTCTGTTGCCGGGCATCGGTGCCAATGCGCGGACCGCGCTGCTGCTGGACCCTCAGACATCCGGCGGATTGTTGGCCGGGGTTGCGCCCGAGAGCGCCGAGGCATGCGTGAATGAGCTGCACACCGCCGGGATCCAGGCGGCTATCATCGGCATAATCGAGGATGGTGAACCGGCGATACGGCTCGCCACCGGCTTACTGTAACCCCGATCAGACGACGAGGCCGCTCGCCTGCACGGCCAATGCCTCCAAACTCGTGCCGTCGCTGGTGCTCGACGTACTGTTCTCTTGCATCGTGAGCAGATACTGGTCGGCCAGACTGGTAACGTAGTTCCGATCCTGAAGCTTGGAGATGTCGAGGCGCGAGGTGATCGCGCTCTGCTGCGCCGACGCATCCTGGTTGACGATCTCCTCAGGAATGCCAAGCGCCGTCGTTACCACTTCGAAGTTCGTCATATCATCCACGATGTCGATGACGGATTTGATCGAGCTTGCCTGACTGAGGAACGTGAGCGCATTCGATAGCCCCGGCGTGGCCTGGTCGAGCGATTCGCGCAACTGGACCTCGGCATAGCCATCGGTCAAGGCAGAGATCACCTGTGGATTCTGCAACTCGGCCAAGCCGTTCTTGCCAAAGTTGTAGGTCTGGACAGTGCTCAGCCACGTGCTGTCGTTGAACTGGTTGACCAGCGAATTGGGATCGGATGTATCGGACAACAGCAGCTTTTGCGCCGGCGCCGTTTCGCCGACATAGCTGGATGGCCCATTTGCAGTGAGCAGCACTTGCTGCACGGCTGGATTGGACAAGGCGCTTTGAATGCTGGTCGCGTTTGCAACGGCGGTCTTGAACTCTGCGACCGCGTTCGCGACCTGCGGTTGCTTCGCTTCCAGCGCGACGTCGGTGGTCTGCTCCTGTTGCGCGAGCGTGAGATCGGTCATCGGGTTGCCCGACGAAACGAAAGTAGTAGGCGGCGCCGGCGAGGACGTGGTGCTATATAGGATGTTCAGGATCGCCGCGTCGGTGTCGGAGGAACTTTGCGATTGGAACAGCAGACTGTAGTTCATTCCGCTGACTATACCGCTCATGTCTGCCGCTCCCGTGCCTATCATTCACCTGTTCAGCAGGATACCGTCGCCGCCTGACTAAGGGTTGCTTAAGGATTCCTTGATCCCGCCCGTTTTGGCGACGGTACTCTGCTCCGTCCGGCGACTCAGGCCAGGATGGACGAGCCGAAAGTGCTCGGTGCCGTTGTGCCGTAGGACTGCAACGCCTGCATCACGTCGCCGGCCAATATGCTCGCCGACTGATTGATCTGGCCCGCGGTCAGTGTGCCGCCCTGGAGCGACTGGCCGATCTCGCCGACCAATTGATCCGCTGTGTTCTGCGGCGAGCCATCCTCGCCCGCTCCGCCGGCGTGGTGGTGATGATGATGATGTTCGGTGCCCCGCGCCTGAGTTGTCCCGGTCTGGTCGATACTGCTCTCCCGGCGCTGGCGCTGGTGGCTGACGACATCGTAGAGCCACCGGTCTCATTGCCGAGCTGCGTGAGCATCGATTGCAGGTCCGCTGAAAACTTCTGCATGAAAGTCGACATGTTGCTCGTCGCGGCGAGCGAGCCGCTGTTGGTTATGTTGTTGCTGCTCGAACTCGTGGCGGTGGCCGCACTTGAACCTGTCGCGGCCTGCGCGGCCTGATTTTGCGACTGCCACCAGTTCGAGTAAGCGCCGATGCTGCCAATTGACATGATTGCCTGCTCCAATGATCAGGCAACGTCTCGTGCATCGCGCGTGCCATGCGCAACAGTCCAGCTCGTGGGTAACTGGCGTGCCACGCGATCGCCAACCCGGCAAATTTTGCCGCGCCGGCAATTTCTGCACGTACTCTCCAACCGTCGAACATCAGTGGCAGGCGGGGCGGAAAAACTTGCGGCGGCAGATGGATTCGTTTGCATCACGTCCTGTTGACGGTCAAACCCGTCAGGTCGCCACGCGAGGTTGCAACCTACCGCCGCGCGCGGTACCTCCAACGCGAGGTCGGAGAAGCCACCATGCGCCAACATCGCATCGCATCCATACCAGCCGACGGCATCGGGCCCGAGGTGATCAGCGCCGGCCTCGAAGTGCTGGATGCAGTGTCCGCCCGCGACGGCAGCTTCAAGCTGGTCGTCGACCACTACGACTGGGGCTCCAACTGGTACCGCAAACACGGCAGCTTCATGCCGGCCGATGCGCTCGCCTGGCTGCGCACCGCGGACGCTATCTATTTCGGTGCGGTCGGTGATCCCGACATTCCGGACCATATCACGCTCTGGGGATTGCGGCTGCCGATCTGCCAGGGGCTCGATCAGTACGCCAACGTGCGCCCTACGCGCATCCTGCCTGGCATCACCTCGCCGCTACGCGACGTGGGGCCCGGCGACCTCGACTGGATGATCGTGCGCGAGAACAGCGAAGGCGAATACTCTGGCCATGGCGGCCGGGTGCATCGCGGCCTGCCCGAGGAGGTCGCCACCGAAACCGCCATCTTCACCCGCCGCGGCGTCGAACGGATCATGCGCTTCGCCTTCGACATCGCCCGCTCGCGCCCGCGCAAGCTGCTCACCATCGTCACCAAGTCCAACGCGCAGCGCCACGGCATGGTGTTCTGGGACGAGATGGCCGGCCTGGTTTCGCACGACTATCCCGACGTGACCTGGGACAAGGAACTGGTCGACGCCATGACCATGCGCATGGTGCGCAAGCCGCGGACGATCGACACGGTGGTGGCGACCAACCTCCACGCCGACATCCTGTCCGATCTCGCCGCGGCACTCGCCGGTTCTCTCGGCATCGCCCCCACGGGCAACGTGGATCCCGAACGCCGCAGCCCCTCGATGTTCGAGCCGATCCACGGCTCGGCGTTCGACATCACCGGCAAGGGCATCGCCAATCCGGTCGCCAGCTTCTGGACCGGCGCGATGATGCTGGAGCATCTCGGGGAAAAGCCCGCCGCCGATCTGCTCATGCGCGCGGTGGAACAGGTCTGCGCCGCGGGGATCATGACGCCTGATCTCGGCGGTAAGGCAACGACGGCGGAGGTGACCCGCGCGGTGTGCGAGGCGGTACGCGGCATGAACCGCTGATGGATACCGCATGGACCGATGAGGAACGCAGCCTGCTGGAGCAGGCCCACGCGCTTGTCCCGACCCTCGCCGAGCGCGCCGCGGCCACCAACGCCGCCCGCGACGTCGTGCCGGAGACCATCGCCGAATTCCACCGCATCGGCATCCTGCGCATCGTTCAGCCGCGCCGCTTCGGCGGTTTGCAGCTTCGTTTCTCGCTGTTCTCCCGCATCGTCGAGATCCTTACCGAAGGCTGCGCCTCCGCCGGCTGGGTGTACGCGGTACTCGGCGAACATCAGTGGCTGCTCGCGTCGTATCCGCTTCAGGCCCAGATCGACGTGTGGGGCGACGATCCCCAAGCCGTCGCATCGTCATCGCTCGCGCCGCGTGCCGTTGCCGAACGCGTCGCCGGCGGCTGGCGATTGACCGGGCAGTATTCGTTCTCCAGCGGCAGCACCTACGCGCGCTGGGCGATCATCGGCGCCTTTCTCGGTGCGCCAGGCGATCCCGCTCGCATGGGCTACCTGCTTATCCCGTTCACCGACATCGAGATACTCGACGACTGGCACGTGCTGGGTCTGGCGGGCACAGGCAGCCGCTCGCTCCGTCTGCGCGACGTGTTCGTGCCCGAGCATCGCTGCGTGCTGTTCAGCGAACTGATGGCCGGAACGCCACCCGGCGCGCAGGTGCATGCCGACTATCCGCTGCTGCGCGCCCCACGCGGCCTGATGGTGAACTACTCGCTGCCGCCGGTCGCCATCGCGTTGGGCAATCGGGCGCTCGCCGTGGCAATGTCCAGCCTGCGCGAACGGGTGTCGCGCGGCGTCACGCGGATGGCGGCGAGCGAGTTCGTGCAGATGACGGTCGCCGAAGCCGCCGCCGCGATCGATGCAGCCACGCTGACCATGTGCAGCGGCCGCGCCGCGGCAGAGGCCATGATCGACAGCGATGCGCCCATCCCGCAGGATTATGTCATGCGGACCCGTCGCGACATGACTTACGCCCAGCATCAGGTGCAGTGGGCGGTCGAGAAGCTGGTCGAGGTCTGTGGCGCACGCGCGGTGTACGATGCTGATGCGCTCGCAGCGATCCGCCGCGACCTTCTGACCGTGCTGACGCACAACATCGCCAGCCGTCAGGCCGCGATGGGTGCGTGGGGAAAATGGGCACTCGCCGGCGGCTAGTCTAAAGCCGTCGCCAACTACATGCCGAACCGCAACGTCAGCAAACCGATACTGCGGGTGTAGTTGCCGGTGGTCGGCACCGTCGGCGAACGGCTGCCCCTCTGATCGGTGAAATCATATGTCGCCGAAAGCCGCATATGCCGGTTCACCAGCCAGGTGACACCGCCTCCGACCGAGTAATCGCTCGCCTGCCCACCGCCTTGCAGGAAGCTGGCTCGCTGGGCACCGGCGGATACCTGCAACAGCACATTGCGCAGATACTCGTGATCCAGCACCACCCGCGCACCTGTGAAGGTATAGCCGGCATTGCCTTCCTGCGCCGCGTCCTCGATCTCGCGGGTGACCGTGGCGGTGACGGTGGTCAACCCGCTCGGGCTCCAGATCACCGCTGCCTCCGCGATCGGCGCCTGATGCGCGCTGTACTGCGGCGCACGGAAGGCCCGAACAGCACGCGATAGCGCCATACCGCGTCCGTATCGTCGTCGATCCCTGCCAGCACCTGATAGCTGGTGGAATCGAGTGTCGGCACTCCCGGCTGCGGCGCCACATAGTTCTGGCCGAGAACCCGGGTCACCAACAACAGATCGCGCTGCGGCGACATCTCGTAGCGCGTGGTCACCGCGCCTTGCAGCACATTCCGGTCACGATACGCCTGCGACGCAGGCACGCCCAGGATCGTCGTCGCCGCATAGCGATATTCAGAGAACGCAAGACTTGGCGTGATCGAGAAACGGTCCAGCGCGATCGTATAGCCGAGACGCACGTCATCCACGCTGTAGGCGACCGGCTCATCCGACGGCAGCGCGTCCAGGTCGGTGCGCGCCTGATGCAGGTCGAAATGCGCCACCGCAACGGTCAGCTCGTCACGGCCGACCGACAGCGCGCCACCCAGCGATGCCGTCCAATTGGTGTAGCTCTGCCGCGGCTGATCCAGGTAACGCTCGTCGTCCGCCCCGATATAGCCACCCAGCCTGTCCCGCGACCAGTCGGAGCCGATCAGCAGCGACGGGCGTGTACTGATCAACCAACTCCCCTGCCTGGCCTCACTGCTGCCGAGTACGTTGTCGTCGTAGCCCAGCCCTTCCACCCATTGCGGGTACAGCAGGAAATCGCCGGCGCGCAAACCCGGAGGATCGAAGTCCGATCGCTCCCGTGAGGCGACAGTCACACCCGGCGCCGTGCCGTAACCGGGCACGCCGGCTGGAAAGTAGTTCGACAGCAACTCCGCCCGCACACCACCGTATAAGGCAACGCCGCCTAGCGCCGCGCCGAGCCCGAGACGCCGCAACCATCCGCGCCAACCCGCCATGGCGCGTGACCATGACCGGCACGACCTACCATCGCGTTAAAATGCGACTACAAATGCGGCGCGCCCAACGGCCGCAGATCGTCGTTCGCCCGCGGCAGCTGCGTCTCCCATCCACCGCCCAGCGCCTTGTAGAGCGCCACCAGATTCGCCGACACGTTGGTGGTCGCAAGCGCAAGCTGCTGCTGCGTGGACAGCAGGTTCTGCTGCGCCGTCAACACCTGGAGGAAGTCGGCGACGCCTTCCTGATAGCGGCTCTGCGCCAACCCCAGCGCACGCTGGTTCTGCACCACCGCCTCCGCCAACTCATCGCGCCGCGCCTGCTCGGTCCGATAGGCGGTCAGCGCATTGTCCACATCATGCCAGGCGGACAGGACGGTCTTCTGGTAGTTGATCGCGGCTTCCTGCTGCTGCGCTTTGCGCAGTTCCAGCGTCCCCCTCAGCTGACCGCCCTGGAAGATCGGAATGGTGATGCCCGGCCCCACCGCGTATTGCCGCGCATCGATGTTGAACATCTTCCAAGGTTGCAGCGCCTGCAGCCCCACACTGCCCGACAGTGTCACCGACGGATAGAAGTTCGCCACCGCCACGCCGATGTCGGCGGTCGCCGCGTGCAATTGCGCCTCCGCCTGGCGGATGTCGGGGCGCCGCCGCGCCAGCTCGGATGGCAGGCCCACCGGAACCCGCGGCGGCACCGGCGGTACGCGCTGCACGCGGATCAGTTCCGCCTGCAGCGCGTTGGGCGGCTGTCCGAGCAGCAGGCTGATCGCATTGATCAGCTCAAACTCCTGCTGCTCGAGTGGCGGGATCTGGGCGGCTGTGGTGCGCACCTGAGCAGCGGCATTGGCAACATCGAGATCAGTGGTCACGCCACCCGCCGCGCGCTGCTGCGTAAGTTGCAGGCTCTGCTGTGACGTCCTCAGGTTGTCGTGCGCGATACGCAACTGCGACTGCACGCCACGCAACTGCATGTAGTCGCGCGCAAGCTCCGCCAGGCTGCTGAGCAGCGTGGCCCGCCGCGCCTCGGCTGACGCCTCCACCGAGGCACTCGCGGATTCCACCGAACGCCGCACCCCGCCCCACAGATCGAGTTCCCACGATGCATCAAAGCCAACCTGATAGACGTCGAACGGGTTGAGATGCGAGCTCCGAAGGCCACCCGTCGTATTGCCGAAGGCGCCGTTGGCTCCAATCGCGGTGGGCGAGCCCGAGAACACGCCCACATCGCTCGTCTTCTGCCGCGCGTACGAGCCGTTGGCATTGAGTGTCGGATACTGTGCCGCGCCGACCACAGCCAATTGGGCGCGGGACTCGGCGATGCGCACCGTGGCGACCTGCACGTCGAGGTTTTCGCCGGCGACGCGGCGCTCCAGTTTGGTGAGCACCGGGTCCTTGAACAGCTTCCACCAGTTCGGATCGATCGCCCCAGCCACAGCGACGCTGGGTTCACGCGGAATAGGTTCGGCCTTCTTCGCGAACCAGGAGGCAGGCGAAAGCCACTCGGGCGACACGTAGTTAGGACCCACCGTGCAGGCGCCGAGCGCCAGCAGCAGGGCGACAGCGGGAATTCGTCTCAACATCAACCCTCGTCCCGGCCGCGCCCGGGCGCCGCCTGTCGGAGGTTTCTAACGCGGGAATCGTCCGCGAGGCCAGAGCGAACAAGCGCCCGCCGGCCGCCCCCCTACTGCCGCTCGAACTTCACCACCCGCCGCACGCGTCCCCACTCGCCCGGCTGCACGACATAGAAGTCGCCCCGCGAATCCCCCCAGATGCCATGGCACGAGCGATGGATCGGATCGCCCCATCGCGCCAGCCGCTCGCCATCCAGCGTCAGGATGCTGATCATCCCGCCGTTGTGCTCGGCCACGTAGACCACGTCATCCGGATCGACATAGAAGAACGCCGGCCCGATCAGCTCGGTCGGCCACACCTCCAGCAGTTTCCCGGCCTGATCGAACACCTGCACGCGGTCATTCTCCCGGTCCGCCACCAGCAGCCGGCCGCGCCGGTCGATCCACACCCCGTGCGGCAGGTTGAACTGTCCCGGCTCCTTTCCCGGCTCGCCCCACGAGAACAGGTACTTCGCGTCCGCCGAGTATTTGTGAACACGTGCGTTGCCGTAGCCGTCGCTCATGAACATCGAACCGTCCGGCGCGAAGGCAATGTCCGTCGGGATGTTGAACGGCCCGCCGCCATGCGTCACCTTCTTCCACGCGGTCGAACTGTAGTCGTCGTCCGGCACGCCGGTATCCGAGCGCCGCCCTTGCGGCAGCCCGATGGTCTGTAGCAGTTCACCCTCGGGTGTGAACTTCATGAACTGCATGTGGTGCCCGTCGGTGAGCCAGGCGAAACCCTGTTCGTCGAACCGGATGGCATGCGGGAAGCGGAACTTGCCGGCGCCCCACGAGAACAGGAAATTGCCGTCGCGATCGAACACGACGACGGGATGATCGCTGCTGCGATTGAAGCAATAGATGCGGTCGTGCGGATCAACCGCCACCGCCGCCGGCTTCATCTCCACACCGGCAGGCACCCGTGCCCAGTCCTCCTGCTTCCTGTAGGTGTACTTGCCGCTGCCTACGATCGTTTCCATCGCCTCTCTCCCTTATTTCCGCTGCACAGGTTGCCCCTCCAATCCGGGGACGCCAAGCCGGCGCAGGAACCGCTCCGCTGAATCTCTCAGGTCCTGCGTCAGCGTGGCAGGTGCCGGTGCTACCTCGGGACCGGCCACCCGATACCGGGTCAGCGCCTCCTGCGTGCGATCGAGGTCGAGCTCGAGCGGCCCATCCGGCACCGGAATCGGCAGGTTGCCGAGCGCGCGGAATCGCACCGGTACCGTCTTCGCCCTGGCGAGCTGATCGGCGAGCGCCGCGCCGTCAGTCTTGCTCGGCGCGCAGACCACCGACGCTTCCTCGAGCGTGCACGGCAATTCGACCATCGGAGCCGCGTCGAAACGGATCTGTGCGATCGCCGTCAGCGCCAACAGCCCGCTGAATGCCGTGCTGAGCGACAAATCGCGCACGGTCACCACAGGAACGAGTTGATCGGCGCGCGATTGGACCTCCAGCGCCATGCCCGGATGGCTGTCATTCGGGACCACAAGCCATAACTTGTGCCGCATGCGGCAGATCTGCGCGTCGGTCATCGGGTCCATGGCACAAGAGAGCAGCCACGAACCGATCTCCTGATCCGAGTGCGGGACATCGATCTTGCGCGGCTGCGCGGCCGCCAGCGAAGGCACCAACAGCGCCACGATCAGAGCGGCAGCCCTCATGACGGCGTGATTACCACGCACGTCAGGCCGGTGCGAAGACGTCCTCGTGGGTTGCGGCGCCCTGCGCTCGCGGCGGCGCGGCGAACAGCGCGTCGCGTTGCAGCACGGGCACGACCCGATCCGCAAACAGGCGCATGTTCAGCTCGCCATCCTCGTGCGGCATGCCGCCATAGGAGAAGTCGGCGATCACATGCTCGGTGCCGGTGAGCGCACGCAACTCGGCGATCTGCTGGATGCAGTCATCGGGTGTGCCGACGATCTGGATCTTCACGTAGAACTCGGTCGCCTTCTGTCGCGCCGCGTCCTCCTTCATTTTGGCGTAGGTCTTGGTCATCTTGCCGTACGCCTCATAGCCTTTCACCGCCGCCAGATGGCCATCCGAGAAATGGTAGTGGTTGTCGATCGAATCCCATTTCCGTCCGAGATACCGCATGGCGCGCTCATGCGCCTCGTCTCGGCTTTCGGCGCACGAGACATTGGTGAGAATGAGCGGCGGTGGCGGCACATGACCGACGGCGGCGGCGATCTCGCGGAACCTGTCGATGTCGGCCGCGGCCTTCGGCCATTCGTTCTGCATGATCACCATCATGCCGAAGCCGAGTTTCGCCATGATCTCGGCCGACTTCGGCGTCACCGCCGAGACGAAGAAACGCCGTTCCGGGTTCGACACCGGCCGCGGGCGGATCGAGGTGCGGGGAATCTGATAGTACTCGCCCTGCCATTCGAACTCCGGCTCGCTGAGCGCCAGCCGGATGAGCTGCGCCGCCTCGACGAAGCGCGGCCGCGCCTCTTCCATCGGGATGCGGAAACCGGCGTACTCCACGCTCGCCGCACCGCGGCCGAAGCCGAACAGACAGCGCCCGCCGCACAGCACGTCCAACAACGCGATGCTCTCCGCGACGCGGATCGGATCGTGCCACGGCAACACGATCACCGCGGTGCCAAGTTGCACGCGCTTCGTCCGGCCGGCGAAGTAGCTCAGCAGTTGCGCCGGCGCCGGCGACATCGAATAGCCGGTGAAGTGGTGCTCCAGCGCGAAGATCGAGTCGAAGCCCAGCGGCTCGGCGAGATCCCCAAGCTCGAGATGTTCCTTGTAGACGGCAACGTCCGATCGTCCCGCCTGCGCCAGAATGCTGAGCGACACACCGACTTTCATGGACGCCTCCTGCGCGATTGCGCGGAGTGTGTCAGGATGCGGCACCGGGGTCGAGGGGCCGCGATGCCGCACAAGACCGCGCCTGGCGCGATTGACACGCTGCCTGATCTGCTAGGGCAAGGGCTCGATGTGGTGTTCGTCGGCATCAACCCCTCCCTGTTCTCGGCGGCACGGGGACACTACTTCGCCAGGCGATCCAATCGCTTCTGGCCCTGCTTCTCGCGCTCCGTCCTGAGCGAGGCTGCCCGCCGCGCTCTCGGCATTGCCCGGCTCGAACCGGAGCATGACCGCGCCCTGTCCGCTCACGGCTTCGGCTTCACCGACCTGGTCAAACGTCCCACGGCGCGCGCCGGCGAGTTGCAGCCCGACGAAATGTCCCTCGGCGTCGCAACCCTTGTCGCCAAGCTCGAGCGACATAAGCCGCGCGTCGCCTGCTTTCACGGCATGACCGGCTACCGGCACGTGCATCAGGCACTTGCCTCCGATTCCACCCGACCGGTGCTCGGCCCGCAGCCACTGCACATCGGTCCAACACTTTGTTTTGTGGTTCCCAACCCGAGTGGCGCCAATGCGCACTTCACGCCGGCCGACCAGACACTTTGGTACGATCGGCTCGCCAACAAACTGTGATTTTGCCCATCCGCCCGCCGCTGCCTAACGTCAGCGCAGAGGAGGCGTCCAACGATGGCCACACATGCGGACGCGGCGGCGCGGCTCGACCGCCTGCCAGTCGGCCTGTTCCACCGACGCGTGCTGCGTCTGATCGGCATGGGCATGTTCTTCGACTCGTTCGACAACTCGATGATGGCCGGCGTGCTCGCGGCACTGGTCGCCAGCGGCATGTCCACCCTGGCGCTGAATGCGACCTTCATCTCGGCCACCTTTCTCGGACTGACGGTCGGCGCCGCAACGGCAGGCGTGATCGGCGATCGATTGGGACGCCGCTTCGCCTATCAGTTCAATCTGCTGGTCTTCGGCAGCATGTGCCTGGTCGCCAGCATCGCACCGTCGATGAACTGGCTGATCGTCATCCGCTGCATCATGGGCATCGGTCTCGGCGCGGAATACGTCGTTGGCTACGGCATGATCTCGGAATTCGTGCCGCCCGCGCAACGCGGACGCTATACCGCGCTGCTCAATCTGATCTCCAGTTCCGGCACCTTCGTCGTCTCGCTGGTCAGCTTCGCGGTCATCCCGTGGTTCGGCTGGCGCGCGATGTTCGTGATCGGCGGTGTCGGCGCGCTCTGGGTCTGGTGGCTGCGCCGCAGCCTGCCGGAATCGCCGCGCTGGCTCGAGGCGGTGGGACGTCACGACGATGCCGATACCGTGCTGCAACGCATCGAACAGGAGGCAGCACCGGGCACAGCGTTGCCGCCGCTCGTTGCCGTAGCGGCGAAGCCGCCGCGCCACGTGCCGATCTCGGTGTTGTTCTCCCGGCCGGTGGTTCGCCGCACGCTGCTGGCGATGGCGGTGAACGTGACCTGCCTGGTCGGTGCTTACAGTTTCACGGCCTGGATCCCGTCGTTCTTCGTCAGGCAGGGGTTCACCGTCACGCGTTCGCTTGGCTTCGCCAGCGCAATGACACTCGGCTCGCTCGCCGGCCCGGCGATGGCTGTGCTGCTCGCCGATCGCATCGGGCGCCGGCGCGGCCTCATGCTGGCTGGTGCGGGGTGCACCGTCTTCGGATCCATCTATCCGCTGCTGGTGACGCCGATTCCCATCATGCTGTGCGGCTTCCTGCTGGTCTCGTCGATGTCGATGTTCCTCGGGCTGGGTCTTGGCAGCTACACACCCGAGCTGTTCCCCACCGAGTATCGCTTCCGTGGCAGCGGCATCGCACAGATGACTGGCCGCGCTGCGCTGATCGCCACGCCTTACGCGGTCGTGCCGCTATTCGACAACTACGGCATCGCCGGCGTCGTCGGCATCATCGCCGCCATGTATCTGACGCTGGTCGTGGTCATCGCGCTGGCCGGCATCGAGACCAACCAACGGTCGCTGGAATCGCTGGCACCCGACGCCGAACCCTTGGCAGCAGGCGTACCCTCGGCGATCCGTGACGAAGCCACACTGTAGGAAGACGCCGATGACCGATACACCGTTCGAGCGCATGTGGAACCAGCACATCATCAAGGACTACGGCGACGGGCGCACGCTGATCCATATCGACCGCCATTTCGCGCATGAGGGTACCAGTGCGCGCGCCTTCGATGGGCTGCGCCAGCGCGGTCTGCCGGTGCGTCGGCCAGACCTGACGCTGGGCACCATCGACCACGGCATTTCGACGTTGCCGGGCCGCACGCTGGAAAGCTGGGCCGCGAACCGTCCACGCAACCTTGCGATGCGTCGCAACTGCCAGGAGTTCGGTGCGCGGCTGTTCGAGGTCGATCACGCCAATCATGGCATCGTGCATGTGGTAGGGCCGCATCTTGGCTTCGCGCTTCCCGGCTGCACCTACGTCTGTGGCGACAGCCACACCGCGAGCTGCGGCGGAGTCGGCGCCTGGGCCTGGGGCATCGGCACCTCCGAGGTGATGCAGGTGTTCGCCACCCAGTCGCTGATCATGCGCAAGCCGCGCACGCTGCGCGCCGAGTTTCATGGCACGCCCGGCAAGGGCATCTACGCCAAGGACATGATCCTGGCGCTGATCGGCCGCTACGGTGTCGATGCCGGCGTCGGATATGTCGTGCAGTATGGCGGAGCGGCGATCCGCGCCATGCCGCTCGAAGGCCGCCTGACGATCTGCAACATGTCGATAGAGTTCGGCGCGCGCGGCGGCTTCATCGCCGCCGACGACACGACGTTCGAGTACCTCCACGGCAGAGCAATGGTGCCGAAAGGCGCGCTGTGGGACCAGGCGGTCGCAGCCTGGCGCGCGCTGTACGATGATTCGACAGCCCAGTACGACCGCACCATCGATATCGACTGCACGACGCTGAAACCGCAGGTCACGTGGGGCAACTCGCCGCAGGACGTGCTGGCGATCGACGAGACAGTGCCGTCGCCATCGGCCTTCGCCGATGCGGGTCGGCGCGCCATGGCCGAGCGCGCGCTTGGCTATATGGACTTGCGACCGGGGCAGAAGATCGCCGGCACGAAGATCGACATCGCCTTCATCGGCTCATGCACCAACGGGCGGCTGTCCGACTTGCAGGCCGCGGCCGAGGTGGTGCGCGGACGCAAGGTTGCGCCGGGCGTGAAGGCGCTGGCGGTACCGGGCGCGGCGCATGTGAAGGCCGCCGCGGAGGCGGCCGGTCTGCACGAGGTGTTCCAGGCCGCGGGGTTCGAGTGGCGCGAGGCGGGCTGTTCGATGTGTGTCGGTGCCGGTGGCGACATCGTGCCGCCGGGCAAGCGATCGATCTCCACCTCCAACCGCAATTTCGAAGGCCGTCAGGGCCCGGGCAGTCGCACGCATCTCGCCAGCCCCGCGATGGTCGCCGCCGCCGCCATCGCCGGCTGCATCACCGACGTGCGGACCATGCTGGCGTAGCGGAGAGAGACAATGGAGAAATTCACCGTGCTCACCGGCGTCGCGGCGCCGATGCTGATGACCAACATCAACACCGACCTGATCGCGCCGTCGCTGATGCCAGGGCGTACGCCAGAGGAGGCCGCGACGCTGTCGTTGAAAGCGAAGCTCTTCGCCAATCTGCGGCACGACAAGGAGGGCGTGCCGCGACCCGATTTCGTGCTGGACCAGCCGCGCTATCGAAATGCCAGCGTGCTGCTCGCGGGTTCCAATTTTGGCTGCGGCAGCTCGCGCGAGACCGCCGTCTGGGCCCTGATGGAGGCCGGCATCCGCTGCGTCATCGCGCCCAGTTTCGGCGACATATTCCACGACAACGCGTTCCAGAACGGGCTGCTGCCCATCCGTCTGGACATGGCCGAGATCGAGCGCATCGCCAAGGCATTGGAACAATCCAATGCCGCCACGCTCACCGTGGACCTGGAGCGCTGCGTCATCGAGGTGGCGGGACAGCCGGCGATCCGCTTTACGCTTGGCGACGACCGGCGGCTGCCGCTGCTCGAGGGACTTGATCAGCTCGGCTTTATGTTGCGCAGCGCGGACGAGATCGTCGCGTTCGAGAGCCGCGATGCGGGAGAGCGGCCATGGGCCCATGGGAGCGTATCATGAACCACCATTTCGGCGTGCTGATACCGTCCACCAACACCACGGTGGAGATCGAGTACAGCCGGCTGCTGCCGGCGACTTTGCAGGCGCATGTCGGCAGGCTGCTTGCCAGCGGCATGGGCCCGTTCACGCCGAGTAAGGACGCGGACGTGGAGTACCAGGCGCGGCTGCTTGGCACCGCGAAGGTGGAGGTCGTCAGTCTGGCGCAGACCTCCGCCAGCCTGTTCGCCGACGACTACGACGCAGTGACGACGCAGCGGATGAGCCAGGCGGCCGGCGTTCCGGCGATCACCTCGGCGCAGGCAATCGGCCAGGCGGTGCGGGCGCTGGGCGCGCAAGGCATTGCGCTGGTTTCGCCCTATTCGCAGCCGGTGATCGAACGGGCGAAGCATTACTATGAGAGCAAATACGGACTGAAGGTCGTAGCGCTGGAAGGCTTCGCCGCGACCGATTCCTACATGATCGGCAAGCTCGGCCCGGAGAACGCACGCGATGCGTTCGCGCGGATCGACCGGCCGGAGATCGAGGTTTTCGTAGTCCCGGGCGGCAACTTTCCGACGATGTCATTCGTGCCGGCATGGGAGCACGAGTTCGCCAAGCCGGTCGTCACCAGCAATCAGGCGGCGTTGTGGGCGATGATGGGGATCATGGGCGTGCACGACCCATTGCGGGGACTGGGACGGCTGCTGGAGGAGATGCCAGCCGCCTGATCGACATACCTGGTCATTGCGAGGAGCGCGAGCGACGAAGCAATCCCCATCGGCGTGATGGAGATTGCTTCGTCGGCTTTGCCTCCTCGCAACGACAGCCTAGACCGTGATGTAGCGATGGAAGAACGCGGCGGCCGGGGCGAACGAACCGGCACCAGCTTTCTTGGCGTTGTCGACATACAGCAGGTCGATCTCACCGCCCGCCTTGCGGTAGTTGTCGACGAAGCGTTGCGGCTCACGCTCCGGCACCGGCCCCTGCGGATCGACATAGTCGTGCACGATGTCCGGCTGGCCCTGGATCCAGATCGCCGGCGGCGTCAGCACCTTCTCGCCCTTCTCCAGGATCAGCATCGGATTGCCCTCGGCCATGTTGGCCTCGGTCTTCCAATACAGATCGTGCCGCTGCGGAATGCTTCCCACCCACGCCGGCGGGTTTGCCAAATCCCGCGCCTTCAAAGCATGGCGGTAGCGCGACAGCGGATTGATGACCGGCCACAGCATCGCCACCGCCCGCACCGTCGCATCCACCGCGGGCGCCGATGACGGCAACTGGATCGCCGCATAGCGCGGATCGTTGGGCCGCATCGCCGCCAGCATGCCAAGATGCCCACCGCTCGACTGTCCCGCGATGCCGACCAGATCGGCGCGCGTGTTCAGTTCCGATGCGTTCGCCTTTACCCAGCGGATCGCATAGTTGATGTCGGCGAGCGACGTCGGATACGCGTCGCCGGCATGGCGGAAGTCGATCGCCGCCACCGCCAGCCCGGCCCGCGCAAACCCTTCGGCATAGATCTGGCACTCGTTGAGATCGCCGTTGCACCAGGCGCCGCCATGCACCTCCACAATGGCCGGGAACGGCCCCTTGCCCTGCGGCTTGAACAGCCGCGCCATGAACTTCCTGTCGCCGTGGCGGAGATACTCAACGTCCTGCGTGGTATATTCGAAGGTCGGCATTGGACTTTACTCCTCCTGTGGCCGGGCTCGACCCGGCCATTTACCTGCTGCCAGCCTGCGGCAGATCGAGCCGGACCGCAACGGCCGCCGACGCGATCACCGCCACGTCGCTCGACGTCTCGTCCGGAACGTCGAGCCCACCCTTCACCACCTTCACAGTCACCTCGCCATGCGGCAGCGAGGCCTTCACCGCCGCTTCGTCCACCTTGTCCGGCTGCTGCACGCCGATGATGACCTCCACCTGCATCCGCCGCGAATCCAGCCCGAAGCTGCGGATCAGGCTGAGCGAGCTGTGATGCAGGGCATCCTGCACCGCCCGCAGCGCGGCCTTGGTGTAGTCACCGCCATGCAGGTCGTTGCCGCTGCCCAACTCCAGGATGACACGCTTTGCCATGGCCGCTCTCCTATACGTCCAGCCTCACGACGGCGGCGGCATTGGCGATCACCGTGGAGTTGGTGCCGGCGTCGTTGGGGATTTCCAGCCCGCCCTCGACGACGTTCACCGTGCCAGTGCCATGCGGCAGCACCGCCAGCACCTGCGCCTTGTCCACCAGTTCGGGCTTCGGCACGCCGATGGTCACCTCCACCCGCATCTGATCGACGTGCAGCCCGACCGCATCGGCCACACTGAGCGAGTTGTGCCACAGCGCATCGCGCAGCGCGCGCACCGCCGCCTTGGTATAATCGGCGCCGCGGATGTCGGTGCCCATGCCGATCTCCAGCACCATGCGCTTCCAGGCCATGCTCTTCCTCCCCACTCACACCGACGTTGGCGCCACACCGGGCCGCGCCGTCAAGGCGTCGCGTGCCGCATCGGCGAACGCCGCGTCACGCGGCAGCACCACGGCCGCGGAACGCACGCGATGCGTCGCCGGGTCGATGCCCGGCGGCGGCTCACCCTTCTCCAGCGCGCGCGCCGCCCGCATCAAACGCTGGCGCGCCATGATGATGCCGTTGTCGGTCGACAGCAGATGCTCGCGCGAACGGTCCATGATCGGCCCCATGCTCTCCTGCAACGACGCGTCCTGCATGGCGATGCCGGCAACACCGCTATAGGTCGTGCCCGCCTTCTGCGCCGCACGGTCCATCAGGTAGTCGTTGTCACGGTTGGCCACCGGAATGTAAGTGCCCGGAATGGTGCGTGTGTGAATACCCTTGCCGTCGCGCATCGCCTGCACCTCCGCCGCGGTCAGCGCACGCGTCGGGTGATAGTCGAAGCTCCATGCCCAGCAGTTCTCATCGTCGATCGGAATCCAGAAATGCCCATGCACCGGATGGTTGCCGCGTGGCGGGATCATGGTGAACGACGGCATGCACCACGGCGTGATGCGCCAGTAGTAGCCATCCTCGGCGTTGCGCCGCGCGCCGATGAACAGGCCGGCCGGCTGATCCACCACCTCGAATACCGGCATCGCGTCGCCCATGTTGTACTGGTTGCCGCGCGAACCCACCATCAACGGGTCGGAGCGGAACGCGTCACGATGCAGCCACGACACATGGCTGGAATCGATGCCGCCTTCCATCGCCTGGAGCCAGTTGCAGCATTGCAGCCGCTTCGACGTGTAACTTTGCTCCGGCGGCACCATGGCGAACTCGAATTCCGGCAGGCCCGGCTGGTGCTCCGGCGGTCCCATATAGGTCCACAGCACGCCGCCGCGCTCGACCAGCGGATAGGAGCGCAACCGGATCATCGCGCGGAAACCGCTTCTCTCCGGCTCGGACGGGATCTCCACGCATTGGCCGGTCACATCGTATTTCCAGCCGTGATACGGGCAGCGCAGGCCGCATTCCTCGTTGCGGCCGAACCACAGCGACACGCCGCGATGCGCGCAGAATTCATCCAGCAGCCCGTAGCGACCCTGCGGTGTCGCGAAACGCGATCAGCTTCTCCGACAGCAACTGCACCCGCACCGGCGCGCAATCGTTTTCCGGCAGTTCCTCCGCCAGCAGCGCGGGAATCCAATAGCGGCGGAACATCGCGCCCATCGATGTTCCCGCCCCGCTGCGGGTCAGCAGATCGTTCTGTTCCTTGCGAAGCATGGCAGCCTCCTTCGCGGTCGCCGGCCAAGGCTAGCCCCAGCCGTCGCCACCGCCTAGCGTGCGGCCTCCACCATGCGAGGTGCGCTATGCTCCACTCCGGCGGTTGTCACTGCGGTGCCATCGGCGTTCGGCTTCGGCTGTCACGCTCGCCGGAGCAAATGCCGTTGCGGTCATGCGCCTGCTCCTTCTGCCGCTCCCACGGCACGCGCACGGTGTCCGACCGCGACGGCCAAGTCGAGATCACGGCATCCGACTGGTCGCTGCTCGAGCGCTATCAGTTCGGCTCACGGACCGCCGATTACCTGCTGTGCCGCCGCTGTGGCGTCTATGTCGGCGCTGTATGCGAGACCGGCAGCGGCTTGCGCGCAGTCGTCAACGTCAACTGCCTGGGCGACCGCGCGGCCTTCACGCAAACCCCGGCCGCCCCCGACTACGACGGGGAGGCCGCCGATGCGCGGCTCGAACGCCGTGCGGCGAACTGGATGCCAGCCGCCATCATCGTGCCAGAGCGATCCGCGCAATCGTCAGCATGATGCGCCAGCCAGCCCGAAGGCTGCCGCCGAGTGTGCCGGCCACCTTCGAACTGCCCCCGGCGCGACACCGATAGGGTACCGGCAACTCCAGGATGCGCAGTCCGGCACGCGCGGCCTTCATCTGCATCTCGATGTTCCAGCCATAGGTCGCCTCGTGCATGGCGAGCCGCGCCAACCCCTCGCGGCTGATGGCACGGAAGGCGCACATGTCGGTGTAGCGAACGCCGTAGAGGCGCGATATCAGCCAGCCGGCGAGCCGCCCTGCGAGCACCTGATGCCAGCTCATCGAGCCCGGCTCGCGAACGCCGCGCACACGCGAACCGATGACGAAGTCATGCGTAGCGGCGCGGATCGGGGCCACCAGCATGCCGGCCAGATCGGCACGATCGGCGCCGTCACCGTCGAGGAACAGAATGATGCCGCACGCCTCTCCCGCCGCTGCCACGCCCGCCGCACAGGCACGGCCGTAGCCGCGCTCGGCAAGTGTCACGACGCGAGCACCGGCGGCCTGCGCGATCGCCGCCGTGCCGTCTCGGCTCGAACTGTCGGCGACGATGATCTCGTCCACCACGTCGCGCGGCAGCATTGCGATCGTGCCGGCGATCGTCGCTGCCTCGTTGAGCGTAGGGATGACGGCGGCGACGCGAGTCAACGGCGGCAGGGAGTCACAGACTCCACCGCATCCCACACCCGGCGCATGGCCGAGGCGGCGCGTCGCTGAGCAGTGCCGCACGGAAATCCTGGTATGCCGCGCCATTCCAGATCTCGCGCAGCGTCTGCTGCGTCGCATCGCCCAGCGTATAGCTGTCGTAACCGCGTGCCGAGAATGGCGCCATGCAGCATGGCAGCGCGCGGCCATGCGCGGTGAAATACATCAACGACCACGGCCGCCGGCACGCCGACCACGGCTGCGTCTCATCCTGCCGCTTCAGGCTGAGGCCCGGCTCGGTTGCGCCTGATGCATCCAGTGCTATGCCAAGCTCGCGCGCCAGCGCGGCGGCCGCCTCGATCGCACGCGTCTCCTCCGCGCGCAGCGTCTCGAACAGCGATGACTGGGGACGCGCCAGACCGTAGCCCGTCTCGTCATAGACCAGCCGCTGGAGGTACACTTCCCGCACGCCCATCGACTGGGCGAGGCGAACGAACGCCGGAAGCTGCTCGATCGTCTCCTTCAGTCCGGTGAGCCACAGCGATACCCGCGGCGACACGGCATCGGTCGCCCGTTGCAGCTCGGTGAAGCCGCGCACGTTGCGCACGATGCGTTCGAAAAAGTTCTTGCCGCGCACTGCAAGGAATGTCTTCGCATCCGCCGCGTCCAGCGATACCCGCAGTTCGTCCAATCCGGTGTCGATCATCGCCTGATACTTCTTCGGCGACAGCAGCGTGCCGTTGGTGTTGAACAGCACATACACGCCGCGATCCTTCAGGTAGCGGATCATGCGCGGCAGTGCCTTCACCAGCATCGGCTCGCCGACACCGTGCAGCACGACCCGCGCCACATCGGGTACCTGATCGACGATGGAGCTGAACAGCTCCCAGCTCATGTCCGCCGGCGGCTCGAGCGCCTCGAACGTGCGCGGACAGGTCTCGCACAACAGATTGCAGCGGTTCGTCACCTCCAGATAGAGGCACACCGGCGGCGCAGCAGCCTGAGTCGCGCGCGTCTGAACGGCCTCGAAGTAGCGGCGCGGGTCCTTGACCACGGTCATTGTGCACTCCGTAAGGCTTGCGGTGACGCTGGCAGACGGCGGCACAGATCGATGGCCGCGAGGATCACGGCCGGCAGATAGACTGCACCCGGGACCGCGAGATACTCGAAAGAGCCGTGCGCCAGCAATGGCGCCGCGCCCAGCATCCACAGCACGCTCGGCAACGGCGCAAGACACGCAAGTGGTGCGAGCCAGCCGAGATACCACGGATAATGCGGCGACAACGCGACCAGCAGCACGCCACCCAGAACCACCGCCTGATGCGCCTGCATCAGCACGCGTGGACCGGGTGACGCGGGAAGCTTGGTCGCGAAAGCGAAGCATGCCGCCAGGCAGCCGAGTACGCCCAGCACAAGAACGATGTAGAGGCGAGGCGCCCATGGCGGCAGTGTCACTGCCTTGCCGAGCAGTTCCAGCAGAAAGATGCCGTGACCGCTGGCAAAGCCTTCCTCGGAAACGTAGCCGGGAAGGAAACCAAGCACGCGCCATCCGACCCAGACATAGGGCAAATAGAACACTGCCAGTGCCGCCGCGAAAGCGACCGGCAACCGCCAGTCACGCAGTCGGAAGAACGCCGGCAGCACGACCGCGGGCAGGAATTTCGTCAAGGTCGCGGCGGCCAGCACGATGCCTGTCCAGATCGAACGGCCACGCATCGCGACCAGCAATGCCAAGGCCAGCAAGCCGGCGGCCGCGCCATCGATATGCGCGTTCCCGGCGAACTCCCACACAGGCAGCGGCAGCCAGGCGTAGATCAGCAGTTCCGCCGGATCTCGACCGGCCGCTCGCAGCAGAAGCATCAACGCGACGATGGCAAGCGCGTCGAACGCCGCGATCATCACCTTCATGCCGAACACGCCCGGCGTCGCGACCGCGGCTAATGCGAAGATCGCCTGCGCCGCCGGCGGATAAACGGTGGGCGCATATTCGGCGCGGTTGATGTTCGAATACACTGCCGTATCGCGCAGGAACGCAAGCTGATCGGCCGCCGGCAAATAGCGATACGGGTTGATGCCGGCAAGTTGCACGCGGCCATCCCAAACGTAGCGATACACATCGGACGACAAGATCGGCGGCGCGGTCAGGGTCAGCAGCCGCATCGCCACGGCGACGCCCAGCACCAGCCAGATCGTGCGCGGCGGCAGTCGCCCCCCGCGAACGATCGCCACCGCGAGCAGCCACAGCGCACCGGCGAGGCACAGGCTGGTGACGAACGCCGCCACTCGCGTTTCATTCGCCAGACCCACCGGACGCCAGTCCAGCAACCACAGTCCGCACGCCACCAGGCACGTGAGCGCGAGGCCGATCGCGGCCAGTATCGTCAGGCGACGCGCGGGATCGCTCATTGCGCCGCGAAACTCATGCGCCTGCTCAATCCGCGGCGTTCGATCCATGCGCTGGTGGCCGGCGCCGCGTAAGGCTGGATCCCGTTCCCGGCCTCCGCGGTGGCAGCGACAAGCCGCGTCAACGATGCCGCATCATCCACGTCGTACCAGGTCGGCAGCGTGACCACATCGAGACCAAGCGTCACCGCGCGCGCGTGTGTTGTCGCCGCGACGCTGTCCGTGCTCCAGGTGATGTCGGCGAACAGATGCGCATGGGGCCGCTTCATGCCGAGTAGGTAGTAGCCGCCATCTTCCGCCGGGCCAAGCACGACGCGGTCACCGGGCGACAGCAGTGCGCGCGCCGCCTCTATGAGCAACGTCGTCGGCAGCGTGGGACTGTCGGAATTCACCAGACAGACGGCGCCGAAGCCCATCTGGAACAACGCGCGCGCCGCGTGCAGCAGGCACCGGCCGAACCCCTGCACGTCCTGCGGCATCGCCGGCGATCCGTCCGCCAGAACGAGACCAGTCCCATCGGCAAGATGTCCATGGAACCACCCTTCGTCGCCCTCGGGTGCATAGGCGATGCAGCCACGGATCGGTGCCCGGCGCGACGCCAGTGCGATATTCTCGGTGATGTCACGCAGGAACGCCGCGCTGAGTTCCGCAGCCTGCGCCGGCTCCAGCGGCGGGCACAGACGGGTCTTCGCCCTTCCGGGTTGCGGCGCCTTCGCCATGACGCCGATCGCGCAGGTACCGGCACGATCCATCGTCAGATGCCGCTGAACCAGTTGTAGCCGCGATCCGTCCAGTAGCCGCGCGGCTGCTTGTCAGTGACATAGATAGCGGTGACGAATTTGGGGTTCTTGAATCCCAACTTGGTGGGAATGCGTATCTTGAACGGATAGCCGTATTTCGTCGGCAGGATCTCGTCGGACAAACGGAATGCCATCAGAGTCTGCGGATGCAGGGCCGTCGGCATGTCGATGCCTTCATAGTAGCCGTCGGCGCACTCGAAGCCGACATAGCGCGCGTTGGTGTCGGCACCGATCCGCTCCAGAAAGGTCCGCAACGGCGCCCCGCTCCACTTGCCGATCATGCTCCAGCCCTCGACGCAGACGTGGCGCGTAACCTGGCTGACCTGCGGCAATGCATAGAGTTCATCGACCGTCCATGCCCGCTTGTTGTCGATCCGGCCGGCAAGCTGCAAGCGATAATCGGCAGGATTAAGGCGCGGCGCTTTGTCCGGCCCGTACCAGGCATTGTAACGGAAATCCATCACCGCCCTCGCTTCGGGGAACGTCGGCGCCAGGCGATTCTGCCCAAAGATCGCCGCCTGCACCTTGTCGTTCCACTGCGAGAAGCGTGCCAGCACGCGCTGCACGGCGTCGTGATCACTCAGGTCGCAGCCCGTGAGCAGCGTCAAAGCACCAAGCGACAGCCCGCCCCGCAGCGCCTGGCGTCTCACGAATGTCATCGTACGTCCTCCGATGCGGCGGTGTGGCGTAACTCGGCGGCGCGGCCGACCACCATGGCGAGCAGCGTGCGAGGCACCAGCAGGGTCAGTGCGACATGCACGACCAGAAAGAACACGATGCCGGCCATCACGAGGAAGTGCACCAGCCGCGCACCCTGGAATCCGCCGAACAGCAGCTCCAGCGGATAGCTCTGCACCGGCTTCCAGATCGCGATGCCGGACAGGATCATCAGCCGCTACCGCGGCGAGCGCTCCCCAATAAGCGACCTTCTGCACGGCGTTGTACTCGCCCAGCCGATGCTCGAGCCGGAACCGCAGCGCGGCGACCATGTCGCGTATGACGGAGCGTGGGCCGACGGGCAGGAAGTCGCGCCAGAAATGCCCGGTGAGGATGCCCCAGAGCACAAACAGCAGATACGCAACGACCAGCGTCCACATGGCGGCGAAATGCCACGCGATCGCCGACGCGACGCCGGGGTCGCCGTGGCGCGCGAGCGAGGCCTCGACATCACCGCCGAGTGTCGCCCAATCGGGGAACCTGAAAGCGAAGATCGGGCTCGCGTTGTAGATACGCCAGCCGCTGCCGATCATTACCAGGATCGATAGTGCCATCACCCAATGCAGGATGCGCCGCGACAGCGGATGGCGCTGCTCGTCGTAGATCGGTGTCATGTGGCCATCTCCAGACCAGCCGCGGTGAGCATATCCGTGGCCTCCTTGGTGGCCAGGAATGCGACGAAGAGATCAGGATTGGGTCGCCTGGCCAACCGTGTGACAGACGCCGCATAGAGCAGCGGCGACTGCACCTCGGCTGCCACGGAACGGATCACCGCAAGCCGCGCATCGGCGTGAACGTCGGTCATGTGCAGCACGCCGGCCTGCGCCGCACCGTTGGTCAGCAGGAATGCCACCTCGTCGGTATCGACAGCACCGAGAGTGCGAGAGGGCTTGATGTCGAGGCGCGCCAGCATGGCCGGTCCATCGATATCCGACGCCGGAGTTGGGTCGGGTGCGGCAAAAGTACCTGTGAGCGCCGCTTCACCTTGCCGTCCGGCGATCACCAGCGGATTGCGCCACTGCGCACCGACGGCAGCAGCGACCACACCAGCCTGCATTGCCTGATCGAGGATCGCGGTCTGGGTGACCACGATATCGTTCTGAATATCGCGGACAAGCTGTGGCAAAATCAAACCGGGGCCGGTGGGAAACACGAACACACGCACGCCGGACCGCGCCTCGTAGGCGGCGGCCACCTTGCGCAGCGCCGGCGCAAGCGTGGTGTCGCAGGTGACGGAGAGGTCCACCGTGTCTGCCAGCGCCGGCGTACTGACGGCGGCCAGCGCCAGCAGCGGCAGCGCGCGACGTCGGATTGTCATTGCAGCCGCCATTCAATTGACCCAGGACAAGACAGTGGAGGAATGCGCACGGTCGCTTTTGCGCAGCAACGCGTCCGCGCCCAGCACGCGGCCTGGCGGCTCGATGACGAACCACGTCTGGATCATGACCAGGAACATGTAGGTCCACGGCCATTCGCCGCTCGCGGAATAGAGGCCGAGCCACAGGTTCAGCCCCATCAGCAGGCCCAGCATGGCGCCGGCACGAGCGAACAGGCCGAGCAGCAACGTTACGCTGATGGTCAGCTCCACAAGGTAGACCAGCGGACCGAACACCGAGAGATTTGGCAGGACAATGTCACGCACCAGTGCGCCCTGCAGGGCGATGGCGGCGTGGTCCGCCTCCTGCTCCATCCAGTATTTCAGGCCGCTGAAGTTGGGCGGGATCTTCCACAGCGTCTGCTGCCACCACATCGTTCCCATCAGGATCCGCAGGCCCCAGACGCCGAGACTGCGCGGGTTGCGCTGCGCGGGATCGTTGCGCCAGACCAGCACGGCGATGGCGACAGCGGCCAGGAGCAGCAGCCAGAACACCGGAGTGAACCAGCCGGGCTGAGTCAGGAATGTGACTGCGTCGTTCAGTGGATTGGGCCGCATGGCGTGTCTCCCTATCTCGGCGCCGGCCCGATCACCGACTGGACAGTGGTCTCACGAGCCGTCCAGGCGTTACAACCCGCGCGGAGGCAGCATGGCCCGACAAATCGACCCACCGAGCATCCTGACGGTGAAGACGCATGATGCGCCGTCGGTGTTCCAGCCGGAGAATCTGCTGCGCGAGGCGCGCCGCCAGCGCGGGCTGCCCGCCACGCCGGTGCCGGCGGTCTGCGTGCTGGACCCGGACGGCGACCTCGTGCGGGCCCTGCGCGCCGGGGGGCGGTCTCGCCGTGCCGCAGGATGGGCCTGCTACCACACAGAGATGGACGAGACCGAGCATGCCGGCATCACGATGGGCATCGTCGGGCTGGCGGTGGGCGCCCCCTTCGCCGTGCTGGTCGCCGAGCAGGTATTCGTATCGGGGTGCCGACTGCTGCTCAGCATGACGTCGGCCGGGCAGGTCGTGCCCATGGGACCGCCGCCGTATTTCGTATTGATCGACCGCGCGCTGCGCGACGAGGGAACCAGCCATCATTACTTGCCGCCGTCGACGTTCGCGGATGCGGACGCGGCGTTGGCGAATCGGACCTGGGCCGCACTCGCTGCGCTGCCGCTCCCGTCCACCGAGGCGCGGCCTGGACCACGGACGCGCCATATCGCGAAACGGAGGAAGCGATCGGCGCGGCCCGCGCGCATGGCGCGCTTGCGGTGGAAATGGAGGCTGCGGCGCTCTACGCATTCGCACAGGCGCGCAGGCGCAACGTGTTGTGTTTCGCTCATGTCACAAACCAGATGGCCGTCGCCGAGGGCGATTTCGAAAAGGGTGAGTGGGATGGCGCGCGCGATGCGCTCGACGTCATCGCCGCGGCGGCCCGCGCGTGCGGGTTTGGCTGAGGGGGAGGTCATGCCGATGCTGACGCTGTATCTCGCGCCCGGCGCAAGCTCGATGGCGCCGCACATTGCGCTGCACGAGGTCGGTGCGCCGTTCGAGAGTCGGCCGCTGTCGTTCCACAGGAAAGAGAACCGCGATCCGACATTCCTGGCGATCAATCCGGAAGGCAAGGTGCCGACGCTCCTGATCGATGGCCGTCCGCTGACCGAGGTTGCCGGCATCCTGTTCTATCTCGCCCGTCGCTTCCCCGAGGCTGGGCTGTTGCCGACAGACGACCTCGAGGCCGAGGCGCGGGTGGTTTCGTGGATGTCGTTCATCGCCGCGACAGTCCATCCGGCACGGCGGCAGGGACTGGAGCACTCGCGCAGGGTGTTTGCGATCGCCGAGCAGCGGTTGGGCGACCAGGAATGGGCCGTCGGGCGCTACTCCATCGCCGACATCCATCTGTTCCGGCTGTTCTGGCGGTTCCGCGGCGCACTCGGCGCGGAGCCCGGCGAGTTGCCGCATCTCTCGGCGCATTACGAGCGCATGACGGCAAGGCCGGCGGTGCGGAAGACCATCGAGATCGAGGCCGCGCTCGGCTACGAATTGCCGGCGTAGCGCAATCAGAATGCACCGCAGACCGCCTGGACCGTGGTGCCGACCGACTGTTGGTGGAACTGTGCGCGATAGGCGTCCTTGATCGCCGTGATGGCGGTGTCGTTCGCTGCCGCATCGGGCAGCGCCACGATGAGTACCGAGGTCCGCTCGCCGACGATGCGATGCGTCAAGGGATTCATCCACTGCCCGCTCGCATCGAGCGTGGTGAAGCCGTCAGGAAGATGTGGCGTGATGACGCCGGCGGTGAACTCCGCCCACGCCTGATCGGGCACGGACGCGCGGCCGAAGAACAGGTGGTACTCCAGCATCGGCGCGCCGCCGAGCCGTGGGCACGGCAATGACCCCGACACCTGGCTGCACCCGCTGGCGATGATCAAGGCACCGCAGGCAATTACACGAAGCATCGCGCTCCAGGCCTCTGGTTTGACATCGCAGATTGCGTTGCGTAGCGTTTCAAAGCTCGTATCCATTGGACAGAGGACGGTTGTGCGCCGTGCTTGCAATGCGATCGAAGATAACATCAGGAAGCGCGGTCGGGCGGTTCCGGCGGGACGACCTGTCCCGTCGGCCGGACTGATGGCATCCGTCATCATCGCAGGCTGGCGGCGGCGCAGAGAACAACTTCAGGAGGGACGCCAATGATGACCGCAATTCAGGATGACCTCTTCACCCCGGATGTGATCGCGGATCCCTACTCCTACTACGGCCGGCTGCGCGACGAAGATCCCGTGCATTGGAATGACACCTATGCATTGTGGGTCATCACGCGCCACGACGATCTGGTCTGGCTGACGCGGCATCACGAGCTGTTCTCGTCCGCCGTGTTCAGGAACGACCCCAGGCCCGCCTATCCCGCGATCGATGAGTCGGACCTGGGGCTCTACGACTACGTGAAGAACTATCAGGGCGACCAGTTCATCCAGCACGATCGACCGGACCATCTGGAGATGCGCCGGGTGATGCATGGCTACTTCACGCCCAAGGCGATGGAGGCGTGGCGCCCGTTCGTCAGGGATGCGGTCAAGGAACTGCTCGACGCGGCCGAAGCGAAAGGCGAAATGGACGTCATGCGGGACCTTGCCACGCCGCTGCCGGTCCTGGTGATCGCCCAGATGATGGGCGTCCCGGCATCGGATCGCCCCTTCGTCAGACATCTCGCCGAGAAGCTGCTGTATATCGGCCGCGGCGAGTACGACCGGATGAAGCCGCTCACCGAAGGCATGCGGGGGATGATCGAATACGTCTCGCCGCTGGTCGACAAACGCATCGTCGATCCGGGCGATGACTTCATCTCGGTGCTGGCGCGTGGCGAGAAGGCGGGGGTGTTCACGCGCCATCAGGTGCTGGTCAACACGTCGCTGCTGCTGCTCGCCGGTCACGAGACGACCATCAACCTGCTGTGCAACGGCACTCTGGCGTTCACCCGCCATCCCGAGCAATGGGCGCAGCTCAAGGAGGATCCCGCCGGCCGCGCCAAGCAGGCGACCGAGGAATGCCTGCGCTACAATTCACCGGTCGTGTCCATACAGCGGATCGCGACGCAGGACGTGGAGATGCGGGACAAGGTGTTGCGCAAGGACGACCGCATCCGATGGTTCATCTCGTCGGCCAATCGCGACCCAGAGGCATTTGCCAGCCCCGACACGTTCGACATCTCCCGTCATCCGAACCAGCATGTCGCGTTCGGGTCGGGCACGCATCACTGTCTCGGCGCGACGCTGGCGCGCGTCGAAGGCCAGGAGGTGTTCAAGGCGCTGGCCGAGCGCTTCCCGAAGCTGAAGGTGCAGACCGAGGGACTGGAGTATCAGCCGAGCATCACGTTCCGGTCGCTGAAGGCGCTGCCGGTCACCTGGCACTAGCGCGGGATGAACGCTCAAGGGCGCGCTCATCGCGCGCCATCTCTTTGTTTGATCGCGTGATTCAGACCTCCGGCGATTCCGCCTTCGGTCATCACGCTTTAGGAGAACCGCGGTGGCGCGAAAGCTGAAGGTCTGGGTGGACCACCAGGCATGTGTCGGGAATGCGATGTGCGAGTTGATCGCTCCGAAGGTATTCCGGCTCAACGACAACCGTCAGTCCGAGGTGGCCGATCCCACGGCGGACACCGAGGCGAAGATCCTGGAGGCGGCGGAGAACTGCCCGGTGAGCGCGATCTTCGTGGAGGATGCGGAGACCGGGGAGCAGTTGTTTCCCTAAAGACGTGGATGGCCGGGCGGAGCCTGTCCTCGGGCGGACCTTCGGCCCGACCCGGGGGCCGGCCATGACGACGGGGGAGCGCGCTGGCCCGTCAGGCCATGGGCGGCGGCATGGCGCGCGGACCAGGTGGGCATAGGGCATGAGCGCGCCGCGGCGCGGGGGTTCGGCAAACCATCACGACACACCAACACGATGCTCTGAACACGAACCCAACTCGGCTCCTGGTGTCTCATCGATGTCTCGTGTCCCCGTGGGTGAGACTATTTCGAGAGCGCGCAGGGTCGGGCTGGTGCCGGTGACGATGGCATGCACCAGTTCGGGTGGGGGCGGACCGAAATCGCTCGGCTGCGGCAGGCCGCCCAGGGCGCGGATGCGCGCGGCACGCTGCGGGTAGATGAGCGCATACTGATCTGCCTCCGCGGCCGGGTCGGGCTTGGGTTCCTCGGGCGGTTGCGGATCGGGCGGCGATGGCGGCGGCGGTTCCGGCGTGGCCGCGGGCGAGGCGAGCCCCAGCGCATCGGTCATCATCCCGAGGGCGCAGTGCTCGGACCAGGCGGCCTTGTCGGCCGTGGCGTTATCAGCCTCGCGCTTGCGGCGCTCGGCCTGGAGGCGCAGCAGCAGCGAGCGGGCGCTCTGTGCCTTGCGCTCCGTGCTGGCGGCCTGGGCGTTGCACTTCAGGAAGAACGGCGGGTCGCCGCGATAGTCGCGGGCCTGGCGGAGGCAGTCCATCCCATAAATGGCGAAACCGACGCTGCGGGCGGCGAGGTATGCCTCCTCGCCGTTGGCCGGCAGCATCGAGGCGACAATGGCGATGGCGGCGCGGTCGCGACGGGCTTCGGCCTCGGGCGTGTCGGTCTCCGGCGGCGGGAGCATGCTGCGGAGGGTGTGGACGACGAGGTGGTAGATGTCGCGGGGGAGTTGCAGGCTGAGGTCGGGCTGCTGGTTCTGAGTGTCCATGCCGGGGATGTGGTGTTAGGCATAGTGTCTGTCAATGTTAGAAACGGGCAGTCGTGAGCGGCTGCGGCCGGTCGTGTCCGTCACTCCAAGGGGGCACCGAGTGAGTGGCGCCTCGTCAGACCTGCACCAGAACCCCAGAGCTAACCATCCAGCTCCGGATAGCGGCGGAAGATCCCGGTCTCCTTGAACGGTACGCGCCGTTCGCTCGCCAGATAGACCTTCAGCCGCGGACGTTCCGCCACTGCTTTGTGCAGCGCCGTCACGCGCGGCAGCTTCGCCAACTCTCGCTCGGACGCGAGAGGAAACGCGAAACGCAATCCCTCGATCAACTGGAACAAGGACAGATCGGCATAGGTGACGGAGGCTCCAACCAGGTGATCCGCACCCGCCGGGTTCGCCTCCAGAATCCGCTCGAACCAGCCGAGGAACTTCGGCATCCGATCCCTGCGGAAAACCGCGGCACGCGCGATGGCCGCATCCTTCTGTTCGTGGAACCACTTATCCTCATCGATCGGATGGTGCGAATTATACACTTCTTTGACGATGTCGGTAATCGTGAGCTGGATCTGATGCGTCCATAGCCGACCGTCTTCGTCGGTTGGCGCAAGCCCGATCCGCCCGCCCAGATACAGCAGGATCGCCGCGGTATGGCTGACAATGACGTCGCCATCGCGCAGGAACGGCGGGGCGAACGGGATGTGCGACGTGTCCTCACCGCGCATCAGGGCCAGCATCGCCGGAACGCCGCGTCCTTCGCTCTCCGGACCACGCGCTACATCGATATAGTCGGCCCCTGCGTCTTCCAGTGCCAGGCGAACGAACTCGCCGCGTCCTTGGATTTCCGGCCAATAGAAGAACTCGTAAGCCATGGCGCGCCTCTCCTGCCAATGCCGGTTCGACGGCATTGCTGCCGCGGTACTGATGCGCGCTTACTGCGCCGTCATGCCGCCATCGATCACCAGTTCCGAGCCGGTGACCCAGGATGCTTCGTCGGACGCCAGGAACAGCACGCCATTGGCGATATCCAGGGCGGTGCCGAGCCTGCCCATCGGCGTGCGATCGAGCAGTTGTTGGCGCACGGCCGGATCGCTGAAGCGCGTCTTAGTCAGCGGCGTGTCCGCATAGCCTGGGTGCACGGAATTGATGCGGATGTTTTCCCCCGCATATTGCAGCGCCGCCGACTTGGTGAAGACCGTGATGGCCCCTTTGGCCGCCGAATAGGCCGGCGAGGTGGGACTGCCGACGATGCCCATGACCGAGGACGTATTGATGATCGACCCGCCACCGCCTTTGCGCATGGCGGGGATCGCCGTGCGGGTGCCCAGGAAGACCCCCTTGGCATGAACGCCAAGCTCGCGGTCCCAGATGTCCACGGTGATGTCCTCGACCTTGCCGGGAAACGAGACACCGGCATTGTTGAACAGGATGTCGAGCCGTCCGTGCGCCGCCATCACGGCGTCTACCACCTGGGCCCAGTTCTGTTCCGATGTCACGTCGAGGTGCAGGTAGCGCGCGTCATGGCCCTCGGCGCGCAGGGAAGCCGCGGCGCGCTCGCCCAGGTCGTCGCGGATGTCGGTCAGCACCACTTTGGCGCCCTCGCGCACGAACAGATGCGCTGCCGCGCCGCCGAAGCCCATCAGCTCGCCCTTGATCGCAGCCGCCGCGCCGGTCAGCAGCGCTACCTTGGCCCGCAGTCGCATCCTGCCCTCCCGTTGGATCGTTGGTCGGCGGGAGGATGCGCCATTTCGCGGCGTGGCTCCATCGCCGGCGCCGTCCGGGTTGCATCGGCGTCCGCGCCTTACCTTATGCCTGGGAGTGAGTTGTCATGCCTGGGAGTGAGTTGTCCGAGCGGAGCTGAACAATTGATTCCTGTTAGCGAAATGTAACTATCCCGTCTGGTATTCCTGCTTGAAGTCGATGACACTATACCCCTGCGAATGTGCGCTGTTGGCAAGGTCAGTGTCGGCCGTAATCAGCGTCGGCCGAATCCCGCTGATACTCATATTGCAGAGATGGAGAATCACAGCATCCGTGAGTTCAAGCTCTCCGAATTCGTCGCGCTGTGCGCCAGAAGCACTCCGAATTGGAAGCTCGGTAGCAGTCATGATTAGGGTTTTCAGGGTATCTTGGATTCTTGCTCGCGCCGGGTTTTCGATTTGTCTGGCTAAGCTGGAAACCTCTACGAGAATATGAGGCAGAAGAACTAGCTCGGAGAATTCGGCAATTATTAGGCCAAGTAGCTCAAAGTCTTCTATCGTATAGTCTTCTCGAAGGCGCTTACGCTTAGCAATGTATTCTCTGGAGGCCGATCCGACAATCAGCAGCACCAGGAGGCTGGCATCGACGACGACCACGCCTGTCATTCTGCCGCTTCCGCCCTTGGACGGTTCTTCATGGAGAGGACGGTCCCGTCGTCGGCGATAGTGATGACCTTGTAGGATCTTTTCAGCGAGGACACTCCACCAAGGTTCTCCAGAATTTCCTGTGCTCGCGTTCGTGGAGTGTTCCAGGGCCGGGAAAAGGCCAAAGTGATCGCCCAAGTGCCCGCTCCCGGAATGTGCTCGACCTCCTCCAAGCCGAGATTTGTCACTTGCTCGCCGGCGTATACCTCGTCGACATACTTTTTCGCCGCCGCGATTGCCTCTTTAACATCCATAGCCTTATCTCCATGGCCGGGTGACGCAATATACGTCAGGCACGTAGCGCGACCAGCCTAGACGGACGAGCTAGCATCACGTGCCCCCGCAACCGGATCCTGGAAACCGAAAGTCTTGATTTACGCAACAAGCCATCGGGGCCAGGCCCGTTTGAGGTCGGCATCTCCGATCCGGAGCGCTCTTACCGGCGCACAGCCTTCGGCACCCAGCCATGCTGAACTTCTGCTTTTCGGACTGCCTGGCAAGCCTACCCATGACAGTCCGGGGTCGAAATGCCGACGTTACGTGGCCATACAGAGACAGGCTCGCAGCCGTGAAGCGGGCTCGTCAACACTTGCGCCCGCTGGCGTTACCAGACCCCCGCCCTGACCACCACCCCCCTCAAGGCACCGGCATCCCGATCGACTTGAGCCGCGCATGGGCACGGCTGGCCCGCGCCTTCAGGCCATCAAGCCAGGTGCTGACGTCGGTGCCGGGCAGGTTCAACTTATGGCCAATGCGCCTCGAGGAGCGGGTCGCGGCCTCTACCGATTGCTGGCGCGATCACTCATGAATTGGCATGCGGCAGAAACTGACCATCCAGGTGAGGCCCTAGTACCCCAGCGTGACGTCGACTTCCTGCAACGGTCGCCCGCCCGCCTCGACGCTGCGAATATTCGCCGCGATCTCAGTTACGAGCTGAGCGACAGTCGGCCGCCGCGCCACGTGCGGCATCACGGTAACTTTGGGGTGTAGCCAGAGCGGGCTTGTTGGCGGCAGGGGCTCAGGCCACAACGCGTCCAACGCGGCATATGACAACTGTCCCGAATCGAGCGCCTCGATCAGGTCCTCCTCCACCACATGCTTGCCGCGCCCGACATTCACCAGCATCGCCCCGCGCGGCATCATGGCAAAGGTGCGCGTGCAGAAGATGCCCTCGGTTTCCCTGGTCAGCGGCAACAGGCAGACAGCGATGTCGGTCTGCTGAAGAAACGGCTCAAGTTGGCCGGCGCCATGATAGATCGGAACGTCACTTTCGTGCCTCGGATTGCGAACCCAGGCCGAGACCTTGAACCCGAGCGATTGCAACACGAGCGCTGGCGCCTGCGCCATCATGCCGAAACCGAGGAATCCGACACGCCGTTGCTCGGGTCGCACAATCGTTGTGCGGCGCCACTCCCGGTTGGCCTGTGCCGCCTGATATCCCGGCATGTCACGATGCAAACGCAGAACATGCATGACGACGTATTCGGTCATCATGGGATCGCCGCCGGGCGGCTCGACCTTGCACAACGGGGCCTTCGGCAGCTTGGGATGGTTGACAAAGGACTCGACCCCGGCGGAGCGGCTGAACATGGCTTTCAAATTCGGCAACACCGGAAGGGCATCGAAATCGGGATGCATGAACGCGAGATATTCGATATCCGCCGGGTTTCCGGCGTCAGGCCAAGTGCGGATCTCCAAATCGGGAAGCTGTGCCGCGAACGTGTCGCGCCATGCCTTGGCGTTGCCGATATGTTTGTCGAGATCAACGATGAGCAGCGCCACGATCGCCTCCTAAGCTGTCCGGTCATCGTCGTAGCCGGAATCCCGTCATTTTCCTACATCGTCGACGCGCGGCCTGGAGCTTCGAAGCCTCTGTCCCGCTAATCCCGCACGTTGGCTGCCCGGTAAGGAAGGGAAAACGCAAAGGCACGCAGATCAGACAAGGATGAACGCAAATACTGGCTGAACCGACACCGGCCCGCGTGTACTAGCCGCGGACCGTGTCAGCGCGCGCCATTCGCGTTCGTCCCTTCTGATCTGCGTGCATCTGCGTTTCCACTTCCTGTTGCCTGCGCAAGGCCGGCGCCGATGCATTTTTACGGGGACACACTATGCTGATCCAACGCCTCGAGGCATTGCCATGACCCTCAAGCCCATCCCCGGCGCTCCGATCGACGCACCGATACCCGATTTTCCAACCGGCGAACCAGCACCACTGGTTGTGCCAGACGTCCCGATTGACGCGCCGTCCTGCTGAGCCAGTGCCGAGTTCTCTCCCGACCTCCCGCCGGGCTGTCGCCGGCGCGGCGGCCAGGACCGGTCGAAATTCGCGGCAGCGGCGATAGCATCCTTACATTCCGATGCCATTCCCGAGGTACCCGCCATCAACCGGTCGAGCATGACCATCTCGATCGCCGGCGAGCCGGCGGGGGATGATTCCTCTCGGGTGATGCCCCATTTCGACCTGGCGACGGACGAAGCCAAAGCGTTCCTGCTGGCGTTGCGCGATGGCGACCCACCAATCGTCATTGCCGACAGCCGAACCGCGTTTCAGCTCGAATTCGCCATTGAGGCAGAGGGACCTACCTTCACCGTCAGCAAACCGGGCCAGGAGCGCACTGCGCGGCGGTTCAATGCCGGGCGGAGCTACGATGTAAAGGCGATGGCGGCTTACCTGCTCACTGATCTTGGCCCATAAGCCGACGGCGCCTTTCGCATCGTCGCGGTCGCGTCTACCACTTGTAGACCTTCTGCAACGTTCCGCCCATGAGCGCCGCCTTGTCGCTGTCGGACAGGCGTTTGGTGTCGCGGAACGGCGCGACGCCCTGCTCATAGGTCAGCATGCCGATCGTCCGCGTCCAGTCGGTGCCCCACATGCAACGATCCAGCCCGAACGCATCGATGACCCGCAGCACCGGCTCCCAGATGTCGTCGTACGGGAATGGACGGTGCGACATCGTGCAGGCGCCGCTGATCTTCACCCTTACGTTCGCGTATTGCGCCAACGCGAGCAGCTTCGGCAGATCGGCCCAGACGTCGGCGGGGACCGGCGGGCGAGCGGGTTGCAGCAGGCCGAGATGGTCGATCACGATGACCGTATCGGGGTGTCGCTGGATGTGCGGCAGGCCTTTGTCCAGGATGCCCCAGCAAAGCAAATTGACCGGCAAACCATGTTTGCCGGCGGCGGCGAAAGCGCGGTTCAGACCGGGATGGTCGGCGTCCATCGGCAGGCCCTCGCGCATGCGGATGCGAATGCCGCGCGCGCCCTGGCGTCGCCGCCCATTTCGCCACCACATCGTCAATCGCCGGATCGGTCGCGTCGACCGGCGTCACGACCCGAAATTTGTCCGGGTAGGTGTTGTACACCTCGAGCGCGTAGCTCGGATCGTATTCATAGGCGCTGAACGACGACACCATGATCGCGCCGTCGACGCCGACACTGTTCATGGCGGCGACCATTTCCTCGCCCGTGGCGGAGTCGAGTCCGTGCGAGGGACTGGCCCACGGCCGGCCGGGATGATTGCGATCGAACGGATGAACCTGAACGTCGATGACTGGCATGGCCGTCCTCCTGTTTGTTCGATCCATTGTGCCGTAATCGCGACCGGATTGCCCAGACCACCATTCGTAGGCCGCATGCACACTACGGTTCGATGGCCGGCGCAGGCCACCCACGGATTTGCCCTGTGTCCCAAACGTAATTCGTGGCTGTCTGGAGTTCTGCGTCCACGGCACGTTGAAATGCCGCGGTGTTGCGTGTCTCGAAGTTGATGCAGGTCAGGAGCGAGCCGTCAGTAATACACCGACCGCCCGGCCCCTCCGCTTGCCGCGACCAGTTCGCCGGAGACCGCCCAGGCCTTGTCCGAGGCCAGGAATACCGTGACGAATGCGACCTCCGAGGCGTCCACCATGCGGCAGATGGCGTTGCCGCGCGGCGAGTCCGGCGCAAAATCCTGCCGCTCCGCTTCTTCCGGGGATCACGCCCAGTTGGGTGGCGCGGGCCGCGAGCAAACTCGGCGTGCGCTCGGTGCGGGTCGTGCCGGGATGGATGCAATTGACCGTGATCCCATGACGACCCAATTGCACCGCCAGCGTCTTCGTCATGTGCACCAGGCCGGCATTGCGTGCTCCGCCGCTGAGATTGCCGGCGTTGCGGGCGTTGCCACCGCTGATGTTGATGATGCGGCCCCAGCCCGCCGTTTCTCATGAACGGAATGACGGCGCGGGAACAGCGCAGCGCGCCGACATACTTCACGTTGAAATCCTCTATCAAATCCTCGTCGACGACCGTTTCGATCGGGCCGGTCGCGGTGGCCGAACCGCCTGGCGCGGACCCGCTGTTGACCAGGATGTGCACGCCACCCAGTTGCTGCGCCGCCTCGGCGACCATGCGGTCCACCTGCTCCTTGCTGGTGACATCGGCCGGCGAGAGGAAGGATGCGCCGGTTCGTTTCGGCTCCCAGCTCCCGTGCTGTCGCCTCGAGAGCCTCCTTGTTGCGCGCCACGATCGCCACATCGACCCCTTCGCGCGCCAATTCCCGCGCGATGGCTTTGCCGATGCCCCGACTGCCGCCAGTCACGATCGCATGCTTGCCTTGCAATCCGAGGTCCATGGCATTCTCTCCCCTTGGCGGCGTGACCGCTATTTACTGCCTCACTGGTCTAGTCAATGCCAGCACCCACAGCGGCAGCTGCCTAGTCGCCGCTATTGGAGCCCCTCTTAAGCGGCGCGCCCCTCAAGGCGCCGGAACGCCGATGGATTTGAGCCGCGCATGGGCACGGCCGGCCCGCGCCTTCAGGCCATCGAGATAGGTGCTGACGTCGGTGCCGGGCAGGTTCAGCACCTTGCACCCAAGCCGCCAGTACTCCTCGATCTGCGCCTCGGTTTCCGCAGACCCTCGGGCAAGTTTCCCCTGCGCGTTGCAGGCCTCCGCGATCCGGCGCACGGCTGCCTTGAACGTCGGGTGCTCAAGCTGGAGATGAACGCCCAAGCGCGCACTCAGGTCAGAGTGGCCATAGGCGATCATGTCGATGCCGTCGACGGACGCGATCGCCTCGACATTTTCCAGGCCCTCGAGCGACTCGATCGACACGCAGGTGATGATGTTGGCATTGGCCCATGGCGCATACTCGGACGCGTGCCGGGCGCCATGGCTCCGGTATCCGGTGTGCATCCCCTGGCCCGAGATACCTCGATTGCCGATCGGCGGATATTTTGCCTCCCGCACAATCGCGCGTGCCTCCTCGGCGTTATCGACCTCCGAGACCTGGATACCCATGATCCCCTGATCGAGGATCGCGGGGATCAGATACGTGAAGGATTTGTGGATCCGCACGATCGCCGAGACGTTGGTGGCCTGAAACCACCCGGCGAGATCCGCGATCGTCTCGAGGTCGAAGGCGCCATGTTCGTGGTCGATCATGCAGTAGTCGAAGCCGGAGGCCTCGATGATCCACGGCACGCCGCGCGACGCGAACTCCTTGAGCCCGGTGCCAAGCGCGGCCCGCCCCTCGCGCACCGCCCGCCGTATGCTGTTGTCTTTCATGGTTTGTAGGTTTCCTGCCTGCGGTCGTCGTTGATTGCCCGGAGTGTGACTCGGGTTGCCGCCCTGTCCAAGCAGGGGAGCGATCCTGGCGAATGGCTTCGGCACCAGTCCGAGGTGGGGGTGGGGAGCGGCCAGTGAGCTTTGGGGTCAGAAGCATCGGAACCGGACATTCATCGCAAGGCCGAATCTGGCCGAAACGGAATGGCGGCATTGCGCAGTCGCGATGCTGGGTGGACGGCCCCCTGACGGCATCATTGTGCCAAGCTGGCCATTGATGAACAGGGCAGCGAAGGAGACCGTCCGCTATGGAGCGTAGCATCATTGGGATCGACCTTGCGAAGAACCTGTTTCAACTGCACGCGGAAGACGGAGCGGGGCATGTGCTGTGGCGCCAACGGCTGCGACGCGAGGAGCTGGCGGGGTTCCTTGCCAAACAGCCGCCGTCGCTGATCGGCATGGAGGCATGTGGCTCGGCGCACCACTGGGGCCGCGTGCTCAGCGCGCAGGGCCACGAGGTACGGCTGATGCACGCGAAGTATGTGAAGGCCTATGTCAAACGCGGCAAAAGCGATCTGCGTGACGCCGAGGCCTGCTGCGAGGCCGTGCAGCGGTCCAACATGCGGTTCGTGCCGGTCAAAAGCGTCGAGCAGCAGGTCGGGCGAGCGTTGGAACGGTCGCGCGATCTGCTGGTGAAGCAGCGGACACAGACAATAAACGCCACCCGCGGTATACTGAGTGAGATGGGCATCGTTGCCGGCACTGGCCTGCGCGGCTTCAAGGCCTTGGTCGCTCGCATCGACGCTGGCGATCCCGCCATCCCGGCGTTGCTGCTGAGCGCGCTCAGGCCGCTGGTCGAGCAATGGCGCGCCCTGGACGCCAGCATCGCGGAACTTGAAGCCCGCATCGTCGCCTGCGCCAAGAGCGATGAGCGCATGCGTCGCCTGCAACAGATCCCCGGCGTCGGTCCGCTGATCGCCCACGCGCTGGTGATGGCGGTCGGCGATGCGCGCCGCTTCGACACCGCGCGCGACTGTGCCGCCTGGATCGGCCTGACGCCGCTCACCAACAACAGCGCCGAGAAGACCCGCATCGGCCACATCAGCCGACAGGGCGATCACAGTCTGCGACGATTGCTGGTGCTCGGCGCCGCCAATCGGATGCGCCGGGCCAGAGTGAAGCCGGGCCAGGCCAGCGCCTGGGTGCAGGGCATCATGGCGCGCAGGCCGTTCAAGGTCGCCACCGTCGCCCAGGCGGCCAGGATCGCACGCATCGCCTGGGCGATGCTGCGCTCGGGCGACAACTATCGGGCCGTGGCGGCGCACCCCTGATGCCCTTGCCGCGGAGATTGCCCGATCCGGACCCCGATTGTGCTTGCGCCGTGGCGTGCGGCGTCAAGCCCGAGCCGCCGCCGGCGGTCGCTGCGCGAGGCTTGACCCCGCACGCCACGGCGAAGCCTCGCTCGGGATCGGATTTGGCCAGGGCAACAATCTCTGTGGCAGCAACACTCAGGCCGCACCGCACGACCCATATCCCGCAAGGAGCAAACCGCACCGACGGCACATTGGTCAGGACCAGAACCAGGACACTCCGTTCTGTCATCGCGCGTTCAGCACGTCGCAATGCTGGGAACCTGGTTCGCGTAACCCATCGGGGCCAGCGGTCTTTCCCGACCGCACAAACAGGCCGGATACATGAACGCTCCAGACCGCTCCGCCGTCACCGCTTTTGCTTCTTGCCTAACGGGGGCCGTCCATACATGTCAGAGCAGGCATTCGGAGGCCGCGCCGATTTTGGCACTCGTCGCCTGACTATTCAGGCCAAACGGTCTTGCCTGCCTCTGAGACTTACCATGCCAAATCGCTCAATGTCGCGCCTACTTTCCGTTGTGTCTCAGTTTGAAATCCGCATCGCTTCCACTTCATTGCCTTACCAATTGTGCGTCGGCTTCGCCTCCCGGGCCATGGTAGTGAGCAGACGCTGTCGTCGCGCCGGTTCTTGTCAACGTGATGACGAAGGTCGGAGGCGTTCCAAACGATAGTGCATCCGCCGAAATCGTGGTCTCTCCAACCCCCTGGGGTGTGCCTCTGTAGTCATATTCGACCACTCGTCCGCCTGCGATAATGATCTTGGCGGCGGTCAGACCACCCCAGGAACCATTCCATGTGCCATCCCAAGAGGTGTTCGTCTGCGCCCCGGCTGAGGCGGTCACCAAGCTCAGGACAAGCACCAAAATCAGGCGTCGCATCTGGCCCCCGCTCCGCGCCCGCCGAAACCGGCCCCAATTTCAAACGGAGACACTACACTACCCTCACGACGGTGGGCGAGGAGGGATGAAGCAGAGTATCTCTCTCAGGTCCTGCGGGCGACGGTAAACGACACCCGGGGCGGGCGGTGGACGAAACTCACTGAACGTATAGCATGCCACCGCTCTGCCGGTCGGATTGGCAATCCCATAAATGACCGCGTCGCTTGGCACGACGTAGCGCCATCCGTCGATCTCAACCTCGTAATGCCCATCGCGTATCCAGAAGTCCATCACGCGGCAATCGCTGACCGAGCAGCACAGGTGTCCTGTCTTCGGCTGCTTTAGCGACTTGAACCAGAATTGCAGCACTGGGTCCGGCTCGATGTTGGCTGGTGGCGCCGCAAACGTACCAGCTGTAATAATCAGCGTCGCGCAGAACATTGCTACGGCAGATCGTAGGATGCCACCATGTCCAAATGCCGTTTCCTGAGAGCCTCCAGGTCTGACATGCAATCCGAGAACTTCGGCGATCCTACCCTCAGGCCGAACTTTTCGCATAGATTGCCGTCCTCAAGCTTACTAACCCATCGGGAATTAAGACGACATTCCTATTGTACAAGTCGGTGGGTGGTGCTATAGCGGCGGGATGAAGCGAGATGGGCGGGGTTTTGATCATCGGACGCTGGAAGCCATTCGACTGATGGCGGTGGAGCGTGTGCGGAGCGGGGAGCGTCCGTCATCGGTGGTTGCTTCGTATGGCTTCAATCGCACGACGATCTACCGCTGGCTCAGCGCGGCAGCGAAGCCGGGTGTGGGACTGAGAGCGCTGCACTCGAGGCCGGCGACGGGTCGGCCACGCAGTTTGACCCCGCACCAGGAGCAACAGGTGTTTCGCTGGATCAATGGCCGCGATCCGCGTCAGTATGGCCTGGACTTCGGATTGTGGACGCGGTCGGTGGTGGCCGAGCTGATCGAGCGGAAGTTCGCCATTCGGCTTGGCGTGACGGCGGTTGGCGAACTGCTCGCCAAGCTGGGGCTGACACCGCAAAAGCCGCTGCAACGCGCTTACCAGCGCGATCCTGAAGCGATTGAGGCGTGGCAGCGCGAACGGTTTCCTGCCATTGCCAGACAGGCAAAGGCCTCGGGCGGTGAGGTGTATTTCTGGGATGAGTTGGGCTTTCGCGCCGATAGCGTGCACGGCAAGACCTGGGGCAAGAAGGGTCAGACGCCTGTGGTCGAACGCCCTGGCCAGCGGCAGTCGATCAGTGCGGCCTCCGCGGTGAACGCACGGGGTGGGTTCTGGTATTGCACCTACCAGGGCGGGCTGAACGCCGAGTTGTTTGTCTCGCTGCTGCGACGCATGATGCGGCGTCGTTCGAAGCCGGTGCATTTGGTGCTCGACGGGCTTCCCGCGCACAAGACCACACTGGTCAAGACCTATGTTGCCTCCACGAAGGGCATGCTGACCCTGCATTTTCTTCCTGGCTATGCGCCTGAACTGAACCCCGATGAGCTGGTATGGAGCCACATGAAACGCACCGGTGTGGCGAGAACACCGCTGCGGCGCGGCGAAAAGCTGCAGGCGAAGATCGAAGCGCAACTCAGCGCCATCAAGCGCATGCCTCGGTTAATACGGTCATTCTTCAAGGCGCCGAGTGTCGGTAATTTGCTTCAGCATCTCGGCTTCACCAGGGGGACGCACGCCGGTGACAGAGATGACAACGCAGGCGATCACCACTGCCCCGATCCAGCAGAACAGGCTGATGGCAGGCCCCTTCTGCTTCGCAACTTCCAGCAACTTTCCGTCTCCTCTCGGCCGACCGTCGCCGATACCAGTCGTTTCAAAGTAGGCGCACGCGTGCCCGAGACTTCATTCGCTTTCTGCCGCGCAAGGTAAACTTCGTTCGCTTGCTCAGGCGAATAATGTGCTCCGAAATGACCACCGTCCAGTATCGGGCCGCCGCGGGATCGCTGTCTTGAAAGCCGCTCGCGCAAACCCTGAAAAAGTGCTGAAATCGGCACGTCGCGGGGGGAGACACCGCCTTGAAGGGGCGAGCAACAGAGAACGTCGCCGCTGTCCGTTTTGACCAGTTTACCCTCGATCTGCGCCGCGGCTGCGTCCGCCAAGGGGACCGCGAGATCGAGCTCAGGCCCAAGAGCTTCGAGGTGCTCCGCTACCTCGTCCAGAACACCGACCGCCTGGTTCCAAAAGAAGAAATCATGGCGGCGGTCTGGCCGAACGTCACGGTGACCGATGAGTTGCTGGCACGATGCATCAGCGACGTTCGCCTCGCGCTACGCGATCGCGGACAGCGGATCATCAGGACCGTCCCGCGGCGCGGATACCGTCTGGCGGTCCCGACGGTCGAGAGCGAGTTCCGCGGCGAGCCTGACGAAGCCCGGGTAGCAGCAGCCGCGCGCGCTCTGCCTTCGCCTGTTCCAAGCACGTCGCACCCGCTCAGCGTGCCCCAGCCGCGTGCCGAACCTGCGCCAGCGCATCCCAGCGATCTGCCGCAACTCTCCAATGCACTGATCGGACGCGAGCGCGACGTGGCCGAGATCGAAGCGCTGCTGTCCAGGCATCGTTTGGTGACGTTGGTCGGCACCGCAGGCGTCGGCAAGACCAGTCTGTCGTTACAGGTGGGCGCCGATCTGCTGGCGCGCTTCCCGGACGGCGCGCGGTTTGTCGAGCTGGCGCCGCTGGACCGGGCCGAATTGGTCGGCGAAACGGTCGCCGCCGTGTTCGGACTGCCCGTGCATGGCGAACGGCCGGCCACGGACGCGATCGCGACCTATCTGCGATCGAGGCGCGTGCTCCTCATCCTCGACAACTGCGAACACGTGATTGCGGCTGCCGCCAGGCTCGCCGACACACTTCTGAAGACGTGCCCCGGCGTGTTGCTGCTTGCCACCAGCCGGGAGGCGCTGTCTGTGGCCGGCGAGCATGCCTACCCGGTGCCTTTGCTCGACGTGCCGCCGCGATCGACGAGCCTCACGGCCGCCCGGGCGATGGAACACAGTGCTGTGCATCTCTTCGTCGAGCGCGCCGCCGCAGCACTCGGGCGTTTCTCGCTGACCGATGAGACCGCGCCCATCGTCGCGGAGATCTGCCGCAGGCTGGACGGCATTCCGCTGGCGATCGAGCTGGCGGCGCCGCGGCTGAAGGTGCTGACGCCCGAAGCGTTGCAGGCGCGCCTGGATGACCAGCTTCACCTCCTCACCGCGGGGAGCCGTACGGCTGTGCCGCGTCAGCAGACGCTGCGCGCGGCGATCGAATGGAGCTACGCCCTGCTCTCGGAGGCTGAACAGGCGATGCTGCAAAGGCTCGGGGTCTTCGCGGGCAGCTTCACGCTGGAGGCCGTGGCGGCAGTCGCCATGGGCGCGCCGGTGCAGGCGTCGGACGTCTTCGATGTGCTTGCCGGGCTGGTCGACAAGTCGCTGGTGGTGTCGCTCGCCGGCGCGCGGCGAGAACCGCTACCGGCTGCTCGAGTCAACGCGGGCGTTCGCGCTGGAGAAGCTGGCTGCCGGCGGCTACGCCGCGCTGGCACGTCGGCTGTGCGAGCACATGACGATCGTGCTCGAGCGGGCGGATCGAACCTGGCTTACGACCCCGACGGCCGATTGGCTCGCCGCGTATGAACCGGACCTGGACAATTTGCGTGCGGCCCTGGGCTGGTCTCTGGGCCCGGAGGGGGATCCGGCTTTGGGCCTGAAACTCGTGGGCTATACCCATTGGGTGTGGCGCGAGCTGTCCCTGGTGCAGGAGCTGCGGCGATGGTTTGAGCTGGCCCTCACATTTGTCGATGACGCGACTCCGCCTTCCGTTGAAGCGCGCATCCGCCTCGGACTCGGGTGGGATTTCTACGGCGGCGAACGGGACCGTCTTCCGCACAACCTCCGTGCTATCGAGTTGCTGAGACAGGCTGGCGGCGAACCGGTCCTGCTGGGGCAGGCGCTGGTGCAAGCTGGGCAAGCGACCGTCCGCTATCGGGACGTAACGGAGGCCGAGCTCTACCTCGACGAAGCACTTTCAGTCCTGCGCCCGAGCGGCCGCACGAAGCTGCTGGCCTATGCGCTTATGATCGCCGGGGGTGGTGCCGCAGAACGGCGGGGATTTGGACGCGGCGCGGGCCCTCTTCGAAGAGGCGCTGGCCCTGTCCAAGGCGGTCGGTGATGTCCGCACACACGACGCCTGCGAGGCGCACCTCGCTACTATCGCATTCCTGGCCGGCCAAACGGCGGAAGCCATCGACCGCGCGAGACGGGCAGCCGAGGCGTCCCGCCGGCACGGCACCCTGACGGCTGAGTTCCTGGCCGTGGACCGGGCGGCCGCCTTTCTCATCCTCGATGATCAGATCGAGCCCGGCCGCGCCGCAGCACTCAGGGCCTTCGAGCTTGCGCGCGCGTTTGGGAACGCGGGTCTCGCACGCTCGATCTATCAGCTCGCCCTCGTTCACGCGGTGCGCGGGGAGACCGACACCGCGGCGCGCCTTGCCGGTTTTGCGGACGGCTATGCAGATCCGCATCAAGCCAGCCGCTCCAGCATGGTCATAGCGATACGCAGCAAACTCGTTGAGCGCCTCCACTGCGCGATGAGTCCGGAGGAGTGCCAAGCTGCTATGGCCGCAGGGGCTGCCTGGAGCGAGCAGGAGGCGGTTGCCGCCGCAGAGGGAGCATGACTCAATTCGCCTGCAGCGTTCTATCTGTTGTGCGGGATCGGACGACGGGGAGAGTGCCGCTGACGGGCTGAGCGCTACCTCGGCGTCAGCACCATCACCATCTGCCGGTTCTCCATCCGCGGCATCTGCTCGACCTTGGACGTCGGGTCCATCTCGTTCTTGATCCGCTCAAGCACGCGGATGCCGATCTCCTGGTGCGCCATCTCGCGGCCGCGGAAGCGCAGCGTCACCTTCACCTTGTCCCCCTCCTCGATGAACGACTTCATGGCGCGCATCTTCACCTGATAGTCGTTCTCATCGATGTTCGGGCGGACCTTGATCTCCTTGATCTCGATGACCTTCTGCTTTTTCTTGGCCTCGTTCCGCTTCTTCTGCTGTTCGTATTTGTATTTGCCGAAGTCGAGGATCTTCACCACCGGCGGATCGGCGTTGGGGCTGATCTCCAGCAGGTCCAGCCCGACCGACTGCGCCCGAAGCCAGGCGTCCCGGGCGGTCATCACCCCCTGCATCTCGCCGTCCTGATCGATCAGCCGCACCTGCGGCGCTCTGATCTCGTCGTTCACACGCGGCCCGTCGCGGGTCGGCGGATGCGGGCATTGGTCCTCTTGCTATGGTCTTCTCCTGTCTTGGTTGACGTAAGCCGGCCACAAGTCTGGCCGATCCATCGGTAGCGGATCAAGCTAAAGGAAAAGTTTCACGCGGACGTCACCGAGGACTGCCCCGGGCCGTTCTCCGCGTAAGCCGCCTTTCCTCATGCCCTGAGATCGGGTGGCGTGGCCTCGAGCGCAAGAAGCCGCACCGCCTCATCCAGCGGAACCACCTCCTGCGCCGATCCGCCCAGCCGGCGCAGCGCCACGGTCCGGCTCTCCGCCTCCTTCCGCCCGACCACCGCCAGCACCGGCACATGCGCCAGGCTGTGCTCGCGCACCTTGGCGTTGATCTTCTGGTTGGAGAGGTCCAGCTCCACCGCCAGCCCCGCCTGCCGCAGCGCCGCCGCCACCTCGCCGGCATACGCGTCGGCGTCGGAGACGATGGTCGCGACCACCGCCTGCACCGGCGCCAGCCACAGCGGGAAGCGCCCGGCATAGTGCTCGATCACCACGCCGAGGAAGCGCTCGAAGCTGCCCATGATGGCGCGGTGCAGCATCACCGGGGTGTGGCGGGCGCCGTCCTCGCCGACATATTCGGCGTCGAGCCGTTCCGGCATGTTGAAGTCGACCTGGAGCGTGCCGCACTGCCAGTCGCGCCCGATCGCGTCGCGCAGCACGAACTCCAGCTTGGGGCCGTAGAACGCGCCCTCGCCGGGGTTCAGCGTGTAGTCCACGCCGGCGGTGGCGCAGGCCTCCTTCAGCGCGCTCTCCGCATGGTCCCAGACCGCGTCGGAGCCGACCCGCATCGCCGGGCGGTCGGAGAACTTCACGCTGAACTCCGGGAAGCCGAAGTCGCGGTAGATCGAGGACAGCAGCTCGACGAACCGCACCGTCTCGGCGGCGATCTGCTGCTCGGTGCAGAAGATGTGCGCATCGTCCTGGGTGAACTGGCGCACCCGCATGATGCCGTGCAGCGCGCCGGACGGCTCATAGCGATGGCAGGAGCCGAACTCCGCCAGCCGCAGCGGCAGCTCGCGGTAGGAGCGGAGGCCCTGGCGGAAGATCAGGATGTGGCACGGGCAGTTCATCGGCTTCAGCGCGAGCGACCTTGTCCTCGTCCTCCACCTGGGCGATGAACATGTTCTGGCGGAACTTTTCCCAGTGCCCGGAGCGTTCCCACAGCGAGCGGTCCACCAGTTGCGGGGTCTTCACCTCCTGGTAGCCGGCCGCATCCAGGCGGCGGCGCATATAGGCCTCGGCGGTGCGGTAGAGCTTCCAGCCCTTCGGGTGCCAGAACACGCTGCCCACCGCCTCTTCCTGGAGATGGAACAGGTCCATCTCCTTGCCGATGCGGCGGTGGTCGCGGCGTTCCGCCTCCTCCAGCATGTGCAGGTAGGCGTCGAGTTCCTTCTGGTCGCGCCACGCGGTGCCGTAGATGCGCGACAGCATGGCGTTGCGGTGATCGCCGCGCCAATACGCGCCGGCGACCTTCATCAGCTTGAACGCGGCGCCGACATCGGCGGTGGAGCGCATGTGCGGGCCGCGGCAGAGATCCACCCAGTCGCCCTGGCGGTACAGCGTGATGGTCTCGTCGCGCGGCAGGTCCTGGATGATCTCGGCCTTGTACTTCTCGCCCTTGTCCTCGAACAAGCGGATGGCGTCGTCGCGGTCGATCACCTGGCGGACGAATTTTTCCCCGCGCGCCACGATCTCGCGCATCTTCGCCTCGATCGGGCCGAAGTCGTCCGGCGTGAACGGCTCGTTGCGGGCGAAGTCGTAATAGAACCCGTCGGCGATCGCCGGCCCGATGGTCACCTGGGTGCCGGGATACAGCTCCTGCACCGCCTCGGCCAGCACATGCGCCGCGTCGTGGCGGATCAGTTCCAGCGCGTCGGGATCGCGGCGGGTGACGAACACCACATCGGCGTCGTGATCGATCTCGGTCGCCAGATCGACCAGCTTGCCGTCGAGCTTCATGGCGAGGGCGGCGCGGGCGAGGCCAGGGCCGATCGCTTCCGCCACCGTCGTGCCCGTCACCGGCCCGTCGAAGCGGCGCACGGATTTGTCGGGCAGGGTGATGGCGGGCATGGGGTTTCGGCTCCTCGCTCAGCGGAAGCGCCTGTCTATGGCGTCGGGGCAACTGCTACGCAAGACCCATGACCTCGCGGTAAACCCCAAGCGTCGCCGCCTGCATGGCGCCCACCGTGTAGCCGCGCAACACGGCGGCGCGCGCCCGGCAGCCGAGTGCCTGCCGCTCCTCGGCCGGCAGCGCCAGCGCGATCTCGATGGCTGCGGCGAGGGCGCCGGCGTCGCCGGGCGGCACGCGCCAGCCGGTGACGCCATGCTCGACCGTCTCCACCGGCCCGCCAAGGTCGGAGGCGACCACAGGCCGCCCCATCGCCTGCGCCTCGATCACCACGCGGCCGAACGCCTCCGGCTGCGTCGAGGCATGCACGACGACGTCGGCCAGCAGCAACGCCGCCGGCATATCGTGGCACTCGCCCGCCAGCCGCAGCCGATCGGCGACGCCCAGCGCTTCCGCCTGGCGGATCAGTCCGCGCGGAATAGCGGTGCCGGCCCTGATCCGATCCCACCAGCACGCAGCACACGTCGCGGCCGGACAGGCGCGCCAGCGCCTCGATCAGCACGCGCCTGCCCCTTCCAACTCGTCAACCGCCCAGGCAGCAGCACGACGGAGGCCCCGTCCGGCAGCCGCCACTCCTGCGCCAGCCGCGCCACCCGATGACCCGCGACGGCGCCAGGGTCGAACAGCACCGGGTCCACGCCGCGCGGAATGACCCTGATCCGCGCCGGATCGGTCTTATGCTGCTGCATGATCAGGTCGGCGATGAAGCGGCTTGCCACGATCACGCGCTCGCCCTGCGCCATGACCGCGTTGTAGCGGCGCTTGAACGGCAGGTCCTCGCTATAGGTGCCATGATAGGTGGTGACGAAATGTGCCCCGGTGCGCCGACAGGCCAGACTGGCGGACCAGGCCGGCGCGCGCGACCGGGCGTGAACGATCGCCACCTGCTCGGCGCGGATCAGGTCCGCGAGCCGCTCAGCGTTGCGCCAGACCCTCAGCGGGTTCCGGCTGGCCAGCGGCAGGGTGATGTGGCGGCCGCCGGCGCGCTCGACGGCCGGAACCAGACGACCTCCCGCACTGGCGACCAAGGCGGTCCATCCGGCATCGGCGATCGCCTGGGTCATCTCGATCGTGCCGCGCTCGACCCCGCCGGTCACCAGCGACGGCAGCACCTGAAGCACCGCGATGTTGCCAGCCACCGTGCCCACGCCTATACCAACACGGGTCTTTTGACAGGTGGCATTTCTCCCATGCGCACGCCTCTATACGACGTCAACGCACGCCGCAAGACGGTCAGCGTGACGCTGAACGCCGACCTTGTGAGCAAGGCGTCCGCCCTGGGCATCAACATATCCCGCACGGCCGAGGCCGCGCTGATCAAGGCATTTGAGGCAGCGGAGGTGGCAAAGATCCGCGAAGAAATCCGTGAAGCTACAAGGATCACGGACGATCTGGTCGCCAGACACGGCCTGCCGTTCCCCGAGTTCGGGCTGTTCGGCCCTGATTCCGATGAGTGACGATGCAGCATGACCTGTTCGTCAATCCCAGTCGCCGTGGCAGAGCGATCTATCCGCTCTTCGTCGACCTGCAAGCGGATATCGTCGGAGGCGAAGGCCGAATTGTCGCTCCACTGACCACGACGGCCGATCGTGCCAAACCCGCCGACTCGGGTCTTGCCGCGAGTGATGCATGACGGCCAGAGCTACGTGGTGATGATGCGTCTTCTCGGATTTCTGCCGGCAGCGCCAGCTCGGCCCATCGATCGGCTCGATCGCCCAGCATCGCGATGACATCACCCGCGCGCTGGACTGGCTGTTCTTCGGGATCTGACGCCATGCAAACCACCGGACGGCTCGATCGCGGCGACGGCGTGGAGCTGGCCTGGGCGCGGCAGGATGGGAAGAGCCCGACGGTGGTGTTCCTGCCCGGCTTCCGCAGCGACATGGCGGGCGAAAAGGCGACGGCGCTCGCCGCGTTCTGTGCCGAGCGCGGTCAGGCCATGCTGCGTTTCGACTATTCGGGCCACGGCACGAGCGGCGGCCGGTTCGAGGATGGCACCGTCGGCCGCTGGACCGACGACGCCCTGGCGATGATCGATCGCCGCACCGACGGTCCACTGATCCTCGTCGGCTCCTCGATGGGCGGCTGGATCGCGCTGCTCGCCGCCCTCGCCCGCCCCGATCGCGTCGCCGGGCTGATCGGCATCGCCGCGGCGCCCGACTTCACCGAGGCGTTGATGTGGCCGGCGATGACCCTCGAGCAGCGCGCCACCCTGATGCGGGACGGCGTCATTCACCGGCCCAGCCAGTACGGCGCGCCCACCCCGATCACCCGCGCGCTGATCGAGGACGGACGCGGCAGGCTGCTGCTGAACGCGCCGATCGATCTCGACTGTCCGGTTCGCCTGCTGCACGGGCAGCGCGATCCGGACGTGCCGTGGGAATTGGCGCTGCGCATCGCCGAACGAGTGACCGGAAACGATGTGCAGGTGGTCCTGGTGAAGGACGGCGACCATCGCCTGTCGCGCCCGCAGGACCTCGCTCTGTTACGCCGGACGCTGGCCGCTCTCCTCGGCCAGGATGGCGCGTAGTCCCTCGCGATAGCTCGGATAGCGCCAGCGCAGGCCAAGCATCTGCTGCGTTCGCCGGCCGGACACCTTGCGGTGCTCCGCCCAGAAGCTGCGCGCCATCGGACTCATCGTGGTCCATGCGGACGCGAACGGCGTGGTTTCCGGCACCGCGACACCGAGCAATCGGGCCGCCTCCGCCACCACCTCCGCGCTTTCCGCCGGCGCATCATCCACCAGATTGAGGACACGGACGCCGCTCTCGCGATGCTGCTGCATCGCCGCGATCACCGCGCGCACGATGTCATCGCGATGGATGCGCCCGAAAGTATGGCCGGGCTTGTCGACGCGCCGCGCCGTCCCGGCGCGCAGATCGTCGAACACCGAACGCCCCGGTCCGTAGATGCCTGCCAGCCGAAACACGTCGACCGCGCACCGATCGGCCAGGCGCCGCCATTGTTCCTCCGCGGCGAGCCGCCTGCGGCTGCGATCGGACACCGGCACTGGTTCGGTAACCTCATCGACCCAGCCGCCGTTTCGGTCGCCATAGACGCCCGTCGTGGACAGATAGCCGATCCACCGCAACCGCGATGCCGCCGCGATCGCAGATCGATACGATGACAAGCACCGGATCGCCCGATTGATCCGGCGGCACGGTGCACAGCAGGTGCGTCGCGTCCGCGATGGCATCGTGCGCGTCGGCAAATCCGACGCGTGCAACCGCATCGTCCGCCGGTTCGACGGCGCCTCGCACCGTCCCGCAAACGGAAAACCCCACCGACGCGGCAGTATGTGCGATTGCCATTCCGGTGTAGCCCAACCCGAAGACCAGAAGGTGGATCGGCGCCTCAGAAGTCAAGGTCGGCGTAATGCGCCGGCGCGTTCATGCCGGGCACCCGATCCGCCAGCACGCCGCGAAAACTCGGTCGCGACTTCATCCGCGCATACCAGTCCCTTGCCGCCTGGGAGACCGTCCAATCCACATCGCCAATGAAGTCGAGGCACGACAAGTGCGCCGCCGCGGTGAAGTCGGCCAACGTCATGGCGCTTCCGGCCAGCCACTTCCGCGTCTCCGCCAGCCAGCCGAGATATTCCAGGTGATAGCGCAGCGCGAGATAGCCGGTGCGCATCGCCGCGCCATCCGGATTGCCGCGCCCTGTCATGCGCTTCAACACCTTCTCGCCCAGCAGATTACGCGTTGCCTCGGCGGCAAACTTGCCATCGAACCACGCGACAAGCCGCCGCGCCTCCACGCGCTCGGCCAGCGTAGCGGCCAAGCAGCGGCGTGTCCGGATAGGCCTCCTCCAGGTATTCGCAGATCACGCCGGAATCGGCGATCGCCAGGCCGTTGTCTTCGACCAGAGTGGGCACGGTGCCGGCGGGGTTGAGTTCCAGATACTCGGTGCGCCGCTCCCACACCTTTTCCGTCCGCAGATCGAACGGCAGCCGCTTTTCGGCGAGAACGAGGCGCACCTTGCGGGAGAACGGCGAGAGAGGCAGATGGTACAGCGTTCGCATCGCCGCCGCTTATGACACCGCGCGCCGCGTCGCGCCAAGGGCGTTGCGATGTCAATCCTTGGTCTGAAATGACAGATCGGTCGCACCGACCGTGTTCCTCCGGCAGCACCCTGCGGCGGCCGCCGCCCGGTTGGAAACGCTGCAGATAGTCCGGCACCACCAGTTCCACCGGCGTCGGCACGATGCCGAGTTCCTTCAGCCCCGGCATGTCGGCGCCGACCACGTTGTCATGCTGCAGCATCAGCAACTGATCGCGGGTCAGCGGCTTGCCGGGCACCAGTTCCATGATGCGCGCCTGCAATCGCGCCAGCGCCAACGGCACATCGACCATCCTGCGCTTGCGACCGGTCTCCTGGAGGATGTAGGCAAGCAACTCGCGAAACTGCCAGACGCGCGGCCCACCGAGTTCGTAGACCGCGCCGGCGGCATCCGGCCGCGCCAGCGCGGCCATCACCGCATCCGCCACATCGCCGACATAGACCGGCTGGAACCGCGTATCGCCGCAGATCACCGGCATCACCGGGCAGCGATCCGCGCCATGGCGGCGAAGCGATTGAACAGCCTGTCCTCCGGGCCGAACACCAGCGACGGCCGCAGGATCGTGGCATCGGCGAAGGCTTCGCGCAGCATCGCCTCGCCGATGCCCTTGGTGGCGGCATAGCGACTGGCGGCGTGCGGATCGGCGCCGATCGCCGAGATGTGCACGAGACGCCCGACGCCGGCGGCCGTCGCGAGGCGCGCCACAAGCCCCGCCCCTTCGGCATGGATGCGCTGGAAATCGCCCGGTCGCCGCTTCGCTCAGAATACCCACCGCATTGACGACGAGATCGGCTCCCTCCACCGCGCGATGCACCGTGGGCTCGTGGGTGAGCGACGCGTACAGCGGCACGATCTGCCCGACGGCGCCCATCGGCTTGAGAAACAGCGCGCGCTCGGTGTCGCGCACCGCCACCCGCACGACGAAACCCTTCTTGGCCAGACGCTTCACGATGTAGCGGCCGATGAAGCCTGAACCGCCGAACACCGTTGCCACGCTTCGCGTCGCCATCACCCCACCTCCGGCTGCGCGCCCTTGATAGGCGGCAGCGCAACGACGCTCAAGCCGGCGCGTCCGGTGTGGGTTCCTCCGGTGGCGGGGGCGTCGGGCGCGGGTTCCGCAGGCGGCGGACGCCAGCCGAGCCATTCGGCCGCACTTTCGGCGCGGCGCAGCGCGGCATCGAGCGCGGCCATCGTCGCCGACAGATCCTGGCTCGTCGTCGTTCCGCCAGGCGCGGACCGTCCACAGCCAGACTGCCACCAGGCCCTTCACACGCAGTTCGCCACGAACGCCGCTCGTGGGGACGCCGGCCGCCTGCAGCATCCACCGCATGCTGCGCCGCGTCGCCAGAGCGAGCAGCAGCGCGATCGGCGGTTCGGCCGGCAAGGCGCGCAGCAGCGCCAGCACACCGGCGCGGTGCGCCTGAAGCGCATCGATCCGCCGCATCAGCAGATCGAACAGCCTGTCGCGGACCGGTCCGTCCGACGGCACCTCGGCCAGGGCAGCCTGATCGGCCAACCGGCCGAAGCGCAGCAGGATTGCGACCCGGCCAGGAAAGCGTTCGCGGGCACGCGCCAGCGGCAGGCTCGCGGCACGTGCCGCCGCGGCAACGCTGACCGCGCGCCAGCCGCTTTCCGCCGCAATCTGGAATGCAGCGGCGACCAGGGCGCGATCGAATGCAGCATCGTCCATGCCCGTATCATGGTGGCTGATTGCCCGCTTGGCCACCCGCGCTGCCGCCCGGTTTGATGTGCACTCCCCGTCGGTCCTACAACTTCCGGATATCGAACGGGGAGCGAGGCGATCCGATGAGTGAGAACATACCGGACCGGGCGCATCTCATCACCGGCGGCTTTCCGCCCGGTTCAGCCGCCGGGCACGACCACGACTATGCCCGCCTGCGGCTGCTGGGGCTGTTGGCCGAGCAGGACGTTCCGGCCTCGGTCGCCAACGATTTCGCCGACATCGAGAAGTGGCTGCCGGTCAGCCGAATGCTGATCACCTATGTGGCCGGCCCCTATCCCGACGCCGCGCAGTGCCGCGCCATCCGGCAGTGGCTGGAGGCGGGCGGGCAATGGCTGGGCCTGCACGGCACCAGCGGTGGCCGCGCCGAACGGGTGGAGGGCATGCGCCAGCGCCGCACCGTCAAATCGGACCACCACGCGCTACTCGGCAGCTATTTCCTGACCCATCCCCCGATCTGCAGGATTCGCGTCGACGTGCGCGACAGCGATCACCCCCTCACGCGCGGGCTAGGCGCATCGTTCGATGTCGAAGACGAGCCATACTTCATCGAGCTGCAAGATCCGGCCGCGACGCGGATCCTGCTGACCGCGGACTATGGCCCCGGCGCCGTGTCACCCAGCATCGGAACTCTTTACCCTACGGACACCTCGCTGCAATCCGACGGCAGGACCCGCGTGCTCGGCTATACGCGCGAAGTCGGCAACGGCGGCGTCACCTATTTTGCCCTCGGCCACTGCCATAACCCCGCGATCCGCGCAGGCCGGTCCGCTGATGCCTCCGATACAACGCCGGCCACGTTTCACGGCGCGTGGGACAGCGACGCGTTCATTGCTTTGCTGCGCAATGCCATCGCCTGGGGTGTGCGCACCTGAACGCGGGTCGCGCATAGCCGCACTACGATTGTAGGTGCGACGAGCAGGTGCGACAGCGACCATCGCGATTCTGTGATGGCACGCTCTGGAGAATGCATTTGGCCGCGCGAAGAGCGACATGCTAAGCGCCCGCGCATGGACGGGATCCGAATTCTCGCAGGCTGCTCGATGCACAAGGCCCTCACGCAGGAGGGCTCGGGGCTTCGCGTGCTGTAGCTGGCGATATCCAGTAGCCGCTCGTAGCCCCGCCGGTCATCGGACGGGGCTTTTTCATGTCACGATGAGCTCCGTCCGCCCAGCACCTCGTTGAGACGAGGCCTACAATGCTACGGCGGTTCTTCGTTCCCTACCCGAAGCCGGTGCCCGCGTTATCCTTCGGGAGCGCGCTATCGGGGACGGATCGTCCGGCGCGCGCAGGAAGCATCCTGGCGCGCCTTCTGGCTGATCGCATGGCGCGAAGGGACGGCCAGGCCGGCCGTCTGATGGCTGCCGTCCATGCCGACATGGTGGGATACAGCCGGCTGTTCCGCCTCGACGATACCGGAACGGTCGCACGCCTGCGCGACATGCGCCGATCGCTGATCACGCCCGCGATCCGGCGTCATCATGGTCGCCTTGTGCAAACCGGCGGCGATTCAATGCTGATCACCTTCGACAGCATCACCGAGGCCGTCAAATGCGCGGTGACCATTCAGCATGACCTCGCCATCGCGAACGATCGTTGGCCCCACGACCGCACGATGCGCCTGCGCATGGGCGTGGACGTGGGCGACGTGATCGCCGATGGAACAGACTTCCATGGCGACGGCGTCATCGTCGCAGCGCGATTGCAGGAGCTGTGCCCGCCCGGCGCCGTGTGCATCTCGGGCGCGGTGCACGACCGCGGAGGCGATCGGCTTGGTTTGCCATTCGAAGCCCTCGGACCACTCGCGCTGAAGAACATCGCTCAGCCTGTGGAGGCCTTCGTCCTGTGGCCGTCATTCCATGAGAGAGCGGGGGCGCTCCGATTGGTCGTGTAGCAAGGGCCCTCTGGCACCGCAGCGGGAGCGCTCGCTACCCCGCCAGCTCGCGCGAACGAACCGTCGCCTCAGCGATGGCGCGGCTGACCGCCGCAGGCCAGGCCTCCGCCGCCATCAGCACAGCCAGCGCGCGCTCGGTGGTGCCGCCCGGACTGGTGACCGCCTCGCGCAGCGCCGCGGCATCCTCGGTGCTCGCCGCCAGCAGCGCGCCGGACCCCGACACCGTCTGCCGCGCCAGCAGCCGCGCGAGGTCAGCCGGGATTCCCTGCTCGCGCGCCGCCTGCTCCATCAGCTCCGCCAGCAGGAATACATAGGCCGGCCCGCTGCCCGATACCGCCGTGACCGCGTCGAGCAGACCCTCATCCTCCACCCAGGCCACCACGCCGATGGCCTGCAGCAGCCGCTCGCACAGCACGCGCTGCGGCGTGTCCACGCCGAGCCCCGGGCAGGCGACCGTGACGCCCTGCCGAACCGCCGCCGGCGTGTTCGGCATCGCCCGCACGATGGCCGCCTCGCCACCGAGCAGTGCCAGCATGCCGGCGATCGTGCGGCCCGCCATGATCGACAGGAACACCGCGTTCCCGGCGAACTGGCGATACAGCGGCAGTGTCTCCGCCGCGTTCTGCGGCTTCACCGCGAACACCACGGCCGCGGGGGCAAAATCCCTGCGGGATCGCCGTGACGTCCGCCACCACCGTCAGGTCGGGCCCCGCCGCATTCGGCCGCCGCCGGCGCCGGATCCACCGCGACCGACGGCGCCAGCCCCTGCTCGCGCCAGCCGGACAGCATGGCACTGCCCATGCGCCCGCAGCCGACCAGCAGGATCGGGGGAATGCTCATTCGTATTCCCGGGCGACCGCCCGGTCCTCCACCTGTCCTGGCCGGGCTCGACCCGGCCATCATGCCTCGCCGACGCACTCCAGCATCGCCGCCGCCAGCGCGTCCTGCGGCGTCTTGCCGCCCCACAGCACGAACTGAAAGGCCGGGAAGAACCGCTCGCATTCGGTGATGGCGATGTCGACCATGTCCTCCAGGCTCTCGGTCGAGGCGCCGGGCGCGCCGCGCAGCAGGACCGAGTGACGGAACACCGGCATGCCGTCCTCGCTCTCCATGCCGAAATGGCCGATCCACAGCCGCTCGTTGGCCAGCGCCAGCAGTTCATACAACGCGGTGCGGCGCTTCTCCGGCACCTTCAGGTCGAACGCGCAGGTGAAGTGCATCGCGCTGATCTCGTGCGACCAGGAGAACCACAAGCCGTAATCGCACCAGCGGCCTGGCGCTTCGGCCGCCATCTCCGAATCGCTGCGCCGATCGAACGCCCAGTCGTTGGCGCTGACGATCTGCTCCATGATGTCGAGCGGATTGGCGGCGGCATCGTGGCTGAGAGCCGTCATGGACATGCTTGGTCTCCCATCGTGCAGGAAGGCCGGACGGTTTCCAGGCCTCCGCATCTGTGGGTTACGGGGCCAAGTTAACCACGAATCCCAGCCTAGCCGAGCCGATGCGCCGCGCCGCAAGCCTCACTCGGTATCTTTCTGCGTCTCCAGGGCCGCGACGCGCGCTTCCAGTGCGGCCAGGCGCTGCACGACATCCTGGAGTTGCGCCTCTGCCGCCTCCTGGCCCGCCCGCGCATTGGCCGCCAGCTCCGCCATCGCGTCGAGCTCCTCGCGCTTCACCAGGTCCAGCCGCCGGATCGCCTCGTCGATCCGCGCCCGCGCCAGCGCCTCGATCTCCTCGCGCAGGCCCGCGAGGGCGGAGATCGCGCCGCCGGCCACGCCGGCCAGGTCGTCGAAGAAACGCGGTCGCTCACCCATGTCCGCCAGCCCCTTCCCGCGAACTCGCCCCGCCCCGTATAACGCGCGCCATGATCCTGGTCACGGGTGGCGCCGGCTTCATCGGCTCGAATCTGCAGGCGGCCCTGGTGCGCCGGGGCATCGAGACCATCAGTCGATCGACCATCTGGGCAGCGCAGGAAAATGGCGCAACCTGGCCAAGCATGCGCCGGCGCGGCTGCTGCCCCCGAACGATATCGACAGCTTTCTCGAGAGCCGTCCCCCGCTCGAAATGGTCTTTCACCTGGGCGCGGTCTCCGACACGACGGCAACGGACGGCGATCTCGCCTGGGCCACCAACGTCGAGCTGTCGCGGCACATCTGGCACTGGTGCGCCAACCACGGGGTGCGGCTGGTCTATGCGTCGTCGGCCGCCACCTATGGCGACGGCTCGGCCGGCTTCGACGACGATGCGAACGCCTGCCGCGCTCGAGAAACTGCGTCCGCTCAATCTGTATGGCTGGACCAAGCACGCCTTCGACCTCCGCGTCGCCCGCGCCATCGCGACGCGCCAGCCGCATCCGCCGCAATGGGTCGGGCTCAAGTTCTTCAACGTCTATGGGCCCAACGAGTACCACAAGGGCCGCATGATCTCGGTGGTCAAGGTCAAGCACGATGAGGTCGCCGCCGGCGGCGCGGCGCGGCTGTTCCGCTCCACCGAGCCCGGCCTCGCCGACGGCGCGCAGCGCCGCGACTTCATCTGGATCGGCGACGTGGTCGATGTCCTGCTGTGGCTGCACGATACACCGGAGGTCTGCGGCCTGTTCAACGTCGGCACCGGGCTGGCGCGCACCTATCTCGATCTGGCCAATGCGGTGTGCGACGCCGCCGGCGTGCCGCGCAACATCGAGTACATCGACATGCCGGACGCGCTGCGCGGCCAGTACCAGTCCTTCACCGAGGCCTCCGTCACCCGCCTGCGCGCCGCCGGCTATGCCGGCCAGTTCACGCCCCTCGAGGAAGGCGTGCGGCGCTACGTGCAGGACTATCCTGTCGCAGCCCGATCCTTACGTATGATCCCGGTCCTGCTGTTTCCGCAGTTCAACCCGGTCATCGTCCAGATCGGGCCATTCGGCATCCGCTGGTACGCGCTGGCCTACATCGCCGGGCTGGTACTCGGCTGGCGCCTGCTGCGCCATCTGGTGCGACAGACGCCCGCCGTGGCGACCGCCGTCCAGGCCGACGACTTCCTGACCTGGGCCACTCTCGGCGTGGTTCTCGGGCGGGCGGCTGGGCTACGTGCTGTTCTACCAGCCGAGCGTTTATCTGGCGCATCCCGCCATGATCTTCGCCGTCTGGGAAGGCGGCATGAGCTTCCACGGCGGCGCTCTCGGCGTCGGCGTGGCGATCATCTGGTTCTGTCGACGCAACGGCATTCCTCTGCTGGGCTTCGCCGATCGCGTCGCGGTGGCGGTGCCGATCGGGCTGTGCCTCGGACGGATCGCCAACTTCATCAACGGCGAACTGTGGGGACGGCCGGCGCCGGACTGGCTGCCCTGGGCGATGATCTTTCCCAACGGCGGACCTGTCCCCCGCCATCCCAGCCAGCTCTACGAGTCGCTGCTGGAAGGCGTGGTGCTGTTTCTGGTGATGTTCGCGCTGTCCCGCCACGAACGGCTGCGCGCGCGGTTCGGCTGGCTGAGCGGTGCCTTCCTGATCGGCTATGGCATCGCGCGCATCACCGGCGAGTTCTTCCGCGAGCCCGACGTGTTCCTGGGATACCTGATCGGCGGCGTGACCATGGGCCAGTTGCTGTGCATTCCGATGCTGATCGCGGGGGCGTGGCTGATCCTGCGCAGCCGGTGATGGAACGCCTCGACCGCTTCATGGCGCGCGCCAACGCGGCCTACTACGCGACGCACGATCCGTATCGCGACTTCACCACCTCGCCCGAGATAAGCCAGGTGTTCGGCGAGATCCTGGGCCTGTGGGCGGCGGTGACCTGGGAGCTGATCGGCCGGCCGGACCCGGTGCTGCTGGTGGAGGCAGGACCGGGCCGCGGCACACTGATGGCCGACGCGTTGCGGGCGATCCGCGAGGTGGCCAAGGGGTTTCACGCGGCACTTCGCCTGCATCTGATCGAGACGTCGCCCAGGCTGCGGGCGGTGCAGGCCGAGCGGCTGCCTGACGCGACCTGGCATGACGGCCTGGACACGCTGCCGGATGGGCCGTTGCTGTTGCTGGCCAACGAGTTTCTCGATGCGCTGCCGATCCGGCAGTTCGTCCGGCGTGGCGGGGCGTGGACCGAGAGGTTCGTGGCGGACGGGCGTTTCGTCGAATGCCCCGCTCTGCCCCCTCCCCCCGTCCCCCTCCCGCGGGAGGGGATTGGGGGGAGGGGGCGAGAATCGTCGAACTGAACGAACCGGCCCTAGCCATCGCGCGGTCGTTGGGCGCCCGCCTGTCCGCCCACCCCGGCGCGGCACTCTTCCTCGACTACGGCCCCGAACGCAGCGCTCCCGGCGACAGCCTCCAGGCGGTCAGCGATGGCCGGCCCGCCGACCCGCTCGCCCCGCCGGGCACCGCCGATCTGACCGCCCATGTCGATTTCGCCGCCTTCGCGGCAGCCGCGCGCGGCGCCGGCGCGGCGATCCACGGCCCGCTTCCCCAGGGCCTGTTCCTCGCCCGCCTCGGCCTGTTCCAGCGCACCGACCGCCTCGCCGGCACCCAGCCCCCGGCCCGCGCATCCGCTCTGATCGAGGCCGCCCGTCGGCTCGCCGAACCGAACCGAATGGGCCGTTTGTTCAAGGCCCTGGCGCTGTGCAGCCCCGCCTGCCCGACACCGCCCGGGTTTGAAGGCTGACGCCCTGGACAACCTCCCAGGCCACCGTCAAAAGCCTGCCATGCCGTTGACCGCCGACTCGCTCCGTGTTCCGCATGGCTTCTTCACGCGCCAGGGCGGCGTCTCCGGCGGACCTTACGCCAGCCTCAATTGCAGCCTCTCGGGGGGCGATGCGCGCGACGCGGTGTTGGAGAATCGCGCCCGCGCCGCCCGCGCCATCGGCGCCGAACCGGAGCGTCTGGTCGGCCTCATGCAGGTGCATGGCGCCGAGGTCGTCCAGGTGACGGCGCCGTGGGCTCCGGGCAACGGCCCGCGCGCCGATGCGATGGTGACGACACGCCCCGACATCGCTCTCGGCATCATCACCGCCGACTGCGCGCCCATCCTGCTTGCCGACCCGTGCGGCCGGCGTCGCGGGCGCCGCCCATGCCGGCTGGCGCGGCGCGGTGGCCGGCGTGATCGAGGCCACCGTCGCTGCCATGGTCGGTCTCGGTGCCGATCCCGCCGCGATCGCCGCCGCGATCGGACCGTGCATCGGCCAGGCGTCCTACGAGGTCGGTCCGGATGTTCGCGACGCCGTCGTGGCGCGCGAGCCGGCGCACGAGCGCTTCCTCGCCCCTGGCCGGCGAGAGGCGCGCTGGCAGTTCGACCTGTCCGGCTACTGCGCGACCCGGCTGGCCGATGCCGGCCTACGTCGCGTATGCCGTCATCGATGCGGACACCGCCGCCGACGAGTCGCGCTTCTTCTCCTACCGCCGTCGCACGCTTGGCGGTGGCGGGCCGATCGGACACCAGATCTCCATCATTTCCCTCGATCCGCGCGCTAGCCATGCTGTCACGCCTCAGCCTGATGCTCCTGTTGCTGCTCGCGTCCTGCGGCGACCTGCCCGAGCCGTTCCTCGGCAATCCCGGCGCCGTCGGCCGACAGCTCGCCCAGCCGCCCACGCCGCGCCTGGCGGTTCCCCCGCCGACCAACGCGCTGCTGCCCGACGCGGCCAGCCGGCAGTTCGCCGACGCGCTCGCAGGTGGCCTCCAGGCACAGGAAGTGCCGGCGGTCGCCGATCGGGTGCACACCAACGACTGGCAGCTTGTGGCCACCGCCGAACAGCATGATGGGACCGTTGTGCCGACGTTCCGCGTGCTGAACCCAAAGGGCGAGGACAAGGGCCATACCGAGGGCAGCCCGGTGCCGACCGAGGCCTGGGCAGCCGCCGCGCCCGACACGCTCGGATCAGGCCGCGCTCGATGCCGCGCCGAAGATCACCGCGCTGCTCACCGGCATCCAGCACGCCGATCCGAACAGCCTGTACAACCGCGTCGCCAAGGTTGTCGTCGCACCGGTCACCGGCGCGCCGGGCGACGGCGACGAAGCGCTGACCAAGCAGATGAGGACCCACCTCGCCGCGCTCGGCCCCTTGGTGCAGGACGACGCCAACGGCGCCGACTTCGTCGTGCAGGGCAACGTGCGCATGGTCCCGATCCCCGGCGGGCAGCAGCGGGTGGAAATCCAATGGTCGGTGAAGGCACGCGAACGGCGACGAGACGGGGCAAGGTCGTGCAGCTCAACAACATTCCGGCCGGCTCGCTCGACCATTACTGGGCCGACGTCGCCGTGGTGGTGGCGACCGAGGCGGCCGGCGGCGTGAACGACGTGATCGCGCGGCAGTCCGGGCGAAAACCCGGCGAGCCGGTTCATGGACAGGGGGAAAAGCCGTTGGTAGAAGGCCGCACATCCGGCGTGGAGCCGGCCCGATGATCCCACTTTGCGGCCGAGCAGCATGAAAATCGTCGCCTGCAACGCCAACCGTCCGCTCGCCGAGGCGGTCGCCGCCACGTTGAAGCTGCCGCTGACCCGCGCCTCGATCCGGCGATTCGCCGACATGGAGGTGTTCGTCGAGATCCAGGAGAACGTGCGCGGCGAGGACGTGTTCGTGATCCAGCCCACGTCGTATCCGGCCAACGACAACCTGATGGAGCTGCTGATCACGCTGGATGCGCTGCGCCGGTCCTCGGCGCGGCGGGTGACGGCGGTGATCCCGTATTTCGGCTACGCACGACAGGACCGCAAGACGGCCTCGCGCTCGCCGATCAGCGCCAAGCTCGTGGCCAACCTGATCACCGAGGCGGGCGCGAACCGGGTGCTGACCATGGATCTGCATGCCGCGCAGATCCAGGGGTTCTTCGATATTCCGGTGGACAACCTGTACGCGGCCCCCTTGTTCAGCCGCGACATCCAGGAACGCTACAACGGCCGCGACCTGATGATCGTGTCGCCCGATGTGGGCGGCGTGCTGCGCGCGCGGCTGCTGGCGACGCGGCTGAACTGCGATCTCGCCATCATCGACAAGCGCCGCGAGCGCGCCGGACATTCCGAGGTGATGAACGTGATCGGCGATGTCGAAGGACGCGACTGCATCCTGGTGGACGACCTGGTCGACTCCGGCGGCACTCACTGCAACGCGGCCGAGGCGCTGATCAAGGCAGGCGCGCGTTCCACCAGCGCATATGTGACGCATGGCGTGCTGTCGGGCGGCGCGGTGGCACGCATCGCATCGTCGCCGATCGAGATGATGGTGACCACCGATTCGATCCTGGCGACCGAGGCGGTGCGGCTGGCGCCCAATGTCCGGCAGATCACCATCGCGCCGCTGATGGCGGAGGCGATGCGCAGAATCTCCGACGAGAGTTCGGTGAGTTCGCTGTTCGATTAAGAGAGCCGATCGGCTGGCTGCACAGTGTCGCTCGCGGACGATTCCGAGCGTGCTGGTCGAAATGGGCTTTCTGTCGAACCGGCGGGATGAGGCGTTGCTGAAGCAGGCAGCCCATCGGCGTGTTATCGTCCGAGCGGTGAGAGATGCGGTCGAGGACTATTTTGCTGCAATCGAACACCCTGATTCACGCACCTGATGCCACGCCATAGGACACCGCGACCGCCCTGCTGAAGTGGGCAACCGGGTCGAGCCATGATAGGAAGAACCGCGGCGACGCACCGTGTCGCCAGGAGAAACTGATGCGCCAGATGACACTCGTGGCCTTCCTGCAAGCCCAGAACTGCACGAATTTCGTCGGCTCCTGGCGCCATCCCGAGGCGTCGCCCGACTTCATGACCGCCGACTACTACCGGCACATCGCGCGCGTGCTGGAGGCCGGAAAGTTCCATATCGGCTTCTTCGACGACCGCCTGGCGATGCCGGACCGCTTCGGCGGCGACCATGCGCACACCGTCGCCAACGGCATTCGCTGCGTGAAGATGGACCCGATCACCATCCTCACCGTCATGGGCATGGCGACCGAACGGCTGGGTCTCGGCTCGACCTGCTCCACCACCTACTTCGAGCCGTTCCACGTCGCGCGCGTGTTCCAGACGCTGGACCTGATGACCAACGGCCGCGCCGCCTGGAACATCGTCACCTCGATGAACGACGGCGAGGCGCTGAACATGGGCCACGCCGCGCATGGCGAGCACGACCAGCGCTACGATCGCGCCGACGAATTCCTGGAAGTCGTCGTCGGGCACTGGGATTCCTGGGACGACGACGCGATCGTGCTGGACAAGCGCACCGGTCAGTTCGCGCATCCCGACAAGGTGCGACCGGCTGGATCACACCGGCGAATACTTCCGTTCGCGCGGACCGTTCACCGTGCCACGTTCGGCGCAGGGTCATCCGGTGCTGATCCAGGCGGGACAGAGCGGCCGCGGCCGTCGCTTCGCGGCACGCTGGGCGGAACTGGTGTTCGTCAACTACCACTCGCTGGAACAGGCACGCGCCGACTATGCCGCGTTCAAGCAGCAGATCGCCGAAGCCGGGCGCGATCCGGAGAAGGTGACCGTCGCTGCCGGCGTATACACAGTGGTGGCCGAGACGCGCGCCGAGGCCGAGGACAAGGTGGCGCTGATCGACAGGCTGCCAAAGGAAATCGATCAGCTTTCGTTGCTGTGCGAGGTGCTGAACGTCGATCTGTCGAAGAAGCCGCTCGACGAACCGTGGACCGAGGAAGAGATCCAGACCTGGACCGGCGCGCAGGGCCTGCGCGATCGGGTGTCCCGCATCCTCGGCAAGCGCAATCCGACGACGCGCGACTTCATGGAGGTCAGCCATCGCGGCACGTTCCGCGATCATCCGCGTTTCGTCGGCAGCGCGAAGGATGTCGCCGACGGCCTGGAGGAATGGTTTGCCAGCCGTGCCTGCGACGGCTACGTGGTCGCTGCCTCGCACGTGCCCGGCGGCTACGAGGAGTTCGTTCGCCACGTCGTCCCCGAACTGCAACGCCGCGGGGTACTTCACAACGACTACCGCGGCACCACATTGCGCGAGAACCTTGGTCTCGAGCGTCCGCGCATCGGCGCGTGGCGCGAGGTTCGCCACTAACGAGGGAGAGAAGTCATGAAGCTGATGTACTCGCCGGGCGCCTGCTCGATCGGCATCCATGTGCTGCTGGAAGAGATCGGCAAGCCGTACGAGGCGCAACTGGTGAACCTGCGCGAAGGCGGCGCAGTTCAAGCCAGAGTTCACCTCGGTCAATCCGAAGTCGAAGGTGCCGACGCTGGTGCGCGACGACGGCTCCGTGCTGACCGAGTATCCGGCGATCGCCTACTGGCTGGCACGCACCAATCCGGACAAGAAGCTGCTGCCGGACGACGTCGAGGCGCAGGCGCGCGCGCTGGAGGCGTTGGACTATGCGGTCGCCACGATCCACATGCAGGGCTTCTCGCGGCTGTTCCGCGCGTCGAACTACACGCCGAACCCGGCGGACGAGGACAAGGTGAAGGAGCGCGGCAAGGAGATGGTGGAGAAGGGCTTCGCGGTGCATGGACAAGGCGCTGGCCGGCAAGGACTACGTGGCCGGCCCGTTCTCGATCGCCGACTCGGCGCTGTTCTATACCGAGTTCTGGGGCGGCAAGCGCATGAACATGAAGCTGCCGCCGAACTGCGAGGCGCATCTCAACCGCATGCTGGCGCGGCCCGGCGGTGCAGCGCGTGCTGCAGCAGGAAGGCCTGAACTGAGGTGCACGGGGCGTTCCAGGAGGCCACACTTTCGCCGGTGCCGTTCTGGTTCCTCCGGCATGGCGAGACCGACTGGAACGCCCAGGGCATTTCGCAAGGCAATGTCGATATTCCGTTGAACGCGGTCGGCGTGGCGCAGGCGCGCGCGGCGGCGGAGAAGTTGCGCAACCGCGGCATTGCCACGATCGTCGCATCGCCGCTGTCGCGGGCACGCGTCACCGCGGAGTTCGTCGGTGAGGCGCTGAAATTGCCGGTCGCGCTGGATCCGGATCTGCGCGAAGTCTCGTTCGGCGTGCAGGAAGGCCAGAGCATGAGCGGCTGGTTCGCCGACTGGGTCAGCGGGGCATTCACGCCGGAAGGCGCCGAGACGTTCGCGGCGTTGCGCCGGCGTGCCGTGGCCGCGGCCAATCGCGCGATCGAGCAGCCCCCGGCGGTGCTCGTCGTGGCACATGGCGCGCTGTTCCGCTCGCTGCGCGCGGCGATGGGCATCGAGCCCAACATGCGAACGCAGAACGCCGTGCCGATCTTCTGCGAACCGCCAGGAGACCCGGGACGCGACCAGTTGGACGCTGACAGCCCCGGTCGTATTGTAGTGCCTAAGTCGAGACGTCCCAGGTAGAACTGCCTGATCAGCTCGTTGTTGTTCAATTCGGCCGCTGAATTGCCGGCGAACTCGATGCGGCCGTGCACGATCACATAGCCGCGGTCGGCGATCCGGATGGCCTGGGTGAAGTTCTGCTCCGCCATCAGCACCGTGAGCTGATAGCCTTCCTTCAGCTCCTTGATCTTGTCGATCGTGCGCGCCACCAGCAACGGCGCCAGCCCCACCGACGGCTCGTCGATCAGCAGAATGCGCGGCGCCGACATCAGTGCGCGCGCCAGTGCCAGCATCTGCTGCTCGCCGCCGCTCATGCTGCCCGCCAGTTGCCGGCTGCGCTCCCGCAGTCGCGGGAAGGTTTCGAAGCAGAACTCCAGGTTGCGCGCGATCGCGGCGCGCGCCGAGCGACGGAACGCGCCAAGCAGCAGGTTCTCCGTCACCGACAATCGGGGAAACAGCCTGCGTCCCTCGGGGACGAAGGCGACGCCAAGCTCGACGATCGCCTCGGTGGAGACACCGATGAGTTCGTGGCGTGTGCCGTCGATTTCGGCGACGATACTGCCGGCGGACGGCCGCACAATGCCCATCACGCATTTCAGCAGCGTGCTCTTGCCGTTGCCGTTGGTACCCAGCAGCGCCACCGTCTCGCCCGCAGCGACCGTCAGCGACACGTCGTGCAGCACGCGCACCGCGCCGTAGCCGGCATCGAGACCGGAGATGGCGAGGCTACTCGCCAAGATACGCCCGCACGACGTCGGGATCCCGCACCACTTCGCCTGGATCGCCATCGGCGATCTTGCGGCCCGCGACCAGCACGACCAGGCGCTGCGAGAAGTGCATCACCGCGCGCATGATGTGTTCGATCAGAATGACGGTGACGCCCTGCTCGTTCAGCCGGATCAGCAGTGTGAGGATGTCGTCCACCTCGCCATGCGACAGACCGGCCATCGCCTCGTCGGCGATCAGCAGGCGCGGCGACGCGGCCATCGCACGCGCCAGTTCCAGCTTGCGCATTTCGATCTGCGTGAGATCGCGCGGCAGGTTCGCTGCCTTGTCGGCAAGCCCGACCATGTGCAGCAGTTCCGCGCAGCGCTGGTCGATCGCGTGCGCCGAAAGCGTCGCGCCGGGCCGGGCATTCACCGCGTAGAGCAGCGGGATGCGCAGGTTCTCGGCCAGCGTCAGCGTGTTGAACGGGCGCGGCAGTTGGAAGCTGCGCGCGAGGCCCAGGCGCGTGCGCTCGTGCGCGGACAGGCCGTCGAGCACCTGGCCGGCGAACCGCACGCTGCCCGTCTCGTTGCGCAGCGTGCCGCACATGCAGTTCACCAGCGTGCTCTTGCCGGAGCCGTTGGGGCCGATCAGCCCCACGCGCTCGCCGTCGCGGACCGCCAGCTCTATCGCCTGCAATGCGACGAAGCCGCCGAATCGCTTGCCGAGATCGGTCACTTCGAGCAGTGCGACGTCGGTCATGGCCGTGTCCGGCCGCCGCGCAGCCGCAGCAGTCCCAGGATCCCGTTCGGCGCCACGATGACGAAGGCCACCAGCACCAGGCCGACGACCAGCAGATTGACCGCCGATGATATCGTCACGGTCACCACCTGCTGGAGCGTGCCCAGCAGAACGGCGCCGATCACCGGCCCGAGCCAGCTTGACGTGCCGCCCACCAGCGGCATTGCCACCCCATTCACGGCATAGGCCAGGCTGAAGCCGGAGGTCGGGTCGAGATAGGTCACGTAGTACGGCAATGGCGCGCCGGCCATGCCCATGAACGCACCGGACAAGGTCGTCGCCACAAGTTTCAAGCGCAGCGTCGGCACGCCCGATGCCTCTGCCGCCACTTCGTCGTCACGGATCGTCGCCAAGTCCGTAGCCCAGCCGCGACCGTTCGATTGCGCGCGCGGTTGCCAGCACGACCACCACGAGCCCCAGCATCACCAGGAACAGATACTGGATGTAGTCGATGCCCAGCAGCGGCGCCGTCGCCGGCCGCACGATATAGGCGCCCCGCGAGCCACCGACGAAGTCCCAATTGGTGATCAGCGTCTGCGCCACGACCGCGAGCGCCAGCGTCGCGATCGAGAAGAATGCGCCGCGCAGCCGCAGCGTCAGATAGCCGGTGCCAAGCCCGATGATGCCGGAGACGATGCCGCCGATCGGCATCATGATCGGCAGCGGCAGCGAGGTCAGCTTGTGCAGCACCACGGTGCAATAGGCGCCCAGCGCGAAGAATGCGGCGGTGCCGAAGTTCACATAGCCGGTGTAGCCGCCCAGGATGTTCCACGCGGTCGCCAGCGCGATGTATTGCAGCACGACGTAGCCGGCAAAGAACACGTAGGCATTGCCGATCAGCCAGGCGGCTCCGAACACCACCCCGGCAGCGATCAGCAGCGCCAGAACAAACTTGGCTCCGCTCACGCGCTAGCGCCCGAAGATACCAGCGGGCCGCACCGCCAGCGTGACCAGCAGAAAGCCGAAGGCGACCGCCGGGGCCCAGGACGGTCCGTAGAATGTCGATGTCAGGTTCTCCACGACGCCCAAGGCCAGCGCCGCGACCAGCGTTCCCGCGAAACTTCCCATGCCGCCCAACACGCAGATCGCGAACACGCGGCCGATATAGTCGCGGCCGATCGACGGCTCGACCGGCTGGATCACGATCAGCACCGCGCCGGCCAGCGACGCCGTGGCGATCGACAGTCCGAATGCGATCCGTTTGATCCGCGTCGGGTTTGCCGCCATGAGCCGCAGCGCCAACTGGTCCTGCGCCACCGCGAGGATGGCGCGACCAAGGAAGGTGTACGAAAGGAAAAGTTGCAGTCCGCCGACCATCGCCAATCCGACCAGGCAGGGCACCAGCAGCCGCAGCGGCAGATCGATGACACCGAAATGCAGGCTCGGTCCGATATAGGGCGCCTCGACCAGGCGATAGTCCACGCCGAACACCAGCACGAGCGTGACCTCGGTGATGAACAGAAGGCCGAAGAAGAAGGCGAGGCCGCGCAACGCCTCCTCGCCGCGTCGCTCGAAGGCGACGTAGTAGACCTGATAGACGGCCGCGCCGAGCAGATAGAATGCCGGCAGCGCGATCACGCTCGCCAGGATCGGATCGATGCCAAACACCGTGTTGCCGATATAGGCAATGTAGGAGCCCAGGATGATGAAGGCCGGGTGAGCGATGTTGACGATATCCAGCATGCCGAACGAGATCGACACGCCGATCGTGACGGCGGCGTAGAAGCCGCCAAGCAACAGCCCGGACACCAAGGCGTTGCCCAGGAGATCGAAGGACATTTCCATTATGCCGGCCAGTCTGACCAAAGCGCCGCGTCTTGGCTAGCCCGCGTCCGACGCGACGTTGGCTGTCCTCAGGCGCGGCGGATGGCATCCAGCGGAACGACGTTGGTCGGTGCCGCGCTCATCACCCTGGCGATCTGCGCCGCCAGCTCGTCCTGCATATAGGGCTTGGACAAACGCGGCAGCGCCGGATCCTCGCCGTTCGGCAGTTCGGCGTAGCCGGTCGCCAGAATGACCGGCAACTCTGGCCAGCGCTGCCTGATCTGCCGCGCGAGTTCGGCACCGGTCATGCCCGGCATCGCGTGGTCGGTCACCACCACATCGACCTTCGTGCCAAGCCGCAGCAGGTCGAGAGCACGCGCCCCTGAGAGTGCCTCGGTGACCAGGTGACCGACATCCTCCAGCATCGCCGCGGTGCTCGCGACGACCAGCGGATCGTCGTCCACCACCATCACGCGATATTGGCGGCCCGCACCGCCGAACATCGTCAGCGCGGTGTTCGCAGGCGCTTCCGGGGCCGTCTCCGAAAGTGGCAGCCACAGCTCGACCGTCGTGCCGTCACTCGGCCGGCTGGTGATGCGCATCGCGCCGCCCGATTGCGCCGCGACGCCGTGTACCATGGAAAGACCGAGCCCGGTGCCCTTGCCCGCTCCCTTGGTGGTGAAGAACGGTTCCGCAGCCCGCTTCAACGTCTCCTCATCCATTCCCGCACCGGTGTCGGACACCGTCAGGCATACGTAGCGCCCTGCGTCCAACCCCTTCGGAACATCTGTCCCGCTCGTGATGCAGCTTCCGCCGATGACCAGCCGTCCGCCATACGGCATCGCGTCACGCGCGTTCAGCGCAAGGTTCAGCAGTGCCAGTTCGAGCTGATGCGGATCGACCCGGATCGGCGGCAGATCGGTACGATATGTCGTGACGATCTGAATGCCCGGCCCGAGCGATCGCCGCAACATCTCCTCCATGCCATCGATCAGCCGCGGCACATCCACCGTCTCCGGCCGCAATTCCTGGCGACGCGCGAAGGCAAGCATGCGTTTGGTCAATGTGGCGCCACGATCGGCCCCCTGCATCGCACCATCGACCAGCCGCAACAGGCGAGGATCATCGGGCAGGCGCTTGCGCAGGAGTTGCAGGTTGCCAAGGATGACCATCAGCAGGTTGTTGAAGTCGTGTGCAACGCCGCCGGTGAGCTGGCCGATGCTTTCCAGCTTCTGCATCTCCTGCACCTGCAACAGCGCGGCCTCGCGTTCGCGCGTGCGTTCCTCCACGCGCTGCTCCAGTTCCGCGTTGGCCTGCGCCAGTTCCGTCGTGCGCTCCTCGACGCGGCGTTCCAGTTCGCTGTTCAGCTGTTCGAGCTGGCGCGTCTTGCGGTACAGGTCGGCGAACACCCGCACCTTGGCGCGCAGCAGTTCCGGCACAACGGGCACGGGCACGTAATCCACCGCGCCGGCCTGATAGCCACGCAGCAGGTCAGGCTCGCTCATCTGGATCGCCGAGACGAAGATGATCGCCGTGCGCCGGCAGCGCGGATGTTCGCGGATCATCGCCGCCAGTTCGAAGCCATCCAGGTCGGGCATGACGACATCGATCAGCACGACCGCGATCTCATGCCGCAGCAGGTGCTGCAAGGCCTCATTGGCCGAATTCGCCTTGATGAGGTTCTCGCCAAGTTCGGAGAGGATCACTTCGTAGCTCATCAGCTTGGCCGGCTGGTCATCGACCAGCAGGATGTTGACCTTGTTCTCGGGACTCACGGCCGACCCGATCAGCGATGCAGCCAGATGCGCAATGCCGACAGCAGCTGCTCGGTGTTGACCGGCTTGGCCAGATAGTCCGAAGCGCCGGCCTCCAGGCATTTCTCCCGGTCGCCCTTCATCGCCTTGGCGGTCAGCGCGATGATCGGCAGGCGGCGGAATTCGCTATTGCTGCGGATCACCTCCATCGTCTGGTAGCCGTCCATCTCCGGCATCATGATGTCCATCAGCACGATCGCCACGTCTGGTGTCGATTGCAGCAGATCGATCGCCTCGCTCCCGGTGGTCGCCGTCAGCACCTTCATGCCGCGCCGCTCCAGCACCGAGCTGAGCGCGAAGATGTTGCGGGCGTCATCATCCACCAGCAGCGCCGTCCGTCCGACCAGGAGCTCGTCGGAACTGTGCAGCTTCTCGAGCATGCGCTGCTTTTCGGCCGGAAGGTCGGATACCACGCGATGCAGGAACAGCGCCGTCTCGTCCAGCAGACGCTCGGGTGATTCGACGCCCTTTACCACGACGCTGCGGGCCATGGTGTGAAGCCGCGCATCCTCCTCTGGCGAAAGTTCGCGACCGGTGAACACGACGACCGGAATGTTGGCCAGATCGTCATCGTCGCGGATGCGCTCCAGCACCTCGAAGCCGGACATGTCGGGCAGGCGCAGGTCGAGCACGACGCAATCGGCCGGCATCTCACGCAGCGTCGCGATTGCCTCGCCACCGGTTTCCACGGTGACGATGTCGATGTCGTCGTGGCCGAGCAGCTCGGTGATGGAGAGACGTTCAGCCGCATTGTCCTCGACCACCAGAAGCTTCTTGCGGCGCGGCTTGACGTAGTCGGTGATCTTGCCAAGCGCTTCCAGCAGTCCCTCGGTCGTGGTCGGCTTGGTCATGAACGAGAAGGCGCCGCGCGCCAGACCGTGCTGGCGATCCTCATCCAGCGTGACGATCTGCACCGGGATGTGCCGCGTCTCCGGGTTTTGCTTGAGCTGGCTCAGCACCGTCCAGCCCAGCATGTCGGGCAAGAAGACATCCAGCGAGACCGCGCTCGGCTGATAGTCACGCGCCAGAGTCAGCGCGTCCTCGCCGCGCATGGCGACGAGTACCTTCAATCCGTGGTCATGGGCCAGATCGACGATCGCACGCGCATAGTGCGGATCGTCCTCCACGATCAGCAGCACGGTGTCGCCCGGCTCGATGCTGTGGCGGTCGTCAGCGATCGTCTCGACGGCGGAGCGCTCGGCCAGACGCACCGGCGCCGGCAGCGCAGTATCGGCCCGTGTCGTCGCTGCGAGGCTGGCGGCGTGGCCGGCTGTCGCCGGACCGGTATAGGCGAGCGGCAGATAGAGCGTGAATGTGCTGCCGACATTGGGCTTGCTGCGGAGCTGGATTTCGCCGCCGAGCAGGTTGGACAGCTCGCGGCTGATCGCGAGGCCAAGACCCGTGCCGCCATATTTGCGGCTGGTCGATGCATCGGCCTGCTGGAAAGCCTCGAAGATGATCCGCTGCTTCTCCGGTTGGATGCCGATGCCGGTATCGCTGACCTCGAACGCCACCACGGTCGGCGCATGGTCGAGGATCGGATGGCCCGCCGTCCAACCGCCGGCGACCGCATTGATGCTGAGCTGCACGCCGCCATGCTCGGTGAACTTGAACGCATTGGACAGCAGGTTCTTCAGCACCTGCTGCAGGCGCTTGTTGTCGGTCGTGATGCTGCGCAGTGTCGGATCAACCTGCACGTTGAGGGACAGGCCGCGGCTTTCCGCTTCGTGGCGGAACGGCCGCGTCACCGTCTCCTGAAGGTTGGACACCAAGATCTCCTCGGCATCCACCGACATCGTGCCGGATTCGATCTTCGACAGATCGAGAATGTCGCTGATCAAATTCAGCAGATCGGTGCCCGCGCCATGAATGGTGCGCGCGAACTCCACCTGACGCGGCGTCAGGTTGCCGTCCGGATTGTCGCCGAGCTGCTGACCCAGGATCAGGATCGAGTTCAGCGGCGTGCGCAGCTCGTGCGACATGTTGGCGAGGAATTCCGACTTGTACTTCGACGTCAGCGCAAGTTCAGTCGCCTGCTCTTCCAGCGCACGGCGCGCCTGCTCGATCTCCTGGTTCTTGCGCTCCACCTCGACGTTCTGTTCGGCGAGCTGCTGCGCCTTCTGCTCGAGCTGCTCGTTGGTCTGCTGCAGCTCGCGCTGGCGCGTCTGCAATTCGGTGGCGAGCTGCTGCGACTGTTCCAGCAGGCCCTCGGTCTGCATCGTCGCCTCGATCGAGTTCAGCACGATGCCGATGCCGGCAGTCAGCTGCTCGAGGAACGAGATTTGCAGATCGGTGAACGAGCCAACCGAGCCCAGTTCGATCACCGCCTTCACCTGGCCTTCGTACAGCACCGGCAGCACGACGACATTGTTCGGCGTCGCCCTGAACAGGCCGGAGCGGATCGGCGTCACATCGGCCGGCAGACTGGTGATCAGCAATCGCCTGCCGTCGACGGCGCACTGACCGATCAACCCCTGCCCCATCCGCAGATCCTCGGGATGACCTGCCATTCCATCGTCCGCGTACGCCGCCAGCAGGCGCAGATGCGGATTGCTCTCCTGGTCCACGCGATAGATCACGCCGTTCTGCGCCTCGACCAGCGGCGCCAGTTCGGACAGCAGCATGCGGCCGACGGTCGCCAGATCGCGCTGGCCCTGCAGCATGTTGGTGAACCGCGCGAGGTTGGTCTTCAGCCAGTCCTGCTCGGTGTTGCGGTCCGTGGTGAGCCGCAGGTTGTCGATCATCGTGTTGAGGTTGTCTTTCAGCTCCGCGACTTCGCCGCGCGCCTCGACCTGGATCGAGCGCGTCAGGTCACCCTTGGTGACCGCGGTGGCCACCTCGGCGATCGCGCGCACCTGAGTCGTCAGGTTGGCCGCCAGCAGGTTCACGTTGCCGGTCAGGTCCTTCCAGGTGCCGGCCGCACCCGGCACATTGGCCTGGCCGCCAAGCCGCCCTTCCACGCCCACCTCGCGCGCGACAGTGGTCACCTGATCGGCGAACGTCGCCAGCGTGTTGGTCATGTTGTTGATCGTCTCGGCGAGCGCCGCGACCTCGCCCTTCGACGCCATCGTCAGGTTCTGCTTCAGATCGCCGTTGGCGACCGCGGTCACCACCTTGACGATGCCGCGCACCTGCTCGGTCAGGTTGGCCGCCATGACGTTGACCGTATCGGTGAGGTCCTTCCAGGTGCCGGCCACGCCCGGCACCTGCGCCTGACCGCCCAGCTTGCCGTCGGTGCCGACCTCGCGCGCGACGCGCGTCACTTCCGAGGCGAAACCGTTGAGCTGATCGACCATCGTGTTGATGGTGTTCTTCAGCTGCAGGATCTCGCCCGACACATCGACGGTGATCTTGCGCGACAGGTCGCCGCGCGCCACCGCGGTGGTGACTTCGGCGATGTTGCGCACCTGCGTGCTGAGGTTGGCCGCCAGCAGGTTGACGTTGTCGGTCAGATCCTTCCACGTGCCGCCGACGCCCGGCACCACCGCCTGACCGCCCAGCCGCCCTTCGGTGCCGACCTCGCGCGCGACGCGGGTCACCTCGCCGGCGAAGGAGCGGAGCTGATCCACCATCGTGTTCAGCGTCTCCTTCAGCAGCAGGATTTCGCCGCGCACATCCACGGTGATCTTCTTCGACAGGTCGCCGCTGGCGATCGCCGTCGCCACCTCGGCGATGTTGCGCACCTGACCGGTCAGGTTCGACGCCATGAAGTTGACGTTGTCGGTCAGGTCCTTCCACGTGCCCGCCACGCCCGGCACCGCCGCCTGGCCGCCAAGCTTGCCTTCGGTGCCGACCTCGCGCGCCACGCGCGTCACTTCCGACGCGAATGCGTTGAGCTGATCCACCATCGTGTTGATGGTGTTCTTCAGCTCGAGGATTTCGCCCTTCACGTCGACGGTGATCTTGCGGCCCAGATCGCCACGCGCCACCGCGGTGGTGACCTCGGCGATGTTGCGCACCTGGCCCGTCAGGTTCGACGCCATCGAGTTCACGTTGTCGGTCAGGTCCTTCCACGTGCCGGCCACGCCCGGCACCTGCGCCTGCCCGCCCAGCCGTCCTTCGGTGCCGACCTCGCGCGCCACGCGCGTCACCTCGCCGGCGAAGCGGTTGAGCTGATCGACCATCGTGTTCAGCGTTTCCTTCAACTGAAGGATCTCGCCGCGCACATCGACGGTGATCTTGCGCGACAGATCGCCGTTGGCGATCGCGGTCGCCACCTCGGCGATGTTGCGCACCTGACCGGTCAGGTTCGACGCCATCGAGTTCACGTTGTCGGTCAGGTCCTTCCACGTGCCGGCCACACCCGGCACGTTCGCCTGTCCGCCAAGCCGCCCTTCGGTGCCGACCTCGCGCGCCACGCGCGTCACCTCGCCGGCGAACGCGTTGAGCTGATCGACCATCGTGTTGATGGTCTCCTTCAACTGAAGGATTTCGCCCGACACGTTCACCGTGATCTTCTTCGACAGGTCGCCCTGCGCCACGGCGGTCGCCACCTCGGCGATGTTGCGCACCTGGCCGGTCAGGTTCGACGCCATCGAGTTCACGCTGTCGGTCAGGTCCTTCCAGGTGCCGCCCACGCCCGACACCTGCGCCTGACCGCCCAGCCGCCCTTCGGTGCCGACCTCGCGCGCCACGCGCGTCACCTCGCCGGCGAAGCGGTTGAGCTGATCGACCATCGTGTTGATGGTCTCCTTCAACTGAAGGATCTCGCCCGACACGTTCACCGTGATCTTCTTCGACAGATCGCCATTGGCGATCGCGGTGGACACCTCGGCGATGTTGCGCACCTGCGCCGTCAGGTTCGACGCCATGGAATTCACCAACTCCGTCAGGTCCTTCCAGGTGCCCGCGACGCCGAGCACGTTCGCCTGCCCGCCCAGCCGCCCATCGGTGCCGACCTCGCGCGCCACGCGCGTCACCTCGCCGGCGAAGGCGTTGAGCTGATCGACCATCGTGTTGATGGTCTCCTTCAACTGCAGAATCTCGCCCGACACGTTCACCGTGATCTTCTTCGACAGATCGCCGCCGGCGATCGCCGTCGCCACCTCGGCGATGTTGCGCACCTGCGCCGTCAGGTTCGACGCCATCGAGTTGACGTTGTCGGTCAGATCCTTCCACGTCCCGCCGACACCCGGCACCATCGCCTGGCCGCCCAACTTGCCGTCGGTGCCGACCTCGCGCGCCACGCGCGTCACTTCGCTGAGCGAATGCGTTGAGCTGATCGACCATCGTGTTGATGGTGTCCTTCAGCTCCAGGATCTCGCCGCGCACATCGACGGTGATCTTGCGCGACAGGTCGCCGCGCGCCACCGCGGTGGTCACCTGCGCGATGTTGCGCACCTGGTCGGTCAGGTTGCCGCACATCGCGTTCACGCTGTCCGTCAGGTCCTTCCACGTGCCGGCGACGCCAGGCACCACCGCCTGCCCGCCCAGCTTGCCTTCGGTGCCGACCTCGCGCGCCACGCGCGTCACTTCCGAGGCGAACGACCGCAACTGGTCGACCATCGTGTTGATGGCTTCCTTGAGCTGCAGAATCTCGCCACGCACGTCGACGGTGATCTTCTTCGACAGGTCGCCGTTCGCCACCGCGATCGTCACGTCGGCGATGTTGCGCACCTGCGCCGTCAGGTTCGACGCCATGGAGTTCACCGACTCTCGTCAGGTCCTTCCAAACGCCCGTCACCTCGCGCACCTGCGCCTGGCCGCCCAGCTTGCCGTCGGTGCCGACCTCGCGCGCGACGCGCGTCACCTCCGAGGTGAACACCGACAACTGCTTGATCATCGTGTTGACGATGGTCGCCAGCCGCAGGAACTCGCCTTGCAGCGGCCGGCCGTCGACGTCGAGCCGCACCGTCTGCAACAGGTCGCCCTGCGCCACCGCGGTGATCGCGTGCGTCACCGCCGTGGTCGGCCACAGCAGGTCGTCGATCAGGTCGTTGACCGAGGCCTCCATCGCCGCCCAGGCGCCGCCTTGCAGCCCGAACTTCACCCGCGTGCGCGTCTTGCCCTCGCGACCGACCACCTGGCCGACATGCGCGAGTTCCGAGGCCATGCGCTCGTTCGCCGCGACGATCTCGTTGAACGTGTCGGCGATCTTGCCCTCCAGCCCGGTCCGGTCGCTCGGCAGGCGCACCGAGAAATCGCCGGTCCGCATCGCCTGCAAGGCATGGAGCAACTCATGCACGCCGAAAGG
>CAVPTU010000017.1:0-24191 GCA_963708565.1 uncultured Alphaproteobacteria bacterium
CCAAGAGCTGGCACTGGACCGTGCGCACGCGAATGTCCGGTTCAGCGCTCCGATCTGCCAAAGCGGGAGTTCCGCTTTCGGCCAACCTTGGCCTCTCAGCCGACGCTTGCAAAGGACCGCTTTTCCGATGCCGGTCGTCAGGCCGGACAATCCTTTGCAGAGTATATCTCCTGGGGTGTCCTGCCATCCAACGCGGGAGCGTCCCGAAGCTTGGCAAGCATCCCATCCAGCGCCGTCATGTCACCTTCGGCCGCCGCCCGTTCGTCGGGGCTGAGCGGCACCTCCTCCAGTAGCCGCGTCACGGACGTCATCGCCTCGACCGCCATCGCCCTGGCCGAGGCCTTAGGCAGGTTGAACGAACATCCCACGCAGGCCATGCGGTGCGGACAAGTACTCCAGAACGCGTTGGTGCAGTAGGAGTGACCAAGGTCGTAGAACTTCCACGGCGCGCCGTCGCGGGCCGCGCCGCTGAGCACAGCTTCATGGTCGATCAGGTACCTCTTACCATGTGCGCCATTTGGTCGGCCTTGGCGAACGCGCTGGCAAGCTGGGTCGGCCTGACCCGGATGTAGTGCATGGTCGATTTTGGGCTCCGGTGCCCGCACCATGCCATCAGCTCCGGCAAAGTCATGCCCTGCGGCACGCTGGCTAAGGCCGTCACGGCCGAGGCACGCCCGCGGTGGCTGGTGATCGCGCCCATGGTGTCCTGCAGCGGCAATCCCGCCTTGGCGCACAGCATGGGAATGATGGTTCGGTTGAGGATCGACTTGCCCGGCGGTCGCCCTCGGATCTGGAACAGCATCTGCACACGCTCGCCGGTCACTTCGTCCTCGACATTCCCTTGGTCCGGTCGGACCGCGGCCCAGGCGTCAATCCGCTCCTTGACTGCCAAGGCGACTGGCTTGGTATGGGCTCTGGCCGTCTTACCCGCTGGCACGTCGAGATAGCAGAGCGTGCCGGCAGGAGTGACGCCGCCGGCCTCATTCACCACGGCGTCGTCCTGTGCCCGCGCGCAACCCCGGCGCAACCGTAGGATCTCATTGCCGCGAAGTCCTGCGTGGGTCCAGACGACCGCCATGGCCCTGAGCAGCTCAATGGGATAGTGGATCTCACTGAGGCAATCTGCGTTCTCCAGGTTGAGGCTCGCCCAGACCAGCTTCAGCCAGATTGCGTCATCGATCGTGCGCGGGTTCACCCCTGCCAGCCGTAGCACCGACATTGGCGTCGCAAGGTGATAGCGCGGGTTACAACGCAGCGTGGTCCAGCCCCAGAGCTGGACGTCTCCGAGAAAGCGGCGGACGGCGTGGTAGATCACGCGCTTGGAATTGGCGTCCATTGGCTTGCCGACGTTGCGCTGGCGCACATGGCTGGCCGAGGAGAGGGCCCACTCGCCAACGGTGAGCCGGTCCACAGCAGCCATGAAGTCGGCGCAGACCTCGACGGTCCACTGGGCCGGGTTCGTGACTCCAGGGTGCGCCTTGGCCAACCATAGTCCGGCGCGCAGCATGAAGCTGTAGTTTGTCTCCCGCGTCCTGGGGCGCAGGGTGGACGTCTCGCGCCAACGCCGGCACCAAGCGACCCATTCTTGTCCGATGCCCTCGACGCTCTTCTCCCGCCAGCCAACGTAGTTGCGCATACGGATTGGCTTAGCCAACACCCCAAGCGCGGCCAGACCGTGTGACACCTTGCCAATGTTTCTTGTGATGGGCTCGCAGTAGAGGGTTCGCGTCCGTTCGAGCAGAGCAGCGTCAAATGCCTCCAGCCGCGGATCACGCCGCTCAAGCATAAGCGCAGCAAGCACCATTGGGAGGCAATTGTGCAGGTTGATGCGTCCATAGCCGAGGCGCACAAGCGTGCTCTCCAGCCGGACATATTCGTCCTCGAACCGGTCCCACCCGAAAATGATGCGAGCTGCCACGGCGAGAAACGGATTTTGCTCGACATCGTGGGCACGTGAGAACCCGGTTAGAAGGTAGGCGACCGCGAGCAGGTATGCTCGCGCCATCCGGCTGGAACCGGCGCTGGCGTCTGGGCCATTGAGCAAGTCGAGCCAGTGCCGCTCAGGCCAGGCCCAGTATGGCATGCGGGTCCGCCGCACCTCGTCAAGAACAAAGGTGAGTGTGCGTTTGCTTCCGTTACGGTTGCGCTGCACCGGGCTGAACACGTCCGCCAGTGGCTGGTAGAGGCGAACAAGGCCGATCTTGAGAGGATGGTATCCGCGTCGGCTGTTCCACTCCCCAAGCACCTGTCGCTCGACGGGGCTTAGGTTCGGCGCCCGGTCATACCGATCCAGATTGATCCGCGGCATGTAAGGGATGAGGCTGGGCGCCACAGTCATGCCTGCTGCCTCTCAAACAGGGCGGCTCCGAGTTTGGCGTCGAGGTGGCCGACAGACGCCGCCATTTTGGCGAGCAGATCGCTGCCGGACAGATGCAGGTAGGTCATGGTGGTCTGGGGATTGCGGTGGCCGGCGTAGGTGGAGAGCTCGTGAAGTCGCCAGCCTGCACGCGCCAGGTGGGTCAGCCGGAGATGCCGTAGTGTGTGGGTGCTGAACCCCTCGACGTTGGCCTGGCGCACGAGGCGCTCGACCACTTTGCTCCAAGTCCACTTGGTCAGCGGCTGCCGAGGATTGCGGTCGGACTCGGAAAGAAACATCCGGCCGGCGCCCTGGTCCAGCGCACGGCGGCGCACGAGGTAGTCGGCCAGCGCCGGCGAGGCCTCGGCAGCGTAGCACACTACGCGCGCCCGACTCCCCTTGCTGGTCTCGGGGCGAATGGAGATGAGTCGGTGGGCGACGTCGAAGTCGGACACACAGAGGCCAATCAGCTCTTCCCGGCGTAGGGCGCCGTAGTAGGCCAGCGCGAACATCACACGATTACGCGGTCCCTCCCGAGCTACCTCGGCAAGCACACGCGCCCACTCAGGCTCGGAGGGAATGTTAGGCAACCGAACCAGTCGACGGACGAGACCTCGCTGCAGGCCGGCGTGCTCCGGCTCGCGACCACCAGCAGCGCAATACTGACCGCGTGGTACCGGGTTCAACTCCCGGGCGCCCTCGTAGATCAGGTGGTCATACCACAGGCGCACAGCCGTCAGCCGCTGCTGCAGGGTTGCGTTGCTGACGCGGAACCTGGCCAGGGCGCCTCCCGCCTCGCCGTTGAGATGGCGGACGAACAAAGACACGTGCTCGAGCGTAGCGCTCTGAGCGTCCAGACGGAGGTCGCGGCAGAAACGAAGGTACTGATCGAGGCCACGGCCATAGGCATCAACAGTTGCTGCCGAGCGACCCAGGTTGCCGAGGAGAGCGAGCCAGGACCGGCCGTGCGGCTCAGCCGCTGCGAGGGGATAGTGCGACCAGACGGGAGTCGGCATCGTGGTGCTCCGTTGGATTGTGAGCGGATCTCGCTAACGGCTTACGCCCGATCCGCCAGCATTCCACGTAACTTAATAGAGTGTGTAATTGCTCGAGCGCACGATGACGCCTTGGCTTTCGAACTGCGCCTTGTGCAAATGCCAGGGCGCCCCCATCGGGATGCCAAGAAGCTTTGCCTCATTCGAGCGCGCGATCACGCAGCCGTCGTTGTTGGAGAGCACGACGACCGGCTTGCCGCGCAATTCCGGCTGAAACACGCGCTCGCAGGACACATAGAAATTGTTGCAATCGGCCAGAGCGACCGGGCCGCTCATGGTCCCAACATGCGGATGCTGCGCGTGATGACGCCCCACACCTCGAAGTTGGTGTCATCCGACAGCCGCAAATCCGGATAGGCGGGATTTTCTGCCTGCAGCCACACCGCGCCTGATCTTTTTCGGTACCGCTTGACGGTGAAGGAACCGTCCAACAGCGCCAGCACGACGCTGCCATTGACCGGCGTGCGCGCGCGATCGACGACGGCGATGTCGCCGGGAAAGATGCCGGCGCCGGTCATGCTGTCGCCCTCGATGCGGATGACGAAAGTGGCGGCCGGATGCTCGATCAGCAGCTCGTTGAAATCCAGCGGCCGGTCAACGTAATCCTCCGCCGGCGACGGAAACCCTGCCGCCGCCGACCAGGCCATCATCGGCACCCGCAGCGCAGATGTGCCGCCGAGCGTGAAGACTTCGGCAACATCCCTTTCGATTTTACCGCAGCTATGCGGCGCGCCAGCTCCGCCACATCGACCGGCAGACGCACAGATCTGGTCGGACGGCCGCGCGGGCGTCCCGCCCCTTCCCTCGCCCCGCCATGCCGCAGCTTTTTCGCCGTCATCACGCCTCGTCTTGAATGCCGTATCAGTATTCAAGATTGCTGCAGCAGAGTCCGGTGCGTCATGGTGACCGCGTCTGCCTTGCTGCGCCGCCGTGCGGTTTCAGCGGGCCGGTTTTCCCGCTGCTGACGGCCGCCAGGGGCCTCGAAATGCGTGGACCCTGGAGCGCAACCCGGCACTGCAGGGCAAGGGCTACGCCCGCGCCGGCGGTGTCCCCGGCTTTCGGCCAAGGGGCCTGCAAGCCGGGTGATCCCCCTCCGCCGTCGCGCCCCTCCGTCGCCGAGGCCCCGCGCTCCGGCCGGGCCGCATCGAGGCCCCACCGTGGCGGCCTCCCCAGCCGAAGGGGGAATTCCCATGACATTGAGACCTCACGACGCCGGCGAAGGCGGCAACGACGCGTCATCTCGCAGCGATCTCTACAGCCGCATCACCGGCAAGATCATCGCCGATCTCGAGCAAGGCGTGCGGCCGTGGCACCGGCCTTGGAACGCCGGCAACATGGAAGGACGCGTCACCCGCCCGCTGCGCCACAACGGCGTGCCCTACCAGGGCATCAACACCATCATGCTGTGGATGGCCGCGGTGACCAACGGCTACGGCTCCCCCCACTGGCTCACCTTCCGTCAGGCTTCGGCGCTCGGCGGCAATGTGCGCAAGGGCGAGCATGGCGAGCATGGCGAGCTGGCCGTCTATGCCGACCGCATCATCCGCCGCGAGACTGGCGACAAGGGCGAGGAAACCGAACGTGCGATCCCGTTCCTCAAGGGCTACACCGTGTTCAACACCGAGCGGTGCCAAAATCTGCCCGCACAGTACAGCATCAAGACCGAGACGCCGCCGCTGCCGATCGCGCAGCGCCTCGAGGCAGCCGATACATTCTTCGCCGCAACCGGTGCCGAGATCCGCCACGGTGGCAATCGCGCCTACTACGCCGAGGGTGTCGATCTCATTCAGATGCCGCCGTTCGAGACCTTCCGCGACGCCGAGAGCTACGCGGCGACGCTTGCGCATGAATGCGTGCACTGGACCAAGCACGAGAAGCGCCTGGCGCGGGATTTCGGGCGCAAGCGCTTCGGCGACGAAGGCTACACGCGCGAGGAACTGGTCGCGGAACGGTTCGGCGTTTCTCTCGGCCGATCTCGGCATTACGCCCGACGTGCGCGACGATCACGCCGCCTATATCGCGTCGTGGCTCAAGGTGCTGCAGAACGACACGCGCTTCATCTTCACCGCTGCCAGCCACGCGCAGCGCGCGGCCGATTATCTGCACGGCTTGCAAGGCGCATCGTCAGATACGACGATCGAGCCGGAGGCGGAGGCCGTTTGGGCCGCCGTTTTCCAACCGCCGAATGGTAGAAATAGGCGCCTCAACGCCCAACTGCGCGCAGGAATCCAGATCCTAATTGATCTCGACGGATGATGCCGACACCAGAAAGAGATACTCCAATGACGCAAGAGCTGTTATTCACGAAAGAAGAATGGGATGCGGCGATGCCGCTGGCTGGTGCGGCATGGTGAACAGTCTCCGCTCCCCTAATCCGCGTCAGAGAAAGGCCTAATGCCCCATAGCCATGACGGCTTTGTGGGTAACCCAGGGGGCAATGGCCACTTGGAGAATTATCCCGAACAAAATCATTGTGTTATTGGCCTAATTCGGTGGACCTCAGCTCCACCACGTCCCGCACAGGGCCGCTCCCCGGCTGGGGACAACATGGGGACAAGTCTGCGAATATCGCCCCTCGGCCTGTTCGACATACGCATTGCGGCAGCTCGCCCTCCGTCGACGACTGCGCGGCTTCTACGTTGCGAATCAACAATTTTCTGTGCGCGCGGAGGCGGTGGATAACTGTTCGGGCAATCCCCGCCCGGCCAATCCTCCCAGGGGACAGATAGCCGCCCCTCGGCTTGCGCGGCGCAAGGCCATGCGGTGCAATGGACCACGCCCCCGACGCTCAGCAAGGAGCACCCGAATGGCTATGCCCGTACCGATGACCGCCGGCGTCACGCGGCAGGGCACCAGCGTGGACGGGCTCGTCTGGCACATCCTCGGCCAGACATACACGCCCCTCCAGGTCAGCGAGAGCAGCTTCTCCTGGCACGCGCTGCTGCCGCCCGGCACCTTCGTGCCGCCGCATGTCCACCCGACCCAGGACGAGTTCATCTACGTGTTCGAAGGCCGCTTCGACCTCGTGCTGGACGGCCAGGCCGCCAATGCATCGGCCGGCGATCTCGATCAGGCTGCCACGGGGCATTCCGCACGGGCTGTTCAACCACGGTCAGGCGAACATCACCTGCCTGTTCTGGGTGTCGCCGACCCGCAAGCTGTGGGACCTGTTCCAGGCCATCGACAACGTGCCCGACCCCGCGGAGGTCGTCCGTCTCGCCGGCCTGCACGAGGTGGACTTCCTGCCGCCGCCCGGATAGCGGCGCGGAGACCTTCCCGGTAAAGGCGAACTCGCTCACCAGTTCGCGCCCTGCCGCGCGATGCGCTGCGCCAGCGACCAGCGGTGCACCTCCGAGGGCCCGTCGTAAATACGGAACGCGCGGACCTCGCGGAAGATGCGCTCAACCAGCGTCTCGCCGGTGACGCCCTGCCCGCCCAGCACCTGCACGCAGCGATCGACCACGCGCCAGATCGCCTCGGAGCAGAACACCTTGGCGATCGACGACTCCGTGGTGCCGCGCGCACCCTGATCCAACACCCAGGCGGTGTGCCAGATCGCCAGCCGGCTCATGCGGATGTCGATCTCGTTGTCGGCCAGCATGAACCCGACGCCTTCATGGTTCACCAGCTTCGACCCGAACACCTCGCGCCGCGCGGCATAGTCCGCCGCGATGTCGTGCGCGCGCCGCGCCGCACCGAGCCAACGCATGCAATGCGTCAGCCGCGCCGGCGCAAGCCGCACCTGCGCGTAGCGGAAGCCTTTGCCTGGCTCGCCAAGAATGTCACTCGCCGGCACGCGCAGATCGTTGAACCGCACCACCGCATGGCCGCCGGCGAAGGCCTGATCGAGGCTGTGCATGGTGCGCACGATCTCGATGCCCGGCTGGTCCATGTCGGCGAGGAACATCGTCGCCGCGCCGTCCTCGCCCTTGGCCATGATGATGGCGAAGCCGGCGCCCTCCGCGCCGGTGATGAACCACTTGGTGCCGTTGATCACCCAGTGGTTGCCGTCCAGCACGGCAGTGGTGTTCAGCGCGGAAGGGTCGGATCCGGCACCCGGCGCCGGCTCCGTCATGCAGAAGCACGAGCGGATGTCGCCGCGCGCCAATGGACGCAGCCAGCGCTCCTTCTGCTCCTGCGTCGCGACCTGCTCCAGCAGATGGATGTTGCCCTCGTCCGGCGCGAAGATGTGCATCGCGACGGGGCCCAGCAGCGAATAGCCGGCCTCCTCGAACACCACCGCCTTACCGACGTTGTTCAGTCCGAGCCCGCCGAACTCCGGCGACGCGTGCGGCGCCAGCAGCCCCGCCTCGCGTCCAAGTGCCACCAGTTCGCGTCGGAATGCCTCGGTCGGCCCGTGCGCGGTCTGTCGCGGATCGCCTTCCAGCGGCATGATCTTGTCGCGAATGAAGCTGCGCGTGCGCTGCTGCAGTTCCTGCAGCTCGGATGAGAGCGAAAAATCCATCAGAATGCGCGTCCCTGCGCGATCTCGTGGGCGAACTCGACGATGCCGGTGCCGATCGCGGTGAGGCCGGCATAGCGCGGCTCCGTCGTGGCGCCACTGCGCCAGCGGTAGCCGAGCTGGAGAAAGATCACGCCCAGCTTGTACATCGCCAGCACGCGGTGGAACAGGAAGTCCGACACATCGCGTCCGCTCAGCGCCGCATAGGTCGCGACCGCCTGCTCGCGCGGCCAGAAGCCGCCTTCGTCGGCCGGCATCTGCGCCATGTCGTGCAGCGCAGGCGGATCGTCCTCGTGCACCCAGTAGCTGAGCAGGGTCGCGAAATCGAACAGCGGATCGCCGCGCGTGCCCTGGTCCCAATCCACCACGGCGACCGGCGACAGGTCGCGCGGGTCAAGGATCATGTTGTTCAGCTTGAAGTCGTTGTGCAGCAGCGCCGGCGCACCATCCGGCACCTGATGGCTCTCCAGCCAGTTGCCGAGTTCGGCATGCAGCGCTTCGGTGCCCGCCTCCAACGCCGCCACGCCCACGCTTGCGCCAGCCACTCACCGCGCGTGCGAGAAAACCCTCCGGACGCCCGAGATCGTCCAGCCCGATCGCCGCGGTATCCACCGCGTGGATCGCGACCAGCGTCTCGAGCAGCACCTGCGACAGGCGGGGACCGACCTCCGGTCGGCCGGCCAGCTCAGGCGGCATGTGCTCGCGGATCACCAGACCCGGCCGATACTCGATGATCTGGAATTGCGCGCCGACGATACTGGCATCGGCGCACAGGAACAGCCCGCGCGGCACGAACGGCAGCGCGTCGGGCAGCCGGCTCAGGATGCGGAACTCGCGCGCCATGTCGTAGGCGCCGGCCGGCAGCTCGCCGAGCGGCGGCCGGCGCAGCACCGCGGGTCTGCCGTCGACATGGATCAGATAGTTCAGGTTCGCCAGTCCGCCGGCGAATTGCCGCGGCGGCGGATCGCTGTCGAGACGCAGCCCCTGAGCCGCCAGATAGTCGCGCAGCGCCGCCCAGTCGAGCGGCACGCTTTGCGCGACCGAGCGCATATCGGCCGGCTGCTGCGGTGACGTCACGCCGGTCGTCGCGCTAGCGGGTGAACGGATTCTTCGCCTCGACGCGGCCGAACATGCGACTCCACGCCGCCTCGCGCAGCAAACGGCTCAGGGTCGCCGCCGCTCGATTGCGCAGCCTGGCGAGGCGCGCGCGCCGCCGGCACAGCCGCCGCGGGCGCCTTGCGGGCGGTTACCGCGGAATTCTTTCGTGTTGCCATTGTCTGCCCTCCCCACAGACGCCACTACGATACCATCATCGCGCCGATCAGCCAGTGCGTATCGATGCACCTGAGCCGCCGGCGGCAGCGCCCAGGCTGCCAGGAATTGCGCCGTCGTGGCAGCCACGCCCCCGCGCCGCCGCGCCGTTGTTGCCGCCACAGCGGATCGCGGCGCTCCGATGACCGCATCGATCGCCTGGCGAATGCGCCCCCGCGCGCGATGCAGCAGCACGCGCTGGTTCTCGGCCGTGATGACCCAGCAGCGTGCATGCCTCCTCGGCCGTCGCAGCCCTCCATGTCGCGCAGGATGATGACGGCGCGCTGCCCGGCCGGCAGACGGTCGATCGCCTCCATCACATGATCCCACAACTGCCGGCCGCCGACGATGCGCTCAGGGTTGATCTCGTCCCACAGACGCGGCGCCTCGATCCAGTGACCGTCGGGCTTGAATTCCGACACATCGACCGCTCTGCCGCCCGGGCTGCGTGCCCTCCATCAGCGCCGGCAGCCCGACCAGGCGCCCCTCCCGCGTGGCACGCGTGCGCGCGCGGTTCAGCACGATGCTGAACACCCAGGTGACGAGACTGGAACGGCCCTCGAAAGCACCGATGCCGGAGAACACCGCCAGCCAGGCGTCCTGCACCACTTCCTCGGCCTGAGCGCGGCTGCCGATGATCGAAGCGGCCAGGCCGATCAGCGAGCCGTGAAATCGCCTGATCAGCACCCGATACGCCTGCTCGTCGCCGCGGCGCAGGCGCGCCAGGAATTCCGGCTCGTCGAACTCGGTCTGACGCATGCGCGGCTGCCCCGGCGTGCTGGCGCTTGCCTAACAGGAAGCGATGGCGCTTCTGTAACCTACCGTCGTGTGCCGAGTCTCAAGGATTTGCACCACTCGGCGAAGGGACCCAACAGGCGTGCCGACCTGCCGCGACATGAGCGAACTGGTGACGGACTACCTGGAGCGCGCCGTCTCGCTCCGGACCCGCCTGGATATGCGGTGGCATCTGCTTCGCTGCGATGCGTGCCGCCGCTATTACGATCAGGTGCGGCGTACGGTGCGGCTGCTCGGCAGCGGCACCCCTAGGCCGCCCGCCCGCGTAACCGAGGAAGGCGTGTTGGCAGCGGCACGCGGAGAGCAGCAGCGCGAGTCGTGAGGTTTGCACAGGCCGCAGGCAGGCGACGCCACGCCTTCCGGCATGCAGCCCAATATTCGCGCGCCGGCCGTCCACCGCAACTCGCCAGCCACCAATCGACGTCACGTGCGACTCGAACTCGCCGGCGCATGATCAGGCGACAGGTTAACGTGATGTTAGAAATCCCCGCGTAGATTTGGGAAACTAGGGGGCAATCTTGCCCTCGGAGTCGGGAATGGAGGTTGCGGCGATGGCGCGGTATCCCATGTGTGTTCCACGCCGGTTTGTGACCACGGCACGCGCCGACCGGACGAGCCGGCGCCGGCACTCCGGCACCATTTTCATCCGCTTTATTAGGAACATTTCATACACCATTGGAATCATTAATAGAAATGTGCGCAATACGCTCTGACGGCGGCGCATCGGACGCGCTTGTGAAAACCAGGCTGCCCGCGCGGCCGCAAGCGGTTGGGTCAACCGGAGACGCATCAGCCGGCACGTCATGGTGATCCGCCACAATAGTCACCACGCTTCATCACTTGGTCGTTGCGACGGCCAGCGACTCGGACAGGAGGCCAAAATGGCCAGAACAGTTATCGCCACACCACGCATGCAAACTGCACGCCCGCGCGAAAAAACATTCACGCGACGCCCACTCGATACGCTACGCTCGCACCTATCTTGCATTAGTGCCAGATGCGCCCCCCTAACTAACGGAGCGGCCGATGTATCCGGTCGATGACTTGTTCGCAGCCTACGCAAGAAGCTTCGAGGCGAACCGCGAAGCCGAAGATGACGCTTCCCGAATATCTGGAAGCGTGCCGCGACGATCCGATGATGTTTGCGACTGCGACCGAGCGTCTGCTCGCCGCGATCGGCGAACCGGAGATGGTCGATACGGCAAAGGATGCCCGACTCGGTCGCATCTTCATGAACCGTACGATCCGGGTCTATCCGGCGTTCTCCGAATTCTTCGGCATGGAAGAGACGATCGAACGCATCGTCGGCTTCCTGCGCCACGCCGCGCAGGGCCTCGAAGAGCGCAAGCAGATCATGTACCTGCTTGGCCCGGTCGGCGGCGGCAAGTCATCGCTCGCCGAACGCCTGAAAGCATTGATGGAAGTGCATCCCATCTATGTGCTGAAGGCCGGCGATCGAGCTGAGCCCGGTGTTCGAAAGCCCGCTCGGGCTGTTCAATCCGGAGCGCATGGGACCGATGCTGGAGGATCGCTTCGGCATTCCCCAGCGGCGGCTGACCGGCTTGATGAGCCCCTGGTGCATCAAGCGACTCGACGAGTTCGAAGGCGACATCTCGCGCTTCCGAGTCGCCAAGCTGCAGCCCTCGCGGTTGCGTCAGATCGCCGTCGCCAAGACCGAGCCTGGCGACGAGAACAACCAGGACATCTCCTCGCTGGTGGGCAAGGTCGATATCCGCAAGCTGGAGTTGCATGCGCAGAACGATCCGGACGCCTACAGCTATTCCGGCGGCCTCAATCGCGCCAACCAGGGACTGCTCGAGTTCGTCGAGATGTTCAAGGCGCCGATCAAGATGCTGCACCCGTTGCTGACCGCGACGCAGGAAGGCAACTACATCGGCACCGAGAACATCGGCGCCATCCCGTTCAGCGGCATCATCCTCGCCCACTCCAACGAGGCGGAGTGGCAGACCTTCAAGAACAACCGCAACAACGAAGCCTTCATCGACCGAATTTACGTGATCAAGGTGCCGTATTGCCTGCGCGTCACCGAAGAGCAGAAGATCTACGACAAGCTGGTGCGCGGATCGGAACTTTCGGCATCGCCATGCGCTCCGGCGACTCTGGAGATGCTGGCGCGCTTCTCGGTGCTGACGCGGCTGCGGCGGCACGAGAACTCGACACTGTTCGCCAAGATGCGGGTCTATGACGGCGAGAGCCTGAAGGAGACCGATCCGCGCGCGCGCTCGCTGCAGGAATACAAGGACTCGGCAGGCGTCGAGGAAGGCATGGACGGCGCCTCCACCCGATTCGCCTTCAAGGTGCTGGCGGCGACGTTCAACCACGACACGACCGAGATCGCGGCCGATCCGGTGCATCTGATGTATGTGCTGGAGCAGGCGATCCGGCGCGAGCAGCTTCCGACCGAAACCGAGAAGCGCTACCTGGAGTTCATCAAGGGCGAGCTCGCGCCGCGTTACGCCGAATTCATCGGCAACGAAATCCAGAAGGCCTATCTCGAGTTGTACCACGACTACGGTCAGAACCTGTTCGACCGCTACGTGTCCTATGCCGATGCCTGGATCGAGGACATCGACTTCAAGGATCCCGACACCGGCCAGCTCATGAACCGCGAGCTGCTGAACCAGGAGTTGACGAAGGTCGAGAAGCCTGCTGGCATCGCCAATCCGAAGGACTTCCGGAACGAGGTGGTGAAGTTCAGCCTGCGGGCGCGCGCCAACAACAACGGCAAGAACCCGTCCTGGACCAGCTACGAGAAGATCCGCGAAGTCATCGAGCGGCGCATGTTCAGCCAGGTGGAGGAGCTGCTGCCGGTGATCAGCTTCGGGTCCAAGAAGGACAGCGACAGCGAGAAGAAGCACGCCGAGTTCGTGGACCGTATGGTTGCGCGTGGCTACACCGAGCGGCAGGTCCGCCGCCTGGTCGAGTGGTACATGCGCGTCAAGCAGGCGGGGTGAAAAAGGCCCCGCCCGGAACAGGCAACTTCATGCACATCGTCGACCGGCGTCTCAACCCCAGCGGCAAGAACCTCGCCAACCGTCAGCGGTTCATGCGCCGCGCCAAGTCGCTGATCCGCAAGGCGGTGCACGAAAGCTCGGCCAGCCGCAGCATCAAGGACGCCGACCAGGCGGGCGAGGTCGCGCTGCCCGCGCAGGGCGTGCACGAACCGTCGTTCCACCGCAGCGCGTCCGGCGGCCTGCGCGACCATCTGCTGCCCGGCAACAAGCAGTACATCGAGGGCGACACGATCCCCCGCCCGCAGGGCGGCGCGGGCGGCGGCGGCTCCGAGGGCAGCCCCGACGGCGAAGGCCAGGACGACTTCCGCTTCGCCCTGTCGCGCGACGAGTTCGTCGACCTGTTCCTGGAAGACCTCGAACTGCCGGATCTCGCCAAGCGCCGCGTGGTCGACAGCGAAAGCGTGTCCTGGCACCGCGCCGGCTATTCGGTCACCGGCTCGCCGGCCAACCTCGCGCTGCTGCGCACGGTGCGCAACAGCCTGTCGCGCCGCATCGCGCTGAAGCGGCCGAAGCCCGATGAGCTGCAGCGCCTGCGCGACGAGATCGCGGCACTCAGCCCGGATGGCGACGGACCAGCGCGCGGCGCATCGAACTGGAGGCGGAGCTTGAACGCAAGCTGCGGCGCACCGGACTGATCCCGTACATCGATCCGCTCGACGTTCGCTACCGCAAGTTCGAGCCGCAGCCGAAGCCGGTGGCGCAGGCGGTGATGTTCTGCCTGATGGACGTGTCCGGCTCGATGACCGAGCACATGAAGGACCTCGCCAAGCGGTTCTACGTGCTGCTCTATATCTTCCTGAGGCGCCGCTACAAGCACGTCGACGTGGTGTTCATCCGCCACACCCACCAGGCGCAGGAGGTGGACGAGGATACATTCTTCCACTCGCCGGAGACCGGCGGCACCGTGGTATCGACCGCGCTCGAGGAAATGCAGCGCGTCATCGACGAGCGCTACAGCCCGGACCTGTGGAACATCTACGCCGCCCAGGCGTCGGACGGCGACAACACGGCCTCCGACAACGACAAGACCGCGGCACTGCTGACCGACAACATCCTGCCGGTCTGCCAGTACTACGCCTATCTCGAGGTCGGCCGCGATTCCGAGCACTTCCCGCCCGGCTTCATCCGCCGCGACTCCGACCTGTGGCAGACCTACACGGCGATCTGCAAGACCGGCGCGCCAATGGCGATGCGCAAGGTGGGGCACCGGCGCGACATCTATCCGGTGTTCCGCGAATTGTTCGCCAAGAAGCAGGCAACCACAGGAGCCGAGACATGAACGACTTCGGCGGCGGCATCCGAGCCGAGCGCCCGCTGTTCGAGGGCGCGGACTGGGAGTTCGGCACCATCCAGCGCGTGCACGACGCGATCGAAAAGATCGCGGTCGGCGAACTCGGCCTCGACACCTATCCCAACCAGATCGAGATCATCGGCACCGAGCAGATGCTCGACGCCTATTCCTCGATCGGCATGCCGCTGTTCTACAAGCACTGGTCGTTCGGCAAGCACTTCGCCCGCAACGAGGCGATGTACCGCGCCGGCATGCAGGGCCTCGCCTATGAGATCGTGATCAACTCCAATCCATGCATCAGCTACATCATGGAGGAGAACACGGCCACGATGCAGACGCTGGTGATCGCCCACGCTGCATTCGGCCACAACCACTTCTTCAAGAACAACTACGTCTTCAAGCAGTGGACCGATGCCGACGGCATCCTCGACTACCTGGAATTCGCCCGCGGCTACATCGCGCATTGCGAGGAGCGCTACGGCGAGGCGGCGGTGGAGCGCCTGCTGGATGCCGCGCATGCGCTGATGAGCCATGGCGTGCACCGCTATCCGCGCCGCCGCGCCGCCGACCTGCGCTCCGAGGAGCAGCGCGCCAAGGAACGGCGCCTGCACGAGGAGCAGGTGTTCAACGACCTGTGGCGCACCGTGCCCGACCAAGGGCGCCGAGAAGGAGGACAAGCTCGATCGACGAGCGCCGTCGCGCGCTGCTGCAGCTGCCGCAGGAGAACATGCTGTATTTCCTCGAGAAGACCGCGCCGCGCCTGCAGCCCTGGCAGCGCGAGATCCTGCGCATCGTCCGCATCATCGCGCAGTATTTCTATCCGCAGCAGCAGACCAAGCTGATGAACGAGGGCTGCGCCACCTACACGCACTACCGCATCATGAACCGGCTGCACGAGAAGGGGCAGTTGACCGACGGCAACATGGTGGAGTTCCTGCGCTCGCACACCAACGTGGTGTTCCAGCCGGACTTCGACGATCCGCGCTATTCCGGCATCAACCCCTACGCGCTCGGCTTCGCGATGATGCGCGACATCGAGCGCATCTGCACCGAGCCGACGGCCGAGGACCAGCAGTGGTTCCCCGACATCGCCGGCGCCGCCGATCCGATGGCGGTGCTGCGCGACGTCTGGGCGAACTATCGCGACGAAAGCTTCATCCTGCAGTACCTCAGCCCACGGCTGATCCGCGACTTCGGGCTGTTCCACGTGCTGGACGATGCCAACGAACCGAACCTGCAGCGTCGAGGCGATCCACGACGAACGCGGCTATCGCAAGATCCAGCGCGCGCTGGCGAAGCAGTACGACATCGCCTGGACGCTGCCCGACATTCAGGTGGTGGACGTGAACCTCGCCGGCGACCGGCGGCTGATCCTGCATCACCGCGCGCTCAACCGCATTCTGCTGGAAGAGCGCGATGCGCGCTTCGTGCTGCAGCATCTCGCCGATCTGTGGGGCTACGACGTGTTGCTGAAGGAGATCGATCCGGGCACCGATGCGGTGCTGAAGGAGCACGCCGCGACCCCGCGCAGCGGCATCCTCCAGCCGGACGGCTGACAGATCACAAGAGGCGGGCTGCGCAGCGCGCAGCCCGCCATCTAGCATTTCCTGTCTTCGTCACAATTGCTCTTCTGTGGAACATCAGACACGTGCCAAGGGAACGCCCCACAGGATGACGCGATGCATATCCCCACCGCCAGCCGTAACGGCGTCCTCTGGCTACTCCGCCGCCTTGGCCCGCGTCGGCCAGTCGTCGACGTCGATGCGCGGCATGTCGAAGCGGTCGGTGGTGCGCGCATACCAGCCGCGGCCGTGCATGCGACCGATCAGATCGAGCTTCGGCGTATCGACGTAGCACCTTTCGGCGTCCAGAACGAACTCGTCGGCAATGTGGATCGCCACGACCTTGCCCAGCACCACAGCGCGATCGACGCCCACCTCGACGATCACCAGCCGCTCGCACTCGAACGACACCGGGCTTTCCGCGATGCGCGGCGGCTTCACGCGCGACGAAGCCGCGGTGTGCAGCCCGGCCTCGGCCAGCTCATTCACCTGCTTGTCGAAGTCGATCGCGGTGATGTTCATCTTCTCGGCCAGCGCGTTGCTGACCAGGTTCACCACGAACTGCCCGGTGCGGCGGATATTGCCGCCGGTGTCCTTCACGTCGCCCGGGCCGCGGCCGCCGATGCCGATCGCAACGACCGGCGGATTGCCCGACACCGCATTGAAGAACGAGAACGGCGCGGCGTTCACCGAGCCGTCGATGTCCTGCGTGGTCACCCAGGCGATCGGGCGCGGCACCACCGTCGAAACCAGCAGCTTGTAGATATTCTCGTTTGTCGTCTTGTCGAATTCGAACAGCATGACGGCCCCTTGCTCATGGCTTGCGGCGAGCGTTACGCGGCCGGGCACTCGCGTGTCCAGATGCGGGGCGCGGCCGCGATCAGCGCACCAACTCCGCCATCCAGCGCGCCAGGCCGGCGAGTTCCGGCGTGACGACCGGCCGGTCGATCGATCCGGTCAGATGGATCGCAACCTCAGGCGGGCTCGGCAATGACGGTCGCAGGGCGATCGTGGCATCCAGCGCCCGGCTGGCCAGGTTCATCCCGCCGCTGATATGCGCCGCACCGGCGATACCGGTCAGCTCGCCGGAGTTCGAGCACCAGATCGCCATGCGCCACGCTCGCGCCGAGTTCCAGCCGATCGAATCCGGTCGCCCCCGAACGCAGCTCATCGCTCGCCGCCGCCTGCGACCGACTTCAGGTCCGGCTCTTTCGAGCGACAGCTTCAGGCGGAACAGGTCGAAGCCCGACACCGCGCCGTCATACACCGTCAATGTCCCGTGGCCGCTGAGTGTCGCCAGGATCGCCGACGGACTGTAGCCGCTGGCGTGAACTTCCGCGGTCGCATCCGCGCGGCCGGACAGCAGATCGATCGGCGCTCTCGCCCCGCGCATCCGTGATGACCGCATTGCTCACATTGATCTGCATGGCGAGTGCAGGCGGATCGGCCTTGGCGTCAACGGCAAGGCCGCCGGTCACGCTTCCGGCGCCAAGCTTCGCGGCGAAATCCGCCAAGCCGCAATGCCCCGTTCGCCACCGAAAGCCTGACCGCGGCGTCGTGCAGCGCGGGCCCTGCTCCGACAGTCAGTTGACCAAACCCAAGCTGCACATCGCCACGCCAGCCGCGCAGCACACCCAGCGGCAACGGCACGTTCGAGGCACCGTCCGGCAATGGCAGCGTCAAGGCATCCGAGCCGATATGCCCTGTCACCTGCGGCTCCGCGCCGCTGCGATCGAGCGCCAGATCGCCGCTCACGTGCAGCGTTGCCGCCCTCAGATCGAACCGCGGCGCATCGACATGACCTGGCGCGCCCGTCAGATGCGCCACCAGCGACAGCGAGCCGTCGTCGAGCCAGGCGGGCAGTTCAGGCAGGCCAATCCGCTCAGGCAGACCGAGTGTCGCGATCAGCCGACGCGCGCCGGGATGATGCAACGCGAGACTCGCGCTCCAGTCGCCCGACGCGAGGTCGATCGTCGGACTGACCTCGAGTTCGCCACCCCCCAGTGCGAGCCTTACCCGTCCGGCAAGCGCCTGCTCGGGCCCGGCGAACTGCGCGTCCAGGCTGGCAGGCCCGTGCCATAGCGCCGGCGTCAGCCGCCAGGCAGCGGGCAACAGATCTGCCAGACGCGCTGCATCATCGGCTTCCGCGGTCAGCCTGCCGCTCGCTGACCTTGCCGCCGTCGTCCAGCCTCCCTGACGCCGTGAAGCGCGCGCCGCGTGCCGCACCCTCGATCCGGCGCACCAGGATGCTGCCGTCCCCGACCGCGACATCGACGATCAGCCCATCGATGGTCACACCGCCGATATCGCCTGCCGGACGTTGAGCCGCAGATCGGCATCGAGACCGGAGACTGCCTTGGACGCCCCGGCCAAGGTCGCTGGACGCGGCGCCAGCCACCGATCGAGCGGCAGGCGATCCGCCGCCAGATCCACCGTGAGGCTCGGCGGGTCGCCCTGCGTCAATCGCAGTCCTCCGGAGATCGCCATGTCGTCCAGCGTGCCGTTGAGATGCTGCAAGGCGATATCGCCGCCACCCGCGACAACATGCGCCGACAGTTCGGCCCGCTGCGCCACGCTTTCCGGCAGTTCCGCCAACAGCCGCGACGGCAGCCAACCCGGCGCCGCCTCATTCAGCCATCGCGCCGTCGTCCGCAGCACCGGCGCCTCCACCCGCGCATCGCCCTCGAACCGCGGACGCACCGGGTCATCGCGTGCAATGCGTCCGCTCACCCGCAGCTTCCCATTGCCCGGCAGCAAGGCCTCCGCATCACGGACGACCAGGTCCTTGCCCTCAAGATCGATGGCGGCCCTGACGTGTTCCAGTGTTCCGCCGGCCAACGGCTGCCGCCTGGGCCGAGACATCGATCCCGATCGGCATGTCGATCCCGGCCACCGTGGCGCCAGCCCCCAACAACACTGGCAGCCACGCATCCAGGTCGAGCCGGCTCGCCGCCAAGGCGATAACAAGCCGCGGGTCCGGCGCGACGTGCAGCCTCATCGCGCCTCTCGCCGGCGAGCCGCCGATCTCCATCGCCACGTCGTCGACCGCCGCTACGCCGCTGCCGACAGTCAAGCGTCCCTCCGCGCGGAACGGCACCGGCGGGGCCGGCGCCAGCACCGCCAGATCGGGGCCCCGGCCGGCGATCATGCCGCCCAGTGTTCCGTCTTGCGCCAACTGGCCGGTGAAGCTCGCTCCCAGTCCGCTCGCCACGCCCTGCCCGTCCAGCGTCACGTTCAGCCCCGCAGCGCCATCGCGGCCAGCGGCGGTGAGCCGTGCGGTGAAGTTGCCAGTCCTGACCGCTGAACCGAGCCGCGCCCGACGCCGAAAGGGCACCCGTATCGAGCGTCGCCAGCGTCGCATTGATGCCGGTGAAAGCCAGCCGTCCGATCGTCAGACGGCCGTCCTCGATCCGTGCCGAGAATGCCGCAAGCCAGGCCGGTGGCCGCGGGAAAAGCATGCCGGGCTCGGCCGGCCACGGGATGCGCAGGTCTGGCCCGCCCAGCACCAGCTCACGGGCATCGACGCGTCCGCCGATCAGAGGCCAAAAGGCGATGCGCAGCCGCAGCGCCTGGACCCGGATCGAAAGATCGCTCGGCCCCTTGCCGCCGATATTGACCTGTGCCGCGGTCAGCACGGGTTGCGGCAGCAACGTGAGCGAGATCGGTCCGCTGATCGAGACCGGCTGACCCAGCGTCGCGGTCGCCAGCACCTCGATCGCCGTGCGATAGCGCGTCCAGTCGAGCCATTGCGGCACTTGCCAGACGGCAAGCAACAGCAGCGCGGCGACTGCCCCGGCCGTGGCCAGCGCTATGCGCCGACGTCGCACGTCAGGACACGACGCCGTAACCGCCGCCGCCCGGCGTTTCGATCACGAACACATCGCCAGGATTCAACTCGGCACTGTCGGTCCCCGTAAGGACCTCGTGCGTGCCGTCGGCGCGCTCCACCCATTGCCGGCCGACCGCGCCGTCCTCGCCGCCCTCCAGGCCGAACGGCGCGACGTTGCGGCGCGACGACACGATCACCGCGGTCATCGGTTCGAGGAAACGGACGCGGCGAATGGCACCGTCTCCGCCATGCCACTTCCCGTTCCCGCCGGAACCGCGACGGATCGCGAAGCGCTCCAGTCGAACCGGATAACGCAGCTCCAGCACCTCGGGATCGGTCATGCGCGTATTGGTCATGTGCGAGTGGATGGCCGAGGTCCCGTCGAAGCCCGGACCCGCGCCGGTGCCGCCGCAGATCGTTTCGTAGTACTGCCGGTGCGCGTCGCCGAACAGGAAGTTGTTCATCGTGGCCTGCGAACAGGCGATCGGCTTCAACGCGCCGAACAACGCGTTGCAGGTCGCCTGCGAGACCTCGGTGTTGCCCGCAACCACCGCCGCGCCGGGCGTGGGCGAGAGGAACGTGCCGGCCGGAATGACCAGGCGCAGCGGCTTGAGGCAGCCGTCGTTCAGCGGAATGTCGTCGGCCACCAGCGTGCGGAACACGTAAAGCACAGCGGCGCGCGTGACGGCAGGCGGCGAGTTGAAGTTGCCCTCGCTCTGCCGCCCGGTGCCGGTGAAATCCACCACCGCGCTGCGCGTCGCGCGATCGACGCTGACCGCGACGCGCAACGGCAAACCGCTGTCCATGGTGTATTCGAACGCGCCGCTGCCGATGCGGTCGATCACCCGCCGCACCAACTCCTCGGCGTTGTCCATCACGTGGCGCATATACGCGCTGACCACCGGCCAGCCATACAGCGCGACAACGCGCTGCAACTCCTGCACGCCCTTCTCGTTCGCCGCCACCTGCGCCTTGATGTCGGCCACGTTCACATCGGGGCTGCGCGCCGGATATTTCGCGCCAGCCAGCAGCGCACGCAGTTCCGCCTCGCGGAACTGACCGCCATCGACCAGCAGAAAGTCGTCGATCACCACGCCTTCCTCTTCCAGCGTGCGCGATACGGGCGGCGTGGAGCCAGGCGTGATGCCGCCGATATCGGCGTGATGCCCGCGGCTGCCGACGAAGAACATGATCGTTCCGCCGGTCTCGTCGAACACCGGCGTGATCACCGTGACGTCCGGCAGATGCGTGCCGCCGTTGAACGGATTGTTCAGCGCCACCACGTCGCCCGGCTTCAGCGTGGTGCGCCGGTTGTTCAGCACCGTGCGCACGCTCTCGCCCATCGCGCCGAGATGCACCGGTACGTGCGGCGCATTCGCCACCAGGAAGCCCTCCGCATCGAAGATCGCGCAGGAGAAGTCCAGCCGCTCCTTGATGTTGACGCTCATCGACGTGTTCTGCAGCACCGCACCCGTCTGCTCGGCCACATTCATGAACAGGTTGTTGAACAGCTCGAGCAGCACCGGATCGGGCCTGCCGCTGCTGGCGTCCACGCGCGTCGCGAGCCGTTCCGTGCGGCGCAGCGTCATGTGATCGAGCGCGGTGATTTCCGCGGTCCAGCCCGGTTCGACCACGGTGGTGGCGTTGGCCTCGCGGATCAGCGCCGGACCGGCGATGCGGTCGCCCGCCAGCAGATCGGTGCGGTCGAACACCGGCGCCGCATGTTCCTTGCCGCCGGTGAACATCTGGATCGTGTCGATCGTCTGCGGCGCGCCGCTGGTGCGGGCGGGCAGCGTCGCTTCCTGCACCGTCTCGCCCGGCGCGATCGCCTCGACCGCGACCGCCTCGACCACCAATGGCCGATCGGGCGTGGCGAAGCCGAAGCGCGCGCGATGCGCCGCGGTGAAGTCGGCGACGATCTCTGCCTCGTCGCGCAGCGGCACGATCAGCGCCGCCTCGGTGCCGGCATAGCGCAGATGCAGGTTGCGCTGCGCGGTGATGTGCGCCGGATCGGCGCCCTGCGCGGCAAGCGCCGCGGTCGCTTCGTCCGCCAGCCGGTCGGCGAGCTCGCGCAGCTCCGCCATGGCGTGCGGCTCGAGCGGGATCTCCACGGCCTGTTCGCGCATGACCGTCTGGTCAGCAAGACCCATGCCATAGGCCGACAGCACGCCGGCGAACGGATGGATGAACACCGTCTCCATGCCGAGCGCATCGGCCACCAGGCAGGCATGCTGCCCGCCCGCGCCGCCGAAGCATTGCAGCGCGAAGCGCGTGGCGTCGTGGCCCTTCTGCACCGACACCTGCTTGATGGCGTTCGCCATGTTGGCGACGGCGATCTGCAGAAACCCTTCCGCCACCTGCTGCGGCGTGCGCTGTTGGCCGGTGGCCCGCGCGATCTCTTCCGCCAGCGCCGCGAATTTCGCCGCCACGACATCGGCATCGAGCGGCTGCATCGCCATTCGGGCCCGAAGATCGCCGGAAAGTGCCGCGGCTGGATCTTGCCCACGCAGACATTGGCGTCGGTCACCGTCAGCGGCCCGCCGCGGCGATAGCACGCCGGCCCCGGATCGGCGCCGGCGCGAGTCCGGGCCGACGCGAAACCGCGCGCCGTCGAAATGCAGGATCGAGCCGCCGCCCGCCGCCACCGTGTTGATCGCCATCATCGGCGCGCGCATGCGCACGCCGGCCACCGCGGTCTCGAAGGCGCGCTCGAACCCACCGGCGTACAGCGCGACGTCGGTCGACGTGCCGCCCATGTCGAAGCCGATGATGTGGTCCAGCCCCGCCATCGCCGCGGTGCGCGCCGCGCCGACGATGCCGCCGGCCGGACCGGACAGGATCGCGTCCTTGCCCTGGAAGCCGGCCGCATCCGCCAGCCCGCCGTTCGACTGCATGAAATACAGCCGCACGCCGCCAAGCTCCGCCGCCACCTGATCGACATAGCGGCGCAGGATCGGCGAGAGATAGGCATCGACCACCGTGGTGTCGCCGCGCGGGACCAGCCGCAGCAGCGGGCTGACCGCATGGCTGGCGGAGACCTGGGCGAAGCCCGGCCTCGCGCGCGAGCTCGGCCAGGCGGCGTTCATGCTCGGGATATTTCCAGGCGTGCATCAGCACGATGGCGCAGGCGCGTGATGCCCTTGGCGCGGGCGCTGGCGAACGCATGCCGCGCGGCGGGTTCGTCCAGCGCTTCGATCTCCTCGCCATCGACGCCGACGCGGCCGGCGACCTCCACCACCTCTTCGTACAGCATCGACGGCAGCGTGATCGCCAGATCGAACAGCCGCGGCCGCGCCTGGTTGCCGATGCGCAGCGCATCGGCGAAGCCGCGGTTCACCACCAGCAGCGTGCGCTCGCCCTTGCGCTCGAGCAGCGCGTTGGTGGCGACGGTGGTGCCCATCTTCACCGCCTCGACCACGCCTGGCGGGATCGGCGCATCGAGCGGGACGCCGAGCACCGTCTTGATGCCGGCGATCGCGGCATCGCGATAGCGGCCGGGATTTTCGCTGAGCAGCTTGTGGGTGGTGAGGTGCCCATCCGGATCGCGCGCGACGATGTCGGTGAACGTGCCGCCGCGGTCGATCCAGAACTGCCACTTGCCGGAAGTCATCAGGTCACAGTCCTCCCTTCACTCAGGCCTGCCACGGCAATTCCCACAGTTCCACGTTGCACAGCTTGTCCGCCAGCGCCGTGGCGATCGCGTCGAACAGCCGCTCGCCCTTTTCCGCGGTCGCCGCCTCGGGATTGCCGATCACCCCGGACGAAGACCGCGCACCGATCGTGCGCCAGCGATACACGCCGCCGCCGACCACATCGCTGACATCCGGCGTGCTGTTCGCCTTCGCCAGTCCCACGCGGTCCATCGCCACCAGCTCCGGCCGCACCGCCAGCATCATCGAGGTCTCCGCCTCGCAGGCATGCATCAGCGCCGCCTTGCGTCTCCAGGATCTTCGCGATCGCCACGGCCGCCGCGTACCAATAGGTGAACTGCACGATCGGCACGCCGAGCTTCGGCGTCAGCTCATCGGTGATGGTGCGCAACGCGTTCTCGTTGCCGCCATGCGCGTTCAGCAGCACGATCCGCTTGAACCCGTGGCGCAGCACCGACCGGCAGACGCCCTCGACCACCGCGGAGAACGCCGGAAAGTCCAGCGTGATCGTGCCGCCGAAGCTCATGTGATGCTCGGACAGCCCGGTCCACAGCACCGGCAGCACCACCGCCTGCTGGCCTCGCTCGGCGATCTTGCGCGCGGCGCGGACAGCGACCGTTTCGCCCAGCATGCAATCCACCTCGACCGGCAGATGCGGCCCGTGCTGCTCCAGCGAGGCGACCGGCAGGATCACGATCGCGTCCGCCCGCGCCATCTCGCGCAACTGGTCGGCACGCAGCTTCCGCCACTCGACCTCGGTGGTGCCGCCATCGCCAATCTCCCTGTCCTGGCGTAGCAATGGGCCACGAAACCGCCCGCGGGAAAAGGGACATCGCGGATGAATC
>CAVPTU010000018.1:0-190911 GCA_963708565.1 uncultured Alphaproteobacteria bacterium
GGGCCGAAGCTTAACCGAAAGTTAGCTGGACCCGCCGCGCTCGGGCCAGCATAATTTGCCTATGCGCAAGCTCCGCTTTGCAATGCTCGGTGTCGCGTTCATCGTTTTGGCTATAGGCATCGGTGCGCTGCAGGCATGGTCGATGCTGCACCAGTGGCTGACCGGACGGATGACACGGGTGTCCCCGGATCGCCATTCCCGGTCTCGCGCCGCCGATTTGACTGTTCCCTGAAATGATTGGACACTTGGGACTGTCCGCGCCACAGAGCCCTTGACCAGATGCATGTGCGCCCGTGTGTCATCGATCTTAAGCGACGATAAGCGCGCGGCTGGTCTTGCTACTTGAGCGATAGCTCCCAATCGCATTTTCGCTGACCGTCATCCTTGCTGGCGCGTGAGGCTGTCGAATTTAAATCCCAAATCCGAGCTTGTGACTTGACCTACCGTAATATCGGGGGAAGCAGTTCCGCTACATAAAATAAGTCGGGGGAGTGCTTGCCATGTCAGAAACAGGGCGGCAGGTTGGGTATATGAACGCGCACCATCAGCGGATCATCTCGCGTGCCAAAGTTCTGGGAGACCCAGCAATTTGTTTCGTGATGTGGTGTTCGCAGTGCGGCCACCACTACGTGGCGGATGACGGTGACGTTGAACAACGGCGTTGTCCTCACCACGACAACGGATGGCCCGCGATCAATGCGGACAACCGCTTCGTGCAATGGGTGACCTAACCGGCATTCAAAGGCGTTGCGTCACGACCGCAGTGCCACGTTCGGACGCCGTAACGGCGCATAATTGAGACCACCAACACTGCAAAGTACAAAACCGCGAGACATCGGGGGACCGAGCCATGCTGAAACTGGTGGAGGTGTTCGCCGCCGCCATTCTGGTGGTGATGATGCTGGCCATTATTGCTATCGCGACGGGGTTTCTGCCCAGCCGCACGGGGTAGTAGGAACCTGGTCGAACAGGGTCACCGCGGTTTGACACTCCACATCTGGCCGATGCTGGGGCTTCAACGTTTCAGAACGGCGGCGATCGCCATCGCCGGCATTGAGGTCTCTGATACCCGTTGGCGGTCTCGATCCAAGTTGCACCAGAGCCATATCGCGAACAACCAGGCCAGGCACGGGACCTCGCTATCCAACTCCGATGGCAACGCCTCCACATGGGTCGGGTCATGGCCGAGCGAGGCGACCGTCGTTCGTCGCGCGGATTGGGTGCGCGCATGTCAGGCCGCCCGATCCGAGGTGCCGTCTTGGCTGTTATCGCTCACGATCTGATCCCCTCGTGATAGTGCGCGATCAACATCCTGACCGAAGCACCCATCCAGCTTGCGAGGGCGGGCAGGTCACATCAGGATTGGAGCGACGAAGCAATCTCCATCATGGGTCCGCAAGGACGATGCTGCTTCGTCGCTGCTCCAACGCGATAGCGAGCGCATCTACTCCACCGGGCGCGTCGCCAGAGTGCCGTCCGCCCGCTCGACGATGGCGGCGACGCGCGCCTCCGCTTCCGCCAGCTTCGCCTCGCAGTGCCGCCGCAACGCGGCACCCCGCTCGTATGCGGTGATCGCGTCCTCCAGCTTCTGCTGGCCGCTCTCCAGGCCACGCACGATCTGCTCCAACTCGGCCAGCGCGTCCTCGAACGAAAGCGCGCTGACGTCGGTGCTCTTGCCGGACATCGGATCTCCTACGCCACCATCAGCGTGCGTACATGCGCGGCAGCCGAGGCGGCAAGCGCTTCCAGGTCGTAGCCGCCCTCCAGCACCGAGACCATGCGTCCGCCGCAATGCGCCGCGGCAACGCGCAGCAGTTCCCCGGTGATCCAGGCATAATCCGCTGTCTCGACGCGAAGCTGCGCCAGCGGGTCGGCCTTGTGCGCATCGAAGCCAGCCGAGACGATCAGCAGCCCGGGGGCGAAGCGGTCAAGCTCCGGCAGGATCGTATCCGACCACGCGGCGCGGAATGCGGCACCGTCCGAACCAGGGCGCAGCGGTGCGTTGACGATGTTGTTGGCGGTGCCGCGCTCCCACGCCTCGCCGGTGCCGGGATAGCACGGGTGCTGGTGCGACGAGGCATAGAACAGGTCGGGGTCGGCGGCGAACATCGCCTGCGTGCCGTTGCCGTGGTGCACGTCGAAATCCACCACCGCGACGCGCTGTACGCCCCAGCGGACACGCGCGTGCAGCGCCGCCACCGCCGCGCTGTTGAACAGGCAGAAGCCCATCGGCCGCGCCGGCTCGGCGTGATGTCCCGGCGGCCGCACCGCGGCAAACGCGCAGCGCGCCCAGCCCTCCATCACCGCATCCACCCCGGCGACCGCGGCGCCCGTCGCGCGCAACGCGGCCTCTGCGCTGCCCGCGCTCATCGCGGTATCGGCATCGAGCTGCACGGTCTCGCCCTCGGCAGGCCGGATCGACAGGATCGCATCGACGTAGTTCGCAGGATGCACGCGCGTGAGCTGCTCGGTGGTGGCGTGCGGCGCCGACTCGCGCAGCAGGTCGGCGAACTCCGGCGTCTCCAGCGCCGCGAGCACGGCGCGCAGGCGATCGGGACACTCCGGATGATACGGACCGGTGTCGTGGGCGAGGCAGGCAGGGTGGGTGATCAGCGCGGTCGGCATGTCAGTCCTTCTGCTCCGGGTCCTCGGCGCGGCGGCGTATCACGAAGCTGAATACGCCGTTCTCCTCCGACCAGGCGAGCAACGCGTGACCGGTCTCGCGACAGAAGGACTGAAAGTCGGCAACCGAGGCGCGGTCCGTGGCAAGCACGCGCAGACGCTCGCCCGCGGCCATCGAGCGCAGCGCGCGATTCGCCCGCAGCACCGGGATCGGACAGGCGGTGCCTTTCATGTCGAGGACGGTCTCGCTCATGCGGCCATCCTGGGACGGAGGAAGCGGAGGTGCAACCGAGCGCTAATGCTGTTGCCAATCAGTGTACTGTCGCTCGGGAAGCGCGAGCTGATAGTACCTCCGTCCGCCGACGATCACGCCATCGGTATCCCGCCGCGCCGTCGTCGTCGCGTGGCTGTCACCACCGCAACGCGGCAGGCGCAGATAGGGCGTGGGATCGACCGGCCTGCCGTCGAGAACCATCTCGAAATACAGATGCGCGCCCAGACTGATGCCGGTGCGGCCGACGACTCCGAGCTTCTCGCCGGCGGCGACCGTGTGCTTACCCTCGGCGAACGCCGGCGCGATCATGCCGAAATGGCTGTAGATGCCGACGAAGCCATCATGCTGCACGAGCATCTCCAGTCCGCCCGGCCCTTTGCGTTGCACGCGGATCACCGTGCCGGGCGCGGTCGCGACGACGGGCGAACCCACCGGCGCGGGCAGGTCCACGCCATAGTGGTAAGTGCCGGCCTCAGGCACGTTCGGCAGCACGCGCGGACCGAACGGCGACGAGATGCAGTCCGCACTGACCGGCGGCAACAGGCCGGTTGCCGGCAGCGCATCCGCCGCCGCGCCGTGCGGTCGAACCGCCATGACCGCGATCGCCAGCATGATCCACCGGTGCATGGTCCAACTCTGCATGCGTGATCTCCGATCCGCGCCCCTGCGTAGCCAAAGCCGGCGAGGAAGGCAAATCAGCCCAGCCGCTGCACCGTGTCCCCCTTCGGACTTCCGCTGGTATGAAACTTGCTGCACGATCATCGCGGCGGATCGCATGACGGCCGCCGGCCACGTGGCTTTCCGCGCGATCCCCATGCACTGCATCCCGGCCCGGACACTCCGGACCGCGTTTACCCATGGGAGGCTCCTATGCGCGTTGCCCGCCGTTCCGCCCTCGTCCTGCTCGGCTCATCCGCATTCGCCGGCCTGCTGGGGCGGGCGCATGGGGCCGACAAATTCGTCACCGTTGGCATCAACCTGCCGCTGACCGGCGCGGCAGCCGAGGACGCAACGAATATCCTGCATGGCGCGCAACTCGCGATCGAGGAAGCCAACGCCAAAGGTGGCATCGACGGTTACGAGATACGCGTCCTCGTCCTCGACGACGGCACCGCGACTGCCGGCCAGTACGATCCTGCGCAATCGGCAATCAACACGCGCAAGATGATCGTCGACCCCACCGTGGTCGCGGCGGTCGGTCCGATGGCGAGCGGCAGCGGCAAGGCGATGGCGCCTCTGCTGAGCCAGGGCAACCTCGCGACGGTGACGCCGAGTTCGACCAACCCCGACCTGACCGATCCGAAGTTCGCCGAGATGTACCGCCCCGCCGGCAAGGCGATCTACTTCCGCACCTGCACCACCGACGCCTTCCAAGGCCCCAACATGGCCAATTTCATGGCGGACCAGCTCAAGATGAAGTCAGTCTTCGTGGTGGATGACACCGGCGCCTATGGCGTCGGCCTCGCCGATGCGTTCCAGGCGCAGTGCGTCAAGCGTGGCGTCCAGGTGATGGGGCGCGACCGGGTCGATCCGCTGATCAGCGACTACCGGCCGCTGCTCACCAAGATCAAGAACCTCGGGCCCGCAGGCCCTTTACTGCGGCTCGAGCGCGCTGGCCGGGGTGAAGCTGGTCAAGCAGAGCTACGAGATCATGCCCGACATGCTCAAGGCGGGCGGCGACGGACTGCACCAGGCATCGATCCTTTCGGGTGCGGGTTTCCCTGCCGCGCAAGGCTGGTACAGCACCATTGCCGCGCCGCATATGCTGGACGACGCGAAGCTCTCCGGCTGGGTGACAAAGTTCGAGAAGCGCTGGAACACGCCGCCGTCGGATTACTCGATCACCTCATACGATGCGGCACTGGTAATCCTCGCGGCGATCGAGACCGTGGCCAAATCAGGTGCGCCGGTCACCCGCGGCACGGTGCGCGATGCCATCCAGGCCGGAAAGGTGGACACGTTGCAGGGACCGATTGCATACGACGCCAACGGCGACCTCAGTTCGCGCGTGGTCAGCGTGTTCCAGGTGCAGCAGGATACGGTGCATCCGGTCAACGACGTGGTGCACCAGTTCAAGTACATCGGCATTGCGCTGGCCGACAACTCCTGAACGCGTCGGTTTCGTGGTAGGCTTTGCATCGAGTGCGTCACTCATCCACCGCGCAGAGCCCCCTCCATGCAGCACCGCATCGGCATTGACCTCGGCGGCACCAAGATCGAAATCGTCGTCCTCGACCCGGACGGCGGCGAGCGCTTCCGCCATCGGATCGACACGCCGCACGGCTATCCGGCATCGCTGGAGGGCATCGCTGGCTTGGTGCGAGACGCCGAGGCCCGGCTAGGCGTCACCGCCACCGTCGGCATCGGCATCCCCGGCGTGATCAGTCCGGTCACCGGCCTGGTGAAGAACGCCAACTCGATCGCCCTGAACGGGCATACCTTCGATCGCGACATCAGCGCTCTGCTGGACCGCGAGGTGAGGGTGGATAACGACGCCAACTGCTTCGCGCTCTCGGAAGCGATCGATGGCGCCGGGGCGGGTCATGGCGTGGTATTCGGTGTCATCCTCGGCACCGGCTGCGGCGGCGGCGTGGTGGTGGATGGCAAGGCGATGCGTGGCCGAAATCATGTCACCGGCGAGTGGGGTCACAACCCGCTGCCTTGGCCGCGCCCCGAGGAGCTGCCCGGACGCCAATGCTGGTGCGGCCACTTCGGCTGCCTGGAGACCTGGGTCGCCGGGCCGTCGCTGGCCCGCGACTGCGATGGCGAAGGTGCCCACGACGCTTCCGGCATTCCGGCGCGGGCCGCAGCCGGCGACACACGGGCGCAGGCGGCGCTCGATCGCCATGTCGATCGGCTGGCGCGCGGTCTGGCACACGTGGTCAACCTGCTGGATCCCGACGTGATCGTGCTGGGCGGCGGTCTGTCCAACATGGACCATCTCTACCCCGCCTTGCCGCCACTGGTGACACGCTACGTGTTCAGTGACTTCGTGCAGACGCCGATCGTTCGCAACAGGCATGGCGACTCATCCGGCGTGCGCGGCGCGGCGTGGCTGTGGCCGGCCGCGTAGGTCCGTGCCCGCCTTTTGCCGCGACTGTCTGACCGAGGTCGATGGCAGCCGATGCGCGGCGTGCAGCAGCAACCGCATCGTCAGCCATCCGGAGCTGTTCGACCTGACGATCGCCCACATCGACTGCGACGCCTTCTATGCCAGCGTCGAGAAGCGCGACCGTCCCGAACTCGCCGCCAGGCCGGTCATCGTCGGTGGCGGCGTGCGGGGGGTGGTGACCGCCGCCTGCTACGTTGCGCGCATCTACGGCGTGCGCAGCGCCATGCCGATGTTCAAGGCGCTGAAGGCCTGTCCCGACGCCGTGGTGATCCGTCCCGACTTCGCCAAGTATGTCGCGGTCGGCCGGCAGATCCGCGCCATGATGGCGACTCTGACGCCGCTGCTTCAGCCGCTGTCGATCGACGAGGCGGTGCTCGACCTTGCCGGCACCGAGGCGCTGCACCGCGCTCCTGCCGCCATCGTGCTGGCTCGCTTCGCCCGCGAGGTGGAAACCACCGTGGGCGTCACCGTCTCGATCGGCCTGGCCGCCAACCGGCTGCTGGCGAAGATCGCCGCGGGTCGCGACAAGCCGCGCGGCTTCGCGGTGATCGGCGCCAGGGAGGCCGCGTCGCTGCTGGCCCCCGAGCCGGTCAGGCTGCTGCCCGGCATCGGCCCCACGCTCGCCCGCAAACTCGCGGCCCAAGGCATCACGTTGCTCGGCCACCTTCAGGCGCTGAGCGACCGCGAGGCGTCGCGGCGTCTGGGCGATGACGGGCCAGCGCTCGCCGCCCGCGCCCGGGGTGAGGACGTCCGCCGGGTCGATCCCGCGCGCGAGACCAAGTCGATCAGCGCCGAGACCACGTTCGATACCGACCTGACGCGGCAGGCCGATCTGGAGCGCCATCTGTGGCGCCTGGCCGAGAAGCTGGCGCGCCGGCTGAGGGAGAACGAATTGTCCGCCGGCGGTGTGGTGCTGAAGCTGAAGACCACGGATTTCGCCCTCCGCACCCGGGCCGCGCGCCTGCCGAGCCCCACGGCGCTGCCCGACCGGCTGTTCGACGCCGCCCGCACACTGCTGGTGCGCGAGGCGACCGGCACGGCATTCCGTCTGATCGGCATCGGTGCCAATCCGCTGCTGCCGCTCGCGGGAGCCGACCGCGGCGATCTTGCCGACACCGAGACGCCGCGCCGCGCCGCCACCCAGGCGGCAATCGATGCGCTGCGTCAGCGCTTCGGCGATGCGGCGATCGGCCGTGGCAGGGGGTGGCCGGGGCCGCGCAGGTCCCCTCCCCCGACCTCCTCCCGCGCGGGGAGGGGGAGTAGCGCGGGGTTACGCCTCGGGCGGGGCGGCGGCGATCGGGATCTCGCGGGCCTCCGGCTGATCGCCGGTGCCCGGCGCGCGCACCTCCGCCTCTTCCGTTTCGCCGGCCGGCTGGCTGCCCTCCTCGCCATTATAGGGCCGCCGCGGAGCTGCCTGCTGCTGGCCGTTCTGCTGGTTCTGCTGTGCCGCCTGGTTCATCGCGTTCAGGATGCGGAAATAGTGCTCGGCGTGCTGGAAGTAGCCCTCCGCCATCACCCGGTCGCCACCGCTGGTCGCATCGCGGCCGAGCTGGAGGTACTTCTCGAATAACTGTTGCGCCGTCCCGCGAATCCGAAGGTCGGGGCCGCTGCTGTCGAAAACGTGATTGCGATTGAGTGGGATGCCGCCCCCGCTGCCTCCGCCGTGATGCCGCAGGCCGCCGCCTCCACCCCCGCCGCCACCGGGTCGATGGCCGCGTCCACGCATGCGTTTCATGTTCATATTGATGCTGTCGAGCCTTCTCTGTTGCGGGCCGCAGGTTGCCGGAACACACGGGTCACCCCGAAGGCGTTCCGGGGAGTGCCCCCCTCGGCCTGGCCTCAATCCAACGGCAGTGGTTCCGGCGAGTACCCCGACCCGCGGGCCGGGGTGCCTGGGGCAAGCCGCCGTGCGGCTGGCCCTGCCGAGACGAAAGCTAGTCTGCCAACCTCGCTCTGCCAAACGGTTTTTTCATGGCGCGGCGAACCGTAACACCAGGGCGCGCGGAACGCCCATCAGGTCGGGCCGCAAAATGCCGGCAAAGACCGGCCTCCGCCGCCAGTTTGACGGCCGTCTCCGCCTGGCCCGCGCCGAGTTCCAGCACCGCGACGGCCCCCGGATTCAGCAGCCGCGGCAGCGCGGGCAGCAGGCGGCGCCAGGCCGCGAATCCGTCCGGGCCACCGTCCAGTGCGGAGCGCGGTTCATAAGCACGCCACCTCGGGCATCAGGCCGCCAAGGTCCTCGCTACGGATATAGGGCGGATTGCACAGCACCAGGTCGAAACCTGCGTCCAGCGCGTCCGCCCAGTCGCCGCACACGAAGCAGGCGCGCGGGCCAGTCGCAGCGACCCGGCGTTGCGCGCGGCCAGTGCGGCGGCCTCCGGCGAGCGATCCACGCCGATCCCGAACGCGGCGGGGAACTCCGACAACGCGGCCAGCAACAGGCAGCCGGTGCCGGTGCCCAGGTCCAGGATCATGCGCGGCAGCGCACGATCGGAGAACGCCGCGATGGCCGCCTCGATCAGCGTCTCCGACTCCGGACGCGGGATCAGAGTGGCTGGCGATACGGCGAACTCCAGGCCCCAGAACTCGCGCCGTCCGAGGATCAGTGCCAGCGGCTCGCGGGCCTCGCGCCGGGCGAGCAGGGATTCCAGGCTTGCCATGTCCGCCGGCGCCTCTGCATCGCGCAGCAACGTTTCGGGCGTGACACCATGCGCACTGGCCAGCAGCAATCGCGCTTCCAGCCTCGGATTGTCGATGCCCGCCCGCCGCAGCCGGGCGGCGGCAAGATCGATCGCCTGACGAACCGTGTGGCTCAGGCGGCCTGGCTGGCCGTCCGCTTCGCCTGCGCGCGGAGCAGACGGCGCTTGAGCGCCTTGGCGTCGGTCGTCAGGTTGCGGTCCTGGGTGCCCAGCAGATAGGCGTCGATCCCGCCGTTCTGCTCGATCGTGCGGATCGCGCGGGTGGACAGCCGCATCCGGACCGGCGAAACCGAGCACGTCGGACAGCAGCGAGGTCTCCTGCAAATTGGGCAGGAACCGGCGGCGCGTCTTGTTGTTGGCGTGGCTGACGTTGTTGCCGGTCAGCACGCCCTTGCCGGTGATCTGGCAGCGGCGGGACATTGCAGGCGACCCCTGTTCGAAACGGGAGGCGCGGCTTATCGCCAATGCCGGTCACGAGGTCAAGCATGCCGCCGGCGAGCGCCACACGGTTTTGTGTTCGAGGCCGCCGGGGAAGCCGGTTAACGTCGCCGTGCGAGCGCCGCAAGACGGCGGCGATGCGCAAACGAAAAGCCAAAAAATCATCAGGGGAAGCTTGCAATGGCCTATCATCTGGAAGGACGTCTGCTCGAAGTCTGCGACTGCCGCGTCCTGTGTCCGTGCTGGATCGGCGAGGATCCCGACAACGGCACCTGCGACAGCGCCATGGCCTACCATTTCGATGCCGGCCAGATCGACGGAGTGGACGTGACCGGCCGCACGATCGCCTTCGTGTGCCACATCCCGGGCAACGTCATGCAGGGCAACTTCCGCGTCGCCGTCTACGTCGACAGCGGCGCGTCCGACACGCAGCAGGAAGCGCTCCTGAAGGCGTATACCGGCCAGCTCGGCGGACCGATCGCGGACATTGCCAAACTGGTCGGCGAGGTGGTGTCGGTCGAACGCGCGCCGATCACCTTCGATGTCAACGAGGGTCGCGGCACGCTGCGCATCTCCGACGTCACGGCTGCCGATCTCGAACCGTATCTCGGCCCCGACGGCTCAACCACCGTCCTCGCCAACACGGTCTTTTCCACTGTCCCGGGCGCGCCGGTTTTCGTCGGCAAGGCAACCCGCTATCGCTCGAAACATGCAGCGCTCGGCCACGATCTCGACATGACCGGGCACAACGCGTTGCAGAGCACGTTCGTGTTCGACGCCTGATGTAACTGCCGGCCGTCTCATGCCGGTTGCGCACAGACGGGACTGGCTGGTGCCGATCATGCTTGGCCTGATCGGCACCGCCTGGGTCGCGTTGTTGCTGTGGGAACGTACGCCGTACGGCCGCTACCTCGACCACGGCCGCTGGACCGACATCGGCTTCGCCGCGAGCATCTGCCGCATCCTGCCGGCGGGCACGTTGTTGCTGCCGGGTCTGCTCTATGCCGGCGGCTGGGTGCTGATGATCGCGGCGATGATGCTGCCCACCGTACTGCCGCTGTTGCAGCGCTTCGACCGGCTGACCGCGTCGCGCGGCGATCGGAGCATGCTGGTGGCACTTCTTGTCGCCGGCTATCTGCTCGTCTGGCTCGCCTTCGGCGTGGTGGCGCATGCGCTGGATGCCGTGCTGCACAGCCTGGTCTGGCGATCGGCATGGCTCGTGCTGAATGGCTGGGCGCTGGGGGCCTGCGTTCTGACGATCGCAGGTCTGTTCCAGTTCAGCCGGCTGAAATACCACTGCCTCGACAAATGCCGCACGCCGCTCGGTTTCATCGTGCAGCACTGGCACGGCGTTTCGCCCCGTCGCGACGCGTTCGTACTCGGCGCTCATCACGGCTTGTTCTGCGTGGGCTGCTGTTGGGCGATCATGTTGCTGATGTTCGTCGTCGGTACCGGCAATGTCGGCTGGATGCTGGTGCTGGGCGCTGTCATGGCGATCGAGAAGAACGCAGTCTGGGGCAGGAAGCTCAGCCGGCCTCTCGGCTTTGGCCTGATGGCCTGGGCGGCGCTCATCGTGGCCGGCAACGTGGCCTGATAAGGAGCGGCGCATCCGACGCCCACTGCACCACGGTCCATGCCGTCACGCAGCGCACTTCTTCTTAACACGGAGGAAGCAAGGCGAGGGCCACGGAGGGCCACGGAGAAAGAACCTAATACGCTTCGCGCGAAGCGCCATCCTTGCTTCTCCGTGCCCTCCGTGGCCCTCGCCTTGCTTCCTCCGTGTTAAGAAACCTAGCCGCCGCCCCCAAGCACGAACCAATCGCCGGAGGTCGTACCCCCGGCGCAAGACGTCTGGCTGCCCCACCCCCAATGCGCTATCGTCACGATAGACTTGCGGCGTGCTTGACAGAGTAGGTGATGCAATGCCCCCACGACTGGTGCCTTTACTCGCGGTTCTGCTCGGCCTGGGCGCGTGCTCCCAGCCCTCGAGCACCCAGACGCTGTCCGACAGGGTCACCACAAGTCTCAGTCCCGCCCAGTCGTGCAATCGCGAGGCGAGCATCGAATACCTGCCGAACGGGACGCGGATCCGCTTTCCCGCGTCGGCTATTTTCGTCAGCGGGAAAGCCGATCTGACCGGGTGCGGTCAATACGCCGTGGCGAGTGTCACCCAGGCCATGCTGAACCCTCACATCATGCAGGTGGCGATCGAGCCCGCGCCGGATGCGCAGGGACAAGGATCCTATCTGTCGCAACAGCGAGCGGACAGATTGCAGGGCCTGTTCACCAATGTCGGGTTCACTGAGACGCAGCCGCCCGTCCTGGTCGAACCTGCGCTGGCGTCAACGCAGGACGTCTTCGGCATTGTCCTGACGGTTCAGAGCAACGGGTAGGATGAGCGCCGCCGCTCCGCGGTGGTGTCCAACGGCCGGATGGAAGCGGGGCGTTCTTCCTGCATGGAAATCCGGTTGGAACGCAGAGCGAGGCTCCACAGCCCAACCGCGATCAACGCAAGGTAGAACCAGGCGCCGGTGATCTGAAGCACCACTGCCACCAGTGCATTTGCATATCCGTTCCCCGGACGTTCGTCTGACAGAATATGGGGACGACCGTCACAGTATGTTCGTACCCTGACGGGGTCGTGAACCGATCGCCCATCGCTATTTCGCGAGGTTCACGGTGCCGGGGAAGCGTGAGATGATGCTGAAAAATTCGTCGCGCGGAACCCGCAGGCAAACAGTTGGATCGTCACGGGGATTCGCGAACCGTCACTCGACGGCGCCATCGGCGGGTTAAGCTGAGGCGGAGTCCAGGCTAAAGTCGCTGCCGCCGCCGCATTGGGGCAGCGGCGTGACCTCGGAGGTATGTTCGAATGATCAAGGTGAGCGTGTTCTATCCGGCCGGCGAGAACGCCAAGTTCGATATGGACTATTACTGCAAGCGCCACATGCCCTTGGTTCAGCGGACAGTCGGCGCGGCCTGCAAGAGCATGGCGGTCGAGCAAGGTTTGGCCGGGGGCGCTCCCGGCGCGCCGCCGACCTATGCCGCGATGGGCCACCTCTATTTCGAATCGCTGGCGGCGTTCGAGGCAGCCTTCCTGCCGCACGCGCAGGAACTCCTGGCGGACGTTCCGAACTACACGAACATCCAGCCGGTGATCCAGATCAGCGAAGTGAAGATGTAGCCGTTTCGCGCGACAACGAGCCGCGTCCCGCCATCGGGCGCGGCTCGCCCATCCGTCGCGGCTCGCCAGGAAGCGCACAGCGCTCAGGCCGGCGCGTGCGCGAACTTCTCCAGTTCGCCTTCGTCGATCACCGTCGTCATCATGAACTGGAACAGCGCCGCGCCGATCAGCGTGATGACCGCGCCGATCGCCAGAGCGACTACGAACGAGCCCGTCACGTCCACGATGAACCCGGTCAGGATCGGCGACAGCGTGCCGCCGAGAAAGCCGGCAAAGTTCTGATTGCTGGCGGCCGAGGCGCAATAGGCCTGTGGCGTCACCGCCGTCACCAGGATCCATTTGCAGGTGATGCCGAACTGCATGCAGAACATCGACACCGCGATGCAGGTAACCGCCATGCCGGCGCCGGTGGCGATCGCGGCAAGTCCGGTGAACACCGCCGAACCGAGCAGCCCCAGGATCAGCGGCAGCCGTCGGCTGGCAATCAGTTCCATGCCGCCCCTGACCAGCCGGTCCGACACCCAGCCGCCGGCCAGCGCGCCGAAGAACGCGCAGATCAGCGGCACCGAGGCAAGCAGTCCGGTCTTGCCGATGCTGATGTGCTGCTGCATCTCCAGATACGCCGGCAGCCAGGTCTGATACATCCACGTGATATAACCGGTGCAGAAGGCGCCAAGCATCAGCACCCACATGGCGCGAAAGCGGAACAGCGACGTCCATTCGCGTAGCGTCACCGAAGACTTCGCCTCGCGGTTGGCCCGCAGATACTCGGCGTCCTGCGGCTCAAGCACCTGCGCCCTCGGGTCGCGGTAGATCAGGAACCACACCACGGCACCGACGATCCCGGCCACCCCCATGACGATGAACATCACCCGCCAGTTGAACGCGAGCATCAGGCCGGTCAGGATCGGCGGCGCAAGCGTCGGCCCGATATAGGCGCCCGATGTATATACGCCGCTCGGCGTGCCGCGGTCCTTCACGTCGAACCAGTCGCTGACCGAGCGCGTCGCCGACGGAAAGCACGGCGCCTCGGTGGCGCCGAGGCCGATCCGCGACAGCATCAACTGAAGGTAGCTGCCGGCGATTCCCCCGGCGGCCTGGAACAGCGACCACACGATCATCGACAGCCCGACCAGGAGTTTCGGGCCGACCCGATCGAGCAGGTAGCCGGACGGCAACTGCGCGATGCCGTAGGTGAGTGCCCAGGCAGAGCCCAACGCGCCGATCGCGGTCGCGTTGATGCCGAATTCCTCGCGAATCTTCAGATTGCCGATCGCGAGCGTCGAGCGATCCATGTAGTTCATCGCAATGGCCGCGGTGACAAGCACGATCGCGATCCATTGCATGCGTCGAAGCTGGCGTGACGGGCCGACGGCGGACATTCTTTCTCCCCCTTTTGCGCAGCCCGACCCGGAGCCCGATCATTTCATGCGATCGGGCTGGCCGGTGTCGGCGCGTCGGTCGCTTGCTACAGGTATTTCGCCGGCCGGATCATCGCCCGCCACATATGCGCGACCGGGCTGTTGTCGAACCCGAGGCCCTGTTCCGGCTGGCGGAAGTTGCGGCCGATCACGTCGGTGAATTCCTCCAGCTCGACCTTCACGTTCGGATCGAACGAGTAGATGTCGTGGACCGTGATCATCCGCCCCGACATGTACCACTTGTGGTTCCGCATCCGCTGATAGTCTTCCTCGACATAAGGATCGGGCCGGTAGTCGGCGCCGAACGCCTTGACGTAGGATTGCGGATATTCGTAGCCGACCGACTCGTCGGGATAGAAACGCAGCACCTGGTGCGCGCGGATCGCCCAGGTCACTTCCTCATCGACATACGGCTCGACGAGCTGCGCGCCCCAGTAGCCGTGGTCGCCGCGGATGAAGCCGATCGTCGAGATGTCGTGCAGCAGGCAGGCGAGCACCATGTTCTCCGGCAGCCCGGCATTCACCGCGTGCCTGGCGCTCTGCAAGCAGATGCGCGGCGGGGCCGAAGCGGTACTTGAAGAAGTCCATCAGCGTCGGCTTCTCCGGCATCGCCGGCAGGCGCGGATCATCGCCCATCAGCACACGCGCGTTCGGATTCTTGGCCATCAGCGCCGCGGCGTTCGGCGCCGGCCCCATGTCGCCCTCGGCCATGCTGTAAAGCCGCGACTTGATGACGATGTAGTCGAGCTCGCGGCTCATTTGCTCTTCGAGCGCGTCGGCGCGCTGGGAGAGAGTTTGCGTTTCGTTCATCCGTTTTTCTCCTGGACGGGCGGCTATCCGGGCAAGCCTAACAGATCGCGCGCGATCGCGTCGACTGGCCGCGCCTCGGCGGTAATCAGTAGTATCCACTGCCGCCGTTGACGTGGATCGTCTGCCCGGTGATGAAGCCGGCGTCGTCGCTGACCAGGAACAGACAGGTCGCGGCGATCTCGTCCGGCTTGCCCTGGCGCCCGAGCGGAATGCCGGCGGCGTTCGGCGTGCGTCCCTGATACCATTCGGGATTGGCGCGCAGCGTGTCGATGCTGCCGGGAGAAACCACGTTGACCCGGATGTTGTGCGGGGCGAACTCCGAGGCCAGCCCGCGCGCGAAGCCGACCAGCCCCATCTTGGCCGCGGAGACATGCGCGCGACCGTTGCCGCCGACGAATGCCCCTTCGCCGGTGAAGAACAGGATGCGCCCATACTGGTTCTTGACCATCGAATCGATGACCGCGCGCGTGAGGTAAATCGCGCCGTCCAGCACGACGCCCCTGACCGCCTCCCAATCCTGCGCCGTCAGTTCGGTGAACGGCTTGTGCGGCCGGATGGCGGCGTTGTTGATCAGGATGTCGACGCGGCCGAACTCGGACAGCGCCCGCGCCGCCATCGCCTCGACCTGATCCTTGCTGGCGACATCGGCAACGACGGCAAACGCCTTGACCCCAAGCTCCTTGGCTTCGCGCACGACGGCATCCGCCTCGGCCTGGTTCGTCCGCGCATTGACGACGACATGCGCGCCTTCCCCGGCCAGTCGCAACACCGTCGCGCGGCCGATATTGCGGCCCGACCCGGTGACCAAGGCGACTTTCCCCTCAAGCTTTCCCATGAACCTTCTCCCTTCCGCCCGCGTTCCATCTCGTCATGGCCGGCCGCATGTCCCCGGGCTTGTCCCGGGGATCAGTGCCGGCCATCCAGCCTTCCTTCCCCGCGCTCAGCCGCCGGACTTGTCCGATCCGCGCAGCTCCCCGTTCCGCACACTGGCGATCGCGTTATTGAGGATCTGCACGATCGCCTCGTCGGCCACGCTGCGCGCCAGCAATGCCATGGCCCCACCCAGCAAGGCCGACGCGATCGATAGCGCGCCGACGTTCTGCCCCACCATGTATTCGATCGCCTTGTCCACTACTGCGCCCGCCTTGCCCAGATCTTCCGGCGGCTGTTCGGTCATGGTGCATTCTCCCGTTCATTGGTGCAGCTGTGCGTCGTCGTTATCCTCCCGGCGCGCCCTGCGCCTCCACATAGAGCGCGTAAACCGACTGACTCGCCGCCATGAACAGCCGGTTCCGCTTCACCCCGCCGAAGCACACATTGGCGCAGCGCTCCGGCAACAGGATCCGCCCGATCAGCTTGCCGTCGGGCGCGAACACCGCGACGCCGTCCTCGCCCGCGCCGCCGGAGAAGCCGCACCAGACATTGCCTTCGGTATCGACACGGATGCCGTCCGCATAGCCCTTGCCGTCGAAGAACACCCGGCCGTTCACCGCCTTCGTGCCATCGACAATGTCATAGACATGCGTGGTCTTCGGCTGCGCCGGCGTATCCACCACGTAAAGCCGCGACTCGTCCGGCGAGAACGCCAGGCCGTTCGGCCGCGCCATGTCATCGATCGCCACCGTCAGCGCGCCGGTCCTGCCGTCGATGCGGTACACGCGGTACGGCAGCTCCGGCGTCCCCTTGTGCCCCAGGTAATTGCCGCGAATGCCCGCGCCGTTGTCGCTGAACCAGATCGAGCCGTCCGACTTCACCACCACATCGTTCGGACCGGTCAGCCGCTTGCCGTCGAAGCGGTCCGCCAGCACGGTGATCGTGCCGTCATACTCGGTGCGCGTCAGCCGCTGACTGCCCATCTCGCAGGTGATCAGACGTCCCTGCCGATCCCGCGTATTGCCGTTGGCATAATGCGACGGCCGCCGGAACACGCTGACCACCCCGGTCTCCTCGTCCCAGCGCATGATGCGGTCGTTCGGTATGTCGCTGAACAGCAGTTGCCGCGTGTCGCCGAACCACACCGGGCCTTCCGTGAAGCGGCAATCGCAGGCGATGCGCTCGATCGCCGCATGCCCCAGCGCGATACCGTCGAAGCGCGGATCGAGCGAGACGATGTCGGGATCCGGATAGCGGATCGGCGCCGTCTGCTCCCATCGTGACGTCATGTCCGGTTTCCTCCTGTTGCCGTTCGGCGCATTCTGCGGCGCATACACGGAGGGGACAACATCATGCAGTTTGGCATCCATCTGCCGCATGCCGGCGAACAGGCGACGCCCGCGCTGATCCGCCGCCACGCGATGCGCGCCGAGGCGCTGGGGTTCGGCGATGTCTGGGTCAGCGAGCACATCATCGTGCCGCGCAGCGAATTTCCACGCTCGCCGCTGTTCTACGATCCGGTGGTGACGCTGAGCTATGTCGCGGCGGTGACCGAACGCGTGCGCCTCGGCACCACCGTCCTGGTGCTGCCGATGCGCCATCCATTGCCGCTGGCGAAGGAACTGGCGAGCCTGCACAACCTCTCGAACGGACGGCTGATCCTCGGCGCCGGCGTCGGCTGGCTGGAGCCCGAGTTCGCTGCCCTCGGCGTGCCGTTCCGTGAGCGCGGGCGGCGCATGGACGAAGGCATCGCGATGATGCGCGCGGTGTGGACGCAGGACCCGGTGACGTTCGAGGCGAAATACATCCCGGCGAAGATCGTCGACATGACGATGCTGCCGTTGCCCATCAGCCGCATTCCGCTGTGGATCGGCGGCAGCTCCGACGCCGCGCTGAAGCGTACCGCGCGCATTGCCGATGGCTGGCACGGCTCGCGCGAGACGCCCGAGGAAGCCGCGCCGATCGTGCAGCGCCTGCGCGCGGCGCGGCCGGGTGCGGACTTCACCATCTCGATGCGCACGCAGTGGAACGGCAAGGATCAGGGCGAGTTGCGCGATCGGGTCGCCGCGTACGAGGCGGTCGGCGTGCAGCATCTGCTGATCGCGCCGACCAATCGCGAGGTGGATGACTGGGACGAGGTGATCGAGGGCGCGGGGAAGCTGGTAAACTGATGACGCCCCTTATCATTGCGAGGAGCCAGGCGACGAAGCAATCTCCTTCCAGCTCATCGCAATGACCAAACAAGCATCGTGTCTTATTCGGTCACGAGCAGGTCTTGCCCTGTGCCGCATGATAGCCATTTGTCTTCGCGGCCTGCTCCGACATGTATTCGCCCTGCTTGGTCTTGCCGTACCAGCGGGTGCCGGAGCAGTGATACACTTTGCTCTCGGTATTCACCCAGACCTGTCCAGCACCGCCGCCGGGCTTCGCCGTCACCGGCATCGTGTTCTTGCTGGGTGAGGCCGCGGCATTCGTGCCGGCTGCCGGTGTGGCGGCCGCCGTCTGTGCGCCCCAGGTCTTCACGCCGCCATGACCCCGGCAGGCGCCACTCTTCGAACTGCCGGAGAACGGAGTACCGTCCTTGCACGTCGCGGCGACACTCGGGGCGGCGGGCGAGGACGTCTGGCCGTGCGCCTGCAGGCCCATCGCAAACAACACGCCGGCTGCGACGAAAACCGATCTGGCCCAATTTCTCATGGGTAATTCCTTTCTAAGAGCGCCAAGTACATTCCAGTTGCCCGCGCGGCAGCCGGATCGGACGCCCGCATCTCCGCTATCGGTCAGTCGTGTCGTGGCCCCGCCGAAGAATCGCGACACGAGCGAGGACAGGTCAGGGACCGCGTCGGGCGCCGGGACCTGCCCGCCGGGTGTCAGGTGGTCCACCGCGTGCGGCAGCGCCTCGGCCAGGACCGCGCTCAGCTTATCCGGCGTCGTGCCCGCCTGCGTCGCCCATGCGTTGATCTGTTCGGACGGGAACACCTGGCCGATGTGGTCGGCGGAGATGGGCTGGTTTTCGCCGGTGGAGACCCACGACTGCGCATTGCCGCCGAGACCCGCCGCCTCGAAGCGGGAGACGACACCGGCAACGCCGCCGTTCGACGCCAGCAGTTGTTGCAGAATGCCGGCTATCGCCGCCGGTTGGCCCGCCTGCTGGCCCCCCATCATGTTGCCGAGTATCTGGCCGAAAAGCCCACTCATCGTAACGTTCTCCTTCTCGTCCAGCGCGGTTTGGACAATTGTCGGGCTCGTCGTGGCGACGAAGCCGGCAATTCCGGTCGAAGGGACGGTGCGCGGGTGGATTACCGTTAACGATTGGCTAGAAATCAAGCACTGAAATGTGCGCCGGTGAGCAGGTCGCGAGGAAGTGTTGGATCCCGGCCTCGCCGCTCAGCGTGGTGGTAAAGGGCGGATGGTGACGGGACAGGCCGCCGGCTCTGGTTTCAGGCCATGATTCGTGGTGAATTCGGATCATGGAAGCGCTCAGAATTCTGCTGCCCGTGTTCGGGATATTCATCCCGGCCTTGATACTGCCGGGACCCGATTTCATTGGGGTCGTTCGCTCTTCTATGACGCGTGGCGCGGCAGGCGGTCTCCGGACAACAATCGGCGTATCTATCGGTCTGGGGTTCTATGCAACACTCAGTTTGCTTGGCTTGTCGGCGGTGCTTGTCGAGTATCAGTGGCTGACCTGGGTGGTCCGCCTGCTCGGCAGCGCATACCTGATCTATCTCGGGATCAGGCTGCTTCGCGCGAAACCCCTCCAGGCAGGCAACGGTACGGTGCAGGCTCCCGTGCAGGGCAATGCATTCGTTTTCGGGTTTTTCGTCACGCTGACGAACCCGAAAGCGATTGTTCTGTTTGCCAGCGTGTTCGCAACGGCGGTCACCGGCAGCACACCGTCATGGCTCATGACGCTTATGATCTGTCTGGTCGTTCTGAGTGCCCTTGTCTGGTATTCGATCGTGACTCTGTTCATGTCCTCCGCGCCTGTGATGCGGCGCTTTCAGCATGCCCGCCACTGGATCGAGAGAGTGGCGGGCGCCTGCTTTGTCGCGATCGGCATCCGCATTCTCGCCGACGCACGGCCTCCAGTGACCCCGTAGGCCACAGTCCGCCGAAGCAGGTACTCGGTTTTCACTTGCCGAACGTAACCGGCTGCCGCTTGCGCCCCCAGTTGCCTGGCTGCGCCTCGAACACGCCCGCCACGCGCGCCGCCGCACGACCGGCAACGTCCCTGCCGCATCCAGCCCCCAGCCGGTCAGCTCGTACCAGTCGCGCCCGATCAGCAGTGCGCCGCAACCGTGGCAATACGTGCTGCCGCCGGCGCCGTCATGCACGTTGCCCGTATAGACGTAGCGCAGCCCATGGCTCATCGCGATCGCCCGCGCGCGGGTCAGCGTCGCGGGCGGCGTCGGCGGATGATCGCGCATGCGCCAGTCGGGATGGAACGCGGTGAAGTGCAGCGGCACGTCGCGCCCCAGCTCGGCTGCGAACCAGGCGGCCAGCGCGCCGATCTCCGCGTCCGAATCGTTCTCGCCCGGGATCAGCAGCGTGGTGACTTCCAGCCATACATTTGTATGGCGCTTGATCCATACCAGCGTGTCGAGCACATCGGCCAGCCGCCCGCCGCACAGGTTGCGGTAGAACGGCTCGGTGAACCCCTTCAGATCGACATTCGCCGCGTCGATGTCGGCGTAGAACTCGCCGCGCGCCTCGGGCGTGATGTAGCCGGCGGTCACCGCCACCGTCTTCAGCCCCGCCGCATGGCACGCGCGCGCGGTATCGACCGCGTATTCCAGGAAGATCACCGGATCGTTGTAGGTGAACGCGACCGAGCGGCAGCCGAGTTGCCGCGCCGCATCGGCGATCATCGCCGGCGTCGCGTCCTGGTTCAGCCGATCGATCTCGCGCGCCTTGCTGATGTCGTAGTTCTGGCAGAACTTGCAGGTCAGGTTGCAGCCCGCCGTGCCGAACGAGAACACCGGCGTTCCGGGCAGGAAATGGTTCAGCGGCTTCTTCTCGATCGGGTCGATGCAGAAGCCCGACGAACGCCCGTAGGTGGTCAGCACCAGCGCGTCGTCCTGCCGCGCGCGCACGAAGCAGAGGCCGCGCTGGCCCTCGTGCAGCGGCAGAACCGCGGGCACACGTCGCACTGGATGCGCCCGTCGGCCAGCGCGTGCCAGTGGCGCGCGGGGAACAGCGAACCTTCTACCGTCGTATCCATGCGTGGTAATCTGGCGACGATGACCGCGATCCGCCATCCCGCCGTCGCGGGAACCTTCTACCCAGCCGAACGCGACGCGCTGGAGCGGCAGCTCGCGCGGTTCCTGTCCGAGGCGGACAACGACGCACCCTCGCCCGCGCTGCCCAAGGCGATCATCGGCCCGCACGCCGGCTACGTGTATTCCGGCGCCGTCGCCGCGCGCGCCTATGCGCGCCTGGCCGCCGCGCGCGGGCGGATCAGCCGCGTGGTGCTGATCGGGCCGTCGCATTACGTGGCGTTCCGCGGCCTCGCCGTGGACACCGCGCGAGGCCTGGGCGATGCCCGCGCGGCACCGTCGCGCTGGACACCGAGGCGATCGCCCGGCTGCGCGCGCTGCCGATGGTGGGCGAGCTCGACGCCGCCTATCAGCGCGAGCATGCGCTGGAGGTGCACGTCCCGTTCCTGCAGCACGTGCTGGGCGATTTCCGCCTGGTGCCGATCGTGGCCGGCGACGCGCCGCCCGAGGCGGTCGCCGCGGTGTTCGACGCGCTGTGGGGCGGGCCGGAGACGCTGATCGTGGTGTCCACCGACCTGTCGCACTACCTCGACTACGCCGCGTGCCGCCGCATCGACCAGTCCACCGCGGAGGCGATCGAGCGGTTCGATCCCGGCGCATCACGCCGGCGCAGGCCTGCGGCGCGGTGCCGACGCGCGGCCTGCTGCTGGCGGCGCGGCAGCGCGGCATGGCGATCGAGCGGCTCGACCTGCGCAACTCCGGCGACACGGCCGGCCCGCGCGACCGCGTGGTGGGCTACGGCGCCTGGGCGCTCTACGAGCCCGCGCCGCCGCGACGCCGAGACGGCGGCGATCGAGGCGCTGGGCCCGACGCTGATCGAGCTGGCGCGGCACGTCGATCGTCGTCGGCCTCGACACCGGCCGCGCGCCGCACGTGGTCGCCGATGCCGCGCTGCCCCCATTGCTGGCCGCACCGGGCGCCGCGTTCGTCACCCTCCGCCGCCATGACGGCGCGCTGCGCGGCTGCATCGGTTCGGCGGTGGCGACCCGGCCGCTGGTCGTCGATGTGGTGCAGCACGCGTTCAACGCCGCATTCCGCGACCCGCGCTTCCCGCGGCTGGACTGGCTGGAGCTGGCGGGGCTGTCGCTGTCGGTCTCGGTGCTGACGCCGCCCGAGCCGATGCAGTTTTCGACGGCGAGGCCGATCTGCTGGCGCAGCTACGCCCGGGGGTGGACGGGCTGATCATCGAGGATCAGGGGCGGCGCGCGCTGTTCCTGCCCAGCGTGTGGGAGGAGCTGGCCGACCAGCGGCAGTTCCTGATGGCGCTGAAGCTGAAGGCGGGATTGCGGGCGGAGCACTTTTCGCCGACGTTCCGCGCGCAGCGGTTCCGCTCGATCGAGGTGAAGGGGGCGATGGCGCAACCGCGGCTCCCTGCGATGGGTTCCTGCCGTTGGCGGCCCTTGGCATTCAACACGGAGTAAGCCAGGCGAGAGCCACGGAGCGCCACGGAGGTAGAAGAAAGCACTTCGCGCGAAGCGCATTTGATGACCTTCTCCGTGGCCCTCCGTGGCTCTCGCCTTAGCTTCTCCGTGTTAAGAGAAATCTCAGCCGCCAAGACCCACCGGCCTCACAACAAGTGCAGAGAACGTCCGCGCGTCCTCGATCTAAATCCTACGGCGGCCCATTGCCCTGATGCAGCATCAGCATCAGCGCCCGGCGCAGCCGCAAGATCCCGCCGCGCGTCTGGCCCTGGTCGCACATCCGCTGGCCCTCGCTCGACAGGAACGTAACCTCCTGCGGCGGCGGTGACCCGGCCACGCGCACCATCTGGCTGACCCGGTCCAGCAGATGCAGGCAATATTCCGGCGTGTCGCTGGTCACCTGCTGCGGCGCGGGCGACTGGCTCGCCACCGGAACGGTGCCCAGCCAAACCGTCGCTGCCCCCAGGCTGAGTGTCCGCGCGATGGGTCCCATGCCGGCCACAGTGGCACCTGACGGCCTCACGCCGCCGTGTTGCCGGCATGACAACGACGTTAGCCACCCTGCGCCGGTTCCTCGTGCCGCGGCAGCGACAGGATCGCGACCAGCCCGGGCCCCGCGTCGGCCAGGCGGAGGCTGCCGCCATGCAACTGCGCCACCGCCTGCACCAGCGCCAGCCCCAGCCCGGAGCCCGGCGTGTTGCGCGCACTCTCGCCGCGGAAGAAGCGCTCCGCCGCACGCGCCCGGTCCGCCTCCGGAATGCCCGGCCCCTGATCGGCCACCGCGATCTCCACGCCGCTCGGCGTCAGCGACGGCCGACAGCCGCACCGCGCCGCCCGGCGGCGAGAACTTCACCGCATTGTCGACCAGATTGGCCACCGCCTGCTGGATCAGTTCGCGATCGCCGAACGCCGGCAGCCGCTCGGGCGCCTGCACCGTCAGCGCGATGCCGTTCTCCTCCGCCACCGCCCCATACAGTTCCGCCACATCGGCCAGCAGCGGCGCCACGTCGAGCGTGGCGAACGCCGCGCGCCGCGAGCCCGCCTCGATCTCGGCGATGCGCAGCAGCGCCTGGAACACCGCGACGATGCCGTCGAGGTCGGCGGTCGCCCGCTCGACCGCGGCGCGCAGTTCCGTCGCCGTCGCGGCGTGCGCCGCGGCGTCCTCCAGCCGCGCGCGCGCGCGGGTGATCGGCGTGCGCAGGTCGTGCGCGATGGCGTTCGACACCTCGCGCACGCCCTCCATCAGCCGCGCCATGCGGTCCAGCATGTCGTTGATCGTCTCGGCGAGCTGATCGAACTCGTCGCCGCGGCCGGACAGCTTCACGCGCTGGGTGAAGTCGCCCGCCGCGATCGCCGCGGCGGTGGCCGAGACGTTGGCCAGCGCGCGGCGGAACAGGCTGCGCACCACGAGAGCGCCGGCCGTGGCCATCGCCAGCACCACCAGCAGCGCCCACAGCAGCGCGTCGGTCAGCAGCGAGCGCAACTGCGCGCGCACCTGCACGTCGCGGCCGATCAGCAGGTGGAGGCCGCCCTGGCAGCTCCAGGCTCTGCACCAGCGCCAGCGAGCGCATGCCGGCGCGCTCGATCGACAGCTCGTACCAGTCGCCGTTGTGCACCGCCCCCTGCGGCCAATGCTGCAGGTTGCCGGCGATCCGCTGGCCGGCCGGACCGACCAGCAGATAGATCGCATCGTCCTCGACGTTCTGCGTCAGCCGGTCCTCGATGGTCAGCACCAGCGCGGGCAGTCCAGCCGTCGTCGTAGCGCTCGGTCAGGCTCTGCGCATCGGCCTCGATCGCCGCCACGGTCTGCCGGTCGAGCAGCCCGGCGGTCGACCACCACAGGAACAGCGCCAGCGCCGCCGCGCTGGCCGCGAGCAGCAGCGGCATAGATCGCCGCGAAGCGGAAGCCGGCCGACCGCAACAGCCGCCGCGGGGCGGGCGCGACAGTGACTCTCCCCCTCCCCTTGCGGGAGGGGGTTGGGGGGAGCGGGCGCGGTGACTGCCGCCGCCCCCGCCCCCCAACCCCCTCCCGCAAGGGGAGGGGGAGACTATGGCGGTATCGGACACTGTCAGGCGCTTTCGGCGCGCAGCATGTAGCCGGCGTTGCGCACGGTATGGATCAGCGGCGTCGGGAACGGCTTGTCGACCTTCTGCCGCAGCCGCGACACGTGCACGTCGATCACGTTGGTCTGCGGGTCGAAGTGATAGTCCCACACGCCTTCCAGCAGCATGGTGCGGGTCACCACCTGGCCGGCGTGGCGCATCAGATACTCCAGCAGCCGGAACTCGCGCGGCTGCAGGTCGATCTTCTGCCCGGCGCGCTTCACCTGCCGCGACAGCAGGTCGAGCTCCAGGTCCTCGACCACCAGCTTGGTCACCGGCCCTTCGCCCTTGCCGCGCCGCGCCAGCGCCTCGACGCGCGCCAGCAGTTCGGCGAAGGCGAACGGCTTGGTCAGGTAGTCGTCGCCGCCGGCCTTCAGGCCGCGCACCCGCTCATCGACGTCGGCCAGCGCCGACAGGATCAGCACCGGCACGGTGTTCTTCTGCGCCGCGCAGCGTCTCCAGCAGCCGGATGCCGTCGATGCCGCCGGGCAGCATGCGGTCGAGGATCACCGCGTCGAACGCCTCGCTCGCCGCCATGAACAGGCCGTCGCGGCCGTTGTCGGCGAGTTCCACGACATGGCCCGCCTCCTTCAGCCCGCGCACGACGAAGGCGCCCACGTCCTTGTCGTCTTCCACCACCAGGATACGCATCAGCTTGCTCCTTCACCCGGCCCCGTCACCCGGCCCCCCGGCGGGACGCTGCCCGACCGTGACCGGCACATCGAATTCACGGCCCTGACGGCGGATCGTCAGGTTGACGTTGCTGCCCGGCGACGACCGCCGCGACCGTGCGGATCAGCCCGAGCGCGCCCTCGATGCGCTCGCCGTTCACCGCGAGGATCGTGTCGCCCTGACGCAGGCCGGCCCGCGCGGCGGGGCTCGTGCGCTCGATGCCGGCGATGGTGACGCCGTTGTCCGAGTTCGCCACCGACACGCCGAGCCAGCCGCGCTCGATGTGGCCGCTGGCGCGCAACTGGTTGATGATCGGCATCGACCAGTTCGCTGGGCGTGGCGAAGCCGATGCCGACCGAGCCGCCGGACGGCGAGACGATGGCGGTGCTGACCCCGACCACCTGGCCATCCATGTTGAAGATCGGGCCGCCGGAATTGCCCGGATTGATCGGCGCGTCGAGCTGCAGGAAGTTGTCGAACGGCCCGGCGCCGAGGTCGCGGCCGCGCGCCGAGACGATGCCGGCGGTGACCGAGCCGCCGAGACCGAACGGATTGCCGGCGGCCAGCACCCAGTCGCCCACCTCGACCTGGCGCGAATCGCCGAACGCGACGGCGGGCAGCGGCCCGGTCGCCTCCACCTTGATCAGCGCCACGTCGGTGAGTTCGTCCGTGCCGATCACCTTGGCCGGCAGCCGCGTGCCGTCGGTCAGGCCGACCACGATCTTGTCGGCGTGACCGACCACGTGGTTGTTGGTCACGATCAGCCCGGACGGGTCGATGATGAAGCCCGACCCGGCGCCCATCGTCTGTTCGCTTGCGGTTGCCGAAGCGGCGGCGGAACTCGCGGCCGAGCGGCGTGTCGCGCAGTTCCGGCGGCAGTTCGCTCAGCACTTCGCCGCCCGACACGGTTTCGGTCACCGCGATGTTCACCACCGCCGGCAGCACGCGCTTGACCAGCGGCGAGAAGCTCTCGGGCGCCGAGCGGGCGATGGCGATGCCGGGCGAGGAGGTGCACGCGGTGACGCACAGAACGAGCGCCAGCACCGCCAGCCGAGGACCTCGTCGCACGCAGAGGGTGCCGCCAAAGATACATCGCGTTCAGGTTCTTCCCGCAGGCTTCGCGTCAGCAGCAGATGGCACGCGGTTGCGGCAGCAGCAAGAATCCGCGGTCAATAACCTGCCGATCCGCTGCCCGCTTTCGCCGGATCCTCCGGCCAGTCGTGCTTCGGATAGCGTCCCCGCATGTCGCGCCGCACGTCGGCCCAGCCGCCGCGCCAGAAGCCGGCGAGGTCGGCGGTGATGGCGACCGGCCTGCCCGCCGGCGACAGCAGCGCGAGCTGTAGCGGCACGCGGCCATCCGCCAGGGCCGGCGTCGCCGTCAGCCCGTAGAACGCCTGCGCCCGAGCGGACGCGACCGGCACCGGCTGGGTGTAATCGATCGTGGCGCGCGTCCCGCGCAGCGCCAGTTGCGCCGGCAGCGCGGCATCCAGCCGGCGGCCCAGGTTCCCACGGCAGCAGCCCGCGCAGGATGGCGTGCAGGTCGAGCCGGGCCAGATCGGCCAGCCGCGACATGCCGGCAAGCCGCGGCGCGAGCCACGCCTGCGCATCGGCCGCCAGCGCGGCGTCGGCGAGGTCGGGCCAGCCGGCGTCCGGTTCGAGCCGGCGCATCAGCGCGACGCGCGCCTGAAGCTGCCGCGCCGCATCGGTCCAGGGCAGCGGCCGCAGCCCCTCCGCCGCCACCGCGCGGGCCAGCGCCGCCGCCACCTCGGCGGGATCCGCCGGTTCGGTGCGGTCGCTCAGCACCAGCGCGCCCGAGCCGCCGCCGGCGCCGCGCCAGCACCGCGCCGGAGACCGGATCGAAGCTGGTCTCCACCTGCTCGGTGATGCGGTCGGCGGGCAGGGTGTCGGGATCGAGCGGCGCGGCCAGCCTGATCCGCGCCGACGCCTTCAGCTCCAGCGCCGCCACCGCCAGCAGCGGCGCGCTGGCGAGCGGATCGGCGCGCGGCAGCCGCGCCCCGCCGCCGCCGGCGAGCCGGAAGCTGCCCGGCTCGCCGCGCCGCTGGGCGATGCGGTCGGGGAAGGCGGCGGCGAGCAGGCGCCCCGGATCGCCATCGGCCGGCGCGTTGGTCCGCATCCGCCGGCGATACTGCGCCGCCACCCGGCGGATGCGCGACAATGCGCCGCGGTCGGCGGCGGGATCGCCTTCCGCGAGCGCCGCCAGCCGCAGGCCGATATCCGCCGGCGCATCGGGCCGGCGCAGCGGATCGCGCTCCTCCAGCAGCGCGGCGAGATCGGCGGCCAGCGCCGCCTCGCCGGGCGTGCGCGCCGCCAGCATCATCGCCGCCAGCCGCGGATGCGCGCCGAGCATCGCCATCCGGCGCCCGGCATCGGTGATGCGTCCCGCGCCGTCGAGCGCGCCAAGCTCGGTCAGCAGCGCGGTCGCCGCGGCCAGCGCGCCCTGCGGCGGCGGGTCGAGGAACGGCAGATCGCCGGGCGCGGCGCCCCAGGCGGCGCAGTCGAGCGCCAGCCCCGACAGCTCCGCCTCGAGGATCTCCGGCCGGTCGTGCGCCGCGAGGCCGCGGTGCAGCGCCGTGGACCACAGCCGGATCGCGACGCCCGGCGCCTCGCGCCCCGCGCGGCCGGCCCGCTGTTCGGCCGCCGCGCGGGAGATCCGCAGCGTCGCCAGCCGCGTCAGGCCGGTGGAGGCGTCGAGCCGCGGCGCCCGGCGCCAGCCGCCATCGACCACGATCCGCACGCCAGGCACGGTCAGCGAGGTCTCGGCGATCGAGGTCGCCAGCACCACCCGCCGCCGTTCGGCCGGCCGCAGCGCACGATCCTGCTCCGCCGGCGGCAGGTCGCCGTGCAGCGGCAGCACCAGCGCGCCGCAGTCCGCCAGCGCCGCCTGGGTGCGGCGGATCTCCGCCATGCCGGGCAGGAAGGCGAGGATGTCGCCGTCATGCTCCGCCAGTGCGGCGCGCACCGCGCGGGCCATCGCCTCGGGCAGCTCGCGCGGGCCGGGGATGTCGCGCGCCGCGTGGCGGACCTCGACCGGGAACATCCGGCCGGCGCTTTCGATCACGTCCGCGTCCAGCAGGCCGGCCAGACGCGCGCCGTCCGCCGTCGCCGACATGGCGATCAGCCGCAGCTCCGGCCGCAGCACGCGCTGGAGGTCGCGGCACAGCGCCAGCGCCAGGTCGGACTCCAGCGAACGCTCGTGCACCTCGTCGAGGATCACCGCGGCGACGCCCTCCAGCCCCTGGATCGGCGAGCAGCCGGCGGATCAGCAGGCCCTCGGTGACGACCTCGACGCGGGTGGCCGGCGAGACGGCGGCATCCAGCCTGGTGCGGTAGCCGACCGTGCCGCCGACCGCCTCGCCGAGCAGCGACGCCATGCGCGTGGCCGCGGCGCGGGTGGCGAGCCGGCGCGGCTCCAGCATCACGATCGCCGGCCTCGCCGCGCCAGGGCGCGTCGAGCAGATGCAGCGGCACCAGCGTGGTCTTGCCGGCGCCGGGCGGCGCCACCAGGACGGCATTGCGTCCGCCGTCGAGGGTGCGCAGCAGCGCCGGCAGGGCGTCGGTGACGGGCAGTTCGGGCAGCATACTGGTGGTCCGGCGGATTCTGCGCCATATGCGCACGAAAGCCGCCATCCGGGGACTCCATGCCGCTTGTGCTCAGGGCAATGCTGCTCGCGCTGCTCGCCTGTTGGACCCTGCCGGCGTGCCGCCCTGGAGAGCGCGCCGGTGACCAGTCCGCGCGCCACCGCTTCGCTGGTCTCGGATGTCGATTCGGTGGCCCCCGGCCGTGCCTTCCGCATCGGCCTGCGGCTGCAGCTCGCGACCGGCTGGCACACCTACTGGCAGAACCCCGGCGACGCCGGCATCCCGCCGGAGCTGCACCTCGACCTGCCGCCGGGGGCCACCGCCGGCCCGATCGCCTGGCCGACGCCCCAGCGCGTGCCCGAAGGGTCGCTGATGACCTACTCCTACACCGGCAACGTGCTGCTGCCGGTGACCGTCACGCCCTCCGCCGCCGGCGCCAGCATCAAGGCGCATGCCGACTGGCTGGTGTGCCGCGACATCTGCGTGCCGGAGGAAGGCGATTTCCGGCTCGACCTGCCGGCGGGGAACGCCTCGCCCTCGCCGCAGGCGCCGCTGTTCGCCGCGTTCGACCGGCAGGTCCCGCGACCCTCGCCCTGGCACGCGGTGGTCGGCGGCGACGGCACGCTGTTCGTCCAGGGCCCCGAGCTGACCCCCGCCACCGTGGAGGACGCCTGGTTCATCCCCGAGGCCCCCGGCACGATCCTGCGACAGTGCCGCGCAGCCGCTGACGGTTTGGCATGGCGGCTTCACCCTGGCGCTGCGCCCCGGCAAGGCGTTCAAGCCCGAAGGCGGGCTGTCGGGCGTCCTGTCGATCCGCGACCGCAGCGGGCTGGAGACCGACGTCGAGCTGCACGCCGCCCCAGGCAGTGTTCCGCCACGACCGCCGACCATGGGGCTTCGGCGCCTGCTGGGCCTGGCGTTCCTGGGCGGGCTGATCCTCAACCTGATGCCCTGCGTGTTCCCGGTGCTGGCGCTGAAGGTGGTCGGCCTCGCGGGGGCCGGGAAGGGCAAGGCACGCTGGCAGGCCGTCGCCTATACCGCCGGCGTGCTGGTGGCATTCGCCGGCCTCGGCGCGGCGCTGCTGGCGCGCGCGCGCGGCGGGCACCGCGGCCGGCTGGGGATTCCAGTTCCAGTCGCCGGTGTTCGTCGCCGCCATGGCCTGGCTGCTGTTCGCGGTCGGGCTGAACCTGTCCGGGGTCTATGAGCTGGGCACCGGCCTGGTCCGCACCGGCCAGGGTCTGGCCGCGCGTCCCGGGCAACTCGGCAGCTTCTTCACCGGCCTGCTCGCCGTGGTGGTGGCGACGCCGTGCACCGCGCCGTTCATGGGCGTCGCCATCGCCGCCGGCCTCGCCGCGCCGCCGGCGGTGACCATGCTGGTGTTCCTCGCCATGGGGCTTGGCCTCGCGGCGCCCTACGCCCTGCTGGCGGCGATGCCGGCCCTGTGGCGCGCGGCGCCGCGGCCGGGACGCTGGATGGAGGTGCTGCGCCAGGCGCTGGCCTTCCCGATGTACGGCGCGAGCGCGTGGCTGGTGTGGGTGGTCAGCGAGGAGGCCGGTCCGTCCGGCGTGCTGGGCACCGCGGCCGGACTGGTGCTGCTGGGCTTCGCCGGCTGGGTGCTGGGCATCACCCAGGCCAGCGTGGATCGCGGCCGCCGCGTGGGGCAGTCCGCCGCCGCCGCCGCCCTGCTGGCGGCGCTCGCCGTGCTGAGCGGCATCGCCGTGGCGCCGGCGGCGTCCATCCGATGTCGGCGGAGGCGGGGGTGGAGCCGTTCAGCGCCTCCCGCCTCGCCGCGCTGCGCGCCGAGGGACGGCCGGTGTTCGTCAACATGACCGCGGCGTGGTGCGTGACCTGCCTGGTGAACGAGCGGGTGGCGATCAGCAGCGACGCGGTGCGCCATGCGTTCGCCGATCATCATGTGACGTACATGAAGGGTGACTGGACGCGTCAGGATCCGCAGATCACCGACTACCTGCGCGAGAACGGCCGCGATGGTGTGCCGCTGTATGTGTATTACCCGCCGCGCGGCCAGCCGGCGGTGCTGCCGCAGATCCTGACCGAGAATGCCCTGCTGGGCGAACTGGACCGGGGTTAGGACGCCAGCCGCTTGACGAGCTGCGCCGCCGCCGGCGTGGACCAGTCGGCGGAACCTTCCAGCCGAGCCACCTCGCGCCCCTTCCTGTCGATGACCAGGCTGGTCGGGATGCCGCGGGCATGCAGGACGCGGATCGCCGCGCTCCTGGGGTCCAGCAGCACCGGCAGTCCGGTGATCCCGTGCTGCTGAAAGAACGCCTCCACCGTCTTCGCCCCGCCGCGATCGGATGACAGCGGCAGCACCGCGATGTCGTCGGGTGCCAGCGTCTGCGACAGCCGCGCCAGCGACGGCAGCTCCTCGACGCAGGGCACGCACCACGTCGCCCAGAGATTGACCACCATGCCATGGCCGAGGAAGTCCGCCAGGCGATGCTCGCGTCCCGTCGGCGGACGACGAAGCTGATGTCGGGCGCGGGCACCGGCGGATCGGTCGGCTTCAGCGCCTTGGCGGCATCGTCCAGTTCCTCGGCGCGCGGTTTGCGCGCGACAGGGCGGCGGCTAGGGTCCCGCCCGCCGCCAGCGCAGCGCGGCGCCTGATCAGCAGCACGACGCGAAGTCCTCCCTTGAGCGAGACGCCGAAGCAGCGGAACGAGGCCGCCAACCCGCAATGGGGCGGACGCTTCGCCGCCGGCCCCTCGGTGGTGATGCAGGAGATCAACGCCTCGATCGGCTTCGACCAGAAGCTGTGGCGGCAGGACATCCAGGGGCTCCCTGGCGCATGCCGCGATGCTGGCGCAGGTGGGGATCATCGCGGCACAGGATGAGCAGGCCATCCGCGACGGTCTAGCGGCGATCGCGCACGAGATCGAGACCGGGCGCTTCCCGTTCGACGCGGCGCTCGAAGACATCCACATGAACATCGAGGCCCGCCTGACCGAGCGCATCGGCGAGGCCGGCCGCCGCCTGCACACCGCGCGCAGCCGCAACGACCAGGTGGCGACCGATTTCCGCCTCTGGGTGCGCGACGCGATCGACGGGCTGATCGGCGCAGATCGCCGACGTGATGCGCGCGCTGGCCGACCGCGCCGCCGCGCACGCCGCCGATCCGATGCCGGGCTTCACCCATCTGCAGACCGCGCAGCCGGTGACGTTCGGCCATCATCTGCTGGCCTATGTCGAGATGCTGGACCGCGACCGCGGCCGGCTCGCCGACTGCCGGCGGCGGCTGAACGAATGCCCGCTGGGCAGCGCGGCGCTGGCCGGCACGTCGTTTCCGATCGACCGCGCGATGACCGCCGCAGGCGCTGGGCTTCGACCGGCCGACCGCCAATTCGCTCGACGCCGTGTCGGACCGCGACTTCGCGCTGGAGTTCCTCGCGCGCCGCGGCGATCTCCGCGATGCACCTGTCGCGCTTCGCCGAGGAGATCGTGGTGTGGTGTTCGGCGCCGTGGCGCTTCATCCGGCTGTCGGACGCGTTCACCACCGGCAGCTCGATCATGCCGCAGAAGCGCAACCCCGACGCGGCCGAACTGGTGCGGGCCAAGACCGGCCGCGTCACCGGCGCGCTGGTCGCGCTGCTGACGGTGATGAAGGGCCTGCCGCTCGCCTATGCCAAGGACATGCAGGAGGACAAGGAGCCGGTGTTCGACGCGGCCGAGGCCTGGGCGCTGTCGCTGGCCGCGATCGCCGGCATGGTGCGCGACATGACGCCGGACGTGGCGCGCATGCGCGAATTCGCCGGCTCCGGCTTCGCCACCGCGACCGACCTCGCGGACTGGCTGGTGCGGGTGCTGAACCTGCCGTTCCGCGACGCGCACCACATCACCGGCCGGCTGGTGGCGGCGGCCGAGGCGAAGGGCGTCGATCTCGCCGGACTGACACTGGCCGAGATGCAGGCCGTGGAGCCGCGCATCACCGCTGATGTGTATTCGGTCCTGACGGTCGAGGCCTCGGTCGCGTCGCGCACCAGCGCCGGCGGCACGGCGCCGGCGAATGTTGCGCGCGAGGCGGCGCGCTGGCAGGCGGCGCTGGCATGAGAAGCGCGCTGATCCTGGCACTCCTCCTGCTGCTCGGCGGCTGCGGCAAGAAGGGGCCGCCGTCAGCCGCCCGGACCGCCCGACCAGATCACCTTCCCACGCACCTACCCGACGCACTGAACTGTGTCATTGCAAGAAGCGCAGCGACGAAGCAATCCCCATCGTGAGTGCGCACAGCGCGGAACGAGCGCGCCTTCATCCCGCGCTATTGGCACCCTTGCGCTGTCAGCGCCTGGCCGAGCTGCCGGTCCATCCCATCGACGTGACGCAGCAGCCACTCCTGGAGGTAGCGCAGAATCAGGCTGATGCTGGCAAAATCCTCGTCCACCCGCAGGTTTCGGATGTCATGCAGCAGCCGGCGGTGTTCCTCACGATGCCGCATGAGACCGCCGAATTGATGCTGCGCCATCAACCGCTCCTCGGCCGCGAAGTGGAATGCCGCGTATTCGATCAGGCCGGTCATTCCGGCCGCGATGACCTCGCCGTCGCAATTGTCCTTCAGCGCCGCGGTCAGTTGATCGATCAGCTCCGCCAGATGCGTATGCTGATCGTCGATCTCGCGGATGCCGACAGCGTGTGCGGCGCTCCAGGCCTTTGGCTGTAGCGGCGCGATATCCATGGCGGCTTTTGTCGCCCAGCGGAACTGATTCGACCCCGCGCGCTTGGCCCGGTACATCGCGGTGTCGGCCGCCGCCTGCAAGGCATCGGCCGACCGGGCGTGCTGCGGCCATGCGGCAATACCGATGCAGGTGCCGATGGCGATGGAATGCGTCGCGAAGTCGAGTGGTTCGGCAAGTGCGCCGATCATGCGCTGCGCCACCAGCCCGGCCGCATGCCGATCCGTCAGTTGCGGCAACAGCAGCGCGAATTCGTCGCCACCGACCCGGGCGAGCGTGTCGCCTTCGCGAATCCAGCGCTGAAAACGCCGTGCCACGAGCTGGAGGGCAACATCGCCCACCGGATGACCGTAGGTGTCGTTGATCGCCTTGAAGCCGTCGAGGTCCATCATGAGCACGGCGAACATCACGGCGTGGCGGCGCGCATCCCGCACGGCCTGGTGCAGGCAATCGGCGAACAGAGCCCGGTTCGCCAGACCGGTTAGGGTATCCTTGTAGGCCAGATCCGCGAGCTTCTCTCTGGCGCGATGCTGCCCGGTGACATCCGAGGCGAACGCGACAAGCGTGGGTACGCCCTCAAGCACGGCGCATTCCAGGCTCAGCTCCAGGTCGAATAATGGCTCTTCCTCGCGCCTGCCCATGCCGCAATAGCGCGTCGGCGCGCGTTCGGCGGCGACCAGCGCTTCGGCCAACGCATCGCCTCCATCGACCACGATGTCCGCCAGCTCCATGCCGATCAACGCATCGGTTGCGCGAAATGCCGTGAGGAACGCAGGGTTCGCGAAGACGATCCGGCCGTGGCGGATTGCGGCGAGCGCGATCACCTCGCTGTTCAGCAGGACCGCGCCAAGCGCGCGCGGATCGATGTGGTCGTGTTCTCCGATGTCGTGGTTCATGCCGGCTCGCCGTGCAGCGATCGGAGAGATTGGCAGGCCGGCCATTAAGATATCGTGTAACGCAGCCGCGCGGACCGGCCTGCCAGGAAAGGGTGAACCGTGATACCGCCGATCAACCCATTGCTCGCGCTTGGCGTGGTGCTGTCAACGATGGCAACCGACGCTGTGTATGTGCTGTTCAATGCCGCCGTGTCGGACCGGCGGCGGTTGGGCGCGGCGTCCTGGAGCAGCGTCTGGTACCTGCTCTCCGCCTTCGCGGTGATCAGCTACACGACATCCTGGGTCTACGTCCTGTTCGCGGCGGCCGGATCCTGGATCGGCGCGTTTCTCTCGATGACCTGGCTGCGCAGGCGGTGACCGTTACGGCTCAGCCAGCAGCTCGTCCAGCGTCATCGGACACTCCTGCCGCACTGGCAGCGGCTGCTGGCCATCCATCGTTTCCGGCAGCGCCCGCACCGCGCGACGATAGAGACGCGCCAGGTCGATCCGTTGCCGCATGGATGGGGCGTGGCGGTCGGCGGCATCGCCACGAAAGCGCACGGCCTCGGCGCGCCAGTCCGGCGCATCGCGTGAGTTCGGCCAGCCTTCGACCTTGAGCAAGTGAACGAGTGCCTGCACCAGCAGCGACCTCACCGCATGCAGTTGCTCGCTGCCCACGCTCTCGACCTCCTCGATCACGTTCTCCCAATCGACCTGGTCATTGACCCGCTCGCCCGCGGCGAGCCGGCGCAGCAGCTCCCCCTGGCGCTCGGACCATTGCAGGATATCGTCGTCGTAGAGGTCGCTCATGCTCCCCTCGGTGGCCACGTCCTGTCAGGATAAGGGCTATCAGATCACCTCGCGCAAGTCCGCCGGCGTATGGTCGCTGGCAGCCACCTCGTGTAACTCTGGGGAAACGATGGCCTCGCCTCCCGCGCCAGACACGCCCGAACCCACAGCGGCCGAGTTGATCGCGGCGCGGCCGCATCTCGCTTTCCATGCAATGGATGGGCTGCTGATCGACGACGTGCCGCTCAACGCGATCGCCGATGACGTCGGCACGCCGGTGTGGGTCTATTCGGCATCGGCCATGCGGCGGCGCTATCGTATGCTGGCCGACGCGCTGACCGAAGCCGGGCTCGACGCACACATCCACTACGCGATGAAGGCCAACGACCGGCTCGCCGTGCTGCGCCTGTTCGCGGCCGAAGGGGCCGGCGTCGACGTTGTCAGCGAGGGCGAGATGCGCCGCGCGCGCCAGGCCGGCATCCCGGCCGATCGCATCGTGTTCTCCGGCGTCGGCAAGAGCGAACGCGAACTGCGCCTCGCGCTCGGCGAGGACATCGCGCAATTCAACGTAGAGAGTGCCGAGGAGCTGGACATGCTGTCGGCGCTCGCCGCCGCGGCGGGGTGGTCCGCTCGCGTGGCACTGCGCGTCAATCCGGATGTCGATGCCGGCACGCACGCCAAGATCACCACGGGCCGCGCGCAGGACAAGTTCGGCATTCCCTACGCCGATGTCGTCGCGCTGTATCGCCGCGCCGCCGGCCTCACTGGCATCCGACCGGTCGGACTGGCGACGCATATCGGCAGCCAGATCCTGTCGCTCGCACCTTTCCGCGCCGCATACGGGCGCCTCGCAGACCTCGTGCGCGAACTCCGCGCGGCGGGTCTCACGGTGGACGCGATCGATTGCGGCGGCGGTCTCGGCATCCCGTATCGCGGCGAGCCGGCGCCGCTCCCCGCCGCACTCGCCGGCGCGATCCGCGGCGCACTGCACGGCCTGGACGTCCGCGTCGTGGCGGAGCCGGGACGCTGGCTGGTGGGACCCGCCGGTGTTCTGCTGACGTCGGTGATTCTGGCCAAGCACACCCAGGGCAGCCGCTTCATCGTGCTGGACGCGGCGATGAACGATCTGGTCCGGCCCGCCATGTACGAAGCCTGGCACGGCATCGTGCCGGTCGCCGCGGTCGACGCGGCCGCGCCGGTGGCACCAGCCGATGTGGTGGGACCGGTCTGCGAATCCGCTGACACGTTCGCGCGCGATCGCCTGTTGCCGGCATTGGCTCCCGGTGCCCGCGTCGCGATCCTCGATGCAGGGGCCTATGGCTCGGTGATGAGTTCCGCCTACAATGCGCGCACATTGGCCGCCGAGGTGATGGTGGACGGCAGTGACTGGTCGGTGATTCGCGAGCGTGACAGCCATGCCGACTTGTGGCGTGCCGAGCGCGTGCCACATTGGCTGAAATGAGCGCCCCGGGCGGAGATCTCGATCGCCTGCTCCGCCGGCTTGCCGGCCGCCGTGCGCTCGCACGCCTCGCCATCCTGTTCGAGCGCATCTGGCCAGCGCTCTGGCCCGCACTGGGCGTCGCGGGGTTGTTCGTCTGCGCAGCACTGCTCGACCTGCCACGTGTGTTGCCGCCCTGGCTGCATATCGGCCTTCTCGCGGTCACCGCGCTGCTGATCCTCGGGCTGCTGATCCGCGGCCTCCAAGGTATCCGGGCGCCGGATGACACGGCGGCCGACCGGCGCCTGGAGCTGGCCTCCGATCTGCCGCACCGGCCGTTGTCGGTGCTGACCGACCGGCCGTCGCGCGGCGCCAGAGGACCCGATACCGCCTCGGTCGCGCTCTGGCAGGCGCACGTCGCCCGTGCGGTGGCCCACGTGCGCCGGTTGCGCATCGGCGTTCCGCGACCCGGACTGGCGCGGCGCGATCCGCGCGCCCTGCGCGCCGCCCTTGTCGTCGCCCTCGTCGCCGCCTTCGCGATCGCCGGCGACGACGCGCCCGCGCGGCTCGCCCAGGCGATCGAACCGACACTGCCGCGCGTGACACCGGCGCCGGCCACCGAACTTCAGGCCTGGATCACCCCGCCCGCCTATACGCGGCTGGCCCCGATCTTCCTCAAGCCGGACAGCGGGCCCGGGGGAGGCAGCGTGTCGGTGCCGGCCGGCGCCCGCCTCACGGTCAGCGTCACAGGCGGCAGCGCCGCCCCGACGCTGGTGCTCGCCGGCCATTCCGAGCCTTTCCGCGCCCTGGACAACGCGAGCTTTCAGGCCGACCACGACCTGACCGAGGGCGGCCACCTCACGATACGGCGCAGCGGCAGCGAGCTGGCGGCCTGGGATTTGGCCGTTGTCGCCGATCAGCCGCCCACCGCGGATTGGACCGACAATCCGGGACGCGCCCCCGGCAGTCAGCAGGTGCGATTGCCCTGGCATACGTCGGATGACTACGGCGTGGTCTCGCTCCAGTCCGAGATGCGCCTGCGCGACCGCCCCGATGCGCCGCCGCTCGTGGTGGGCCTGCCGCTGCCCGGCGGCACGCCGAAGTCGGCGCACGGTGTGAACCAGCAGGATCTGACCGCGCATCCCTGGGCCGGGCTGCCGGTCATCGCGAAGCTGGTGGCGCGCGACGCGCTGAACCAGACCGGAGAGAGCCGCGAGATCGAATTCGTGCTGCCCGAGCGGCCGTTCCAGAACCCGGTGGCCCGCGCGCTGATGGCGATCCGCCGCGGCCTCAGCCTGCATCCGGGCGATCGCCCTTCGGCGGTGAGCGGGCTGGAGGCGCTGCTGCTGGAGCCCGACGCATTCAAGGGCGATTACGGCGCCTATCTCAACCTGGGCGACATCTTCTACCTGCTCGAGCGCAACAAGGCGCAAGCGGCGGTCCCCGAGGCGCAGCAGCGCATGTGGGATCTCGCGCTGCACCTCGAGGAGGGGCAGACCGAGCGCACGGCGCGGGCGCTCGATGAGGCCCGCCAGGCGGCGCGCGACGCGCTGGACAAGGCGATCCATGAGCCGAACCAGGCCAACCGCGAGGCGCTCGACAAGCGGCTGAAGGAACTCGAGGAGGCGATCGAGCAGCATTTGCAGGCGCTGATGGAAGAGGCGCGGCGCAACAACGAGGAAATGCCGTTCGATCCGAACACCCAGCAACTCTCCCAGCGCGACCTCGACAAGATGGCGGAACAGGCGCGTGAGGCCGCGCGCGAGGGCCGCATGGAGGATGCCCAGCAGCGCATGGCGGAGCTCGAGCGCATGCTGGACAAGCTGCGCAACGCGCGCGCCGAGCACGGGCGTGAGGGCGAGCGCACCGAGGCGCAGCGTCAGCGCGGGCGCCAGCAGATGGGCGCGGTGCAGGACATGATCGGCCGGCAGGGTGGGTTGCTCGACCACTCGCAGAGCCGGGTCGATGAGACGACGCGGTTCCGCGGCAACCAGGCGCCCACGCAGCCGTCCGACGATGCGGCGCAGCGCCAGGCCGATCAGCTTGTGCAGCAGGCGCTGCGGCGGGCGCTGGGCGAGCTGATGCAGCAGTTCGGCGACCTGACGGGACAGGTGCCGCCCAGTCTGGGTGAGGCCGACACCGCCATGCGGGAGGCGGGGAAGCAGTTGGGCCAAGGCGACGATGCCGGCGCCGGCCAATCGGAGCAAAAGGCGATCGAGGCGTTGCAGAAGGGCGGCCAGGAGATGGGCCAGGCGATGGCCAAGCAGTTCGGACCTCAGGGCGGCCAGAACGGCAGCGAGCAGGAAGGCGACGCCGACGGCCCGATGGGACTGACTCTGCACGACGGCCAGGGCGACAATCCAGGCCGCGGTTGGCGGAACGGACCGCCCGACCGAGGTCAGGCGCCCCGTGATCCGCTGGGGCGGCGTTATGGCCAAGGCAGCTCCGGCGCCGATGAAAGCGCCGATGTGACGGTGCCGGAGGAGCGCGAGCGCCAGCGGACCCAGGCGATCGAGGAAGAGCTGCGCCGCCGCGGCGCCGAACGCGTGCGCCCGCAAATGGAGCTGGACTACATCGACCGGCTGCTGAAGCAGTTCTAGCGCGGGATGACCCGAGGCGGGATCGCCGGAGGTCTGAATCACGTCATCGAACAAGGCGATAGCCCCGATTGCATCGCTACCTGCCTCCTGCCACAGTCTGCGCCGGCAGCTACTGGTCAGTAGGGAGGATCGGCTGATGGATCTGCGCTTCACCCCGGAAGAACTCGCGTTCCGCGACGAGGTGCGCGCTTTCATCCGTGACAACCTGCCCGGCGAGATCCGCGAACGGATGCGTCTCGGCTATGGGCCGCGCAAGGAAGACACGGTTGCGTGGCAGCGCATCCTGAACAAGCGCGGCTGGGCTGCGATCTCCTGGCCCAAGGAGTGGGGTGGTCCCGGTTGGTCATCGATCCAGCGCATGATCTTCCTGGAAGAGAACCAGGTCGCGCCGGCGCCGGAGCTTTCCGGCTTCAACATCACGATGATCGGTCCGGTGCTGATCCAGTTCGGTACCGAGGAACAGAAGAAGCGTTTCCTGCCGCGCGCCGCCAATCTCGACGACTGGTGGTGCCAGGGCTTCTCCGAGCCTGGCGCGGGATCCGACCTCGCATCGCTGAAGACCGCGGCGAAGCGCGACGGCGACCACTACGTGGTGAACGGCCAGAAGATCTGGACCTCGACCGCGCATCATGCCGACTGGTGCTTCGTGCTGGTGCGCACCAACCCGAATGCGGCGAAGCGGCAGGAAGGCATCTCGTTCCTGCTGGTGGACATGAGGACGCCTGGCATCACGGTGCGTCCGATCATTTCGATCGACGGCAGCCATCACCTGAACGAGGTGTTCTTCGATGACGTGCGCGTGCCGATCGAGAATCGCGTCTACGAGGAGAACCGCGGCTGGGACGTGGCGAAGTTCCTGCTGGGCAACGAACGCACCGGCATCGCGCGCATCGGCAAGTCGAAGGAGCGGGTGAACGCGTCGAAGGAGATGGCGCGCAAGGTTCGTGAGAACGGCCGGCCATTGATCGAGGATCCCGCGTTCCGCCAACGCGTCGCACAGATCGAGGTGGACATGAAGGCGCTGGAGATCACGCAGTACCGCGTGGTCTCGGCGTATGACAAACAGCGCGACGGGCGGCCCGATCCGCTGTCCTCGGTGCTGAAGGTGAAGGGCACCGAGCTGCTGCAGGCGACGACGGAACTCGCGATGGATGTCGGCGGCCCGATGTCGATGCCGATCTGGGCGGAGGAACTGGCGGCGCTGTCGAACGAGCCGGATGTCGGCCCGGAATGGGCGACGCAGTCCACCGGCAGCTACCTGTTCCTGCGCGCCGCGTCGATCTACGGCGGCACCAACGAGATCCAGAAGAACATTCTCACCAAGGCGGTGCTGCGGCTTTAGTGCAGCCTTCCCTGTCAGTGCGAGCGCAGCGAAGCAATCTCCATCACAGTGCGCACCGTGATGGAGATTGCTTCGTCGCTGCGCTCCTCGCAATGACAATAAAACGAGGCCCACGAAATGGACTTCACGCTCTCCGATGAACAGCGCCTGCTGAAGGACAGCGTCGATCGGCTGATGGCCGACCGCTACGCGTTCGATCAGCGCAAGAACCACTTCAAGGAACCAGGCGGCTGGAGCACTGCGCTGTGGTCGCAGTACGCCGAACTCGGTCTGCTCGGGCTGCCGTTCGCCGAGGAATACGGCGGGTTCGGCGGCGGCGCCGTCGAGATCATGCTGGTGATGGAGGCATTCGGCCGCGCGCTGATCCTCGAGCCGTACCTGGCGACCGTCGTATTGGGCGGCACCGCGGTGCGTCTCGGCGCCAGCGAGGCGCAGAAGTCGCGTGTGCTGCCCGCCGATCGCCGACGGCAGCATGAAGCTCGCGTTCGCGCACGGCGAGCGGCAGGCGCGCTACGATGTCACCGACGTGATGACCACCGCGAAACAGAGCCGCGGCGGCTGGGTGCTGGACGGCGCGAAGAGCGTCGTCACGCACGGCGACTGCGCCGACACGCTGGTGGTGAGCGCGCGCACCTCCGGCGAGCGCGACGACGCCGATGGCATCACGCTGTTCCTGGTGGATGCGAAAGCGAACGGCGTGGCGCGCCGCGGCTACACGATGCGCGACGAGCAGCGCGCGGCGGAAGTGTCGCTGTCGGGCGTGCATGTCGGCGCGGATGCCGTGCTTGGCGAGGTCGGCAAGGGACTGTCGCTGATCGAACGCGTGATCGAGGCCGGCATCGCCGCGACCGCGGCGGAAAGCGTCGGCGCGATGGAAGCGCTGCACAGCATGACCCTCGAATACAGCCGCACGCGCGAGCAGTTCGGCAAGCCGATCGGCTCTTACCAGGTGGTGCAGCATCGCCTGGCCGAGATGCTGATGTCGCTGGAGCAGGGCCGCTCGATGGCGATGCTGGCGGCGATGATGGTCGACGAGCCGGACGCCGATGAACGCGCGCACAACATCGCCATGGCGAAGGTCGGCATCGGCCAGGCGGGTCGCTTCGTCTCGCAGAACGCGGTGCAGTTGCACGGTGGCATGGGCATGACGGAGGATCTGGCGGTCGGCCACTACTTCCGCCGCTGCATGGTGATCGAACGCCTGTTCGGCGACACCGCGCACTATCTGGCGAAGCTCGCGGCAGAGGTGGAGTAGCGCCGCGTCAGTTCTGGATCAGCCCAGAGAACGCCGCGACGACAAACAGGCCGAGCGCCCAGCCGCAGAGCGCGAGGAAGCCAAACGCGACGTGCTGCCAGGGAGAGAGCCGCTCACGCTTGGGGTCGTTGAAGAAGTCGCCGAACTCCTGGTTGATGCTGACCAGCGGCAGCACCTGGTGGAGGCTGGCGCCGAAGCACCACAGGAGTGACTTCTGCCGTGGTCCGCGATTGGTCGCGAGCCGGCTCGGCATGACGCCGCGTACGCCCGGTGCAAAGCACAGGATGACCGTGCCGGTGATCGCAAGTACCAGCGCCCAGCCGACCGCACGGAATGTGTAGTCGCCTATGCCGTAGCCAACGAAGATCTGCAGCGCGCCCTGGCCGATCGCTGCGCCCCGTTGGCACGGTCTGTCATCGTCCGGCCTGTCCACCAGGCCTAGCTGCTGCAGCCACGTGCAACCGGTCAACAGCTCCGAGCGCTCGCGGTTGCGGCCGAAGAACCGGATGTCAGCAGCGCCATCGCGATTACCGGCCGCCGCCAGCACGCTTGCAAGCTGCGCGTAGGGCTGCGCGCTGTAAACCGGATCGCGCCTGAGCCAGTCGCGCCACGAGATGACGGACCGCTTGCGCATATCCTGGCGCTGCTCGCCGCCAAAGCCGCCGAGATGCGCGTAGCTGAAGCCCTCCAGCGTGATGTGGTCCGGCCATGCCCGCTCGTCGTCCTGGAGGTTGCCCACCCTGGCGTTGCGGAGATTGAGGCAGGGTGCCGGACCGTCGCAGGCGTCCCAGTGAAGCCAGAGCCCTTCTCCCCCTAGTCGAAGATCGTCCCTGACCACCGCCCCGGCAAGATCAAGTTGCCGCACACGGCTGTCGCGCAGGTCGAGGGCCCCATCGACGGTAAGGGCATGGAAGTCGATGGCCCCACCGAAGCTGACGGAGCGCGCAAAGAAGTTGCTGCCGACATGCAGCCTGTCCGCGTCGAATAGCTGTTGGTCGGCGACAACTGCTCGCTCCATATCCATCTGGCTGTCGACATGCGCGTCGCGCAGATCGACCGCACCGCCGAATCTGACATTGGGTAGGAACAATCCGCCACTGCCGACATGCAGCCGCTCGGCAGTGAACGTCTGTTTGTCGGCGACAACTGCTCGCCCCATATCCATCTGGCTGTCGACATGCGCGTCGCCTAGATCGACCGGGCCGCCGAACGTGACGCTGTTAAGGAACAAGCCGCCGCCAACATGCAGCAGTGCCGCATCGAACATCTGCTTGTCGGCGACGCCGGCCCCCACCATGGACATCTGGCCGTCGACGCGCGCATCGCGCAGATCGACCGGGCCGCCGAACTCCGCGTTTTCCATAGACAGGTTGCCACCGATGGCGGCGCGCTTGCCGTCAAGATTGCCGTCGATCCGCGTGCCGTCGAGGGAGAGCAAACCATCCAGCCGGGCATCGGCCAGAACGGCGTCGCCGGCGATCCAGCTTGCGTCCAGCCAGACCTCCGCCGCCCTGACATGGGCGTCGGAGAGATCTAGGCGTCCATCGATGCGGGCGCCGCGGATACGCACGCCGTGCGGTGCGTGGTCCGCGAGGTCCGGCTGCGTCAGCACTGCACGCAGCAGAGCCGGATCGACGTTGCGACAAGGCGCCCGCCACAGCGGGTCGTTGACCTGGTAGACGCTCAGCTGAGGCGTGTCACACCGCTGGTTCAGATCGGCAATCTGGCCCGCCTGCACCTGCTGCCAGATCCATCCCTCGGTCCTCGTCGGATCGCTCAGTTGCGGCGGCAGCGGCGGCGCAGCCGCAGCGAGCAGCACGGCCAGCAGCGGCAGAAGCAATCTTGCCCGCATCGCGGATCAGCGTTCCCGATATTGCAGCGTGTCCGACGATCCTCAGGCGATCGAGCTCGGCTGTCCATTGGGCTTGAGCGCGATGTGCGCTGGGCACAATCGGCGGAGCGGAGACTGGCCGATCCGCGATTGCCCATCTGAGTGCCGTCAATCGTCGGGCGCCATCTGCCTCACTCAGTCGGCGAACGCTCGACTGCGTGGTTCAGTGCGGCGTCTATGTCGCCTTCCCACATTTCGCGCGGCAGCTCGTAGACAAGCTCGATCTCATTGCCGTCCGGGTCCGTGAGGTGGATGCTGCGTGTGACACCACGATCGACGGGCCGGTGTAGCGGCAGCCCTCGCTCAGTGAGAAAGCCGATCTGCTTTAGCCATGCCTCCTCGGTTGGGTAGGCAATGGCGACATGGTTGAGTGCCTGGGCGGAAACGCCGTCGTGCAACCCCGGCTGTTCGACCAGGGCTACGTCGTGGTGGTGCAGCCGGCCTTCGATCAGGCCGCTGTAGAAGCGCATTGGGGGCCGTGCCCCAGGATCATCGCCGCGACGGCGCGAAGTCGCCACGTGTCTGAAACCAAGGCACTCGGTCCAAAAGCGGTGCGCCCTCTCCATGTCGCGCACGTTCAGAACGACATGATTGAGGCCCGTGGGTGTCTGTGCGGCCGCCCCCGAGGACAACGGAATGGACGCCGCGGTGGATGACTGGGTGATCATGGGTTGCCTCTTCGCGATTTGATGCACACTGAAGACGCAAGGCCGGGTGTGCTCGGCTTCTCGTCAGGTCCGTTCGATGCCGACCGCAGCAGCGTCGACCGCAGCCGCCACGGCATTGATCTGCTCGTCATTGAGCGGTCCGCGCGAAATGCGCAGACGCAACGCGAGTTTCAGGTTCTCCATCGCGCGCAGGATCTGGTGTGGCATACCACCGCCATATGTTCGGTTGGCCTCCGCCATGCGCGCGAGAAGCCCATCGACAGCGGGGCGGTAAGCATCGAGGTAAGCCTGCCCCTCCGGCGTGATGGTGTGCAGCTTCTTCCCATCGCCGGCCGTGACCGTCACATGGCCGAGTTCCTCCAGCATGGTGAGGGTCGGGTAGATGACGCCAGCGCTTGGGCTGTAGGCGCCGCCGACCTGATCCTCGATCGCCTTGATGATCTCGTAGCCGTGCCTGGGCTTCGCCGCGATCAGATGGAGGATGACCAGCCGCAGGTCGCCGTGAGCGAACAGGCGCCCGAGACCGGAGCGGCCGCCGCGGTGTGCGCCGCGATGAGAGTGGCCATGCCTGCTATAGTGAGCCTCTTCCGGATGATCCGGGCGGGCGAAGCGTCGGCCATGGCGGGCGTGGAATTCGTTATGCGACATGCGATCTCCGAGCAGGTTTCGATATAACTGAATAAAGATATATCTAGATTGCCTCTAATGCAAGAGGCCGCCACCTCCAAAACCTCCCGCACGGCAAGCCGGGGCCGGCGCAGGCTCGTGTACCGCCTGGCGACCCTTGAGCCGGTCGATGGGGACGCGCACATTCGACGCAGCAAATAACGGGGAGGGCCATGACACGATCGATCAGCGTCGCAGGCGTTTCGCTGGAACTGGAAGAGCACGGCGAGGGACCGCCGCTGCTGTTCCTGCATCCCGGCGAAGGGCTGGAGCCGCGGCGCGAATGGCTTGCTCAGCTGGCGCGGCGCTTTCGTGTGATCGCGCCGCATCATCCCGGCTGGGGCAACTCCTCGCTGCCCGATTGGCTGAGCACTGTGGATGACCTGGCCTATCTCTATCTCGATCTTGCGGCGACCCAGGGGCTGGAGGACGCGATCCTGGTCGGCGCCTGCTTCGGTGGCTGGATCGCCGCCGAGATGGCGGTGCGCGACACGCGGCGCTTCACCCACCTCGTGCTGGCCGATCCGCTCGGCATCAAGGTGCGCGGCTACACCGAACGCGACATCGCCGACATGCACGCCATCTCGCGCGACGAATACCAACGCCTCGCCTGGGCCGATCCCGCGAAGGGCGAACGCGACCTGATGCAGATGCCGGAGACCGAGCTTGCCGGCATCGCGCGCGGCCGCGAGGCATTCGCGCGGTTCGGCTGGAAGCCCTACATGCACAACCCGCATCTGAAGCGCTGGCTGCACCGCATCGACATCCCGACACTGCTGTTGTGGGGCGAGCAGGACGGCATCGTCAGCACCGCATATGGCAAAGCATGGCTGCGCCGAGATCCCCGGCGCGCGTATGGACGTCATCGCCAATGCCGGACATTTCCCGCACTGGGAACAGCCGCGCCGCTTCGCCGAACGGATCTCGCAGTTTCATCGACAGCAACTGAGGAGCGTGCCATGCGCTGCTGGTATTTCTCCGAGATGGCCTACCATCCGGCATGGGAGGCGGGCCTCGCACGCGGCACGCTGCGCGTGGTGCTGCCGTCCAGCAACTTCGATCCCGCCGACCGGACACGCACTGCTCAACCGCTATCTCGACGAGTTCGCGCTGTGCGACGAGGTCGGGCTCGACATCATGGTGAACGAGCACCACAGCACGGCGACCTGCATGACCGTGTCGGTGCCGATGGCGCTGGCGATCATTGCACGTGAAACCAAACGCGCGCGGCTGCTGTCGCTCGGCACGCCGATCGCCAACCGGCCCGATCCGGTGCGCGTGGCGGAAGAGATGGCGTGGCTCGACGTGCTGTCCGGCGGACGGCTGGAGATGGGCCTGGTGAAGGGCGCGCCGTACGAGATCCAGCCGGCGAACAGCAATCCCGCGACGCTGATGCGCCGCTATTGGGAGGCGCACGATCTGATCCTGAAGGCGATGTCCACGCATGACGGCCCGTTCAACTGGGAGGGCGAGTTCTTCCAGTACCGCAGCGTCAACATCTGGCCGAAGCCGGTGCAGAAGCCGACGCCGCCGGTGTGGATGACCGGGATGAGCGTGGATACCGGCAAGCTTGCGGCCGAGCGCGGCCACGTGGTGGGAACGCTGCTGTCGGGCGGCACCGCGAAGCCGATGTACGACGCGTATCGCGCAGCGGGCGCGCGAACTGGGCTGGGAGGCCGGACCGGACCGCATGGCCTACGCCGCGGTGGTCGGCGTCGGCGCCACGCGCGAGGAAGGGCTGCGTCGCGCCGACCAGATCGCCGACTATGTGCGCACCGCGCCGGTGGTGGCCGAGCCGTTCACCAACCCGCCCGGCTATAACTCGATCGGCGCCAACGTCGCGATCATGCAGGCCGGCCCGCGCGCGCATCGCATCGTGAAGGACCGGCACGGCAATCCGATCGATCACCGCAGCGCGACGGTGCAGCAGTTCATGGACACCGACACGGTGTTCGCCGGGACGCCGGATGACGTGTTCGATCAGATCAGGAACTTTTCCAACCGCATGGGCGGCGTCGGCCACCTGCTGTTCTTCGGCCAGGGCGGCTTCCTCGATCACGTTGACGCAACGGAGAACATCCGGCTGTTCGGCCGCGAAGTGGCGCCCCGGCTGCGCGAACTGACCGTCATGCCCGCCGCGGCGGAGTAAGTGTGGGGGAGGGGGTCCTCACACCTCCAGCCGATACGCCGCCCCGTCCCGCACGATCCGCCCCGCCGTCGCACCGGCGAAGTGCGTGCCGATCACCAGCACCGGCGTTCCGGCCAGCCGCTCGAACATGACCTCGCGCGTCCGCTGCCCCTGCTCCGCATCGGAGTCGGCCGTCGACGCCCACTCGGGATGCGCGATCTGACACGGATGGTGCATGAAGTCGCCGGTGATCAGCGCCTCCTCGCCGCGCGAGCGGATGCGCACGCTGACATGCCCCGGCGTATGGCCAATCGTAGGCACAAGGTCGATCTCCTCGCAGATCCGCGCATCGGTCTCCACCAGATCCACCAGTCCCGCGTCGAACACCGGGGCCACCGAATCGCCGAACACCGCGACGATGTCCTCGCGCCCCCGCGGCTTCGACCAGTGTTCATACTCGATCCGTCCCATCAGGTAGCGCGCCCGCGGAAACGTCGGCACCCACCTGCCGTCGACCAGCATGGTGTTCCACCCGACATGGTCCACGTGCAGATGCGTGCACAGCACGGTATCGACCGAGCGGCGCGGATACCCCGCCGCCGCGAGATCATCCAGGAACGGTCCGTGCAGATCGTTCCATGCCGGTATCCTCCGGTTCTGCTTGTCGTTGCCCAGGCACGTATCCACGACGATCCGCCGCGCCGGCGTCTGCACCACAAAACTGTGGATGCTCATCCGCAGCCTGCCGTCCTCGTCCGCGAAATGCGGCCGCAGCCACGCGATCGGCTGGATCGCCTCGCGCGTCGCCTGCGGCAGGATGAAGCGGCTGCCGCCCGTCACCTCCAGCTCGACCACCTTGGTCACCGTCACGTCGCCGATCCGCCACTGCATCGCCGCCTCCGCCTTGTGCCGACCCGCCCGCCGTATCACGATCCGCGCCGCGCGACCCCCTCTCCCGCGTAGCGCGGGGAGGGAAGCGGAGGGGGCGCAAGGGTCCTGCCTTGCAGGGTCCCGCCTACGCTTGGAGGCAGAGGCAGCCGTCTCGAACGAATAACCTTGTCTTGAAGCGGACCTTAATCGACATGCATCATCCACGTCAGAGATCGAGGTATCTCGTCAAGGCTGGTGAGGGAATTGCGATGAGCGGAAAAATCGTCACCTGTCTGTGGTTCGACCATGGCGAGGCGCGGCAAGCGGCGGAATTCTACGCGGCCACTTTTCCTGACAGCCATGTCGGACAAGCGCTGCAAGCCGCATCCGATTACCCTGGCGGTGAGCAGGGCAGCGAGTTGACCGTCGAGTTCACCGTACTCGGCCAGGCCTTTGTCGGTCTGAATGGTGGCCCCGCGTTTACGCCGAACGAGGCGGTGAGCTTCCAGGTGATGACCGACGACCAGGCGGAAACCGACCGCTATTGGAACGCGATCATCCAGAATGGCGGCAGCGAAAGCCAGTGCAGCTGGTGCAAGGACCGTTGGGGCTTTTCGTGGCAGATCGTGCCGCGCGCCTTGATTGCCGCGCTGAAGGATCCGGATCGCGCCGCCGCGAAGCGGGCGATGGACGCCATGATGACCATGCGCCGGATCGACATTGCCAAGATTGAGGCTGCACGAGCGGGCCAGGCGGCAGCCTGACGCCGATGGCCACCGCCTCGGTCCAAGGAATGGAGGCGCAGCGCACGTTCGCCGGAACCATGGTCTGGAAAACCCAGGCTCTGTGTGCCACGGTAACGCCGAGATAATCGGAGGTGCGCCATGAGCCAGCTCGAAGTCGCCGACAACAACGTCGCGGCGGACACGCAGAGAGCTTCGTCGGCCTATGTGCCGCCGCTCCAGCGCACGGCAGGGCAGCCGCCGCCCATCGCGGCGAACGGCGGCCTGTCCTACATGTCGTTCGACCGGGACGGCGATGCGGGAACCGCCACGGCGCTCGAGGACGCGCTCGCCGAGATCGCCGAGGGCGAGGGCCAGCGCGTTACCGACATGATCGACAACGCGCCACCGGGGCCCGATCAAGACCAGGTGGGGCTTCGGGTTCCGGAAATACGACGAGTGCCTGGACTACATACGCAGGAACAACGCCATCAGGGCCCCCGAAGGCGGCGTGGCGGTGCCGCTGCCCTATACGGTCTACGAGCGGCCGACCTACTCCATCGTCCCGTCCAACGCTGTCTGGCGGGACCCGGCGCGCGCCGACGTGGCGGCGATCCTGCGCAAGAACGAGCAGGACAACCGGCGGCGGGACCTCTGGTTCCCGCAGGTGATGCGCGACGCGCGGCGCATCGGCGAGTACTACCCGGGCCTCTCGCCCGACAGCCCCGAATGCATGGACCGGCTCGGCGTCTCGCTGGCGCACCTCGAGTCCAAGTGCTCGAACTTCTACGATGCGGCGGAGGTGGAGCGCGTGTTCTACCCCGAGATCGAGAAGCTCCTCCTCGAGTTCTTCCCGGGCGCGACCGATGCGCTGGTCTACAACCACGACGTCTTCGACAAGGACTACGCGGGCGACCGCACGGAAGACCAGGACAACAAGAACCCGGGTGTGAACGCCCGTTACGCCACCCTCGTGCACAACGACCTGAACGACAACAGCGGCCGCGTGCGCTGCCGCGAGCTGCTCACCAAGAACCTGCGGAACTTCGGTCGCGAGCAGCACTACACGGAGGAAGAGGCCGACGAGAAGATGTCGCGGCGGTTCGTGTCGATCAATCTCGCCAAGCCGATGGAGACGGTCGAGCAGTTTCCCTTCATGCTCTGCGCCTGGCCCTCCTTCGCCGACCAGCCGTACATCACCAACTACCGGATCTACGACGACCGCGTCGGCGAGACCACGCGCTTCACCTACCGTCCCGACCACGAGTGGTACTGGTTTCCCCAGCAGAAGCCCAACGAGGTCTCGATGCTCAAGTGCTATGACTCGGTGACCGACGGCTCCGTCTCGCGCTGGTCTTTCCATACCGCCTGCATCGACCCGACCGCGCCCGCCGACGCCCGATGCCGCAAGAACGTCGTGGTCCGGTCGTTCGTCTTCTTCTAGGAGGACAGGAAGCGGCAGCGCGCAGAGGAAGCCGACATCGGTGTCGATCGCTTAGGGCGCCGGCCAAGGACCTCTGTGAACTTCCGCTTCCGGGACCATCTCGAACGGCTGCTGGTGGTCGACTTGGGTCGCCACCAGCCATTGCCAAGCGCCAGGATGGCGGTGCGCAGGTGGCCTCGGTGCGAGCCGCTGTTCGAGCCTTCTCATGATCTCAAATCGAACGCGTCTCGCCGGTCGCCGTCTCATGCCTGATCCGTCCCGGACTTACGCCTTGGCGGCGTTCTGTGCAGCCTCGAATACATCGCGTGCGGACGTCGTACCCGCTGCGTGCTCCGTACCCTCGGCTCCGAGGTCCATCCATCCTGCATTCACGGCCTCAAACATTTCTTCGGCAGGTCCGGTGTGGCCCTTCGGGATGCCGAATTGCTCGAACGCTTCCGCCCACCCTGCACGCGGGACCGCAAAGGCTTTCACGTCGAGCTTCAGGACTTCACCCAATTGCTCCGCGACTTCATCCGCGCTGACCATCGAACCAAGCTCGACGACGCGCTGCCCCGACCACGCCGGCCCGGTCAAAAGGGCTGCGACCTCCGCGCCGATGTCGTCCGTCGCGACCATGGTCGATTTCCGGTTTGTCGGATTGTAGGTGACCGGCAGCGTTCCGCCCTGGGCGACCTGCAGGCCGTAGAGGAAGTTTTCGAAGAATCCGCCTGCGCGCACAAATGCGATTGGCGATATCAGGTCGCGAAAACCTTGCTCCAGAAGCGACAAGGCCGTGATCATCCCGAGCCCGCTGGTTCTGTTCGCACCCATCGACGAAAGCGCAACCACTCGCCGCGGCGCTGCCTTGGTGAGCGCCTCGACATAGTTCGCAATCACGCCCTTGGCTTCTTTGTAATCGGGCGAGGGCGCCCAGACAGAAGGCAACATGACGAACGCGCCTTCGACGCCTTTGAGCGCTTGCTCGATGGCTGCCGAATCATTCCAATCGCCGTCCACCAGTTCCACGCCTTGGTTCGCCCAGTTAGCCGCCTTCTCGCGATTGCGGATTAGCGCGCGCACCTCCTTGCCGTGCGCCAACAGATGTTCTGCCGTTGCGCCGCCAACTTTTCCCGTGATTCCCATTACCAAAAACATGCCGTTATCTCCTGATCTTGAGGGACAGAGCACTGCCCCCGTTGGTTCAACGAATGAGCGGCAGAATGGCCCGGATACGGGGATCGCGCGCGTAGAGGCCGCCCCATGTCATCGCGCCCAGAAGCAGGGAAATGATTTCCGGCGGCGACCCCAACTCACCAATGCGGACATGGGCGCAGATGGCACCTCCCAGAAAGCCAGTCACCAGGATCGCGCCGAGGACGGCGGTGGCCGGGATGGCGTAAAGGATGGCGCAGGCGAGGATGATCGGACCGACGACACGGGTCAGGTCCATCGCGAACCCGGTTTCCTGCAACATGCTCGCGATCTGTGCCGGCGCGAAAAGCTGAATAGTCCCATCTGCCACCATAGCGATAACGACAACCGCGCTCATTATCCGGCCGGCCCACAGTGCGTGATGCAAGGTCATAGCTTCAGGCACCTGATGTAGGTTCATAGTTTCGGACACTTGTTGTTCTCCGATGCGGTTCCAATTTCGAGGCTTACTGTGTCTCTTAGGTATGATAAACACCGATAAAATAAACGCACTGTTCTCTCTGAGGTGAACAATACCGAGGCACGAAAATGCAGAATCTCGAACCCATCCTCATATTCATAACGGTAGCGGAAATGGGGAGCTTCACCCGCGCGGCCGATAGCCTGGGCATCCAGAAGGGGAGGGCCTCAACGGCGGTCCGGAAGCTGGAAGAAGATGTCGGTGTCAGGCTCCTGCACCGGACGACGCGCAGCGTGCAGTTGACGGAGGACGGACGCGCATTTCATGCCCGTGCCCGCGATCTGCTTGCTGAAGTCGATGACCTGCACTCGATGTTCGCAGGCGATCGCGTGGCGCTTCGCGGGCGTTTACGGGTCGATCTTCCGACCGAGGTGGCGCGCACAACGATCGTGCCGGCCTTGCCGGATTTCATGGCGGCAAACCCCGAGTTGGAGCTGGAGGTGTCGAGTACGGATCGGCAGGTCGATCTGGTCCAAGAGGGGTTCGACTGTGTATTGCGGCTGGGACCCATAAGGGACGAGACGCTGATTGCCCGCCCGCTGGGCCTGTTGCGCACGGCCAACGCTGCCAGTCCCGCCTATCTGGCGCGCTATGGCGTCCCTCGATCGCTAGAAGATCTCCAGCGTCAGGGACATCGGACAATTCATTTTTCGACGATGCTGGGCGCAAGACCCATTGGATGGGAATATCCGGACGGCGACAGCTACGCGACGCTTCAGTTGCCAGGTGCGCTACACGTCAACAGCGCGCAGACCTACGAAGCCGCTGCCCTCGCCGGCCTTGGCCTGATTCAGGCGCCACTCTTGGGGATTGGCCGATACTTGGAGAGTGGAGCGCTTGTGGAGATCATACCCGATTTTCGTCGCCGGGCGCTCGCCGTGTCCCTCGTCGTAGCACATCGGAGCAATCTGTCGCGCCGAGTCCGCGCATTCATGAAATGGATCGAAGATGTGCTGACGCCGTATCTGGAATAGCGAGACGAACATCTTCGTCCGGCCGCGAAATCAACATTCTGAAGTATGTCGGCCGGTCGGCGGTCCAGCAGAATGCGACACTCAAACCGGCGACCTTTGAAGTCCGACATGAGACATCCTCAAACTTTTCCGCCTCCCTGGGTCGCGTGGTAGGCCGACCTATGACCAGCCTCGGTCGACTGCGGCCATTGCCAGGAGGTAGTCCCTCCAACCACCCGCCCTAACATTGAAATTAGCCAAACTAACAGCCACCTCTGGCCTCCCTTATAAAACCGGTGGCCGCCCATGCAACCCGATACCCAATTCCCCGCCTCCCTCGCCCGCGGATCCTTCGCCGGTCTCTGTGCCATGCTCCCCCCGCGCGCACCCGAAACCTCGGACGCAAAAGCATCGCGCGCAGCAACCGCCATGGCCGCCGTCGCCGCGCTGTATCCCGCCGATGCCTTCGAGGCCGGCCTCGCCACCCGCGTCGTGGCAATGGACGCGCACGCCGCGGACGGCCTCCTCCTCGCCGGCCTCGCTTCCGCCGACCCGATGGAGCAGCGCCGCTGCCGCGCCCAGGCCGCTACCATGGCACGCCAATCGGACGCCGCTCTCCGCGCCCTGCTCCGCATCCAGGGCACCCGCGACAGGCAACTGGAGAAAATGCATCCCGCCGCCAGGGAGCGCGCCGGCCACTGGTTCCGCGACGTCACTGTCCCCGAGCCCGCCCCGTCGGCCGCCCCAACCGACGCCGAATCCGAACCGACGCAGCCCCACATCGCCGCCGAAGCCGAACGCTATGCCGCCACCTACCCCGACCGCGCCGCACGCATCCGCGCCGCCGGCACAGCCCAGCCCACAGCCCAGCCCACAGCCCAGCCCACAGCCCAGCCCACAGCCCAGCCCACAGCCCAGCCATGACGGCCAGCGGGTTTTCGCCCCTGTCGGAATGCCGTAGGAAAGCGCATGACGTCCGAGACAAGAAGAGTGAGCGAGGCGCGAGCACTCTGGCTGATCTCCGCCGCCCATCTCGTCAGCCACTTCCACTACCTCGTGCTGCCCCCGCTGTTCTACCTGCTGCGTGCCCGGCTGGGTGTCGGCTTCGTCGAACTCGGCCTGGTGATCACCATCTACAACGTCACCTCTGCCCTGGTGCAGGCCCCGATGGGATACATCGTGGACCGCGTCGGCCCGCGCCGCATGCTGATCTTCGGACTGTGCACCGCCGGCTTCGCCTATGGCTCGATCGGCGTCTTTCCGGTCTATTCCTGGATGATCGCCGCCGCCGTGATCGCCGGCGTCGCCAATTCGGTCTATCACCCGTCCGACTACTCGATCCTCGGTTCGCTTATCGATCCCGCCCGCGTCGGCCGCGCCTTCTCCATCCACACCTTCTCCGGCTTCCTCGGCAGCGCCATCGCGCCGACCGTCATGCTGCTGGTCGCCAGCACCGCCGGCTTCCGTGCCGCGCTGCTGTTCGCCGGCCTGCTCGGCCCCGCCGCCGCCTTGCCGCTGTTGTTGACGCCGGCGCTTGACGAGCTCGCCGTGCGTCAACCCGCCGCGAGGCGCCAGGAAACCGGTCGCACGTCGGCCCGCGTACTGCTGTCGCCCGCCGTGATCAGCCTGACCGGCCTGTTCGCGCTGCTGAGCCTCTCGTCCGGCGCGATCACGACATTCTCCGTGGTGGCGCTGGTCGCGCTCTACAACGTGCAGGTTTCCGCCGCCAACCTGGCGCTGTCCGCCTACCTGATGGCGACCGCGATCGGCGTCCTCGCGGGCGGCTTCGTCGCCGATGCCACGCGCCGCCACGCCGAGGTCGCCGCCGCCGGCTTCGGCGCCGCGGCTGGGATCACCTTCGCGATCGGCACCTTCGATCTCGGCGTGCTGCTGCTGGTGCCCGCGATGGCGGCCGCGGGCTTCCTCGCCGGCATGATCATGCCGTCGCGCGACATGCTGGTCCGCGCCACCGCCCCGCCCGGCATGGCCGGCCGCGTGTTCGGCATCGTGACCACCGGATTCAATATCGGCGGCACCATTGGCCCTATGCTCGGCGGCTGGTTCATGGACAATGGCATGCCGCGCTGGATCTTCTACAGCTCGGTCTGCTTCATGATGGCGACCGTGATGACCGTCCTGGTCGGCGATTGGCGGTCGCGCCGGCGGGCAAACGGCATGGCTTTGGCACAGGCGGAGTGAGCGAGATGGCTGGACGGACCCGCGGCGACGAAGAACAGACGCTGCTCGAACTGGCGCAGCGCGTGCTGCCCGCCGGCAGCTTCGGCAACCTCGCCGGCGACATCGTGATCCGTGAGGGACGCGGCGGCCGCGTCTGGGATGTCAGCGGCAACGAGTATGTCGATTTCCTGCTCGGCTCCGGCCCGATGTTCATCGGCCACTGCCATCCCGACGTGATGGCGGCCGTGCAGGCGCAGATCCCTCGCGGCACCACGTTCTTCGCCAACAACGAGCACGGCATCAGACTAGCGGCCGAGATCGTCGATGCGGTGCCCTGCGCGCAGAAGGTGCGCTTCGTGTCCAGCGGCACCGAGGCCGACGCCTACGCCATGCGCGTCGCCCGCGCGTTCCGCGGCCGCGACAAGATCCTCAAGTTCGAGGGCGGCTATCACGGCATGAGCGACTACAGCCTGATGAGCCTCGCCCCGAAACGCCCCGGCAACTTCCCCCAGGCGGTGCCCGACTCGCCAGGTATCCCGCGCAGCGTGCGCGACGAGATGATCATCGCCCCATTCAACGATGCCGCCATGGCCGCCAGCCTGATCCACGAGCACCACGACGAATTGGGCGGCGTCATCGTCGAGCCGTTCCAGCGCCTGCTGCCGCCGAAGCCCGGCTTCCTCCAGGCGCTGCGCGATGCCACCAGGGAACACGGCATTCCGCTGATCTTCGACGAGGTGGTGACCGGGTTCCGGTTCTCATACGGCGGCGCGCAGGAGTTCTACGGCGTCACGCCCGACCTCTGCACATTGGGCAAGATCATCGGCGGCGGCTTCCCGCTGGCGGCGATCGCCGGACGCGAGGACATCATGTCGCTGTTCGATCGCGGCCGCGTCGGCGACGACAGGTTCCTCACCCAGATCGGCACGCTGTCCGGCAATCCGGTCGCCGCGGTCGCTGGCCTCGCCACGTTGGAGGTCCTGCGCCGCCCCGGCGCCTACGACAAGGTGTTCGCCACCGGCCGCGAGCTGATGGCGGGGATGACCGCCACGCTGGAGAAGGCCGGACTGCCGGCGCAGGTGATCGGCGTCCCGCCGCTGTTCGACATCGTGTATGCCGCCGGCGACATCGCCGACTACCGCGCCTGGCTGCGCGCCGACACCGAGATGCAGCGCCGCTTCAACCGCCGCTTCCGCGAAGCCGGCATCCTGAAGGGCGAAAGCAAGTTCTACGTCTCGCTCGCCCACGACCAGGCCGACGTGAAGCACACCCTGGACGCGGTGCAGGCCGCCGTTGCCGCCGAACTGGCCGAAACCCGCGTCCCCGCGCAGTAGCCCCCTCTCCCGCGCGGCGGGGGAGGGTTGGGGAGGGGGTGTCTATCCGTCGGCACAATCCTTCGCTTCTTTCCTCGCGCGCGCCGCCGCCTCACGCGCCATATCGCCGCACAGCCCGGTATACGCCGTCGGGTCCAGCAGCGCCGCGATCGCCCTCGCATCGAGATGCTCGGTCACCCGCCGGTCCGCCGCCAGCAGTTCGCCGAACGACCGCCCCTCCAGGAACGCCGCCTGCGCCGCGTCATACACCACGTCATGCGCATGCTGCCGGCCAATCGTGGCACCCAGGTCCAGCATCACCGCCTCAGCCATGATCAGGCCGCCGCCGAGATCGAGATTGCGCCGCATGCGCGCCGGATCGAGCCGCAGCCCGCGCATCACCTCGCCCAGCCGCGCCAGCATGTCGCCGGTCTCGATGCACGCCCGCGCCTCCGCCTGGTCCATTATCAGGCTGGTGGTGCGGTCCGCCTCGTGCTCCGTCTGCATCGCCTCCAGCGCCAACGGTACGCTTGCGCGCACCTCGGCCGCGGCCGCGATGATGTCCTGGCACAGCTTCGGATTGCGCTTCTGCGGCATGGTGGAACTGCCGACCGTCCCTGGCGGCACCGGCTCCTCCACCTCACCGAACTCGGTCTTCATCAGCGTGTAGATCTCGCGGCCGATCTTGCCGCAGGTCGCCGCGAGCAGTCCGAGCAGGCAGATGTTCTCCGCCAGGTGATCGCCCAACGCGCGCGACGGCACCGTCATCGTGCCGAAGCCCAACTGCCGTCCGATCCCCGCCTGCACCGGCGGTCCCTGCTTGCCCAGCGAGGCGAACGTCCCAGCGCCGCCGCCCAGCATCGCCACGAACAATCGCGGCGCCGCCTGCTTCAGGCGCTCGACGTGGCGCAGCAGCTCGTCGATCCACACCGCGACCTTGTAGCCGAACGTCGCCGGCACCGCGTGCTGACCATGCGTGCGTCCGGCCATCGGCATGTCCGCGCCGCGCTCCGCAAGATCGGCCATCGCGCTCAGCGCCTCGCCGATCAGGCGCAGGAAGATGCGATGCGCCTGGCGCAGCACCAGCAGGTCGCCGGTCTGGGTGATGTTCTGCGTCGTCGCACCCCAGTGCACCCAGCCGCCGTGCTGCTCGCCCACCACGCGCGACAGCTCCCAGACCAGCGGCACGATGGTGTGCCCGGTGCGGGCAAAGCCCTCGTCGATGCGCGCGCGGTCCAGCAGCTCCAGCCGCGCCGCCCGCGCAATCGCCTCTGCGGCATCGGCCGGGATGATGCCGAGTTCAGCCTGCGCGCGCGCCAGCGCGACCTCCACATCGAGCCATGCCTGCCAGCGGTTCTCCAGCCGGTACAGCGCGCGGATGCCGGGATCGGCGACGCGGGTGGCCGTCGGCAGTTGATCGCTCATGGCGTTTCGCTCCCCGGATTTAGAGGGGGTAGGACAGGCGAACTCCTCCCCCTCCCCTTGCGGGAGGGGGTTGGGGGAGGGGCAGGCAGCCAGCTACACGTAATGCTCCGCCAGCGGCGCGAAGCCGTTGAACCGCTGGCTTGCATACGTCGCGACGTACGCCCCGGTGGACAGCAATTCCACCCGATCGCCGGAATGCAGCGCCAGCGGCAGCCGGTAGTTGGACTTCTCGTAGAGAATGTCAGCGCCGTCGCAGGTCGGGCCGGCGAGCGCCACCGGACCCATCGCCGTCCCGTCATGCGGCGTCTGGATGCGGTACTTGATGGCCTCGCCCTCGGTCTCCGCCAGCCCGCCGAAGCGGCCGATGTCGAGATACACCCAGCGCACCGGATCGGTGCGGTCGCGCCGGCTCACCAGCACAACCTCCGCGCTCACCAGACCGGCATCGCCCACGATGAAACGGCCCGGCTCGATCAGCATCTCGGGCAGCGCATTGCCGAAATGCTCGATCATGCTGGTCATGATCGTGTCGCCGAATTCGTCGATCTCGGGCACCGGATCGCGGTAGCGCGTGGGGAAGCCGCCGCCCAGGTTCATCATGCGCAGGTTCACGCCGGCCTCGGTCAGGTCGGTGAACAGCATCGCCACCTTGGCGATCGCCGCCTCGTAGGCGCGCGTGGTGGTCTGCTGGCTGCCGACGTGGAACGACAGGCCGTAGGGGTCCAGCCCCATCTCGCCGGCGCGCAGCATCAGCTCGCGGGCGGTCTCCACCGTCGTGCCGAACTTGCGCGACAGCGGCCAGTCGGCGCCTGCGTTCTCCACCAGGATGCGGCAATACACCCGCGCTCCCGGCGCGTGCTCCGCCAGCTTTTCCAGCTCCTCGGCGGAATCGAACGCGAACAGGGTCACGCCGCGCTGGAACGCCGCGCGGATCGCGCTCGACTTCTTGATCGTGTTGCCGAAGCTGATCGCCTCCGGCCGTGCGCCGGCGTCCAGGCAGCCACAGACCTCCTCAAAGCTCGCCGCATCGAAGCTGGAGCCGAGACGCGCCAGCCGTTCCAGCACCGGGCGGGCGGGATTGGCCTTCACCGCGTAATAAATCCGCGCCAGCGGCAGGGCACGCTGAAGAGCGCGGAAATTGGCTTCCACACGGTCCACGTCGAGCACCAGGCACGGCGTGGCCGGCTGCTGCTCAGCAAGGAATCGGGCGACTTTCGGGGTCATCGCGCCGGGCCTCCTTTGGCTGGACGCCCGCCTGATCCAGGCGACGGGCGTTAGTTGACGAAACGGTCGAACGAACCAGCGACCAAAACGATTGCCAGAACGCTTGACGTCGTTGCGTAACCACTTAGGGCCAGAGGCACGTGCGTTGCTGCGTGGGGGCCACATAGGACCCCTGCTCCTGCGACGCAAGACGGAATCTCTATCAATCCGCAAGAAAATGTCGCCGCATTGCATCGCACGCTGCGGTCCGGCGTTTTCCCTGCCAGGATCAGGGGATAGCAGGATGGACGCGAGGCACACATTGGATACGATGGCCTCCGATGGGGCGGGCGGACGCGCCGCCGGCGGACCCGGCTGGCGTCAGGTCGGTGTCGGCGCGATGCGCGAGGCCATCACCGATCGGGTCTCGCTCGCGGCGGCCGGCTGCGGCTTCTATGCCACCATGGCGCTGTTTCCCGCGATCAGCGTGCTGATCTCGGTCTATGGCCTGGTGTTCAACGTCCAGTCGGTGGAGCAGCAGCTCGCCCTGCTGCGCGAACTGCTGCCGCCACCGGCCTTCGCACTCATCAGTGAACGCGTGCACGAACTCGTCAGCCAACCCAACGACACGCTGAGCATCAGCCTGCTGATCAGTCTCGTCGTTGCGTTCTGGAGCGCCTCGGCCGGCACCAAGTCCGTGCTGTCGGCACTGAACGTCGCCTATGACGCGGTGGAGCGGCGCGGCATCCTGGGCTTCCAGCTCACCGCACTGGCGATGACGCTCTGTGCCGTGGTCGCGGCGGTTCTCGCCATCGCGGTGCTGGTGCTCCTCCCGACGGTGATCTCGTTCATCGGCTTGTCCGACTACAGCGCGACGCTGATCAACGTCCTCAGCATGGTGCTGCTGGTGGTGCTGGTGGGCGGCACGATCGCGCTGCTCTACCGGTACGGACCGTCACGCGACCAGCACCCGCGGCGGCGGATTTTCGCTGGCGCGATTCTCGCGACGCTGCTGTGGCTGATCGCCTCGGCCGGGCTGTCGTACTACGTCGCGCACATCGCCCGCTTCGGCGTGACCTATGGTCCGCTCGGCGCGGTCGTCGCGATCATGCTGTGGTTCTACCTGACCGCGTACGCGGTGCTGCTCGGCGCGGAGGTGAATTCGCAACTGGAACATCGCGACGCGGAACGCGCGGACTTCTCGGCTGGCAAATGAAACGGCCGCCTGTTACCTGAGTGGCGCACGCGTAGCTTCGCATGGGGAAACGCCGCGCATGGCCAAGTGGGACGACGGCTACGTCACCGACGTGGCGTATACCAGCAACTTCTACCGCGAGATCACGCCGAGTTGGATCGCCCTGACAAGCCTGCTGCTCGGGCATCGTCCGCCGGACCTTGCGGCACCGTTCAGCTATGCCGACCTCGGATGCGGCAACGGCTTCACCACTCTCGTCGTCGCCGCCGTGTGCCCGCACGCGGAAGTGTGGGGGTTCGACTTCAACCCCGCGCATGTCGAGTTCGCCAACGACCTTGCCGCGCGCGCCGGGCTGACCAACGTGCGGTTCGTCGAGACGTCGTTCGCCGAACTCGAGGCCGTGCCGCGCAACGATCTGCCTGATTTCGACATCATGGTTTCGCACGGCGTGCTGAGCTGGATCTCGCCCGAGAACCGCAGGCATCTGGTCGCAACGATCGCGAAGCGGCTGAAGCCGGGCGGGCTGGTGTATCTCAGCTATAACGTCACCACCGGTTGGACATCGATGGTGCCGGTGCGCGCACTGATGCGGATGCTGGTCGAGGCGAGCCCGGAGCGCACCGACGTCGCCGCACCCGGCGTGTTGGACTTCGTCGACCGGCTGAAGCAGGCGGGCGCGCTGTTCTTTCAGGCGAACCCGGCGCTCGAGAATCGCCTCGCCGACATCCGCAAGCAGGACCCACGCTATATCGCGCACGAATACCTGAACCAGCACTGGTATCCGCTGATGTTCGCCGATATCGCCTCCGATATGCTGGAGGCGAAGTGCCGCTACATCGGCAGCGCCACATTGGCCGAGAACATCGACAGCGTCTCGGTGCCGTCCAACGTGTCGCCCATTCTGGCGGAAACGCGCGATCCCTACCTGCGTGAGACGCTGCGTGATCTCGGCTGCGCGCAGACATTCCGCCGCGACCTTTATCGCAAGGGCACGGCGTCGATGCCGGCGGCCGAGCAGCAGGCGCTGCTCGAGGACACGAGGCTTGCCGCGATGGGCGTGGTGATGCCGGAGACGGGCGTCACGTTCGCAACACCGATGGGCAGCGTGACCGGCCGGCCGGAGGTGTATCAGCCGCTGCTGTCCATGCTGGACGCGGGCACGCTCAGTGTCCGCCAGGCGCGCGAGGCTGCGGCTTTCGCGGATCGGCCGCTGGTGGAACTGATGCAGGCCTTCACACTGCTGATCGCCGGCGGCTATGCGCACCCGATGCTGCCGGATGGCGGGTCGGCCGCGGGGCATGACGCGGCGCGGCGGCTCAACGTGGCGATCGCGCGCGCCAATGCGCGTGCCGCCGACCTGCCGCGGCTGGCGGCGCCGGCGATCGGATCGGCGATCGGTGTGGATCTCCTGGAGACGCTGGTGGTGGGCGAACTGCTGGCGGGCAAGCCGGCGGATGTCGGTACCCTGACGGCCGAACTGGTGGGGGTGCTGGGACGCAGCGGGCGCAGCGTGCAGCGCGACGGCAAGCCGGTCACCGACGCCGGCGAGACGACGCGCATCGTAACCGAGGCGGTCGCCGGGACGCTGGAGCGGCGGGTGCCGCTGCTGCGGCGGCTGGGTGTGCTGACCGGCTGAGCGGTGGCTATCTGATCAGCCCGGTCAGCGGGCTGGACGGATCGGCGCCGAGACGGCGCGGCATACGGCCGGCAAGATAGGCGAGGCGTCCCGCCTCGATCGCCAGCTTCATCGCGCGCGCCATCCGGATCGGGTCCTTGGCGTGCGCGATCGCCGAGTTCAGCAGCACGGCGTCGCAGCCCAGCTCCATGGCGACCGCCGCGTCCGAGGCCGTACCGACGCCGGCGTCCACCAGAAACGGCACCTTGGTCTGCTCGCGGATCATCCAGATCATCGCCGCGTTCTGGATGCCGAGACCCGAACCGATCGGCGCGCCCAACGGCATGATCGCGACACAGCCCATGTCCTCGAGCCGCTTGCACGCCACCGGGTCGTCGGCGGTGTAGACCATCACCTCGAACCCATCCTTGATCAGCGCCTCGGCCGCTTCGAGCGTGCCCGGCATGTCCGGGTACAACGTCGGAGGCGGACCGAGCACCTCGAGTTTCACCAGGTTCCAACCGCCCGCCTCTCGCGCGAGACGCAGCGTGCGCACCGCCTCGCTGGCGGTGTGGCAGCCGGCGGTATTCGGCAGGTAGGTGTATTTCTTCGGATCGACGTGGTCCTGAAGCATCGGCGCCTTGGGATCCGACAGGTTCACCCGCCGCACCGCGACCGTGACGATTTCCGCGCCGGAGGCTGCGATGGCGGCGCCGGTCTCCTCGAGGTCCTTGTAGCGTCCCGTGCCGACGATCAGGCGCGAGTGGAAACGTCGTCCGGCCACCGTCCAGGTATCGTCTTGCGGCAGCGTTGCGTCCATCTCAGCCTCCCCCGATGAAATGCACGATCTCCAGCGCGTCGCCGCTCTCAAGCCAGGTCTCGGCGTAGCTGGAGCGTGGCACGATCGCCTCGTTGCGCTCCACCGCCACCTTGCGTGTTTCCAGCCCGAGAGCCGTCAGCAGCGCGGCGACGGTCATCGGTCCGTCGAAGGCACGGGCTTCGCCATTCAGTGTCAAAGTCACGGCGGTCTGCATGCCGGGAGTATGGGCACGCGAGGGCGGCTGGGCAAGGAACCGAGGTGCGACCACCCGGCCCCGCCGCATGCCTGATCCGACCCCCGGCGTGACCCGTGGAGCGGCTTGAATAATCATGGCGATCAGGGCTTAACGACGGTATAACGAGATCGTTACCAGCTTATAACGCGCTTGAACGGGCAGGGGATACCGGCCCGAACTGAAGGGGGTTTCGTGCGACAGCTTATCGCGGCGGTCCTGCTTGTCATGCTGACTGGCCCGGTGATGGCCCAGCAGCAGTCAACCGACATAGCCAACCGGGCCAATCAGGGCAGCGTCGGCGTCATTACCGGAATGGAGGGCGGCACCTACGCCAGGACCGGCGCGGACCTGACGATCCTGGACGACGACACGCTTCGCGTGCTGCCGGTACTGGGGAAGGGCTCGCTCCAGAACCTCTCCGACATTCTCTACCTCAAGGGCGTGGATATCGGCTTCGTCCAGGCCGATGCACTGACCTACGCGCAACAGCATGGGATGTTCCCCAACCTCACGCAGAAGATCCGCTACATCGCCAAGCTGTACGACGAGGAGATCCACGTCCTCGCGCGCAAGGACATCACGAAGCTCGAGGACCTGAACGGCCAGCGCGTCAACGTCGACGTGACCGGCAGCGGATCCGCGATGACCGCGGAGATCGTCCTGGACGCGCTCGGCATCAAGGCCAAGGTCGAGCACGAAAAGCAGGTCACCGGCGTGCAGGAGCTGAAGCACGGCGATATCGCGGCGGTGATCCATGTCGGCGGCGCGCCGATCCCGCTGTTCACCGACATAACAACCGACAGCGGCATTCATTTCCTGCCGATCGAGCTCAACCAGGCGCTCGCGCAGACCTACCTGCCGGATCAGTTCACCCACGATAGCTATCCGTTGCTCGTGCCGGCCGGGACGACAGTGCCGACGATCGCCGTCGGCGACGTGATGGCGGTGTTCGCCTGGCAGCCGCATAGCGAGCGCTACAACAAGGTCGCCCGTTTCGTGACCGCGTTCTTCAGCAAGTTCGACCAGTTCCAGCAGCCGCCGCGGCATCCCAAGTGGCGCGAAGTGAACCTGACCGCCCAGGTACCCGGCTGGACGCGCTTTCAGGCCGCGCAGGACTGGCTGGTGCAGCAGACAATCGCCGGGACAGCCGGCGGCACGACGCAGGAACGGTTCAATGCGTTCCTGTCGCAGACGAACCCCGGGGCGAGCAGCAGCCTGACGGATTCGGCGAAGGCGACGCTGTTCCAGCAGTTCCTCGCGTGGGACAAACAGCGCGCGGCAGGACACTGACGGTGTCGGGGGAGACGGCACGAAGGCACGCACAGCACTGGGCGCTGCTGGCGCTGTGCGGGCTCCTTCTGTTGATGTCGGGTACGTCGTTTGCCGCTCCCGACCGTCCCGGGGATGCGAAGGCCTCGCCGGGGGTGCAGGCCGATCAGGCGTGCGAGGCGCTGCTCCTCAAGATTGAAAAGCAGATCTCCGATGGCCACACCGCCACCCCGCCCGACGACAACGCGTTGCTGACCTGGCAGAGTGTGATCACCCGCGTGGAACCCGCCACGCCGGAGACGCTGCACGCCTTGCAGGATTTCGTTGCACGCGCGACGTACCGCCAGGCTGTGGAGCATGCGGCGGGCAGACGGACGGTCGAGGTCGATCTGAAGCTGTTCGAAGGTCTGGCCAGTGAGCTGATTTCGCGCGCGACCGCGTCGCTGGGCAATCAGGCCGCCAGGAGCGATGCGCCCGCCGCGCCGGAGATGCCCGTGGCCGCAACATCGCCCGGCGCGATATCGGCGGATGCTCCTGCCGTCGCTACGGGCATCGCGGACAAGCAGGGCCCGGCGCGTCCTGCTGCGCCCGATACCATGCTGGTGCTTGCCGAGCCTGCGGCGCGCGCCCCGGCGCAGGACACGGCGATGGCGGCTGCGCTGATGCGTCGCGGCGATGCGATGGTGGCGATCAAGGACATATCGGCGGCGCGCAAGTTCTACGAGTCCGCCGCCGATGCCGGCAGCGCCGCAGCAGCCCTGGCACTCGCGAAGACCTTCGATCCCGCTTACCTGGAGACGTTGGGTGTCGTCGGTCTGCGACCCGATCCGGCGACGGCCGCTGCCTGGTATCGCAAGGCGGCGGCGCTGGGGGATCGGGACGCCGAGACGCGGCTGCGGACGCTGGCGCGTTCCATCAACTGAGATCGACACGGCCGCCGGTTGGACCGGCGCGATCAGCTATGCTACGCGCGCCCCCATGTCTCAATCGGCATCACCGCCCCTGGTCGCCGTGCTGAACGGTCCGAATATGAATTTGCTCGGGCTCCGACAGCCGCATCTCTACGGCAGCGCGACGCTCGACGACGTGGAGCAGCTCTGCGCGGAAACCGCCGACCAGCTCGGGCTCGCCATCGACTTCCGCCAGACCAATGGCGAGGGCGAACTGGTCTCGTGGGTGCAGGAATGCCGTGGCCGCGCGCAGGGCATCGTGATCAATCCGGCCGGTTACACCACCAGCTCGATCGCGCTGATGGACGCCTTGCTCGCGACCGACATACCGGTGATCGAGGTGCATGTGACCAACATCCACCGCCGCGAGGAATTCCGTCAGCACTCCTATGTGTCGAAGGCCGCGGTCGGGGTGATCTGCGGTCTCGGCGTCCGCGGCTATGCGCTGGCGTTGACCGCCATGGCCGACCTCCTGCTGGAGGTCAACGCGTGATGGCCGGATCAGGTCCTGCCATGACGGGCGAGGGCCGGGCTTGCGCCCGGGATCACGCATGACCCGCATCCCGTTCGATCCCGACGCGATCCGCGCGCTCGCCGCGGTGCTGAACGAGACCGGCCTCACCGAGATCGAGATCGCCGAGAAGGACAGCCGCATCCGCGTGGTGCGCGCCGTCGCCCCGGCGGCCGCCGCCCCGATCGTGGCGCCCGCCCCGGCACCGCAACCTATCGCGGCCGCGCCGGATGAGGCGAGCCATCCCGGCGCGGTGGTCAGTCCGATGGTCGGCGTCGCCTATCTCTCGCCGGAGCCTGGCGCGCCGGCCTTTGTCATCGTCGGCCAGAGCGTCACCGCCGGCCAGACGCTGCTGCTGATCGAGGCGATGAAGACCTTCAATCAGATCAAGGCGCCGAAGGACGGCACCGTCACGCGCATCCTGGTCGCCAACAGTACGCCGGTGGAATACGGCGAGGTTCTGCTGATCCTGGAATGATCGGTTGTTTCAGAAGATCCTCATCGCCAATCGCGGCGAGATCGCACTTCGCATCCAGCGAGCCTGCCGCGAGCTAGGCATTCCAGTCGGTCGCAGTGCATTCCACCGCGGATGCCGAGGCGATGCATGTACGGCTGGCCGATGAGAGTGTCTGCATCGGGCCGCCGGCGGCGAAGGACAGCTACCTCAACATGCCCGCCATTCTGTCCGCGGCCCTGGTGACCGGCGCGGAGGCGATCCATCCGGGCTATGGCTTCCTCGCCGAGAATGCCGGGTTCGCCGAAATGGTCGAGGCGCATGGCCTGACCTTCATCGGTCCGTCGCCTGCGCATATCCGCATGATGGGCGACAAGATCGCCGCCAAGGCAGCCGTCTCCCGGCTCGGCGTGCCGCTGGTGCCTGGCTCGGACGGCGTCGTCGGGGATGTGGCGAAGGCGCGCGACGTGGCGGGGCGCATCGGTTATCCGGTGGTGGTGAAGGCATCCGCGGGCGGCGGCGGGCGCGGCATGAAGGTGGCGCGCGACGCCGGCTCGATCGAGGAGGCGTTCGGCATCGCCCGCACCGAGGCGCGCGCCGCCTTCGGCAACGATGCGGTGTATATCGAACGGTATCTCGACCACCCGCGCCATATCGAACTCCAGGTGCTGGCCGATGCGCACGGCAGCGTCGTGCACCTGGGCGAGCGCGACTGCAGCCTGCAACGGCGGCATCAGAAGGTGCTGGAGGAAGCCGGCTCGCCGGCGCTCAGTTCCGGCGCGCGAGACAAACTCGGCGCCACCGCGACCGCCGCGCTGGCATCGCTTGGCTACCGCAACGCCGGGACGCTGGAGTTTCTGTATCAGGACGGGCAGTTCGCGTTCATCGAGATGAACACGCGGCTTCAGGTCGAGCATCCGGTGACCGAGATGGTATGCGGCATCGACCTCGTGCGCGAGCAGATCCGCATCGCCGCCGGCGAAACGCTGGGCTACGGACAGAGCGACATCCGGTTCTCCGGACACGCGATCGAGTGCCGCATCACGGCAGAGGATCCGACGACCTTCATTCCGACGCCCGGCCGGGTCACCGCATACCACGCGCCCGGCGGCCTGGGAGTGCGGGTCGATTCGGCGCTGTATGCGGGGTATTTCGTGCCGCCCTTCTACGACAGCCTGGTGGCCAAGCTGATCGTGCACGCACCGACACGCGCCGATGCGATCAATCGGATGCGCCGCGCGCTGGATGAATTCGCCATCGTGGGCATCCAGACGACGATCCCGCTGCACCAGCGCATCGTCGATAACGCGGAGTTCCAGCGTGGCGATTACACGATCCATTGGTTGGAGCGGTTCGTCGCCCAATGAAGCACCGCCACCCGCGCCGCTAATTCTTCCTCAATGCCGCTGCGCCTACTCTTGAGCGCATGGACGTCACCGTCTGTATCTGCACGCATGATCGCCCGCGATATCTGGCGGACTGTCTGGAGGGGCTGTCCCGGCAGAGTGTAGGGGCCGGGCGGTTCGACATCCTGGTGGTGGACAGCGCCTCCTCCGGCGAGGCGTGGGCGCAGGTGGCGCGTCTGGTGGCCGGCGTCGCAAATGCGCGGCTGCTGCGGATGGAGCGCGCCGGTGTCAGCTTCGCTCGCAACGCCGGCGCGGCGGCGGTTCGCGGCGAATACATCGCCTATATCGACGATGACGCGATCCCCGCGACCGACTGGCTCGAGCGGATCCTGGCGGCGATCGCCGAAGCCGACCCGCCCACGGCACTGATCGGCGGCCGCATCCTGCCGCGATGGGAGGCGCCGCTGCCGCCGTGGTGGCCGCCGCATCTGCGCGGCACACTCTCGATCATCGAGTTCGAGGGCCAGGGAGAATATCGCACACCGGCACTGCCTGCCGGGCTGGAACCGTATGGCGCGAACATGGTCGTGCATGTGCCGAAATTGCTGGCGATCGGCGGCTTCGGGTGCCACAGTGGACGTGTCGGCAAGGCGCTGCTGTCGGACGAGGAGGTGCAGGTCGCATGGCGCCTCCAGGCGGCCGGCCATTCGGCGCGCTACAATTCGCGCATCGTGGTGCAGCATCAGATCCAGGCGGAGCGCCTGACCCCGCGCTGGCTGCTGTCGCGACTCTACTGGCAGGGTATTTCCACCGTGCTGACCCGCCGGCTGCTGGGTCAATCCGCCGCGGTCTGGCGCGAGTTGCCGCGCCGCTTTGCCGTCGCACTGCTGCTGGCGCCGTTCGGTCTGCTGCCGCGGCGCAGCACCTGCCTGCTGCCGTGCCGCTGGCGGCTCGCCTACGCCGCCGGCTTCGTGCGATCGGCACTCGGCGGCGGCCTGCTGTCTCGCGGGTAGGGGGCTCCGCCCTCCCCGCCAAGGGCGTGGCCCTTGGAACGTAGCCGAGCTGGAGCTATGGCCGTCCCGCTCGTTTTGACTGCGCCGATGCCAGTCACGCCGGCCAGCATGCCGGTGATTTATACTTGCCCGCGGCGCACACTGGCGGAAGGAACCGGCATCACCATATTCGGCAATCGATCACCCCCAAGAGGTGCAGTGTGGCTGCCGACACCATGAGACAACCGTCTCTCACCTCGCAACTCGCGAAGGCACGGCTCCTGTGGCTGATTGCCCTCTGGTTACTGACCCTGGTCGCAGTTGTGGGGATGCGCATCGATCGCCGGGCCGAGAACCGCTACCTCACCGACGACTTCGGAACCGTCATCACAGATGACTCCGGCAACGTCTTCGTTACAGGGCGTGAGCATCGTTGGGACCTGGTGATAGGCGGCGCAAGGGTGCCGTTGCGGCGATGGACCGAGTGGCTATAGATGACCAAGGCCGCCAACCCGGCCTGCACAAGGCGCGGCGTGCTCTGGTTGTCGCTTCTGACGGCGGGCAGCGTTGTTCTCGCAGGAGAGCTACAGAAGCCCGCTCCGGTTCGTTGGAACCTGCCCGAGTGCGAGCCGCTGCCCAATCCGTGGTCTTCGGCTTTCAGCTCTGACTTCGGCCCGGGTGTTGGCATGGCATGCCCGATCGGAGGCCTGTCAGGAATCTTGTGTGAGGGGTCACATTGAGGCCCGTTGAAGGGCTTAGGATGGACCCATGACGATACGAAGCGAGCTTATCGACGAGTTGCTTGCGGGGCAGGACCCTGCATCTGTGATGCGCCCGGACGGGCTGCTGGGAGAGCTCAAGAAGGCTCTGCTGAACCGGATGATGGCGGCGGAGTTTGATCAGCACCTCACCGAGGACCGCGCCTCGAACGAGGGCAAGAACCATCGCAACGGCAGCACCCGCAAGCGTGTCCTTGCTGGTGACGGCCATGTGGAAGTGACCATTCCCCGCGACCGGGAAGCACGCTTCGACCCGGTGCTGATCGGCAAGTACCAGCGCCGTCTGCCCGACTTCGACGACAAGGTGATCTCGATGTATGCGCGCGGCATGAGCACACGCGAGATCCAGGGGCACCTGGAGGAGATCTATGGCGCGGAGGTCTCGCCGCAGCTGATCAGCACGGTTACCGATGCGGTGTCGGCGGAGGTCGCCGAATGGCAGTCGCGGCCGCTGGAGCCGCTGTACCCGGTGATGTTCTTCGACGCGATCCGGGTGAAGGTGCGCGACCAGGGCACGGTGTCCAACAAGGCCGCCTACCTGGCTCTTGGCATCACGCCCGACGGCCGCAAACATGTGCTCGGTCTGTGGATCGATCCAAACGAGGGCGCCAAGTTCTGGTTGCGGATCGTCAACGAGCTACGCAACCGCGGGGTCAAGGACATCCTGATCGCGGTGGTCGACGGTCTGAAGGGGTTCCCCGAGGCGATCAATGCTGCGTTCCCGCAAACCCTTGTGCAGACCTGCGTCGTCCACTTGCTGCGCAACGCACTGGCCTATGTCTCCTGGCAGGACCGCAAGCATGTCGTGACGGCACTGAAGCCGATCTATAAGGCCCCGACAGCCGACGCCGCGCTGCTTGCCCTGGACGACTTCGAGGCCGGCCCTTGGGGCAAGAAATACCCTGCCATCGCGCCGCTTTGGCGACGTCAGTGGGACCAGGTGATCCCGTTCTTTGCCTTCCCCGCGGAAGTGCGGCGGATCATCTACACAACCAATGCAATCGAAAGCCTCAACAGCACTCTGCGCACCGCCATTCGCAGCCGTGGGCACTTCCCCAACGACGAGGCAGCGACAAAGCTACTGTACCTTGCCTTGCGCGGTGTCAGCCGAAAGTGGAAGAATGCTCAACGCGAGTGGACCGCTGCCATGACCCAGTTCGCCATTATGTTCGGCAACAGGTTCAGCGTCGAGTAAAGGCATCAGGTGAAACCGACCCCTCACACAGGATTCCTGACAGGCTCCCGATCGCTGATCTAACCTCTTCGCCAAAGGCCGTGATCCGAGGCAACTCTGTGACAATCGAAGGCCCTGACCCACCCCGCCGACTATAGCTCCCCCCGCCACGCCGCCCTGAGCGGCGTCCTTCTCAGCCTTGCGCCGACTGGGCGACCTCAAGCGCGCGGTCGCGCGAGCGCCCCTTTCTCGTGCTGATCTGTCCAGAACGCCACAAGCTTCCGCAGCAGGATGTCCACGCTGACGTCTTCCGCGTTCAAAGGTCGGCTGAAATCGTCCGAGAACGCCGACGAGAAGCCGCGCTGAGCGCGCGTCGCGACGCGCGCTCCGGGGTGCGACTTTCCTGGCAGCGGACTTGCGTAGTGCTTGAAGCCATTCGTCAGCCCTCGGGCAATCCGAAAAAAGCCGAGCATCCCGCGATGCCCCGGCTCGGGGTAGTGCCGAGCGAAAGCGTCATCAGTGAAACCCTCATCGTTAGCCCAGTCAAACAGGTGATAGGCCACGAGCACGCCCTGTAGTGCATGGCGGGACGAGGCATTGTTTTCCAGGAACTCCTGATATGTCGGCAACAGAACCCGCTCGAACAGGTCAGCCGGTGTCTCGATGTCAAATGTCATTTCTTCGGTAACCAAAATGAATGGTAGGTCGAACCTCATCTGGGAGGCTGGCCTCTGCACTGCAATGACCAGTGCTTCAACCCGATCGCCGGCGTGCCGATCAGGTGGCTCCGACTGTCCCGCCGTTCCCGTTCAAGAGCAGTCTTTCTTCGATCCCAGGCCCGAGCCGGCGCAGGACACGGTCCAAGGAGCTGTTTGGGTCACGCGTCGGCGCAGAAGGAAGATCAAGAATTACTTGGTTCAGGGTTCCTAGCGGATTTTCGGACATGAGAAACCGCCGGAAAGCTGCGATTTCGGGTCAGTGAACACGGGGACGAGCGCGTCTTTGAGGGTTCATCCCGCGCGAGCCCGCTTCTTCCTTGCGCCGTCGCGGCAATTCCGCGTAGCACGGTCCGGCTGTTACGGAGCGTTCGCCGCCTATGCCCCGCTACCCCGACCAGGCGAACAACGACCTGCTGGAGCGCATTCCGCTCAGCGCCGGGGTGGTGCTCGACGTCGGCTGCAACACCGGCGCCCTGGGGGCGGCGTATCGGCGGCTCAATCCGCGCGCGCGGCTGCTGGGCATCGACAACGATCCCGTGGCGGCTGGCCAGGCGGCGCGGCGGCTCGACCAGGTGGCGGTGGTGGATGTCGAGCACGATCCGATGCCGTTCGCGCTGGATCGCCCGATCGACTGCATCGTCTACGGCGACGTGCTGGAGCACCTGCGCGATCCGTGGCCGGTGCTGCGCCGCCACGCGGAGGTGCTGAGCGACGATGGCACCATGCTGATCTGCGTGCCCAACATGGGGCACTGGAGCTTCGCCGACCGGCTGCTGCGCGGCACCTGGAAATACGAGCCGGCCGGCCTGCTGGATGAGACGCATCTGCGCTGGTTCAGCCTCGAGACGATGCGTGAAGGGCTGGAGGCAGCCGGGCTCGTGCCGCACGAAGTCTCGCCGCGGGTGTTCGATGCCGCCAGCGCGCAGGAATTCGCCGGCAAGATCGCACCGGCGCTGACCAGCCTCGGTGTCGATCCGGCCACCTACGCGCGGCGTGCCGCGCCGCTGCAATACATCTGGCGCGTGCTGAAGGCGCCGCGGTCGGTGATGGTCGTGGCGGCGAACATGTTGCAGCCGGTGGGCGGCGTGTCGCATGTACGCGTCGTGTATCCGATGCAGGCGATCCGCAGCGATCCGACGGTGCTGACCCAGTTCGCGGCCGGCGGCGAGATCAAGGTCCCCGGTGGCGATACGCCGCGCGTCTTCGTGCTGCACCGGCCGACGCTTTCCGGCGATCTGGGCGCCGGCGTGATCCGCAGTCTGCTGGCCGACGGCTGGGTGGTCGTCACGGAGTTCGACGATCATCCCGATCACTTCGGGATGCTCGACGCCGATGATGAACTCGCGTTTCGTGGCGTGCATGCGGTGCAGACCAGCACGCCGGCACTCGCCGCGGTCCTGCGCACGCGGAACCCCGAGGTCATGGTGTTCCCCAACATGATCCGCGCGCTGCCGGAGGTGCGCAATTTCCGCGACCCGCAGGCGCTGACGGTGTTCTTCGGCGCGCTGAACCGCGAGCGCGACTGGGCGCCGCTGATGCCGGCGCTGAACGATGTGGCGGAGAAGGCGGGCGAGCGGCTGCGCTTCCACGTGCTGCACGACCGGGGCTTTTTCGACGCGCTTCGCACGCCGCGCAAACAGTTCACGCCGATCTGCGATCACGACACTTACCTGGCGCTTCTCGGACAGTGCGAGATCTCGCTGATGCCGCTCGCGGACACGCCGTTCAACCGCGCCAAGTCGGATCTCAAGTTCATCGAGGCCGGCGCGTGCCGTGTGGCGGCCGTGGCGAGCGACATCGTGTATGGCGACAGCATCGACGACGGTCGAACCGGTCTGCTGTTCCACAACGCGGGCGAATTGCATGACAGGCTGCTGCGCCTGGTGGCGATGCCGGAGCTGGCGCGCGCGCAGGGCGACGCGGCGCGGCACTACGTCGCGGGCGAGCGGATGTTGGCCTATCAGGTGGCGCCGCGGATCGCCTGGTACCGCTCGCTCTGGGCACGGCGGGCGGAACTGAGCAGCGCGCTGTACGCGCGGCTGCTCGAGGTGCCGCTATTGGCTGACAGCGCGCCCACGGAGCTGGGAACCGTGCCATGACATTCGATGCCGCGACGCTCAAGCTGCTGCGCACGACCGAGGAGGTCCGCATCCGGGTCGGCAGGCTGCGCCCGGTCATCATCTGGGTCGTGGTGGCCGACGGTGCCGCCTACGTGCGCTCGGTCCGCGGCCCGCAAGGAAAGTGGTATGTTGCCGCGCGCGCCGACGGCCGGGCGACGCTCGAGGTCGATGACCGGCAACTCCCGGTCCACGTCACGGCGATCGACGACAAGGCGGCGGTGGCGGCCGTCAGCCAAGCCTTCCTGACCAAATACGCGCGCAGTTCTTACGCCCAATCCATGGTCGCCCCGGCGACCCTGCCCACGACGCTGCGTCTCGATCCGGCGTGAGGCGGCTCTTACGCGTTACGCCCGTTGTGAAAGACGGTTTCCCGGGTTCTTCTGACCGTTGTCCGCGGGCGCCGCGTAAAGCGCATGAAGACGGCCCAGGCACCCGCGGTGATCAGCGCGAGATAGAACCAGGCTCCGGTGATCTGAAACACCCATTGCCACCACTGCATGTCCGTAGCCAATCCCTGGTGCCGCCTGAACGGAACATGACATTTGTTAATTGATCGACAATGTGTCGTTACTCACAGCCCCTCGATTCGCATCATAACGAGATCGTGACCGGGATGCGGCCATCGTCCGCCCGGGGCTTCAGGTCGCCTCGCCGCGGAACGTCACGACCAGCACATCGCGGAAGCCTGGCTCCGCCGGATCGATCGGTTCCACCGGCGTCACCCCATGCATCACCCGGTGATCGTCCACCCACGCGGCATCGCACGGCGCGGCCAGCGTGAAGCTGCCCAGATTTCGCCCGTCCGTGCCCTGGATCGACGTGACGCCGCTCTGGATGTTGCGCCGCCCGATCAGCAGCACCAGCACGTAATCGACGCCGTCGCGGTGCATGCCCTCGGGGGTCGGCCGTCCCGCCAAGCCGGTGTGCGCCTCGATGCGGAACTGGTGGACCTCGACGTGCCAGTCGCGCGTCGGCGCCAGGCGCTCGAACAGCGCGCGGCACGTTTCCAGAATCGTGGTCATGCTGGCGCCGGCGGCGATTTCCGGCAGCACCGGGTCGAACCAGCGGGCGATGCCGCCGTTCAGCGGGTTGTAGTCGCGGTTCTGGTAATGCGGCTGCTGCGGCTTGCGGTGGATCGGCTCGCCGGCGCGGCCGCCGAACACGGCATGGCGGCGCTTCCGGTAACGCCCGCCATCCGCCATGTAGGTGTCGAGGCCGAGGTCGTCCCAGCTCGCGGCGAAGGCAGGCCAGTCCCCCATCGGACCGAACAGCGCGCGCGTCTCCGGCCCGTGCACGAAGGCAAACCCTTCAGCCGCGATCGTGGCGGCAAGCTGCTTCATGGCTGCCTCTCACCCGGGATCCGGCGTACCGCGACCATGCGCTCGACCGGGTTGTAGAGCTGTATCCCCAGCTCGTCGAACCGCTTCTTCATGCGCCGATTGAACTCGCGTTGCACGTTCCAACGCCCCGAATCCGTGCAGACCACTTGGCCGGCTATGGTCGCCGAGGCGCCGTCCACCTTGTCGACACCCCAGAGCTGGAGGTCGCTCAGCATGCGCGCGGAATACTCCGGTTCCGCGCGCATGTCCGTCGCGATCTCCTTCAGCACGTCGCTCACCCGGTCGGTATCCTCGTATGCGGCAACGCTGACCGACACCGATGCGTTGCCCAGTCCGCGGTTCACGTTGGTCACCGTTGTCACCGAGCTGAACGGGATGAGATGCACCGAACCGTCGCCGGCACGCAGGCGAATGATCCTGACCGAGAGGTTCTCGACCGTGCCCGTCAGACCGGCGACGGTGACCGTGTCGCCGACCTGCATCGCGTTCTCCAGCAGCAGGAAGATGCCGGTGATGAGGTCTCGCACCAGGGTCTGCGAGCCGAAGCCGATGGCCACGCCGACGATACCCGCGCCGGCCAGCAGCGGGCCGATGTTCACGCCGATCTCGGACAGCACCATCATGCCGCCGACGGCCACGATGGTGATCGACAGCGTCGTGCGCAGCAGCGGCAGCAGTGTCCGCAGCCGTGCCGAGCGAGCCGCCTGCGCCTCGCGGGCGAGCATGGCCAGATGGCGCTCGATCGCGGCGTTGACCGCCTCCCACACCGCCACCGCCAGCAGCACCGTGACGGCCAGGTTGAGCAGGCTGGACAGCAGACGGCGGCCGGGCGGGCTGACCATCAGCCAGTCGAAGGCGCCAAGCCCCCAGAGCTGGAGCAGCGCGATCGCGGCGATCAGAAAGATCAGGGCGCGCGCGATGCTGGCCAGCACCGGATGATAGAGTGCGAGCCGCGCCTCGATGCCCGGATAGCGCGACGCCGTGTCCGGCGGCAGCGACATGGCGCGGTCCAGACCGCCGAGTACGACGATCTGAAGCAGCCGCGCCAGGATCATCACCACGACGATGCTGCCGACGTAGCGCAGCATGTTGGCGTATCCGTGCTGCACCTCGATCGCCGAGGCCAGCCAGAGCCCGGCAAGCAGCATCAGTGCCAGCCAGTGCCAGATCCGCGCCAGCCAGTTGCGCAGCGCCGCGACGGGGCGGCTCGTGCCCTCCGGCGCACGCAGCATGCGTCGTACCGTTCTGCGCTGCTGAAGTACGATTATCGCGAGGAAGACGTTGTCGACGAAGGCGACCGCCTTCAGCACCGCGTCATGCGCGGTGTCGGAAAGGCCGAGTAGCGACCCCACCTCGGCCGCCGCATAGCCGAACACGGTGACCACCGCGATGCGCCTGGTCCAGCGCATGGCGTAGGCGGCCGCAGTGTCGGTCATCGTCAGCATGCGCAGACGCGGCTGCCCGGGCGAGAACATGACCCGCGCGATGCAGATAATGGCGGCGCAGAGCGCATAGGCATCGATGACCGCGAGCAGCACGAGGCGGGGCGGGTCGCTGCCGCCGAGCCAGGTGGCGGCGAGCAGATGGCCGGCGGCCAGGAAGGCGAGGACCGGCAGCAGTTCCAGGGCACAGCGGCCAAGCATCAGCGGCATGCGCCGCAGCAGGGTCAGCGCCGCCAGCCGGCGCCGGTGGGGTGGCTCGGTTTCACCCTGCTCGGCGCGCGCCTCGGAATCCTCGTGTATCGGCGCGCCGCCGTTGGGCGCCCGGCGCACCAGAGCCAGGATCGGGCGCCCAACCGCGCGCCGCAACGCCCATTCCACGGCCAGGCTCACCGCAAGGACAACGACGAGGCGCCAGGCGGTCTCCAACAGGATGTCGTGCGCCCACGGCTCGGTCGCCATGATGTGCAGCCAGGCCCACAGCAGGGGCACGCTTTGGATCGCGCCGAAGGTGGCGGTGGCCTCGCTGGAAAGGCGATTGAGGAAGCTGGACGCGCCCAGCAGCACCTCGGCGCCGAGACTGCCCGGAGCGATCGGAGCAATCGGAGCAACAGCCGGGGCGGGCGCAGGTTTCGGTTGCGCCTGGGCGATGGTCTTCAGCGTGTTGATGAGCTGATCGCGCTTCTGCGGGTCTTGCAGCACCTCGATTGTATGGCGGGCATCGTCAGGGCTGACCTGCGCGTGCGCGGGCGGCGCGATCGCGAGGAGGCCGGCGAGGATCAGCAGGCGCAGGATCATCATTGCTCCGGACAACAACAAAATGGCAGCGATGGGCCAGTGATCTACTCCCTCTCCAGCGTGGCGGGGGAGGGTTGGGGAGGGGGTGCTGACCCGCTATATCACCCCAGTGAAGACCTTCCTCGCCATCATGGTCGCCCTGCTGATGTTTGCCACCCTGGGCGTGCTGTTCGCCGGTTTTCTTGGCCTGGTGCGCGGCGGCGGCGACCCGGCGCGGTCCAATCGGCTCATGCGCTGGCGTGTCATCCTGCAAGGCGCTGCGCTGCTGCTGTTCGCCCTGCTGATGACCCTGCTGAAGTCCTGAACCGGCGTTTGACAGGCTACCGGCCCCTGCATATGGTCCGCCGCCTCTATTGCAGGTGCGAACAGGCGGGCGGTCTGGCCCGCCGGTGGGCAACATTCCTCGAAGCGGCACGGTCCTCCTCATGAAAATCCTGGTCCCGGTGAAGCGGGTGGTCGACTACAACGTGAAGGTCCGCGTGAAGGCGGATGGCTCCGGCGTCGAAACCGCCGGGGTGAAGATGTCCATGAACCCGTTCGACGAGATCGGGGTGGAGGAGGCGGTCCGCCTGAAGGAAAAGGGCGCGGCGACCGAGATCATCGCCGTCTCCATGGGCGTGCCGCAGTGCGCCGAGACGATCCGCACAGCACTCGCCATGGGGGCCGATCGCGGCATCCTGGTGGAGACCGACGTCGAGCTCCAGCCGCTCGCGGTCGCCAAGCTGCTGAAGGCGATCGCCGACAAGGAGCAGCCCAAGCTGATCATCCTGGGCAAGCAGGCGATCGACGACGACATGAGCGCCACCGGCCAGATGCTGGCGGCACTGCTCGGCTGGCCGCAGGGCACCTTTGCCTCGAAGATCACGATCGAGGGCGACGGCATCACCGTGACGCGTGAGGTGGACGGCGGGCTGGAGACGGTGGCTCTGACCCTGCCGGCGATCGTCACCACCGATCTGCGGCTGAACGAGCCACGCTATGCCTCGCTGCCCAACATCATGCGGGCACGGAAAAAGCCCATCGACAACGTGAAGCCGGCGGATCTCGGCGTCGATCCGGCGCCGCGGCTGACCACGCTGAAGGTGGCGGAGCCGCCCAAGCGGAAGGCCGGCGTGAAGGTCGGCTCGGTGGCCGAGTTGGTGGCGAAGCTCAGGACGGAAGCGAAGGTGATCTGACCGATGACGGCACTGGTTCTGCTCGAGTTCGACGCGTCCGGCATCAAGCAGCCGTCACGCAGCGCGGTCGCCGCGGCAAGCAGGCTGGGCGAGGTGCATGCGCTGGTCGCCGGCAGCAACCTCGATGCCGCCGCGCAGGCCGCCGCGAAGCTGCCTGGGGTCGCGAAGGTGCTGACGGCGGATGCGCCGGCGCTCGATCACCTGCTGGCCGAACCCACCGCCGCGCTGCTGGTGGCGCTGGCGCCGAACTACGATCATCTGCTGGCGGCGACCACCGCGGTGGGCAAGAACATCATGCCGCGCGTCGCGGCACTGCTCGACGTGCAGCCGATCAGCGACATCGCCGACGTGGTGGATGCCGACACCTTCATCCGGCCGATCTATGCCGGCAACGGCATGGCGACGGTGAAGTCGGCCGACGCGAAGAAGGTGATCACCGTCCGCGGCGCCAGCTTCGACCCGGTGGCGGCGGAAGGCGGCAGTGCCCCGGTCGAGCCAGTGTCGATCCCCGACCTGCCGACCATGTCGCGCTTCATTTCGGCCGAGCTGTCGAAGAGCGAGCGGCCCGAGCTGACCGCGGCCCGTGTGGTGATCTCCGGCGGACGCGGCATGCAGGCCGGCGATAACTTTAAGCTTTTGGAACCAATTGCCGATAAACTCGGCGCCGCGGTGGGGGCATCCCGCGCCGCGGTGGATGCCGGTTTCGTGCCCAACGACTATCAGGTTGGCCAGACCGGAAAGATCGTCGCCCCGGAGCTTTACATTGCTGTCGGAATTTCGGGTGCCATCCAGCATCTCGCCGGCATGAAGGACAGCAAGGTGATCGTGGCGATCAACAAGGATGAGGAAGCGCCCATCTTCCAGGTCGCCGACTATGGCCTGGTGGCTGATCTGTTCAAGGCATTGCCGGAGTTGGCAAAGGAATTGGAGCGCTCCTGAATGAACGTAGAGGTAAAACCTTCGCCTGCCGGCGGCACGCTGCTGGCGGAGCCGCCGGAGATTGCGCGCGTTGGCGTGGTCGGGGCGGGTCAGATGGGCAACGGCATCGCGCATGTCTGCGCGCTGTCGGGCCTGCCGGTCACGATGCTCGACGTGAAGCTGGGGCCGCTCAAGAAGGCGATGGCGACGATCGCCCACAACATGGACCGCCAGGTCAATCGCAGCCTGATCTCGGCCGAGGATCGCGACGCTGCGCTGGCGCGCATCGCGACCACCACGGAGTATGAGGCATTCGGCGACGCCGACTTCGTGATCGAATCGGCGACCGAGAAGGAAGACGTGAAGCGGGCGATCTTCAAGCTGCTCACGCCGCACCTGAAGCCCGCGTGCCTGCTGGCGTCCAACACCTCGTCGATCTCCATCACCCGGCTGGCGGCGACCACCGACCGGCCGGAGAAGTTCATCGGCATGCACTTCATGAATCCGGTGCCGGTGATGAAGCTGGTGGAGATCATCCGCGGCATCGCGACCGACGAGCCGACCTTCCAGGCGGTTCATGCGCTCGCCGAGCGGCTGCACAAGACCGCCGCGGTGGCCGAGGACTTCCCGGCGTTCATCGTCAACCGCATCCTGGTGCCGATGATCAACGAGGCGGTCTATGCGCTGTATGAGGGCGTGGGCTCGGTCGCCGGCATCGATATCTCGATGAAGCTCGGCGCGAACCACCCGATGGGCCCGCTGGAGCTGGCGGATTTCATCGGGCTGGATACCTGCCTGTCGATCATGCAGGTGCTGTACGAGGGGCTGTCGGACAGCAAGTACCGGCCGTGCCCATTGCTGGTGAAGTATGTCGAGGCAGGCTGGCTTGGGCGGAAGACCAACCGCGGGTTCTACGACTACACGGTGACGCCGCCGCGCCCGACGCGATAGGCGGTCACGTGCGGATCGAGGCGGGGTGTGCCAGCACGTCCGTCAGTCCAAAATCCCCGCCTTTGAACAAGAGCGGCGCCCGGAGAGTGGCGGAAACGGCATAGGCCATGCAGTCGCCAGAATTCAGCCTGGCAGGATGACCGCTGGCCCGGCCGAACGCGGCGAATGCTCGGCTCGCGGCGTTGGCCATCTCGCGGCTGAACGGAACGATCGCGCCGGGGCCGGCGCCGATGAAAAGCTCCAGCCAGCGCGAGGAACCCGCTGCCAGGTTGATCGTGCACCAGGCCCGTGTCTCGACCAGGGTCGGCGTGCCGATCGCGCACTCCTCGCCGGCCAGCAGATCAAGCAGCTTCTCGGCATCCTCCTCGCCCTTGATGATCCCGACCAGGATCGAGCTATCCAGCACGATCATTGCGGCAGCCCGGTCGTTTCGTCGTAAAGCGCCTCGACCGGTGTCTGGTACCGGGCCAGGCCCCGTTGGCGGTCAGAACGCAACAGACGGCGCCAGGTGGCAATCCGCTTCGGTGGTGGCGAGCCCATGCCGCCGGACCGATATTGCCGCAAGGCATCGAGCACCACTTCGCTGATCGTCTTGCCGCTCTGGCGTGCCATGAGTCGCGCGAGCTGCGCGGCTTCGGCGTTGCGGATATGGATCTGGTCCGCCATCGACATCTCTCCAGGGCATCTGTAGGTACATGTGTACCGCGGCAGGCACGGCGCCGCAACAGCATGATCACGGGCAGGTCGTCTTCCTGGCGGATCCGTAGTTTGGTGCCGGCGCGAGCAGCGACGCGCGGCGTACGCCTGGCGCTCGGCCCTCCCGACCATCGCTACCGGGTGGCCTAGAGATCACCTCATCGGCATGGAGATTTTTGTCTTTCCGCTTCCGACGCCGGTCGCCAGCTCCGCTTGCTTCGGGACTCCGCCGCAGCGTTCATGCCAGAGACCGCCGCGCCGCATCGAAAATTCTGTGCGAGAAGTCCCCACGCCGCAACCGCAATCATGCGAATTTTGGCGGACAATAATCCCGCTTGCCATGCTGTGTACGGCACAACAAAACCTGCCCCGGGTTGGATTCAGTCGATCAACACCTGGCTCCAGCTCATACTGCGCTACTGGCCGGCCCCTAATGGGGTCGGCTTTTTCGTGCTCTTGCGTACGAGGCTGGATGCCTCTGTTCATAGAGGCGACAACTCCAACAGCGCCCCGCTCGTGGCGGCGCTGGCGCGACGCGCGTCGCAATGCCCACGCTACGCGTCATCAGGAAACCAATCCCCCAGCACCTCCGCCTCGGAATAGCCGATGCGTTCCATGTCCACGCGCGGTGTTTCGCCATGCTCGGCCAGTGCAGCCCCAACCTGCCGTTGCGCAGCCCCGATCTCCCTGGCAATGGCGCGGCCCACGATCTGTCGCAGGCTGGGCAAGTCCTCGATCACCCGCTCGATCTCGCCGCGCTGCTCGACGATCGTCTCGCGCCGTCCCGCACGTGGCTCAGCGGCTGGCGACGCTTGCAGCTTCATCAGATGAACCAGGATGGTATCCCTGATCGGCCATTCGCCCCCTCACATGCGATACCTGCTTGCGAGTACAGCGCGGCCCTCCTCTATTCGACGGCCGGCCGCCATATCGTCTGTCCCCGCGCCGCATTAACTCGCTGGTGAACCCACCCAGCGACGATCGGCACGCTTGACATTTGTCCCCCATGGGAGACAATGGCCGCAATCGAAGTCCGGCAGACCGATGTCTTCGACCGCTGGTTTCGCAAGCTCCGGGATCGGCAAGCAAAGGCGCGCATCCAGGTCCGCATTGACCGCCTGGCGCTCGGCCTCGCCGGAGACGTCAAACCCATAGGTGAAGGAATATCCGAGCTGCGCATCGACTATGGCCCTGGCTATCGCATCTATTTCGTGCGCCACGGCGAGGCGGTGCTGGTGCTGCTCACTGGTGGTGACAAGACGACGCAGACCAGGGACATCGGGGCCGCCTTTGCCCTCGCGCGTTCGCGGTAGGTGCAAGACCATGCCAAAGACAAACACCACCCGCTGGGACTCCGCGGACCACCTCGAAACCGCCGAGGACATCGCGGCCTATCTGGAAGCCGTGTTCGACGACGGTGATCCGGCGCTTATCAATCACGCCCTCGGCGTCGTCGCCCGTGCCAAGGGGATGACAGAGATTGCGCAACGCGCCGGCGTGGGGCGCCAAAGCCTCTACAAGGCGCTGTCAGCCGCGGGACATCCGGAGTTCAGCACGGGTACTCACCGTCGTGCGCGCCCTTGGTCTGAAGCTGACCATAACGCCGGCCTGATCGAGACCACGCCCGACCACGCGATGCGCAACACCCCCCGCCGTCACTCGGTAGTGTCTCAGTTCGCTGCACTTCATGTATTGCAACTTTTGCCGCATCCATCAGACCATTCGAATGTCACCAGCAATGAGGACAGGCATTAGCGAGAAGCTGTGGGATGTGGTGGATCTGGTGCGGATGATTGAGGAGTGGGAAGCTAAGCAAGCTAACGCTGCGAACGCCACGCGAGCAAGTTACATGAGCATTCCGCTAAACAAGAAAAGTCCAGATAGGACCGCCCAAATGCGCACTACCCGCAGGGGGCGCCATCCCCAGAATGAATCAGAGCTGCCCGCGTCGGGGAAATCGAAAAGTCCACCATCGCCACAGGTTTTGCCTCGGTTACCAAGGATATATTTCGGTTCAATGCCAAAAAAGCCCGCTCAGCGGGGGTGATGAGCGGGCCTAAGGCGAGGAAGCGGTTTACTCACCAGTCGGTAATATAGACGACACTCGGCGCCTTGAAGAATGACCGTATTAACCGAGGCATGCGCTTGATGGCGCTGAGTTGCGCTTCGATCTTCGCCTGCAGCTTTTCGCCGCGCCGCAGCGGTGTTCTCGCCACACCGGTGCGTTTCATGTGGCTCCATACCAGCTCATCGGGGTTCAGTTCAGGCGCATAGCCAGGAAGAAAATGCAGGGTCAGCATGCCCTTCGTGGAGGCAACATAGGTCTTGACCAGTGTGGTCTTGTGCGCGGGAAGCCCGTCGAGCACCAAATGCACCGGCTTCGAACGACGCCGCATCATGCGTCGCAGCAGCGAGACAAACAACTCGGCGTTCAGCCCGCCCTGGTAGGTGCAATACCAGAACCCACCCCGTGCGTTCACCGCGGAGGCCGCACTGATCGACTGCCGCTGGCCAGGGCGTTCGACCACAGGCGTCTGACCCTTCTTGCCCCAGGTCTTGCCGTGCACGCTATCGGCGCGAAAGCCCGACTCATCCCAGAAATACACCTCACCGCCCGAGGCCTTTGCCTGTCTGGCAATGGCAGGAAACCGTTCGCGCTGCCACGCCTCAATCGCTTCAGGATCGCGCTGGTAAGCGCGTTGCAGCGGCTTTTGCGGTGTCAGCCCCAGCTTGGCGAGCAGTTCGCCAACCGCCGTCACGCCAAGCCGAATGGCGAACTTCCGCTCGATCAGCTCGGCCACCACCGACCGCGTCCACAATCCGAAGTCCAGGCCATACTGACGCGGATCGCGGCCATTGATCCAGCGAAACACCTGTTGCTCCTGGTGCGGGGTCAAACTGCGTGGCCGACCCGTCGCCGGCCTCGAGTGCAGCGCTCTCAGTCCCACACCCGGCTTCGCTGCCGCGCTGAGCCAGCGGTAGATCGTCGTGCGATTGAAGCCATACGAAGCAACCACCGATGACGGACGCTCCCCGCTCCGCACACGCTCCACCGCCATCAGTCGAATGGCTTCCAGCGTCCGATGATCAAAACCCCGCCCATCTCGCTTCATCCCGCCGCTATAGCACCACCCACCGACTTGTACAATAGGAATGTCGTCTTAATTCCCGATGGGTGAGTAATTAGGCAGCCAATAGTTCAGGCTGCCATTTACCATCCACTCCGCGGACAAGATTGACCCGTTCATCTTCGGTAAGACGTCGATACGTTAGATGAATTACCAAAGTCTCGTCCGGGGCCCACGTCGGCAGGGCGCTTTTTCGCCTCGGGGGCCTCCGGCATCAAACCCGGCGCGACAGCGACGTGGAGCGGCGTACCCAGCGGGCGCTCTTCAGTTGGGCCACCAATCTCCGAGTATCTCGTCCTCCGCGTAACCAATTCTCTCCAAATCGATGACCGGTGTTTCATTGTGTTCCGTCAATGCAACTGAAACCTGCCGTTGCGCAGCCCCGATCTCCCTGGCAATGACGCGACCCACGATCTGTCGCAGGCTGGGCGAGTCCTCGATCACCCGCTCGATCTCGCTGCGCTGCTCGACGATCGTCTCGCGCCATCCCGCACGTGGCTCAGCGGCTGGCGACGCTTGCAGCTTCATCAGATGAACCAGGATGGTTCGAATGCGGCTCGCCAATTCGCGCAACTGCGACTTGCCCAAGGCCTCGATCTCCTCGGCGACGTTCTCCCAGTCGATCGGCAGATTGGTTCCGGCATGGCCGGCATCGCGCAGCGCCCGCGCCTGGCTTTCCGCCCAGAGCACCAGATCGGTGTCATATCCTTGATCGGGCATCCCACACCTCCGTCGCGCAACCGCGTCTCTCGCCCCTGCCAGCAAGGCTGGGCGAGCATAGTGCGCCACAACGGATTGCAAACCCAATCATGACCCACCTCTCACCTGAAAATATTCCTTGACCAAGACCGCCTTCCTATGTTCTCTTTTCGTTCATGTCCGCCGCCACCACCACCCAGCCCTCCACAACTCCACCCGCCGCGGACACCCCAACCCGCGCCCAGCGCCTCCTGGACCTCGTCCGCAAGCTCATCGACTACGGCCGCCAGCTCGCCGCCACGTTCCAGCAGGCCGGCCCCGACACCGCTCCCGCTGTCCACCCCCGCGCATTCGGCACCAGCGATATCGGACAGATCCTCGCCGGCATCCTCCGTGGCCTCCACCGCGCCCAGGAACTCGAGGCACGCGTCGTTCGCACCGCCGCCCGCCTGGACGCCGGCCCCGCGCCCATCACCGCGTCCGCCCCGCGCAATCCCCGGGCCACGCCGGCCACCCCGCCCGACACCGGCCCCACCCAGATCCCCACGCTGGAGCAGATCACCGCCGAGGTCCGCCGCCGGCCGATCGGCGCCGTCATCGCCGACATCTGCCGCGACCTCGGCATCCTCCCCAGCCATCCGCTGTGGCGCGAACTGAGCATCGCCATCATCCGCTACGGCGGCAGCCTCGCCGCCCTGGTCAACGACCTGTTGGACCGGCTGTTTCGCCAGGATCCTGCCGCCCCCGCGGTGCCCGACCGCCCAGCACTCGCCGCCCCGCTCGTCGCGCCTGCCACCGGTCCGCCCTGACCGCGCCGGCAGTCCTGTGGCGCCGCGCCCGGGGCCAGCCCATGGCCGGCCCCGCCGTAACAATTCGCGGAGGCGGAATCGCCGGAGGTCTGAATCACGCGATCAAACCAAGAGTTAGCGCGGGGGTGAGCGCGCCCTCGAGCGCTCATCCCGCGCTAAAGCCAGCCCAGCGACCGGCCCACTCGCGCCATCGCCTCCAGGTGGCGTTCGTGGTCGCCGGCGAAGCGCAGGATCAGGTCCGTCGCACCGGCCTTCGCGTAGCCGTCCAGCCATGCCGCCACTCCTTCCGCGGGTCCGGAATACACCGCCTGGCGTCGTCGCAACGCCGCGGCCGGCGCCCCGTAATAGCCCTCCAGGAAGGCATCCATCCGCGCCGCCGCGCGCTCCGCATCGTCATCCACCGTCAGCGTCAGGTACATCGCCGCCGACAGCCGCGACGGATCGCGCCCCGCAGCCCGGGCGATCGCTCCAACCTCACCCCACTGCCGCGCGAACTCCGCCGCATCCGGCGCGTTGGGAAACCACCCATCGAACCACTTCCCCACCCGCTCCAGGCACGCCGGCGTGTTGCCGCCGACCCAGATCGGCGGGCCGCCCGGCCGGTGCGGCACCGGCGCCAGCACGCCGCCCGAGACCGGCCAGCGTCCGTCCCAGTCCACCGCCTCGCCGGTCCACAGCGCGCGGCACAGCCGGAGGCCCTCCATCATCCGCCCCACGCGCTTCTCGAACGGCACACCGCAGGCGGCGAACTCGGCGCGGATGTTCGGCACGTCGCGCGCGATGCCGACGCCCAGGATGAAACGCCCCTCCGACACCTGGTCCAGCGTCGCCACCTGATGCGCCAGCAGCACCGGGTTGCGCAGCGCTGGCAGCAGGACGGCGGTGCCGAGAGCCACGCGCGGCACTCTGCCGGCAACGCCCGCGAGCAGCGTCAGCGGGTCATGCCGCGGGCGCGCCAGCACCGAATCGCCGACCCAGACCGAATCGTAGCCCAGCCCCTCGGCCCGCGCTGCCAGTTCCAGCAGCGATGCGGCATCCGGCCGGCCTTCCATGATCTGCTCGCGGGTCGGCAACAGGTATCCGATCTTTGGCGGCATCTCCGGCCTCCTCGCTATGTCAGGAAACTCTCCATCGCCGTCAGTTCGGCGTCCAGGGCGCGGCGGAACTCGGGACCGGCCGGCCGCGTGCCGATGAAGCCGAGTTTCGCGTCCAGCCGGCCATCGGCGAGGCTCACATTGGCCCAGCCGATGATGTCGTGGCCCCACAGCAGCGGCAGGGCGTAATAGCCGAAGCGGCGCTGCTGCGGTTTGGTGTAGGCCTCGAAGCGGTAGTCCCAGCCCCAGAGGTGTTCGAACCGGCGGCGCTCCCAGACGATCGGATCGAACGGCGCGAGCAGGCGCACCGCCCGCGAATTGCCGCGCCGTGCGGTCCCGCCCGCGGGCCAATAGTAGCGCTCGCCATCGACCTCGCCGCTTTCCAGTTCGCCCGAGGCAAGCAGGGCCGCCACGGTCTGTCGCCATCGCCCCAGGCCGGGCGCGCCGCGGCCGAGCAGGCCGAAGGTCGCGGCCAGCCCCGCCTCGCCGAGTGGTGCCAGGATGCCGATCGCCAACAGAGCGATCCGCCGGGCCCGCTCCTCCGCGGGCAAGGGGTCGATCCGCGACGGAGCGGCGGCATAGACGCGGATTCCGTCCCGGCGTCCCACGACCCGCAGCAGGCCGTGGTAATGCAGGCTCTGGAGGGCATGCGTCGTCGCCTTCGAGAAGCCGCCCCAGCCGTTCACCGCCCGCTCGCGGCCGAACCGCTGTTCCAGGTCGGCCGGGTGTGTGGGGCCGTTGTCGCGCACGAAGGCCAGCACCTCGGCGGCGAAGTCGTCGGCCACCTGCCAGCGGCCCGAGGTCGCCGGGTCGCGCGGATGCAACAGCCGATGGGTCTCACGCGGCATGAACCCGTAGGCGTAGAAGAAATCCTCCTCCAGCCCGAGCCGCCCGAAGCGCCGCTCCAGATCGCCCGCGCGATAGCCGGTCACGCGGTGCCGCAGGATGAGGTCCTGGGCGCGCGCCGGCGCCCGGATCGGGTCGGCCTGCACGAAGCCCGCCGCGGCGATCGCGCGCCCGAGCGTCGTCGGCGGCAACAGCGAGCCGAGCACTGCCTGCCGGCGCAGCGCGGCAATGGTGAGCTTTCCGGCCATCCGCTCAGCGCGCCGGCAATACCTCGTGCACGCGCTCTGCCGGCCGGCACAGGCGCACGGCGCGCCGCCCGACCACCACCGGGCGCTCCATCAGGATCGGGTGCGCCACGATCGCATCGATCAGCGCCTCGTCGGACAGGGATTTATCGTCCAGGCCCAGCGCGTCGTATGGCGTGCCGCGCCGGCGCAGCAACTGGCGCGGGGTCATGCCCATGCGCCGCAACAGCTCGAGCAGCTCCTGCCGGGTGGGCGGTGTCTTCAGGTACTCGACCACGCGCGGCTCGACGCCCGCATCGCGGATCATGCCCAGCACCTTGCGCGACGTGGTGCAGGACGGGTTGTGGTAGATCACCACCTCGGATTTCGCACGCGCCATCAGCCGCCTCCCCTCATCGCGACCATAGCCGGTCGGTCGCATCCGGAAAATCCGGATCGTCCCGGCTTCGTTGGCAGGCAGCCGGAAGGGGGAGGGAAAGCCGCGTTCACGCGCTTGATATCCGAGCGTTGCAGCGGCGCCCGCGCGGCGCCACGACATCCTGTATCGGCATGCTCACGCTGCATGTGGAGCGGGTGAAGGGAATCGAACCCTCGTATGCAGCTTGGGAAGCTGCCGTTCTACCATTGAACTACACCCGCATCGCCGACAGCACGCGCTGTTTACCTCAGCGCGGGACGCTGGTGCAAATCCATCGCGCATTTTCATTTGTTGCCGCATTCCATTGCGAAGAACGCATTAGAACGGATGCGGACAAAGCGAGATTCTCAAGCGCATGCAATGTCATAAGCCGCGCGAGATGTTCCTCTGAAGCGCTTGTTATTGTGACGGAACGGAAATTCCTATGGTGGCGATGGGGTTTTCATAAGAGCGGCCCACCAGAATTGACGAACGTCGATTTTACGGGGCACGCCGCCGTTAAATTTAAGAACTACCAAACTTCTACGGAGGACTTACCGTGGCTTTAACGGGTTCTTAGCAATCGCTGGGCTACGAGGCATGTCAGTCAACAAGCTGATCCAGCAACCCAAGCAGGATTAGGGGGAGTAGGGCATGCCGACCGTAACTGTCGCCGGCGCGCACGGACAATCCGTGAGTTTGAATTTCGACAGCAACGCCAACGCCGCAATTGCGCAGCGGCTCGCCGCGGCAATTACCGCCGGCGTGGAGAACGGCACCATCTTGCCCGCGGTGGATACCGATGGTCCGCCTCCGCCGTTGCCGCCCGGCGCGACAGGCGAGTTCGTCCAGGATCCGAGCGGCCTGACAATCCTGCCGCACGGCTACAAGGCGTATGTCGATACCGCGCCCCAGGCGGTGGTCTTCGGCTCCGGCGACAACGGCGAGTTGGTGCTGTCCAGCGCCGGCAGCAGTCTCTCATTCTTCGCGACCGGCGGCTCCGGCACGGTGGTGGCCGGTGGCGGCGACAACAACATTGTGATTCCGGGAAATGACAAGGGCGGCTGGTCGATCAACACCGGCAACGGCGACGACACCGTGCTGGCGATGGGCACCGGCAACGACACGATCAATCCGGGCGGCGGCAACAACGACATCCTGCTCGGCGGCGGCAAGACCATCATGGAGACCACCGGCGACGACACGGTGTCGGCCAGCGGCGGTCAGGCAACGATCGCCGCGATCGGCAAGACCAGCGATCTCGTCTATGGCGGTGCCCAGCTGTTCTACGTCGGCACGCAGGGTGGATCCGCCACGGTGTTCGGCGGCACCGGCAGCGACACGTTCTTCGGCGGCAAGGGGACCGACCTCGTCCATGGCGGTACCGGTGGTGACAACTTCCTGTTTGCCGGCACCGGCAGCGCGACGTTGTTCGGCGGCGGCAGCGGCGATCAGTTGTTCACGGCGGGCAGCGATGCTCAGGCACTGCACGCCGGCGCCGGCAATGAGACGCTGAACGGTGTGTTCGGCCAGGGCGCGGACACGTTCTATGGCGGCACAGGCTCGACACAGATCTATGGTGGCACCGGCAACGACACATTCGTCGCCGGCACGGGATCGGCCACGGTATCGGCGCCGCTCGGCCAAAACCTGTTCGTGTTCACCGACGGCCAGGCAGGGGGCAGCGAACTGATCCAGGGCTTCGCCAGCGGACAGGACACTGTCGACCTGCAAGGCTACGGCAAGAACGAAGTCGCGAATGCGCTGAAAGGCGCGAAAGTGATGGACGGGTCGACCACGATCACTCTGTCCGACCACACCACGATCACCTTCGCCGGTGTCAGCAATCTGACGGCGAGCGACTTCATCACCAGTGGTGGCAGTGGTGGCAGTGGCGGCAGTGGCAGCGGCGGGAGTGGCGGCGGTGGCGGCGACGATGACCGACCATGGCAACCATGGTCATGGCAGCGGCGACGGCGACGACCACAACCATATGAAGGACTCGGCGTTCGGGTCTTCGCATCACTGAGTAACGGTCACCTCGCCCACAACCTGGGCGAGGTGATTCCGCCGGTGATTGCGGGCGCCGCCGCAGCGGTGGCAGTCTCGTGCCATGGCGACGCTTGAACTCAAGGGCCTGCGCAAGAGCTTTGGCCTGGTCGATGTTCTGCACGGCATCGACCTGACGCTTGCCGACGGCGAAATGCTGGTGATCGTCGGTGCGTCGGGGTGCGGCAAATCGACCTTGCTCCGGCTGGTCGCGGGACTGGAGCGGCCGACCTCCGGTCGCGTGCTGGTCGATGGGCGCGACGTGACCAATCTCGATCCGTCCGAGCGCGACATCGCCATGGTGTTTCAGAACTATGCGCTCTATCCGCATATGAGCGTGTTCGACAACATGGCGTACGGCCTGCGCATTCGTGGCCTGTCGCGCGGCGACATACGTCAGCGTGTCGATGAGGCCGCTAGCCTGCTCGGCCTCGATACGTTGCTGGAGCGAAAGCCACGGCAACTCTCCGGTGGCCAGCGGCAGCGTGTTGCGATGGGACGCGCGATCGTGCGTCACCCCAAGCTGTTCCTGTTCGACGAGCCGCTGTCCAACCTGGACGCCAAGCTGCGTCTGGCGATGCGGGCGGAGATCCGGCGGTTGCAGCGCCGGCTCGGCGTCACGAGCCTGTACGTGACGCATGACCAGGTGGAGGCCATGACGCTTGGCGACCGGCTTCTGGTGCTGCACCTGGGCCGCCCGGCGCAGCTGGCGACGCCGATGGAGGTCTTCGCGCGTCCGGCCGACACCTATGTGGCGGGCTTCATCGGGGCGCCGACGATGAATTTCCTGCCCGCGGAACTGGCGCGGGGCGGCACCGCCGCACAGCTTGCGGCTGGTCCATTGCTGCCGTTCGCCGACGGCAGGCGTGCGGGCGCGGATGGCGACGGCCTGATCATCGGCATTCGTCCGGAACATCTGGCTCCCGGCGTCGGGCTGGAGCTGGCGATCGACCTGATCGAGCCGCTGGGGTCCGAGACCCTGGTGCACGGCCATCTGTCCGGTGGTGACGATCAGTCCCTGACGGTCAAGCTGGTTGGGCCCGCTCCGGCCGGCGACCGGCTCGCCGTGGCACCGCAATCCGAGCACCTGCACGTGTTCGATCGTGCCTCGGGGCGGCGAATTGATCCGATTTGTGAAGAAACTGCTACGCCGCGGCTTGCTGCCATGGACACGGCTGACTAGGGTTCCCGGTCGTTTCCAAAGGGTAGCTGATTTGCATGCCCGCGCCTCCGGCCGTGTCCGTCCCGACGATCAGCCCTGGCGAGATGCAGCTTCTGCTCTCTCGCGCCGGGTTGGTGCTCAATCCCGGCCAGGTGGCGGACCTGGTGCTGGCCTGGCGGCAGGTAGCGGGACTGATTGCCGCCATACCGCATGACCGGCCGCTTGCCGACGACATGGCCTGTGTGTTCCGGCTGCCGCCACGCGGCGGCGCAGCCACGCCCGCGCCGCCCGCGCGGCCGGTGCCGAAGCCGAAGCCGAAAGCGAGACCGAAGACCAAGGCCAAATCGAAGGCCAAGGCAAAGGTCAAATCCAAGGCCAGCGCCAAGACCGTGCCGAAGCGGCGCGCGGCGGCGCGCAAGGCTGCCCGTCGCGGGCGATGACGGGTCCCACGCCGCCTTTCCTCACCATCGCTGAGGCCAGCCGCCTGATTGCCGCGAAACGGCTGTCGCCGGTGGAATTGGTGAAGGAACTGCTGGCTCGGATCGAGGCCATGGACCCGCAGCTCAATGCGTTCCTGCTGGTGACCGAACGGCACGCGCTGACCGCCGCGCGCAGCGCCGAACGCGCCGTGATGGCCGGAAAGCTGACGCCGTTGCTTGGCATCCCACTCGGCTACAAGGACATTTACGAGACCGCTGGCGTGCGCACCACGGCGCATTCCCGCATCCTTGCCGACAACGTGCCGAAGGAGGACGCCGAGACGGTCCGGCGCCTGCATGCCGCGGGCGCGGTGATGCTGGGCAAGCTGGCGACGCATGAGTTCGCCATCGGCGGACCGGCGTTCGATCTGCCATGGCCGCCGGCGCGCAATCCGTGGGACACACGGCGCTTCACCGGGGGGTCGAGCTCGGGCTCGGGCGCCGCGGTGGCGGCCGGGCTGGCGCTGGGAGCGCTGGGGTCCGACACCGGCGGCTCGATCCGGTTGCCGGCGGCGTATTGCGGCATCGCCGGCATCAAGCCGACACCGGGCCTGGTGTCGCGCCGCGGGGTGATCCCGCTGGCACCCAGCCTGGATACCGCCGGCCCGATGGCCTGGACGGCGCAGGATTGCGCCATATTGCTCGATGCGCTGGCGGGCTACGATCCGGCCGATCCGGCGTCGGTGCCGGGGCCGCAGGTCTCCTATGCCGCCGCGATCGCCGCGCCGCTGCGCGGGCTGCGCGTCGGACTGCTCCGCCGGTTCTACGAGCACGACGTGCCCGCCTCGCCCGAGATGCTCCAGATCATGAGCCGCGCGGCGGCGACGCTGCGCAGTCTCGGCTGCCGGGTCGAGGATGCGACATTGCCGTCGGTGCAGGAATACAACGCGGTGGGCCGGGTGATCATATCGTCCGAGTCCTATGCGCTGCACGAGGCGACGCTGAAGAAGCGTCTGTCCGACTATTCGCGCGTGTTCCGCGTGCGGGTGCTGGCCGGCGCGCTGATCCGGGCCGCCGACTACATCGCGGCGCAGCGCCGGCGCACCGACCTGATCGCCACCACGGCCAAGGCGTTCGAGCGTTTCGACGTGCTGGTCACCGCGCCGACCGCCGGAACGCCGCCCCTGCTCACCGAGCAGCGGCCGGATGACGGGTTCTCCCGGCCGCTGCTCACCACGGTGGCCAACGTGGCGGCGGTGCCGTCGATGGTGGTGTGCGGCGGCTTCACTCCGGCCGGGCTGCCGCTCGGGGTGGAGATCATGGGGCCGGCCTGGGGCGACGCCACGGTGCTGCGCGTGGGCCACCACTTCGAGCAGGCCATGGGCACGCGGCGGCGGCGGCCTGAACTGTAGGGTCGACGATCAGCCGCGCATTCGTTCGGCGATCTCGCGCAACGCATGCTGCGCCGAGCGCACCGCGCCCTCCTGCCATCCGTTGATGTAGGACAGGTGCTCGCCGGCGAACAGGAACGGGCCGTCGCCCTTCAGCAGCGGATCGTAATGTGCCGCGCGGGCGTCGCGGCTCCACTCCGCCCAGGCGCCGGCGCTGAACGGGATGTTCCGCCAGGCCACGGACACGCCTTTGGTCAGATACCGGCGGTAGCCGGGATGCAAACGTTCGCCGTCCGCCAGTGCTGCCTCGAGGCGCGCAGCGGGCGGCATGGCGGCGAACTTCTCGCCCGGTTCGTCGGACCAGATATAGGCGCCGAGCAGGATGCCCTTGCGCTGGTGGAGGCCGGCGGACGGATACCAGATCTGGGTGATATCGCGCGCGGTCCACGAGATGCCGCCATAGATCGCCGCATCCAGCTCCCAGAACCGGCGCTCGGCCTGGAAGGCGATCTTGACCGCGGGCACGTAGTCGACCGCGGCGATGGCGGCGCGGATCTCCGGGGCGAAATCCGCCGGGATGGCGCGCAGCACGGGCAGCGGGACGGTGATGACCGCCAACGGCGCCTCGATCGCCCGCTCGCGTCCGGTCCTCGCGTCGCGCCAGATGACGCGGGCACCATTGCCGCCGCGCCGCAGGGCGAGCACCTCCGCGCCGTAGATGATCGCGCCGTCCAATCGGCGGCCGAATGCCTGGCCGATGCGGCCCATGCCGCCGACCGGCTGCATCATCGTCGCCGCCTGATCCCAGCTCTCGCCGAAATTGGTCTGCTGCCGCCAGAACCCGGCATCGAGGATCTTGTGCAGATCGAGCGGCTGGCTGAGCGTGCCCTTCTGGTCGCCGCCACCGGGAGGCTCGCTGTAGCCGGCGCGGCCGGAGCCTCGGTAGGTCATGTCCTGATCGAGCGCGCCGAAGCTGCGCAGCAGGGCGCGAATGCGTTCCTTGTCGTCGGTGGTGACTGCTTCGTCGAGGGCGTCGCGGTCGACCGCCTTGGCCGCCAGTTCGGCGACATAGCCGCGGATGTCGTTGACTACCTGCCGGTTGCGCTGCGGCTGGCCGTCGAACGCGGCGTCGGATTGCAGCAGGGCGCCGCGGTTGTCGTTGCACATCACCTCGAGCGGCACGTCGAGTTCGCTGCAATAGGACAGGATACCCTGGTGGTGGTACGGCAGGCGTGCCGGCCCCGGGTTGCAATACATGTGCGGGCCGGCGTCCCAGGTGACACGCTGGAGGCTGCCGGTCTCCTGCACCATATCGCCGCCGCGCAGCGACCAGTTGCGGCCGCCGGCGCGTGTGCGGGCCTCCAGGATCAGCGGTTGGTAGCCCGCCTTGCGGAGCTCCAGGGCCACCACCATGCCGGCGATGCCGGCGCCGACGATGACGATCCGGCGCCGGTTGCCTGGCGGCAGCGGGGGCGGACCGGCATAGGCGTCGGGCACCGGCAACAGGCCCATTGCCGCCATGGTCCGATAGGCGGCCGCGACGCCGCCCAGCCTGCCGACCCGATGGATCAGCGCGCGGCGCGGCAGGGTCACGACGGGCGGCGGGCGCGCAGGGCCGCGGCCAGGGTTCCGTCGTCGAGCACGTCGAGGGCACCGCCGATCGGCACGCCCTGCGCGACGCGGGTCACGGTGATGCCGAGTGGCCTGAGGCGGTCGGTCAGCCAGTGTGCGGTGGTGGCGCCATCGACGGTGGCGCCGAGGGCGAGGATGACCTCGGTGACGCCGCCCTCCGCGATGCGTGACAGGAGGGGCGCGACGCTGAGGTCCTCCGGTCCCACGCCGGACAGCGCGGAGAGCGTGCCGCCGAGGACGTGGTAGCGGCCGTGGAATACCGCGGCGCGTTCCAGTGCCCAGAGGTCGCCGACGCCCTCGACGACGCAGATCAGCGCGCGATCCCGCCGCGGGTCGGTGCAGATGGCGCACGGGTCGCGGCTGTCCAGATTGCCGCACAGGCGGCACGGCTTCACCGAGCGCGCCGCCTCGGCCAGCGCGGAGGCGAGCGGCAGCATGCGTGCCTCGGGCTGCTGGAGCATCTTGAGGGCCGCGCGGCGGGCGCTGCGCGGACCCATGCCCGGCAGCTTCGCCAGCAGGCCGATCAGCGTCTCGATTTCAGGACCGCCCATGGCCCCCTCCCCCAGCCCCCTCCCGCAAGGGGAGGGGGAGCACTAGAAGGGCAGCTTCATTCCGGGCGGCAGTTGGAGGCCACCGGTGACCTTCTGCATCTCGGCCGCGGCGGCGGCCTCGAGCTTCTGCCTGGCGCTGGCATGGGCGGCGACGACCAGGTCCTCGAGCATCTCGGCATCGGCGGGGTCGATGACCTTGGGGTCGATCTTGATCCGCCGCAGGTCGCCCTTGCCGCTGAGGGTGACCTTGACGAGACCGGCGCCGGCTTCGCCCTCGATCTCCATGCCCTCCAGCCTGGACTGCATCTCCTGCATCTTTTCCTGCATCTGCTGGGCCTGTTTCATCAGGCCGGAGAGGTTCTTCATTCATCGAGCTCCATTTCGTCGTCGGAGGGTTCGGCGTCGGGCAAATCGGCTGCCGGCAGGCCATAGGCGTCCACGGCGGTGTCGTGCACCGTGTCGATCCGCGCGCCGGGGAATGCGTCCATGATCGCGCGCACCAGCGGATGATCGGCGGCGGCGGTGCGGCGCGCGGCATCGGCGGCGGTGCCCTGCTCGGCGACGGTCGCCTCGCCTTCGGCGGTGGAGAGAGCGATCGTCCAGCGCGTGCCGGTTGCCTCGGTGAGCAGCGCGCCGAGGCGCGCGGCGAGGTCCTTCGGCGCCTCCGCCTGTGGCCGCAGCTCGATCACGGGCGGAGCGAAGCGGACCAGGTGCACCGAGTGGATCAGGTGCGCGTGCAGCATGGCCTCACGCCTCTCGGCGACCAGCGCGGTCACGTCGCGGAAGCTTGCCAGGCGAGGCGTGGCGTCTGGTGCCGGGATCGGCGCGCCGCCGGCGACCGCCCGCGCGCCGCCACCGGACGGAGGCGGTGCGGCTGCGCCGGCGGCCTGGGTGGTGGTGCTGCCGAGGCGGCGCACCAGATCGCCGGGCGGCGGGAGGTCGGAGACGTGGCAGAGGCGGATCAGCACCATCTCGGCAGCGGCGCGGCGGTCCGGCGCGGTCTCCACCTCGCCGATGCCCTTCAGCAGCATCTGCCAGGCGCGCGCCAGGACCGGCACCGACAGCCGGTCGGCCAGCGCCGCACCGCGGGTGCGCTCTGCCTCGGGCAGGTCCTGGCTGTCGCGCAGCGACGGCGCCGACTTGAGGCGGGTGATCGTGTAGGTCAGCTCCAGCAGGTCCTGGAGCATCGTGCCGAGATCGGCACCGCGCTCGTAGGCCAGTTCGGTGATCTGGAGCGCCTGGCGCGGCTGGCCGGACATCACTGCCTCGATCAGGTCGAACACCAGGCCGCGGTCGGCCAGGCCCAGCATGTTGGTGACCGCCGCCTCGGTGATGGGGCCGTCGGCCTGGGCGATCGCCTGGTCGAGCAGCGACAGCCCATCGCGTACCGAGCCATCGGCGGCACGCGCGATCAGGTCGAGCGCGGCGGGCTCGACGGCCACCGCCTCATGCGTCGCGATGCGGGAGAAATGTGCCGCCAGCTCCGCGATACGCACGCGGCGCAAATCGAAGCGCTGGCAACGCGACAGCACGGTGACCGGCACCTTGCGCAGTTCGGTGGTGGCGAACACGAACTTCACGTGCGGCGGCGGTTCCTCCAGCGTCTTCAGCAGCGCGTTGAAGGCGTTGCGCGACAGCATGTGGACTTCGTCGACGATGAACACCTTGGTGCGCGCCTGGACCGGGCGGTAGCGGGTCGCCTCGATGATCTCGCGCACGTCGTCCACGCCGGTGCGGGAAGCGGCGTCCATCTCCACGACGTCGGGATGGCGGTCGGCGAGGATCGCCACGCAGTCGGGGCAGACGCCGCAGGGGTCAGCGGTAGGGCCGCCGGTCGAGGTGCAGTTCAGCGCGCGCGCGATGATCCGCGCGGTGGTGGTCTTGCCGACGCCGCGCACGCCGGTGAGCATGAAGGCGTGAGCGATGCGGCCGGTGGCGAAGGCGTTGCGCAGGATGCGCACCATCGCGTCCTGGCCGATGAGGTCGTCGAACCGGGTCGGGCGGTATTTGCGGGCGAGCACCCGATAGGCGGCGGCATGCGCCGGCTCGGGTGGCGAATCGCCGAACAGGCCGGGGCCTTCCTGGGGAGGCGTGGCCTCTAGCTGCTGGTCGTCCTGGAACAGGCCGGACATGCGGGGCAAATACAGCCGCCGCGGCGGCCCCCTGGCGCGTGGTGAACAAACGGTGGGAGACCGGACGAACGACCCGGGCGGAAACTCACTGCGGCTGCTTCCTTCCGGACCTGACCGGGTTGGCGAGGCGCCCGTCCGCCGCCGACCTCCCGGGACTGCATATCATGCTTTCGGGGGGAAGGAACAAGGCGAGCGATCCGAATAGCGAGAACCGACCCCCGGTCAGACTGTCTCGTCAGTTCTGTCAAGTTGCGCACCATATGATACATGATGTGAAGGTAGGGGCCTCTGTTGGTGGGCGGTAGCGCCTCCCACAGCACTTAGGAGACCGTCGGTGCCGTCGAATGACTACTTTCGCAGGGATCAATCTGGCGGCATCACGGCGCCGGATCTGACGAAGGTTTGCAGTCCGTCAGATCACATCGTCCGAGCACGCGGCAAGCGGACGAATTTCACGAGCGTCTCGCTGAGCAGAGACAGGATTGAGGTTTTTGGTGAGAGCACATACCTGTTGCGGCGCGCAAAGCTCACGCGCGACAAGCACGTGTTGATCGAGCACGGCCATCTGCTCGGCATGCTGCGGGAGACGTGCCGCACGAAGGACAAGCATGAACGCGCGCGGGCGCTCCGTGCTCTGGGCTACGCTCGCATCAGGGCGGAGGGCCCCGTTGATTGGCGTTTTGACACTTCGAGGCTACAGCCCAGTGAAGTGATCACTTGGACCTGGAGTCACGTACAGCCTTATTTCAAGAAGGTCTAGCAATGGACGAACTCTTCAGCTGCCGAAATTGCATCCAGAATGCCGGGCAGTCTTTGACAATTGGTCAGGGTAGCGGCTTTTGTCTGAACTCATCGACTCCGTGATATGGGAGCCAAGCAGGACCACATGCAAGTTCCTTCACAGGAAGGACCTTCCGTCCTTTGTCGTGGATGAGGGTGTAAGGGAGCACGCATCAGAATTCGCCACTGTTCCCGGAATGGCAAATCTACAATTCAAAACCCCAATAAAACGTTTGGCGTACAGTGAGAAATTTGCATGGGAGCGCGGCTCATTCGATCCGGTTGTGCATGCTCTCGCGCAGTACCATAAGGCCGGAACCTCATGGATATTCATTCAGGGATTTGCCTCCGGAATCGATGGGCGCCGCTCAATAGCGTACGCCAGCTTGGTTCGGAGATACGTAAACACCTGCGAAACCTGGACCAGCTCATACCGGCTATTTCTGGGCTTCCTGCAGGAGATCGATGTCAAACCTGACTTCGAGACCAAGGACCTGGTGCGGCCGTATGCCGATGAAAGCATTGAGAACACCCTCGAGCACGCGTTCTGGGACGTTGTTTTCGGGCGAATCTCGGCCTTACAAGAATATGGTTGGCATGCTGGTCTCGAAGACCTGATGTGGGCCACTGACACGTTAAATGGTGCATTGTCGGAGTTCAATTGGAGCGCTCTCGAAGCAGAACTCGTCACCAGGAAGAGTGAGTGGACAGATCGGATCATTGAGCATGCCAAGCAAGAGGGCGTCTTCTTCCCTGCACATGGCGATGAGTGATGTTATCCGGTAATCGAGACGATACCGCTCGCAATAAGGCCTAGCATACCGCACCAGCATTGACCGCTCCCGTCCCCCAGCTGAATCTGTGGAACACTCGGGGGCGAGACGCCAATGGCCGCGCAGCAGAACACCGATCGGATCATGACCACCCATGTCGGCAGCCTGCCGCGGCCGCACGACCTGCTCGACATGATGAAGTCGCGGCTGGCGGGCGGCGACAATGACGAGCCGGCATATCGGGCGCGGGTGCGCGAGGCGGTCACCGCGTGCGTGCGCAGGCAGGCCGCGTGCGGCATCGACATCGTGTGCGACGGCGAGCAGTCGAAGACCGGCTTCTTCACCTATGTGCGGGAACGGCTGGACGGGCTCGAGCCGAGGCCGCAGCGCCCTCGCACCACGTTCGCAGCCGAGGTCGCGGCGTTCCCGGAATACTACGAGGAGTATTTCCGTACGGCGATGCTGGGTGGTGCGGTCGCGCCGGTGGTGCCGCTGGTCTGCACCGGCCCGGTGCGCTATCGCGGCGAGGCGGCGCTGCAAACCGATATCGACAACCTGAAGGCGGCGCTGGCCGGCGTGCCGCACGTTGCGGCCTTCATGCCGGCGGTCGCTCCGAGCGGCGTCGGCGAGAACGAATACTACAACACCGACGAGGCGTTCTTTCATGCCGTGGGCGCGGCGCTGCACAGCGAGTACCAGGCGATCGTCGATGCCGGTTTCATTCTCCAGATCGACGATCCGTTCCTGTCCGACCTGTTCGGCGACCCATCATTCGATGCGGCACAACGGCAGGCGCGTGCCGGGATCTATGTCGATGCGCTGAATGCCAGCCTGGCCGGCATCCCGCCGGAGCGCGTGCGGTATCACACCTGCTACGGCATCAATCACGGTCCGCGCATCCACGAGGCGGCGCTGGCGGACGTCGCGGGCCACATGCTGCGGGTGAACGCCGGCGGCTACAGCTTCGAGGCGGCCAACGCGCGCCACGAGCACGAGTACCACCTGTGGGAAACCGTGAAGCTGCCGGCGGGCAAGGTGCTGATCCCCGGCGTGATCACGCATTCCTCGAACATCGTCGAGCATCCCGAATGGATCGCCGAACGCCTGACGCGGTTCGCGCGACTGGTCGGGCGGGAGAACGTGATCGCTGGTGTGGACTGCGGATTCTCCTCGCAGGCGACTTACCGGCCCGAGGTCCATCCAACAGTGATCTGGGCGAAGTTCGAAGCGCTGCGGGACGGCGCACGGCTCGCCAGCAAGGCGCTGTGGCGATGACACGGTGATGCCGGACGGCGGGGTTGGATCCGCCGGCCGGCATCGAATGCTGCTTCAGGCTGGCGCCGTCGCGGTCAGCGCCACGATCACCTCCTCGGCCGTGCCGTGCAGATGCACGCACTGCCAATGCTCGGGGCGATGCGGAATGCTGTCGGGACCGCTGAAGGTCTCGATCACGCCGATCGTCGTGACCGGCACCTTCTGTCCGAGCGTCAACTGTAGTTCGGGCAGGAAGAAGCCGAACCGGGTGCCGCCGGTGTCGACCGTCTGCACGAGCGCCACCGAGACCATGGTGCCGAGCCCGGTGTGATCGGTGGTGATCTGTCCGGGGTTGAAGCTCTTGGTCGTGCCGCCCTCGGTGAATGTCAGAGCGGTGAAGCCTGGGTTTCCGCCGATCGTGTAGTCGATCTGGATTCCGTTACCGCTCAGCACGTATTTGTTGGCCATGGGCTTGTCCTTTGCCACTTGCGATGCCGGCGGAAAGGCATGCCGGCGGTGGCGACGCTATCAAGATCGTGCCGACGTTCGTGTGAGGCGCTTCACAAGGACTGATGCGCTGTCGTGTCAGGGTGTATCCGCGAATATGCGAATGTATGGATCATAGCGGAATCGGCGGTTGCGCGCCTGACCCGTCACTTCGGTGACGATGCCAACGTCGGCGAGGCGTCCGACCAGTTCATTGGCGACGGGACAGCTGGTACCGATCAACGCGCGTCAGGCTGATGCCGATAGGCTCCGGCTCGACTGGCCCGGGGAGAATCAGGTGTTTCCGCCGCCTTTAGCATGGCCGGACCAAGGTCTCCTTATGGAAGACAGACTTTCACATATCCTGGCGGCCGTCCCATATGAAAGGCACTACAGATAATTCTTCGACCAGCGCGATGCGGCTATTCTGCCGCGGCGGCGGCCGGTTCGCCGGCGCGGCGTACGCGCAGGCGTCGGATCTGGCGCGGATCGGCGTCCAGCACGCGGAACTCGATGCCTGATGGGTGGCTGATCACCTCGCCCTTCGTCGGCACGCGCCCGGCGAGGGTGAACACCAGGCCGCCGACCGTCTCGATGTCGGCATCGCGTTCGTCCTCCGACAGCACCGGGCCCATGCGGTGCTCGAATTCCTCGACCGGCAGACGCGCGTTGATGTCGAGCGCGCCGTCCGGGCGTTCCACCACCATCGCGGCCTGGATTTCGTCGTGCTCGTCGGCGATGTCGCCGACGATCGTCTCGACGAGGTCCTCGATCGTCACCAGCCCATCCACGCCACCGTATTCGTCGATCACCAGTGCGAGGTGCATGCGCTGCTGGCGCATCTGCAACAGCAGATCCAGCACCGGCATCTGTGGCGCCACCATCAGCGGGCGGCGCAGGATCGCCTCGAGCGAGAACGCCTCGGGCCGGCCGACATAGGCGAACACGTCCTTGATGTGCACCATGCCGATGATGTCATCGAGCTGCTCGCGGTAGACCGGCAGGCGTGAGTGACCCTCGGCGCGGATCTGCTGCAACGCCTGCTCGAGCGTCACATCGACGCGCATCGCGACGATGTCGGCACGCTGCACCATCACGTCATCGGCGGTGGTCTCGCGCAGGCGCAGCACGTTGGCGATCAGCGCGCGCTCCTGCCGGTCGAGTTCCGGCTGTTCGCCCGCCACCAACTGCTCGTCCGCCGCCTCCTGCACCAGTTCGGCGATCAATTCGCGCAGGCTGTGCTCCGGTTGGCGGCCGAGCATGTTCCGCAGCCGGTCGAGCAGCGAGGCGCGTGCGCCGTTGCCGTGGCTCATGTGCGCTTCCAGGGGTTGGGCACGCGCAGCCGGTGCAGGATGCGTGCCTCGGCCAGTTCCATGCGGCGCGCATCGCCCGGATGATGGTGGTCGTGGCCGGCGAGATGCAGCGCCCCGTGCACGACCAGATGCGCGAGATGATGCGCCGGCGAGCGCCGCGCGGCTGCGGCCTCCCGGCGGATCACGCCGAGTGCCAGCAGCATTTCGGGCGCCGGCTTGGTGTAGGTCAGCACATTGGTCGGCTGATTGCGGTGGCGATGGCGCGCGTTCAGCCGGCGCACCGTCCGGTCGGCGGCCAGCACCACAGTACCGCTTGCACCCGCCGCACGGGCGGCACGCGTCGCGACCAATTCGGCATGGCGCACCAGCCGGCGCCAGGCCGGCTCCGCAACGATGACGTTGACCTCGTCCCGGAACCCCGCTTGCGCGGGGCTGCTACTCGCCTCGGGGTCCATCGCCTATTTGCCGGTCCCCTCACTCTCGCCACGACGGCGCGCCTCGCGCCGTTTGTCGCCTTCCGCCGCGGCACGCTGATCATACGCGTCCACAATCCGCCCGACCAGCGGATGACGCACCACATCGCGGGTGCCGAGGCGGACCACTTCGATGCCCTGGATGCCTTCGAGGGTGTCGAGCGCATCGCGCAGTCCCGAGCGCAGGCCGGACGGCAGGTCGACCTGGGTCAGGTCGCCGGTCACCACCATGCGGGTTCCCTCGCCCATGCGCGTCAGCCACATCTTCATCTGCACCGGGGTGGTGTTCTGGGCCTCGTCCAGGATCGCATAGGCGTGCGCCAGGGTGCGGCCACGCATGAAGGCCAGGGGCGCCACCTCGATCTCGCCGTTGTTCATCCGCCGGATCACCTGCTCGGCCGGCAGCATGTCGTGGAGCGCGTCGTAGAGCGGCCGCAGATAGGGATCGACCTTCTCCTTCATGTCGCCGGGCAGGAAGCCCAGCCGTTCGCCCGCCTCGACCGCCGGCCGGGACAGCACGATGCGGTCCACCTTGCCGGCCTGGAGCATCGCGACGGCCTGTGCCACGGCGAGATACGTCTTGCCTGTGCCGGCCGGACCGACGCCGAAGACCATCTCATGCGTCGCCAATGCCTCGATATAGGCCGCCTGGCCCGGGCTGCGCGGCCCCACCGCGCCACGTCGCGTGCGAATCGACGGCATGTCGGACAGCGGCAGCCGGGGATCGGTGTCGGCGTCCGCCAACCTGATCGCGGCGTCGACGTCGGGGCGGCCGATGCTTTCGCCGCGTTCCAGGCGGCGCCACAGACCTTCGAGCGTCGCCTGCGCGGCGTCGACGCGCGACGGCTCGCCGGTGATCGCCACCCGGTTGCCGCGACACGACAGCCGCACGCCGAGTGCCTGCTCGATGCGGACCATGTACCTGTCGTGGTCGCCGAGCAGCAGCGGCAGCAGGGTATTGTCACTGAACTGGAGGGTCACGGCTTTGCCGTGCGGGGAGGCGGCGGAGCTGGCTGGGATGGCGGTGGTCTGGCTCAAGCGCAGGCTCTCTCCTCGGTGAGGGTTCCCGACAATGAATTGGGCAACGCGGCGGCGATCTGCACGGATGTGTCCTTGCCGATCAGTTCTAACGGCCCGGTTACGTGGACCGGTTGAAGAAATGGTGACCGACCGGCGATCTGACCAGGATGGCGGCCCCGCCCGGTGAACAGCACCGGCAGCGTCAGTCCGACGCAGGCCGTATTGAAGCTCGCCTGCTGGTCGCGGAGCAGCGCCTGGAGTTCCGCCAGCCGCCGGTTCTTTTCCGTGTCCGGCACCTGCGACGGCGCCCCGGCCGCCGGTGTGCCAGGGCGCGGCGAGTACTTGAAGCTGAACGCCTGGGCGAAGCGGACCTCGCGCACCAGCGCCAGGGTAGCCGCGAAGTCGGCCTCGGTCTCGCCGGGATGGCCGACAATGAAGTCCGACGAAAGCGCGAGGTCTGGCCGCGCCGCGCGCAGCCGTTCCACCAGGCGCAGATAGTCGGCCGCCGTGTGCCGGCGGTTCATCGCGGCCAGTACCCGGTCGGATCCTGACTGCACCGGCAGATGCAGGAACGGCATCAGCAGCGGCAGATCGCGGTGCGCGGCGATCAGTTCATCGTCCATGTCCCGCGGGTGCGAGGTGGTGTAGCGCAGGCGCCGCAGGCCTGGCAGCGCCGCCAGTTCAGGCAGCAGCCGTCCCAGCCCCCAGGTGCCGCCGTCCGGCGCCTCGCCATGCCAGGCGTTGACGTTCTGCCCCAGCAGCGTGATCTCGCGCGCGCCCTGCGCCACCAGCCGGCGCGCCTCCGCTATCACCGCCGTCGCTGGCCGGCTTGTCTCGGCGCCGCGCGTGTAGGGTACGACGCAGAAGCTGCAGAACCGGTCGCAGCCTTCCTGGATGGTGAGGAACGCGGTGATCCCCTGGGGTGCGGCCGCATCCGGCAGGAAGTCGAACTTCTGCTCGGCCGGAAAATCGGTCTCGATGACCGCCCCGCCGGCGCGGGCGGCGCGGGCCACCATCTCGGGCAGCCGGTGATAGGTCTGCGGCCCCAGCACGATATCGACATAGGGTGCGCGCGCCAGGATCTCGGCGCCCTCCGCCTGCGCCACGCAGCCGGCGACCGCCAGGATCATCCGTGCGCCATCCGCGGCACGCCGTTCCTTGAGCCGGCGCAGCCGGCCAAGCTCGGAGAACACCTTCTCGGCCGCCTTGTCGCGGATATGGCAGGTATTGAGGATCACCATGTCGGCGCCCTCGGGCGCCGGCGCCGGAGCGTAGCCAAGGGGGGCCAGCACGTCGGCCATCCTCGCGCTGTCGTACACGTTCATCTGACAGCCCCAGGTGATGACGTGCAGGCGCTTCCGGCTTGTGGGGCGGGTCAGGTGTTGCAGTTCGGGTCCGTCTCCTTGAGCGGCCGGCAGTGTGGCAGGAAAGATCGTCATCCTGTCAACCGTGATCAGGCGTAGGCGTGATCAGGCGTAGGCCGGTTCCGCGGCCACGTTCGGCGGCGGATCCGGAATCGGGCGGTTCTGCCGCAGCGTCGAGGCGCCGTCCGCCACCACCTGCCACACCGCGTGCGACAGCGCCTTCCGGCTGGCGAAGCGGGCCGGATCGAGGGGAGGGTGCAGCAAGATACTGGCCCGCAGCCCGCGGTGCTGGGCGAAGCGCCAGAAATGCGTGGCCAGGTCCATGTCGCCGTACCAGGCGAACACCGGCCGGCTGGCGCGGCCCGTCGGCAGCCCGCCCAAGCGGTCGTACACCACCGAGACCGGCTGGATCAGCGGCGGGTCCTCGCCATCGGCGATTGCGAAGAACGCGCTGCGGAACGGCATCACGCGCGAACCGTCCGACGTCGTGCCTTCCGGAAACAGCATGAGGTTATCGCCGGCGGCGAGCCGCTCGCGCATCGCATCGCGCTCGCGGCCGGTCGCGTGGCGCTGGCGGGAGATGAAGACGGTGCGGCCGAGCCGGGCGATGGTGCCGACGAACGGCCAGCGTCCCACCTCGTCCTTCGACACGAAGCATGCGTCGAGCCGGCTTCCGAGCACCGGAATGTCGAGCCACGACGAGTGGTTGGAGACGTACACCACCGGCCGGCCGGTCGCGGTGGCGGCCGGGACGCCGATCACGCGCACCCCAAGCCCGAGCAGACGGCAGACCACCGACCAATAGAACCGCGCGCAGGTCACCTTGGCACGTCCCGGCAGCGTCAGGCAGATCGCCTGGACCGGCATGCACGGCAGGGTCCACAGCAGCACGGCGGCGCCGCGGCGCACGACGCGCAGCGGGCGGAGCATGGCCGCCCATCTGCCGCCAATGGCCGGCAGCGCATCGGCGTCCTGGGAAGATCCCTGGCGCGCCAGCACCTGGCGGCCGGCGGCCAACCGACTTGGGCGGCGCGGGGGTTCCCTCATGCGGCTGGGATAGCTCGCATGTGGCTTGCTAACAATGGCGCGACCGTGACACTCGAAGGAAGTTTGGCCGTTTAGCATGGGCAGATGCGCCGGTTTCTTGCACCCCTGATGTTTGGCATCACGCTTCTGGTGCAGGACATGGCGATCGCAGCCGATCCGCAGCCCTATACCGTGACCCTCAAGCCGACCGGCAACAGCGCGCTGGACAGCGCACTGCACGACGCGTCCTCGCTTATCACCTTACAGGACAAGGCGCCTGTCGGCGGCTTCGCGCTGGTGGAGCGCGCCCGTCAGGACGTGGGCCGGTTCCAGACGGTGCTGCGAAGCTACGGCTACTACGCGGCGAAGATCGACCTCACGATTGCGGGCCATCCGGTCTCGGATCCCACATTGCCAGACATCGTCGACCGGCTGCCGGCCGAACCCAAGGCCGAGATCGCGGCGCAATTCGACCCGGGTACGCAGTTTCATCTCGGCCAGGTCCGCATCGACGGATCGGTTCCGGCCGATGCACGGGACAAGCTTGGCCTTGCCTCCGGTGCTCCGGCGCTCGCCGCCGATGTTCTGGCGGCGCGCGACCGTTTGCTCGGCGCGATCCGAGACGCTGGCTATCCGCTGGCCAAGGTCGAGCTGCCGCCGGTCACCCTGCGGCCGGCCGATCACCTGCTGGACGTCACCTTCGATGCGGAAACCGGGCCGCGCGCCGACCTGGGGCCGATTCACATCAACGGGCTTCAGGCGATGCACGAGGATTTCGTCCGGCGACGCCTGCTGATCCATCAGGGCGAGCAGTTCAGCCCGACGGCGATCGACAAGGCGCGGCAGGACCTGATGTCGCTTGGCGTTTTCTCGGCCGTGCGGATGGAACCCGCCGGCAAGCTGGACGCGAAGGGCAATCTTCCCATCACGGTGGACGTGACCGAGCGCAAGCTGCACTCGGTCGATATGGGCGTCGCCTATTCGACCGATCTCGGCGTCAACGTCAACGCCGGCTGGCATGACCGCAACCTGTTCGGCAACGCCGAGCAGCTGAACCTGACAGGGACGGTGGACCTGGGCGGCAGCGCGGTGACCAAGCCCGGCTACCGGTTTCAGACACAATTCATCAAGCCCGACTTCCTGGCGCGCGATCAGCAACTCGAGCTCGACGTCACCGCGCTGGATCAGAGCCTGAAAGCCTACGACCAGGTTGGTGTGATCGAACAGGCGACGCTCACCCGCAAGTTTACGCAATACTGGAGTGGCAGCGCCGGCCTGCTGGGTGAACAGGAAAAGATCACCCAGGAGGGTATCTCGACGCATTACAACCTGTTCGGGGTGCCGATCGTGGCGCGCTACGACAGCACGAACAGTCAGTTCGACCCGACGGAGGGTATCCGTGCCAGCTTCGGCATCACGCCTACGCAGTCATTCGGCGGCCAGAGTGCGACGTTCTTTGTCATGCAGGCGTCCGGCTCGACCTATATCGACGTGACCGGCGAGGGGCGCAGCATCGTGGCGTTGCGAGGTCTGGTGGGCAAGATCGCCGGGGCAGGGGTGTTCAGCCTGCCGCCGGATCAACGCTTCTATGCCGGCGGCAGCTCCACGGTTCGCGGCTACCGCTACCAGTCGATCGGGCCACAGTTCCCGGACAACAACCCGACCGGCGGGACCGCGATCTCCGCCGGGACGGTCGAGTTCCGTCAGCGCATCCTTGGCAATTACGGCGTGGTCGGGTTCGTCGATGCCGGCCAGGTGAGCGCCAACGGCGCGCCGTTCACCAGCGACTGGCGGGTCGGTGCCGGGGTGGGCTTCCGCTACTACACCTCGATCGGGCCGATCCGCGCGGACATCGCCGTGCCGCTCAACAAGCAGCCGGGAGGCGATTCGTTCGAATTGTATCTCGGGCTCGGCCAGGCGTTCTGAATGCGCCGCGCCGCCAAATGGCTGGCCTGGATCCTTGCCGCTGTTGTCGGCATCCCCGTGCTGCTGGTGGTCGTGGTCATCCTCGGGGCCAATTCCGAACCGGGGCGCGACCTGCTGGTCCGGCTGGTGCCGAAACTCACCGGCGGAGAGGTGGCCATCGCCGGTCTCGGCGGCCGGTTTCCCGATGCGCTCCGGGTCGCAACGGTCGAACTGCGCGACACCAAGGGTGCCTATCTCACGCTGCACGACGTGGTGCTCGACTGGTCGCCGTTGCGACTGGCGAGCCGCGTGCTCGACATCGAACGGCTGACCGCGGCGAACGCCAGCGTGGCGCGGCAGCCCGAATCGAGCTCCAGCAGCAGCAGCTCGGGGTTGCCGGTCAGGGTCGTCGTGCATCGTTTCCAGGTGGGGCGGCTCGAGCTGGCGCCGACGGTTCTGGGGGCGCCTTATGCCTTGGCACTCGATGGCAGCGGGCGGCTCGATTCGTATACCGCCGGACAAGGACAGCTTGCCGTCACGCGACTGGATGCGGCGGGCAGCTACAAGCTGGACGCCGACGTGAATGCGGCCCAGGTGCATCTGCGCGTGGAGGCGGCGGAACCGCCGCACGGGCTGATCGCCGGGGTGGCGAAGCTGCCGGACCTTGGCGCGATCTCGATCAACGCCACGCTGGACGGGCCGCGCAATGCGGTCGCGACGCATCTGTCTGTCGGCGCGGGCCCACTGGAGGCGAGCGCTCAGGGCACCGTGGACCTGGTGCACAGTGCCGCCGACCTGACGGTCGCCGCGCATGCGCCGGCGATGACGCCGCGGCCGGATGTGTCCTGGCAATCCGTCGCGCTCGATGCCCGAGTGCGGGGCCCCTTCGAGAGGCCGGACGTGAACGGCCAGTTGCGGCTGGACCAGCTCAGTGCCGCAGGCGGCGGCGTGCAGCGCCTGGCCGCGGACATCGCGGGCAACCAGGGACTGATGCACGTGCACGCCACGGCGGACGGGCTGTGCGTGCCCGGCGCGCCGCCGGACCTGTTCGCATCGGCGCCGCTGACCCTGGACGTCACCGCCCATCTCGATGCTCCGGGCCGCCCGGTCGAGTTCACGCTGGAGCATCCGCTGCTGACCGCGCAGGGCTCGGCGCAGACCGCGGGGGCCGTGCAGGCGAAGCTGCGGCTCAGCATCCCGCAGCTGGCACCGTTCGCCGCGGTGGCCGGTGCAACGCTGCAAGGCCACACCACGCTCGATCTGAGCGGCGGGATGCAGGATGGCATCACGCAGCTCGCGGTGACCGGCACGGTCGGTCTCGATTCCGGCGCGCCACCTGCCCCGGCCCTCCTCGGCAGCGACGCGCATATCGACGTGCTGGCCAGCATGCACGGCCAGGATCTGACGGTGACGCGCTTTGCGCTGAACGGGCAGGAGGCGACCGCCTCGGTGCACGGTCTGGCGGGGCCGGACAAGGTGGATCTGGACTGGGCGGTGGCGCTGTCCGATCTGGCGGCGGTGCAGCCGAGCCTCCAGGGCAAGCTGGCGGCGCAGGGGCATGTCGGCGGCACGCCGCAGGACCTTTCGCTGGCGGCGGACCTGAGCGGCGAGATCGCCGCCCCGGGCGTCCCCTCCGGCCAGTTCAATGCGCATGTTCAGGCGCAGGGCCTGCCTGACGCGCCCGACGGCCGGGTGACGGCCGAGGGCACGCTGCTCGGCGCGCCGATCGAGCTGGCGATGGCGGCGCGGCGGGGCACGGACGGGGCGGTTCATGTCACGATCGACCGCGCCGACTGGAAGAGCGCGCATGCCGCCGGCGCACTGAGCGTGGCGCCGCCCTACGTCGCGCCCGAGGGCCATTTGGCCTTTGCAATGACGCAATTCGGCGACCTCACGCCTCTGCTCGGCAAGACCATCACCGGCGGCGCGGAGGCGACGCTGGACGCCACGGCGGCGGAGGCGAAGCTCGCGGTGAACGTGCGGAATGCCGGACTGGCGGGGACGGCATCGGTGTCGAGCGCCGTCTTGAACGTGACTGTGGCCGACCCGGCCAAGCATCCCGTGGTGGATGGCAAGCTCTCTTGGGACGGGCTTGCGGCCGGCAAGCTGGGCGCCTCCGGCACGCTGGAGGCACGGGGTCCGATCGATGCGCTCGCGGTCAAACTGGCGGCGACGCTGCCGGAGCTGGCCGGTGCGCCGGCCAAACTGAACGCGGCGGCGACGCTGAACGTACCGCAGCGCGGTGCGACGCTCGCGTCGTTGCAGGCTGACTGGAGGCAGCGCTCGCTGCGGCTGCTGGCGCCCGCGCGCATCGAGGCGGCGAGCGGTGTTGCGGTGGACAATCTGCGGCTGGGCCTGCAACAGGCGGTGCTGACGGTCAGCGGCAAGGCCGGCAGCACGCTCGATCTGACCGCCAGCCTGCGCGACCTTCCCGCCGATATCGCCACCATCGTCGCACCGGACATGGCGGCGAACGGCACGATCTCGGCCGACGCGCGTATCACCGGCACATCGGCGCGGCCGGACGGCACCATCCGGCTCAACGCACGCGGGGTGCAGTTGCGCAGCGGCCCGGGCCGGGCGATTCCGCCGGCCAACCTGACCGCGGAGGCGGCACTGAGCGGCGGTGCGGCGCGGCTCGACGCGAGGCTCACGGCGGGGAGTGCCAATGTCACGGTGACCGGGACCGCGCCGGTAGCGGCCGGCGGCTCGCTCGACCTGCGGACCACGGGCAAGGTCGATCTCGGCATGATCGCCCCGTTGCTGGCGGCGAGCGGGCGCCGCGTCGCGGGACGGCTGAACCTCGACGGCCGCGTCACCGGGTCCCTCTCGGCGCCGCGCATCGGCGGAACCGCGCAGCTCACGGGGGGCGAGTTTCAGGACTACACTCTTGGGCTCAACCTGCGGGCGATCTCGGCGACCATCGAGGCGGACGGCGAGCGCATCCGGCTCGCCCGGCTCACCGCGCAGGCAGGACCCGGCACCGTTGGCGGCTCGGGCACCGTCGGGCTTGGGGCGCCGATGCCGGTCGATCTGACGTTGACCGCGCAGAACGCGACGCTCGTGGCCAATGACATGCTGACCGAGCGGCTCGATGCCAACCTGACCGTCGCCGGCGAGGCGCAGGGTAATCTGACGGTGCAGGGCACGGTGGAGGTGCGACGCGCTGACCTCCAAATTCCGGACAAGCTGCCGCAGAGCGTGGCGGTGCTGCCGGTGCGCGAGGCCAATGCGCCGCCGCAACCCCCGGCGCAGCCGTCGCCGGCCCCCAGCATCGCCCTGAACCTGACCATCAGGGTGGCGCAGTTCCTGATTGGCGGACACGGTCTGGATGCCGAGCTGGCCGGGAGCATTCGGGTCCGCGGCACCGCGGCAAACCCGCAGCCGACCGGTGGTCTTTCGCTGCAGCGTGGCACGCTCAGTGCGATCGGCCAGACATTGACCTTCAGCGAAGGCAGCGTGGACTTCATCGGTGCCGGCGTCGCAAACCCTGGGCTGCACTTCGTCGCCAACACGACCGCCAACAACATCACCGCGACGCTCACCATCAGCGGCACGGCGCGCGATCCGAAGATCACGCTGAGCAGCGTGCCGGAGCTGCCGCAGGACGAGATCCTGGCGCAGATCATGTTCCATCGCAGCACGAGCCAGTTGAGCCCGATCGAGTTGGCGCAGATTGCGGCGGCACTCGCCTCGTTCTCGGGCGCGGTTTCGAGCGATCCGGTCGCCAATCTGGGCAAGTCGCTGGGACTGGACCGGCTCTCGGTCGGCACCAACAACGCGGGGGCGGCGACGGTGCAGGCAGGGAAATATGTCGCGCCTGGGGTTTACCTGGGGGCCAAGCAGAGCGCATCGGGCGGCACCCAGGCCGCATTGCAGCTTGATATCACGAAGGGCCTCAAGCTGGAGACCACGGCCGGCATGGGCGGCGGCAACCCGCAGGGTGCGACCGACTCGAGCGGTTCGAGCGTCGGATTGACCTACCAGTTCGAATATTGAGGCTGGCAGGTATCGGCATACGCCTGTATCACGCCAGTAACACATATTGGAACGGATATGCGGCCGATAGGGTCGATGCTTCGAACGGTGCCGGGCTTTGCGCAACTCGACAGCGAGTCGCTGGAGCGTCTTGCGGCCGCGGGCGACCTGGCCGAGGTAGGCGCCGGGGAGGTGCTGTTCCGCGAGGGCAGCCATGCGGAGGCGCTTCACGTCCTGCTGGACGGCAGGGTGAGCCTGACCGGTACGGCGGCCGATGCATCGAGCACGGTGATCGACGTCGTGGGACCGGCCAGCAGTTTCGTGCTGGCCACCGTGCTGAGCGGGGAACCCTATCTGATGGGAGCCGAGGCGATCTCGCACTCGGTGCTGGTGCGGATCGCGGCGGAGCCGATGCGTGCGGTGGTCGCAGCGCAGCCGGCTGCGGCGATGGCGATGATGCGCGCGATGTCGGCGGAACTCGCGAACATGACGCGCCAGGTTGTGGACCTGAAGGTGCGCGTCGCGGCGCAGCGCCTCGGGACCTACCTGTTGACCCAGGTGAAGGATCCGGCCGCGACGGAGGCGAGCTTCAGGCTGCCGGTGACCAAGGGGCTCCTGGCGCCCTGGCTGGGGTGTCGGGCAGAGAACCTCTCGCGCGCCTTCATGGCGCTGCGTGCGTACGGCGTGGAGACGCATGGTTCCCGCGTCCTGTTGCACGACATCCCGCGCCTGAAGGTCTATGTCGGGGTATCCGACACCGCCGGTCACCATAACGGCGGTGCGGAACCCGATGTGCGCCAGCCGGTCGAAAGGATTTTTGGCGACGCTTTCAGGCTGCGGCCCCGGCAAAGGCGTGGAGGGTGACCTCGCGTCAGGCGTGAGCCGGCGATCGCAGGCGGGACGAGACAGATGATCATCAAGTTCGTCGGATCTCCGATTGAAACGGTGATCTATCTGCTCAGCGTGATCACCAGCCTGCTCTGCGTCTGCCTGCTGACACGTGCCTGGCTGCGCGACAGGGCGAGGCTGCTGGTCTGGAGCGCCGTCTGCTTTGCGCTGCTGGCGATCAACAATCTCGTGCTGGCAGTGGATATTCTGCTGCTGCCGGCCACCAACCTGACGATTCTGCGGCTGGTCACGGCACTGCTGGCGGTTGGCGTGCTGCTGTGCGGTTTCATCTGGGAAGCCACGTGACCGATCCGGTCGTCGACTATCTGGCGGGCATGCTGACCGCCGGGTTCCTGGCCTGCGGGCTGTTCTTCCTCCGGTTCTGGTCGCGCAGCCGCGACTTCCTGTTCATGGCATTCGCGGCGGCGTTCTGGTTGCTGGCTTTGAACGCCGGGCTGGTGATCCTTGTTCCCGAGCCGGGTGAGGAGCGCGCCTGGTTCTACCTGCTGCGCGTGGCGGCCTATCTGTTGATCGTCGTCGCCATCGTGCGCAAGAACACGGGAGGGCCGGCAGCGGATTAGACCACGCGCCGCGCTTCGATACGGTCCCAGATCATCGCCTCGATGTTGATACCGTCGAAGCGGTCGATCTCCTGGATGCCGGTGGGCGAGGTGACGTTGATCTCGGTGAGCCAGTCGCCGATCACGTCGATGCCGACGAAGATCATGCCCTGCCGGCGCAGCGTCGGGCCGATCGCCGCACAGATCTCGCGGTCGCGCGCCGAGAGCGTGCACTTCTCGGGCCGGCCGCCGACATGCATGTTGGAGCGCGCCTCGCCCTCCGCCGGCACGCGGTTCACCACGCCGACCGGTTCGCCGTCCACCAGGATGATGCGTTTGTCGCCCTGCCGCACTGCGGGCTCGTAGCGCTGGAACATCAGCGGCTCGCGCGAGCGGGCGAAGTGCATTTCGAGGAGTGCTGCGAGATTCTCGTCGTCCGGCTTGATTCGGAACACGCCGGCACCGCCATTGCCGAACAGCGGCTTGACGATGATGTCGTTGTGTTCGAGGCGGAACGAGCGGATGGCGTCGAGGTCCCAGGTGATCATGGTGGGCGGCATCAGCTCGGGAAAATGCGTGACCAGCAGCTTCTCGGGGGCGTTGCGCACCGCGGCGGGGTCATTCACCACCAGCGTCTTCGGATGGATGTGCTCGAGCAGGTGCGTGGCGGTGATGTAGGCCATGTCGAACGGCGGATCCTGGCGCATCAGCACCACGTCCATCGTGGCAAGGTCGAGCATGACGGGCTCGCCGAACGCATAGTGTGCGCCGCGTTTGCGTTCGACGGTGACGGGGCGGGCGCGCGCCAGCAGTCGCTCCTCGCGGCGTTCGCCCTGACGCTTGACGCCTTCGCGCAGCGCCATGTGGCGCACCTCGTAGTGCCACAGCGCATGGCCGCGGCGCTGCGCCTCCAGCATGAGGGCGAAGGTGGAGTCGGCGTCGATGTTGATCGATTCGATCGGGTCCATCTGGACCGCGACCTTGAGCGTGCGTGCCATGCCCAGGCCCCGTGTGGTATCTGGCATACTGTCTATGGGCAGACGCTGCGGATTGCCAGAGGCGTCAAGCGGAGCAGGCGATGATCCTGATCGGTCAATACGATTCCCCCTTCGTGCGGCGTGTCGCAATCGCGCTGCATCTGTATGGCATCGGATACGAGCATCGTCCGTGGTCGACCTTTGGCGACGCAGATCGGATCGCGGCGTTCAATCCGCTGCGCCGCGTGCCGACGCTGGTGCTCGACAATGGCGAATCCCTGGTCGAAAGCGGGGCCATTCTCGACTACCTGGATGAACTTGTGGGTCCGTCCCGCGCTATGATCGCGGACAGCGGCGATCTGCGCCGTCACGCCCTCAAGGTCTGCGCCCTGGCGACCGGCCTGGCGGACAAGTCGGTCAGTCTCGTCTATGAGCGGGTGCTGCATCAGGTGACGTCCGAGCAATGGATGGCCCGCTGCCGGGCACAGATCTCCGATGTGCTCGCCGCGCTCGAAGCGAGCCGCGCGGGGAGGCGGTCGCGGTTCTGGTTCGGCGATGACATCGGCCACGCCGACATTGCCGTTGCCTGTGCACTGCGTTTCACCCAGGAAGCACATCCCGGGCTGTTCGACGCGGATCGCTGGCCCGCTCTGACCGCCCATGCCGGGACCTGCGACGGTCTCGAGGTCTTCCGTGAGATCGCACAGCCGTTCCTGCCGCCATCATAAGGCGCGCCGAGAAATATCCTGAGGACGCGGCCGAAGCGCGATGCTGTTCAACAGCGTGCCATTCATCCTGGGCTTCCTGCCGCCCGTGCTCCTGATCTATTGGCTGCTCGCGCGGAAAGACGAGGCGCGACTGTATTTTCTGCTCGCCGCTTCGCTGCTGTTCTACGGCTACTGGGACTGGCGGTTCGAGCCGCTGCTCCTCGGAACGATCGTGTTCAACTGGCTGTTCGCCGAAGTCTATTTCCGCATCCACCGAAAATCGCTGCTGATTGCGGCGATCGCGCTCGATCTCCTGTCGCTCGCCGTGTTCAAGTATCTGGGCTTCTTCGCCGGCGCTCTCGCGGACGCCACGGGTTGGCACTTCGATGTTCCGGCTATTCTGCTGCCGATCGGCATCAGCTTCTTCACATTCCACAACATCATTTATCTTGCCGATCTCCATGCCGGGCGGGCGCCACGCTATTCGCTGCGCGATTACGGGCTTTACATCGCGCTGTTTCCCCAGATCCTGGCGGGACCGCTGGTGCGATACTATGAGATCGTGCCGCAATTCCGGCTTTCGCCGCTGCGCGAGGGATGGGAGGCGCGGTTCGCCCAGGGCATCGCTTTGTTCATCATGGGCCTTGGCAAGAAGGTGCTGCTGGCCGACGCGCTCGCGGCGCTGGCCGATCCCGTGTTCGCGGCATCCGCGGAGCGCACGGTCACGATGGGCGAGGCGTGGACCGCGGCGCTTGCCTTCCCGTTCCAGATCTATTTCGACTTCTCCGGATATTCCGACATGGCGATCGGGCTCGGACTGATGCTGGGTTTCGGCCTGCCGGTGAATTTCAACGCGCCCTATCGCGCTGACGGTTTGCGCGAGTTCTGGCGGCGCTGGCACATGACGTTGTCGCGTTTCCTGCGCGACTATCTCTACATCCCGCTGGGCGGCAACCGGCACGGCCTGGCGCGGCAGATGGCGGCGCTCCTCGTCACGATGACGCTGGGCGGGCTGTGGCACGGCGCGGGGTGGAGCTTTGTCGTCTGGGGGACGCTGCACGGGCTCGGATTGGCGGCGGGTGTGATGTGGCGGCGCCGGCTGCCACCGATTCCGCGGCCGATCGGCTGGGCGATGCTGATGGTCTTCCTGCTCGTGTCGTGGGTGTTCTTCCGCGCGCCGGGTCTTGGCGCGGCCTGGCATCTGCTGGGCTCGATGGTGGCGGGTGTCGCGCCCGTCGTGCCCGCCGGAGCCGGGGTCATCGCCGTCGCCGCCGCGGTCGCGCTGATCGGCCCGACAAGCCAGGATATCGCCGCGCGGCTGCGCCCCTGGCGCTGGCTCGCGCCGGCCGCGGCGTTGGCGACACTTCTGCTGCTGTTCAAGCTGGGCGACGGACCAGCCTATGAGTTCATCTATTTCCGCTTCTGACGCCGCATCCGACGCACGGCGCTGGCGTTGGATGCTGCGGCGCTATGCGGCGATCACGCTGACGGCCGGGCTGGCCCTTGGCGCCCTCGTGCTGGCGCTCGATCCATATGACACCGGGCGCTTCTCGCTGCTGCCGGCGTATGGCGTTGCCGAATTCGGTCCGCGTCTTGCCTCAGCCAGCATCGCGCGCCGGCAGGACATCGATGCCGCCATCTTCGGCAACTCCACGGTCCAATTGCTCGACCCGGCGCGGCTGTCGCGGCTGAGCGGCCGCAGCGTCGTCTCGCTCGCGGTGCCCGGCACCGGACCGCTCGAGCAGCTCGCGCTTGCGACGTATTTCCGCCGCCATCACCGCACGGGTCCGGCGCTCGTGTTCGGTATCGATGCATCGTGGTGCACGACCGCCGACCCGATCAGGCTGGCTCATCCCTTCCCGTTCTGGCTCTATTCGGCGGATCGGTTCGACTACGCGGCGAATATGATGCGCTACAAGTCGTTCGAGGCCGTGCTGCGGCGTCTGAAGCTGCTCGCCGGCTCCGGACGCATGGCGCGGCGGGACGGCTACCGCGACTACGACACGGGCAACCCATGGCATCTGCCGGAATTCCGCGAACCGGCTCCGCCGGAGCGGCCCGCGGGAACACAAGCTGCCGCACCCACCGATTTCACCGCGCCGCCACTGTTGCGGCAGTTCCTCGCCAGGCTCGATCCCGGCGCGCGCGTCGTTATCGTCTTCCCCCCGCGCTACACCAGGGCAATTCCGCCACCCGGCAGCGTCGCGGCGGCGGATCTGGATGTCTGCAAAGAGACCTATCGCGCGCTCGCCGGCGGGCGCCCCGATACGCGCCTGCTGGATTTTCTGGTCGACGGACCGATGGCGCGGCGCGACGAAAACTTCTGGGACGCCATCCACTACCGCGGCCCCGTGGCACGTGCGATCGAGGATCGCCTCGCCGATGCGCTCAAACGCTGAGTGGCGGGTGCCCGTTGACCGTGCGGCGGCATTCGGCCACGGCACTCCGCTACTCATCCCGAAGGAGGCGACCACGCTGCTCTCCCCGCTCGCCCGCGCCGTCGGTCAGCTCGACGATCCGGTGTTCGTCGGTGTCCTGCTGCGCAGCCTGCTCTGGTCTGTCGTATGCTTCGTCGCGCTGCATGTCGCCGCCGTCTGGGCGGTGCATCATCTGCTCGGCCTGCATGGCTGGCTCGGTTGGGCGGCCGACATCGCCGGCGGCATCGGCGCCTCACTGCTTGCGCTGTGGCTGTTCCTGCCGGTCGCGGTGATCATCGGCACGCTCTACATCGAGCGCATCGCCCTGGCGGTGGAGCGCCGGTATTATCCCGAGCTGCCGCCGGCGCGCGGCGCCCCGATCGCCTCCCAGCTCCGGGATGCGATCAACATTGGCGCGCGTATCCTGCTGCTCAACGTGCTGGCGCTGATCGCCGCGCTGATCCTGCCGGGAGCCGGCCTGATCCTCGCCTGGCTGATCGGCGGCTATGCGATCGGCCGCGGCCTGTTCGTCGCGGTGGCGATGCGCCGGATGCCGCGGCCGGCGGCCGAGTCGCTGTATCGTCGCGCCCGCGCGGCGGTTCTGGCGCAAGGCTGCATGCTGGCGCTGGCCGGCTACGTGCCGATCCTCAACCTGCTGATTCCGCTCGTCGGCACCGCCGCGATGGTGCACGTGCTCGACCAGGTGCTCGTGGCCCATGCGGATCGTTGTGGATAACCGTCGGGCACCAGTTGTTCCGCTGTAAGCGACCGTGTTAACCCGACGCCATCGTCACAACTCCTGATATTTTGCCAGCCGAACGAGGAGCCTGTGTTCAAGCGTCGCAAGCCTGACGATCCGCATGTCGAACAGGACACCAGCTTGCCCGCGGGCTGGTCGCTGCCCGATCATGTGGACACCAACGACCATCCCGAGGCGCCGAGCAGACCGATAGACAGCGGTCTGGGTGTGCCTCCTTTCCGTCCCGCCCCGCCGCAGGAGGTGCACACCATGTCACGGCAACCTTTCACCACCTCGCCCACCCCTCCGCAGGCCATGCCGGCTGCCGGCGTGCGGCCAGCGCTGCCGCCGATCCGCTCCCCGGCGCGCGATCCGTCGGAACGCCGGACCCTGGTGGTCGGCCGAGGGATCAGCCTGCAAGGCACGGTGCAGGACGCCGAGAGGCTGGTGGTCGAGGGGACGATCGAGGCCACGATGATCCACGCCACCGAACTGGCGATTTCGCCAGGCGGCATCTTCAAGGGCGAGATCGAGGTGGAGGACGCCGAGATCGCCGGCACGATCGACGGCACGCTGACCGCGCGCGGCAGCCTGATCGTGCGCGCCACCGGCAAGGTTCTGGGCACTGCGCGCTGCCGCCGGCTCCAGGTGGAGGACGGCGGGCAGATCACCGGCCACATCGAGATGCTGACCGACCAGCCGAGATCGGAGTCGACGCCCCGCACGTTCAGCGAACCGGTCGTTTAGGCATCGCGCACCGCCGGCAACTCGGCGGCGGTCACGATGGGCCGATCCGAGTTTTGCCGCCATCGCGCCGGCGGCCGTTGGCCAGGTCGCCGCATCGGTCATCGTCACCGCGGTGCTGACGCCGATCCTGATGTGCGCGACAGCGGACGCTGGAGGCGACCTCCACTGGCGCGGCTGCTCCGGTCGCTGTCGCACATGGCGACGACTGAGGGCGCGTCTCTGCCGCCTCCGGTAATCACCTTCTAATTGCCCGGTATCGATCAACTCGCGATCTGCACCTGCGCTGGCGTGCTGGGCTTGTCCGGCGTTCCCTTCAGGATGACCAGATACTGCTTCGTGGAGGGCTCACTGCTCTCGACGATCTGCCGGATCGGTCCGATGGCGTTGACGATCGCCGCTCCGGCCGGGTTGGTCATGAAGGTCGTCAGCGGTTGCGACGGGCCGCTGCCATCCGGCTTCGTGGAGAGAGCCAGAACGTAAGGCTGCTTCGGCGCGAGCCCGGTCACCGCCGCCTCCAGCACCTGGATGAGCCCCTGGTTGAACAGGGTCACGGTCGTCGGGGCTGCTCCCTGCTGGGCGCCGGCCGCCGCCATCGTGAAGTGGGTCGCCTGGCCGGCAACGCCCAGCGGCTCGAGGTTCTGAAGGCCATCCCCGCTCGGCACCGCGTCCGGCACGTAGGTCAGCGCCTGGGGCGCCTGGCCGATCGGTGTCGTGCCGATGACCTTGTTGGTCAGCGTGTCGATGGCGGTGACGGCGTCGCCGTTCTCGGCGAGGTGGGCTGTTGAAACCGCCGTATGCCCCTTTGCACCCTGAGCGGCTGTCGGCAACGGCAACCTGTTCCGAGGTGATTCAGAGACAGGCTTTGAGCGCTACCGCCTCGCCGCCTGATACGCGGCGAGGCAGGCCAGGTCGACGATCTGGCTGACGGACGCGTCCATCGGCATGATCTGCACGGGCCGCTCCATGCCCATCAGCAGCGGCCCGATGGTCGTGCCACCGCCGAGCCTGCGTGCGAGGCTTGACGTGATGTGTGCCGAATGCAGTCCGGGCATCACCAGGACGTTGGCGTCCGCGGTCAGTCGGCAGAACGGGTACAGCGCACGGATGGATGGCTCGAGTGCGACGTCGGGGCTCATCTCCCCGTCGTACTCGAAATCGACCTTGCGCCGGTCCAGTAGCGCGATCGCATCGCGCATCGGCGCGTTGGCCGGCTGCATCGGATCGCCGAAGGTCGCGTGCGACAGGAGTGCCACGCGCGGCTCATGCCCGAGATGGCGCGCCGCCTGCGCCGCGCCGATGGCGATCTCGACCAGTTGCTCTGCGTTGGGCCGGAAGTGCATCAGCGTATCGGCGATGAAGATCGTCTTGCCGCGCATGCCGAGCACGAGGGTGAGGCCGAATGCCAGACCGCCGCTGGTGGGCACGATCGCGTGGCTGATGTCGTCGAGGCATACCGCGGCGGAACGGGTCAGTCCGGTCACCATTGCATCGGCATCGCCGGTCGCCACCATGCAGGCGGCGAACACGTTGCGGTCCTGGTTCACCATGCGCTGACAGTCGCGTTGCAGGAATCCGCGGCGCTGCATTCTGCCATACAGGAACTCGACATACTTCGCGTTGGCGCTGGAGAGCCGCGCGTTGTGGATCTCGATGCCCTCGACGACGCCGAGACCGAGGCTGGCCATGGTCGCCTTCACGCGGTCCTCGCGTCCGATCAGCACCGGCCGACCGTAACCGGCGTTGCGATAGGCGACTGCGGCGCGCACCACCTTCTCCTCCTCGCCTTCGGCGAACACCACGCGGCTCGGGTTGGTGCGCACGCTCTCCATGATCGCGTCGAGCGCGCCGGCGGTCGGATCCAGCCGCCCGGAAAGTTCGCGCGCATAGCGCCGCAGATCGATCAGCGGACGCCGCGCGACGCCGCTCTCCATCGCCGCGCGCGCCACGGCGGGTGGCACCCAGGAGATCAGGCGCGGATCGAACGCATTCGGAATGATGTAGTCAGGACCGAAGGTCAGCCGCCGTCCGGTCGAAGCAGAATGCACCTCGTCGGGCACGTCCTCGCGCGCCAGATTGGCCAGCGCCTCGGCCGCGGCGATCTTCATCGCCTCGTTGATGGTGCTCGCCCGCACATCGAGCGCGCCACGGAAGATGTAAGGGAAGCCGAGTGACGTTGTTGACCTGATTCGGATAGTCGCTGCGGCCGGTGGCGATGATCGCGTGCGGGCTGGCCTCGCGCGCCTCCTCGGGCGTGATCTCCGGATCGGGGTTCGCCATGGCGAAGATGATCGGCTTGTCGGCCATGCGACGCACCATGTCCTTGGTCACCGCGCCCTTCACCGACAGGCCGACGAACACGTCGGCGCCATCCAGCGCCTCGGTGAGCGTGCGTGCCTTGGTGGCGGCGGCATGTGCCGACTTCCACTGGTTCATGCCCTCGGTGCGGCCTTGATAGATCACGCCCTTGGTGTCGCACAGCACGACATGCTCCGACCGCATGCCCATTGCCTTCAGCAGCTCGACGCACGCGATGCCGGCGGCACCCGCGCCGTTCACCACCAGCTTCGTCTCGCGCAAGTCGCGGCCGGTGAGATGACAGGCATTCATCAGCCCCGCCGAGGTAACGATGGCGGTGCCGTGCTGGTCGTCGTGGAACACCGGGATGTCCATCAGCTCGCGCAGCCGCTGCTCGATCACGAAGCATTCCGGCGCCTTGATGTCCTCCAGGTTGATGCCACCGAAGCCCGCGAGGAAGCGCACGGCGTTCACCACGTCATCGACATTCTCCGAGTCGATCTCCAGGTCGATGCCGTCGATGTCGGCGAAGCGCTTGAACAGCGCGATCTTGCCTTCCATTACCGGCTTCGCCGCCACAGCGCCGAGGTTGCCCAGGCCCAGCACAGCGGTGCCGTTCGACACCACGGCCACCATGTTGCCCTTGGCCGTGTAGTCGTAGGCCAGGGACGCGTCGCGCTGGATGTGCAGGCACGGCTCGGCGACGCCTGGTGAGTAGGCGAGCGAGAGATCGCGTGCGGTGGTGATCGGCTTGGAGATGCGGGTCTCCAGCTTGCCCGGCCGCCCCGACGCGTGCAGCGCCAGCGCTTCTTCCGCCGATATATGCGCGGTGCGCGTATCGATGATGCCGTCCGCCATGGTTGTTTCCCCTGGTGCAATTCTCTCTCGGTGGCCGTCATCATGCAGGCCACGGGCGCGTGATGGAAGCCGGTTGCCCGAAACGTCAAGTCGGCGCATCAAGTAATTGGTTCGCTACCAAGTTTGGCTCCGCTACCAAGAAACCAGGGGAACGTCATGGCATCCCACACGGCGGACGCTGCCAGGGCGCAGCTCGACCCGCTCGAACACGAGACCATACGGCGCGTCGCCTGGCGCCTTATTCCCGTGCTGATGCTGGGTTATTTCTGCGCCTATCTCGATCGCGTGAATGTCGGCTTCGCCAAACTGACGATGCAGCACGCGCTCAACCTCTCGGAGGCCGTCTTCGGATTTGGCGCCGGCGTGTTCTTCATCGGCTACTTTCTCGCGGAGATCCCGAGCAACCTGGTTCTCAACCGCGTCGGCGCGCGCAAGTGGATCGCCCGCATCCTGCTCACCTGGGGGATCGTCTCCGGTCTGACCGCCTTCGTCTGGAACGACTGGAGCTTCTACGGCATCCGCTTCCTGCTCGGCCTGGCCGAAGCGGGGTTCTATCCGGGTATCGTGCTGTACCTGACCTGGTGGTTCCCGTCCTATTACCGCTCACGCATGATGGGCATCTTTCAGTCGGCCAGCGTGGTCTCGCTGATCGTCGGGCCGCCGGTTTCGGCCTATCTGTTGACGATGGACGGATGGCTCGGCTTCCAGGGCTGGCAGTGGCTTTTCCTCATCGAGGCGCTGCCGCCCATCATCATGTGCGTCGTCACCTGGATACTGCTGACCGATCGTCCGGCGCACGCGGCATGGCTGCGGCCGGAACAGCGGAACTGGCTCCAGCAGCGTCTCGACGCGGAGCAGTCGCAGCGCGAGTCGGTGCACCGCTTCGAATTCGGCGAGACGATGAGCAACCCGCGCGTCTGGCTGCTGACCCTGGTGTATTTCGGCCAGAACGTGTCGGGCTACGGCCTGCTGTTCTTCCTGCCGACCATCGTCAAGTCGTTCGGAGTTTCGACGATGATGAACGGCGTGGTGAGTGCCGTTCCGTTCGTGTTCGCCGCGGTGGCGATGATCTATTGGAGCCTCCGTTCCGACCGGTCCGGCGCGCGCACGATGTATGTCGCCTCGGCCTGCCTGCTGTCCGCGGCCGGCTTGATCGCCTGCGTCTTCATCGGCCCCGAACATCCGGTCTGGATGATGGTCGTGCTGATTTTGGGGATCATGGGCCAATACACGATCGCGCCGACCTTCTGGCCGCTGCCGACGGCCATGCTGTCGGGCGTCGCCGCGGCGGGCGGCATCGCACTGATCAACGCGGTCGGCAACCTGGGCGGCTTTCTGGGGCCTTACATGTTCGGCCTGATCAAGGACGCGACCGGCGGCAGCGACCTGATAGCGCTGATGGCGATCGGCGCTGCGCCGGTGATTTCCGCCATCGTCCTGGTCGCCCTGGGGCATGACAGCCGGCTCGAGCGCATTCCGTCCAAGACCGCCGCGGCGGAATAGCCCCCCTTCAGCGCTCCCGCTAGGGGAAGGGGGAGAAGGGCGTCGGCTTTTGGAATCGCTGGGGCGCGGGTTAAACCACGACGATGGCTGCATCCACCCGCTCGCCGAACGCCGCCGGCGCCACGCCCGCCATGGCGCAGTGGTTTGCCGCCAAGGAGGCGCATCCGGACGCGCTGGTGTTCTTCCGCATGGGCGACTTCTACGAGCTGTTCTTTGCTGATGCGGAGGCCGCTGCCGCGGCACTGGACATCGCACTGACCCAGCGCGGTGAGCACGACGGCAGGCCGATCCCGATGTGCGGTGTGCCGCAGCACGCGGCGGAGGCGTATCTGGCACGGTTGATCCGCCGCGGCTTCCGGGTCGCGGTGGCCGAGCAGATGGAGGATCCCAAGGCGCGAACCGGCAAGGCGCCGATCCGCCGCGAGGTGGTGCGTCTGGTCACGCCCGGCACCGTCACCGAGGAAGCGCTGCTGGAGGCCGGCAAAGCCAATCTGCTGCTCGGGCTGGCGCAGGATCGCGACGGCGTCGGGGCAGCGTGGCTCGATGTGTCCACCGGGCTGTTCGAGACCGCCGCGTTGGCGCAGTCGGACCTGCCGGGCCTGCTCGGCCGGTTGGAGCCGGCCGAGATCCTGGCGCCGGTCGGGTTGCCGCTCGGCGAATGGGCCGACCGATGCGCGCCCGAGGTCGCGCCGTCGCCGCCTTTGGTGGCGCGGCGGCGGCTGGCCGAGACGTTCGGCGTCGCCAGCGTGGACGCATTCGGCAGCTTCACCGATGCAGAGGCGATCGCGGCGCTGGTGGCGGTGGACTATGTGCGCGCGACGCAGGCCGGCACGCTGCCGCGGCTGGCCCGGCCAGTGCCGCAGGGCCGCACCGGTCTGCTGGCGATGGACGCCGCGACGCGCGCCAGTCTGGAGATCCACCGCGCGCGGGATGGCGGTACTCAGCACGCCCTGCTCGGGACCGTGCAACGTACGCTGACCCCGGCGGGAGCGCGACTGCTCGCCGGATGGCTGGCCGCGCCACTCAGCGATCCGGCGGCGATCGCGGCGCGGCAGGATGCGTGGGGCTGGATGCTGGTCGAGCACGAGGCCGCCGGGCGTGTGCGGGCTGCGCTGCGGGCCGCGCCGGATATTGCCCGAGCGCTCGGACGCTTGTCGGTGGGGCGGGGCGGCCCGCGGGACCTCGCCGCCATGCGCGACGGACTGCGCGCGGCGCGCGAGGCGATGGCGGCGCTGCAAGCTCCGCCTCCCCTCCGGCAAGGGGCGGCGGAGTTTGTGGGTGCGTTGCCAAATCTGTTGCGGGCGGCTGGGGGCGACCTGCGCGTCGATCCGGGGCTGGAGCAGGTGCTGACCGCGGCACTTGCCGACCCCGCGCCGCATCGCCTGGACGATGGCAACGCCATCCTTCGCGGGTTCGACGCGGAGCTCGACGCCGAACGCGCGCTGCGCGACGACAGCCGGCGGGTGCTGGCGACGCTGCAACTCGACTGCGCGCAGCGCTACGGCGTTGCCAGCCTGAAGATCCGCCATCACGCCCAACTCGGCTACGTCCTCGAGGTGCCGGCCGCTTCGGTCGAGAAACTGCGCGAATTCCCCGAACTGACGCTGCGCCAGGGTATGGCCAACGGTGCCCGTTTCACCATGCCGGAACTCTCCGACCTGGACCGGCGCATCTCCGAGGCCGGCGAGCGGGCCGCGGTGCGAGAACGCGCGGTGTTCGCCCAACTGACGCAGACGGCGCTGGCGCATGGCGATGCGCTCGCTGCCTGCGCCGACGCGCTGGCCCTGCTCGACGCCGTTCAGTCAGCGGCGAGACTTGCCGAGAGCGGCACCTGGTGCCGTCCGCTGGTCACCGACGACGATGCGTTCCTGGTCCACGCCGGCCGCCATCCGGTGGTGGAGGCGGCGCTTGCCGGCCACGCGCAATTCGTGCCGAACGACTGCGACCTCTCGCCCGATCAGCGCGTGCTGCTGCTCACCGGACCGAACATGGCCGGCAAGTCGACGTTCCTGCGGCAAAATGCGCTGATCGTCGTGTTGGCGCAGGCCGGGCTGCCGGTCTCGGCCGAAGCGGCGACGATCGGCGTGGTCGATCGGCTGTTCTCGCGCGTGGGCGCCGCCGATGACCTGGCGCGCGGACGCTCCACCTTCATGGTGGAAATGACCGAGACCGCCGCCATTCTGCACCAGGCCGGCCCGCGCTCGCTGGTCGTGGTGGACGAGATCGGCCGCGGCACGGCGACGCTGGATGGCCTCGCGATCGCCTGGGCGGTGCTCGAGGCACTGCATTCGGCAATCCGCTGCCGCACCATTTTCGCCACACACTTCCATGAACTTGCCGAACTGGCTGACCGGCTACCTAGATTGAAGCCGCATACAATGCGGGTGAAGGAGTGGAAGGGCACCGTGGTTTTCCTGCACGAAGTGGCTGCTGGCGCCGCCGGCCGCTCCTGGGGCGTCCACGTCGCCGAGCTGGCCGGCGTGCCGGCCCCCGTGGTGCGCCGCGCGGCCACGCTGTTGGCGTCGCTGGAGAAGCACGGCGGGCCGCTGGGCGCGGCCGGGGCGCCGCTCACGGCCTTGCCGCTGTTCGCCGCCTCGCCGCCGGATACCACACCCGAACCGGACCCGCTGGCCGGCGCCATTGCCGCCCTGGAGCCGGATCGCATGACACCACGCGACGCGCTCGACGCATTGTATCGTCTGAAAGCGTTGCTGGCAGTTCCCGACACGGCCGCGAGCTAGTACGCTGCCTCCCATGCTGACCCCAGTCGCCCAGCCGAAGCCGCCCGAGGTTTCGGTCTCCGCCCTCTCTGCCGCGCTCACCGCCTTGGCCGAGGAGGGCGCGCCGGTGTCGCGCGAGGCCGCGCTGGGGGCGTTCCGGCGCCATCTCGCGCGCATCCAGCAGCATGTGCAGCACGCCTTCGAGCAGGAGCAGATCACCGGCCTCCACGCGGCCCGTCTGCTCGGCAAACTGACCGACGGGCTGATCTCCGCGTTGTATGACCACGCGACGTCCGATGCCGGCCTTGGCGAACCCGAGCATCTGTCGGTCGCCGGTACCGGCGGCTATGGCCGTGGCGTGCTCGCACCGTTCAGCGACATCGACCTGTTGTTCCTGACCGCGGAGGAAGCGTCACCGCAGACGCTCCAGGTCGTCGAGTACATGTTGTATTTCCTATGGGACCTTGGCGTGAAGGTCGGCCACGCCACCCGCTCGATCGAGGACTGCCTGGTTGAGGGCGCCAAGGACACCACGATCCGCACGGCGCTGCTGGATTCGCGGCACATCGCCGGCGACGCGAAACTGTTCGCTGATTTCCATGCCCGTTTCCGTGCCGCATGCAAGGAGGCCGGCGTCGCCGAGTACATCGCGGCCAAGCAGGCGGAGCGCGACGTGCGTCACCGCCGCTATGGCGACAGCCCCTTCGTCGTCGAGCCGAACGTGAAGGAAGGCCGCGGCGGACTGCGCGATCTGCAGACGCTCTACTGGATCGCGCGCTACGTCTACGACACTCAGACGATGGGTGAACTCGCCGATGTCGGCGACGTGCTGTCACAGTCGGAGGCGAAGCATGGCCGGCGCGCCTGGGAGTTTCTGTGGACGGTGCGGTTTCATCTGCACTACGTCGCGGGCCGCGCCGAGGAGCGGCTGACATTCGATCTCCAGCCCGTGGTGGGCGCACGCATGGGATATACGCGCCACGGCCGGCAGGACGGTGTCGAACGTTTCATGCGGCACTATTTCCTGACCGCGCGCGAGGTCGCGCGGCTGACGCGGATTCTGGAGCCCGGCATTCTGCGCGAGGCGCTTGGTCCGCCGGCGGTCGCGCCGGAAACCGACCCGGCGCTGCTGAAGTGCGGCTTCGTGCTGGCGGAGGGCCGTCTGATGGCGGTTCCCGGGCGCGACTTCGATCGCGAGCCGCTCCAGATGCTGCGCATTCTACAGGTGGCGCTCGATCGCAATCTGGAACTGCATCCGCTCGCCATTCGCTCGCTGATCCAGAACGAGCGCCGCGCCGTGGAGCTGCGCCGCGATCCAAAGGCGGCGACGCTGTTCATGGACCTGATGTGCGGCAAGGAGCCGGATCATCATCGCGGCAGCCAACATCCCGACGGCGCACGCTGGCTGTCGATCCTGAACGAGACCGGCTTCCTCGGCCGCTTCATCCCCGACTGGGCGCGCATCGTCGGGCAGATGCAGTTCGACACGTATCATGTGTTCACGGTCGACGAGCACACGATCGAGGCGATCCGTGTGCTGAACACGTTGGAACGCGGCGAACTGTCGGAGGTGGCACCGGTCGCCACCGGCCTGGTCGATCACCTCCAGTCGCGCCGCGCGCTGTATCTCGCGATGCTGCTGCACGACATCGCCAAGGGCCGCGGCGGCGATCATTCGGAGATCGGCGCCGAGATCGCGCTGAAGGTGGGGCCGGAACTCGGCCTGACGGCGGAAGAGACCGAGACCGTTTCGTGGCTCGTGCTGCACCACCTGCTGCTGTCGGCGGTCGCCTTCAAGCGCGACATCGACGATCCGAAGACCATTCTGGATGTCGCGGATACCATCCAGTCGCCCGAACGACTTCGCCTGCTCCTGGTGCTGACGGTGGCCGACATGCGCGCCGTATCGCCCAAGGTGTGGAACGGCTGGAAGGCGACGCTACTGCGCGAACTGTATGCGCGGGTCGCCGAGGTGCTGGCCGGCGGACTGTCCACCACCGAGCGCGACGTGCGGGTGGAGCGGGCGCGCCAGGCCGCCGCCGCGCTGCTGTCCGACTGGTCGAAGGAGGACCTCGAGAGGTTCACCGCACTCGGCTATCCGGGCTACTGGCTGTCGTTCGACCCCGAGACACATGCGCGTCATGCAAGGCTGGTACGCGATGCGGAGGCACGACAGGCACCGCTGACAGTGGACACGCAACCGCTTCCGGCGCGCGCGGTGACCGAGGTCACGGTGTACTGCGCCGATCACGCGGGCTTGTTCAGCCGCATTTCCGGCGCCCTGGCGGTGGCCGGCGCGTCGATCGTCGATGCGCGCATCCACACCATGACCAACGGCATGGCGCTCGACACATTTTGGATACAGGACGCCGCCGGCGGCACATTCGATGCGCCGCACCGGCTGGCGCGCCTCGCGGTGCTGATCGAGCAGGCGCTGTCCGGCCGCATCCGCCTCGCCACGGAAATCCGCAAGTTGTCCAAGGTGTTGCTTGGGCGGCGAATGCGGGCGATTCACGTTCCTCCGCGCGTTGTGATCGACAACCACGCCTCCAACACGCATACCGTCCTGGAAGTGAACGGACGCGATCGGCCCGGCCTGCTGCACGATGTCACCGCGGCGATCAGCGAACAGGGGCTGCAAATCGCCTCTGCGCATGTCACAACCTATGGTGTGCGAGCGGTGGACGTCTTCTACGTAAAGGACGTATTCGGCCTGAAGGTCGAAAACGAACGGAAGCTCGCTGTTCTGCGCGATGCGCTGCTGCGTGCGCTGGCGAACCCGGACGAGGCGGTCTCGGAGCCGGCGGTTCCCGCCAGGAAGCGCCGCCGGGTGGCCGCCGGATGAGCATTCTGTAACCCTCTAGCCGGTCTTGAAATATCTGCCGAGCAGCCGAGTCTTAGCGAAGACGGCAATTGCCACGGCTGTGATTGCCGGAGAACTAGAAAGAAGCTTAACGTTCTTTCACGGCCGACCAAACGACTGGAGGATTTATTCATGCGGTTACTACCAAAGGCGGCATTCGCCACGATGCTGCTTGGCTCGACGATCGCGGCGCCGGTGTTCGCTGCCTCGCTCGACACCGCTGGCTGCCCGGCCGGCATGCACCGCGCCGAGGCGGAGGGCGGCGGTGTCGGTTCGGTGAACGCGGCGACGCGCAAGGCCGAATCGGAAGGCGGCGGCGTCGGTTCGGTGAACGCGTCGACGCGCAAGGCCGAATTGGAGGGCGGCGGCGTCGGTTCGGTCACTGCCTCGACCCGCAAGGCCGAATTGGAAGGCGGCGGCGTCGGTTCGGTGAACGCGGCCACCCGCAAGGCGGAAGCCGAAGGCGGTGGCGTCGGTTCGGTCAATGCCTCGACCCGCAAGGCGGAAGCCGAAGTCCAGACGGCCTGCATCAAGTAACCTGTCGCCAACGATGGACTGAAGTCCTGGTCTCCCGGCTGACGGTCTGCACGGTCAGCCGGGAGCCGTTTGCTAAGAGCCGGTACCTCCCATCGACAGCGAGACCCATCGCACGCCGGTCTTGCCGCGGATCAGCACGGCGAGGAACGGCCGTTGCTGCTGGTGCGCTGTCTGCACGGCGCGTCGCACGTCGTCGGGCGTGGCCACGCGAACGCCTTGCACGGCAGTGATGACATCCCCGGGGACGATGCCGAGGTCACGCGCCTCGCAATCCGCCTCCACCGAAGCGACCAGGACGCCACTGACCGAGGGGTCGATCCCGTACTGCTGGCGCGCGGCGTCGGTGAGCGGGTCAAGCCGCACGCCGGGATCGGGCATTTTCTGGATCATCGCCTCCGCCATCCGCGCGTTCATCACGCCACCGCCCGGCATGAAGTTCGGCCACTCGCCGACAGTTGCTGCGAAGAATTGCTCCTTGCCGTCCCGCCAGACGGTCAACCGCGTCGTCCGGCCAACCGGCATCTGAACGATCGTGCGCATGAAGGCACGCGAATCGCTGGGTTTTGCTCCGTCGATCGCCGTCAGCACGTCGCCGGGCCGCAGCCCGGCCGCAATGGCTGGTCCGCCTGGGTCGAGCGAGGCGATGATCGAGCCTTTCTCGTTCTTCACGGCCAATGCCGCCGCGAGGTCGGTCGTCAGGTCCTGGAGGTTGAGGCCAAGCCAACCGGGCTTGGGATGACTGGGATCGAGCAGACGGTCGACGACGAACTTCGCTATCCTGGCCGGGATGGCGAAGCCGATGCCGATGAAGCCGCCGCTCTCTTCGGGGTTGTAGAGCGCGGTATCGACGCCGATCACCGTGCCGTCGAGATCGACCATGGGGCCGCCGGAGTTGCCATGGTTGATGGCCGAATCAGTCTGGATGTAATCGTCGAACGGCGTGTCCTGGATATCGCGGTTCAGTGCGCTGACGATCCCCGACGAAACCGACATGCCGAGACCGAGTGGGTTGCCGATCGTCAGCACGGGTTCCCCGACCAGTAGTTTCTCGCTGTCGCCCCATTCGAGCGCCGGGAGCGGGTGATCGACGCTCACCTTCACCACCGCGATGTCGGCCATCGCCGCCACCGCCAGCAGCTTGCCTGGCACGCGATCTCCATCGGCGAAGATGATCTTGATATCGAAGGCGCCGTCGATGACGTGCTTGTTGGTGACGATCAACCCGCTGGGATCGATGATGAAGCCGGAGCCGTAGGTCTTCACGCGACGTGGCGGATCGCCGGCGTTTTCCGGCTGCTTCACCTTCCAGGTTGAGATGTTGACGACCGCCGGTATGGCCTTTTGCGCCACCACTGCGTCAGCGGATTCCATGACCCGAGCGGCGGCCGGCGGTGTCGCGAAGGCAACGGCGATGAGCGCGACAGGGGCCAGTGTCTCGATGGCGAACTTCGCCGCATTGAAGTATGAACGGAAGCGGGACACTGGCTCGGTGTTTTCAGTGGCCTGCTTATTCCCTTCGTTCGTCGCCAGGTGCGACGAACTTCGCGGGCAGGACAACAGGATCAGGGTGCGGCTCATCGGGTCTCCCCCTCTTGTCCGATTAATACCATGCCGATACCGGCCGCCAGCCAAATTCATTCAGTCCCGGTCTGGCTATATCGCCAGGATCGGACACAGGGACTTCAACCGCGACGCCAGGGGTCGTTGGTACCACGTGAGGCGTCGCCAACAGCGCGGCACCCAGGCCGAGAGGGAGGACGTGCGACACGCGCGAGGCGAAGCTTTCCTCTCGCAGTGGCGCCTTGGTGCCGAACGAGGCGATCCACCAATAGAGCAGCCACGCCAGCCACAGCGCCGGGATCGAGTTTTGGTACAAGGCCCGCGTCACTGGGCGCGCGGCGGCTTTGCGACGGGCGGCGGCGTCTTCGTGGGATATTTGCACCAGGCCGCCGCGACGCAGCGCCAGCATTCCGGCAAGCGCGCCTTGCACACATAGCGGCCGTGCAGGATCAGCCAGTGGTGCGCATCGCGCAGCAGCTCGGGCGGGATGCGGCGAACCAGAGCGTCCTCGACGGCGCGCGGCGTGGCGCCGGGCGCGATGCCGGTGCGGTTGCCGAGACGAAAGATGTGGGTGTCGACGGCCATCGTGCTTTCGCCGAAGGCGACATTCAGCACGACGTTGGCGGTCTTGCGGCCGACACCCGGGAGTTTCTCCAGCGCCTCGCGGTCGCGTGGGACCTCGCCGCCATGGTGCTCGATCAACTGGCGGGACAGCTCGATCACGTTGCGCGCCTTGCCCTGCCAGAGGCCGATCGAACGGATATGCCTGGCCACGCCATCGACACCGAGACGCAGCATGGCCTCGGGCGTGGCGGCCTCCTGGTAGAGTGCCTCGGTGGCGCGGTTCACCGATACGTCGGTGGCCTGCGCGGACAGCACCACGGCGACCAGCAGCGTGAACGGATCGATGAACGTGAGCTCGCTGCGCGGATCGGGGTTGGCCTTGGCCAGCGCCTGGATGAAACCACGCACCTCCTCACGCGTCATGGGTCGCGGCTTGCGGGGTTTTGCCTTGGCGGCGGGCGCTCTTGCCAGCATCCGGCGCTTGTCGCGCGGTCACGTTTGGACGGCAAGGGTGTGTTGCCGCGGCGGCTGCGCTAGCTTCGGCGTATGACGGGTGAAGAGACCGTGTTCGAGGCGATGATCGTGCCGCACCGCAGCCTGTCGGCGCGGGGGCTGGCCATTCTCATGGCGGTGATCGGTGCGCTGTGCGCGGTGATCGCGCTGCGCTTCTGGCTGATCGGCGCCTGGCCGGTGGCGGGGTTCGGTGTGGTGGAGGTCGGGCTGGCGATCTTTCTGCTGCACCTGAACGCGAGCCGGGCGCGGGCGAGCGAGCTGATCCTGCTGTCGGAGCAGGCGTTGCGGATTTTGCGTACCGACCGGCGCGGCCGGCGGGAGGAGCGGGAGCTGGCGGTCGGCTGGCTCAACGCGGTGATGGAGGAACCGGCCGGCCAGGTGCCGCGGCTATTCCTGGTCGCGCACGGCGTCCGCGAGGAGATTGCGACCGAGTTGGGCGAGATGGAAAAGCGCGATCTATGGGCGGCGCTGCGTGGCGCGCTTTACCGGTTGCGCAATCCCAGCTTCGACAACCCGCAACTGAACGGTGTGGAGATCAGCTCTCCGTCGTCGGACCCATCGACTTGATCAGGTCGAACACGCGCTTGCGCACGGCGGGATCGGTGATGCGGTAGTAGGCCCGCACGAGTTCCAGGGTCTCGCGGCGGTTCAGCGCATCGTCGGCGAAGCTGTCCTGGGTATCGGAGAACCCGGCGGCGCGCCGGCTCGAAGGGCCGCCATGGGTGCTGGCAACGCTCTCCGGCATGTCATCGAAGAAGAAGCTGATGGGGACATCGAGGACGCGGGACAGGTCGAACAGCCGCGACGCGCCCACGCGGTTCACACCGCGCTCATATTTCTGCACCTGCTGGAAGGTCAGGCCGAGAGCCTCGCCCAGGCGTTCCTGCGACATGCCAAGCAGGGTGCGCCGCAAACGGATGCGGGAGCCGACATGAACGTCGATCGGGCTGGGTCTTCCTTCTTTCTCGGCACCCACGACGTGTTCGCCGCGCGCCATATTCGCATTCCCTTTCACTTCATTCAGCATGGACCGCTCCTGCGGCCGCCGCGCAACCGGCGGCGAAATTGTCATTAACAGAACCTTAACCGCACAACCGAAAATTGTCAACGGTCGTGTAAAAATTTCTGTTCGGTATTATTTTTCCGACCGGTTTTGGCCGCTTTGTCCGGAGGCGGCGGGTTCTCATCAACCTGCCGCTGCAACGCGTCTTGCCATAAGCCCTGCACCGAGTGCAACCGATCCTGAGATAACAGGCAGCCACAGACCGATCCGGGCAAATAACGTCTCCGGCAGCGGGCCTGGCAGCGCGATGGTCAGAGTGCCGGATGTCTGGAGGCCGATTCGGCCGATTTCGTGGCCGTGTGCGTCGAACGCCGCCGAAATGCCGGTGTTCGCCGCGCGCAGCAGCGGCAGCCCCTCCTCTACGGCGCGCATGCGCGCTGCCGCGAGGTGCTGGCGCGGCCCTGTGGAGTTGCCGAACCAGGCGTCGTTGGTGACGTTGACCAGCCAGGCCGGGCGATCGCTGCGATCGACGACCTGGCCGGAGAAGATAGCCTCGTAGCAGATCAGCGCTCCGAACGCCGGCACGCCGGGGATGTGAAGGGTGCGCGGCCCCGGGCCCGGGGCGAAGCCGTTGCCGGGCATGACCATGATTGGCAGCGGCAGCCAGTCGGGGATGTACTCGCCGAACGGCACCAGGTGCCATTTGTCGTAAATCCCGCCGATCACGCCGCCGTCGAGCACCGCAAACAGGCTGTTGCGCGGGCGCTGCCGCTGATCGAAGCGGACGCTGCCGATGAGTGCCGGCGCGCCGCCGGTCGCCTGCTCGATCGCCTGCCTCGCCGATTCGTCGAGGTCGAGGAGGCCGGGAAACGATGTCTCCGGCCAGACTTCGACGGCCGGGCCGGCGGGGCGGCCGTGCGAACTGAGGTCCAGATAGTGCCGGAAGATCCGCACCGCGAGCGCCTGGTCGAATTTCTGGCCCTGCGCGACGTCGCCCTGCACCAGCACGACGGCGAGTGCCTGCGGCGGTATGGTCTGCCGTAAGCGCCATACGCCGAGTGCGAGCCAGCCGGCAAACAGCGCGGCACACGCGATGCGCCATCGCCAGCCGAGAACCGGCGTGGCGGCGAGCAGGAGCGTCACGAGGGTGAGGCCATGCACGCCGATCCATGCGGCGGGCTGGATGAGCACGTCGCCGACCGGGCCCGGGATTTCCCAGACGCTGCCCCACGGGTTCCAGGGAAAGCCGGTCAGCGCGAACTGCCGCGCCAGATCGGCCAGGACCCAGGCACCGGCCAGCGCCAGAACGCGGGGCCAGCCGGGCGGCGCGAGGCGCGCCATGAAGCAGGCGGCGGCGATGAACAGGGCGAGAGCCGCGGCCAGCGCCGGCACGGCGAGCGGCACCAGCCACCAGAAGCGCGCCGCCTCGAACAGGATCGCCTCGGTGACCCAGTAGAGGCCGAGCACGTGGTGGCCCAGGCCGAACCACCAGCCACGCCGCGCGGCCACAGCGGGGGACCGTGCCGCGTCGAGCAGGGTCAGCAGACCCGGCACCGAGATCAGCAGCACCGGGATGATGTGGAACGGCGGCAGTGCGGCCGCGGCGAGCGCGCCCAGCCCGAGCGCCACGAGATCGGCGCGCAGGCCCCGCAAGGCCGCGAGACTCGATCGGAGGCGTGCAAGCATGCCCGCCCGCTACACGTCCGGTTGGGCTCCGGCAAGGTCACGCTGGACGCGTTGCCGACTGGCGCGATGAAGAAGCTGGCCGCGATGAAGAAGCTGGCATGACCACGGGGGCGATATGATATTGCGCGGGCGACCCTCCGTGCCGAGGTGGTTACCATGCTGTTGTTGATTCCAGGCCCCGTCACCACGCGTCCCGAAGTGCGGGCGGCCATGTGTCATGACTTTGCCCCGTGGGACAACGATTTCCGGCCGCTGTATGCCGGCATCCGCGAGCGGGTGCTGAGGCTCGCGCGTGGCGTGCCCGGCGAGCACGCCACGCTGCCGTTGCAGGGCTGCGGCCATTTCATCACCGAGGCGTCGATCCGCACCTTCGTTCCGCCGGGCCGCAAGCTGCTGATCCCCGCGACCGGCGCCTACGCCGAGAGGATGATCTGGCTGGCGCGCGAGGCCGGCCGCGTCCCGGTGCCGCTGGCACTGTCGGACGTCGCCGCCACCGATCCCGCCGCCGTCGCCGCCGCACTGGCCGCCGATCCAGAGATCGGTCATGTCGGGCTGGTGTACAGCGAGACCGGCAGCGGCATCGTGCATGACGTGGCGACGATCGGGGCTGTGGCACGACGCCTTGGGCGCCGGCTTATCGTCGATGCGGTGTCGGCGTTCGGCGCGCTGCCGCTCGAGATGTCAGCGCAGCCGGAGATCGATGCAGTCGTGTTCACCTCCAACAAGTGCCTCGAGGGCATGCCGGGCATGGCGTTCGCCATCGCGCGCATCGATCGCGTCGAAGCCTGCGCCGGCAATGCCGGAAGCTGGTCGCTGGATCTGTCCAGCATTTACGCGCACACGCTGCGCAGCGGCTGGGGCAGCTTCCGCTTCACGCCGCCGGCGCAGGTGCTGAACGCGCTGAATGTGGCGCTCGATTTCCTCGATGCCGAGGGCGGGCAGCCGGCGCGGCTGGCGCGCTACACCGCCAACATGCGCATGCTGTATGACGGTGTGCGTGGGCTTGGTCTGACCCCGTATCTGCCGCGGGACGTCCAGGGCCCGATCATCGTCAACGTACACGCGCCGGCCGATCCGGCGTGGGATCTGCAGCGCTTCGTCGATGCGCTGAAGGCACGCGGGGTATTGATCAGCAATTTCTACGACACGGAGCAGCCGAGCTTCCGGGTGGGCTGCATCGGCGCGATCACGCCGGCGGATATGGCACGCGCCGTCACGGCGATGGGCGAGGCACTGGCAGCACTCGGCATCGAGCAGCGCAGGGCGGCGTGAGCCCCGCTTGCGACGGCGCCTGAGAGGCGGCAGGCTTCCGTCCCCGGGGATCGAACGGGGACGGAGGAGACAGGACAAATGCCGGACGCCGCGCGCGCGCCATATATCTACATGGTGCAGATGGACATTCCCGCCCAGTACGAGGCGGACTTCAACCGCATCTACGACACGGAGCACGTGCCAGAGATCCTGAAGGTTCCTGGCGTGCGCGGCTGCACGCGCTATGTACTGGAGAAGACCAACAAGGACGGCATGGCGCGCTACCTCGCGCTGTACGAGATGGACGCGGCCAATGTGATGGAGAGCCCAGCCTGGCTCAAGGCGTCGGAGATCGGCGACTGGGCGCCGAAGATCCGTCCGCACACCACCAACCGGTCGCACACCGTGATGCGCAAGATAGCCTGAGGAAGCCGAGATCATGAAAAGCGACCTGGAGATCGCCCGCGAAACCAAGCTGCGCCCGATCGCGGAGATCGCCGCCAAGCTGGATATCCCCGACGATGCGCTGGAACCTTATGGACGCCACAAGGCCAAGGTCGGCCTCGACTACGTCAAGGCGCTGGAGGACCGGCCGAATGGCGCGCTGGTGCTGGTGACCGGCATCAGTCCCACGCCGGCGGGCGAGGGCAAGACTACCACCACGGTCGGTCTCGGCGACGCGCTGAACCGCATTGGTTCGCGCGCGGTGATCTGTTTGCGCGAGCCGTCGCTGGGTCCCAGTTTTGGCATGAAGGGCGGCGCGGCCGGCGGCGGCTATTCGCAGGTGGTGCCGATGGACCAGATCAACCTGCACTTCACCGGCGACTTCCACGCGATCACGTCCGCCAACAACCTGCTGGCCGCAATGGTCGACAACCACATCTACTGGGGTAATTCGCTCGGCATCGATGCGCGACGCGTGTCGTGGCGACGCTGCGTCGACATGAACGACCGCGCGCTGCGCAGCATCGTGAACAGCCTGGGCGGCGTCGCGAACGGCTTTCCGCGCGAGGACGGTTTCGACATCTCGGTGGCATCCGAGGTGATGGCGGTGTTCTGCCTGTCGCGCAATCTCGACGAACTTCAGGAGCGCCTCGGCCGGATGATTGTGGCGCAGAAGCGCGACGGTACGGCGGTGACGGCGAAGGACCTGAAGGCCGATGGCGCGATGGCCGTTCTGCTGAAGGACGCGCTCGCGCCCAACCTGGTGCAGACGCTGGAAGGTTCTCCAGCCTTCGTCCACGGCGGCCCGTTCGCCAACATCGCGCACGGCTGCAACTCGGTGATGGCGACGCACACGGCCCTGAAGTTGGCCGATGTCGTGGTGACGGAGTCGGGGTTCGGCGCTGACCTGGGCGCGGAAAAGTTCATGGACATCAAGTGCCGCTCGGCCGGGCTGAAGCCGGCCTGCGCCGTGGTGGTGGCGACGGTACGCGCGCTGAAGATGCACGGCGGCGTGGCGCGCAATGCGCTGGGCACCGAGAACGTCGAGGCGGTGCGGCGTGGTGTGGCGAACCTCGCGCGGCACGTGGAGAATCTGGGCAAGTTCGGGCTGCCGGTGGTAGTCGGCGTCAACCACTTCACCTCGGACACCGAGGCGGAATTCGCGGTGATCCGCGATGCGATGGCGAAGCAGGGTGTGGAGGCGATCTCCTGCACCCACTGGGGCGATGGCAGCGCGGGGGCGGAGGCACTGGCGCGCGCTGTGCAGCAGAAGATCTTGCTGGGCGAGGCGAAGCCGGCGCCGCTGTATCCTGAGGGCTTGAAGCTTGCCGACAAGATCCGCACCATCGCGCAGCAGATCTACCGCGCGGCAGATATTGCTGTGCCCGACGCGGTGGCGCGGCGGTTGGAGGGTTTCGAGAAGGCAGGGTTCGGCCATGTGCCGGTCTGCATCGCCAAGACCCAGTTCAGCTTCACGTCGGATCCGACGGTGATGGGCGCGCCGGAGGGATTCACCTTGCCGGTGCGCGAGGTGCGGTTGTCCGCGGGCGCCGGATTCGTGGTGGCGATCTGCGGCGAGATCATGACGATGCCTGGCCTGCCGCGCACACCGGCGGCCGAGGCGATCCATCTGCGTGGCGATGGGGAGATCGAGGGGCTGTTCTGAACGCCAGGGGACGCCGGCCTCGGCCTCTTGTTCGATCGGCCCGGCAGAGGCGCTGATCCAGCCGTCGGGCGCGCCGTCACAGCATGGAATGTGAGGCATTTGAATGCCACGGGTGCCGTCGGCGGAGTCGATCCATTCTCGCGAGGATGGTGAGATCGCGGGGGTGTTCCAGGCTGGAGAGCCAAGGGGCGGCGTCCCCGCTTGCTCCAGGAAACCGCCCGGCATAGCGCGGCCTGGACGCGCTTTCCTGATTAAGCGCTTCCAAACCAACTGCTGCTAGCCTCCTCGTGGCGCGGTTCTGTACCCGTATGGCTTGGCGCGCCGTTCAGATCGCCAAGGCCGTGGCTGTGGGTGACGTTCGCGCGACCAAGGGGCTCGATGCCGAAGTTCGGGGCATGAACGCAGGGATACTCTCGATTCGCAATGTGCTCTGCGGCGTGATCGGCCTGATGGGGCTGCTGATCACTGTCCTGATGGGTAATGCCGCGCTTCAGGCCTACCAGCGCAATGCCGCTGCCCAGCGTATCGCCGCCATTTCACTGCTCGACAAGGCCCTGTTTGAGGGGGTGCAGCATTTTCGCTTCGAACGCGGCACCATGGATCTGATCCTCAGCCTCGAGCCGGACAAGAATGGCCGCGAGGTGGAATTCGCGCTGACCCACCGTCGCGGGGTGGATTCCGCGCTCGGCGTGGCGTTCGGCGGCCTGGACGGCCTCCATTTCGCGGGGTTGGATGCCGCGGTCGACGCGCTCAGGGCCGAGTACCAGGACTTCAAGGCCGCCCGTCAGCAGGCAGACGGCATGGCCGATCTGTCGCTTGAATTGCGCGACGGCCGACGCAGCCCTATATCGTGCCAAGCAGCAGGGTCGCAACCAGGTGGCACTGTACAATGCTGCGTACAATGCTGCCCCGCCGAGTGTCGCACTGGCGCGTCCGGGGCTGACGCCCTGCCGGCTCGATCCGCTCGCCGGCGATGCGAACCGGCAGCTTCAGTGGACACTGCTCGATAGCCGCCAACGCTGGCGAGACCTGGCGATCATGGCGGCGGACATCGTGTTCGAGACCGACAAGCAAGGCCGTCTCACCTTCATTGCGCCGGATCCGGCACTGGGTTGGCCGTCCGCGCTCTTGCTGGATCGCGCCGCTGATATGCTGTTATCCGCCAAGGGCGGCGTCGATAGCTTCAATCCGTTCCAGGTCACCACATCGGTGCGCCGTCGACGCGCATGGTTCAAGCGCCCGGATGGCTCAGCCGCGCTCCTTGGGGTCACCGCGCGCCCGCTATTCGATGAGACGGGCCAAGCCACGGGCGTGCGTGGCGTTGGCGTCGATTGGGTGGACTACGACGAATTTCCTCTACGCGTGGCGGCAGATCTGCGCCGCGGCCAATTGCTCGAATACGTCCTGCAACGCATTGGCCAAGAGAGACAGGCGTCAAGCAGGATCGACGCCGCCCTCGGCTGCTTGATGCATGCGCTCGGAGCCGAGGGCGTTGCGGTCATCGAGCAGACCGTGTGAAAATCTGCCCTGCAGCAACGCTGGTCAACCTACTGCCGGCGAGGCACGAGGAAGGCAACCATAAGCCGGACGGTCGATTTTGCAGAAAAGTCCCGTTCCACGATGTGATTCTCGGAGATGGTGTCGATGCAAGCGTCGGAAACCCTCAGGCATGAGCTCACGCCGCCAGGGCGGCCATCAACTCGGTGAACCCGACGAGATTGAGGACCCGCCTGAGATTGTAGGCGAGCGCGGTCAGGCTGAATTCAGCGCGAACTTTTTCCAAGCCACGCATCAGAAACGCGCCTTGGTGCATCCACTGCTTGATCGAGCCAAACGGGTGTTCGACCGCCTCGCGACGCCGGTCGAGGACACCTGGGCGCTGCGCGAGCCGCGCCTGCATCCGGTCCAGGACCGCTTCGTTCTCCAGGCGAGAGACCGTGCGAAACAGGCCATTGGTGCATTGCGAACGGATTTTGCAATCGTCGCACGCCAGCTTGTTGGTGTAGTTGATCTTCTTCAGCCCGCGCAGATTGCGACGATGAATACGGAAAAAGACGCTGACCGGCTGGGCAAACATAGCTGTCGCTGTCTGCGTCATATTGGAACTCATCCTTGCGGAACAGGCCCGCCTTGACCGAGGGACCCCGCTGGGGCCGCGGCACGTAGGGCTCTATCCCGGCCTGCTCGCAAGCTTCGATGTCCTCGATCTTGAAGTAGCCGCGATCCGCCACGACCGCGATTGTCTCCACACCCAGAACCTCCTTCGCCGGCGCCGCGGTCTGCGTCAGAAGACCCATGTCGACAACCTGATTGGTGACCTGCTGTTCGACGATCAGCTTGTGCTTGGTATCAACCGCGACTTGAACGTTATAGCCCACGGCGACACGGGTGTGCGCCGCCATCGCCCGGCTGTCGGGGTCGGTGAGGGAGATTTGCTCCTCTCCGGTTTGATCCAGGTGCGCCAGCATCTCCTCGCATCGCGTGCGCCGTTGGCGGATCGCGGCGATTTTCTCAGCCAGATTCTTGACCCGCGAGCCACCCGTTGTGATCTCGCTGGCATCGCTCCGGTCCAGACGCTTCAGGTAATCGTCGAGCTTGGCGTCGGCGAGTTTGATGAACTCGGTCAGCGATGCGCGGGTGAAGTTGCGATCCTTGTTGTTGACCGCCTTGATCCGCGTGCCGTCCACTGCCAGTAGCTCGCGACCGAACAGATCCAGCTGCTTGCTGAGCAGCACGAACTGACGGAACACTGGGCGGAAGGCCTTGCAGTTATCGCGGCGGAAATCAGCGATGGTCTTGAAGTCGGGCTTCAGGTGACGCAGCAGCCAGATGACCTCGATATTGCGGTGGGTCTCGGCTTCCAGGCGGCGGCTTGAGCGGATGCGGTTCAGATAGCCGTAAATGTAGAGCTTCAGCAGATCGGCGGGACGGTAACCGGGACGGCCGGTCTCCTCGGGCTCGACACGCGCGAACCCTGCGGCGGGCAGGTCCAGCCCCTCGACGAAGGCTTCGATAAAGCGCACCGGGTTCTCGGGGCCGACGTAGTCGTCCAGGGATTCCGGGAGAAGTAGGAGCTGCGAACGGTCATGGCCGGCGATATGTGGCATATCTTGATTCTAACGCAGCACGCGCCGCGCCGGAATCCGTTGCGAGAGAGTTTTCACACGGTCTGCGAGGTTTGTGTCGACACCGGCGCAGCGAATGTGGTTTATCAAGCGGGCGACCCCGAAGACGCTATCGTTGGAATTGCGGCTGCTCTACTCGCCAAGGAGAGCGAGCCCGGGACGGCTGATGCCGGCAGGGGAAAATCGATCCTGGTTGCCAGATGCCCGAAAGTCACCGGGGACAGTGTGGTTGGCGCGGCGTTCTGGCGCGACACCGGATGCCGCGGGTGGGATCACGATGATATACAGCTGATCAGCGTTGCGATCGGTCTCATCGACATGGTCCTGAGCGAGGTCATCCGACCGATTGTGCCGCATCCCGCGCCTGCCGGCTGATGCCGGGGTGTAACTCTGGGGCGTTGCCATGGCGAGGTCGTAGAGCAGGGCGCCGTCACCGACCTCTCTTGCCGGCGATACCGCGGCGGACGCCCGCCTTGCCTCCGGCCCACCCTCGGACCAAATAACCCCTGTGACATAGGAGCTTTCCCATGGGCTACAGGGTCGCTGTCGTCGGGGCAACCGGGGCGGTCGGGCGCGAGATGCTGAAGACGCTGGCCGAGCGGCGGTTTCCGGCGGACGAGGTGGCCGCGGTGGCGTCGGGCCGCTCCGCCGGGCAGGAGGTATCGTTCGGCGAGAAGCAGGTGCTCAAGGTGCGCAACCTGGAGACCTTCGACTTCCACGGCTGGGACATCGGCCTATTCTCGCCCGGCGCCGCGGTCTCGGCCGTGCATGCCCCGCGCGCCGCGGCGGCGGGATGCGTGGTGATCGACAACACCAGCCAGTTCCGCATGGAGCCCGACGTCCCGCTGGTGGTGCCCGAGGTGAACCCGGAGGCGTTGCGCAGCTACGGCAAGCGCAACATCATCGCCAATCCGAACTGCTCGACCATCCAGATGGTGGTGGCGCTGAAGCCGCTGCACGACCAGTTCCGCGTCAAGCGTGTGGTGGTGGCGACCTATCAGTCTGTGTCGGGCGCCGGCAAGGAGGGGATGGACGAACTGTACGCCCATTCCCGCAAGATGTTCGTGCACGAGCAGGAGCAGCCGCAGCAGTTCACCAAGGAGATCGCCTTCAACTGCATCCCGCACATCGACAAGTTCCTCGACGACGGTTCGACCAAGGAGGAATGGAAGATGGTGGTCGAGACCCAGAAGATCCTCGATCCGCACATCGCGGTGCACGCCACGTGCGTGCGCGTTCCGGTGTTCATCGGCCACGGCGAGGCGGTGAACGTCGAGTTCGAACATGCGGTGACCGCCGGCGAGGCGCGCGCCTGCCTGCGCGAGGCGCCGGGCATCGAGGTGGTGGATGTGCGCGAGGACGGCGGCTACGTCACGCCGCTGGAGATCGCCGGCGAGGACGCCGTGTATGTCAGCCGAATTCGCAAGGATCCGACGGTGGCGAACGGGCTGTCGTTCTGGTGCGTGTCGGACAATCTGCGCAAGGGCGCGGCATTGAACGCGGTGCAGATCGCCGAGACGCTGATCGCGCAGCGGATGCTGGCGAAGGCGGCGTGACAGCCTAAGGGTCGATCGTCAGGCGAAAGGCAGCGATCGCATCCGGCAGGTGTTGTGCCAGGTTGGCAGCCGCATCGATCGTCGGTGTAGTCCTGTCCGCGTCGAAGTTGTCGTAGGCTCGAGTTGCACGGTTGCGAAACCTCCGTGTCTCGTCAGCTGAGGCCGCCAATTCGGGCGGCAGGATAGCCGGTCGGTCCACTGTGTCACGCGCGACCCTTGCGATCAGATCGGCGTGCCACGAATCGCCGCCTGGTCGGGTCTCGCTCAGCAGATCGAGAATGCGCAGGAGTGCATTTTCCAGCGAAGTATGACCGACTTGGATAGCATGCATGAACCCCATGCGAAGCGCGGAACCAATCAGATCGGTGCCGTGGAAATCCGGGTGCCGCGAGAATTCTAGGCCTTGCGTGAGGTTATCAACGGCAGATGAAACTGCCTTGTCGATTTCGATCCAACGGGCATCGCTCACGCGATCACCACGAGATCGCCTTCGATATGGGCCAGGAAGGCTGCTTTGCACCAGGAGAACGGCGTGATGTCCGGCTCCAGGTGCCTATCCCAGCAGGCGCGTTCGGCAAAGTTCCAGGCGTCGTCCAGCGCGTCGGGTGGAAAGTCCACGAGGATGTCGACATCGCTGTCGAACCGCATCTGGCCGCGCGCCGCCGAACCGAACAACAGGAACCGCCCGCCATGCTCGCGGGCATACGCCGCCAGCACCAGGCGAAGCGCGTCCACCGCATGCCGGCGGCGCTCTGCCTCCGCGGCCTTCCGCTCCGTCAGGGTGACGATACGACCCATGCCGCTCATTAGAGCGCTCCCCCACCGCCAGGCAAGCAAACTGATGATAGCATCGATAACGGAGGGCCAGGGGTCATGTTGAAGGTCTGGGGGCGTCGGAGCTCTTTCAACGTCCAGAAGGTCCTGTGGCTGGTGGGCGAACTGGGGCTCGCCCACGAGCACATTCCGGCCGGAGGCGGTTTCGGTCTGCTGGATGAGCCGGCGTTCCGCGCGCTCAACCCGCATGGCCGGGTGCCGGTGCTCGAGGATGGCGATCTCGCGGTGTGGGAATCGCATGCCATCCTGCGCTACCTCGCCGCGCGCTATGGCCATGGCGCGTTCTGGGCGGATGATCCTGCCGCCAGATCGCGCATCGACGGCTGGATGGACTGGGCGCAGACGGCGTTGCAGCCGGCTTTCCTGAATGGTGTCTTCTGGCGCTACTACCGGACACCGGCGGCGCAACGCGATTGGCCGGCGATCCGCAGAAGCCTGGACCGCTGCGCCGAATTGCTCGGCCTGCTGGATCGCCGGCTCGCGGATCGAGCGTTCGTCATGGGCGATGCGTTGTCGCTTGCCGACATCCCCGTCGGCACCGCGCTCTACCGCTATTTTGGCCTGGAGATCGAGCGCCCCTCGTTGCCGAACGTCGAGACATGGTATCGACGGCTACAGCAGCGTCTGCCCTATCGTGAGCATGTCATGGTTCCGTTCGGAGAGCTGCGCGGGCGGCTCGATTTCTGAGGCCGGGCGCCCGCGTTGACCCTGCTTCCCCGAAAGCGTAAGCAATTGTAACGGCTTGGGGCCAGTCGGCGGGCCGACAGGATGGAGCGATCCATTGCGAGACGTACGCGACGCGCTGATGGTGGCGCGCAACTCGGACGGCAGGCTGATCAGCCGCCCGCTTTCTCCCCACCTCCAGGTCTATCGTTGGCCGGTCAGCATGGCGCTCTCGATCCTGCATCGCGTCACCGGCGTGGGGCTCGGTATCGGCACGTTGCTGCTGACGTGGTGGCTGGTCGCTGCCGCCGTCTCGGACGGCGCGTTCGCGGGCGTGCAGTGGTTCCTCGCCACTCCGGTCGGCATGCTGCTGCTGTTCGGCTGGACGCTGGCGCTGTTCTTCCATTTCTTCGCCGGCATCCGCCATCTGCTTTGGGACGCAGGCTACGGCTTCGAGCAACCCTGGTATGAACGATCGGCCTGGGCGGTGGTGATCGCCACGGTGGTGGCGACGCTGCTGCTCTGGATCATCGGCCTCGCGGTGTGGTGAGGCGCGCCATGGCAAAAGCACCGCATATCGACATCATGCGCTCGCCGCTCGGCCGGGCGCGCGGCCTTGGGTCCGCCAGGGCGGGGGCCACGCATTGGTGGGTCCAGCGCCTCACATCGCTCGCGCTGGTGCCGCTCACGCTGTGGTTCCTCTGCGCCATGGTGCGGTTGCTCGGCGCGACCCGCGACGATGTCGTTTCCTGGATGGCTGGTCCGCTTCCAATCGTGTTGATGATCGCGCTGGTGATCGCCACGTTCCACCACCTGCAGGCTGGCCTTCAGGTGGTGATCGAGGACTACGTGCACCAGGACTGGCTGCGCGTCGGCTCGATCCTGGTGGTGAAGGCCATCGCGCTGCTGTTGGGACTGGCCTGCATCGTCTCGGCGCTGCGGCTCGGTCTATAGGCGAAAGGATATCGATGAACGCGATCACCCTGCCCTCGTCGCGCGCCTACAACGTCGTTGACCACACGTATGATGTGGTGGTGGTCGGCGCCGGCGGCTCCGGGCTGCGCGCCACCTTCGGCATGGGTGCGGCCGGTCTGAAGACCGCCTGCATCACCAAGGTGTTCCCGACGCGAAGCCACACGGTGGCGGCACAGGGCGGCGTCGCTGCCTCGCTTGGCAACATGGATGAGGACGACTGGCGCTGGCACATGTACGACACCGTGAAGGGGTCGGACTGGCTGGGTGACCAGGATGCGATCGAGTACATGTGCCGCGAGGCGGTCCAGGCGGTGTACGAGCTGGAGCATTTCGGCGTGCCGTTCAGCCGCACCGAGGCCGGCAAGATCTACCAGCGCCCGTTCGGCGGCCACATGACGGATTATGGCAAGGAGCCCGCACGCCGCGCCTGCGCCGCCGCCGACCGCACCGGGCATGCGATCCTGCACGCGCTGTATCAGCAGAGCCTGAAGCACGACGTGGAGTTCTTCGTCGAATACTTCGCGCTCGACCTGATCATGGACGATGAGGGCGTGTGCCGCGGCATCACCGCATGGTGCCTGGAGGATGGCAGCATCCACCGGTTCCGTGCGCAACTCGTCGTGCTGGCCACCGGCGGCTACGGTCGCACGTTCCTGTCCTGCACCGGGGCGCACATCTGCACCGGCGACGGCAATGGCATGGTGCTGCGTGCCGGCCTGCCCTGCCAGGACATGGAGTTCGTGCAGTTCCATCCCACCGGCATCTTCCCCGCCGGCTGCCTGATCACCGAGGGTGCGCGCGGCGAGGGTGGCTACCTGACCAACTCGGAAGGCGAGCGTTTCATGGAGCGCTACGCCCCGACCGCAAAGGACCTGGCATCACGCGACGTGGTGTCGCGCTCGATGATCGTCGAGATCAACGAGGGACGCGGCTGCGGGCCGAACAAGGAATACATCATGCTGCATCTCGAGCACCTCGGTGCCGACCTGCTGCATGAGCGGCTGCCGGGGATATCCGAGACCTCGCGCATCTTCGCCGGCGTGGATGTGACGAAGGAGCCGATTCCGGTGCTGCCGACGGTGCACTACAACATGGGCGGCGTACCGACGAACCATCACGCCGAGGTGCTGCGTCCGACGCGCGACGATCCGGATGCGGTAGCGCCGGGGCTGATGGCGGTCGGCGAGGGGGCGTGCGTGTCGGTGCACGGCGCGAACCGGCTGGGCTGCAATTCGCTGCTGGACATCGTGGTGTTCGGCCGCGCCGCGGCGTTGCGTGCGGCTGAGTTGATCAAGCCCGACGCCGGCCAGCCGCCGTTGCCGCCGAAGTCGGGCGAACAGTCGCTCGACCGGTTCGACCGCGCGCGCCATGCCAAGGGCGGCACGCGCGTCGCGGATCTGCGGCTCGACATGCAGCGCACGATGCAGACCCATGCCGCAGTGTTCCGCAACAGCAGGACGATGGCGCAGGGCGTGTCGGAGATGCAGCGCGTATGGCGCGGGATGTCGGACATGTCGGTGTCGGATCGCAGCCTGATCTGGAACAGCGACCTGATGGAGGCGCTGGAGCTGCACAACCTCATGGGCAATGCGATGACCACCATGGTGGGCGCGGAGGCGCGGCACGAGAGCCGTGGCGCGCATGCGCATGACGATTATCCCGAGCGCGACGACGCGAACTGGATGAAGCACACGCTCGCCTGGTGCGACGAGAACGGCGCGGTGCGGCTGGATTATCGGCCGGTGAAGCTCCAGACGCTGACCAACGAGGTATCGTCGTTTCCACCGAAGGCGCGGGTGTATTGAGATGGCTGTATTCACGCTGCCTGCCAACAGCCGCATCGGCCGCGGCAAGACCTACAAGGCGCCGTCCGGTGCCAAGCGCATGCAGGAGTTCCGCATCTATCGCTGGAACCCCGACGACGGACAGAACCCGCGCACCGACACTTACGAGATCGACCTCGATGCGTGTGGTCCGATGGTGTTGGACGCGCTGATCAAGATCAAGAACGAGGTCGATCCGACGCTGACCTTCCGCCGTTCGTGTCGCGAGGGCATCTGCGGGTCGTGCGCGATGAACATCGATGGCGGCAACACGCTCGCGTGCCTGAAGCCGATCGACGAGGTGAAGGGCGCGGTGCGCATCGCGCCGTTGCCGCACATGCCGGTCGTGAAGGACCTGGTGCCTGATCTGTCGCAGGTCTATGCGCAGCTACAGAGCATCGAGCCATGGCTCCAGGCGGACAGCCCGGCGCCGCCGGATGGCGAACGGCTGCAAAGCCGCGAGGAGCGCGCGAAGCTGGACGGACTGTGGGAGTGCATCCTGTGCTTCTGCTGCTCCACCGCGTGTCCGAGCTACTGGTGGAACGGTGACCGCTACCTGGGGCCGGCGGTGCTGTTGCAGGCGTATCGGTGGATTGCCGATTCACGCGACGAGTACACCGGCGAGCGGCTGGACGCGCTGGAGGACCCATTCAAACTGTATCGCTGCCACACGATCATGAACTGCACCGATACGTGTCCGAAGGGACTCAATCCGGCGAAGGCGATCGGCGCAATCAAGCAGTTGATCGTGGAGCGGCAGGTTTAGGGTTTGCTGAACACAGCGCGCCAGAAGTCCTTGTGCACCTGCGGCGGATCGGGGCTGGTGAACATGCTCTGCGTCATGAGGATGGCGGTCAGGCCGGAGCGAGGATCGGCCACCCAGGTGGTGCCCAGGCCGCCGCTCCAGCCATAGGCGCCGGCCGGAATGCCCTCGGCGGTGGCGTCGAGGACGACGGCCATGCCGTAGCCCCGGCCATGATCGGGTCTGAGGATGATCCGTCCGCCGGCGCGCTGGGCCGGGGTCAGGTGGTCCCGCGTCATCGCCGCGACGGGCGCCTCCGATAGGAGCTGCCGATCGGCCACGCGGCCTTGTCGCAACAGGAACCGCGAGAAGGCAAAGAAATCGTCGACCGTTGAGACCAGGCCGGAGTCTCCGGCTGGGAAGGCGGGCAGTGTGCCCCAGCCGCTCCGCGCGGGATCATCGTAAGCTTCCAGAAGGCCAGCGTTCGGACGGTAGCCGGTGGGCAGCCGGTCGAGCTTCTCGGGCGGCACATGGAATGCCGTGTCCACCATGCCAAGCGGAGCGAAGACGCGTTCATGCAGGAACGCCGGCAGCGATTGGCGCGATGCCCTGGCGATCAGCACGCCGAGGACGCTCGAGCCGGTGGTGTAGAGCCACTGCTCGCCTGGCTGGGCCATGAGCGGCAGCGTGGCCAGCCGGCGCAGCCATTCGTCGGGATCGTACGGCGCAGTGGGATCCGGTGGGCCGAAGCCCATGAGGCCGAGCTCGGCGATCGCGCGCTGGATCGGATAGGTCGCGGGCGGCGCCAGGACAATTCCAAGGCCGAGCCGGAATGTCAGCAGGTCCTCGACGGTGATTGGCCGCCTGGCCGGCTCGGTGTCGTCAAGGGGAGCATCGATGCGCTTGAGCACGCGGCGGCCGGCGAGTTCGGGCAGGAGGCGTTCCACTGGCTCTTCCAGGCGAAGCCTGCCGTCCTCGATCAGCATCATCGTCGCCGTCGCGATGATCGGCTTGGTCAGCGATGCGATGCGAACGATCGTGTCCCGGCGCATCGGGCGCGTGCCATGCAGCGCCGTGGCACCAGTCGTCACAACCTCGCTGTCATCGCCGCGGCCGATCAGCGCGACCGCGCCGGAGATGGCGTCGCGATCTACGTGAGCCTGTAGAATGTCGTGCAAGGAGCCGGAAGCGTTCACTGTCATTTTGCCTATCCCCGCCTGCGCCACCCATGCTCGGGTGGCGCTTCCTCAAGGGCAAGGACGCACGGGCCGGGGCGCGGCTGAGAACACAGGCTGATGAGGATCAGGTCGTCAGGTGCGCGGCGGCGTGCCGGTGGTCATCGGATGCGGCGGATAGCCGATCGTCCACAGCCGCTCATGCCGCGGGGCGACCGGTGCGGGAGCGACCGGCTGCGGCATGGGCAGCGCCTGCATCACGCCGACCGGGCCGGCTGACCCGAGCGCACCGCACGCATCGCCGGTGCTGCTGACCTTGACCTGCGGCTGCCCACCGTTGCCCCAGTAGCCATAGGTGATCGTCTGGCTGCATGTGCCGCCGTTGCCGGTCGAGAACGAGGTCACGACGATGTCCGATCCCGGCGCCGCCTGCGGTATGCCCTGCATCACCGAGCGGATCATCCGGCCGGGTTCGGGCGGTGGGCCACGGGGAAATCGACCTGTGTGGCCTGCGTGGCCGGCAGCATCACCACCGTGGCGCCGGCGGGAACCCAGACGTACTGCCCGCCATCCGGCTGTGCCGCGACGGCCGGGACGGCAACGAACAGACTGGCAGCCAACAAAGCGCTTCGTGTTCCACCGATCATGCGTCCCTCCCTGACAGGCCAAGGGATCATTGTTCGGGTCGCCTTGCGCCAGTTTTTCCCGCTGCGTGAAGGTTTCGTAGGATCACGCCGCCCGGGTCAGCCGCTTCATGAATGCCGAGAGGCGATGCCGCCGCAGCTCGCTGCGCGCCTTGGCGTCGGTGGTCATGTAATTGAGCTGAACCGAATAACGCTGACCGGTGAAGCGCTTGTGGCCATGCCAGGCGGTCGGGCCGTTCGGGAATACGAGCAGCGTGCCGTTCACTGGCGGGACCTCCACCGCGTAGTCCTCGAGGTTGTCGGGGCCGCGCAGCAGGCGCAGGCAGCCCTCGTGCTGCGTCCAGGCATCCGCCGCCGCATTCAGGTACAGCAGCACGGTGACGCGCTTGGCGGTGGAGTCGCAATGGATGGTGCCGTCGCGGTCATTGGTCCAGCCGCGCAGCGTCACCATCGTCGGCGCGTCGGCGAGGTCCAGACCGAACGCATCGGCGATCGCCTGGCGCAGCCGAGGGCCGTTGAGTTCGTCCATCAGCGCCTGGGCGTTCGGCCCGAGCGAGAGCGAGTCAAGCGGAAACGAGCCGCGCCGCGCCATTGTCGGCAGGTCGGCGACCACCGCGCGCAGGGACGCCGGCGGCACGAAGTTCGGCAGCACCACGTGGGGGAACGGTTGCGTCGCCACCGGCGTGGCGCGCAGGGCAGCGTAGTCGAGTTCGATCATGCGGCGCTGCTTAGCACGGAACCCGCCGCGTTGAACCCTGGGCGCCGACGCGCTATCTGGCAGCCGGACATGGACAACCCGGGCGCCGACACCCCTGCGCAGCGCGGGCCGCTGCCGGCCTTTCGGGCGCTGGTGGCGGCCGGCGAACTGGCACCCGATCCGTCGCAGCAATTCGTGGCGGAGCGCCTCCAGAGGCTATGGAGCGGGCTGCGCGGCTACGATCCGTCGGCGCGCCAGGCCGCCGGGGTCAGCCTGTTCTCCCGCCTGCTGCGCCGCGATCCGGCGCCGGAACAGCCGAACGGCCTCTACATCGTGGGCGAGGTGGGCCGCGGCAAATCCATGCTGATGGACCTGTTCTTCGCCGCTGCCGGTGGTGCGACGCAAGCAGCGCATCCACTTCCATCGCTTCATGCAGAACGTGCACACGCGCTTCCACGCGTACAGGCGCGCCAATCCGGAGATCGACGATCCGATTCCGCCACTGGCCGATACGATCGCGGCGGAGGCGGCGCTGCTGTGCTTCGACGAGTTCCAGGTGAACGACATCGCCGATGCGATGATCCTTGGCCGGCTGTTCCAGGCGCTGTTCGATCGCGGCGTGGTGGTGGTCGCCACGTCCAACATCGCGCCGGACGATCTGTTCAAGGGTCAGCCTGGGCGCGATGCGTTCCTGCCGTTCATCGCGCTGATCAAGCAGCGGCTTGACGTGGTGACGATGGATGCCGGCCGGGATTTCCGGCGCGAGCGGATGCGCGGCATGCGCACCTGGCTGGTGCCGGCCGATGCGGGGGCCGAGCGCGAGCTGGATCGGGCGTTCGCAAAGCTGACCGGCGGCGCCGAAGGCAGGCCGGAGACGCTGTGGGTGATGGGCCGCAAATTCATTGTGCCGCTGGCCGCGGAGGGAGTCGCGCGCTGCGACTTCGATCTGCTGTGCGGCACGGCGCTCGGCACTGGTGACTACCTGGCGCTGGCGACGCGCTTTCATACACTCATCCTCGACGGCATCCCGCGCCTGTCACCCGACAACTACGACAAGGCGCGGCGGTTCATCGTCCTGATCGACACGCTGTACGATCACCGCGTGAAGCTGATCGCGTCGGCGGATGCGATGCCGGACAAGCTGTATCAGCTGGGCGAAAACGCGCGGATGTTCGAGCGCACCGCGTCGCGCCTGGACGAGATGCAGAGCCGGGACTGGCTGGAGCTGCCGCATCTGGGCTAACAGACAGGTGCGCTGTCATTACGAGGCGCGCAGCGATGCGGCAATCCCGCTCGATGGTGCGCATTCATGACCGAGATTGCTTCGTCGCTGTGCTCCTCGCGATGCCAATGGTGGACTGACGCTCTAACGATGATGCGCCAATCGGACCTCGCGGGTTCTGCCGGCGCTCTCTGGCGGGTGCCAGGACGGCGCAGCCGACGATGGCAATCACAAGAGCACACACGGCAATGCCGAATGTGCCGATCATTGTCGCCTCCATTTTCCTGTGCCGGGAGCTGGAGGAATTACTCCTCGGCTACGAGCGGCGTGCTGAAGCGTTTCACACCCGGTAAACCGCCCGGCCGCCCCAGTGTCGCTAGCTCGTCAACCTGTCCGGTTTTCGTAGCTCATGATCTGTCCGCTTCGTTCTTGTTCTGATCTGGGGCATGCCCCGGATCAGAACCGCCGCGATGGAAGCGTGTCATGCGGCCTGCCTCTGCTGGTGAAGAGCTGCCCTTGGCGTCGTAGTCGGCCAGTCGGTGCGGTCCCCAGAACACCGCCAACGAGCCGTCTGGATAGTCGTGTACCCGCACCGTCGCCTTCACAAAGTGCGGGCGCAACCGGCTCGGTGGCAGTTGCAGGCTGAGCCCCTGCCATTTCACCGTGTTGTCGTTGCCCACCGTGCGATCCTCCTGCACGCACAGGATCTCCCGCCACGCGCCCCTCGCATCAGCGACAGAATGCCGATCCCTCCTGCTCCGCCTGGATCGCGAACCGCGCGTTGTAATCAGCGATGTAGCTGTCCCGCAGCCAGCGGTTGGCGGCCTCGACCGTGGCGATCCCGGCCAGCTTGAACTCCTTCGGCAAGCGGTCCTGCAACGTGTGGAACACCCGCTCCGAGCGGCCCCGCGCCTGCGGCGAGTAGGCCGCGATATGCTCGATGCCGAGCTGGCTCAGGGCGCGCCCGACCTGGGTCAGCACCGTCTTCGAGACCTTGCCGCCCGCCTCGGGCGTGTAGAAGTAGTGGCTGCCGCGGTCGCGTGTAGAGCGAGCAGAACAGGCCGTGCTTCGTCGACCACCTCGCGCAGCCCCCGCAAGCTCGAGGCGGTGCCCTCCTCGTCCACCAGGAAAGGCCGAATAGAGCGCGCTGGTGGCGTCCTCCATCGTCACCACCAGATCATACTTGCGCCCATCGCCGGGCAGCCAGGCATGCGTCGAGGCGTCCTGATGCAGCATCATTCCCACCATCGGCCGGCGCGGCCGCTTCTTGCGATGCGCCGAGCGCTTCTTCGCCGGCGTCACCAGGCCGGCACGATGCAGATGCAGCTTGGTCACCGTGTAGCCCAGTATGTAGTTGTGCCGTTTGACCAGCTGCTCGTGGAAATGCTTCACCGTGAAGCCGCGGTAGAGATCGCGATACAGACCCAGCATCCGCTCGATCTCCGCCACCGCCGCACGCCGCAGCGACGGCGCCAGCCGGCGATCGGCCAGGCCCGCCAGCCCTCCCTCGCGATGCCGATCGCGCCATCGACGAAACGTCCGTTCGCTGATCCCAAGCAACTCCGCCGCCTCCATCTGGCTCAGCTCCGACCGCTCCGTCCGGCCAAGAACATCCTCAAAACGCATCCGCCGTATCCCCTCGTGAATGCGTGCCCGGTCCATCGAAACCCCCCTTCTCGGAGGCCCAGTGGACCGGACACTTCACGAGCTACAAACTCCGGACAAACCACGAGCTAGCCACACCGCCCGGCCGCCCCAGGTGACATGCCGCCTCGACGCACCTAGGCTTGCTGCGAGGAACCGGAAGGCGGCAGCAATGGAGTTCGGCATCTTTCATGAGTTCCCGTCCCTGCCTGGACGGTCGCACGCTGAAGCGTTTGCGCAGTCATTCGAGCTGGTCGATGGCGCCGAACGCTGGGGGCTAGACGCGATGTGGCTGGGCGAGCTGCATTTCGATCCGGCACGTTCGGTTCTGTCGGCGCCCCTGTGCATCGCGAGTGCCATCGCGGCACGCACGCAGCGCATGAAGATCGGGCTTGCGGTGCAGGTGCTGCCGCTGTGCCATCCGCTGCGTTTGGCCGAGGAGGCGGCGACGGTGGACCAGATCAGCAGCGGGCGGCTGATCTTTGGCGTCGGCCGCAGCGGTGTGGCGCGGACCTACGAGGCGTATGGCGTGCCCTATGCGGAGAGCCGCGAACGTTTCGCCGAGGTCCTCGATATCGTGCGCAAGGCATGGACGCAGGACAAGGTATCGTATCAGGGCAAGTACCATCGGTTCGAGGACGTGTCGGTGGTGCCGAAGCCGTATCAGCAGCCGACGCCGCCGATCCGCGTTGCCGCCACAAGCGCCGATACGTTTGTATCGAACGGGCGGCACGGGCTGCCGATCTTCGTCGCGGTCCGCTACGAGACGGCGCCGGAGATCGCGCCGCATATCGCTGCCTATCGCGAGGCTTTGGCGGCGTCGGACGATCCGCGCGGCGGTGGGGTGTTCCTGCGCGTTCCGGCGTACATCGCGGCCACCGACGCGCAGGCGCGCTCGGAGGTGGAACCGAGCCTCATTCACTTCTACCGGCAGCAGGCGGCGCTGCTGGCGGACTCGGCAAAGCGCGCAGGCGTTGATGGCGCGGACCGTCGCGCGGCCACCGCGCGCCGGCTGGCAACGATGACCTACGAGGAGGCGCTGAAGGGCACGGTGTTGATCGGCTCACCCGGGTCTGTCGCGGGACGGCTGGAGGAGCTGCGGCAGGAGCTGGGATTGGACGGCGTGCTGATGGAGCTGAACTGCGGCGGCAGGATCCCGCACGAGAACGTCATGACGGCGCTGCGGCTGCTGTGCCAGGAGGTCATGCCGCGGTTTCATTGACGGCGGGCCTGGGGCATCCTGGGTAATATCGCCAGAAACCAGTTGCCGCGCGGGCCTGGGCCTGTCACGCTGCATCGCAGCATCCTGCGGGGAGACAGGATGAACCCGGGAGGCGACAGCCGGAAGCAGCTCTCATGGCAACGAGGGGAGTGTGCCCGATGCTGGACAAACCCGTGGTCAATACGTTCTCGCATGTAAAGCCCGGCGACACGCCCTGGGCTGGCGAAGGTCTACGCGACTTCTTCCTGTATCGCGACCTTGGTGTGGCCAACGCCACCGGCGGGCGCGTGCTGGCGCAGCTTGTGAAGGCCAACAGCCCGCCTGAGGAAGGCACTGGCTGGCATCAGCATGTCGCCGAATTCCACATCGTCATCATGCTGAAGGGCTGGGCGCGCTTCATGTATGAGGGCGAAGAGCATCTGGTCGCCGCCGGGGACTGCGTGCATCAGCGGCCAGGGATCACGCACTACCTGTTCGACTACTCGCCGGACATGGAATACCTGGAGGTGGTTGCGCCGGCGGATTTCAAGTCGCTGGATGTCGAGGGGCCGTGTCCGGTACCGGCGCCGACCCCCTGGACGAAGATCGCCTGACCGGCGGTCAGAACTCGACTTCCAGTTCCTCGATCTGCTCGGGCTCGAGCTGCGCCGCGGCAACCCACTCGACCAGGTGGTGCCACGTCCAGATATGCGCGCAGTAGGCGGCGGCGACGGGACCCACCTCGATGGCGTAGCTGCGGAAGCGGGTGACGACCGGGGCGTACATGGCGTCGGCGACGGTTGGCGTCCGGCCGAACAGCCACGGGCCCTTCCAGATATCCAGGCATTCGCGCCAGATCTCGGTGATGCGATCGATATCGGCCTGCGCGGCGGACCAGATGGCGGTGCGCCGCCCCTCGGTGCGCAGGTTCATCGGCAGCGACGAACGCAGCGCCGAGAAGCCTGAGTGCATCTCACCCGAGATCGAGCGGCAGCGTGCGCGGGCCATGCGATCGCCCGGGTACAGGCCAGCCTTCGGGCATACCTCATTGAGGTATTCGGCGATCGCCAGAGTGTCCCAGACGGTCACCCCGTCGTGCACCAGGCATGGCACGCGGATGGACGAGGCGCGCAGCAGCAGCTCGGCGCGGGTGTTGGGATCGTCGGAGGCGACGACCTTCTCCTCGAACTCCAACCGCGCCATCCGGGCGAGCAGGAAGCCGCGCAGGGACCAGGACGAGTAGTTCTTGCTGCTGATCAGGAGTGTGGCCATGTTGCTTCCCCTCATCGAACGGTCCATGCTGCGCTGCAATATAGCGCCTGAACCCGCCCGCACGACAACCGCCCGTACGACAACCGCATGAACGCAGCTTCCGCCGGTCGATGATGTATCAACTTTATCAGGCACAGGCGGATCTCCTGTATCCGCTGCGGCAGTTCGCCCGCATGGGTGCCAGTCTGGCAACGCTGGCGGATTGCGGCGCATGCGCGCCGTCGGTGGTGCGGCACATCTCGGCCAGCCTGACCATCTTCGCCGAGGCGGGGCTTACGCATCAACGGCCGGAGTTCGGCATCGATAGGGTTACGGTGGACAACCGAAGTGTCGCGGTTACCGAGGAGGCGGCTGACGACACTCCGTTCGGCACGCTGCTGCACTTTCGCAAGGATCACGCGGTGCCGCAGCCACGCGTGCTGCTGGTGGCGCCGATGTCGGGCCACTTTGCCACGCTGCTGCGCGGCACCGTCCAGGTGATGCTGCCGGAACACGACCTCTACATCACCGACTGGAAGAACGCGCGGGACGTGCCGCTGTCGGAGGGACGCTTCGGCTTCGACGAGTTCGTCGATCACATCATCCGTTTCCTGCGCGCGATGGGGCCGGGCGGCCATATCGTCGCGGTCTGTCAGCCGGCTGTGGCCGCGCTGGCTGCCGCAGCAGTCATGGCGGAAGCCGGCGATGCCGCGGTTCCGCGCAGCATGACGCTGATGGCGGGACCGATCGACACGCGGGTCAATCCGACCAAGGTCAATGAGCTTGCCAAGTCGCGGTCGATCGAGTGGTTCGACCGGCACCTGATCAGCGCGGTGCCGTGGCGGTTTCCCGGCGCGTTCCGGCATGTCTATCCAGGGTTCGTGCAGCTTTCGGCATTCATGAGCATGAATCTCGACCGGCACATCAGCGCGCATTTCGGCCAGTTCCGCAGCCTGGTCGGCGGTGACCACGTCAGCGCGGAGGCGCATCGCAAATTCTACGACGAGTACGGCGCGGTGATGGACCTGCCGGCGGAGTTCTACCTGGAGACGGTGCAGCGTGTGTTCCAGGAGCACGATCTGCCGCGCGGTGCGCTGACCTGGCACGGCCAACCGGTACGTCCGGCGGCGATCCGTCGCATGGGCCTGCTGACGGTGGAAGGCGAGCGAGACGATATCTGCGCGATCGGTCAGACGATGGCGGCGTTGGACCTGTGCAGCCGAATTCCGGTCAACCTGAAGCAGAATCATTTGCAGACCGGCGTCGGTCATTACGGCGTGTTCAGCGGCAGACGCTGGGCGAGCGAGGTGTATCCACGCGTGCGCGAGATGATCCAGGTGATGGAACTGACGCGCGCGGCGGATTCAGACGGCTGACTGCGTCAAGGCGGACAGGCCGGCTTCGCGGTTGGGGTAGATCGCGAAGCTGTCGCTGAAGCCTGTCAGATCGAACAGTTCATTGACCATGGCGTTCAGTCCGCACAGTGCGAGTGCTGTCCCGCACTCCTTGGCACGGCGATGGGCCAGGGCAAGGGCGCGAAACGAGGCACTCGTGACATAGGCGAGATGTGCCATGTCCATGAGCAGCGCGCCGGCGCCGGCAGCGAAATGCGCGTTGATGCGGTCGCTGAAGTCTCGCACGCTGGTGCTGTCGAGGCGCCCCGCGAGCACCATGACAACCACCTCACCGACCTTTGCTTCGACAATATCCACTGCGACCCCCGTCAAGTCTGCCGCGGATTGACATTCTTTCTTAACGTCACGTGATTCCGGCCGTCTCTCCGCGCCTTTGTTACGTCATCCATCAGCCTTGCGATGATCGTCAGTCATCTGTGCCGGACTGCGACGCAGCGGATAGGATAATGGTCAATCTCCGGCGGGTCGATGGCCGGCAAGTGGGAGGCCGATCATTCGCCGACCGAACAACCTGATACTTGCGGCTAGCCAGGGAGCGCGACGCGACGTCATCGAACGGTCCGGCCATGTACTGGCGGAAATCATCGACGCGATCCGGCACGGCGGACTGACGGACGGCGCATGCGCTGGAGCTCGGGTTTCAACGAGCCGCAACTGACGATTCGCATCGACTATGCCGGGCCGCCTCTCGTGATCACTCGGACGCGGCCTGCGCGCGAGGAGATCATTCAGGCCGGCGGATCGACGCGGCTCGCCGGTATTCTGGCCGGGCGGCTGGCGAGCAACGCGATCAGTCGGGCAACCGGCAATGAAGCGGAACTACGCGTCACGATCGATCACTGACCGTCAGCCCGACAGCATGCGCCCGAGCGGCCGGCCGGCGAACAGATGCACGTGGAAATGCGGCACTTCCTGGCCGCTGTGCTCGCCCATGTTGGCGAGCAGCCGATAGCCCTGCGCCTCCAGCCCGAGATCCTTCGCCACCTTGCCGACCGCGCGCATGAACCCGGCGATCTCATCGGCGCCGGCGCTCGCGCTGAAATCGGCGAACGACACGTATTTGCCCTTCGGGATCACCAGCACATGCGTCGGCGCCTGCGGGTTGATGTCGTGGAACGCCAGCGCCCACTCGTCCTCGTAGACCTTCCGGCTGGGGATCTCGCCGCGCAGGATGCGGGCGAAGATGTTGCTGTCGTCGTAAGGCGGCAGGCCGCTGACAGCCATGGCTGGTCTCCCCTCGGGTCAGGGGATTTTGGTCGTCTCCAGGCCGAGCGCAACCGGCAGGCTCCGCGCGCGCGCCGCCTTCTCGGCGATGCCGCTGATGCCCTCGCGGCGCTTCAGCTCCTCCCACACCTCGTCGGGGCGGATGCCGCTGGCGACCCACAGCACGATCAGGTGGTAGAGCACATCGGCGCTTTCGGCGACCACGGCGTCACGGTTGCCGGCGACCGCCTCGATCAGGCACTCGACCGCTTCCTCGCCGAACTTCTGCGCCACCTTGGCGGCGCCGCGCGACAGCAGCCGCGCCGAATGGCTGACCGCGGGATTGGCGGTGCGGCGGCTCATCACCACCGACCACAGCCGGTCGAGCACCATGGCGGCGGGTCCGAGTGCCAGCGGCGGAGGCGGGCGCGGCACCTCGGTCGCCTCGACCGGCGGGGCGGCAGGATTGCCGGGCTTGCGCAGCTTCTTGGGCTTGGCCAGCTTCTTTCGCTTCGGTCGGGTTTCGTTTCAGCTTTGTCGCCTTGGCCATCGCGGCTTCCTCAGGCCGCGCGGCGCGGCAGGCGCACCGGCAGACCGGCCTGCATGCAACGCCGCCTTGACCTGCGCGATGGTGAACGTCCCGAAATGGAACACGCTGGCCGCCAGCAGGCCGGTGGCGCCGGCCTGCGCGCCCTCGACGAAATGCTGCAGCGTGCCGACGCCGCCCGAGGCGATCACCGGCAGCCGCACCGCGCCACACACCGCGCGCAGCAGATCGAGGTCGAAGCCGCGACCGGTGCCGTCGCGGTCCATGCTGGTCAGCAGGATTTCGCCGGCGCCCAGCTCGGCCACCTGGCGGCACCAGGCGACCGCATCGATCCCGGTCGGGCGGCGGCCGCCATGGGTGAACACCTCCCAGCGCCCGGGAGCGGACTGCTTGGCGTCCACCGCCACCACGACGCACTGGCTGCCGAACTTCTGCGCCGCCTCGCGCACCAGCTCCGGCCGCGCCACCGCCGCCGAGTTGATGCTGCACTTGTCGGTGCCGGCCAGCAGCAGCCGGCGCATGTCCTCGGTGGAGCGGATGCCGCCGCCGACGGTCAGCGGCAGGAACACCCGCGCCGCGGTGCGCGACACCACGTCCAGGATCGTGTCGCGGTTCTCATGGCTGGCGGTGATGTCGAGGAAGCACAGTTCGTCGGCGCCGGCCGCGTCGTACAGCGCGGCCTGCTCCACCGGATCGCCGGCGTCGCGCAGGGACACGAAGTTGACGCCCTTGACGACGCGGCCATCCTTCACGTCCAGGCAGGGAATGACTCGCAATTTCAACATGCTGCGCGATTCTTAGAATAGGCTCACGTAGGCATGGCAAGCACCTGATGCACAGGGTTTCGATCTGCGCAGGCTGCCTGTAGCGGATGTTCTAACGAGTTGTACGGATCAATGGCTAATTGGTCGAGAGAGCAGCGTCAATGCCAGCGCCGGATCGATCCGGCCGTCGTAGAGGGCACGACCGACGATGACCCCTTCGATCCGCGTGCCCGCGGCGGCGCGGCGGAGCTCGACCAGGTCCTGCGGGCCGCCGACGCCGCCCGAGGCGATCACCGGCGTTGCCACCGAGTTCGCCAGCGCCACGGTCTGCGCCAGGTTGAGCCCGCTCAGCATGCCGTCGCGGCCGATGTCGGTGTAGACGATGGCCGCCACGCCGGCGTCCTCGAACGACAGCGCGAGATCGCGCGCGTCGATGGACGAGGTCTCCGCCCAGCCCTCGGTCGCCACCTTGCCGTCGCGCGCGTCGATGCCGACGACGATGCGGCCGGGGAAGGCGCGGCAGGCCTCGCGCACCAGGGCGGGTTGCTTCACCGCGGCGCTGCCCAGGATGACCCGGCGGACGCCGGCGGCGAGCCAGGCCTCGATGCCCGCCATGTCGCGGATGCCGCCGCCGAGCTGCACCGGGATGGTGACGGCGCCGAGGATCGCGGCGACCGCGGCGCCGTTCACCGGCTTGCCGGCGAAGGCGCCGTTCAGGTCGACCACGTGCAGCCAGGCGAAGCCGGCGTCCTGCCAGGCGCGCGCCTGGCCGGCGGGGTCGGAGGAATACACCGTCGCATCGTCCATCGCGCCGCGGCGCAGCCGCACGCACTGGCCGTCCTTCAGGTCGATCGCGGGATAGAGGGTGAGGGGGGGCGTGGGGGCTTCGGGCTTGGTGCCCCCTCCCCCCGCCCCTCCCGCTAGGGGAGGGGGAGTTCGGGTGATCACGTGCCGTTCTGCGGCCTTCGCGTGCCGGGCGGCGCAGGCGCTTGCTGTAGAAGAAGCCGCGCACCGCCTGGCCGCGCACGAAGGCGTAGTCCGGATGCACGCCCCAGCGCTCGAAGCCCAGCGACTCGTAGAGCCGGATCGCCGCCTCCTGCGTCTCGCGCACGTCGAGGTTCAGCACGTGGTAGCCGAGTTCCCGCGCGCGCTCCTCGACCTCCATCGTCAGCATGCGCGCCAGGCCGTGGCCGCGCGCATAGGGGGCGATGTAGGCGTGCATGAGGTGCGCCGCGTGCGCCTGCGCCTCGTTGTTGCGCGGCGGCCGCACCAGATGCGCCGAACCCGACCACGAGCCGTTCAGCCGGGCGACGAACAGCTCGCGCTCGGGCACCAGCAGCACGCCGCGGAAATAGGTCTCCAGCGCCATCATGCCCGGCGGGTTCACCCAGCCGAATCCGCCGCCGTCGATGATCGCGGCGGAGGTCGCCTCGCACAGCGCGTGCAGGTCTTCGTCGGTGAATTCGGTGACGCGCTCGACCAGGAGCTGCGCCGGAAGGGACGCTGCTTCGTCGGCCATCGCGTCAGGGCGTCCAGCGCAGGAAGTTGCTGAGGATGCGGATGCCGACCTCCTGGCTCTTCTCGACATGGAACTGCGTGCCGGCGCGGTTGCCTGACGCAACCATCGCCACCACCGGCCCGCCATAGTCGGTCATGGCGATTGCTTCCTGCGCGATTGCCGCCGACCAGGGCATAGCTGTGGACGAAATACACGTGGTCGCCCGGCAGCAGACCATCAAGCAGTTTGTGGTGCCCCGGAACGAAATCCAGCGCGTTCCAACCCATCTGCGGCAAGCCGCAGGCCGGGCGCCTCCATCTCGGCGATCTCGCCGCCGATCCAGCCGAAGCCTGGGGTGATCTCGTGCTCCAGCCCGCGCTCGGCCATGAGCTGCATGCCGACGCAGATGCCGAGGAACGGGGTGCCGCGCGTTGGTGGCGGTCTCGATCGCCTGGCGCATGCCGGCGACGGCGGCCAGGCCGCGCGAGCAGTCGGCGAAGGCGCCCTGGCCGGGCAGCACGATCCGGTCGGCGGCGGCGACATAGTCGGGGTCCGCGGTCACGCGCACTTCGGCGTCGAGCCGGCACGCTCGGCCGCCAGGGCGAGCGCGCGCGAGGCGGAGGTCAGGTTGCCGCTGCCGTAGTCCACCACGGCGACCTTCATCGCGCGGCCTCGGGCGGCAGGAACGTGCCCTTCAGGTCGGGCCGCCGCTCCAGCAGCTGGCCCAAGCGCCTCCAGCTCGTCGCGCGCCACGATGACCTGGGCGAGCAGGTAGCCGCGATGGTCGAGCGACCAGCGGCGGAGGTCCTGGCCGGACAGGCCGAGCAGCACGAGCAGCGTCGCGAGCAAGGCCGCCGCGACGGCATCGCGGGTGAGGAACACGATCAGGATCGTGGCGGCCAGGGTCAGCACCGCGGCGATCCAGGCGCGGTGCACAGCGAGCCAGAGCGGACCGAAGATCAGCGCGCCCCAACTGAAGCCCTCGCGCACCAGCACCGGGGCGGCTCCGGCGCGGATATGCGCGGTCCAGAACCTCACAGCGCGCCCTTGGTGGAGGGGATCGCATCGCCGGCGCGCGGGTCGAGTTCGGTCGCCATCCGCAGCGCCCGCGCGGTCGCCTTGAAGCAGGCCTCCGCGACGTGGTGCGCGTTGTGGCCCGCGCGGCGGGTGACGTGCAGCGTGACCAGCGCGTTCATGGCGAGGGCGCGGAAGAACTCCTCGAACAGCTCGGTGTCCATCTCGCCGATCTTCGGGCGCTCGAAGGTCACGTCCCAGGCGAGGAACGGGCGGCCGGAGATGTCGACCGCGGCCTCGGCCAGCGTCTCGTCCATCGGCACCAGCGCGTGGCCGAAGCGGCGGATGCCGCGCTTGTCGCCCAGCGCCTTGGCGAAGGCCTGGCCGAGCACGATGCCGACATCCTCGGTGGTGTGATGGAAGTCGATGTGCAGGTCGCCCTTGGCGCGCACCGTCAGGTCGAACAGGCCGTGGCGGGCCAGCGCGGTCAGCATGTGGTCGAGGAAGCCGATGCCGGTGGCAATGTCGGCCCGTCCCGACCCGTCGAGCGACAGGGTCAGGTTGATATCGGTTTCCGAGGTTGTCCGCGTCAGGCTTGCCGTGCGGCTCATGGCGCTGCACTTAGCGTGGCGAGCGGCCTTGGTCCAGCGTCACGCTCGCGCCGTGTGGCGCCGCCCGCGCGGGATCGACAGCAGCAGGGCGACCAGCAGTGCGCTGCTGGTCGCGTCCTGGGCGATGCCGAAGGCGTGGGCATAGGCCTCACGCCCCTCACCGTGACCCAGCACCGCGAAGAACAGGCTCCCGATGCCTGCCACGCTGATCGCGGCGCCGATCTGCAACGCCGACGTCAGCACGCCGGCGGCGACGCCCGCCTGGTGCGGCGCCACGTCACCCAGCGCGGTGTTGAACAGCCTGGGATAGGCGATGCCCTGGCCGAAGCCGGCGAGCAGCACGGTCAGCGTCACCGGCAAGCCGTCGTGGCCCGTCGCGATGACCGCCGCGACACCGGCGTAGCCGGCGACCTGGATCGCCATGCCGATGGTCAGCAGCCAGGGGCGTAATCGAACGAGCGGCGCGGTCACCAGAGGGCCGACGAAGAGGCCGATGCCGTACGGCAGGATGGCGAGGCCGGTGAACAGCGGGTCGGTGCCGTAGCCCTCCTGCTCGTAGATGGCGAAGAGCACGTAGAACGCGGTGGTGAAGAAGAACAGCGTGCCGACCAGCACGCCGCGGCGGAAGCTGGGGATCGCCATCAGGCCAAGGTCGAGGAGCGGACTGCCGCCGCGCGACCTGACCTGGCGCTCGAAGAGCAGGAAGGCGGCGGCGAGTGCGGGCACCGCGGCGAGCATGGCGAAAGTCCAGGCGGGCCAGCCTTGCTGACGACCCTCGGACAGCGGCAGCACGAGGCAGGCCAGGGCGAGCGAGACCAGCACCGCTCCACCGATATCGAGTCGCTGGCGGCGGCTGGCGCTGGTCTCCGGCACTATAAGCCAGGTGGCGAGCAGCACGGGGAGGCCGATCGGCAGCTTGGCGAGGAACACGGTGCGCCAGCCCCAGTCGAACGGGCTCCACTCGACCAGCGCTCCACCGGCGAACTGACCGATGGAGGCGGCGAGCCCCATCATCACGCCGTAGAAGCTGAGCGCCTTGGCGAGTTCCGCCTCGCTCGGGAACAAGGCGCGGATCGAGCCCAGGACCTGCGGCACCAGCATGGCGGCGGAAATGCCCTGGAGGATGCGACCGGTCACGAGCTGAACCGGTGTGTCGGCAAGTCCGCATAGCGTGTTCGTGGCGATGAAGCCGGTCATGCCGATGAGGAACAGACGGCGGCGCCCGTACAGGTCGCCCAGTCGTCCGCCGGTGATCAGGAACACGGCATAGCTGGCGGCATAGCCGGAGACGATGAGTTGCAGCTCTGCTGAATTGGCTCCGATCGAGGCATGGATGGAGGGCAGGCTGACGTTAATGATAAAGAAATCGACCGATGGCAGCAGGCCGCCGGTGAGCATCACGATGAAGGCGAGCCACCGACCCGTCGTGTGACAGGGAGAGGCCGTCGAAATGGCTGGCACGGCGCTTTCCTGTGCGGCTGCGACAACGAATCGAATATTGAGTAACCGCGGCGCCGGCGTGTCACAAGGCGCCGGGGGCTGCGGCCAGGGCATGGCAGGATGACGAACGATCCCGCGGGACACTATGCGACGCTGGAGGTGAACCCGTCCGCGCCGCACGAGGCGATCACGGCGGCATTTCGCCGCAAGGCGCGGCTGCTGCACCCTGACGTGGCCGGGACCGGCGATGCCGCGGCGTTCATGCGGATCCGGCGCGCCTACGACGTGGTGGGGGATGCTGCCCGCCGTGCGGCCTACGATCGCGCGGCCCGGGTTGCCGAGCCGCCGGTGCCGGCCGAGTTGGAGCCGGTACCGCGAGGGCCGCGGCTGTCGGACCTGCCGGTCGCGCTGTGGGCGGGACTGGGCGGGACATTCTGTCTGGCGGCGGTCATGGCGGCGGTGCAGTTCGGCGGTCACTCGCCGCATCCGCGGGATCCGGTCGTCCGGCCCTTCGCGCCACCGGCCGCGGTAGTCAGACCGCCGCCCCCGCCGCCGGCCGTGGTGACCGTGAACGGTCCGACCAGCCATTATGTGGTGCCGGGAAGCGGCGATTCCGTGGTGTGGCGCTACGACGCGGCGCACGACGACTATCTGCCGGCGGGACATGTCGCCGCCTTCAGCCCGGTGCGCGCGCTGGGGCTGGTCGCGCAGCATGGGCTGATGGAGATCCGCCTCGCCGACGGCGGCAGCGGCTTCATCGACGCGGCACGGCTGGCTCCGGGCGATCGCGCGGCGGCGCGAGCGGGCCAAGTGCGCATACAACGCAGGGTCATCGCCGCAGAATGGCGAGGTGCTCGATCGCCGTGGCGAGGGCGCGGTGGGGCTCGAGATCAGCAACCGGGGCGCGCAGCCCGCGGTGGTCAAGCTGCGCGATCCGTCCGGCAGTGCCGCCGCCACGGTGTATGTCGCGCCGGGCAACACTGCCGTCGTGAACAATCTGCCGGATGCCGTGTATCGTCCGGATTTCGCCATCGGCGAATTGTGGAGCCGCGCGTGCAATACGTTCGCGGCGGGCATGCGGGCGGAGCGCTTCCGCGTCTATGTCCTGCCATCCGAGCAGTCGCCGTTGTTGATCCCGCCAGACCTTTCCGTCATGCCGGCGGCGGCGGATATTCCCGACGCGGTGTTCGAACGCAAATAGGGGGTTCCGGCGGATGGCGATCACGCTCCAAGAGTCGTTGCGCGGCGTGTTCTATGCGCCGTTCTACGTGGCGCTGGCGCGGGATGCCTATGCTGCGGAGGGCGTCGAGGTGCGCTTCGTCAGTTCCCCGCGCCCAGGCGATGCGGCCCGCAACGTGATGGATGGCGTTGTCGATGTGTGCTGGGGCGGGCCGATGCGGGTCATGCAGGCCTATCAGCAGATGCCGGAATGCGATCTGGTCAGTTTCGCTGAGGTGGTGACGCGCGATCCATTTCTGCTGCTCGGCCGGGAGCCGCGTCGCGACTTTGACCTGCGCGACCTGTTGGGCGTGCGTGTCGCGACGGTGAGCGAGGTTCCGACGCCATGGATGTGCCTACAGGAGGACCTGCGTCGCGCCGGCGTCGCGCCCGCCGAACTCACGCGCATCGGTGACCGGACGATGGCGGACAATGTCGCGGCGCTGCGTCGTGGCGAGGTCGACGTGGTGCAGGTGTTCGAACCGTTCGCCGCGGCGCTGCTCGCGGAGGGGGCGGCGCATCTCTGGTATGCGCAGGCGAGCCGCGGGCCCACTTCGTACACGACGTTCTATGCGCGCCGTCGCCTGCTCGCGTCGCGGCAGAATGAGCTGCGCCGCATGGTGCGCGCGATGTACCGCACGCAGAAGTGGGTCGCCGCTGCCGCGGGCGCTGTGATTGCGGCGGAGATCGCGCGGTACTTCGCCGACGTGCCGGCGGCAATCCTCGGCGATGCCTGCGCGCGCTACAAATCGCTTGGCATCTGGGGCGGCGATCCACGTCTGCCTCGTGCGGGCTACGATCGGCTGCGCGCCAGTCTCGTCTCGGGCGGGTTCGTGTCGCCCGGCACGCCATACGAAGTGGCGGTGGACAACAGCCTCGCCGATCCGGTCGTCGCCGAGGATCCACCGCCGCTGCAATAGAAAGGGGAGCGACGATGCCACACGCAACGACGGATGATGGGGTGCGGCTTTACTACGAGGAGACGGGATCCGGCCGTGCCGGTGATCTTCGTGCACGAATACGCCGGCGATTATCGAAGCTGGGAGCCGCAGATGCGGCATTTCGGCCAGCGCTATCGCGCGATCACCTACAATGCGCGCGGCTATCCGCCGTCCGACGTGCCGGAGGATGTCGCGAAGTATTCGCAGGCCCGAGCGGCGGACGACATCAGGTCGGTGCTCGATCACCTGAAGATCGACAAGGCGCATGTTGTGGGATTGTCGATGGGCGGCTTCGCCACGCTGCACTACGGCTTCCGCCACCCGACGCGCGCGTTGTCGCTGTGTGTCGCGGGGTGCGGCTATGGGGCGGAGCGTGGACAGACCGAGCGGTTCCGTGCCGAGGCGGAGACGATCGCGGCGTTCATTCTCGAACAGGGGATGGAGGTGTTTGCCGGGAAATACGCGTATGGGCCGACGCGCGTGCAGTTCGAGAACAAGGACCCGCGTGGGTTCGCCGAGTTCAAACGCATGCTGGCGGAGCACTCGGCTTTGGGTGCGCGGAACACGCAGCTTGGTGTGCAGCGGGAGCGGCCGTCGCTGTATGATCTGATCGATCAGATGAAGGCGCTGACTTTGCCGACGCTGGTGCTGACCGGCGACGAGGACTGGCCTTGTCTGGCGCCAGGGTTGCTGATGAAGCAGACGATCACCAGCGCGGCGCTGTCGGTGATGCCGAATTGCGGGCACGCGATCAACATCGAGGACCCTGACGAGTTCAACCGGATCGTTGGCGCGTTCATTGCGCAGGTGGATGCGGGGCGCTGGCCGATGCGCGATCCGCGCGCGGTGACGGCGTCGATCACCGGGATGCGGTAGCGAAGAAGAGGGAAGACGTGGATGGCCGGCACAAGGCCGGCCATGACGAATGCGACGGATGGGTCTCTCTCATTCGCCGTCGAAGATGGCCTCCGGCAGCAGCGCTGAGACGACATAGTTTGGCACGTCGACCACGTTGGAAACGCGCAGATCGACGGCGACGCTGCAGATCACGTAGGCCTGCTGGCGGGTGAAGCCGCGTTCCTGCAATAGCTCCATCATGTTGAGGACCGCGTTGCGGCAGGCGAGGGTGAGGTTCTCGGCCTCGATCTCGCCTGATGCGTTGATCGGCATGCCCATGACGCCGAGAAACCGTTCCGGCGCGGCGTAGCGCGGATCGGCGAAGTAGCTGCTGCGCGAGAACACCGGCGCGCTGAACTTCCGTCGCGCCGCCAGGCCCTTGTGCACCTTGAAGCGCACCACGCAGGTCGCGCCCATTTCGACCGCGGTGACGCAGACTTCGCCGTCGCCCTGAGCGAAATGGCCGTCGCCGGTGGAGAACAGCGCGCCCTCCTTGAACACCGGCAGGAAGAGTTTGGCTCCCTTGGTGAGTTGCTTCACGTCGAAATTGCCGCCGTTCTCGCGTGGCGGCAGCGTGCGCAGGCCGGTGAGGCCGCAGGGCCCGGTCGGCACCGCGCCGTTGGCATCTGGCGGCAAAGCGAAGCCGCCCGCGTCGATCACGCGCTGTTCGCGTGCGGTCCAGGCGGCGAGCTGCTCCGCGGTGGGGGCGACAGCCGAGACACCCATGAACGGCGCGCCGGGAATGCGCACGCCGGGGAGCTGAGCCGAGGTGGCCCAGTTGTCCTTGATCTGCCAGTGCACGAGGAAGGGCTCGGTCATCACATCGCGCAGGAAGCCCAGGCCCGGCATGATCGCGCTGAACGCAATGGGTTGCGGGATGATGTCGGTGAACTCGATCTCCAGCATGTCACCCGGCTGCGCGCCCTTGACGAAGACCGGGCCGGTGAGGGGATGCACCGCGCCGGCGTTCAAATTGGCGAAGTCGGCGACGGTGGTGGCGGGCGTGATCTGACCGTCGAGCGCGTCGCGGGTCTCCAGCGCGATCTCTTCGCCTTCGCCGATCTCGGCGGCGGGGGCGATGTCGGGGTGGTAGCGGTTGTGGCCGCAGTCCGGTTCGTCGCAGAGCGGCTTGGTGCGGTCGATGCGGATGGCGTGCATGGCGGGCTCCTCTGCTAACAGGATGAGGCGGCAAATCGTTGCATTAGAAACTGTGCCAACAGCGTGCTGCCGGTCATGAAGTCGTCCAGCGTCATGGCCTCGTGCGGATTGTGGCTGCCGTTCTCGTTGCGCACGAAAATCATGCCCATCGGAACGCCGGCCGCGCCGAAAGCGGCGGCGTCATGGGAGGCGGGACTGCCGAGTTGCAGCACCGGGATCGCCAGCTCGGCTGCGCAACGCTCAAGCGTGGATTTGATCGAGGGGTCGACTGCGCCGACCGCGGCACGAGCCTTGGGTCCGCGATGGAAGCGCACGCCACGGCGCTGCTCGATCGAGCCGATGATCGCATCCACCTTGTGGTCGAGTTCCGCGAGCACGGCTTCGTCATAGGCGCGCATATCGAGGCTGAAAAGGAAGGCGCCCGGCACGATGGTCAGGCCGTGCGCGGCGGGATCGGTGTGGAATCGGCCCAGCGTGCAGGCCATCGGCACGCCCTTCGCCTCGTATTCCTCCCACAGATGGTCGAGCGCCATGGCGAACTCGGCGCCGGCCATCGCGGCGTCACGGCGGAAGCGGCGTGGCAGACCGACATGATCGTGGCTGCCCTCGATGCGTGCATCGGGATAGCGGAAGTTGCCGGGAATGCCAGTGCAGATGGCCACTGGGCGGCCGGCTTCGACCAGGCTCGGGGCCTGCTCGATGTGCAGTTCTAGATAGGCCTCGATGTGCCGCGGATCGAGGGCGCGTGCACCGCCGCGCAGCGCTTCCGGATTGCCGCCACAGTCGGCGATGTGTTCTGCCAGCGTGCGATTGGTGTCGATGCGCCGTACGTCGAGCGCGCCATCCGGCAGCGTGCCGAGCGCGCCGCGGCTGCCGATATAGGAGACCTGGAACCAGATGCTCTCCTCGGCGCGGATGCCCATCACGGTGAGGTCGCGATCCAGCGCGATGCCGGCGCGCTGGAGTACGGCGACGGCGACGAGCCCGGCTACCACGCCCGCGGCGCCATCGAAGTTGCCGCCATGCGGGACGGAGTCGAGATGCGAGCCGACGATGACGCGTTTCGCCTGCGGATCGCGGCCGGCGAGGGTCATGTAGAGGTTGGCCGCGGTATCGTGTTCGATGCGCAGGCCGAGGTGATTTGCCGCGGCGGTCACCGTTGCATGCGCGCGCTGTTCGCCGGGGCCGTACGGATCGCGTGACACACCTGGTTCGTCGAGGCCGTCACGACGGAGCTGGTCGAACAAAGACGCTGCCAGTTCGCGTTGTGCCGCCACTGCCGCAACGAGGTCCATCATCCGTGCCTTTCACCCAGGTGCCAGCGCCAGTTCGCGATACAGTGCGGCGTAGCGGGCGGCCGGCAGGCGCCAGCTCACATCGGTCTGCATCGCGTTGCGTTGCAGTCTTCGCCACACGTCCGGCTGCCGCCACACCGACAGCGCGCGCAGGATCGCTGCTGCGAGCATTTCTGCCGTCACCGGCGAAAAATGAAAGCCGGTGCCGATGCCGGCGGCAAGTGCCATCTCGTTGGCATCGATCACGGTGTCGCAGAGGCCGCCGACATGCGCAACGACCGGCAGCGCGCCGTAGCGCATGGCACAGAGCTGCGTCAGGCCGCACGGCTCGAACCGCGAAGCCATCAGCAGTCCGTCGCAACCGCCCTGGATCAGATGCGCCAGACCCTCGTCGTAGCCGGTCTGCACAGCGACGTCGTCCGGGTTCGCGGCGGCCGCGGCGCGCAGACCCGCTTCGAGCGACGCGTTACCCGAGCCGAGTACGACAAGCTGGCCGCCGCCGCCAAGCAGGACCGGCAGCGCGGCGAGCAGCAGATCGATCCCCTTCTGCGCGGACATCCGACTGATCACGCCGAACAGCAGCTTCGCTGGATCGCGTTGGAGGCCGAGGCGGGCCTGTAGCGCGGCCTTGTTCACGGCACGCTCGGCAAGCCGGTCGGCATCGAAGTTCGCTGCGAGATGCGGATCGTTTGCCGGGTTCCATACATTCGTATCGACGCCGTTGAGGATACCTGACAGCACGTCGGCTCGGGTGCGCAGCAGGCCGTCGAGACCCACGCCCCCGGCCGGCGTGCGGATCTCCGCGGCATAGGTGGGCGATACGGTGGTGATCCGGTCGGCAAACAGGAGCCCGGCCTTCAGGAAGCCGATGTCGCCGTAGTATTCGATGCCGTGGACGGCGAATGCCTCCGGGGGAAAGCCGAGATGCGGCAGCAACCAAGCCGGGAATTGCCCCTGGAACGCCAGATTATGGATCGTCATGACGGTCGGCGGGTCGATCGCGCCGGCATAGTGCAGATAGGCCGGGACGAGCCCCGCCTGCCAATCGTGCGTGTGCACGACGTCGGGCCGGTATCCGTCGACCAGTCCGTGGGCAAGCTGCATCGCCGCGCGCGACAACGCGGCGAAGCGAAATGCGTTGTCGTGCCAGTCCGTGCCATCGGGTCCGCGGTACGGATCGCCTTGGCGCGCGTAGAGATGGGGCGCATCGATCGTGAACAGCTCCAGCCCCGCAGCCTGCGCGGCCACGATGCGCGCCGCGCCACCGAACAGATCGTCCAGCGTGGCAACCACCACGCCGCCTTCTAGTGCGTCCAACACGGGGGGATAGCCCGGTATCACTGAACGCACGGCGACGCCCTGCGCGGCGAGCGCGTCAGGCAACGCGCCGGTGACATCGGCGAGACCACCTGTCTTGATCAGCGGAAATATCTCCGAGGCCACCGCGAGGACGTTGAGCGGCGCCATCACCTCAAACGGTCGAGCATCGGCTGGGTGATCAGACAAACGCCTTGCTCGGTGCGACGGAAGCGCTTTGCATCGGCAATCGGGTCTTCGCCGACCACCAGACCTTCGGGGATGCGCACGCCGCGATCGATGATGACGTTGCGCAGCCAGGCAGAACGGCCGATGTCCACATATGGCATCACGACGGTGTTCTCGATGCTCGCGAAGGAGTGCATGTGCACGCCGGTGAACAGCAGCGAGCGGTGCAGCGACGCACCGGAGATGATGCACCCGCCGGACACCAGCGAACTGATCGCCTGGCCACGGCGGCCATCCTCGTCGTGCACGAACTTGGCGGGTGGCGTGACCTCGGCATAGGTCCAGATCGGCCATTCGCTGTCATAGAGATCGAGTTGAGGGATCACTTCGGTCAGGTCGATATTGGCCTGCCAGTACGCGTCCAGCGTGCCGACATCGCGCCAATAGGCCTCCGCCTCGAAGCCGGATCGCACGCAGGATTCGGTAAAGCGATGCACCTGCGCCTTGCCGTGTTTCACCAGATACGGGATCAGGTCTTTGCCGAAGTCGCGATTCGAGTTGGGATCGGCGGCATCGCGTCGAAGCTGGTCGAATAAGAACTTCGTGGCGAAGACATAGATCCCCATGCTGGCCAGCGCCTTATCGGGCTTGTCCGGCATGCCGGGGGGGTCTTTTGGTTTCTCGAGAAACGACATGATACGGTCGGTGCCGTCCACCGCCATAACGCCGAAATCCGACGCTTCCTCGCGCGGCACCTCAATGCACCCTACCGTCACGTCGGCCTGACGTTCGTGGTGCATTTGCAGCATTGGCTCGTAGTCCATCTTGTAGACATGGTCGCCGCCGAGAATGATGATGTGGTCCGGACTGTAGCTCTCAATGATGTCGATGTTCTGATACACCGCATCGGCGGTTCCGGCGTACCATTCGGTCTCGGAAACACGCTGCGACGCCGGCAGGATGTCGAAGCTTTCGTTGCGTTCGACACGGAAGAAGTTCCAGCCGCGCTGGAGATGGCGGATCAGGCTGTGAGCTTTGTACTGCGTCGCGACGCCGATGCGGCGGATGCCGGAGTTCAGTGCATTCGACAAGGCGAAGTCGATGATCCGCGACTTGCAGCCGAAATACACCGCCGGCTTGGCGCGGCGGTCGGTGAGTTCCATCAACCGGCTGCCACGACCGCCGGCCAGCACATAGGCCATCGTGGTTCGTGCGAGCGGCCCGGATTTCGGGATTGCCAGCATGGCGTCACTCCGGTCAGGTGTTGGCGAGCTCCGTCAGGATGCGGTCGCGCGTCGCTGTGTCGCCGTCCTCATGCACCGGCTGAATGCAGACCTGAGTCGCTCCCGCGGCGAAGTGGGCGCGCAGGCCCTCGCGGACCTTGTCGGCGCTGCCCCACAGCACCATCGCGTCGATGAACCGGTCGGAGCCGCCGTTCGCCAGTTCGGCTTCCGAGAAGCCGATGCGCAGCCAGTTGTTGCGATAGTTGTCAAGCGTCATGTAGCGGGAGAGCTCCTTGCGTCCGAGCGCGCGTGCCTTGGCCGGATCGGTTTCCAGCGAAACCTTCTGCTCGGCTACCAGCCACTTGCCGGGGCCGAGGATGCGTGCGGCCTCGGCGGTGTGCTGCGGCGTGGTGTTGTAGGGCAGGGCGCCGCGAGTGTGGCTCGCCGCCAGTTTCAGCATCAGCGGGCCAAGAGCGGCAATCGCGATCGGCCAGTTGTCGGAGCCGGCTTCGCCCTTGGTGATGCCGTCGAGATAGGCGCGCATGGCAGGCACCGGTCTTTCGTATTTGTGGCCGCGGATGCCTTCGACCATCGGGAGGTGGCTGACGCCGAGACCGAGGATGAAGCGGTCGCCATACAGGGCTTGCAGCGAGAGCAGGCCACGGCGCGAGGTGAACGCGTCGCGCGCGTAGATCGAGGCGATGGAACTGCCGAGTTTCAATTTCGTCGTGTTGGCCAGCATGAAGCCGGCGACCGAGAGGAATTCGTAGCCGCGCAATTCCGGGTACCACAACGTGTCGTAGCCGAGACGCTCGACGGTCTGCACGAAGGCCTTGATGTGCTGGGGGCCACCCAGCTTGTCAGTCGAGTACCACGCGCCAAGCCGACCGAGTTGCATCGTCGCCTCCCCTTGGTTTGTTGAAGCTGTGGCCCCCTCCCCCTAACCCCTCCCGCAAGGGGAGGGGGCCGGACGTTCAAACCACTCTGTTCGCACGAAACCGCGCGACGTCCGCGCTGCTGTAGCCCAACTCTGCCAGTACCTCGTCGGTATGCTGCCCGAACATCGGCGGCGGGCGGTCGACGCGGGGTCCGTCGTGCGCGAACTTGAACGCCGCAACCGGCACAGTGAATGCACCATCGATCCCTGGTGCGCTCTCGTGCCGGTGCAGCACGCCGCGCGAGGCGATCTGTGGATCGGCGAGCGCCTCGCCCATCGTGCGGACGCGCGAGGCCGGAACGTGGCGTTCCTGCAACCATGCTTCCCACTCCACCGCGCTGCGCGTCAGCATGATCTCGGCCAGCAGCTTTTCCTCGCGCGCGTGGTCGGCACGGCGTTCGTCGTTGGTGCGCTTGATCATCTGGGGATGCTCAAGCACCGTCCACAGCCGCTTCTGCTGCCGCAGGTTGGACGCACCCAGCATCACCATCCCGTCCTTCGTCTGATATGCCATGCTGGTGGCATGACCGGTCGTGTTCCCCGACGGCTTCGGGTGATGGCCGTTGCGCATGTAGCCGGTCACGTGCGAGGCCATCAGGATGATCGCGACATCCAGCATCGCCATGTCGACACGCTGGCCCTGGCCGGTGCGCTCGCGCTGGAACAGTGCTGCCGACAGCGCGTAGGCGCCCATCGTGCCGGTGGCGTAGTCGATCGCCGGCGCGCCGATCTTGATCGGGTTCGCCGCCGGAGTGCCGGTCATTGCCATGATGCCGGAGGTGGACTGGATCACATGGTCGTACGCGGTCTGCTCGCGCCGCGGGCCGCCCTGGCCGAATGCGGAAAACGACGCGTAGATCAACTTCGGGTTGATCTTGCGCAGGTCTTCATAGCCGAGACCCAGCGCCTCGAAAGCGCCGGGCCGGTAGTTCTCCACCAGCACATCGGCGGTGGCCACAAGCTTCTTCAGGATCTCGCGGCCTTGCTCGGTCTTCAGGTTCAGCGTGATGGCACGCTTGTTGGAGCCCTGGGTCAGAAATCCGGTGCCCATGTTGGCGTGGTTCAGCTCGTTGTCGCTGCCGGAATCGCGGCTCTGGTCCGGATCGTCCGGGTGCTCGACCTTGATCACATCGGCACCCATCAGCCCGAGCTGATACGCCGCGAATGGCCCCGCCAGCACATGTGTGATGTCGATGATGCGGATGCCCTCGAATGGACGCGCCATGACCGGTTCCCCAATTGACATTGCAACGGTGGCGCCTTGCCCGCATGGCGTCAACACGCTTGGATATTGCGGACAATGCGGAGGAACGCGGCGATGTCGGTGGATCTGATCATCGAAGGGCCGGTTGCGAAGATCGTGCTGAACCGGCCGGAGAAGCTGAACGCGCTGACCCAGGAGATGCGCGCGCAGTTGCGCGACTACACGCAGAGGCTTCGGTTCGATGAGAATGTGCGGGTCATCATCGTCACCGGCGAGGGACGCGCGTTCTGCACCGGCGCCGATGTCGGGCGGATGCAGCGCGGCGGCCTGCGCGCCGAGCGGGAGAGGATGCAGGGGGGCAGCCACCAGTTTCTGCGCACGCTGCATGCGACGGAGAAGCCGGTGATCGCCGCGGTGCGTGGGCCCACCGTTGGCATCGGCTGGTCGATCGCGCTGGCCTGCGATCTGGTCGTTGCGTCGGAGACGGCGCGGTTCTCGCAGGTGTTCCGACGGATCGGACTGGCGCCGGACGGAGGCGCGATCTGGTTCCTGACACGGCGCATCGGGCTGGCGCGCGCGAAGGAGCTGGTGTTCACCGCGCGCTTCGTCGAGGCGCAGGAGGCGCTGTCACTCGGGCTGGTCAATCATGTCGTGCCGGACGGCGAGCTGATGGCGAAGACCGATGAACTGGCGGCCGATCTTGCATCGGGTCCCACCTTCGCGTTCGGCATGTCGAAGAAGCTGTTCCACATGGCGAGCGGGCCGAGCTACGAGGACTTTCTGGACTACGAGGCCTTCGTGCAGCCGCAGCTCGACCAGACCGAGGACCATCGCGAGGGGGTGGCGGCGTTCCGGGAGAAGCGCAAGCCGAACTTCGTGGGGCGGTAGCGGCGACGAGGCAGTTCCCGCCGAAACGATGGGGATTGCCTCGCTTCGCTCGCACTGACAGGGGCTTCAGACAGGATCCCACGGATAGACGTCGCGGGTCCGCTCGAGCGGGGTGAAGCTGTTCTTCACGGCCGGGAGCCAGTGTTCGGCAAGCTTCTCGGGAGTCCAGCCGTCGGCGCGCGCCATGATGCGGATCGGACGCGGTTGATTGTACAGGTACACCTCGTTGCCGCGCACGCCGAAGATCTGGCCTGACACGCCTTCCGCCGCGTCGGTCCCGAGGAACGCAATGAGCTGCGCGATGTGATCAGGCCGCGTCCGCTCGGCACGTGCCTTCATCTGTTCTTCGGTCTGGCCCGGCACCGTCTCGATCATGCGGCTGAACGCGTGCGGGCCGATGCAGTTGGAGCGGATGTGGTAGCGCTGCATGTCCATCGCGATGCAGCGCGACAGTCCGGCGATGCCCAACTTCGCGGCGCCGTAGTTCACCTGTCCGACGCTGCCGATCAGCCCGGAGGTGCTGGTGATATGCACATAGCAGCCGCTTTCCTGCTTGCGGAAATGCGGCACCGCGGCGCGGCTGACGTAGAAGGCGCCGTAGAGATGCACCTTGATAACCGCGTCCCATTCCTCGGGCGTCATGTAGTGGAAGATGCGGTCGCGCAGGATGCCGGCGTTGTTCACCACCATGTCGATGCGGCCGAAATTGTCGATCGCGGTCTGCACGATCTTCTGTGCGTTTTCCCACTCGGCCACGCTGTCGGTGTTGGCGACGGCGCGGCCCTGGCCGTTCGCCTGGGCGATCTCGGCCACCACCTGCTGCGCGGGGCCGACATCGTGGCCCTCGCCGGTCACCGCGGCTCCGACATCGCAGACCACCACCTTGGCGCCGTTTGCCGCGAGGCAGATCGCCGTCGCACGGCCGATACCACGTCCCGCGCCGGTGACCACGGCAACCTTGCCATCGAGCATTCCAGCCATTCGCTTCCTCCCATCGAGACCAGATGAGCCAACAATGCGCCGGCTGGCAGCGTGTGTCATCCTCCCGCCCCGGAGGCGATCACCGCTTCGCCGTGTCCACCCCGCTCAAGACGAAACGCGCCAGGGCCTTTCCCAGGCACGCGTTCAGCTCTTCCAGCGCCTTGTCGCGATCGGCCGGCTGAGTGTGCTCCAGATCGATCGTTCCGGTATCGGCCCAGGTCCGCATCAGATCGAAGCGGTGGAACAATGCCACGCCCGGCATTGTCGCGACCTGTTGCATCACGTTCTCATAGGGATCGAGGTCGGTGTTGGCACGCAGAAAGCGGCTGAACTGCGGATCGATCAGGACGAGATCGCCGCCGGCGTCCCGCACATGTTCGGCGCCGGTGTGCAGCACATCGAGCATGCCGTCCGGCCGCAGCCCACGCACCGCCTCGACCGTGCCGGTCTGCCAGAGCACCAGCGGATAGTGCTGCTGCTTCAGTGCGGTGTCGATCAAAGTCAGCATGTCCTCGGCCGTCATGCCGCGGCCGCCACGCACGGTGAGGCGGAACTCCACCGACGGAAGCGCGGCATTCAGCGCGCGCACCATTTGCCATGGGAATGCGCCGCCCTGCGCGGCACTGTGCTGCCCGTTGGCCGTCACTGAACCGACCGTGGTCGCCGAGCCGACGGCCAGAATTTCCACCGGGCCGCCCGCGGCGATCGACGTGGCAAGCTGCGTCAGTGAGGCGTCGGTGGTGATGAAGTCCTCTGGCGCGCCGCAGGCAATGCCCAGTTCGCCCGCCAATGACCGTTGCGAGATCGATACGAGGATGCAGAGCAGAATCGCGGAAGCCAGACGGCGCATATGCCTATCCGGTATCAGTCCCTGCGATCACGGGCAAGGTAACGGGCTGCCGTTGTGCCGGTGCGGCCGCCGCGCCGCGTCCCTTGCCACGATACCAGGCGGCAAGTCCTGCTACGGCCAACATCGCCAGCGCACCAAGCAGGTTCACCGCAATCTGCACCGCAGCACTGTCATGCGCCTCGAGGCCAAGCCGCGCCAGAAAACCCAGGAAGATGCCGGAGCAGAAGACCGGCAACGAATTCTGGCCGAGCAGCACCAGGGGGGCCGCGAGGCGTGAGCGCAGCCAGCCTGCGTCACGCGGTACCGAGCGTGCGACCAGCCAGGCGAGCGACAGGATGGAGAGCAGGCGGAACGGATGCAGTCCGGTCTTGTCCTCGGTAATGACGAAGCGAATCACCGGGGCTGGCATCGCCGCGAGGATCCGCGGATGGATGTCGATCACCCAGATGACCATGAGGCCGGCCGCCAGGACGAGTATGGCGAGCAGATCGACCGGCCAGCGCGTGCGTGGCATGCGCGGCGGTGCATAGGCCAGGATGGCACCAATGATGAACAGCAACTGCCAGGCCAGCGGATTGAAGAACCATCCTTCTCCGGTCCAGGCCGGAAGGTTGACGCCGGTGAGGCGGACCGCGAGATAAACGGTTGCCGATGCGACGAACAGCAGCGCCGGTTTACGCAGCAACGGCAGCGCCAGCGCGAAAATCAGCAGCAGCACGACATAGAGCGGCAGGATGTTAAGCAGACTGGGCTGGAAGCGCAGCAGCAGCGCCTCGAGCAGGGCGCGGTACGGCGCATCGGCCAGGACGTCGAGCCGGGTTTCCTCGAGATAGAAGGTGCGGTCGAGCGCGGCGGCCGAATATGCCACCTGTGCGGTGTAGACGACGAACAGGAAAATGTGAGCGATATAGAGCGTCCAGGCACGGCGCAGCGTATCAGCCGCGGCGTACAGGTAGCCCTGCCGGTCCATCACGGAGCCGTAGGCGATGCCCGCGCCGAAGCCGGCGAGCAGCACGAAGACCTCGGTGGCGTCGCACATGGCGAAGTTGCGAAGGCTGTAGTCGCCCAGCACGTCGCCCGGAATGTGGTCGGTGTAGATCCACCACAGGGCGAGGCCGCGGAAGAAATCCACGCGCAGATCACGGGCCCGGTTGCTGCGGATCAACGCCATGTTGCCTCTCCGCCCGCGCATGTGGTGCGGCGCGGCAGAGGCTACAACGAGCGAGCAACGGCCTCCACGTCGGCGGCGGCGGGCGAGGTTGGATATCGTGTTACCAACAGTGTCTGGCGGCGGATCGCGTCGCGCACCCTGTCGTCGCGGCGGACGATGCCGGCGAGCTTGGGGGCGCGGCCGAGGAAGGTCTGGCATGCGCGCTCCAGCGTGGCGAACGTGCGTTGGCCCGCCTGGCGCGTGGCGGCCTGATTGACCACGACCCGAACGTCGCCTTGCGACCGATCCGCCGCATATAATTTGATCACGGCATAGGCGTCGGTGAGGCTCGTCGGCTCGTCTGTCGCGAGTACCAGCATCGTGTCGGCCCAGGCCGACATCCGGCGCACCGCGCGGTCAAGGCCGGCGCCAAGATCGAGCAGTATGTTGTCATACCGCCGGGTCTCGTCGTGGAGGGCGGTGAGGACGCGTTCGAGTGCCGCCGGCTCGATCGCCGACAGCGCGCCCGAGCCGGAGCGGCCGGCCACGATCGCGAAGCCTCCCTCGGTCTGCTGCACAGTCGCGTCCGCCAGGGTGGCGCGGCCCGCGATAACGCCACCCAGGTCCTGCGCTGGCGTCAGGCCGAGCTGGATGTCGACATTGGCGAGGCCAAGGTCGGCGTCGAACAGCAGAACGCGGCTTCCCTGCCGCGCGAGCGCGTGGGCAAGCGTTATGGCGAACCACGTCTTGCCGACGCCGCCCTTGCCCGAGGCGATGGCGATGGTGTGGCCTTCCGTCATGGGCGCGATCCTGTGAGCAGGCGAGCGGCGAGCCACTCTGGGGTGATCGGCAGCATTCCATCCACGGCACCCGGACCGATGCCGGCCTCGGTCAGGGCCAGGCCGGCGGCCGCCGCGGCGAGGACGCCTCCGAGGCGGCGCGCGAGGTCGAGCCTCGTGGCGATCAGCAGGCGGGCGCCGGCGGCGGCGTAGGCCCGAGCGATGTCGGCGGCCTCGCCAGCGTCGAGGCCGGCGGGCAGCACAAGTGCCATGGCACCGGAGACCGCGGCGGCGAATGCTGCCAGTTCTTCGAGCTGCCCGGGGTCGAACGGGTCGCAGCCGGGCGTGTCGATCAGCACGGGAGATCCCGGCGGGCGGCGTGTGAGCGCGCGGCCGAGGGTGACGGGATGGCAGGCGACGATCAGGCTGATGCCGAGCAGGCGGGTGAAGGCGGCGAGCTGTTCGACGGCCCCGGCGCGCTTGCCATCGGCGGTGATCACCATCGGTGTACTGCCGGCCATCACAAGGCGGGTCGCGAGCCGCGCCACGGTCATTGTCTTGCCGGCGCCCGGTGGACCGACCAGCAGCAGCGGCTGCTCGCCCAGCGGCAGGGCGGCGAACGATACCGTGCCGGCGAGGAGGGTGGCCAGGTCGCCATGCCGCAAGGCGGCATGCATCGGGGTGGGGATGGCGTGGAATTCGAGAACGGCGAGCCGGGCGGGATCAGGTGGCAGCGGCGGCGGAGGCTGCTGATCTTCGGGTTCCAGGGCCGCGGTGATCTCGACGCCGTCGGCGACGCGGCGGGTCGCCAGGATCAGCGCGTCCTCGCCCAGCTCGGCGCGAACGCGCGCCATTGCCTGGGCCATCGCGGGGGCACGGTAGAGTTTCAGGCGCATGGCAGCATGCGGGGGCCCGCCCTCCCCCTGACCCCCTCCCGCGAGGGGAGGGGGAATGGGGCGCTTACGGCGCTCATATTGTTCCCACCGTTCGGATCCGTGCCCGTGGATGGATCTCCGCCTGAGCCAGCACCGGGGTAGTCGGCCGTATCCGTTCGACAATGGCTCGTACCTGGCAGCGGATGCCGCCAGAGGTCAGCAGCACCGCGGTTTCCCCGGTGCTCGCGGCGGCATCGAACGCGGTTCGGAGCGACTGCATGAAGTCCTGCAGCTTGCTCGGCGCCATGGCGAGATGGCGATCCTCGGGCGGGCCGCCCATCGCGTCGGCGAATTCGGCTTCCCACGCGGGCGACAGCGTGACCAGCGGGATATAGCCGCCCGCGCCGGTATGGCTGTCGCTGATCTGCCGTGCCAGCCGCGCCCGGACATGCGCCACGAGCGCCGGAATGGCGCGGGCCGCGCCGCCGCACGCCTCATGGACGCCTTCCAGGATCGTCGGTAGGTCGCGGATCGACACCCGTTCGGCCAGCAGGCTCTGCAACACGCGCTGCACGCCGCCGGCGGTGATCTGCGACGGGATCAGGTCCGCCACCAGCTTCTGCTGCTCGCGCGGCAACTCGTCCAGCAGCTTCTGCGTCTCGGCGTAGGACAGCAGCTCCGCCATGTTCTCGCGCACCGTCTCGGTCAGGTGGGTGGTCAGCACGCTGGGGGGATCGACCACCGTGCAGCCCCGGAAGAGCGCCTCTTCCTTCAGAGCGGGATCGATCCACAGCGCCGGCAGGCCGAACGCGGGCTCGTGCGTCGGCTCGCCCTGCACGGGCGGTGTGCCGCCTTTCGGGTCCATGGCCAGCAGCATGGTGGGGCGCAGCTCGCCGCTGCCGGCCTCGATCTCCTTCACGCGGATCGAATAGTGGTCGGCACCGAGTTGCATGTTGTCCTGAATACGCACGGGCGGCAGGACGAAGCCCATCTCAGCGGCGATCGAACGGCGCAGGCCCTTGATCTGCTCGGTCAGCCGTGGCGTGTCGCCACCCGCCAGCGTCAGCAGGCCATAGCCCAGCTCCAGCCGGATCATGTCCATCCGCAGCGCGTCACTGATCGGCTGTTCGGTGACGACTGCCGGCGGCGGCGTATCGGATACCGCGATCGATGGGTTCTTGTAGCGCAGCCAGGCGCCGCCGCCGGCCAGTCCGGCGAGCGCGATGAATGGCAGCGTCGGTAGGCCGGGCAGCAGCGCGAGCACCGTTGCGGCGCCGGCGGCCATGGCGAGCGGCTTCGGGCTGTTGCCGAGCTGGTGGATCAGCGCGACATCGGCGGTGCCCTCCATGCCGCCCTTGGTCACGACGATACCCGCAGCGGTGGAGACCAGCAGTGCGGGGATCTGCGACACGAGGCCGTCGCCGGCGGTCAGCGTGGTGAAGGTGGCGGCGGCGTCGGCGAACGACATGCCGTGCCGCAGCAGGCCGATCGCCAAGCCGCCCAGGATATTGATCACCGTGATGATCAGCGCCGCGATTGCGTCGCCGCGGACGAACTTCGCCGCGCCGTCCATTGCGCCGTAGAAGCTGCTTTCGGCCTCGAGCTCGCGACGGCGGCGTCGGGCTGCCTTGTCGTCGATGATGCCGGACGAGAGGTCCGCATCGATCGCCATCTGCTTGCCTGGCATCGCGTCCAGGCTGAAGCGTGCCGCGACCTCCGCGATACGGCCGGAGCCTTTGGTGATGACCATGAAGTTCATTGCCAAATGCCGCGTTTCGCCGAAGATCGGGCTGTTTTCTGCGGATTTCTGCGAATTGTATTGGCTTCGGATCGACCATGTCTGCTACACCGTTGCTACACGGAGGTCCGAACGATGGCCTACAAGGAGGGTGATTACAAGCGAAGGGGAGGGGCGCGCTCTCAAAATCCCCTACGTCCGCACTCGATTTGGCAGGCCAGAATACCGCCGCCGAGTTCCTGAATGGTTGCAGCCGATCCTTAACTTAACCGAGTGGACCGAGAAGCTCCCCGGGATCAGGAGGGCACGCTGCGCCGCGCCGCTGCACTGACGCGGAAGTATGATCGGATGACGGCCCCTGAAATACGCCGTCTCGTCCCGCTCGGGAAGACCCCCGCACCGATGCGCGAGCAGAACATAGGTTCCATCTACGACACCATTCACACCTTGATGCAGGAACCGCTCACGGCAGACGGCATGCCAGACCTTGATGACGTGCTGTCGCTGCCCGCCGAGGACATGCGCTTTCTGCTGTCACTGCGGCGGATCGTCGAACGGATGGCGGCGAACGATGCGGTCGAGAGGGAAAGGCTTCTTCCGCTGATCGAGGCCGTAAAGGGCGTGGAGACGCAAGCCTCAGACGACACGCTCGACGACGTGGTGTCCCGATGGCTGAAGGCAGCAAAGTATCCGCAATCGACGAAGGACACTTACGATTTACGGGTTCGCCGAGCGCTGGAGTTCTTCGGCCCCGACCTTCCCGTCAAAAACCTGATGTTCGACATGGTGCGCGACTGGCGCGATCAGGTTGCGCTACTCCCCGGCCCAACGGGGCTGTCGTCGAAGCTTCGGACGGCATCCATGCGTGTCCTACTTCAACACAGGCTGGACAACCCGGACACCACGAAGCCCATCCTTCCCCACTCAGTTCGAGACCACCTCAAGGCCCTGCAGGCGTGCTTGAGTTGGGCGGTCGGCGAACGGATCATCGCTATCAATCCTGCCGCCGGAGTGAAGCCGCCAAAGGACGAGAGGGACATAGAAAGCACCCGTCAACCGGCCCTCCCGTGGCGCGAGATACCGGCGTTCATGGCTGCCCTGCGAGACCGCTCGGAGCCACTGGCTAGGGCGGTCGAATTCGCCATCCTCTGCGCCAGCCGAACCGGCGAGGTCACGGGGATGGACTGGGCGGAAGTCGACCTAACCGGGAAGATATGGACCTGCCCAGCCTCCCGCGTGAAAGGCTCACGCGAAGCACACATTGTGCCTCTGTCAGGGCGCGCGGTCGAAGTGCTGGGGCAGCGCGGAGAAGGTCGCGTGTTCGGCGCCATACCAGCAAACGGACTGCTCCGGTTCATCCAGCGACAGATGGGCCGTCCAGAAATTACCACACATGGCTTTCGGTCTGCATTCTCGACATGGGCACATGAGAGGACTGAGTTCCCTACCGAGATGATTGAGATCGCTCAGGCACACAAGGTCGGAACTGAAGTTAGCCGGCGATATCGTCGCGAGTCGATGGTGGAGCGTCGGGGAGCTATGATGGAGGACTGGGTGACGTTCTGCATGTCGGCAGGCAGCACGTAAGTGGCACAACACATCGCAATGCCAGCCGGGTGGCCGAAATCCGCAGTTGCAGGCAACGTTCCGCCTCCGTGATATAGTGCTGGGGTCAATCAGCGCAGAGAGGAGCACACAGATGGATGATGCATCGCTTACTGCCGCCGAAGCACAGCACGCCCGACTGCTGGACTCGATGTGAGAGGCTACCAGGGCGCCGAGAACGCGACGACGCGTGAAGCCCTGCTTCATGTGAGAAGCCTTCTCGCGTCGACTACGGAGCAGGTCGACGCGTTATTGCCTGCGATGCCGGCCTGACCGAGATAAAGGAAAACGCCCGGCGCTGGAGGACAACGCGGAGCGCCTCTGCGCGGCAGTGGAGGGAGGGACCACCACGCGTCGGATCACGCGCCGCGCTTGATCATGCTGCTCGCCGGCTCCACCAGGCCATGCGTCACCACCGAACCGTCAGCCAGCTTCGTCGCGAGCTGGACGTTCTAACCCCGAGGTGAGGCTATGGGCAGCCGCAGTCGTATCAGCGCTGCCTATGCCACTGTCACCGGCTGGGCGGACTGCTTCGAATTGTGCCCGTCGCGGGGATCCGCCGACGCGCCCGATCGGAGGAGAAAGGCGGCTAACTCGCAGGCCGGAGCACTGCGGATCGGCCAATGCTGTGCGGTTGGCCCGTCCTTATTGGCGTTCCGGGTGCGACGAAAACAGAGAACTGGTCTCTCTCCCTCTCGCATGGCTGTTGGCAGCACGCTCAGCTTGGCCGCTATTGCGCGGGGGCAGCATTGATCTCCATCAATGTGGACGTTGACCGATCACCTTAGGCTCTCATCAGCGACGCGGCTGACGATTGGCGAAGGCCGCGTCCTGGTGGCGACCGAGACGCTGTATCGCCGCAAAATCGCGGCGGACCAGCTCATCAGGCTCGCACGCGCCTCAGGACAGGTCACCGCGTGTCTTCCTGAACGCCGGTCGCGGCAACCCGAACTGGCGCTGTTACTATCGAGACGAACAGCAGGCGGACATATGATGCACTGGAAGGACGCACTGGACAGAGCCATTTGTGCCATCCCGCTGCTGGGTATGGTCCTGCTGGTCGCGTGGCCGCGCCAGGCGGATGCCCAGGAGATCGGCGCTATCGCAGCCGGCCACTGTCCAAGACCTGGTGCAGCTCCTGCCATCTGGTCGCGGCCGGCGCCACCAGTGGTGTCAGCAATGGTGCGCCGACATTCGTGGGCATCGCGCGCCTGAAATCGACCACGGTCCTGTCCCTGCGGGCCTTCCTGCAGACGCCGCACGCAGCTATGCCCGACCTGCACCTGAGCCGAGGCGAGATCGACGATCTTGCGACCTACATCCTCAGCCTACGGCACGAGTGACGAATCTCGCCTTGATCGAGATCAAAGCAGCCCGGCACGACATCGCTATGCTGCCTGAAACTTAGGTCAGGAGACGCATATGACCGCAGATGTCCAGATCTCGTTCCGTGGCATGGAGTCATCGCCATCCGTCGAGGCTCAGGTCCGGCGGAAAGCGAAGGAGCTTCAGCAATTCTCGGACCGCGTGAGCGCGTGCAGGGTCATGCTGGAGGCTGTCAATCGACGCCATCGGCATGGCACGATCTATCGTGTGAGCGTTGACCTGACCGTGCCCGGCGGCGAGGTCGTGGTCAATCGGGAGCCGGGCGAGGATCATGCACACGAGGACCTGCACGTCGCAATTCGCGATGCGTTCGATGCCGCGCGCCGCCGACTGCAGGACCACATGCGGCGTCTCGATGGCCAGACGAAGCTGCATGAGCCACAGCCCATTGGTCGGATCTCCCGGGTGTTCGCCGAACGCGACTATGCCTTCCTGGAGACCGACGAAGGCGAGGAGGTGTATGTCCATCGCAACGCCGTCGTCGACGGCGGCTTCGACAGGCTGAAGGTCGGCGACCGCGTCCGTTATGTTGTCGATCCGGAGGAAGGCGAGAAGGGTGCCCAGGCGAGCACGGTGATACCGTCCGACGGCGCCAAGTAGCCCGACGGGGGTCATCGCAGTCACCGCCGCCAATCACCAGCAGCCGCCCCAAAACCAAACACCAGCGCAAGCACGCCACCAACAGCCACATGTCACTTTTGATAAGCCGCTTGGTCAAGACGATGTAGTCCGCGCCAATAACCCGATTTCAGCCGGCTGTCGCGGGAAGGTCGGTTGGTCAGCACCGGCTCGCCTTGCCGCGTAACCTGGGAAATTGCATCGTGACAACTGCAAGATAAGCCATCCAGGGAATGATGGCTGCTACATGGGAGGTTACAACCATGGCTGTCACCGCCACTCACGGCGAGCTTTCAGATGCCCAGCACAGTGCGGAACTGCGCAAGGCGGTGATCGCCGCCACGGTCGGCACGACGATCGAGTGGTACGACTTCTTCATCTACGGCACGGCCGCCGGGCTGATTTTCCCGAAACTCTTCTTTCCCAACGAAGATCCCTTGACCGGAACGCTCGCAGCGTTCGGCACCTACTTCATCGGCTTCGTCGGCCGGCCGATCGGCGCCGCGATCTTCGGGCATTATGGCGACCGCATCGGCCGCAAGGCGACGCTGATCGCCACACTGCTGCTGATGGGCATCGCCACATTCCTGATCGCCTTCGTGCCGAGCTACGCCTCGATCGGCATCTGGGGCGCGGTCATCCTGACCGTGCTGCGCATGCTGCAAGGCATCGGCGTCGGCGGCGAATGGGGTGGCTCGGTGCTGATCTCGATGGAATGGGCGCGCGGCCACGGCAGCCGCGGGCTGGTTGCCTCCTGGCCGCAATTCGGCGTGCCGTCCGGGCTGTTCCTGTCGAACCTGGTGATCCTCGGCTTCAGCGCCTGGTCGGGCGCCGATTTCGCCACCTGGGGCTGGCGCGTGCCGTTCCTCCTCAGCATCGTCCTGATCGGCATCGGCCTGTGGATCCGGCTCGGCATCCTCGAGACGCCGGTGTTCCAGCAGCTTGTCGCGACGAGAAAGATCGAACGGGCGCCGATCGTCGAGGTGATCAAGAAGCAGCCGCGCGAGATCATCCTGTCCGCCCTGCTGCGCATGGCCGAGCAGGCGCCGTTCTACATCTTCACCGCCTTCGTGTTCGCCTACGGCGTCGGCACGTTGAAGATGTCGCGCGATCTGATCCTGACCGCGGTGCTGGTGGCCTCGTGCGTGTCGTTCATCACCATCCCGCTGTCGGGCCATATCTCCGACCGGATCGGCCGGCGGAAGATGTACCTGATCGGCGCGGCAGTGACCGGGCTGTTCGGCTTCCTCTATTTCGGCATGCTGGACACCGCGATTCCGTCCGCGGTGTTCATCGCGATCGTGCTGTCGCTGATCCCGCACGACATGCTGTACGGCCCGCAGGCGGCGCTGATCGCCGAGGCGTTCACCCCGCGTCTGCGCTACAGCGGCGCATCGCTCGGCTATCAGCTCGCCTCGGTCATCGCCGGCGGTCCGGCGCCGCTCATCGCGACCGCGCTGTTCGCCGCGTATCACACGGGCTATGCCATCGCGATCTACATCGCCGCCTGCGCGGTGGTGAGCCTGGTGTCGGCGGGTCTGATGCCGGACTACACCGGCAAGGACATCTCGGCGGAATATGACGCGACCACAACATAGGCGCGACCCATTGGTGTCGGATTGATACCGAGGACCGGATCGGAGTTCTGTTAGATAGCGGCGAGCCCGGGCGGCTGATTGCGCGCTATCCTTACGCTCCGCGCACTGTGCAACTATCCTCCGTTTGGCGATGGTAGGCGTCACCAGCCAGGCGAACACCGAACGACAGCGTCCGCCTTTGTGATCGTTATCGCCATCTTCTACCAATCCGCTGAGGGCCTGACTCTCGGTGGAGCGGCTATTCCCGAATCGGCGACCGACAGCGCTCACATCGACCTCGCCGTCCGCGGCACCACGAACGCGACCAGCGCTCGCGGCGTCGCGTGTCTGGGCGTCCCACACGACTGCCTCGTGTTCGTCAGGATGCCGGTGCAACACGTCCGCAACCTCGTGGGGATACACATTGAAGCCTGAGACGAATCACCATCTCCTTGCGCCGTCCGCGGATAAACAGCACACCCATCATCGAAGCGGATTGGGTGCCATTCGGCAAAGAGAGTTCATGGCTGTCGCCCTGGGCCAACCTGAAGCTGGGCGTCCAGTATACCGCCTATACGCAGTTCAACGGCGGCAACAAGAACTACGATGGCTTCGGTCGTAACGCGAGCGACAACAACACGCTTTTCTTGTTCGCCTGGATGGCGTTCTGATACGCACGGTACGCCTGCGATATCCGTCACCGCGATCGCCTGCACCTCCTGCTCGCCCGCAACCACATCGACGAGGCTCGCTTAGCAGCCCGTTGACAAAGTCGATGGACGCTCCCTCTGAGCAACAAAAGAATCCTACGAGCCGTAGATGCGACCCCTTCGTGCGCCGAGGAGCGCAGGCGCGATTCGACGTTGCCTCACGCGGACCGACAGGCATTTTTTCAACGGCCTGTTAGCGCCCGCCGATTACCGGGCGACATTCCTATTGTTTCGTGCGCGGGCGAGACGAAGGCCTGCAAGGTAGCGGTTGGTCGAGCCAATACCACATAGCAATGTCCCCATAATGCATCTATAATTACTCACCAGTCGGTAATATAGGAGACAGTTGGTGCCTTGAAGAATGACCGTATCAACTGCGGCATGCGCTTGATGGCGCTGAGTTGCGCCTCGATCTTCGCCTGCAGCTTTTCGCCTCGCCGCAGCGGTGCTCTGGCTACCCCGGTGCGTTTCATATGGCTCCAAACCAGTTCATCTGGGTTCAGTTCAGGCGCGTAGCCAGGAAGAAAATGCAGGGTCAGCATGCCCTTCGTGGAGGCAACATAGGTCTTGACCAGTGTGGTCTTGTGCGCGGGAAGCCCGTCGAGCACCAAATGCACCGGCTTCGAACGACGCCGCATCATGCGTCGCAGCAGCGAGACAAACAACTCGGCGTTCAGCCCGCCCTGGTAGGTGCAATACCAGAACCCGCCCCGTGCGTTCACCGCGGAGGCCGCACTGATCGACTGCCGCTGGCCAGGGCGTTCGACCACAGGCGTCTGACCCTTCTTGCCCCAGGTCTTGCCGTGCACGCTGTCGGCGCGAAAGCCCGAACTCATCCCAGAAATACACCTCACCGCCCGAGGCCTTTGCCTGTCTGGCAATGGCAGGATACCGTTCGCGCTGCCACGCCTCAATCGCTTCAGGATCGCGCTGGTAAGCGCGTTGCAGCGGCTTTTGCGGTGTCAGTCCCACCTTGGCGAGCAGTTCTCCAACTGCCGTCACACCAAGCCGAATGGCAAATTTCCGCTCGATCAGCTCGGCCACCACCGACCGCGTCCACAATCCGAAGTCCAGGCCATACTGACGCGGATCGCGGCCATTGATCCAGCGAAACACCTGTTGCTCCTGGTGCGGTGTCAAACTGCGTGGCCGACCCGTCGCCGGCCTCGAGTGCAGCGCTCTCAGTCCCACACCCGGCTTCGCTGCCGCGCTGAGCCATCGGTAGATCGTCGTGCGACTGAAGCCGTACGATGCCACCACCGATGACGGACGCTCGCCGTCCCGTACTCGCTCGACGGCCATCAATCGAATGGTTTCAAGTGTCCGATGATCTAGCTGGCGTCCGTCTCGTTTCATTCTCCCGCTATACCACCGCTTGCCATCAAGTACCAATAGGAATGTCGTCTTAATTGCCGACTGGTAAGTAAGACTGTTGGGGGGGGCGCCGTGCCAAGGAAAAGTAGGGCAGCAAAGAATTGAGAGCTTGCGGAGAACGCGAGAGACCTCGCCGCTACACTGAGCGATCCGGCGTCAAAGGAAGCTATGCTGGACATCGCGAGACGATACGAGACTCTGGCGCTACATGCTGAGTTTCCGCCGGCTGAATTACGAGTGGACAAACCGAACAAGAGAAAAGGCTGAAGGCACGTTGACATGCCGGATATAGTGGGGAGATCAGCGGCCCGGCGGCTCGTTTCTTGTGGTGGCCTTTGCCACATATTGATACTGGTGGCGAATTCAGGCGCCGAGCCCGATCAAGTCACCATCTGTAGCGTTGCAAACTGAGAGATGCGCGTGTTTGCTAAAGGCGTGTCGTTGTGCCACTCGGCGACTCTGACCAGGTTGACTGCGACGGCTGTAATGACGTGCTGTAAACGTGTCTTCGCTAACCCGATATAGCGGCATCTGCGCAAGCCGCAACGACGAATCGCCTGCGCATGCGTGCCTTCGATGCCGGCTCGCGCGGCATAGTTCTTCCGAAATTTCTCCGTTGCCTGATTTCGCCGAGCGGACTGCAGTGCATCAAAATCCTCGCGTGCCTGCAGCGTGATGATCCTCGGCTCGACCTTCGACCGAGTGCAGCGGCTTCGCATTTGGCAAGCGGCGCAGTCATTTCGCGCGAAGCGGGCCTCGAATTGCATGCCGCTTTTGGGATAGGTACTCGGCAGCCATGAGATACTCTGCTTGCCCTCTGGGCAGGTCACGACATGCTGATCCCAGTCGACGTGAAAGTCTGCCTTGCTGAACCCTTCTGCGGCATGCGCCTGCCAGCTCGTATCTGCAACGACTGGGCCGACAATGACAACCCCATGGCGCTGCTGGCTGTCGACCAGCATGCGGCAGCCGGTGTAGCCCATGTCGACCAGATGTTCCGAGGGCAACAGCTCATTCTTTGCCAATGATTGATGCACAACTGTCAGCATGTGGTCATCCGGTGTCGTCGCCAGAGTTGTTTCGACGTTAGTGATCACATGCGGTGTTTCGGGGTCACATGTCTCGGTGAGATGCGCTTTGTAACCCGTCCAAGAGATATCGCGCTTTTTGCCATAGCGTGCCTCCGGGTCGTAGGGAGATGAGATTTGCTCGGCGGTTGCGGGCATCTCTTGGACGGTGCGCCACCGGAGCTGCCCATCCTCTTTGATGTATTGCCCTGTCCAGACCTCGCGGAGAACGTGGATGGCGGGCAATTGCGCAAGCCACGGCTGCTCGACCGCGGCGTCGACCGCAGCCAACAGTTGATCGCCGTCAGCACCGATGGTGGCCGCCAATTCGAGGCGCTCCTTTTCGGCCTTCGGTAAGTGATAATTCTGCACGCGGCGACCGTACCGTTCGTACCAAACCGGCGGCGCCAGGGCTTGCAGCCAATCCGGTGCAACGACGGCGAGTTCATTCAGCGCCGCGCGCGCGGTCTCGCCGACACGTTCAAGCCGGTTGAGCCCGCGCACAGCCGCCAGCACGTGCGTCGAGTTCAGTGCGCTGGCGACCTTTGGCCTTCACCAAGCCCTGGTCGCGCAGGCGCTGCAGGAGAGTGTCGAGCAGTAGTCGTTCGGCGCCTCCTTCGATCAGGCGCGAGCGGAACTCACTCAGGACCGTGTGGTCGAAGCCGGGATCGATCAACGACAGACCCAGTGCGTATTTCCAGTCGATCCGTCCGCGTACGGCATCCGCGGCCTGTCGGTCGGACAAGCCCTCTAAGAATTGCAGCACCGTCGCCAGAGCGAGCCGCCCCGGCGCTTCGGCGTGCTTGCCACGGCGGGGAACAGGGCCGTGAACTGGTGGTCGGTGTAGATCGAACCAAGTTCGTCGGCGATGTGCAGACAGAGCGAGCCGTTCGGGAACGCGGCACGAGCTACTCGATTTGTCTCTTCCGGTACGGACGGCGGCTCTTGCGGATGCAGCGACATGTGGTGTCCTCGAAGGAGAATCCTACAGGCTGCTATTTCGAGGAGCGATTCGGACACGCTTGCCGGTTGCAGAAGTAAAAAAGATCGAAAAGACTCGCAATTGGCTCTGTCGTAAATCATCATTGCAGGCGAAGATCATCGCGCGAATCAATGTTCCGCCCCGGCGACACCTGAATTCGCCACCAGTATCCATATTGGTCGATCCCAGCCAACAATGCGGCCAGCCAAAACCCATCTGGCTGTCGCCCGTCAACGATGATCTCAAAGCTGAGGCCTGCGGAACAGCCTACGCCGTCAACTCAAGCGTCGAGCAACCGCGCCCCGAGTGCAGTCACTCTGGTTGTCATGCACGACACCTGCTCCTACGACAGGCCTCACCAACCAGGAGGATGTCTATTGGACAAGGATGAGCTGGGTGCTC
>CAVPTU010000019.1:0-65334 GCA_963708565.1 uncultured Alphaproteobacteria bacterium
ACTGTGGCTTCACTGGTCCACGTTGTGAAGTGATGCTGATCCGCGACAGCCTACCCAGCGATGTGCCGGCAATAACCGCCATCTACGGCCATTCCGTGCTCCACGATAACGCCAGCTTCGAGATAGATCCGCCTGACGCCACGGAGATCGGACGGCGGCGCGACGCCTTGCTGGACGCCGGCTATCCCTATCTGGTGGCGGAGAACGACGCCGGCCAGGTCGTCGGATACAGTCATGCAGGCACGTATCGGCCGCGCCCGGGCTATCGCTTCACGGTGGAGAATTCGGTCTATGTCGCGCCGGATTGCCAGGGCCAGGGCATCGGCCTCGCACTGCTGCCGCGGCTGATCGAGCACTGCAAGTCCGCGGGGTTTCGGCTGATGGTTGCCGTGATTGGCGATTCCGCCAACCACGCCTCGATCCGCCTGCACGCGCGCTGCGGGTTCCAGCATGCGGGCCTGCTGCCGGCGATCGGCTGGAAACATGGCCGCTGGCTCGACTCGGTGCTGATGGTGCGCCCGCTGGGACACGGCGCGAGTGACCCGCCAGATCAGGGTCCCCGATCATAGCGCCACACACGCGTTCTTAATCCGCCGCTGCTACCAACGCGCTGCACAGGTTGGTCCGGCCAGGCAAATGTTGCTCCGCAAAATCGTGAACTCACTGAGTTTCGGTGAGCGCAAGCTTACGCCTGCCGAATTGGCCCAGGCGCTGCTGCTGCACGAGCGTTACGTGCACGGCCAAGGCGGCGGCGCACGGGCGTGTCTGAAGTTTGTGGATCTGTCGCACGCGGACCTCAAAGGGCGGCAGCTCGCCGGCGCCGATCTCACCGGAGCCAAACTGGTCCGCGCCGATCTCACCGGCGCCGATCTCCGCGGTGCCTGTCTGTTCGGGGCTGATCTGTGCAAGGCAAATCTGGCACGCGTCAACCTGACCCGGGCGGACCTGCGCGGAGCGACCTTGCGCGGCGCCGGCATTCAGCATGCCAACCTCGGCGAAGCCGACCTGCGGGACGGATCGCTCATGCAGGCAAAGAACGGCGAACTGATCCCGCTCACGTCGGAGCGGGGAAATGCGGAATTGTCGCAGGCCGCGATGACGTGCGCCGATCTCAGTCGCGCCAAGCTGTCCAACGCATTCATCATCCAGACCGACCTTCGAGACACCGATCTGCGCGCGACGGTATTTGTGCGCGCGGATCTGAGCGGGTCGGACCTGACCGGCTGCAACCTGGAAGGGGCCGACCTGACCGAGGCGAACCTGTCAGGAGCCAAGCTCGAAGGCGCAATCCTGCGTCATGCCCTGATGCGGAATACCAACCTGACGTCCGCCTCGCTGCTCGGGGCGCTGCTGGACGATGTCGATCTGTCGATGGCCAAGCTCACCGGAGCCGAGGTCACCAGACACCTCAACCACCTGGCGGAGGTGGTCGGCAAGACATTGCGCGACCATCGGGAGTGGATCCTGACCAACGGCCGCACTGGCCGCCGCGGCGATCTGTCTGCCGTCGATCTCAGCGGCCAGGACCTGTCCAATTTGAACTTTTCCGCCGCGATGCTGAAGCATGCGGTGCTGCGCGACGCCAATCTGTCGGGGACAGTGTTCGCGATGGCCGACATGTCGACCTGCGATCTGCGCGGCGCTTCGCTGCAGGGCGCCGATCTGCGTGGCACCTGCCTGGAACGGGCCACCATGACCGGAGCAAATCTGACCAATGCCGTGGCATGCCCGATGGCACTTCGGTCGGGAGACGGATGGCCGACGAACTTTGCCAAGGCACGGCTGGGCCAGATCAATGCGGCCGCGGCGGACTTCACCCGGGCCAAGTTTGACGATGCCGATCTGACTCAGGCCGACCTGCAAGGCTCCATGTTATGCGGCGCCAGCCTGCTCGACGCGAAGATGGATGCGGCGGACCTGAGGGGGGCCGATATCGAAGACGCCGATTTCCGCGGCGCGACCGGTCTGAAGCTGCCGGACGTGGGCTGACTTGCGGGGCGAGCCTGGGAGGGCATCAGAGGCCGCCCCTCCCAGGCAACTACGCTCAGGCGGCTTCTGCCAACTGACCGTTGATCGTCAGGCCCTGCGGTCCGGCCGACACATGCACCGTGTCGCCTTCCTTCACGGCGCCTTCCAGGATGAGCGACGCCAGCGAGTTCTGCAGGCTGCGCTGGATCACCCGCTTCAGCGGACGCGCGCCGTAGGTGCTGTCATAGCCTTCGCTGGCCAGCCACTCGAGAGCGCTGCGATCCAGTTCCAGCCCGATCTTGCGATCCGCCAGCAGCTTGCGCAGGTGATCGAGCTGGATCTGCACGATCGAGGCCATGTCGCTGCGCTGCAGGCGGCGGAACAGGATGATCTCGTCCAACCGGTTGAGGAACTCGGGCCGGAAATGCCCGCGTACCACGCGCATCACCTGGCCCTGCACCATTGCGGTCGACTCACCGTCAGGCTGTGCCGCCAGGATGTCGCTGCCGAGGTTGGAGGTCAGCACGATGATGGTGTTCTTGAAGTCCACCGTGCGGCCCTGGCCGTCGGTCAGGCGACCGTCGTCCAGCACCTGGAGCAGCACGTTGAACACATCCTCATGCGCCTTCTCGACCTCGTCGAACAGGATCACCTGATACGGCCGCCGACGCACCGCCTCGGTCAGCACGCCGCCTTCGTCGTAGCCGACATAGCCGGGAGGCGCACCGATCAGCCGCGCGACGGCATGGCGCTCCATGAATTCGCTCATGTCGATGCGCACCATGGCGCGCTCGTCGTCGAACAGGAACTCAGCGAGTGCCTTGCAGGTCTCGGTCTTGCCGACGCCGGTCGGCCCCAGGAACAGGAAGCTGCCGATCGGCCGGTTCGGATCCTGGAGGCCGGCACGCGCGCGGCGCACCGCGTTGGCGACCGCCTTCAGCGCCTCCTCCTGGCCGACGACACGCTTGCGCAACTGCTCTTCCATGCGCAGCAGCTTGTCGCGCTCGCCTTCCATCATCTTGTCGACCGGGATGCCGGTCCAGCGCGATACCACGCCGGCGATCTGTTCCTCGGTGACCGCCTCGTTCACCAGCTTGCCGTCAGACGCGGCCGCCATCTTCCGCTCGATCTCGGGAATCACGCCGTAGAGCAGTTCCGAGGCGCGCGCGAGGTCGCCACGGCGCTGCGCAACCTCGACTTCGCTGCGCGCCTGGTCCAGCCGCTCCTTCAGCTTCTGGGTCTCCTGCACCTGCTCCTTCTCCGCCTGCCAGGCGGCGGTCAGCGCGTTCGACTCGTCCTCAAGCTCGGCCAGCTCCTTCTCGAGCCGCGCCAGTCGGTCGCGCGATGCAGGATCATCCTCCTTGCGCAGCGCCTCGCGTTCGATCTTGAGCTGGATCACCCGGCGGTCGAGTTCATCCAGTTCCTCGGGCTTGCTGTCCACCTGCATGCGCAGCCGGCTTGCCGCCTCATCCACCAGGTCGATCGCCTTGTCGGGCAGGAAGCGGTCGGTGATGTAGCGGTTGGACAGCGTGGCGGCCGCCACCAGCGCGCCATCGGTGATGCGCACGCCGTGATGCAGCTCGTACTTCTCCTTGATGCCGCGCAGGATCGAGATGGTGTCCTCGACCGACGGCTCGCCCACGAACACCGGCTGGAAGCGCCGCGCCAATGCGGCGTCCTTCTCGATGTGCTTGCGGTACTCGTCGAGTGTGGTCGCGCCGATGCAATGCAGCGTGCCGCGCGCCAGCTCCGGCTTGATCAGGTTCGATGCATCCATCGAGCCTTCGGCGCGGCCGGCGCCCACCAGGTTGTGCAGCTCGTCGATGAACAGCACCACCTGACCTTCGGCCGACTCGATCTCCTTCAGCACGGCCTTCAGCCGTTCCTCGAATTCGCCGCGATACTTCGAGCCGGCGACCATCGCGCCAAGATCGAGCGACAGAAGCTGCTTGCCCTTCAGCGCCTCCGGCACGTCGCCGTTGACGATGCGCAGCGCCAGGCCCTCGACGATGGCGGTCTTGCCGACGCCCGGTTCGCCGATCAGCACCGGATTGTTCTTGGTGCGGCGTGCCAGCACCTGGATGGTGCGGCGGATCTCCTCGTCGCGGCCGATCACCGGATCGAGCTTGCCGTCGCGCGCCAGCGCCGTCACGTCGCGGGCATACTTCTTCAGCGCGTCGAACGTCGGATTCGGCGTTCGGGCTGGTGACCTTGCGGCCCTTGCGGATGTCGTTGACCGCCTTCTCCAGCGCCTGCGGATTGGCGCCTGCCTGAGCGAGCGCGCGCCCCGCCGGCGTGTCGGAGGCGGCGATCGCCACCAGCAGCCGGTCCTGCGCCACGTATTCGTCGCCGGCCTTGGTCGCGGCCTGCTGCGCGGCGTCGAGCAGGCGGACCAGATCCGGAGTGATCTGCGGCTGGCCGGCGCCCGAGCCTTGCACCTTGGGCAGGCGCGCCAGGTCAGCTTCGACCGCGGCAAGCGCAGCCTTCGGATCGCCGCCCGCGGTCTTGATCAGGCCGGCGGCCGCGCCCTCCTCGTCATCCAGCAGCGCTTTCAGCAGGTGCTGCGGCGTGATCTGCTGGTGGAACTCGCGGATCGCGATGGTCTGGGCAGCCTGGAGGAACCCGCGCGCGCGCTCGGTGAATTTTTCAATATCCATCTTTCATGTCCCTGTGCGTAGGCGACCGGTCTTCTCTCCATCCCTCATCAGGCAACGGAAAACATGACCCTTTGGCAATCCAAGTGGGTCCAGGCACACTATGACGCAAGAGGGAGCGACCGATGCGAATTGAATACCTGTACCGCTACCCGGTGAAGGGACTGACCGCAGAGGCACTGGACTCGGCGGAGGTCGAGGAAGGCGGCTGCATCCCGTGGGACCGCGCCTTCGCCCTGGCGCAGGGCGACGCCGGGTTCGATCCGGAGAGCCCGCAATGGCTGCAAAAGGCCAACTTCATGTGCCAGATGAAGAACGCGCGCATCGCGTCGCTGTTCTCGTTCTTCGAGCCGCGCACGGGCATGCTGGCGATTCGCGCGCCCGACGGGGCGGCGGTGGTGGAGAATGCGCTGACGCGAGGCGGGGCGGGATCGGATCGGCGCGCTTCCTGACCGGTTACATGGGCGAGGAGGCGCGCGGCACGCCGCGTTTCCACCACGTGCCGGGCCATAGCTTCTGCGACCAGCGGCGGAAGGTCGTCAGCCTGATCAATATCGCCAGCCTGCGCGACTACGAGGCGAAGGTGGGCGCGCGTCGCCACCGACGGCGGTTCCGCGCGAATGTGTGGTTCAGCGGCGCGCCCGCGTGGAGCGAGCGCGACTGGGTGGGCCGACAGGTCCAGATGGGCGGCGCGGTGCTTCGGGTGACCAAGCCGATCACCCGCTGCGCCGCGACCCAGGTCAACCCGGAGACGGCCGAGCGCGATGCCGATCCGTTGGAGGAGCTGCGACGGCTGTACGGCCATGTCGAGCTCGGCGTCCATGCCGAGGTGATCGAGGGCGGGCGGTTCGCGGTGGGCGACGCGATCGAGGTGTTGCCGGAGTGATCAAACCGCCGATTGAGGCGGGAACGACGGCCGCCGCTTTTCCAGGTGCGAGGCCAGCCCTTCCTTCGCCTCGGGGCCGGTGAAGCCCATGAACTCCAGCGCAAGAGACGCATCGAACGACGGCCCCGCCATGCGCAGCCAGTTGTTCAGCGCATACTTGGTCCAGCGGATCGCGCTCTGCGCGCCTTCCGCGAGGCGCACCGCGATCTCCAGCGCCTTCGCGTCCAGTTCGGCATCCTCGACCGCCAGCGAGACCAGCCCGATCCGTTCAGCCTCTGCGCCGGTCACGGCATCGCACAGCAGCAGGTAGTACTTCGCCTTCGCCAGCCCGCACAGCAGCGGCCAGACGATCACCGAATGGTCGCCCGCCGCGACGCCGAGACGGGTATGGCCGTCGATGATGCGGGCATCCTTGGTGGCGATCGATATGTCGGCCAGCAGCCCGCACACCAGGCCGGCGCCCACTGCCGGTCCTCGCATCGCGCTCACCACCGGCTTGCCGCAGTTGATGATGTTGTAGACGAGATCGCGCGCCTCCTTCCAAACCCGCGCGCGGGTCTCGAAGTCCGCGATCACCTGCTCGACCATCCTGAAGTCGCCGCCAGCCGAGAAGGCGCGGCCCGCGCCGGTGATGATGACGGAGTTCACCTCCGGATCGGCATCGATATCGCGCCAGACATCGCCGAGTTCGCGATGCATCACGGCATCGACCGGGTTCAGACGTTCCTCGCCACCTCCCATGGTGATGCGCAGCACGCGCGGATGCGGTCGGTCGAAGCCAAGGCGCGTGTAATGTGCATAGCGGTCTGACATCGGCATCTCCTGCTTACGGTGTGTCAGGCCGGACGCCAGCGGCCGACCGCGGCGTCCACGCGCCGCCGCAGCGTGCCGATCCGTCCCACCCCAGCCAGCCGCCGGTCGAGGAAGCCCAGCGTCGCGGCGTCATCCTCGCCGGCATCGCGCAGCCAGAACAGCACCGTCGCCCCGTACACCGCGGCAAGGATGGCGCGCTTGGTGTACCAACTGAAGTCGGCCGACCGATCGCCCGCCGCGTGCCAGATCGCATCGACCGTCCGCGCCGTGCACGCCGCCGCCAGCCGCGCATTGCGTGGCAGCGCCAGCAATGCGAGCGCGCGGCGGACCGCCTCCTTGTGCGGCCGGTTCTGCTCCAGCCGCAGCGCGATCACCGCACGCACGCGCTGATGCAGTCGCATCGTCGGGATCCAGCGTGGCGGCGGCCGCCTCCATCCGTCGGTCCGCCCAGTCGCAGAACGCCTCGATCATGTCGGTCGTGCCGCCGGGAAACAGCAACTCGGCGTCATCCGGAGCGACGCCGATATCGGCGAGCCCCATGCGCAGCGAGCGGCGGGTCCAGCCATCGAACGGCACGTGCGGCAGCATCGCGGCGATGGCGGCATCACGTTCGGCGCTTCGCTCGGGAGGCGTCATCGGCCGTCCTGCCGCGCGGCCGCGGCGCGCGCCAGTTCCTCGGTGAAGCCGAACAGCGAGAAGTCCTGCATCCGCATCGGATACAGGATGCCATCCAGATGGTCGTATTCGTGCTGCACCACGCCGGCATGGAAGCCGGACACCTCGCGCGCGACCGGCCGGCCGTCGCAATCGACGCCGCGATAGCGGATGCGCGGCGCGCGCGGCACCGCGGCGCGCAGCCCGGGGATCGACAGGCAGCCTTCCCAGCGCAGGACGCGCTCCTCGCGTCAGCAGCTCGATCTCGGGATTGATCACCACGGTGTTGCCGACCGGCGTGTCGTCGGCGTCCTCGTTGCCGCGCGCCTCGGAGACGCGGAACACGAACAGGCGCAGCGGCACATGCACCTGCGGCGCGGCCAGCCCGGCGCCGGACGCGTCCTCCATCGTCTCCATCATGTCGGCGACGAGGCGGCGGATTTCCGGCGCGCCCGGGTTCGCCACCGGTTCACACTTTTGCAACAGCACGGGGTGTCCCATGCGCGCTATCTTCAGAATTGCCATAGGTTCCTCCGGGCCGCCCACAGGGTGGACTGGCGAATGGTCTTCGCAGCATGATATAGGGCGCGTCCCCGATCGGCGGGGATGGATGCAACTGAGAAGGAGAAGGCGGCCAAGTGCAAGTACTGGTACGCGACAACAATGTCGATCAGGCGCTGAAGGCGCTCAAGAAGAAGATGCAACGGGAAGGGATCTTCCGCGAGATGAAGCTGCGGCGGCACTACGAGAAGCCGTCGGAGCGCCGGGCCCGCGAGGCGGCCGAGGCCGTCCGCCGCGCCCGCAAGCTGGAGCGCAAGCGGCTCGAACGCGAAGGCTTCTGACAGGCTTCCTAGACGCCCGCTCGCGCGCAGCGAGGGGGCGGGGCATGCCGCGCGCCCCGGTCTTGCTGCGCTACCCGCCCTCGGCACTAGGGTCCAATTGGACCAGCGATTGAGGGCGCAGCCGCCATGTTCACGCCAGACCAAAGCCGCCAGCAGGCCGTCTTCGACCGGCTGCGGCAGGGCATCCTGGCCGGCACCCTGCCGGCCGGCGCCCGCCTGCCGCCGACCCGCGCGCTCGCCGAGGAGCTGGGCGTGGCGCGCCAGACCGTGGTGCTGGCCTACGAGCGGCTGGCCTCCGAGGGCTATGTCCGCGCCCGCACCGGCAGCGGCACCTACGTCGCCCCCGACCTGCCGGACGCCGCCCCGGCCCCCGCCGTGCCGCCGCCGACCGCCGCCAGCTCGCTCTCCCACCGAGGCCAGCGCATCGCCGCCGTCCCCGTCTCCGCCGCACCAGCGCCAGCCCGGCCTCGGCACGCTGCTCGCCGGCGGCATCCCCGCCCCCGACCTGTTCCCGCGCGAAGCCTGGGCCCGCTGCGCCGCCCGCGTGATGAAGACGCTGCCCAGCGACCTCACCGGCTACCCCTCCGCCCAGGGCCTGCCCGACCTCCGCACCCAGATCGCCGCCCACCTCGCCGCCACCCGCGGCCTGCTCGCCGACCCCGCCAACATCGTGATCACCGCCGGCACCCAGCAGGCGCTGCGCATCGCCGCCGACCTGCTGCTGGACCCCGGCGACACCGCCTGGGTCGAGGACCCCGGCTACATCGCCGGCCGCGGCGCCCTGCTCGCCGCCGGCGCCGCCCCGGTCCCCGTCATCAGCGACACCGAGGGCCTCGACGTCGCCGCCGGCATCCAGCGCGCCCCCGACGCCCGCCTCGCCCTGGTCGCGCCCTCCCACGCCACGCCCTTGGGCGGCGCCCTGCCGATCGCGCCGGCGCCTCGCTCTGCTGGACTGGGCCGCCCGCGCCAACGCCTGGATCCTGGAAGACGACTGCGACTCGGAGTTCCGCTGGACCGGCCACCCGCTGCCGCCGCTCGCCACGCTCGACCGCGCCGGCCGCGTGATCTACTGCGGCACCTTCAGCAAGACGCTGGCCCCGGCGCTGCGCCTGGGCTTCGCCGTGGTCCCCGCCCCCCTGGTCCCCGCCTTCGTGCGCGCCTGCGCCCTGGCGCATCGCGGCATCGACACCTTCAACCAGGCGACGCTGGCCGAGTTCATGCGCCAGGGTCTGCTGGCCCCGCACATCCGCCGCATGCGCACCGAGTATGCCCGCCGCCGCGACGCGCTGCTGGCGGCGCTGGCCCGCCACGCCCCCTCGATCCGCCCGATCGACGCGCCCGGCGGCCTGCACATGGTCGGCCGCCTGCCCGACGGCACGGACGAGGCCGCCGCGGTCGCCGCCTGCCGCGCCCGCGGCCTGGCGGTGTCGCCGCTCGGCGCCTACTACGCCGGCCCGCCGCGCATGACCGGCCTGATCATGGGCTTCGCCGGCACGCCTGCTGCGTTGGCGGCGGATACGGCGAGGCGGTTGGAGGCGGCGTTGCGGGGCGGGAACGGCAAGTGACCAGGAAATTGGTCGCGGATGTCATTGCCCATAACCCTGCATCGATGACACGTGGGATAGAGGACGTTATCATGTGAAATATGGGCAGACGGGGTAAGGGAATGAAGAGATTGAATTGGGCGTGCTATCGCCCATGCGGTGATCCAGCAGCCTTGCCACCTGTCGGCACGATCGAGCTATTCGGCTCCTGCAGGACCTAGAGCACCTGTTTATGACTAGCCTCCGTCCGATCCCCGTTACGGCTTTCATAGATTGGAACTACCAGATTCATTGTGCGAATCCACCGGCCGGCAATTGTAGAGTCGTGGCAGAGCGAACCCTCGACTACTTGGGACGTGTAATCGGCCGTATACTTACTGGCATCAATGCTCTAGTGCGCTTCGACGTCTCACTGAGGGTCTATCACGGTTGGTTTAAGGGCTTCGAGCCAACCGAAAATCGCCGCGCTCTTGCCACCGTTGCAGGTGGTGCCGATTTCGCGGCGCTGTCAACCAAAGCAACCGTACAAATTAGGCCAGAGTTGTTATACGGGGACCAACTCCTGTCGGCCCTCGACAAGAGGCTGCATAGCCGCCTTGGCATTCACATTCCCAATACCTTGCATCGCAATCCCTCAACGGGAAAGTTTGAGGAGAACATGGTAGACACCGCCATTGCGGCTGACGTAGTCGACCTTGCCCACCGAGAACCTGAGCGGTGGATCTTGGTTGTCAGCAACGACGACGATCTCGTGCCACCAGTCTTCACCGCCGAAGCGATCCGTGGCGCACGTGGTGGGCGCGTGCTGATTGTCCGTACACGGTCACAGGGGCCGTTCCTGAAGCTGGACGGTATCTTGGAGGTTCAATGACCCGACTTGAATCGCTGACTCTCGATGACCTCGCACTATTTGCTGACTTGGGGACCGCGCCGCCTCGCGCGGTTTCGAGCGGCCCGAATAGGGTCGTCCGTATGGCCCGCAGCGGCCGCGAAATCGAACTCGTCTTGCGTTCCGACGGTACAGTCGAGGAGCGCGATGAAGACGGTGAGCGGCGACACTTAGATACGCGCGCCCTACTGGCGTCGCCAAGCTTTGGTGATCTGGGCCGATGGGCTGGCGCGCAGAAAGCTTTTTGTCGGCTCGCATCGCTGACGAAACCATCCCAATTCATGGTCTTCTGTCTTCGAGTAACACATCGGCCAGTATTGAGGAATTGGACACTGTCCTCATTCCGTCAGAAAACACATCGGTCCCGCATCTACGGATTCTACTGGTCGACGGCCCAGCAGGTATTGGAAAGACTAGCCTTATTCGTGCGCTCTCCTTTAGCCGCGCTGCGGCGTATAGGCAGAGCCGTCACCCACTCGTTTTGCATGTGGAAAGCCGAGGACGAGTGCTCCAAAACCTTGTCGACCTCATGGCTTTCAGCCTCCAAACGCTCCGAGTGAGCGTGACCTACGACCAAGTCCCTGTACTGGTCCGATATGGACTCGTGACGCTGGCGATCGACGGCTTCGATGAGCTAGCGGATCCTAACGGCTATGAGCTCGCATGGGCGCAGGTTAACGACCTTGTCACCGCGGTTCGCGGTCGAGGCTCGCTTCTCCTGGCCGGCCGAGAGACATTCATCGGGCGTGATCGCCTTCTCGCGGCACTTACCGCCTTTCGGAATGATACCGACGAACTCTACACTTACACGGTCGATCCCATAACGCCGAACGTGGCAAAGCAATGGCTCCGCGATCACGGTTGGACAGATACCGCGCTTGAACAAGACAATGTAGAACCACTCTTCGAATCAGGATCATACGCTTTGCGTCCCTTCTTCCTGTCCGAACTCGCCCGACAGGGCGTACACGATCAGGTAGTGTCCGGCGCCGTCGATGACCTGATGTGGTTCTTAGTCGAGATGATGATCGATCGCGAAGCAAATAAATTTGGTGGTGACGTTGAGGCGGCTACCACCCCGAAGGTCCGACGCGCGTTCCTGCAACGTTTCCTCGGCGAAGTAGCGCGCGATCTCGCGGAAAACCAGACCGAAGCAATCGCTAGCGATTCTCTTGCTTGGATTGCAGAGGTTTCAGCTGCTGAGCTAGTGCCTCCGACCTTAGTAGGTATCCTGAAGAATCGCGCTGGGGTGGTCGCCTTTCTCACGGAGGACGACCGGCGCGGTTACAAGCGGTTCTCCCACACGCAGCTCCTTAATCATTTTCTCAGTCGAATTACGATTGATGCTGTGCTTGTAGGCGAGGTGCCAAAGTATATCCGCCGCAATATCTTCGGTGCAGACTTCCTTGTCAGCTTTGCCGACGTGCTGGGGCATATTGAACAAGCAAGGATCTCATCCTTCGCCAAGACGGCTGTCGCGCATGTTGATCAATTGGGAGACCTAGACCGATCGCGGCGCAATCTCGCCACGCTAGTTATCCTGGCGATGGGCGTACTCGACGACGATCTTGACCTTGTGCTGTCCGACGTTTCGATCGACGAGGCATTGGTCATTGAGACTGCGGGCATCCTCACTCTGAGGAAGGTAGCAATAGCGCAATTGGATGCTCGCGGAGCGGACCTTCGTGCATTTATCTTCGACACAGATTGTCACGTGTTCTCTTTGATAGCGGATACCGCCACCAATCTGCCACACAACTTCCCAAGCCCGCAACGTATCCAACTGCCAGATAGCATCCTGACGGATCCAGCGGAAATCGCAGAGTGGTTATCCATTTCGGGTGGCCACGCTGACGATGTTTCCTCCGCTGGTATCCCGGCGCACCTGAACAACCACGGCATTATAGGGCTTCTAGGACGTGCGTGCCGATATCGATCCTTCTGGATGCGAGACGGGGAGGAGAAAGCAACTCGACGAATTCTCCAAGACCCATACTGGAATACGCTGCGCGAGGTTCTCGGGAGGCACGGCTTGCTAACAGTTCGGCACGTGCCGGCTTCCGGGCAGGCGGGAGAGTTCTTCCACATTCGGCGAAAGGACGCCATTTTGGCAAAGACTACTGATCCCCAGATCCGCGGCTTCTATGCGGATGTGGCGAAGGTGGTCCAAGGCGTTTCAGCCGGACAAAATCCTTAACTTGTGCGTAAAGCGCCGGACACCGGGGCAGCCAATTGGTGACCTGAGCCCCAAGTTCCCTGCACCCAGAAATAGAGCCCTGGGTCGCCGCCGCCCCAGCCACGCCGCCAAGCGAGAAACCCGCCGCCAACCCCATCCGCCCGGCGACGCCGGAGCAGATCGCCAGCAGGCATGCCACCGGGCTTGACCCGGTGGTCCGCAGCCGCCCCCTCGGCGCCGTCCTCGCCGACATCTGCCGCGATCTCGGCATCACGTCATGCCATCCGCAGTGGCGGGAGCTGTTTGCCGCCATCGTCGATCAAGGTGGCCACCTCGCCCGTCTGTGCCGCGACATCGGCCTCTGCCCCTGGCTGGACCCCGGCACGCGCCAGCCAATCACCACGGGGAGGTTCCGCTGTTCTGCCGCCCCTCGGCTTTCGCCAGCACCGGCCCGCCAGCCCCTGCACTCGGGCTTGACCCGAGGGCCTAGCCAAGCCGCCAGCACGGCTCTTGCAGCGGCGTGCGCCGAAGCCCCTACCCAGTCCCCTGCCGCAGCCGGAACGGCGCCGCCGGATACACGCCCAGCACCCGCACCTCGGACGAGAAGAACGACAGCTCCTCCAGCGCCCGCCGCAGCGCCGGCTGCTCTGGATGGCCATCGGCGTCGCACAGGAACTGCGTGGCGACGAAATGGCCGGCGAGCATGTAGCTCTCCAGCTTGGTCATGTTGACGCCGTTGGTGGCGAACCCGCCCAGCGCCTTGTACAGCGCCGCCGGCACGTTCCTGACCCGGAACACGAACGTCGTCATCAGATCGGCCTGCGTCGCGTCGGGCGTCCGCGGCTGGCGCGCCATGACGTAGAACCGCGTCGTATTGTGCGAGGCGTCCTCGACATTCGCCGCCAGAATCTCCAGCCCGTAGATCTCCGCCGCCAGGGACGAGGCGATCGCCGCCTCCTCCTTGCGGTTCCACTGCGCGACGAGCTGGGCGGCGCCGGCGGTGTCCGCCTGCACCACCGGCGTCAGCCCGAGCCGGCGCAGGCTGTGCCGCACCTGGCCCAGCGCCACGGTGTGCGAATGCGCCCGCTTCAGATCGTCGAGCGCGGCGCCCTTCACCCCGAGCAGGCAGTGCTCGACCCGATGGAAGTGCTCGCCGATCACGAACAGACCGGACTCCGGCAGCAGGTGGTGAATGTCCGGCACGCGCCCGGCAAGGCTGTTCTCGCACGGCAGCATGGCAAGCTCCGCGCGCCCCTCGCGCACCGCATCCATCGCCGCCTCGAACGACTCGCACGGCAGCGTGGTCATGTCCGGATAGGCGACGCGGCAGGCGAGGTCGGAATAGGCGCCGGGCACGCCCTGGAAGGCGATCGTCCCGGTCATGCGCGGGCGCCCGGTGCCAGCAGGCGGCGCGCCCGTTCCAGGTCCTCCGGCGTATCGACGCCGAACAGCCCGTACTCCACGCGCGCGCAGCCGATCCGCATACCCGCCTCCAGCGCCCGCAGTTGTTCCAGACGTTCTCGCGCCGCTCCAGCGGCGAGGGCGGCAGCGCCACGTAGCGCGCAAGCGCGGCGCGGCGATAGGCGTAGATGCCGACATGGTGCCAGCGCGGCCCATCTCCCCAAGGGATCGGCTGGCGCGAGAAATACAGCGCCGGTGCGACGGCCTGTCCTTCCGCGAACGCGCAGGCGGCCTTCACGAACGATGCCGTATTCGCCTCCGCATCGGACGCGATCGGCACCACCAGGGTGCCGATGTCGCAGGCCGGATCGCTCAACGGCGCGATCACCGGGCGCAACTGCGCCGCAGTGATCGTGGGAACGTCGCCCTGCAGATTGACCACGACGTCGTGCCGCCCGTCCGGATCCAGTTCGGCCAGCGCGACGAAGACGCGATCGGAGCCCGACGGCAGATCGGGATCGGTCAGCACCGCGCGGCCTCCTGCCGCCCGCACCGCGTCGGCGATCTCCGCATCGCCGCAGGCCACCGCCACCGGCCCGAGATCCGCCTCGCGTCCGCGCTCCAGCACATGCACGATCATCGGCTTGCCATGGATATCGGCGAGCGGCTTGCCCGGCAGCCGGGTGGACGCCATGCGGGCGGGGATGATGACGATCGGGTTCACGGGTTGATGGGTAATGGTGGTTTCCCTATGGTGCCCGCACCTTATGGAGGCGGACGGCCGCGTGCAACGCCGTGCCGGCGGGCCTCTGTGCGCGTTGAACAGGTTCGACGGGGAAGCCACGCCGCATGGACAGCATGGAAGTCAACAAGGGCATTGCCGCGATCCTGGTCGCCGGCATCGTCTTCTTTCTCACTGGCCTGATCGGCGACACCCTGGTCAGCGAACGGCTGCCGGAGAAGCCGGTGCTGAACATCGCCGCGGCGCCGGCGGCGACAGGCGGCGGCGAGGCCAAGCCGGCCGGTCCCGCCCCGATCGCGCCGCTGCTGGCCAGCGCCGACGTGAAGACAGGCGACCAGTTCGTGCACCGCGTCTGCATCGCCTGCCACACCTTCGACAAGGGCGGCAAGCCCGGCGTCGGTCCGAACCTGTACGGCGTTGTCGGCGGCCCGCACGACCACGAGGAGGGGTTCAGCTACTCGCCGGCGATGGAGAAGTTCAAGGGCCAGCCGTGGACCTTCGACGCCCTGAACGAGTGGCTGTACAAGCCGAGCGCCTATGCGCCGGGCACCCGCATGTCGTTCGCCGGCATCACCAACGACAAGCAGCGGGCCGACGTGATCGCCTATCTGCGGACGCTGTCGGACAAGCCGGTGCCGTTGCCCGCGCCCGAGCCGGAGAAGCAGCCGGCCGCCGCGCAGCCGAGCGCACCGGCTCCCGCATCGGCACCCAGCACCCGCGCCGGCGCCTAATCAGCCGCCCAAGCAGTAGCGGCATTCTTGCCGGACAGACCCGACGTTCCGGCCGAACTCGATCGGTTCCTCGCAGCCGCCGAAGCTGCTGCCGACGTTGCCGGCGCGGTGGTCCGGCCGTTCTTCCGCGCCGGCTTCGCCGTCGACACCAAGTCCGACCGCTCGCCGGTGACGATCGCCGACCGCAGCGCCGAGCAGGCGATGCGCGCGGTGCTGGCCGAGCGCTTCCCCGACCACGGCGTCCTGGGCGAGGAGTTCGGCCTGGACCGGCCCGAGGCACGGCTGCGCTGGGTGCTCGATCCGATCGACGGCACCCGCGCCTTCGTCAGCGGCCGGCCGACCTTCGGCACGCTGATCGCGCTGCTGGATGGCGAGACGCCGATCCTCGGCGTGATCGACCAGCCGGTGACGCGCGAGCGCTGGATCGGCGCCGCGGGACGGCCCACGGCATTCCGCGGCCCGTTCGGCGGACGCGCGGGCTGCCGGCCATGTGCCTCGCTGGCCCATGCCGAACTTTCCTGCACCAGCCCGGAGATGCTCGGCGCCGACGAACCGCGTTGGCGGCGGCTGGCAGCCGCGGTGCGGCGCAACTACTGGGGCGGCGACTGCTACGCCCACGGCCTCCTGGCGCTCGGCCAGATCGACGTGATCGCGGAGACGACATGAAGCTGTGGGACTGGGCGGCGCTGGTGCCGGTGGTCGAGGGCGCCGGCGGCCGGGTGACCGACTGGGCCGGGCAGCCGTTGCGGCCTGGCGGCGACGGGCGGGTGCTGTCGGTGGGCGATCCGGCGCTGCTGCCGCAGATCGTCACGCTGCTTAACTAGTCTTTAGTTGCCAGCCCCCCCACTTGGCGCCACATCTGCTTTCTTATGCGCGCCATAACCCTCTCGCTGCTGCTCGGCCTCGCCATTCTCCCCGCCTGGGCCGACGATCTGCCGACGACCCGCAGCAACGCCATCGCAGTCTTGGCGAAGCCTGCGCTGCCGCCGGATTTCCCATACTTTCCCTATGTGAACCCGAACGCGCCGAAAGGTGGCGAGGTCACGCTGGCGTCGATCGGCACGTTCGACAGCTTCAACCCGTTCATCCTGCGCGGCACATCGGCGAGCGGGATGGTCAGCCCGTGGGTGATCCTGCCCGGCGGCTCAGGCTCCGGCGCCACCGTCGGGCATGTGTGGGAAAGCCTGCTCACCTCGTCCGCCGACGAAGTCGCGACAGGCTACGGCCACCTCGCCGAGACCATCGAGCTGCCGGCCAACAAGCTGTGGGTCGCGTTCGAGCTGCGGCCCGAGGCGAAGTTCTCCGACGGCACGCCGGTCACCGCCGAGGACGTCGCCTGGACCTACCGCACGCTGCTCGAGCAGGGGCGGCCAGGCTTCCGCATCCAGATGGCCGACGTGAAGGACGTGGTGGTGGAAAGTCCACGGCGCGTGGTGTTCCACTTCAAGTCGAACGAGAACCGCGAGCTGCCGCTGATCCTGGGCGGCCTGCCGGTGCTGCCCAAGCATTTCTTCGAAGGCCGCGACTTCACCAAGCCGCTGACCGATCCGCCGATCGGCTCGGGACCCTATCGGATCGAGAATTTCGAACTCGGCCGCAGCATCACCTATGCGCGCCGGCCCGACTGGTGGGCTGCGAACATGCCGACCGGCAAGGGCACCAACAACTTCGATCGCGTGCACATCGAGTATTTCCGCGACTCGACCGTGGCGATGGAGGCGTTCAAGGCCGGCCAGATCGATCTGCGCAGCGAGAACATCTCGAAGAACTGGGCGACCGCCTACGACTTCCCGGCCGTGGCAGCGCGGGCTGGTGATCAAGCAGGTCTTCAAGCATCACCTGCCGACCGGCATGCAGGGCTTCGCGATGAACACGCGTCGTCCGGTGTTCGCCGATCCGCTGGTGCGTCAGGCGATGGCCGAGGCGTTCGATTTCGAGTGGGAGAACAAGAACCTGTTCTACGGCAGCTACACGCGCACGCTGAGCTACTTCAACAACAGCGACCTCGCCTCGTCCGGCATCCCGCAGGGCGACGAGCTGAAGCTGCTGGAGCCGTATCGCAAGGAGCTGCCGCCGGCGCTGTTCACCGAGCCGTTCAAGCTGCCGGTGACCGACGGCTCGGGCAACAACCGCGAGCAGTTGCGGCATGCTCTGACGCTGCTCGAGCAGGCCGGCTGGTCGGTGAAGGATCGCCAGCTGGTGGACAAGAACGGCACGCAGATGAGCTTCACCATCCTGCTCGACGACCCGTCGCTGGAGCGCGTGTCGCTGCCTTACGTCCAGTCGCTCCAGAAGCTCGGCATCGATGCGCGGGTGCGCACGGTCGATCCGGCACAGTACCAGCATCTGACCGACGACTTCGACTTCGACATGCTCATCATGATCTATCCGGAGGGCGACATCCCGGGCAACGAACTGCGCGACTACTTCACCTGCGCGGCGGCCAAGGCGCAGGGCAGTTTCAATGTGCCTGGGATCTGCGATCCGGCGGTCGATGCGCTGGTCGAGCGGGTCGTCACGGCGCAGGACCGCGCGACACTCGACACCGCGGGCGCGCGCTGGACCGGGTGCTGCTGTGGCGTTGGTACCTGGTGCCCAACTGGGACAGCCTGGATTTCCGCATCGCCTACTGGGACCGCTTCGGTCATCCCGGACAAGCCGATCCGCGAGGGGTTCAACTTCGATTCCTGGTGGGTGGATCCGGCAAAGGCTGCGGCGAACGACGCGGCAAGGCAGCAGTGAGGCCCCTCCCCCCAACCCCCTCCCGCGAGGGGAGGGGGGAGTGGCCGCCACCTGAATGACCGGCTATCTGTTCCGCCGCCTGCTGCTGGTGATCCCTACTCTGTTCGGCATCATCGCCATCAACTTCGCGGTCGTGCAGTTCGCGCCCGGCGGCCCGGTCGAGCAGATGATCGCGGAACTGCGGGGCAAGGGCGATCTGTCCTCCCGTCTCGGCTCCGCCTCATCGGAATTCGGCGGCTCCGGTTCGTATCGCGGCGCGCGCGGGCTCGATCCGCACATCGTCGCCGACATCAAGAAGATGTTCGGCTTCGACAAGCCGCCGCTGACACGATTCCTCGACATGCTCAGCGGCTACCTGCGCTTCGACTTCGGCCGCAGCTTCTTCCGCGACCAGACCGTTGTGCATCTCATCCTCCAGAAGATGCCGGTCTCCATCTCGCTCGGTCTGTGGTCGACGCTGCTGGTCTATTTCATCTCCATCCCACTCGGCATCGCCAAGGCGGTGCGCGACGGCAGCCGCTTCGACATGGCGAGCAGCGCCGTCGTGCTGGTCGGCTACGCGGTGCCAAGCTTCCTGTTCGCCATCCTGCTGGTCGTGCTGTTCGCCGGCGGCAGCTATTGGCATTGGTTCCCCCTGCGCGGCCTGACCAGCGAAGGCTCCGCGGACTGGAGCCTTCCCGCGCGCGCTCGCGGACTACGCCTGGCACATGGTGCTGCCGACGACCGCCGTCGTGGCGAGCGGCTTCGCCAGCCTGACGATGCTGACCAAGAACTGCTTCCTCGAGGAGATCCGCAAGCAGTACACCGTGACGGCCCGCGCCAAGGGCGCCAGCGAGCAGCGCGTGCTGTACGGTCACGTGTTCCGCAACGCCATGCTGCTGATCGTCGCCGGCTTCCCGCAGGCCTTCATCAGCATCCTGTTCACCTCGGCGCTGCTGGTCGAGATCGTGTTCTCGCTGGACGGATTGGGCCTGCTGGGCTTCCAGTCGGCGATCCAGCGCGACTACCCGGTGATGTTCGGCACGCTCTACATCTTCACCCTGCTCGGTCTGCTGATGCAGATCGTCGGCGACATGCTGTACACGATCGTCGATCCGCGCATCGACTTCGAGGCGAGGCGGTGACGCTCTCGCCGCTCACCCGCCGCCGGCTTGCGATCTTTCGCCAGCACCGGCGCGGTTATGTCTCGTTCTGGGTATTCCTGGTGCTGTTCGGCACCAGCATGTTCGCCGAGTTCATCGCCAACGACCGGCCGCTGCTGATCAGCTTCGACGGGCACTGGTATTGTCCCGTCCTGTAGGACTACAGCGAGGACACGTTCGGGCCGGAGTTCATGCCCACCGAAGCCGACTATACCGACCCCGACCTCCAGCAGTTGATCGACGCCCATGGCTGGATGATCTGGCCGCCCGATGCCATACAACTACGCCACCATCGTGAAGGATCTGCCGACGCCGGCGCCGTCGCCGCCGACCTGGCGCAATCCACTCGGCACCGACGACCAGGCGCGCGACGTGCTGGCGCGCGTGATCTACGGCTTTCGCCTTTCGGTGCTGTTCGGCTTCACGTCTCACCATCGTGTCCTCCGCCGTCGGCATCGCGGCCGGCGCGGTGCAGGGCTATTACGGCGGCCTGATCGATCTGCTGTTCCAGCGCTTCATCGAGATCTGGAACGGCATGCCGCAGCTCTATCTGCTGATCATCCTGGGCAGCATCATCACGCCCGGTTTCTGGGTGCTGCTGATCTTCCTGCTGCTGTTCTCGCTGGATGAACCTGACCGGCGTGGTGCGCGCCGAATTCCTGCGCGGCCGCAACCTCGACTACGTGCGCGCCGCCAGGGCTCTCGGCGTCTCCGACATCGCGGTGATGTGGCGGCACATCCTGCCCAACGCCATGGTGGCGACGCTGACCTTCCTGCCGTTCACCCTGTCCGGATCGGTGACGATCCTGGCGAGCCTGGACTTCCTTGGCTTCGGCCTGCCGCCGGGATCGCCATCGCTGGGCGAACTGGTGGCACAGGGCAAGAACAACCTGCAGGCGCCGTGGCTCGGTTTCACCGCGTTCTTCGTGCTGGGCGGCGTGCTGACATTGCTGATCTTCGTCGGCGAGGCGGTGCGCGAACTCGTTCGATCCGCGGCGGCTGCCGATATGAGCCTGGTCGAGGTGAAGGACCTGTCCGTCGCCTTCGGCACGAAGCGCGTGGTCAACGGCGTGTCGTTCACGCTCGAGCGCGGCGAAACGCTGGCGCTGGTCGGCGAGTCCGGCTCCGGCAAGTCCGTCACGGCGCTGTCGCTGCTGCAACTGCTGCCGTCGGGCGGCAGCAATCCCAGCGGCAGCATCCTGCTGAACGAAGAGCAGATGATCGGCGCCGATGCCGACACACTGCATCGCGCACGCGGCGTGCTGGCCGGCATGGTGTTCCAGGAGCCGATGACCAGCCTCAATCCGCTGCATCGGATCGGCCGCCAGGTCGCCGAGGCGATCACGCTGCATCGCCGCATGCCGGCTCACAGCCTGCGCGAACGCGTGATCGACGTGCTCGGCCAGGCCGGCTTCGCCGATGCCGAGCACCGGCTGGAGGCGTTCCCGCATCAGCTCTCCGGCGGCCAGCGACAGCGTGTCATGATCGCGATGGCGCTGGCCAACGATCCGGCGCTGCTGATCGCCGACGAACCGACCACCGCGCTCGACGTCACCATCCAGGCGCAGATCCTGAAGTTGCTGGCGCGGCTGCGCGCCGAGCGCCGGACTGGCGCTGCTGCTGATCACCCACGATCTGCAGATCGTGCGCCGCTACGCCGACCGGGTCTGCGTGATGAAGGACGGCGAGGTCGTCGAGGCCGGCCGCGTCGCCGACGTGTTCGCGGCGCCGTACCATCCCTATACCTGCATGCTGCTGGCCGCGGTGCCCCGAGGCCGCCCGGCGCCGCTGCCGAACCACGCCGCAGTGCCTGCTGAAGGCCGACGACGTGAAGGTGCACTTCCCGATCCGCCGCGGCGTGCTGCGCCGGACCGTCGGATATGTGCGCGCGGTGGACGGCGTATCGATCGCGGTGCGCGAAGGCGAGACGCTGGGGCTGGTCGGCGAGTCCGGCTCCGGCAAGACCACGATGGCGCTCGCGGCGCTGCGCCTGGAACGCGCCACCGGACGGATCGAGTTCGACGGCACGGACATCGCGACGCTCAAACGCGCGCGGGATGTGCAGCCTGCGTTCCTGCATGCAGATCGTGTTCCAGGATCCGTTCGGCAGCCTCTCGCCGCGCATGCCGGTGGGCGAGATCGTCGCCGAGGGGCTGCGCGTGCACGAACCCGGCCTCAGTCGCGCCGAACGCGAGCAGCGGGTCGCCGCGGAGCTGGAGGAGGTCGGACTGCCGGCCGATACGGTGCACCGCTATCCGCACGAGTTCAGCGGCGGCCAGCGCCAGCGCATCGCCATCGCACGCGCCATGGTGCTGAAGCCGCGCTTCGTCGTGCTCGACGAGCCGACCAGCGCGCTGGACATGTCGGTGCAGGCGCAGATCGTCGATCTGCTGCGCCGGCTGCAGCAGGTGCACGGGCTGGCCTATCTGTTCATCAGCCACGACCTGAAGGTGGTGCGCGCGCTGGCGCATCGCCTGGTCGTGCTGCGCCACGGCCGCGTGGTGGAGGAGGGCGACGCCGATGCCGTGTTCGCCAATCCGCGCGAGGACTATACGCGGGCGCTGATGGCCGCGGCATTCGCGCTGGAGGTCAGTCCCGCCCTGATCGACACGGTGAAGTAGTCGCATGACCTGCCCCGGGAGAGGCGCTTTCAGCGGTTCAACCTGGTGCCGCGGCTGAACGCACTGACCAACGTGCTGATCGGTCGGTTTTCGCATCGCCCGGCGCTATGCGGCCTGCTCGACACGAGGATGACAGCGGGAACGTCACCAGGCCTCGCGCCCCGCCTTCGGCCGCACCATCGTGCCCGCCTCACGCACGCGCTGCTCGGCCTCGTGCTTGTCGAACATCGCACGCGCCGCGGCGGAGCGCTTCTCGGTCAGCTCGTCGCGATGCTCGGTGCACCAGTCGAACGACTCGACGCGCGGGATGTTGTCGCCGGAGAAATGCGGCATCACGTAGCGCGCATACAGCTCGTAGGAGCGCTTGGTCTCCTCCCAGTCCGCCCAGTTGTGCGCCTGGTGCAGGAACACGCCGAACTCGCCCTGCTTCGACTGCAGCCGTTCGATCAGCGCGATCGCGTCGTCCGGCGTGCCGATCACGCCGAACTTGTTCTCGACGAACCACTCGGCCGCATCCTGTCCCGGCGGCACGATGAAGCGCTGCTGGTTGTTGTTGAGGTAGCCGAGATAGCGCTCGAACCCGAAGCGGCAGTTCTCGAACGCCTTGGCGCGCGTCTCGGCGATGTGCATCGGCCCGACCAGGCGCAGCCGCGACGCGTCCATGGTGCGACCCTGCTCGGCGGCGATGTCGTTGGCGATCTGCCAGTTGGCGGCGAGCGCGTCGTAGCCGAACGGATTGGTCGCGGCGACGCAGATCATGCTGAGGTTGTACTTGCCGGCCAGCCGGCCGCCGGACGGGGTGACCGCGCTGACCACCGCGACCTCGGGATGCGGGCGTGTATACGGCCGCAGATGCGCGCGGGCGTTGACGAAGGTGTACCAGTCGGTCTTCTCGGTGACGATCTCGCCCTTGAAGAAGCGCAGGATCACGTCCAGCGCCTCGGCCATGCGGTCGCGCTGCGTGTTGGGATCGATGCCCAGCATCAGCGCATCCGACGCCAGCAGCCCCGGACCGGCGCCGAACATGACGCGGCCGCGCGTGTGGTGGTCGAGCTGGATGATGCGGTTCGCCGTCATCAGCGGGTTATGGTACGGCAGCGAGATCACGCCGGTGCCGAAGCGGATCGAGCGCGTGCGCTCGGCGGCGACCGCGATGAACAGCTCGGGCGAGCTGATCGTCTCCCAGCCGGCGGAATGGTGCTCGCCGATCCAGGCCTCATGAAAGCCGAGGCGATCGAGCCACTGCATCAGCTCGAGGTCGCGGTCCATGCAGGCGGCCGGGTTCTCGTCCATCGGATGGAACGGCGGCAGGAAGACGCCGTGGCGGAGCTGGATCATGGCAGGCCCTCGGAACTGAACTGGTGGCATTGTGCGCGTCCTGGCCTCCGACCTCAATCGCGCCGATGGGGCTGGCTGATAGGAAGAATAACACGGATTGCCACGGATGAAGGCACACGGATTGCACTGATTCGCGTTAACGCTTGAGCAAAGCCGTTGGGTGCAGCGCTGAATATTATGAAGCCCGGCCTGGTCCATGGTGGTGACATCACGTATCAGATCATCGGCGCCGCAATGCGCGTGCACCGAATCCTTGGTCCGGGCCTGCTCGAATCGATCTATGAGGCATGCCTGTGTCATGAGCTGCGGCGCGGCGAGATACCGTTCGCTCGACAGGTCCGTCTGCCCGTTCGGTACGACAACGTGACCCTGGATTGCGGCTACGTCGCTGACATCATCGTCCGCTCCGCCGTCCTGCTCGAGCTGAAATCCGTCGAACGCATCCTGCCACTGCACGAGGCGCAACTGCTGACCTATCTTCGCCTGACTGATTGCCGCGTGGGGCTGTTGATCAACTTCAACACCGTCTCACTGACCGACGGCATCAAGCGCTGACGTTCTGTAATCCCCTTCCGCGTAATCCGTGCGCCTTGATCCGTGCATTCCGTGTTATTCTATCTTCTTTCGGTGAGGCGCTTGACCAGTGCTCCTCGCCGGGTCTCTCCTGCCGGTAAGGAACCAAGGAGAGACGCCCCATGCACGACACCGTCATCCGCGGCGGCACCATCGTCGATGGCACCGGCAAGCAGGCCTTCACCGGCGACATCGCCATCGATGGCGATCGCATCGCCGAGGTCGGCGGCAAGGCCGGCCCCGCGAAGCGCGACATCGACGCCGACGGCATGCTGGTCACGCCCGGCTGGGTCGATGTGCACACGCACTACGACGGCCAGGCGACCTGGGACAAGGAACTGGCGCCGTCGTCATGGCATGGCGTCACCACCATCCTGTTCGGCAACTGCGGCGTCGGCTTCGCGCCGGTGCGCCGCGAGCATCATGCGTCGCTGATCGGCCTGATGGAGGCGGTGGAGGAGATCCCCGGCATCACGCTGTCCGAAGGCCTGAAGTGGGACTGGGAAAGCTTCCCGCAGTATCTCGACGCGCTGGAGCGCATGCCGCGCGCGATCGATGTGGCCGCTCAGGTGCCGCACCATCCGCTGCGCGTCTACGTGATGGGCGAGCGCGCGATCAACCGCGAGAAGGCCACCGCCGAGGACATCGAGGCGATGCGCCGCATGACCCGCGAGGCGCTGGAGGCGGGCGCGTTCGGCTTCACCACCTCGCGCACCAACTCGCACAAGACGCCGACCGGCGAGATGGTGCCCGGCCGCTATTCCGAGGTGCAGGAGCTGCTCGGCATCGGCTCGGCGCTGAAGGGCCTGCGGCACGGCGCGTTCGGCGTGAACAGCGACTTCGACATCGAGAGCGAGGAACTCGCCTGGATGACGCAGCTGGGCCAGGAGACCGGCCGGCCGGTCTGGTTCCTGCTGACCGACCGCCCGACCGATCCGGTACGCTGGCAGCGCCTGATGGAGGGCGTGCGCACCGCCCGCGCGCAGGGCGCGTTCGTCACCGCGCAGGTCGCGGGGCGCCCGGTCGGCGTCATGCTGGGCGTGGATACCGCGCTCAATCCGTTCTCGATCCGGCCGAGCTACCAGGAGCTGCTGAAGCTTCCCGCGGCGGAGCGGCTGGCGCGGCTGCAGGACCCGGCGATGCGCGCGGCGATCCTGGCCGACGAACCGTCGGCGGAACTGGTGCGCCGGCTGTCGCAGTTCCGCATGCAGATCACCACGCGATGGGATCGCATGTTCGTCATGGGCGATCCGCCGGACTACGAGCCGGAGGCCTCCAGCAGCATCGCCGCGATGGCGAAGCGCTCCAACCACTACGCCGGCCGAGGTGGCGTACGACTACCTGGCGGGCGGGCTGGACAGGTTCCTGTTCTTCCCGATCGTCGGCTACAACGAGGACAACCACGACATCATCCGCACCATGCTGACCTCGCCGGAGACGGTGCTGGGGCTGTCGGATGGCGGCGCGCACTGCTCCTCGATCAGCGATGCCAGCGTGCCGAGCTGGATGCTGGCGCACTGGGCGCGCGACCGGAAGCGCGGCCCGGGGCTGCCGCTGGAGCTGGTCGTCAAGCGGCAGACCAGCGAGACGGCGGACTTCTTCGGCTTCGCCGATCGCGGCCGGCTGGCGCCCGGGCTGAAGGCGGACGTCAACGTGATCGACTTCGAGCGCCTGCGCCTGCATGTGCCGGAGATCCGCTACGACCTGCCCGCCGGTGGACGCCGGCTGGTGCAGCGCGTCGATGGCTACATCGCGACGCTCGTATCCGGCACGCCGGTGTTCGAGCACGGCCAGTACACCGGCGCGACGCCAGGCAGGCTGGTGCGCGCCGGATAGATCCCGTTCCTGCCCCCTCCCCTCGCGAGGGGGAGGGCAGGCGTGACGCTCACCGCGCCCGATACGTCCGGTGGCACGCCGCGCAGACGTCGCCCACGACCTTGACCTGCGCGGCGACGCCGTCGGCGTCGCCTGCCTTGGCAAGCTCCGACAGCTTCGTCGTCGCTTCCACCAGCTCGTTCGCGGTCTTCAGGAAGCCCTCCCGGTCGCTCCAGACCGCCGGCAGCGCCCGGGTGTTGTGGCCCTGTTCGGTTCCTGGCGGGAACTGCGTCGGGAACTGCCGCATCCACCGCGCCATCGCCTTGGCGGGTCCTTCCAGCGTCTTCACGTCGCCCTTGGCGGCCACGACGGCCCGCATCAGCGTGTAGACGGAGATCATCAGATCCTGACCGGCCTGGCGCGTCTCGATCGGGTCGGGCTCCTCGGCCTTCGGGCGACGCCCCACCGTCGCCAGAGCCAGAACCGCCAGAAGCATGCAAACCACCGCTTCATCCCGATCACCCCCGCGTTGCACGTCTGCGTCAGCTGACAAGCTGGACGCCGCGGCGCCGCCAAAATTCCCGGCGCCGGCACGAAACAGGTGGCGGAATCAACAGCCGCCGGCCACATTGCACACCATGCCAGATATCCACGCCGTCGCCGTGTTCTGCGGCTCCCGCACCGGAAACGATCCCGCATACCGCGCCGCCGCGCAAGCACTTGGGCACGGACTGGCGAGCGCCGGCATCCGGCTGGTCTATGGCGGCGGGCGCATCGGCCTGATGGGCATCCTGGCCGACGCCGCGCTCGCCGCCGGCGGCACGGTGACCGGCGTCATCCCGGAGTTCCTCACCCGGCGCGAGGTGGCGCACCCGGCGATCACCGAACTGATCGTCACCGATTCCATGCACAGCCGCAAGCAGCGCATGTTCGAGGCCGCCGATGCCTTCATCTCGCTGCCGGGCGGCCTGGGCACGCTCGACGAGACGATCGAGATCATCACCTGGCGCCAGCTTGGGCTGCACGCCAAGCCGATCCTGATCTGCGATGTCGTTGGCTCGGCCGCGCCGTTCCTCGCCGCGATCGAGGCGACCATCGACGCCGATTTCGCCGGCCCCGGAGGCGCGGCGGTTCTACGAGGTGCTCGACGGCGTCCCCGCCGTGCTGCAGCGCCTGGCGCATCTCCATCGCGGGGCACGCGGCGAGGCCGCGCGTCTGTGACGCTGCCTTGCCGCAGGCACCGCCCGGGGCTATATGCGCCGCCTTGGCCGGAGTGTAGCTCAGCCTGGTAGAGCACTGTGTTCGGGACGCAGGGGCCGGAGGTTCGAATCCTCTCACTCCGACCAGCTCATCGCATTGCCGCGGATTCCAGGCAACGCCGCCAACCGATCCCATGCTCTCAGCAGGAGACACGCGATGTGGGTTGGCCGTTTCCGGCAGCAACAGCGCCATGTCGCTGTCAGGAGCCCGGCCACGCTGATGGTGGTCGTGCTGCTTCACTTCTGCTCACCGATCCCTCTGCTGAATGCACTGGCGCCTCGCGACGGCATCACGCGGACACGCGACATCGCCTATGCCTCCGGCCCGCGACACACTCTCGACGTCTATGCCCCGCGGGCGGCCGCCACGCCGGCACCCGTGATCGTGTTCTTCTACGGCGGCGGTTGGACGTCCGGATCGAAGGAGACGTATCGCTTCGTCGGGCGCCGCCCTGGCCGCACGCGGCGTGCTGGTCGTGATCCCCGATTATCGGTTGTATCCGGCGGTTCGCTTCCCCGCATTCGTTGACGATGCGGCCGCCGCGATCGGCTGGGCGCATGCCAATGCCGCACGGTTAGGGGGCGACCCGCATCGGCTGTTCCTGATGGGCCATTCAGCCGGCGGCCAGATCGCGGCACTGCTGGCACTCGATCCCGGCTATCTGCGAGTCGGTGGATCTGTCGCCTCGGCACGATGTCTGCGGTGTGATCAGCCTGGCCGCACCGTATGATTTCCGGACGGTTGGTCGGCGCCGACATGGCGGGCATCTTCGGACCCGAAGCGGAATGGCCACTCGCCCAGCCGATCGATCATGTATCGGCGGAGGCCCCACCGATGCTGCTGCTGGCGGGGCGCGAGGATCATACCGTCGATCCAGGCAACACCCTGCAACTCGCTGCGCGACTGCGCGCCGCCGGCGTCAGCGTGAGCGACGAACTCTATCCGGACGTCGGCCACCTGACGGTGCTCGAGGCATTCGGGTGGCCGCTGGTCTTTCTGGCGCCGGCGCGCGAGGCCACGTTGCAGTTCGTCGCAGCGCACAATGCGTGCCGCGGTAGCGTGCCATGGCCGAAATGAGATGGCATTCGCGGGATTTCAGCTACAATGCCCTACAGGCTTTGCTCCAATGACCCCCATCTCCTCGCTTCGCCCATGATTCCTGATGCATCGCGCATGGCTGGCCCAGCCGGACGGCCGTAGTCGCGATGGCGATCAGCGGGTTCGTCGTGACCTATAATCGAGCGCCGCTGCTGGGGACCTGCCTGCGGTCGCTGCGCTTCGCCGATGAGCTGATTGTCATCGACAAGTCTTCGACCGATGCCTCGCCCGACATCGCGCGACGCTATGCCGATCGGGTAATCTCGGTGCCCTGGTCGCCTACGGTGGAGGAGACGCGCGATTTTGCTGTGGATCAATGCCGGCACGACTGGATTGCGTTCCTGGACGATGACGAGATGCTGAGCCCGGCCGCGATCGCCTATCTGCACGCGCCGCGCGATGCGAATGCGCCGGACGCTGTGGCATTGCCGCGCCGCCACTGGATACTCGGCACTTTCGATGCCGATGCCTATTACTGGCCGGAACATCAGGTCAGGTTCTTTCGCAAGGGCGCCGTCGCCTTCGGGCCCGTCGTGCATGGCGGCATCGACCTCCGCACGGACCGTGTCGATCGGATCGCGCCGGACTCGCCGATCCACATCGAGCACCTGTCGCACACCGACACGGAACAGTGGATCGAGCGCACCAACCGCTACACGTCGAGTCCGCGGCGCGTCAGCGCGGAACCGGAGGAAGCCGATCTGATCGCCTTCGCCCATCGACGCATCGACCATTGGCTGGCACGGAGCCGGCACAGCGACCGCGGCGACTATGCCGCGGCCGTGGCGCTGCTGCGGGCGATCTACGACATGGTGGATCGGGTGAAGCAGTGGGAGGCTGAGCGCGGCCTGGACGGTGCGAGCGCATTCCAGGCGCGCTGCGCCGAGCTGGAGCATGCCTACGACGAACTGGAGAGCAGTCTCGGGATCGCGACCGGCGCCCGACCCAATCGGCCGCAACGCCTGCGCGGGCGGCGATATTGGTGAGCCAACTCGCCGCTGTCGTCGCGCGCACCGAGGCCCCGGCGCCCACCTGGCGGCGGTGGCGCCACATCGTGCTAGCGCAGCGTGACGCAGCCGATCTATGCGCTGTATGGTCGCCGGTTGCTCTCGCAGGTGCTCCTGTGTCCCCCGCCGCGTCATATCGGCATCATCCTCGATGGCAATCGCCGCTTCGGCAGGCTGTCAGGCGTGCTCGATCCGCTGAAGGTCTACGCCCAGGGCGCGCAGAAACTGGACGACCTGCTCGACTGGTGCGGCGAACTGTCGATTCCGGCGGTCACCTTGTGGGTGTGCTCCACCGATAATCTCGCGCGCCAGCCGCAGGAGGTGGCCGGCATCCTGGGCGCGTTGGAGGTGAAGCTGCGGGCGCTGGTCGGCGATCCGCAGATCCACCGGCGGCGCGTGCGGGTGCAGGCGATCGGCAGGCTGGAGCTGCTGCCGGACAGCACCGTTGCGGCGATCCGTGCCGCGGAGGCGGCCACCGCGGACTACGACACGATGCTGCTGTCGATCGCTGTCGCCTATGGCGGGCGCGAGGAGATCGCCGACGCGGTGCGCGAGATGCTGGCCAAGGCAATGCAGGACGGCGCATCGCTGCCCGACATCGTCGAGGCGGTATGTCCCGAGCAGATCGGCCGGCTATCTCTATCTGGCCGGCGCGCCCGAGCCGGATCTGATCATCCGTACCAGCGGCGAATTGCGGCTGTCGGGCTTTCTGCTGTGGCAGAGCGCCTATAGCGAGTTCTACTTCTCCGACGTGCTGTGGCCGGCGTTCCGCAAGATCGATTTCCTGCGCGCGGTTCGCGCGTTCCAGCAGCGCAAGCGCCGCTACGGCCGCTGACCCGAAAGATGGCGGCGCAGCCGCGGCAGATAGCCGCGCAGGAATATCCGCAACGAACCCTGTAGCAGGTTATGCTCGCGTTCCAGCGCGGCGATGCGCCCCTCGGCCTGTTCCGCGAGCCGGGCGGCCCGCTCCGCGTCCTGCGAGGCCGCCTCTGCGCGCTGCGAGGCCTGTGCCTCGCGCTGCGTGGCCTGTTCGGCGCATCGCGTGGCCTGCTCGGCACGTTGTGTGGCGTACTCGGCGCGCTCTGTGAGCCTGGGCGAGATCGTCCTGCGCCTGTCGCAGTTGGTCGGTGAGTGCCATGCGACGCAGCGTGTCCGTATCGAGATCGCTGCGATCGATATAGACGCTTGGCGGCAGCGGGGGCGGTTCCCGATCCGACGCAACGGCGATCAGGTAAGGTGCGCGCGGCAGACCGATGCAGGCCTCGAAATGCGTGTCGCCACGCCGGTCGAACACCACCGGCGGCGCGGGCGATCCGGCATCAGCGAGCAGCGCGGACCCGATCAGTGTCCGCTGCTGCGTCATCCGCACATGGCGAAAACTGCCGCGCCAGAAGCGCGGTGAATTCGGCTCGGCTCAGCTCGCGAACGTGAAACGGATTTGCCCCCGCGCCGACAGGCGAATAGATGTCACGGTCGGGCGTGCTGACGATGAAGACGCCATCAGGGCGCAGGACACGGCGGACCTCGCGCAGGAATTCGTCCTGCCGGTCGAAATGCTCGATCGTTTCAAACGAAACGACAATGTCGATGCAGCAATCGGTCAACGGCAGTGCGCGCGCGTCGCCTTGGATGAATTGCAGGTTGGGCCGCGGGAAAATTGCGGGCGGCGCCGCACACGGTCGGACCGGAATGCTCGATGCCGACCACCGAGCGCGCGACCTGCGCGAGCAGCGCCGACCCGTAACCCTCACCGCTCGCCACGTCGAGCACGTCAAGACCGGCCACGAACCCGCGGGCGAACAAGTAGCGATGGTAGTGTTCGACCTGCACCTGCCCGCCGACAGCCGTCGTCAGCCGCTCACCGGTGAACGGCTCCGGATGCTCCGCCGTCTCGCGGCGAAAGATGTCACCCATCGCAGGGTCTAATTCAGTCGCGTACGAAGCTCGTCCATCGCGCCACGGATGCGGCTGGCCGCGTCGCCTTCCGGCACCAGCGCGAGGAACTGCTCGAAGCAGCGCAGCGCGGCGCCGACGCGATCGAGGCGCTGGTTCATCACCGCCGCCTGGCGCCATAGATCGGCGTGATCCGGCGCTATGCGCAGCATGTCCTCGGTGCAGGTCAGCGCGCCAGGCAGATCGCCCGCCTGCAATCTTCGGCTCACGATGTTGTTCTGCAGCCGCAGCAGCACGCGGCGCGCGTTCATCGGCCGCAGCAGACCTGGGCGCAACTCGGCGCTTTCGCCCTCCACCCGCTTCAGCAGCACGCGAAGATCGCGCGCGTCCAGCGTGACGCCGCCACCGAACACGTCGATCACCGCCTGCACGCTCTTGCCTTCCAGCGCGACCAGGAAATGCGCGGGAAAGTCCACGCCATGCGCGCCCCATCCCGCGGCGCGCGCGGTGTGCAGCCAGATGATGCCGAGCGCGACCGGCAGTCCCCTGCGACGCTGGATGACGCTGATCAGGTTGGCGTTGGCGAGATCGTCGTATGTCTGGGCGTCGCCTGCATACGCGTAACGGCCTGCGATGAGGCCCGCGAGCGCCTCGGCGCGCATCGACAGATCGTTGGTGCCGATCGTGTTGGCGAGATCCACGGCATCGCGTGCCAGATCCGACAGATGCGCGCGCGCCGCATGCCAATCGGCGGCCGGCGCATCGATGCGGGCGAGCTGCAACGCCGCATCACCGATGTCGATCTCGGTGTCCGGCAACACGCCGATCGCTTCCAGCGCGGCACGTGGGTCGCTCATGCGCGGCAGTTTGGGGGTGAAGGCGGCCGGGCGCAAGAACAATTCAACACGATGCCGCGGGAGCACGAGGATGGCCCTCGTGCCCCCGCGCAACGGATGGCTCTATTCGGCCGCGGGCAGGTAGATTTCCTTGCCCTGCTCGACGAACTCCTTGCTCTTCTGCTCCAGTCCCGCCATGCGCTCGGCCTCCACGCGCAGGTCCTGGGTGATCTTCATCGAGCAGAACTTCGGGCCGCACATCGAGCAGAAATGCGCGACCTTGTGCGCCTCCTTCGGCAGCGTCTCGTCGTGGAAGTTGCGCGCGGTGTCGGGGTCGAGCGAGAGGTTGAACTGATCCTGCCAGCGGAACTCGAACCGCGCGCGGCTGACCGCATCGTCGCGCAGCTTCGCGCTCGGATGACCCTTCGCCAGATCCGCCGCGTGCGCCGCGATGCGGTAGGTGATCACGCCCACCTTCACGTCGTCGCGGTTGGGCAGGCCCAGATGTTCCTTCGGCGTAACGTAGCACAGCATCGCGGTGCCGAACCAGCCGATCATCGCGGCACCGATCGCCGAGGTGATGTGGTCGTAGCCGGGCGCGACGTCGGTGGTGAGCGGGCCAAGCGTGTAGAACGGCGCCTCGCCGCATTCGCGAAGCTGCTTGTCCATGTTGACCTTGATCTTGTGCATCGGCACGTGGCCGGGGCCTTCGATCATCACCTGGCAGCCCTTGTCCCAGGCGATCTTGGTCAGCTCGCCCAGCGTCTCCAGCTCGGCGAACTGCGCGGCGTCGTTGGCATCCGCCTGCGAGCCGGGACGCAAGCCCGTCGCCCAGCGAGAACGACACGTCGTATTTGCGCATGATGTCGCAGATCTCGTCGAAGCGCTCGTAGAGGAAGCTTTCCTTGTGATGCGCCAGGCACCAGCGCGCCATGATCGAGCCGCCGCGCGACACGATGCCGGTGACACGGCTTGGCGGTCAGCGGCACGTAGCCGAGACGCACGCCGGCATGGATGGTGAAGTAGTCAACGCCCTGCTCGGCCTGCTCGATCAGCGTGTCCTTGAACACTTCCCAGTCGAGCTTGTCGGGCTCGCCATCGACCTTCTCCAGCGCCTGATAGATCGGCACGGTGCCGATCGGCACCGGCGAGTTGCGCAGGATCCAGCCGCGGATGTTGTGGATGTTGCGGCCGGTGGAGAGGTCCATCACGGTGTCGCCGCCCCAGCGGATCGCCCACACCAGCTTTTCCACTTCCTCCGCCGCGCCGGACGTGACCGCCGAATTGCCGATATTGGCGTTGATCTTCACCAGGAAGTTGCGGCCGATGATGACCGGCTCCAGTTCCGGATGGTTGATGTTGGCCGGGATGATGGCGCGGCCGCGGGCGATCTCGTCGCGGACGAATTCCGGCGTGACGAACTCGGGGATGGCTGCGCCGAAGTCCTCGCCGTCGGCGCGGCGTTCGGCCGCGCCTTCCAGCGCCTTCGCGCGGCCCAGGTTCTCGCGGTGCGCGACGTAGATCATTTCTTCCGTGACGATGCCGGCGCGCGCGAATTCAAACTGCGTGACGAGCTGGCCTGGCTTGCCGCCGAGGATCGGATGCTCGGCCGGGCAGGCCGGGACGAGACGGTCGCCTGACGCTCCGCCATTGTCGACGTCCTTCACGGCGCGGGCGGCGATGCGCTCGAAGCCGCGTTTGGCGATCCAGTCGGCGCGCACCGGCGGCAGGCCGGCTTCCAGGTCGATGGTGACGGCCGGATCGGTGTACGGGACCGGAGGTGTCGTAGGCGCGATAGGGTTCCTCGCGCGCGCTGGGTTCCAGCGCGACCTCGCGGAACGGCACGTTGATGTCGGGGCGGCCGGCCGGCGAAGTGTAGATCTTTCTGGAACCGGCGATCGGGCCGGTGGTGACGCTGCTCGGGCGGGCGGCGGTCTTCGACTGGACGGTCATGGACGTCTCCTCAATCGCGCTCGCGGGCTTCGCTGGTGAAGAACGGGGGAGCGATTGCGGCGGCACCCGTCCCTACGCCGGCATGACCCGGTTCAGGTTCAAGGGTCACCGCGCCGCCGCGCTGATGCGGTCCTGGCGGTCTCTCAGCCCCCTGCGGCGGGGCTCCCCTCGGTAGCCGAACACCATGCTGCTGGCCGGGGATGGTGTCAAACGGACTAAGCCTCCCGATAGTTCAGCAGGATCAGCCCGACGAGAATGAAGCACACCGGCCAGAGCCAGTGCGCGACGCGCCAGGCGACGGGGTTGGTCTCCGGGTCGAGCCGCAGCTCCAGCCAGCGCGCCCAGCCGGCGACGATGCCGGCGAGCGCCAGCGGCGTGTGGGTCATCTCGATCAGCAACTGCTCCTTCACGTTGGCGATCGCATGGCTGTGCGTCAGCAGCAGCACGCCGCCGCCGGCGCACAGCAGCGGAAACACCAGGCGTGCCCAGGGCTTCACGTGGCGCCCGGCGCGCACGCGCCATTCGAAGATCGCGAAGGCCGCGATCAGCACGACGAACACCCGATGCTGCAACACCTCGACGTCGCGAAGACTGGCGAAGAAGCCGATGTCGCCGAGAGGCCAGACCTCGGGATCGGAGCGCAGGAACAGGAACGCCGCGAGGCCCAGGAACAGCAGCGGCCAGTGCCGCGCCCAGCGCAGCCCCGCCGCGTTCAGCAGCGACAGGATGCCGATCGCCAGCACGAACAGCCCCGACCAGTGGTGGTTGTATTCCGACCAGGCGATGTCGGCGGCGTTGCGCGGCGGCAGGTCGCCGGAACCCGGCACGAACGCCATCGGCGCCGCCGCGCTGTGATGCGCCGCCTCGGCATCCAGCTTCGCCTGCAATGCCGGCAGCGCCAGCTTGTCGTGGTCGGGCGAGGTAAAGCGTCGGCCATTGCGGCGTGTTGCGTTCGATGATCTCCGGCCAGGTGACGCGATCCTGCGTGAGATCGATCGCCGGCGGCACCGAGGTCAGCGACGCGGCGGCAAAGAAGATCGCCACGCCGATGCCGATCTCCACTTCGGCATAGCGCTTCAGCCGCGTGACCGGCGTCGCGGGCCGTGAGCGCAGCCGCTCGACCAGCAGGAAGTTGCCGCCGCCGAGACCGAGCAGCATCAGGAACATCGCGATCTTGGCGCCGACCATCACGCCGTAGGCCGTGCCGTAGAAGCCGTCCCAGTCGCCGATATAGCCGAGACTCATGGCGATGCCGCTCACCACGATGCAGGCAACGCCCGCCATCGACATGCGTGAGAACCGTGCGCCGATCAGCCGCCAGGACTGCGCGACCTGCACCCGGTTCAGAGCCAGCAGGAAGCAGGGAATGCCGCCGATCCAGATCGCCGCGCCGAACTGATGCAGGAACTCCACGATCAACAGCGGCGTTCGGTTATCCAGTCGTGCCGCCGCATGCGTGGTCAGCGTCGCGGCCGCCAACTCGATCACGCAGAGCGCCAGCAGGGGCGCGATCGGCGCACGCTGGCGCAGCGTGAACAGGGTCAGCGCGATGAGTGCCGCCGCGGTGGTCTTCACCATGCCGGCCACGGCGAAATCCGCTTGCAGCGTGTCGGCGACCGAGAGATCCACCGTGCCGACCAGCACCATCGTCTGCAGCGCGACGGTCGCGCCCTCGCACAACACGAGTGCCAGCGCACTCCAGGCGGCGATGGATATGCAGCGTGCGCTCGATGCTCGGCCCCGCCGAACCCAGTTGCGGCAACAGGGGACGCGCCAGCAAGGCAAGGAACAGCACGCCGCCAAGCGCGATCGACTGCGCGGCGATGGTGAGGCCGTGGATGACGATCGACAGATAGCCGAACAGGTCGATCAGCAGGCTCACGCGTCAGGGGCCTTTCACGGTGAAGGGCACATCGCCGCGGGTGATATGGCCGTCGATCGCCAGCACCTGCCAGCGCACGACATAGGCGCCGGGTGTCGCAAGGTTCGCACTGGTCTCCAGCAGGTTGGGCGGACCATCGGGCGCGATCCGCAGCACCGACTGGCTGTTGTTGTCCGGGCCGGTGAGGGTCAGGCGCGAGCGGGCGCGATCGATGCGGCTGTTATAGCTGAACGACATGTCCAGTTTGCCCACCGGCACCTGGGCGCCTGCCGCCGGCTCGCTCTTCATCAGAATGGCGTGAGCGCTCGCGGAGGCAGGGGCGAGGGCGATGCCGAGAAGTGCTGCGATGACGGCGCGGAACGTTGGCAAGACGGCGGCTCCTGTTCGAGCGCGCCTCTATCGGCTATCAGTCGGCGGAACGCAAACCATCCCCGAGTTAGCCGTATGAGTCGCCACCCGCCGGGCCGTCGCGCCGACTATCGCTGGTTCCACCCGATCACGACGCGCTGGATGGACAACGACGTGTTCCGCCACGTGAACAACGTCAATTACTTCTCCTTCTTCGACACGGCGGTGACGTACTACGAGATGACCAACGGCGTGGTCGATCTGTTGGAAGGCCCGGTACACTGTGTCGTGGCCGAGGTGATGTGCCGTTACCACAGTTCGGTGGCATTCCCGGACCGCATTTCGGTGGGCATCAGGGTGGCGCGGATCGGCGCAAGCTCGGTGCGCTACGAGATAGGCGTGTTCCGCAACGATGACGATGCGGCGGCGGCCGAGGGATATTTCGTGCACGTGTTCGTCGATCGCGTGACGCAGCGGCCGGCGCCCGTGCCTGAGGCGTCGCGCGAACTGTTGCGGATGATCACGGCGTAGCACTCATCGCGATCCGCGTGCCCTGGATGGGGATTGCTTCGCCTGGCTCGCAATGACAGCGTATCGGAACAACAGGAGGAAGACCCATGGATCTCGGACTGAAGGGCAAGAAGGCCATCGTCTGCGCGGCGAGCAAGGGGCTCGGGCGCGCCTGCGCACTCTCGTTGGCGCGCGAGGGCGTCGATCTGGTGATCACCGCGCGCACCGCGGCCGATCTGGAAAAGACCGCGGATGAAATCCGCAAGGAGACCGGGGTGAAGGTCACCGCCGTTCCCGGCGACATCACCACCGATGCCGGCCGCGCCGCGACGCTCGCCGCCTGCCCCGACCCCGACATCCTGGTGAACAACGCCGGCGGGCCGCCGCGTGGCGATTTCCGCGAATGGGGTCGCGAGGATTGGATCAAGGCAGTCGACGCCAACATGCTGACGCCGATCTTCCTGATCAAGGCCGTGGTTGACGGCATGATCGAGCGCAAGTTCGGCCGCATCGTCAACATCACCTCTGCGTCGGTGAAGTCGCCGATACCGGAACTCGGCATGAGCAACGGCGCGCGCGCCGGCCTCACCGGTTTCGTCGCCGGCCTCGCGCGGCAGATCGCACGGCACAACGTGATCATCAACAACATCCTGCCTGGGCCGTTCCTCACCGATCGCCTGCGCAGCGGCTTCCAGGAAGCGGCACGCGCCTCCAACCGGCCGGTCGATGAGCTGGTGCAGGAGCGGGCGAAGAACTCCTACACCGGTCGCGTCGGCGATCCCGCCGAATTCGGCGACGCCTGCGCCTTCCTGTGCTCCGCCAAGATCGGCTTCATCGTCGGCCACAACCTCATTCTCGACGGCGGCAACTTCAACTCGTCCATCGCGTAATCGATCCGCCATACCAACGGCACTGACGGAGTATCCATGCCGCCAGGCCACGACTGGCTCCTCTTGGCCTGGCCTGCCGCCGCTCGTATTGTTACGCTTCCAGTAAGGAGGTCGCGGCGATGCGCAAGGCTCTGAGTGGCGCGATCCTGATGGCGGCACTTGCCGCCGGAGCGATGCCTGTCCGCGCCCAGAAATCCGCGGATACGCTGCGCATCACCTGGCGCGATGCCGTACCTGATGTCACGCCCTACTACAATCAGTTGCGGACCGGCACGGTGATCGGCCATCAGGTCTGGGATTCGCTGATCTATCGCGACCCCGAGACCTTCCAGCTCAAGCCGTTGCTCGCCGAGTCCTACAAATGGGCGGACGAGACGACGCTGGAATTCACGCTGCGCCGGAATGTCACCTTCCACAACGGCGACAGACTGACCGCCGATGACGTGGTCTATACGATCAATTCGATACTGGCCGACAAGCAGGTCTCCACACCCAGCAATTATGCCTATCTGGACCAGGCCACCAAGGTCGATGATCTGCATGTGCGCGTGGAGTTGAAGCGCGTGTTTCCGGCGGCGCTCGATTACATGGCGATGACTCTCTACATCATGCCGAAGGCATATCGCGAGAAGGTAGGGCCGCAGGAGTACTCGCAGCATCCGGTCGGCGCCGGCCCCTACAGGATCACCAAGGTGAACGGCACCACCGAGGTGGATATGGAGCGCTACGAGGGATATTACCGCGACAGCCCGAAGGGCAGGCCGGCGATCGGCAAGATCATCATTCACGCGGTGCCGGACGACGCGACAGAAATGGCGGATCTGCTCGGCGGAAGCGCCGACTGGATCTGGAAGTTCAGCGCCGACCAGTTCGATGCCGTCAACCTTGTACCCGGGCTGCAAGCGACGCGGGCGGAATCGATGCGCGTCGAATATCTCAGCATGGATGCCGCCGGCCGCACCGGGGCGGACAATCCGCTGACCAAGACCAAGGTGCGCCAGGCAGTCGTGTACGCGATCGATCGCGCGACAATGGCCAGGCAGCTCATGCAGGGCGGCTCGCGTGCGATCGACACGCCCTGCTATCCGACGCAGTTCGGCTGCGACGCGGGCGCCGCCATGCACTATCCGTACGACCCCGCGAAGGCAAAGCAATTGCTCGCCGAGGCGGGTTATCCCAACGGCTTCGACACCGAGCTGGTGACCTATGATCTGCCGCAATGGGCCGGCACGGTGCAGGCCTACCTGAAGGCCGTGGGCATCAACGCGAACATCGTTCAATTGCCGGTCGCCGCGGTGGTGCAGCGCTCGCTCGCCGGTCAGAACCCGATGGAGCTGGGGTCCTGGGGCAGCTACTCGGTCAACGACGTTTCCGCGATATTGCCGAACTACTTCACCTATACCGGCAACGACTACACGCGTGATCCGCAGATCCGGAAGCTGGTGGAGGCCGGCAGCGCGACGGTGGATCCGGACCAGCGGCGAAAGGTGTATACCGAGGCGATCAAGCTGATCACCGCGAAGGCGTCGTGGATGCCGGTCTTCACATACATGGTCACCTACGGCTACTCGAAGCAGCTCAACTTCAAGCCGTATCCGGACGAGCTGCCGCGGTTCTTCCTCAGCAGTTGGAAGTAGCGGCATTGTGTCTCGATCGGACGCAGCCACGCTTTAGGATGCGGCTGCGCCTATCGGGAGGAAGCCGACATGAAAAGCAACGCGGGCGCGTCCAGGCGCGCCGTCGTCAGGGAACTCGCGGGCACTATCGGGGCTGCCGCGTTTGCCCCGACCGTCATCGCTCAGCAACCCAGTGCCGCGACCGGCACACCGCCCTCCGTGATCACCAATCCGCCGCGGCAATGGGGACGGAGGCTCCGCCGGATATCTTTCCTGATCCGGACATCATCGTCATCGATCCGTCGTTCAAGCAGTACCTGCTCGGAATTACCGCGATCCATCGCATCGCAACCGGGTTTCGCTGGGCGGAAGGCCCCGCCTGGTCGAGCGAGGGCCAGTACTTCGTGTTCAGCGACGTGCAGGGCAACACGCAGTATCGGCTGCTGTGGGACAATCGCCAGGTAACGCCGTTCCGCAGGCCGTCCAACAACAGCAATGGCAATTCGTTCGACTTCCAGGGTCGTCAGATCTCCACCGAGGATTTTTTCCGCCGCGTGATCCGCTGGGAGCACGACGGCACGATGACGGTGATCGCCGACAAGTTCGACGGCAAGCCGCTGAATTCGCCCAACGACCTCGTGCCGCACCCTGACGGCAGCATCTGGTTCACCGATCCGCCGTACGGCGACACCCTCTCGGAGGGGCATCCGGACATGGCGGGCGGTCCGACCAATCCGCAGGGTCTGCTCAATCCTCGCGTGGGCGCCGAAATCGCCGGCGCGATCGGCGGCACTGAAAGGGAATTGCCGGACGCTGTCTATCGCTGGGACCCGAGCGGCAGGCTCGATCAGGTGATCACCGAGGATCAGCTCAAGGATCCCAACGGCATCTGCTTCTCGCCCGACTATAAGACGCTGTACGTGATCAGCACGGGCAAGGGGCCTGGCGACAACCACTCAGGCGGCACGGGCACCATCCATGCATTCGACGTGCAGGGCAACAAGGTCTCCAACGGACGCGAGTTCCTCGACATGATGGTGGACGGCGTGCATTGCGGGCCGGACGGCATGCGCGCCGACGTGGCAGGCAACCTGTGGTGCAGTTCGAACGCAGTCCTCGGCTATGCCGGCGTGCTGGTCTACAACGCGCGCGGCAAGCTGATCGGCCGCATCCGGCTGCCGGAGGTGTGCGCCAACCTCGCCTTCGGCGGCCCGAAGCGCAACCAACTGCTGATGGCGGCGAGTCAGTCGATCTATCTGCTTCAGGTGCAGACCCAGGGCGCAGCGCCGGGGTGAGTCAGGGCAGTCGCAGTGCCATGTCGCCCGGAAGGCGTGGATGAGCTGGCGGCGCTCGAACCGCCAGCCCTCCACCTGCTTGACCAGAACGTCGTCGTAGACGCCGCAGACCGACGCTATCGGGCCATGCGTGCCTTCGATCATGACGAGGTAGTTCGACCGCGCCGTTGCGCGCGTGCCAGCGCAATCGATGATGGAATTCATCACGTAATGCACGCGACGCGGCTGCGGCGGCACCGACTGCTGGAGCCAGGCGGCAATTTCGGCGGGTCCCTTCGCGGTGCGGTAGGGCGCGATCCATTCGCCATCCTCGGCAAACAGCGCGGCGAGCTCGGTGAAGCGGCCTTCATCCATGTAGAAGCAATAGCGATGCAGCAGCTCGCGGATCGCTTCCTTATCCTCGAGCATGCGACAGCTCCGCGGCAAGCTCGATGGCGGCGATCAGGCTGGCGGGGTTGGCGATGCCCTTGCCGGCGATGTCGTACGCCGTGCCGTGATCGGGCGAGGTGCGCACGATCGGCAGACCAAGCGTGACGTTCACGCCGTGATCCATGTCGAGCGTCTTCAGCGGGATCAGCGCCTGGTCGTGGTACATGCAGATCGCCGCGTCGTAGCGGGCGCGCGCCACCGCGGTGAACATCGTGTCCGGCGGCCATGGGCCGGAAACATCGATGCCGGCGGCACGCAACGCGGCGATGGCCGGACCGATGATCGTGGTCTCCTCGTCGCCAAGCGCGCCTTGTTCACCGGCGTGCGGATTGAGCCCGGCAACGGCGAGACGCGGTCGCGCAATGGCGAAGTCGCGTTGCAGCGCCGCGGCCGTGGTCTGCGCGGCCGCGACAATGGCGTCCGTGGTCAACATGGCAAGCGAGTTGCGCAGTGAGGCGTGCACGGTGACCGGCACGACGCGCAATTCCGGGCTCGCCAACATCATGACCTGCCTGCCACGCGCACCGGTCAGTTCCGCAAGGAACTCGGTATGGCCCGGATGCGGAAAGCCTGCGTCGTAGAGCGCGGCCTTGTTGATCGGATTGGTGACCATGCCCCCGACATGCGCCAGCTCAGGCACAGCGCAGCGGCGCGTTCGATCGAGGCGATCACCGCCTTGGCATTGGCCTTGTCCGGATGGCCCGGACGCGGCGGCAGCGGCGAGGCTGATCGGCAGCACGGGAAGCGCATCAGCGAACACGGTGCGCGCCGCTTCGGGCGATGCGATTTCAGCGATCGGAACGTCGGCCGACAGTGCGGCGAGGCGCTCGCGGATCGTCGAGCGCGACGAAGCACGGACCGTCGCGATGCAGCGCCTGCCAGGCACGCAATGTCAGCTCGCCGCCGATGCCGGCGGGATCGCCCATGGTGAGGCGCAAGCGGCGTCATGTCGCCTAGACATGCAGCGCGCGTCCCTCGACCGCCAGCGCCGCTTCCTTCACCGCCTCGCTCAGCGTGGGATGCGCGTGGCACGTCCGCGCCACATCCTCGGCCGACGCGCCGAATTCCATCGCGGTCACCAGCTCGGCGATCAGCGTGCCGGCATCCGGTCCGATGATGTGCGCGCCGAGCAGGCGATCGGTCGCCTTGTCGGCCAGCAGCTTCACGAAGCCCTCGGTCTCGCCCATGGCGCGCGCGCGGCCGTTCGCGGTGAACGGAAACTTGCCAACGTTGTAGGCTGTGCCAGCGGCTTTCAGCTCCTCCTCGGTCTGCCCGACCGCGGCAACCTCCGGCCACGTATACACAACGCCAGGGATCGCGCCGTAGTTCACATGCCCTGCCTGGCCGGCAAGAAGTTCGGCCAGCGCCACGCCTTCCTCTTCCGCCTTGTGCGCCAGCATCGGTCCGGCGATCGCATCGCCAATCGCGTAGATGCCGGGAACATTGGTCGCGTAATGCGCGTCGGTCTTCACCCGGCCGCGCTCATCCAGTTCGACACCCGCGCCGATACCGTCGGTGAACGGCCGCCGGCCGATCGACAGCAGCACGATGTCGGCCTTCAGCTCTTCCGCCGCCCCGCCCTTTGCCGGTTCGATGTTCAGCGTCACGCCGTCGTTGCCCTTGCGCGCGCCGGTCACCTTCGTGCCGAGACGGAACTTCATGCCCTGGCGCGTCAGTATCCGTTCGAAGGCCTTGGCCACCTCGCCATCCATCGTGGGCACGATGCGGTCGAGAAACTCCACCACCGTCACCTGCGCGCCGAGCCGCCGCCAGACGCTGCCGAGTTCCAGACCGATATAGCCGCCGCCGATCACCACGAAGTGGCCTCGGCACGCGGTCGAGCTCCAGACCGCCGGTGGACGTGACGATCTGCTTCTCGTCCACCTCGACGCCCGGAAGCGGCACGCTTTCCGAGCCCGTGGCGATGACGATGTACTTGGCATCATAGGCCGTGCCGTCGACATCGACCTTGCCCGGTGCCGTGATGCGGCCAGTGCCCTTGAGCCATGTCACCTTGTTCTTGCGGAACAGGAACTCGACGCCCTTCACGTTGGCGGTCACAACCTCGGCCTTGCGCGCCTGCATCCGGGCGAGGTCAAGCTTCACGCTGTCCACCAGCACGCCGTGGTCCTTCAGCGCATGCGCAGCGTGATGGAATTCCTCGGACGATTGCAGCAGCGCCTTGGAGGGGATGCAGCCGATGTTCAGGCAGGTGCCGCCGAGCGTCGCGCGCTTCTCGACGCAGGCGACCTTCATGCCGAGCTGCGCGGCGCGGATCGCACACACGTAGCCGCCTGGGCCGGAGCCGATCACGATGACGTCGAAGGGTTCGCTCATTCAATCCTCGGCAAAGTGACAGACTGCTTCAGCATTGTTGCCGTCCGGATCGAAAACGAAGGCACCATAGTAGTTCGCATGGTATTGCGGGCGCCATCCGGGCGCGACATAGAATGCACGGCTGCTTGCGACATCGCTGACGGCCAGGCTCACGTGATCGAGAGTCATCGCGATCTCCTCAGACATCCAGCAACAACCGGCGCGGGTCCTCCACGCCTTCCTTCACACGCACCAGAAAGCTGACCGCCTCGCTTCCATCGACGATGCGATGGTCATAGCTCAGCGCGAGATACATCATCGGCCGCGCCTCGATCTTTCCCGCCACCACCACCGGCCGTTCCTGGATCTTGTGCATCCCCAGGATGCCCGACTGCGGCGGGTTCAGGATCGGCGTTGACATCAGCGAGCCATACACCCCGCCGTTGGTGATGCTGAACGTCCCCCCGGTCAGCTCGTCCAGCTTCAACGCGCCGTCGCGCGCACGCCGGCCGAAATCGGCAATGGCGCGTTCGATCTCCGCGAAGCTCATGGCATCGACGTCGCGGATCACCGGCACCACCAGGCCGGCGGCTCCGCCGACCGCGATGCCCATGTGGACAAAGTTCTTGTAGACGATGTCGTCGCCGTCGATCTCGGCGTTCACCGCCGGGAACTCCTTCAGCGCGGCGACGCACGCCTTCACGAAGAACGACATGAAGCCGAGACGGACGCCGTCGTGCTTCTTCTCGAATGCCGTCGCGGTACTCGCTGCGCAGTGCCATCACCGCGGACATGTCCACCTCGTTGAAGGTGGTCAGCATCGCGGCGGTGTTCTGCGCCTCCTTCAGCCGCGCCGCGATCGTGCGGCGCAGCCGCGTCATGCGCACGCGCTCTTCGCGCGGCTCCGCTTCGCGCACCGGCTTCGCCACAGGCGCGCGGCGCCGGCGCCGGCGCGGGACGGTTGAGAAACGCCAGCACATCGCCCTTGGTGATGCGGCCGTCCTTGCCGCTGCCCTCGCCGATCTGTTCGGCCGAGAGATGCTGTTCCTCGATCAGCTTGGCGGCGGCGGGCAGCGGGGCATGGGCGGCGACATCCGCCGGCGGCGTCGCCGGACGCGCGACCGGCCCGAGCGCGCGCGGCGGCGCATTCACCCCGGCCTGCGGCATCGCCGCCGGACGCGGCTCCGGCGGTGGCGCGGGCTTCGGAGCGGCCTTGGGTGCGGCTGCCGCGGCGCTCGCTCCCGCTTCCAACAGACCGAGCAACGCGCCGACCGGAACCTCGCTGCCCTCCGGCGCGCTGATCGACGTCAGCACGCCGGCCGACGGTGCGCTCACCTCGACCGTCACCTTGTCGGTCTCGAGTTCAACCAGCGGTTCGTCGGCGGCGACCGCCTCGCCTTCGTGCTTCATCCAGCGTGCGACGGTGGCCGACGTGACGCTCTCGCCCAGTGTCGGAACGTTGATCTCGGTTGCCATGTCACGCAATTCCCAGCGCGGCCGCGACCAACGCCGCCTGTTGCGCATCATGCGCGCGCGCCGAACCGGTGGCGGGACTCGCGGCCGCCTCGCGTCCGACATAGATCGGACGCTTGCCGGCACCACCGATCTCGGCCAGCACCTTCTCCAGTCGCCGATCGACGAAGTTCCAGGCGCCCATGTTCTCCGGTTCCTCCTGGCACCACACCAGTTCGGCGTTGCGATACGGTGTCAGTTCCCGAGTCAGCGTCTTCTCCGGGAACGGATAGATCTGTTCCAGCCGCATGATGGCCACATCGCCGATCGACTTCTCACGCCGCTCGGTCAGCAGATCGTAGTACACCTTGCCGGAGCACAGCACGACACGCTTCACCTGCTCGGGCGGCATGATCGAATAGGTCTCCGGGATGACGAAGCGGAACGCACTGCCCTCCGCCATGTCATCCAGCGACGACACCGCCAGCTTGTGCCGCAGCAGCGACTTCGGCGTGAAGATCACCAGCGGCTTGCGGAAGTTGCGCTTCAACTGCCGGCGCAGCGCGTGGAAGTAGTTGGCCGGCGTGGTCAGGTTGGCCACGCACATGTTGCGTTCCGCACAGAGCTGCAGATAGCGCTCGATGCGCGCCGACGAGTGCTCCGGTCCCTGACCTTCGTAGCCGTGCGGCAGCAGCAGCGTCAGGCCGGACATGCGCAGCCACTTGCTTTCGCCGCTCGCCAGGAACTGGTCGATGATCACCTGAGCGCCATTGGCGAAGTCGCCGAACTGCGCCTCCCACATCACCAGCGTGCGCGGATCGGCCAGCGTGTAGCCGTATTCGAAGCCGAGCACGCCGGCTTCCGACAGCAGCGAGTTGTAGATCTCGATCCGCGCCTGGTCGCGCGCGATGTTGTTCAGCGGCACGTATTCGTTCTGGTTCACCTGGTCGACCAGCACCGCATGGCGCTGGCTGAACGTGCCGCGCTGACTGTCCTCGCCGGAGAGACGCACGCGGTGGCCCTCCAGCAGCAGCGAGCCGAACGCAAGCGCCTCGCCGGTCGCCCAGTCGATGCCCTCGCCCGACTCCAGCATCGCGCGCTTCGCCTCGAGCTGGCGGGCGATGCGCGGATGCACCTCGAAGCCGGCAGGAACGCGGGTCAGCGCGGTGCCGATGCGTTTGAGCGTTTCGCGGCCGACCGCGGTGGCGTGCTCGATGCGTTCGACCTCGGGGTCGGCCTGCGAGAGCCCGGTCCAGTGGCCCTCCAGCCAGTCGGCCTTGTTCGGCTTGTACGACTTGCCTGCCGCGTTCGCCTCTTCCAGCGTCCGTGCGAACTCGTCCCACATCGCCTGCGCCTCCGCCGTGCTGATGACCCCTTCCACCACCAGACGCTCGGCATACAGCGTGCGGGTGGTCTTGGTCTGCTTGATCGCGCGATACATCAGCGGCTGGGTGAACGCCGGCTCGTCGGTCTCGTTATGGCCATGCCGGCGATAGCAGACGACGTCCAGCACGATGTCGGTGGCGAAGCGCATGCGGAACTCGGCGGCCATGCGGGCGCAGAACACCACCGCCTCGGGATCGTCGCCGTTGACGTGCAGGATCGGCGCCTGGATCGACTTCGCGACGTCGGTGCAATAGAGGCCCGAATAGGCGTGCGCGGGTACCGTGGTGAAGCCGATCTGGTTGTTCACCACCAGATGCACCGTGCCGCCGGTGCGGTAGCCGATGAGCTGGCTCATCGCCAGCGTCTCGTAGACCAGGCCCTGACCGGCGAATGCCGCGTCGCCGTGCATCAGGATCGCCATCACGGAACTGCGTCGCTGCGTGTCGCCGGCTTCATCCTGGCGCGCGCGCACCTTGCCGATCACCACCGGATCGACCGCCTCCAGATGCGACGGATTGGGCTGCAGCGACAGATGCACGTTGTGCCCTGCCACGTCGATATCGGTCGAGGTGCCGAGATGGTATTTCACGTCGCCGGAACCCTGCACGTCGTCCGGCTTGAAGCTTTCGCCGCCGAACTCGGAGAACACCGCGGTCAGCGGCTTCTTCACGATGTTGACCAGCGTGTTCAGCCGGCCGCGATGCGGCATGCCGATGGCGATCTCCGACACGCCGGCCGAGGCCACGGTCTCGATGATGGCGTGCAGCGCCGGGATGCGTGGATTCGCCGCCCTCCAGGCCGAAGCGCTTGGTGGTGACGTAGCGCTTCTGGCAGAACGCCTCGAAGCCTTCCGCCTCGGTGAGCTGCGTCAGGATGGTGCGCTTGGCGCTGGGCGTCGAACGCGGTGCGCCAGGGCGCGCCTTCCACCTTGCGCTGGATCCACGACTTCTGGTCGGGATCCTGGATGTGCATGAACTCGACGCCGATCGGGCCGCAATAGGTCTCGCGCAGGATGGTCTGACGATTTCGCGCAGCGTCGCGGTCTCGCGGCCGAGCACGTTGTCGATGAAGATCGGCTTGTCGAGGTCGTTGTCGGTGAAACCATAGGACCGCGGATCGAGTTCGGCGTGCGGGCGCGGGATCTGCAGTCCGAGCGGATCGAGCCGCGCCTCCAGATGGCCGCGCACGCGATAGGAGCGGATCAGCATCAGCGCGCGCAGCGAGGCGATGGTGGCGGCGCGGACCTGCTCGTTGGACTGCAGCACAGTCTGGCGTCGGACGCGGCGCCTGGGCGACGGCCGGCCGCACCTCCTCCTCGAATTCGGGATGGCGGGGCGCCCAGGAGGCACCGGTCGCTTCCTCCAGCACCGCGCGCGCATCGTCGTTCAGCGCGCCGAACAGCTCGGCGAAGGTCGGATCGACCGAATGCGGGTTGGCCGCCCAGCGGGCGTACTGCTCGCCAAGGAACGCGGCGTTCGCGCCGCTGAACGCGGAAGCGAGGATGTCTACGCCTGCCATCCGTCAGAATTCCTTTGCTACCGTCGGGAAGCGCGTACATGGACACCAGCACGCGATCACGAAGCAGAATGCTGGCGCGTGCAGGGTTGCTTCTAGCGCATGGCCCATGCCGGGCAAACTCTGCCCACGACAAAGCCGCCCTCCTCCAGTGGCGGAGGAGAGCGGCTCTTCGAGGTTTCTTCAGATCGTCGCGGTCGGCTGGCGAGCCGGCAGGCAACTCAGCCCTGCCCGGTCGGCGGCTGGCTGCTCCGGCGGGGTCGGCGGACGGCTGCGGAGCTCGGCCATGAACTGGTCGAACTCAGCCTTGTCCTTGGCGAAGCGCAGCCGGTCGAGGAACGCGCCGAATTCCTTCTGCTCCTCCTCCAGCCGGCGCAATGTCTCGGCACGGTATTCGTCGAAGGCGCGGTTGCCACTGGAGGTCGGCTGCTGCTGGCGGTCCCCGCCGCCGCACCAGAAGCTCTTCCAGCCCGCCCACGGCGGCGGCGGTCCGCCCTGCCAGTTATTGCGCTGCCAGCCGCCCTGCCAGGCGCCGTAGCGGCCACATCCCCAGTATCCCATGCGCTTGCTCCACATGCCGAAGAACAGAAGGGCGAGGCCGACCGGCCACCAGAAGATGAAGCCGAGGACCATCGCCACGATCCACAGCGGCTTGGCGGCGTGCCAGGCCCGCCAGTGATCCCAGCCGGGATTGCCCCAGCCGGAGCCCGGTCCCCAGGGCGAATTTTGCGCGCCGGGGTTGCCGTAGATGCCGTGATTTGCCGAACCAGACATGGCGGCCTCATGTGAATGTAAGATACATTTACATACTGGGTCCGGCGGATGGTCGCGTCAAGGGGGATCGCAGCCAGGAGGCGGGGCGATCTGGATCTGCCGCAGCGCGACGAACCCGCATCAGCTCGGCGCGCTGCCCGCCAGCCCCAGGCTCTGAAGGTAGATCAGCACGCCGGCCTCCAGCAGGTCCTCCGGGGACATCGGCAGCTTCCGCCGCGACGGATCGGCGCGGACGAACAGCGACGCGATGCCATGCGACAGCGCCCAGACATGCAGCGCCACCATCAACGACGGCGGCCGCTGCCCGGACGGCAGGCTCGCCGTCAGCCGTTCCGCCGCCTCGCGCAGAATGGCGAAGGCGCGATCTCCGGCGGCGAGCAGCCCCGGGTGGCTGTCGAACGCGATGCGCGTCTCGAACATCGCCGCGTAGTACGCCGGCTGGTCGCGCGCAAACGCGAGATAGGCGCGGCCGAGCGCCTCGAAGCCGCGCAGCGCGCTGGGCCGGCCGCCGTTCCAGGCGGCGGCGAGCGCCGCAGCGAAACTCTCGAAGCCGCGCAGCGCGACCTCCGCCAGCAGCGCCTCTGCGTCGCGGAAGTGGCGATACGGCGCGCCCGGGCTGACACCGGCCAGACGCGCGGCCTCAGCGATGGTGAAGCCGGCAGGGCCTTTCTCCGCGATCAGCACCAAAGCCGCCTCGACCAGCGCCTCGCGCAGGTTGCCGTGATGGTAGCCGCGGCGCTCGAAGCCCCCCTGACCGGACCAGCTCATGTGAGGGAGTTTTACATCCGCAACGCCGAAGGGCCAGCACGGATAATGATCAGACGGCAGGAAGGATCAGACCTTCAGCACCTCGACCATCGTGCTGCCGAGCGCCGCCGGGCTTTCCGCGACGTGGATGCCGGCCTCGCGCATCGCCGCCATCTTCGCCGCCGCGGTGTCGCGTCCGCCGGAGATCACCGCGCCCGCATGACCCATGCGTCGGCCGGGCGGTGCCGTCGCCCCCGCGATGAAGCCCACCGTCGGCTTCTTCACCGGATGACGCGCGAGAAACTCCGCCGCCTCGATCTCGCTCTGCCCGCCGATCTCGCCGATCAGCACGATCTGCTTCGTCTCGTCGTCGGCGAGGAACATCTCCAGCACCTCGATGAAGTCGGTGCCCTTCACCGGATCGCCGCCGATGCCGACGCAGGTGCTCTGCCCGAGCCCAACCGCCGTCGTCTGCGCCACCGCCTCATAGGTCAGCGTGCCCGAGCGCGACACGATGCCGACGCTGCCGCGCCGATGGATGTGGCCGGGCATGATGCCGATCTTGCACGCATCCGGCGTGATGACGCCGGGGCAGTTGGGCCCGATCAGGCGCGACTTCGAGCCGCTCAGCGCGCGCTTCACCCGCACCATGTCGAGCACCGGAATGCCCTCGGTGATGCAGACGATCAGCGGGATCTCGGCGTCGATCGCCTCCAGGATCGCATCGGCGGCGAACGGCGGCGGCACGTAGATCGCGGTCGCGGTGGCGCCGGTCTTCTCGCGCGCCTCCCACACCGTGTCGAACACCGGCAGGTCGAGATGCGTGGTGCCGCCCTTCCCCGGCGTGACGCCGCCCACCACCTTGGTGCCGTAGGCGATCGCCTGCTCGGAATGGAACGTGCCCTGCGCGCCGGTGAAACCCTGCGTCATGACGCGTGTATTGGCGTCCACCAGGATCGCCATGTCAGGCGGCCTCCTGCACGGCGCGCACGATCTTCTCCGCCGCATCGGCGAGGTTGTCGGCGGCGATGATCGGCAGGTTGGACTTCGCCAGGATTTCCTTGCCGAGCAGCACGTTGGTGCCCTCCAGCCGCACCACCAGCGGCACCGACAGCTTCACCTCGCGCGCCGCCGCCACCACGCCCTCGGCGATCACGTCGCAGCGCATGATGCCGCCGAAGATGTTGACCAGGATGCCTTCGACATTCGGATCGGACAGGATGATCTTGAACGCCGCCGTCACGCGTTCCTTGGTGGCGCCGCCGCCCACATCGAGGAAGTTCGCCGGCGCCGCGCCATACAGCTTGATGATGTCCATCGTCGCCATGGCAAGGCCGGCGCCGTTCACCAGGCAGCCGATGTTCCCGTCGAGCGCCACGTAATTCAGGTTGTACTTCGCGGCCTCGAGTTCCTTGGGATCTTCTTCGCCTTCGTCATGCAGCTTCTCGAGCTCCGGATGGCGGAACAGCGCGTTGTCGTCGAAGCTGATCTTGGCATCCAGCGCGATGATCCCGCCGTCGCCGGTGACGACGAGGGGGTTGATCTCGACGATCGAACAGTCGAGCTCGGAGAAGGTGCGGTACAACGCCGGCAGAAAGCGGCCGAACGCGGCGATCTGGCCGCCGGTGAGACCAAGCCCGTAGGCCAGGCGGCGCGCGAGATAGCCCGACATGCCGGCCGCCGGATCGATCGCGGCACGCATGATCTTCTCGGGGTGCGACGCCGCGACGTCCTCGATCTCCATGCCGCCCTCGGTGGAGGCGATCAGCGTGACGCGGCCGGTGACGCGATCGACCAGCAGCGAGAGATACAGTTCGCGCGCGATGTCGCAGCCGGCCTCGACATAGACGCGATGCACCGGCCGCCCGGCAGGTCCGGTCTGCTTGGTCACCAGCGTATGGCCGAGCATCGCATCGGCCGCCGCGCGCACCTCCTCGATCGAGCGTGCGAGGCGCACGCCGCCCTTGCCGTCCGGGTCGTCGGCGAAGTGGCCGGCGCCGCGGCCGCCGGCGTGGATCTGTGCCTTCACCACATACACCGGGCCGGGCAGGCTGCCGGCGGCCGCGGCCGCCTCATCCGGCGTCCACGCCACCAACCCGTCCGGCACCGGCACGCCATAGCGCCGCAGCAGTTCCTTGGCCTGATATTCGTGGATGTTCATGGAGGGCTCCCGGCCCCCTCCCGCAGGCAGGATCTTGCTCCCCCTCCCCTCGCGGGAGGGGTTTGGGGGGAGGGGGTCACCGCGCCGCGCATCAGCCGATCAGCTTCTTGGCCGCCTCGACCAGCTCCCTCACCGCCGCGCATGACTTGTCGAACGCCGCCTTCTCCTCGGCGTTCATCGCGATCTCGACGATCCGCTCGATCCCGCCCGCGCCGATCACCACCGGCACGCCGACATACAGGTCCTTCACCCCGTATTCGCCGTTCAGCAGCGCCGCGCACGGCAGCACGCGCTTCTTGTCCTTCAGGTAGCTCTCCGCCATCGCGACCGCGCTCGCCGCCGGCGCATAGAACGCGCTGCCGCGCTCCAGCAGCTTGACGATCTCGCCCCCGCCGTCGCGCGTACGCGCCACGATCGCGTCGATCTTCGCCTGCGTCGTCCAGCCCATCTTCACCAGGTCCGGCACCGGAATGCCCGCGACCGTGGAGTAGCGCGTCAGCGGCACCATCGTGTCGCCATGCCCGCCCAGCACGAACGCGGTGACATCCTCCACCGAGACGCCGAACTCCTGCGCCAGGAACAGGCGGAAGCGCGAGCTGTCGAGCACGCCCGCCATGCCGACCACGCGGTTCGCCGGCAGGCCCGACTTCTGCTTCATCACCCAGACCATCGCGTCGAGCGGGTTGGTGATGGCAGATCACGAACGCGTCGGGGCAATGCGTGCTGATGCCGTCAGCCACCTCGGCGATCACGCCCGGCGTTCTTGCCGATCAGGTCGTCGCGCGACATGCCCGGGCGTGCGCGGGAAGCCGGCGGTGACGATGACCACGTCGGCGCCCTTGATCGCGCTGTAGTCGGAGCCGCCGGTCATCAGCGCGTCGAACCCGTCCACCGGGCCGGACTGCATGATGTCGAGCGCCTTGCCGGCGGCGACGCCGCCGAACACGTCGAACAGCACGACGTCGCCAAGTTCCTTGAGGCCGATCAGGTGGGCGAGGGTGCCGCCGATATTGCCGGCGCCGATGAGGGCGATCTTGTTGCGGGCCATGGACGTGTCCTTACAGCGGGCTAGTGAACAGCCAGGTTAACGCGTTGCTGTACGCCGGGTGCCCGGCGGCCCGGGAGGCGCGACGGTGCTAGCGCATCGGGGAGAGGTGGGCAAGGTGGTGCGGTGCAGCATGGGAGCATGCACGTTTCCCCGGATCGACGCGGCTGATAGCGTAACGCGCATTCGCCGCGAGGAGCATCACGATGACCTATCCGACTCACCTGCTGCCGACCACCGTCGTCGGCAGCTATCCGCAGCCGGATTGGCTGGTCAATCGCGCGGCGCTGGAGAAGCACGGCGTGCCGCGCACCCACGCGCAGGACATCTGGCGCATTCCCGCCGAGTTGCTCGAGCAGGCGCAGGACGACGGCACCATCCTGGCGATCCGCGACATGGAGCGCGCCGGCATCGACATCATCACCGACGGCGAGATCCGCCGCGAGAGCTATTCCAACCGCTTCGCCCTCGCGCTCGACGGCATCGACGCCGAACACCCGGGCGAGGTGCGTTCGCAGACCGGCCGCACCACGCCGGTGCCACGCGTGGTCGGCAGGATAAGCCGGCGCGGTCCGGTGGAGCTGCGCGACGTCGAGTTCCTGCTGCGACAGACCGATCGCGCGACGAAGATCACGCTGCCCGGTCCGTTCACCCTGTCGCAGCAGGCGAAGAACGAATTCTACGCGGACGAGGAGGAGATGGCGATGGACTACGCCGCCGCCGTCAACGCGGAGCTGCGCGATCTGAAGGCGAGCGGCGTCGACGTGGTGCAGCTCGACGAACCCTGGGTGCGCACCGCGCCCGACAAGGCCGAGCGCTACGGCGTGCGCGCGATCAACCGCGCGCTGGAGGGCATCGACAGGCCCGACCGTGGTGCATCTCTGCTTCGGCTACGCCCACGTGGTGCAGAACAAGCCGAGCGGCTACGCCTTTCTGCCGCAGCTCGCCGATACGGTCGCGCGGCAGATCTCGATCGAGGCGGCACAGCCGAAGCTCGATCTCGGCGTGCTGGCCGATCTGTCGGGCAAGCAGATCATGCTGGGCGTTCTCGACCTTGGCAGCGCGGCGGTGGAGACGGCGGAACAGGTCGCCGCGCGCATCCGCGCCGGGCTGCGCCATGTCGCCGCGGACCGGCTGATCCCGGCGCCCGATTGCGGCATGAAGTACATGCCGCGCGAACGTGCCTTCGGCAAGCTGCGCGCGCTGGTTGAAGGCGCCGCGATCGTGCGGCGCGAACTCAGCGGCTGAGCGATGCCGTCACGGGCTGGCTCGGCGCGATGCCGGCAAGGATCTCTCGCGCCAGCGCCTCCGCGACGCAGAAATATCCGTGGTCATTGTGGTGCAGGCCGTCGGTGGCGATGAAATCGGCCAGCGACGCGCCCGCGCGGTGCCACCCCCGCATCAGCGCACGGCGCGAGAACAGCGCGGCGTCGGTCTCCGCAGCCACCTGCGCGAGCGTCTGGTCGAACACCGGTTCATCCGCCTTCGCCAGCAGCGCCGGCGATTGCTGGTTGTCCATCAGGATCACATCCGCGCCGGCGGCCTGGAGCCGCCGCACGCCGGACGTGACCAAGGCGCGAAACGCCGCGGGATCGGCGTTGCGCAGCGCGCCGTTGGCACCCACCTGCCAGATGACAAGCTGCGGCCGCACCGCCAGCACGTCGGCGTCCAGCCGCGCCAATTCCTCCGCCGCGTCCTGCCCGCCGATGCCGCGATTGATCACCGCGATATGCGCATCCGGGCGCCCGGCAGACAGCGCCTGCTGCAGCACCGCGGGATACGAATGGGCGAGATCCGATGCCATCACGCCTCGGGTGGAGGACGACCCGAGCGCCACGACAACGCCCTCGACGCCGTGGCTGACCGCGCTTCGAAGGTGCGGCAACACCAGCGGTGCCATGCCGGATGCGCTGGGACAGTCGGCGGCGGCGAGCGCCCCGGCGGCCGGCAGCAGCAGCAACGCAAGTCCGCACAGGGCCGATCGCAGGCGGTGAAGGGCGGCGTCCATGACCGTTTTCAACTATAGGCGAGCAACCATGTCCAGACGGTTAATCGGTCAAGTCACTGTCTTCGGCGGCACGCCGCTTGCGCGCGGCCGCGGCATATTGGCCGCGCGGCCGGACCTCCTGCACGTGCGGACGGACCACAGTGTCGTAGTAGTCGTCCCAGTCCTCAGGCGTGAGCTGCTTCAGGTCGGGAACCAACTCGTAGTTGTTGAGCGTCGCATCGTCATAGGCGTTGCGCGGGATCGGCTGCACCTGGAGCAGCGGGAAGTCGGCGCGGAAGTCGATCGGAACGTCGGTCTTGGTCAGCCGCATATTGGTGATCAGCGGGCCGAACCAGCGGTCGGTCTCGATGATGCCCTCGAACAACTCGTAACCGCCGCTGCGCGGAATGTTGGCGGGGGCGCGCACCATCAGGCTCCAGCCGGGTGCCGTGCGAGCCACGATGCCGGTCCAGCACTGGATCAGGCCGGGCTCCTGCAGGGCGCCGAGAAAGGGCGGCGAGTATTCGCGGATCTCCGGCGGAGCGATCGAGTCGAACAGGTCGCGGAAATTGGGGAACTGGGCGGACTGGAGCGGCAGCCAGGTGCCGGCTCCCTCCCAGGTCCACATCACGTCATGGCCATCCCACTGCAGACTGAAGCTGACCGGAGGGAAGATGTAATAGCCGTAACCGGATGCGCTGGTGGACGGCTCGCAATAGCGAAAGGCGCGGGTGGGCAGCGAGCCGGCGGCCGAGCGGTCCGCCCGCTGCGGCAGGCGCGCGGTCGGGATAAAGCGATGAAAGGTGACGAGAGGCGTCTTCTTCTCTGGATGTTGCAAGCCAGGGCTGTGAGGGTGCTGTCGTGGACACGGGCGCCGTCCTGATAAACTGGGCTCACTCGGACCGGGCAGGCCGCACCGGTCCACTATCATAGCGACATCCAACCCCAGCCGACTGCAAATTTCCGGATGGCCGTCAGCGCGCCGGCTGGAGTGTCGGGGCGAACGCACCCAGGCGCACCTTCGCCGCGTCCGTGGTCGGTGCCAGCGTCGGGGCGAACGCACCCAGGCGCACCTTCGCCGCATCCGCGGTCGGTGCCAGCGTCGGGGCGAACGCACCCAGGCGCACCTTCGCCGCATCCGCGGTCGGTGCCAGCGTCGGGGCGAACGCACCCAGGCGCACCTTCGCCGCATCCGCGGTCGGTGCCAGCGTCGGGGCGAACGCACCCAGGCGCACCCTCGCCGCGTCCGTGGTCGGCGCCAGCGTCGGGGCGAACGCACCCAGGCGCACCTTCGCCGAAATCGGCGGTCGGCGCCAGCGTCGGGGCGAACGCACCCAGGCGCACCTTCGCCGCATCCGTGGTCGGGGCCAGCGTCGGGGCGAACGCACCCAGCCGCACCTTCGCCGCATCCGTGGTCGGGGCCAGCGTCGGGGCGAACGCACCCAGGCGCACCTTCGCCGCATCCGCGGTCGGTGCCAGCGTCGGGGCGAACGCACCCAGCCGCACCTTCGCCGCATCCGTGGTCGGTGCCAGCGCCGGGGCGAACGCACCCAGGCGCACCTTCGCCGCATCCGCGGTCGGTGCCAGCGCCGGGGCGAACGCACCCAGGCGGACCTTCGCCGCATCCGTGGTCGGTGCCAGCGTCGGGGCGAATGCACCCAGGCGCACCTTCGCCGCATCCGTGGTCGGTGCCAGCGTCGGGGCGAATGCACCCAGGCGCACCTTCGCCGCATCGGCGGTCGGCGCCAGTGTCGGGGCGAACGCGCCCAGGCGGACCTTCGCCGCGTCCGCGGTCGGCGCCAGCGTCGGGGCGAACGCGCCCAGGCGGACCTTCGCCGCATCCGTGGTCGGCGCCAGCGTCGGGGCGAACGCACCCAGCCGGACCTTCGCCGCATCCGCGATCGGCGCCAGTGTCGGGGCGAACGCACCCAGCCGGACCTTCGCCGCATCCGCGGTCGGGGCCAGCGTCGGGGCGAATGCGCCCAGGCGGACCTTCGTCGCATCCGTGGTCGGTGCCAGCGCCGGGGCGAACGCACCCAGGCGCACCTTCGCCGCATCCGCGGTCGGTGCCAGCGTCGGGGCGAACGCACCCAGGCGGACCTTCGCCGCATCCGTGGTCGGGGCCAGCGTCGGGGCGAACGCACCCAGGCGCACCTTCGCCGCATCCGTGGTCGGTGCCAGCGTCGGGGCGAACGCACCCAGGCGCACCTTCGCCGCATCCGTGGTCGGTGCCAGCGTCGGGGCGAATGCACCCAGGCGCACCTTCGCCGCATCGGCGGTCGGCGCCAGTGTCGGGGCGAACGCGCCCAGGCGGACCTTCGCCGCGTCCGCGGTCGGCGCCAGCGTCGGGGCAAACGCGCCCAGGCGCACCTTCGCCGCATCCGTGGTCGGTGCCAGCGTCGGGGCGAACGCACCCAGCCGCACCTTCGCCGCATCCGTGGTCGGCGCCAGCGTCGGGGCAAACGCGCCCAGGCGCACCTTCGCCGCATCGGCGGTCGGCGCCAGCGTCGGGGCGAACGCACCCAGGCGCACCTTCGCCGCGTCCGTGGTCGGTGCCAGCGTCGGGGCGAACGCACCCAGGCGCACCTTCGCCGCATCCGCGGTCGGTGCCAGCGTTGGGGCGAACGCGCCCAGACGCACCTTGCCGGAATCGATGACGGAAGCGATGCGAGTGGCGATGAGGTGAAGCATTGGTCGAACCCTTTCCATTAAGCCGGCGTGCTGTTTATTGCGTGCGGGGGACCTCGCGTCCCTCGCGAACGTGACTCCAATGATTTCACGTTAAGGATTTATTAGCGTTGAATTGACGTTATCTCGTCGTCAAATCGCTCTCGTCGCGAGCGCGCAGGAGCGATCGTCCTAAGACTGTGAGATTTCGCTGCGCGTTTGTGCCGCTTTACGTGACAAGTCTTGGTTTTGATGCTTGCCCGTACAAATTAATGTGTGATGGCGCCAGACCCTGCGAGAGTCCCACGCAAGGCGTCGTTAGTGGGCCCCAAGCCCCGTACCTGACGGGTGAGCACAACGTCAAAGCAACACCGGGTTAACGATCTAAATCGGTAACATTACGCCTGCATGCGCGATGAACCGCGCCGCCAAAATACGACGCCGTGACGACTCAGGCGGCTGTGCCGCCCACAGTGAGGCCGCTGAGTTTCAGAGTCGGCTGGCCGACGCCGACCGGCACGCCCTGGCCGTTCTTGCCGCACGTGCCGATGCCGGGATCGAGCGCCATGTCGTTGCCGACCATCGCGACCTTGGTCAGCGCATCCGGGCCGTTGCCGATCAGCGTGGCGCCCTTGACCGGGGCGGTGACCTTGCCGTCCTCGATCAGGTAGGCCTCGCTGGCCGAGAACACGAACTTGCCGGACGTGATGTCGACCTGCCCGCCGCCGAAATTCACCGCATAGAGGCCGCGGCGCACGGAGCGGATCATCTCGTCCGGCGTATGCGGCCCGGCAAGCATCACGGTGTTGGTCATCCGCGGCATCGGCGCATGGGCGTAGGACTGACGGCGGCCATTGCCGGTCGCGCGCATGCCCATCAGCCTGGCGTTCAACCGGTCCTGCATGAAGCCGACCAGAACGCCGTCCTCGATCAGCACGGTGCGGCTGGTCGGCGTGCCTTCGTCGTCCACCGTCAGGCTGCCGCGCCGGTCGGGCAGCGTGCCGTCGTCCACGACGGTGACGCCGGGCACCGCGATGCGGCTTCCAAGCAAGCCGGCAAAGGCCGACGTCTTCTTGCGGTTGAAGTCGCCTTCCAGGCCGTGGCCGATCGCCTCGTGCAGCAGGATGCCGGGCCAGCCGGAGCCGAGTACCGACTTCCATTTCGCCGGCCGGCGCGGGAACGCTGTCGAGATTGACCAGCGCCTGGCGCAGCGCCTCATCGACCGCGCCGCGCCAGACCGCGGGCGCGGTGACATGGTCGTAGGCGAAGCGTCCGCCGGTGCCATAGCTGCCGGTCTCCCGCCGGCCATTCTGCTCCACCACCACGGCGACGTTCAGCCGCACCAGCGGCCGCAGGTCGGCCACGCGGGTCCCATCGGCGCGCATGATCTGGACCGCCTGCCACTCGCCGGCGATCGAGGCCATCACCTGGACGACCCGCTGATCCTTGCCGCGCGCATAAGCGTCGATGTCGGCCAGCAGCGCGGTGCGCGCAGGAAACTCGGTCGCGCCGAGCGGATTGGCGTCGGAATAGAGCCGCGCGTTGGTGGCGCGCGGCGGCTCCGCGGCAACGCCGGAATGGCCGGCCGCCACCGCCGCAACGCTGCTCGCCGCGCGCCGCAGGGCGGGCTCCGACAGCTCGCCGGCATGCGCATAGCCGGTCGCCTCGCCGGCCACGGCGCGCAGGCCGAACCCCAGCGACGTGTCGAAGCCGGCGCTGCGGATCCGCCCGTCGTCGAGGCTGATCTGCTCGCTTTCGCGATACTCCAGATACAGCTCGCCATCGTCGCTGCCGGCAGCGCCGCGCCCAGCGTTGCCTCGGCCGCGGCGCGGTCGAGTGCGGCATCGGCACGCTCGAAGAACAGCTTGTCCGTGGCAACCAGCGGGGTCATGGCGCATTCCTTCCAACAGCGGTCAGTTGTCGTTCAGGTGGGATGTCGGCAGCGGCTTTCCTACTGGCCATCGGCGATCACCCGTTCGGCCGGCAGGCGAATCTCCGCGGAAGTTCCCGCGCCCGGCACGCTGTGCAGCGACAGTTCACCGCCATGGCCGGCGACCAGAGCGCGCGATACGTAGAGGCCGAGACCGGCACCCTGAAAGCGCCGCGCCAGCGTGCCGTCGAGCTGGGTGAACGGCTCGAACACGCGCTCCATGTCCGCCGCGGCGATGCCAATGCCGGTGTCGCGCACGAACAGCAGCAGCCTGCCATCCGCCTCCCGCGACGCGCCGACCGACACGGCGCCTCCTGCCTCGGTGAACTTCACGGCGTTGGACAGCAGATGGTTGAGCACCTGCTGGAGCCGCCTCTCGTCCGCCCGGAGCGCCGGCAGATCATCCGGCAGATCGGCAGTCGAGCGTGAGTTCCGCCGCCTGCGCGGCCGCATCGGCGTGGCGCAGGCAATGCCGCACGAGGCGGGCGACGTCGACGCGATCCGAGGCAAGGTCGAAGCGGCCCGACTCGATGCGGGCGACGTCGAGGATGATGTTGATCAGTCCCAGCAGTTGACGGCCGGCTTCGTTGATCTGTGTGGCGAACTCGGTCAGCCGCGCGCTCGTCGGACTGCCGGCCTCTTGCAGCAGCGCTTCGGAGAAGCCGATCACCGCATTGAGCGGCGTGCGCAGTTCGTGGCTCATCGTAGCGAGGAAACGCGACTTGGCCTGGTTCGCCGCCTCCGCTGCGTCCTTGGCCCGCCGCAGCTCGTCCTGGGCCGCCCGCGCCTCCGTCGCGTCGGTGTAGGTGGTGACCCAACCACCGGCCGGCGTGGGATCGGAACAGGCCTCGAGAATCCGGCCGGCCGGGGTGACGATCTGCCGCCGGTGGGACCTGGTGCGGTCAAGTTGCGCCAATGCGAGTGCGCGTTCGCGTGCCGCCTCGCCGGTGCCGAAATGGCCGCGTGCCAGCATGCTCGCCAGGATCTCGTCCTGCGTCTGCCCCGGGGTCAGCAGCCCAGGCGGATGGTGCAGGAGTTCCGCGGCGATCGCGTTGGCGGCAAGCAGCCGATGATCCGCGCCCCAGAGGACCACACCGTGGCGGATGCACGACAGCATGACCGCCATCTCCTCGGCGCGACGCGATATCTGCGCTTCCGCTTCGGTCAGCGCGGTGATGTCAGTCACGACACTGATATAGCCGCCATCCGGCAATGGCGTGGTACGCACATCCAGCGTCATGCCGTTCGGGCGGCGACGCTTGCGCACCTGCGGCCGGGTGACGTCGAAGGACATCTGCTGCGCGATGATCTCGTCAACATCTCCGGGGCCGTATTCGCCCGCGGCGGCACGCCGTCGGATAACGTCCTCGAGGCGATCGCCGATGTTGAGGGGTGCCCCGCGCATCACCTCGGTATATGCCCGATTGAACATCGCCACCCGGCGATCCGCGCCATAGACGCAGACGCCGTGCGGAAAGGCCTCCAGGATGGAGCGCAGGAGTGCGGCGCGCTTGTGGGCCTCATGCCCCGCGTCCGCAGGCGGACCGGTGTCGGTCACGGTCCAGCCGCCGACGGGCGCCCGATCAGGAACAGCGCCGGCGTCACCGTCACCGCCTGACCGGAGCGGGTCGCGTGGCGTGCAACAGCACGATCGCGGCGGTGAGCAGCAGCGCGGCGACCGCCTGGTGCATCGCCGCCAGCGCGACCGGGACGACCAGCAGGAGTGTCGCTACACCGAGGAGATACTGCACCAGCGCGGCGCCTGACAGCGCCACCAATGCGTGGCGCGCGACGGGCGGCGGGCGTGTGGCGAACCCGACGGCGAGTGTCGCGATAGCAACGAGAACGGTGAGCGTTGCCAGGAGCCGGTGGTCGAATTGCACGGCGGCGAGGTTCTCCGTCAGATTGCGCGCGAACGGTTCGAGCCTGCCGTAGTCGGTCGGCACCAGCCGACCTTCCATCAGCGGGAAAGTATTGTAGGCGAAGCCGGCGTGCGTCCCGGCGACAAAACCGCCGGCCACCATGGTCAGGGCAACGCAGGCACAGCAGGCCCAGGCCAGCGAGTGCAGCAGCCTGCCCGCCGGGGGTCGCGGCGGCACCGGACGGAGCACCGTCAGGCCGGTCCAGAGCAGCGCCGCGTAAAGGATCAGGGCGAGCACCAGATGGACCACCAGCCGATACGGCGACACGGCGGTGGCCGTCGGGCTCGAAGCCCGATGCCACCATGAACCAGCCGACCGCCCCTTGTAGCCCGCCCAGGACGAACAGCAGGACGAGCCAAGGCCGAAGCCGCGCGCTCGATCCGGCCGGTCGCCCAGAACCAGATCAGCGGCACGATGAAGGCCAGGCCGATGAGCCGGCCCCAGAGACGATGCACCCATTCCAGCCAGAAGATCTGCTTGAAGCCGGCAAGGCCCAGGCCCTCGTTCACCAGCGCGGTATTGCGGAATCTGCTGATAGAGATGGTAGAGCCGTTGCCAGTCCGCGTCGTTCAGCGGCGGCAGCGTGCCGGCGAGCGGCGCCCACTCCATGATCGACAGACCGGAGCCGGTCAGCCGGGTGACGCCGCCCAGGACGACCATCACCAGGACCATGCCGGCGACGCCGAACAGCCAGATCGCGACCAGCCGGCGGCTGCGGCCGGCCGCGCGGTCTTCCGGCGGAGCACCGGGAAATTCACGAACGTCGAAGGGCATGGCACGCTATATAGGCGTATCGCCGCAGGCCCTGCGTGAATCCCCGGACGAAGCCTGCGGTTCTGGTCAGTGGAGACGCAGATAGGCGCTCGGCGCTGCCGATACGACGCCGGCTTGATCACGCTGGCCGAGGCCACGCGCACCGAATGCACCTTGCCGTCCAGTTCGCGATGCCAGAAATCGAGGAACTTGTGCAGCACGGGGAAGCCGGGCGCGAGGTCGAGGTCCTGCCAGATATAGCTTTGCAGGATCCCCGGGTGGTCCGGCAGACGGTAGAGGATTTCCGCCGTGGTCAGGCGATAGTCGTTCAGCTGCAGCGCAAGGCTCATCCTGGTCTCCGTCCGCTGTCCTCCTGGTGTCTCCTGACAACAGCATGACATGACCACGGGTTGCTTACGCAAGCATAAATCGCAGCAATTTCAATAATTTAGCACTCACCCACAGCAATTGCTGCCGGGCGCTTGACTCCACACGCGAACGCGACTAGATCGCTGGCACTCTCCGGAGGGGAGTGCTAACAGGCCGCGTCCGCGGTGCCCATGAAGGGGCCGCGGCAGGCCGGTTGGCAAAGTCACATCATCCCATTGGCGAGATCACTCAAGGAGCGATCCGAATGAAGTTCCGTCCCCTGCACGACCGCGTCGTGGTCCGTCGGCTCGAAGCCGAAGAGAAGACCGCGGGCGGCATCATCATCCCCGACACGGCCAAGGAAAAGCCGATGGAGGGCGAAGTCGTCGCCGCCGGCCCCGGCGCCCGCGACGAGGCCGGCAAGCTGGTGCCGCTCGACGTCAAGGCCGGCGACCGCATCCTGTTCGGCAAGTGGTCCGGCACCGAGGTGAAGCTCGATGGCGAGGAACTCCTGATCATGAAGGAGTCCGACATCATGGGCATCATCGAGGGCCAGCCCGCCGCCAAGCGCAAGGCCGCTTAACCCAGACTGCAACACGAAGGAATCCGACATATGGCTGCCAAGGACGTAAGGTTCGGCGGTGAGGCCCGCCAGCGCATGCTGCGCGGCGTGGACATCCTGGCCGACGCCGTGCACGTCACGCTGGGCCCGAAGGGCCGCAACGTGGTGCTCGACAAGAGCTTCGGCGCGCCGCGCATCACCAAGGACGGCGTGACCGTCGCCAAGGAAATCGAGCTCGCCGACAAGTTCGAGAACATGGGCGCGCAGATGGTGCGCGAGGTCGCCTCGAAGACCAACGACATCGCCGGTGACGGCACCACCACGGCGACGGTGCTCGCCGCGGCGATCGTGCGCGAGGGCGCCAAGGCGGTGGCCGCGGGCATGAACCCGATGGACCTCAAGCGCGGCATCGATCGCGCGGTGACCGCGGTCGTCGACGAACTGAAGAAGAAGACCAAGAAGATCACCACCCCGGCCGAGACCGCTCAGGTCGGCGCGATCGCCGCCAACGGCGAGACCGAGATCGGCAAGATGATCTCCGACGCCATGCAGAAGGTCGGCAACGAGGGCGTCATCACGGTCGAGGAAGCCAAGGGCATCCAGACCGAGCTCGACGTGGTCGAGGGCATGCAGTTCGACCGCGGCTATGTCTCGCCGTACTTCATCACCAACGCCGAGAAGATGATCGCCGAGCTGGATCAGCCGTACATCCTGATCCACGAGAAGAAGCTGTCCGGCCTGCAGCCGATGCTGCCGCTGCTGGAGAGCATCGTGCAGTCCGGCCGTCCGCTGCTGATCATCGCCGAGGACGTCGAGGGCGAGGCGCTCGCCACGCTGGTGGTGAACAAGCTGCGCGGCGGCCTGAAGGTCGCGGCGGTGAAGGCGCCTGGCTTCGGCGATCGCCGCAAGGCGATGCTGGAGGACATCGCGATCCTCACCGGCGGCACGGTGATCAGCGAAGACCTCGGCATCAAGCTCGAGAACGTCAAGCTGAACGACCTCGGCAAGGCGAAGAAGGTGCTGATCGAGAAGGAGAACACCACCATCGTCGAAGGCGCCGGCAAGAAGGCCGACATCGTCGGCCGCTGCAACCAGATCCGCGCGCAGATCGAGGAGACCACCTCGGACTACGACCGCGAGAAGCTGCAGGAGCGGCTGGCGAAGCTGGCGGGCGGCGTCGCGGTGATCCGCGTCGGCGGCTCGACCGAGGTCGAGGTGAAGGAGCGCAAGGACCGCGTCGACGACAGCCTGCACGCGACCCGTGCGGCGGTCGAGGAAGGCATCGTTCCGGGCGGCGGCGTGCGCGCTGGCGCGCGCGTCGCTGATCCTGGCGAAGCTGAAGGCGGACAACGACGACCAGCGCTTCGGCATCGAGATCGTGCGCAAGGCGATCCAGACGCCGCTGCGTCAGATCGCCGAGAACGCCGGCGAGGACGGCGCGGTGATCGCCGGCAAGGTGCTGGACAAGGACGAGTACAACTGGGGCTTTGACGCGCAGACCGGCGAGTTCAAGGACCTGGTGAAGGCCGGCATCATCGACCCGACCAAGGTGGTGCGGACGGCGCTGCAGGACGCGGCCTCGGTCGCCGGCCTGCTGGTGACCACCGAGGCGATGGTCGCCGAGAAGCCGGAGAAGAAGGCACCGGCGATGCCGCCGGGTGGCGGCGGCATGGGCGACATGGACTTCTGATTGGACAAGGGGCGGTCTTCGGACCGCCCCTTTCTTCTTCCGTTATGACTCGATGGCAGCACCTTCCTGCCGCCGCCCCGCAGGCCGTGCAAGGCGCCAGACATACGCGATGATCTCCGCCACCGCCTGATAGTACTCGGCGGGGATATCGGCATCCAGCTCCACGCGGAACAACGCACGCGCCAGGGGCGGGTTGGCCACCACCGGCACGCGGTTCGCCTCCGCCACCTCGCGAATTCGAGCCGCGAGTGAATCAACTCCTTTTGCCACCACACGCGGCGCGGCGTGCTTTGCCCGATCGTAGGACAGCGCGATGGCGTAATGCGTCGGATTGGTGATCACCACCGTCGCCTTGGGTACCGCGGCCAGCATGCGCTTGCGGGCACGGAAAGTGCGGATCTGCTTCACCCGCGCCTTCACCCGCGGATCGCCCTCGGTCTCCTTCTGCTCTTCCAGAATGTCGTGGCGGCTCATGCGCAGCGAACGCGAGTGGCGCAGATACACCCAGAAGACATCCAGCACGGCAAGCCCCGCCTGCGCGGCGAGCACGACCAGTACCACGTGCAGTACTGGCACCGCCGCACGGGCGAGAAGCTGTTTTGGCTCGCCGAATGGTGCAACCAACAACCCCGGCAGATCGGCCAGCAGCACCCGCCACAGCACGATCCCAAGCACGGCGACCTTGGCCACTGACTTGCCGGCCTCGACCAGGCTTTCCGACCCCAGCAACCGCTTAAATCCGGCCTTCGGGCTGATGCGCGAGAAATCCATCCGCAATGCTTTGCCGCTGAGGAGGAAGCGCGTTTGCACCAGGACCGCGGCGACGCCGGCGATCATCGACGCCAATACGAATGGCGCGGCACCACCCCAACTGGCCAGGCCGGCGAGTTGGGCCAGCGAAGCATCGGGTTTCATTTCATGTGCCCGAGACAGGAAAATGCTGAGCCGCAGCGCCAGATCGTGCACGGCGCCAGGTCCCGTCATGACCAGTGCCAACGTGACAGCCGCCAGCCCGGCGAAGTTGGTCAGCTCGCGCGAGACCGGGGCCTGGCCCTCTTCGCGCGCCTTCTGCTGCCGTCGTGCGGTTGCGGCTTCGGTCCGGTCTTCATGCTGTGACTCGCCAGCCATGGCCGGTCACAGACCCGGCAGACTGGCAAAGCCCGCCCGAACCGAGACCTGCCAGGCCGTCAACAGGGAAGTCGCCAGCATGGCGAACAATGCGATGCCGCCAAGGATCTGTGCCGGCATCACAACGAAGTAGACCTGCAGCCGCGGGACAAGTCGGGCTAGCAGCCCGGTCGCGACGTGCCACACGATGGCGACGAGCAGGAAGGGCGAGGCGATCTGCAGGGCCAACGCGAAGGCCGAGGCGACAGCGCGCACAGCGGTCTCGGCGGTGTCGGCGGCGGGCAGCATGGTTCCCGGCGGGATGAGCTTATAGCTGCCGGCCAGTGCAGCAAGCGGCACGGCATAAAGGCCGGTTATCAAGATGATGAGCGGCGCGACCATC